>NZ_MTBG01000006.1 GCF_002119405.1 Pseudoruegeria sp. SK021 | reverse complement strand
CGCCCAAAGCGCCGGGTAGTCGGTGATCCGGCGGCGATTGCACTTGAAGTGCAGATGATACACCGAATCGAACCGGACGAGGGTGGTGAACAAACGCCAATCTGCCTCGGTTAGGCGGTCCCCCAGCAGGTAACGCGAATTTGATAGTATGCCCTCAAGCCAGTCCAGCGAGTCAAACAGCGGCCCGACAGCGGCGTCGTATGCGTCCTGACTCGTGGCAAATCCCGCCTTATAAACCCCATTGTTCACGGTGTCATAAATGCGTTGATTGACGGGTTCGATCGCCGCGCGCAGGTCTTCGGGCCAATAATTGTCCGTGTTGCCGGTGAGTTCATCGAAGGCGCTGTTGAACATGCGGATGATCTCGGCGCTTTCGTTCGAGACGATGGTTTGCCGGGCGGTGTCATAGAGGATCGGTACGGTGACGCGGCCACTGACCTGCGGATCGACATCGGTATAAACATCGCGCAGGAAGCGCCGTTGCGCCAACAGATCCCCGGTGGCGCCGGGAAAATCGGTGGCAAAGGTCCAGCCGTCACTCAGCATGTCGGGATGGACCACAGACACGCCGATATGGGGCTCTAGGCCTTTGATGGCGCGAAAGATTAAGGCGCGGTGGGCCCACGGGCAGGCGTAGGAGACATACAGGTGATAGCGGTCGCTTTCGGCCTGAAAGCCGCCCTCTCCGGAGGGGCCGGGCTGGCCATCAGCGGTCACCCAGTTGCGAAACCCAGCGGTCGAGCGCACGAAGGTGCCACCGGTGGCTTCTGTGTCGTACCATTCGTCTTTCCAGACGCCGTTTTGCAAATGTCCCATGTGGTCCTCTTAATTGGCTGACTTGTGATATAGGGAGAATGGTTTGGGAATTCTTGGCCGATTGTCGCGAAGCTGACCTGCGTGGGCGCACAGTGAGGCCGCGGAGTTGGCCCGGGTGGCGCGGCCTTAAAACGATTGCGCCACTGCGTGGGCCTGCCTATACCACCCCAGACGACGCCATCAGGCCAGAGCGGTTGGCAGTCAGAGGTCGACCCAAACCGGGGGCCAAAGGCTGCATCGTCGGGGATTGACCTAAGCTCTGCGGCCCGAGGCCATGACCCGACCGGAGTAGACCCCATGCGCGCGCTTTCTTTCCTAAACGCTCGGCCAGTGCTGAGCCCTTCTGTGGTCTTTGGCCCTGCTGGCCCTGTGGTCGACGCGGCGAGCGATGCCTCCGACCGGCAAGAGGCCTGACCGCGATGACCCGGACAGGTGTGATGATTTGCGGCCACGGATCGCGCAGTGATGCGGCTGTGGCTGAATTTGCTGTGTTGGCGGAAAAGTTGCCGGCGCTGTTGCCCGAGGACTGGATCACCGATTACGGCTATCTGGAATTCGCCAATCCGGTGATCCGGGATGGGCTGGACCGGCTGCGCGCGGCGGGCTGCGAGCGGATTCTGGCAGTGCCGGGGATGCTGTTTGCGGCGATGCATTCGAAGAATGACATTCCCACGGTGCTGAACACCTATGCCGCCAAGCATGGGATCGACGTGTCCTATGGCCGCGAGTTGGGCGTCGATCCCAAGATGATCGCGGCTGCGGCGGCCCGGATCGAAGAGGCTGAGGTCGCAGCCAACGCAAGCGGCGTCGTGGCGCGGCATGACACTTGTTTGGTGGTGATCGGGCGCGGGGCCAGTGACCCCGATGCCAATGGCAACGTGTCGAAAGTGGCGCGGATGCTGTGGGAGGGCATGGGCTTCGGCTGGTGCGAGGTCGGCTACTCCGGCGTCACCTTCCCGCTGGTGGAACCCTGCCTGAGCCACGTCGCGCGGCTGGGCTATAAGCGGGTCATCGTGTTCCCGTATTTCCTGTTCTCGGGCATTCTGATTGACCGGATCTATGGCTTCACCGATCAGGTCGCGGCGGCGCATCCTGAGATTGCGTTCATCAAGGCCGGCTATCTGGGCGATCATCCACTGGTGTTGGAAACCTTCGCGGAACGGATCACCGAACAGGTGGGCGAGGTGCCGCCCGCCAATTGCGCCATGTGCAAATATCGCACGCAGGTTCTGGGCTTTGAGGTCGAGGTTGGCGCGGTGCAGGAAAGCCACCATCACCATGTGGAGGGGCAGGGGGCCAGCGCGCCGGGGTCGAACGTGGCCGATTGTGCGCTCTGCGACACGTTCTGCACCGGCGAGTGCCGGTTGGAGGCCACTGGGCACAGTCACGATCATGATCACGGACATGCCCACAGCGATGACCATGCGCATGATCATGGGCATCACCACCACCACGATCATGATCACAGCCACGCCCCCTATCCCCATGCCGACCACCCGCACGGCCCTGAAAGTGCGCGCAAGCGCGGCGCCTGATGCGGCCCTACTTGCGTGATCCCGCCGCGATCTATGCGGCCAGCTTTGCCACCGTCCGGGCCGAGGCGCGGCTCGACCGGTTCGATGCCGGCATGGCGTCAATGGCGGTGCGGCTGATCCATGCCTGCGGCATGGTCGAGGTGGCCGACCGGATCGCCCATTCGCCTGAGGCAGCGGTGGCTGGCCGGGCGGCACTGTTGGCGGGCAAGCCGATCCTGTGTGATTGCGAGATGGTCGCGGCCGGGATCATTCGCCGGGCGCTGCCTGCGGACAATGATGTCGTGGTGACGCTGAATGACGCCCGTGTGCCCGAGCTGGCCAAGCGGCTTGGCACGACGCGCTCGGCGGCGGCGGTGACCCTTTGGGGCGATCGGCTTGAGGGCGCTGTTGTGGCGATTGGCAATGCGCCGACGGCCCTGTTTCAACTGCTGGAACTGCTGGAGGCCGGTGTCGCACCGCCTGCGGTGATCCTGGGCTTTCCGGTGGGCTTTGTCGGTGCTGCCGAAAGCAAGGCGGAACTGGCCGCGCGTCCACGCGGCGCAGAGTTCGTCGCCCTGCGCGGACGGCGTGGCGGGTCGGCGATGGCCTCGGCTGCGGTGAACGCCTTGGCCGCCGGTCTGCCGGGGGAGCCGGGATGAGCGGCGTCTGGCTGCATATCGTCGGCATGGGCGAGGCCGGGTTGGACAGCTTGATGCCCGCGACCCGTGCCGTGGTTGAGGCTGCCGAGGTCATCGTCGCCTCGGACCGTTTGCACGATAGGACGCCGGGGCTGACCGGTGAACGCCTGCGCTGGCCCAGCCCGTTTGACGCGCTGATTTCCACGATCAAGGCGCAAGAGGGCCGCCGGGTGGTGGTTCTGGCGACCGGCGATCCGCTGTGGTTCTCGGTGGGCGCGCGGATCGGGCGCGGCATTGATCCGGCGCAGATTTGCTATCACCCGCAACTGTCGGCGTTTCAGCTGTCAGCGGCGCGGCTGGGCTGGTCTTTGGCCGATACCGAGCTGCTAACCGCGCATGGCCGACCGCCCGAGCAAATTCTGCCGTTTGTCGGGCCGGGGGCGCGGTTGCTATTGCTGACCAAAGACCGGACGACGCCCAAAGCCGTGGCGGCGATGCTGTGCGCGCGCGGCTATGGCGGCAGCCGGATGACCGTACTGGCGCATTTGGGCGGCGACGCTGAAGCGCGGTTTGATGGTCTGGCGCAGGATTGGTCGGCCGAGGTGCCGGATTTCCACACGCTGGCGATTGACTGTGTCGCGGGGCCAGAGGCGCAGGTGCTGAGCCGGGTGGCCGGGCTGGCCGATGATCTGTTCGTGCATGATGGCAAGATGACCAAGCGCGAGGTCCGCGCGGTGACGCTGGCGCGGCTGATGCCCCGGCGGGGCGGGATGCTGTGGGATATCGGGTCGGGCGCGGGCTCGGTCGGGATTGAGTGGATGCGGGCGGCGCGGGATGCCCGGGCGATTGGGATCGAACCGCTGGCTGATCGCCGGGATATGGCGGCGCGCAACGCGCTGGCGCTGGGCGTGCCGCGTCTGCAACTGGTGGCTGGCCGTGCGCCCGAGGCGTTGGTGGACCTGCCGCGTCCGGATGCAGTGTTCATCGGCGGCGGGTTGAGCGAGGCGGCGGCCCGGGCGTCGCTGGCCGCGCTGGCCCCGCATGGCTGGCTGGTGGCGAACGCGGTGACGCTGGAAAGCGAGGCCCTGCTGCTGTCGCTGCACGCGCGGCTGGGCGGTGATCTGACCCGGATCCGGGTGGAGCGTGTGCGTCCGGTTGGCCCCTATCACGGCTGGCAGCCCTTCATGCCGGTGACGCAATGGGCAATTCAGGCGCGATGAGCGGCACCCTGTACGGGGTCGGGCTGGGGCCCGGTGACCCAGAGTTGATTACCCGCAAGGCGGCGCGCCTGATCGAAGGCGCAGCGGTGATTGCCTATCCGGCGCTGGCGGGTGCCGACAGCCTTGCCCGGTCGATTGCAGCCGATCTGATCCCGGCAGGGGCGCAAGAAATCGTAATGGATGTGCCGATGACCCCGGCGCGCGGTCCGGCGCAGGCGGCCTATGACAACGGCGCAGCGCGGATTGCCGACGCGCTGGAGGCGGGGCAGGATGTGGTCGCGCTGTGTGAGGGCGATCCGTTCTTTTATGGCTCATTCATGTATCTCTATGCGCGCCTGTCGGGTCGGTTTCGGGTCGAGGTGGTGCCGGGGGTGACCTCGGTGACGGCTTGTGCGGCGCGGGCCGGTCTGCCCTTGGCGGCGCGCAACGAGGCGGTGACGATCTTGCCCGGGCCGTTGCCTGATGCGGCGCTGCGGGCGCGGATCGCCTTGGCCGATACACTGGTGGTGATGAAGGTCGGGCGGCATCTGGGCCGCTTGCGCGATCTGCTGCGGGCCGAGGGTCTGCTGGAGCGGGCGATCTATGTCGAACGGGTCAGTCTGGCGGGCGAGCGCTGTGTGCCGCTGACCGAGGCGCCGGACCCCGCCCCCTATTTTTCAATGATTATCGTGACAAAAGGAGCCGACCCATGGCTGTAAGCCCTGTTGTGGTCTCAATCAACCGCGCGGGCGAAGCCGTGGCGCGCCGCATTGCCGATCAGCTTGGTGTGCCGTTGCATGGCCGCGAGGGCCGCACGGACACGCCGGATGTGACCTTTGCCAACGCGCTGGACCACATTCGCGATCTGTTCGCGGCGGGGCATGGGGTGATTGGCGTGTGCGCCAGTGGCATCCTGATCCGGGCGGTGGCGCCGCTGCTGTCTGACAAGCGGGCCGAGCCCCCGGTGCTGTCGGTGTCCGATGACGGGGCTGTGGTGGTGCCGCTGCTAGGTGGCCATCGTGGGGCGAACCGGCTGGCGCGGCAGATTGCCGATGGGCTGGGCGGGGTCGCCGCCGTCACCACTGCGGGCGATGTGGCCTTGGGGGTGGCGCTGGATGCGCCGCCTGCGGGCTATCGGCTGGCCAATCCCGAAGATGCCAAAGACGCGATGGCGTCGATTTTGGCAGGGGCGGGGGTGCGTCAAAGCGGGGTGCCGCTGTTCGATTTGGTGGACGACCCAGACGGGCAGGTTGAGATTGCGGTAACCGAAGCGCCGTTGGACGGGGGCCCGGCGCGGCTGGTGTTTCATCCGCAGGCGCATGTGCTGGGCGTCGGCTGTGCCCGGAATGCGGACCGGGCAGAGCTGTGGGAACTGGTGCAGAGCGTTCTGGCAGAGGCCGGGATCGCACCGGGCTGCATCGCGGCGGTGGGCACGCTGGATCTGAAGGCCGATGAACCGGCGGTATTGGCCTTGGCGGCGCGGCTGAACGTGCCGCTGCGGCTGTTTTCAGCGGCAGAGCTTGAGGCCGAAGCGTCGCGGCTGGCCACCCCGTCCGAGGTGGTCTTTGCCGAGGTTGGTTGTCACGGCGTCAGCGAAGGCGCGGCTTTGGCGCTGTCCGGGCCGGAGGGCGGGCTGACGGTTGCCAAGCGCAAGACCGGGGCGGCGACCTGCGCCTTGGCGCAGGCGCCGGGGCCGATCCCCGATGCGGCGGGCTTGCCGGGGCGTCCGCGGGGCCGGGTCAGCTTGGTCGGGATCGGGCCGGGGCAGGCGGCATGGCGCACGCCCGAAGCCAGCCGGATGGTGGCACAGGCGGACGAGTTGGTCGGCTATGGCCTTTATATCGATCTGCTGGGGCCGCTGGCGGCGGGCAAGCCGCGTCGGGATTTCCCTTTGGGCGGCGAAGAGGCGCGCTGCCGTCATGCGCTGGAGGAAGCCGCCAAGGGCCGCAACGTGGCGCTGATCTGTTCCGGAGATGCGGGCATTTATGCCATGGGCGCGTTGGTGTTTGAATTGCTCGACCGCAGCCCGGAGGCGGGCGGTGTCAGCGATGCGGCACGGCGGGTTGAGGTGGTCTCGGCGCCGGGTGTGTCGGCGCTGCAAGCGGCGGCGGCACGGGCCGGGGCGCCACTGGGGCATGATTTTTGCGCGATTTCACTGAGTGATCTGTTGACCCCGCGCGAGGATATCCTGCGCCGGATCCGGGCGGCGGCGGCGGGTGATTTTGTGATCGCCTTCTATAATCCGGTGTCGATGCGGCGGCGGACGTTGCTGGCCGAGGCACGTGACATCCTATTAGAGGCGCGACCGGGCGAGACGCCGGTGCTGTTGGCCAGTTCGCTGGGGCGGACCGAGGAAAAGCTGGTCTATCGTCGGCTTGACGCACTGGAGGTCGATGAGGTCGACATGCTGACCGTGGTGCTGATCGGGTCGTCACAGTCGCGGCTGGCGCAGATGGGCGAGGGGCCGCGCATGTATACGCCGCGCGGCTATGCCCGGCGCATCGATGGGGACCTGAGCACGCCGGACTGATCCGGGGCAGATCGTGCGCCGGGGCCACCCCGGCGCGGCGTCACGCGCCGGAATGGCCCCGGATCAGACGGATCAGACGGATCAGTCGTGCTTTGGCGCAGACTTGGCGAAATCAGCCTTCTGCGCGTCGGTGGCTTCGGTCTGGTAGAGGTCGCGCCACTCGGCATAGGGCATGCCGTAGATCAGGGCGCGGGCGGCGTCTTTGTTCAGCGGCACATCGCGTTCGGCGGCGGCCTCGCCATACCAGCGGCTCAGGCAATTGCGGCAAAACCCGGCCAAAGCCATCAGATCGATGTTCTGAACGTCGGTGCGGGCGGCCAGATGATCGCGCAGGCGGCGAAAGGTGGCGGCTTCCAGTTCTAGGCGGGTTTGGTCGTCCATGGCGGGCCTCTCGATATGGGCGGTGATCGCCAGATATAGGCGCGCTTGCACGGATGCGGAAGGCATCTTATGGTTTCCACGATAGGGTAGAATGGGCGGTGTCAGAGACCATCCCGTCTTATTTCTGTCACCGAAGGCTGCTGTATGAAACCCGCGTCATTTCGGTGCGTCGGCTCATTCGCCAGTTGTCCGGCGGACGAAAATACGCGATGACGGCCCCTTAGGGCGTTATCGCTAACAGACGGGTGGGCGCGAATAACGCTGCCGATCAACCGACGAATTGAACAGGGGGCCACCATGCGCCGCAGCAGAAGTATCAAGATCGTGGCCACACTTGGGCCTGCGTCGAACGACTATAAAATGATCAGTGCGCTTTATGAGGCCGGAGCCGATGTGTTCCGTCTGAACATGAGCCACGGCGATCACAGCGAGATCGCCGCGCGTCATGCGATCATCCGCAAGATTGAAAAAGACTATGGACGGCCGATCGCCATCCTTGCCGACCTTCAGGGGCCAAAACTGCGCTGTGGCGTGTTTGCCAACGGCTCTGAGATGTTGACCGTCGGTCAGAGCTTCCGCTTTGATCTGGACGAGACCGAGGGCGACGCGACCCGGGTTCGCCTGCCGCACCCTGAGATTTTCAAGGCGCTGGAAGTGGGATCGACCCTGCTGGTCAATGACGGCAAGATCCGGGTGGAGGTCGACGCTTGCGGCCCCGATTTCGCAGATTGCAAAGTGATTGCCGGCGGCGAGATTTCCAACCGCAAGGGCGTCAATGTGCCGGACGTGGTGCTGCCGCTGGCCGCCCTGTCCGACAAAGACCGTCGCGATCTGGAATTCGTCTGTGAACTGGGCGTGGATTGGCTGGCGCTGTCCTTTGTGCAGCGTCCTGAGGATGTCACCGAAGCGCGCGAGCTGGCCAAGGGCCGGGCCGCGATTCTGTCGAAGATTGAAAAGCCCGCCGCTGTAAAAGCGTTTGAGAGCATCCTTGCGGTGTCGGACGGGATCATGGTCGCGCGCGGCGATCTGGGCGTGGAATTGCCGGTTCAGAACGTGCCGCCGATTCAGAAGCGCCTGATTCGCCTGTGCCGCCACGCGGCCAAGCCGGTCATCGTTGCGACCCAGATGCTGGAAAGCATGATCGACAGCCCGATGCCCACACGGGCCGAAGTTTCGGACGTGGCAACGGCCATCTATGAGGGCGCAGATGCGGTGATGTTGTCGGCAGAATCGGCAGCGGGATCGTTCCCGGTCGAAGCTGTGACCACCATGAACAACGTCGCCGTCGAAGTGGAAAGCGATCCGAACTATCGCGCGGTTATCGATGCCAGCCGGACGGTGCCCCGTTCGACCGTGGCCGACGGCATTGTTCATGCCGCCCGCGAATTGGCAGAGACCACGCCGATCAAAGCGATCTGCTGTTTCTCGCAGACCGGCAGCACGGCGGCATTGGTGGCGCGTGAGCGTCCGGCTGTGGCGATTATCGCGCTGACGCCGAGCAAGGCGATTGCCCGCAAGCTATGCCTCTATTGGGGGATGAACTGCTACGAGACCGAAACAGTCGATCGCTTTAAGATGGCGGTGGTCAATGCAGCACGGGCCGCGCGGGCCATGGACATCGCTGGGCCGGACGACTTCATCGTCGTGACCGCCGGTGTGCCGTTCAACCAGTCCGGCACCACCAATATTCTGCGGGTTGCTCCGTGTTCGGAAGACAAGATTTTCAGTACTGGCCCGGATTGATTCGGACCCTGATCCTGCCTTAACGGGGCGGCGCACCGATGGGGCGCCGCCCCGTGTCATTTCTGCGGTGCGGCAGGGCACGATTTCCGCTTGTGCCCACCGCCTAGCCGCCGTATATGGCGCGTTCCTAACGGGTGGGGCCGGCCGAAGTGGCATGCCGAGTCTCACTTGCATCGCACCGAAAAAAAGGGAGCCGGAAATGCCCAAGATGAAGACCAAATCGAGCGCCAAAAAGCGCTTCAAGATGACGGCCACTGGCCGTGTGCTTGCAGGCCAGGCGGGTAAGCGCCACGGCATGATCAAGCGCCACAAGAAATTCATTCGCAACGCCCGTGGCACGACCACGCTTTGCGCTGCTGACGAGAAAATCGTCAAGGGCTACATGCCCTACAACCGTTAAGGAGGTCCGCCCATGTCTCGCGTAAAAGGGGGTGTGACCACCCACGCCCGCCACAAGAAGGTGATCAAGGCCGCTAAAGGCTATTATGGTCGCCGGTCCAACGCTTTCCGCACCGCTACTCAGGCTGTGGATAAAGCAAACCAATACGCCACACGCGACCGCAAGAACCGCAAGCGCAACTTCCGCGCATTGTGGATCCAGCGGATCAACGCCGCTGTGCGCAGCCACGATGAAAGCCTGACATACTCGCGCTTCATCAATGGTCTGTCGCTGGCAGGGATCGAAGTCGACCGCAAGGTTCTGGCTGATCTGGCCGTGCACGAGCCTGCTGCGTTCGAAGCGATTGTTGTTAAGGCGCAGGCCGCACTGGCCTGATCCGACCGCATTGGATGAGATGACAAACGCCGTTGGGGAAACCCGGCGGCGTTTTTCGTTGTGGCGCGGCGGACACGTCTTGTCCCCCTCAAAGCTGTGCCAACTGGCGACGCTGCCCCGTATGTGTCAGCGTGTCGGAACAACAGTTCCGGAGGACAGCGGATGCGGGCAGCACGTCTGGGTGCGATGGTGGTCTTTGCCGGGCTTGCGTTGGCAGCCCCGGTGCAGGCAGAGCGAGATCTGAATGATCTGTTCGGGATCGCGGTCAAACGCTATTCGCAGGGGGCTTTGGCGGTGATGGGGTTTGCGGCGGTTCCGTCCGAAACCGCCAGTGCACTTATCCTTGATACTGGTGCGAACCCGGGTCGCCAGGCGGATTTTGTGGCGGCGCAATTGGGCGGCGGCTTTCGCTGGAGCGACGACCTGCCGGTCTATCTGGAAGGCTATATCGGCTATAATCGCTATGATCCGGTGTTGGTTTTAGAGGGTCAGGGGCAGACGTCACGCCTGCCATTGAAGTGGACCAGCGTCGCCGCGACCGGTGGGATTGGGTATGAGTTCGACCTGTCGCCCTATCTGGTTCTGCGTCCCTTGGCGCATATCGTGTTGGGGCGGGTCCAGACCGACACCTCGGTCGCCGCCAAAAAGATCGGCGATTTTATTGATGTGGATGTGAACAGCCTGAAAGATGGCGGCTTCACTGCGGGCGGCGGCGGCGCCTCACTGGCCCTGTATTATGACCGGCGGTTCGAGAATGATTACGAGGTCGACATGTCGCTGCGCTATACCTACCTGCATTTTGAACCGATCGGGGGGGATAAGGACCTTGGCACCGCGTCGGATGCCAGCACCCTGACGCTATGGTCGCGGCAACGGTTCCCGACCGGCAAGAGGCTGTTCAACAGACCGGTGCGGGTCG
The DNA here is from genome assembly GCF_002119405.1 of Pseudoruegeria sp. SK021. Lineage (GTDB taxonomy): Bacteria > Pseudomonadota > Alphaproteobacteria > Rhodobacterales > Rhodobacteraceae > Meridianimarinicoccus. The sequence continues at coordinate 127,560 of NZ_MTBG01000006.1, read as the reverse complement.
TGACCGAAGCTTCCATGTCCTATATGCCAGGGGATCAGGGCGAAGTTCTGAACACCGACTGGCTGGCGCAGATCGGTCTGGGCGGGGAAATCGATCTGGTGCAGACATGGGTGCCGTGGGTCACCACGACGCGGTTGGTGGCCCGATATACCAAGGGCGAGTATCTGGAAGGCTACTCTCTGGGGCTGGCGGCCAGTTTCTGACGGACGAGGGCAGTCAAACGGCTGCGCGCTAACGTCCCGTTGACCCATTCGTGCAACCATTGAGGATATGCAGGTGCTGCGGCCTTTTTGGGCAGTTCTGCCAAGGCGGAATGGGGCAGGCCTTCGGATCGGTCAAACGCGGAGGTGTCACACAAATATGTCTTTACAGGGTTTGGATAAACCCACACCATATATTGTAAGCGGCGCTAAAACCCCCGCCGCTTCTAGAACAGGCACCAAGCCCTAGCGGGCGGATCCGCAGCTAGGGCGATAGCAAGCGAGGCCGGTCATGTCCCTATCTGAACATTATAACGAGGACCTCCACCCCATCGATATGGTTGAAACTCTGGCCGAGGACAACGCATGGGATTTCGATCGCGTCGGAGAGAATCAGATCGCGATGATCGTGGAAGGGCAGTGGCGGACCTATTCGATCACTCTGGCCTGGTCGGACAATGATGAAACCCTGCGGTTGATTGCCAGTTTCGACATGGACCCGCCAGAAGACCGGGTTGGCGAGCTTTACGAATTGCTGAACCATGCCAACGACTTGTGTTGGGCGGGCGCCTTTACCTTCTGGGCCGAACAAAAACTTATGGTGTTCCGGTACGGTCTGGTTCTGAGCGGCGGTCAAGGGGCGACGCCGGAACAGATCAATACCATGATTGCGGCGGCAGTGGCTTCAGCGGAACGGTTTTATCCGGCGTTTCAACTGGTCGGTTGGGGCAACAGTACCCCGACAGATGCGCTGCAAGTCGCCATTGCAGAGGCCTATGGCCGCGCCTAATCTGGTTCGGCGCGGCGAAATCTGGTCGCGCCATTCCAAGAGGGTTGCATGACATTTGACGATCTGAGCGCACGGGGCCTGGTTCTGCTCGGCTGTGGGAAGATGGGGTCTGCCATGCTGGCAGGCTGGTTGGCACAGGGCGTTGATGCGTCCAGCGTTTGGATCGTTGATCCCAATCCGTCGGACTGGCTGCGCGGGATTGCGGGTTTGCGTCTGAATCAAACATTGCCAGACCGCCCGGCGCTGGTCGTCATTGCCGTAAAACCGCAGATGATGCAGGACGCACTGCCCAGTTTGCACGCGTTTGGCAATGGCGAGACAATTTTCCTATCCGTCGCCGCCGGTGTTCCGATTGCGCAATATGAGGCCATGCTGGGGGACAGGACGCCGATTCTGCGGGCGATGCCGAACACGCCGGCGGCGATTTCGAAAGGGATCACGGCATTGATTGGCAACGCCGCTGCCGATGCGTCTGCGGTCAACTTGGCCGAGGCGTTGTTGGGCGCGGTGGGGCAGGTGGTCCGGCTGGACCATGAGGGCCAAATGGATGCGGTGACGGCTGTGTCGGGGTCCGGTCCCGCTTATGTGTTTCACATGATCGAGGCGATGGCAGCCGCTGGCGAAGCGGAAGGGTTGCCCGCCGATCTGGCCATGGCCTTGGCCAAGGCCACTGTCAGCGGCGCCGGACAACTGGCCGAACCGGCGGACGCGGATCCGGCGCAGCTTCGGATCAATGTGACCAGTCCCGGGGGAACCACCGCCGCAGCATTGGCGGTCCTCATGGCCGAGGGCGGTCTGGGATCGGTGATGTCTGACGCGATTCGGGCCGCTGCCGCCCGCTCACGCGAGCTTGGATCATGACGGCGATTAGCTTTGATGATTTCCTGAAGGTGGATATTCGGGTTGGGATCATCCGGCAGGCGGACCCGTTCCCCGAGGCGCGCAAACCTGCCTATAAACTGTGGGTCGATTTCGGCGATGACATCGGGATCAAGAAAAGCTCGGCGCAGCTGACCGCAAACTATACTCCAGAGATGTTGGTCGGGCGGCAGGTGTTGGCGGTGGTCAATTTCCCGCCGCGCCAGATCGGACCGGTGATGTCCGAAGTTCTGGTGCTGGGCATTCCAGATGCAACGGGCGAGGTCGTGCTGTTAGCCCCTGAGCGGGAGGTGCCGCTGGGCGGCCGGATTTACTGAGCCGGGGTTTCGGGCGTGTCGCCCATCGCGGCGCGCCAGTGGCGTCGGCATAGGGACACATAGGTTTCGTTGCCGCCGATCTGAACTTGTGCGCCGCCGCGGACCGGGTGGCCGTCGGCGTCGTTGCGGACCACCATGGTGGCGCGCTTGCCGCAGAAGCAAATGGTGCGGACCTCGCGCAGTTCATCGGACAGGGCCAGCAGGGCTGCCGAACCCGGAAATAGCTTGCCAAGGAAATCGACGCGCAGCCCGTAACACATGACGGGCAGGCCAAGATCATCGACCACCCGGGCAAGCTGCCAGACCTGCGGTTCGGTTAGGAATTGCGCCTCGTCCAGAAAGACGCAGGCCCGCGGGGTTTCGGCATGGGCGTCGGCAATGGTGGCGTACAGGTCATCCTCGGCGTTGAAGGTGGTGGCGTCAGAATGGATGCCAATACGCGATGCGATCCGCCGCGCGCCCGCCCGGTCATCCAATTGAGCGGTTAGCAGACAGGTCGCCATGCCCCGTTCTTCGTAGTTATAGGCGGCTTGCAGAAGCGCGGTGGATTTTCCGGCATTCATGGTTGAGTAGTGAAAATAGAGCTTGGCCATGGTTAATAACTGTCGGGATTGGCCGGGGCAGCGGACACGGGGTCCGCTTTGTCAAGCGAACCCCCACTGAACCGGTTGCGCCGCCGGTACTCGCTACCCACCGAATGTTCGGCAGGATCAGATGTAACGTGGGCAAGTGTGTGACGGGTTAATCGAACGCTGGGAACTGTCATTGAATTGTCTTGAATTAGCGCGGCTTGTCGGCGGACAGCACTGCGGCGATCTGTTCGCACAGATAGCCGATATTTCTGTCATTGACCCCCGGAATGCTGATCCGGCCATCGCTGGCGATATAGATGGCATGGCGCGCGCGCAGGGTCTGGATGTCGTCGGGCGTGAAGCCGGTATAGGAGAACATGCCGCGCTGCGAGGTCAGGAAGCTGAAATCGCGACCGATCTGGTGCTGTTCAAGCGTCGTCCGCAGCCTGTGGCGCAACCCGACGATCCGGTCGCGCATCCCGGCGAGTTCTTCCAGCCACTGCTGGCGCAATGTCGGATCGGTCCAAATCAGAGCCACAATCTGCGCCCCGTGCGACGGCGGCATCGAATAGCTGGTGCGCACGATGGGGCCAAGGGCGGCTGTTGCGGCAGTGGCGTGATCCGGGGTCTTGGCGATCAGGGTCAGGGCGCCGGTGCGTTCCCGGTATAGGCCAAAGTTCTTGGAATAGGATGTGGCGATCAGCACTTCGGGCAGGGCCTCGGCCATATGGCGCAGACCGGCAACATCGGCGTCCAGACCGGCCCCGAAGCCCTGATAGGCACAGTCGATCATCGGTATCAGCGCTTTGCGCGCCATCAACGCGGTCAGTTCGCGCCAGTGGTCATCGCCCAGATCAAGGCCGGTGGGGTTGTGACAACAGGCATGCAGAAGCACCACGTCGCCGGGGCGGGCGTCGCCATCAAGGCAAGCCATCATGCCGTCAAAATCCAAGGACCCGTCGGCAGGATTGAAATAGGGATAGGGCCGGGCGCGGTTGCCAGCAGAGGCGTGGATCGGGCCGTGATTGATCCATGTTGGCGTGCTCAGCCAGATGGTCGCGTCGGGGGCATTGGCGTGGATCAGATCGGCCGCGATCCGCAGCGCGCCGCTGCCGCCCGGGGTCTGGATGGTCCGGGTGCGACCGCTGGACAGCAGTGGACTGGACGCGCCAAGCAACATCTCCTGCACCGCCGCGGCGAAGGTGGGGTCACCAAGCGGGCCCACATAGGTCTTGGTGGTCTCGGTTTCCAACAGGCGCTGCTCGGCGATCTTGACGCTGGAAAGAATTGGGACCGTGCCGCTGTCATCCATATAGACGCCGACACCAAGATCGACTTTCCGTGGATTCGGATCGGCGCGGAAGGCTTGCATAAGCGCCAACAGCCGGTCGCCTTCTGGGGCCTTGATCTCCGAGAACATGCGGCACGGTCCTTTTTGCTGTGTCTGGTTCGGGTTTGCTGTGCCTCGCGACATTCGTCAAGAACCCTGTTAGAGATCGCGAGATTCTATAAACCCGCCATGACACACGGATAAGACCGCCATGCCCTTTGCCGAAGACCCCGCCCTGTTCCTGCGCCGCCTGTTCGACCGAGCGGTTGAAGTGGCCGATCCCATGCGCAGCCTTAGCGACCACCTGCCGCCGAAACCGGAGGGGCGCGTGGTTGTGATCGGGGCGGGCAAGGCGTCGGCGCGGATGGCAGAAGCGGTGGAAGCGGTCTGGGGTCCTTGCGAGGGGCTGGTGATCACCCGCTATGGCTATGGTCGGCCCTGTGTTGGGATTGAGATCGTCGAAGCCGCGCATCCGGTTCCGGATGCCGCCGGTGCAGCGGCGACAGCGCGGATGCTGACGCTTCTGGAGGGGCTGGACGACAGCGTTTTCGTGCTGGCGTTGATCTCTGGCGGGGCGTCGTCCTTGCTGGTTGCGCCCGCCGGCGACATCACCTTGGACGAAAAGCGCGCCGTTAATGCCGGTCTGCTGGCCTCCGGCGCGCCGATCGACCGGATGAATACGCTGCGCAAGCATCTGAGCCGGGTGAAGGGCGGGCAATTGGCGGCAGCGGCCTATCCGGCGCGGATGTTGGCGCTGATGATTTCGGATGTGCCGGGGGACGATCCGGCGTTCATCGGCTCGGGGCCGACAGTGGGCGATGCCAGCACCGTGGCCGAGGCGCAGGCGGTGCTGACGCGGTGGCCGTTCGACGTTCCTGCCTCTGTGACGCAGGTTCTGGCCGGTTCGACGGGGGTGGTCCCGCCGGGGGATGCGCGCCTGTCCCGGGTCGAGAACCGGGTGGTGGCGGCGCCAGCGCAATCGCTGGATGCGGCGACCGAGGCGGCTGAGGCCGCCGGATGCGAGGTCGTGTCTATGGGGTCCGATCTGGAAGGCGAGGCGCGCGAGGTGGCGCAGGCACATGCGGCCGCGGCCTTGGCGCGGAAGGCCGCGATGCGCCCGGGCGATGCGCCGGTGTTGCTGATGTCGGGCGGTGAACTGACCGTGACCCGGCGCGGCGATGGCAGTGGCGGTCCGAATGCGGAATATGCGCTGGCGCTGGCACTTGGTTTGAACGGAGCCGACGGGATTTGGGCGATTGCCGGGGATACCGATGGGGTCGATGGCGCGGCTGAGGTGGCCGGTGCGTGGATCGGGCCAGAGACGCTGGCGCAGGCGGCGGCTGCGGGGGTGTCGGCGAATGACGCGCTGGCCGCCAATGACAGTCACGGCTTTTTTGCCGCGGTCGGCGGGCAAGTGGTGACCGGTCCGACGCTGACCAATGTCAATGATTTCCGGGGGATCCTGATCCTGCCTTGAGGGTGATCTGACCGGGGGGTGCTTGCACCCCCCAAATACGACTCCAAATAAGAACAAAACGGGAATATGCTCGGGTGTCTGCTGCTGCACCCGGGTTCCCATATGTTTGCCGAACTTGATGTCACGTCGAATTTCACCTTTCTGACCGGCGCGTCCCATCCTGAAGAGTATGTGACGCGGGCCGCAGAGCTGGGGATGACGGCTGTCGCCATCGCTGATGAAAATTCGGTGGCGGGGATTGTGCGGGCGCATGTGGCTGCACGTGAGATTCGCCGCCAACTGGCGGAACGGCAGGCTGTGATTGCGCGGGATGGGCCGATTGGGCCACCGCTGCCGCCGGGGTCGACGCACCGGCCCGGCCCGATCTTGTCTTGTGCGCCGCGGGTGCTGCCCGCCGCGCGGCTGATCCTGCGCGAAGGGCTGTGCGTCACAGTGCTGCCGCAGGACCGCGCGGCGTGGGGGCAACTGTGCCGCCTGTTGTCCCTCGGGCGGCTGCGGGCGCCAAAAGGGCAGTGTGATCTTGGTTTGGCGGATCTGATGGCGCACGCGTCGGGGCTCGAGCTTTTGCTTCATCCGCCACAGATCCTGCATGCGACAGGCGGCGCGGGGGGATGGTGGCCACAGGCGCAGGCGGTGACGCGCCGCTTTGCCGGGCAGGTGTCGTTGTTGATGCAGCCCGCCTATGATGGGCAGGACCCGGCGCGCTTCACGGCGATCGCGCAACTGGCCCGGTCGCTTGGCATTGCCCCGGTCGCCAGTGGCGCGCCGATCATGCATGATGCGCGCAGGCGCCGTCTTGCCGATGTCTTGACCGCGATCCGCACCGGTCAGCGCGTCGACCAGCTGGGCCGGATCGCGCTGGCCAATGCCGAGCAACGCCTGCGCAGTGCCAGCGAACTGCGCGCCATTCTGACAGGTCACGGCGCGGCGCTGGACCGCGCCGCCGAGATCGCGGCCCGGTGCCAATTCTCTCTGGACGAGCTGCGCTATGAGTATCCGTCCGAAACCGCAGACGGCGAAACCGCCGCGGCGCGGCTGGCCCGGCTGGCGCAAGACGGGCTGCGCTGGCGCTATCCTGCGGGGGCGTCGGACCGGGTCCGGGCGATGCTGGCGCATGAGCTAAGCCTGATTTCGCGACTGGGCTATGATCCCTATTTCCTGACCGTGCATGATATTGTCGCCTTCGCCCGGTCCCGCGGTATCCTCTGTCAGGGGCGCGGCTCGGCGGCCAATTCGGTGGTCTGCTATTGCCTTGGCGTGACCAGTGTCAGCCCCGAGATCGGCACTATGGTGTTTGAACGCTTCGTCTCCGAGGCCCGGGACGAGCCACCCGATATCGACGTCGATTTCGAACACGAGCGCCGCGAAGAGGTGATCCAGCATATTTATGCCCGCTATGGCCGCCACCGGGCCGGGCTATGCGCCACGGTCATCCATTATCGCGGCAAGCGTGCGGTGCGCGAGGTGGGCCGCGCCATGGGCTTGACCGAGGACACCATTGGCACCCTGTCCAGCCAGATCTGGGGCTGGGGCGGCGGGGCCATCGGCCCCGAGCGGTTGCAAGAGGTCGGGTTGGACCCCGCCGATCCGCTGCTGGTCCGGACTTTGGCGCTGGTCGAGGAAATTCAGGGCTTTCCCCGCCACCTGTCGCAGCATGTTGGCGGGTTCATCATCACCGAGGGACGGTTGGATGAACTGGTTCCGGTGGAAAATGCCAGCATGGATGACCGCACGGTGATCTGCTGGGATAAGGATGACATCGACGCGCTGGGGATCCTCAAGGTCGATATTTTGGCCCTTGGCATGCTCAGCTGCATTCGCAAGGCGTTTGATCTGGTCGCCCGTCATCATGGGGCGCGGTACAGTCTGGCCTCCCTCCCGCCCGAAGATCCGGCGGTTTATGATATGCTCTGTGCCGCTGATGCCATCGGGGTGTTTCAGGTGGAAAGTCGGGCGCAGTTGAATTTTCTGCCCCGGATGCGACCGCGCAGCTTTTACGATCTGGTGATCGAGGTGGCGATCATCCGCCCCGGCCCGATTCAGGGCGACATGGTGCATCCCTATCTGCGCCGCCGCAATGGCGAAGAAGCGGTGCAGTTCCCGTCAGACGCGCTGGGGGCGGTGCTGGGGAAGACGCTTGGGGTGCCGCTGTTTCAGGAACAGGCGATGCAGATCGCCATCATCGGCGCGGGCTTCACCCCGGACGAGGCCGACCGTCTGCGCCGGGCGCTGGCCACCTTCAAAAAGCACGGCAATGTGTCGGATTTCAAAACCCGATTTCTGACTGGAATGGCCAAAAATGGCTATGCCCTAGACTTTGCCGAACGCTGCTTCGGGCAGATCGAAGGCTTTGGCAGTTATGGGTTCCCCGAATCCCACGCCGCCAGTTTCGCGCTGCTGGTCTATGCCTCGGCTTGGTTGAAATGCCACCACCCGGGCATTTTCGCCTGCGCCTTGCTGAACGCGCAACCGATGGGCTTTTACGCCCCAGCCCAGATCGTACGCGATGCCCGGTTCCACGGCGTCGTGGTGCGCCCGGTCTGCATCAATGCCAGCTATTGGGACAATGTGATGGAACCGGACGGGAATGGCGGACTGGCCCTGCGGCTGGGCTTTCGGCAGATCAAGGCGCTGCGCGAAGATGAGGCCACTTGGATCACCGGCGCGCGCGGCAATGGCTACCGTAAGGTGGACGATGTCTGGCGGCGGGCCGGAACTGCACCGGCCCAGATTGCGGCGCTTGCCGAGGCGGATGCCTTCGCGTCGCTGGGGCTGACCCGTCGGCAAGCCCTGTGGGCGGCGCGGGCGATTACCGCCGTGAAGCCGTTGCCGTTGTTTGCCGGGGATTTGGATGGCGAGGGCGGGCTGGAACCGGCCGCGAACCTGCCAGAGATGACGCCCGGCGAAGAGGTGGTGGAAGATTACGTCGCCATGCGCCTGACCCTGCGCGCCCATCCGGTGGCATTGCTGCGGTCCCGGCTGACGCCGGGGATGCCAGCGGTGATGGTGGGCCCAGACTAAGGCCCACCACTGCCTGCGTTAAAGACGGCCCAAAAGCTCTGCCTTCTTGGTCTCGTACTCAGCTTGGGTCAGGATGCCATTGGCATGCAGGCTGGACAGCTTTTCGATCAGCCCGAAGATCTCATCGCTGTTGCCGCCATTGGATGGTGCGGCAGCGGGATTTTGCGGTGCTGGTTGCTGCGGCTCAGGCTGCTGCTGAACCGGTTGCTGTTGGGGGGCAGGCTCGGTCTTGCCTTGGCCCAGCGTGACAACCGGCAGATCGGCAACGCGCACCAAGCCATACTGGCTGGTAAAGGTGATCGACTGATCACCGCCCTGCTGTTGTGAAAACCCGCCGATATTGTGGTCGCCAATGTCATAAACCGTGACCGTGCCGTTATTGTCGATCGCCAGTCGCCGGGTGCTGGGGAACACCGCATAGCGCAGGTTGTTCTGCGATCCGCTGGACGAGGGCTGGCCAAGCTCGGCCGGCCAGCTTGATCCGCCTTGCATCCCGCCAGAGGTCGAGAAACTGCTGCCAAAGCCGTTGGATTGGCTTTGCGACTGGCTGGATTGGGGCTGAAACGGCGCCGGTTGCGGTGCGGGCTGGTACATCTGGTTGTTGGCCAGCGCTTGGGACAGTTCATTGCACATGTTGCTGACCATGTTCTTCAAGCCGTTGTTGAACATGTCCCCGATCATGATCATGCCGCCTTGTGACCACTGGCCCATGCCGCCCAATTCGAAATGGTTGAACTGCGCTTGGGTGCCATATCCGGCATTGATCGCCGAAAGAAGGGTCGAGACCGCATCGGTGCTGACGCCATAACGGGAGGCAACGTCCGAAACGATCTGCTGACCTTGAGGTGTCAGATTCTGCATTGTATTTGTATCTTTCAAAGTGGGAGGCCGGTGGATCTGCGCCGGTATGCCCACCATTTTCTGGAGGCAGTTACCTGCCATATAGACCATAAAACGCGGACAAGAGCTACTGGCGAAACCCGAAGCGGCGAAGACGCGGGCCAATTCTACTACACCATTGGTGCGGATTGGCCACAAATCCTGCGCCGATCACTGTCGCCGCCGCTTACCGACGCATCTAAAGGATTAACGATCGAAATGACCGAGCATTCTAATCTCCAACGACCCAGCCCGGCAGCTGTGGCCGAAACAATTGCGGCGCTCGGGGCGCTGTTCGGTGATCGGCTTCAAACTGGCCGGGCGTTGCGTGAGCAGCATGCCCACACGACCACGTGGCTTGCGCCGCAGTTGCCCGATGCTGTGATCTATCCGGCCAGTACCGAAGAGGTGCAGCAGATCGTCCAGGTGTGCGCCGCCCATGCTGTACCGGTCATTGGGTTTGGGGCTGGAACCTCTTTGGAGGGGCATGTGAATGCGCCCTTTGGGGGTATTTCGGTGGATTTTCGCGACATGGCGGCGATTCTTGACGTCCATGCCGAAGATCTGGATTGCCGGGTTCAGCCCGGCGTGACCCGCAAGCAATTGAACCAGCATTTGCGCGATACCGGATTGTTCTTTCCGGTCGATCCGGGGGCGGATGCCTCTTTGGGTGGTATGGCTTCGACCCGGGCGTCGGGCACAAATGCAGTGCGCTATGGCACGATGAAAGATCTGGTGCTGGGGCTGACCGCAGTGCTGCCCGATGGCCAGATCGTGACGACGGCACGGCGGGCGCGGAAATCCTCGGCCGGGTATGACCTGACCCGATTGATGGTCGGTGCCGAGGGGACACTGGGTTTGATCACCGAATTGACCCTGCGATTGCACGGCATCCCCGAAGCGATCTCATCGGCAGTGTGCAGCTTTTCATCGGTTCAGGACGTGTGCGATGCGGTGATTGCCACCACCCAAATGGGCATCCCGGTCGCACGGATGGAGTTTCTGGATGCCCTGACCGTCCGGGCCGTCAACGGCTATTCCAAGCTGGACCTGCCAGAAATGCCTCTGCTGCTGCTGGAGTTCCATGGGTCGGAAGCCAGCGTGGCCGAGCAAGCGGCCGCATTTGGCGAGATCGCGGAAGAGTTCGGTGCCACAGGTTTTCGCTGGACCACCGATGCCGAAGAACGCGGCCGTCTATGGCAGGCCCGGCACGATGCCTATTGGGCGACGCACAGCCTGCGCCCGGGGCTGCAATCCATGTCGACAGATGTCTGTGTGCCGGTATCAGCGCTGGCAAGCTGCGTGACGCAGGCGCGCGAACGGGCAGAATCTTTGGGAATGGTTGCGCCGATGCTGGGCCATGTGGGCGACGGAAATTTCCATATTCTGCTTCAAATCGATAAGGATGATGCAGAAGAGGTGGCACAGGCGCAGGCCTTCATGAGCTGGCTCAGCGAGCTTGCGATCTCACTGGATGGCACCTGCACGGGCGAGCATGGGATCGGGCAAGGCAAGGCCAAATATCTGGCAAGCGAACTTGGCGATCCGGCTGTCGCCATGATGCGGGCGATCAAACGCGCGGTCGATCCGAAGGGGATCATGAACCCCGGTAAGATCTTCGACGTTATTGCAGCGGACGCCGACTGACCCGGCCTCAATCGGCGGTGCTGAGATAGCGTACTGGACAGCCGGGCACCAACACTGCCGCCGAAAGCACGTCAAAGGCATAGGCGCCGCCATCCACCGGAATGCGGCGTCCATGCACGGCCAGTGGCCGGGTGATGGTGTGACCGTGGACGACCCATGGGCCGCTGTCGCGGCGGGTCTTCAGAAACTTGGCGGACCGGCCCCAGATCAGGGTGTCTTGGCGTTGGTCCTCTCGCGTCTGATCGGGGTCGAACGCGGCATGGACAACCACGACGTCACCGCTGGTCCAGAGTGTCGGCAGTGACCGCAGCCAGTCGAGATGCGCCGTGGGAATCGCCCGGCGCGCCAACTTGCGCAGGGCGTTCTGCGCAGCCGCGTCCGGCAGGCGCAACGGCACGAATACGCCATAGCTTTGTAAAGTTTCGCGTCCGCCATTCGACAGCCAGAGACTGCCGGACTCTTCTTGTTCCGCTAGAAAAGCGAGGCACATGGCTTCGTGATTGCCCATCAGGCAAGTGACGGTCATACCTGTTTCTTTTGTAAGGCCCATCAGCCGCGTCACCACGTTCCGGCTGTCAGGACCACGGTCAATATAATCACCGACGAACACCAAATCGGCTTGCGATCCGCAGCCGGCCTTGACTGCATCCCGGGTGATCAGCCGCAGCACAGCGTCAAGCAGGTCCTCCCGGCCATGAATATCCCCGACCACATAGAGGGGCCGGTCGGGTTGCGGATCTGACCCGGCCAATGGTTCTGTGGGTCGGGACGTGAAGCGATCAAGAATCCAGCGAAACGCGGCAGTCAACGGCGTCATCCGGCCTGCCGGCGGTTGGTTCCGGGCTTGGCGGTTCGTGCCATACGCCGGCGGCCCTGCAAATGCACATCGCGCCCCCAGTAGATCGCCAACAACCAGCCCGCGACAAAGCCACCGAGATGGGTTTCCCAAGCCAACTGTCCGGAAAGTAGAACGAAAAACACGACATTATACAGGATCAGAAAGGTCAGTGCCCGTCCGGTTGCCCAAAGGCTTTCGCCATAATGTTTGCGATCCAGAAAATCCCAGCAAACCCAGATTCCCATCAACCCGAACAAGGCCCCTGAAGCCCCGACCATCGGCCGGGTCATGGTCGAAAGCAGAGCGAAGCCGATCGATCCGCCGACGGTGGAGACAGCATAGGCCACAAGAAAACGCTTTTGTCCGATGCGGCGAACGATTGCGTTTCCAAGACTGAATAGGGCGATCATGTTGACCAGCAGATGTAGGGCGCCGCCATGCAGAAAGGCATAGGTGACAAACATCGTCACAGATTGACCATGAAATTCCGGCGCGGCACCATTTAACAGCGCAAGCCAGAATGCCCCGACATCATAGGCCCAACGGCGCAAGCCCGGTGGGCCTATCCACCGGTGATCCGAAAGGATCAACACCAACTCCACACTCACGTTTGCCACAATCAGGGCGAGAACCGTAAGCGGGATCCTCCCGAGGTGATGGGGTTGACGCACTGCGCGACCCTTTCGTTGATCAGTCTCCATCCCAGCTTAGCAGGCGACCATGGCGGATGAAAAGTGGGTTGCCATGCTAGCGCGGGGGAGCGCGGCGTTACTCGGGTACATACCGCGGCAACGCCTGAAGGGCATGACGCATGAACTCTTGCATCCTGAGGTCCGCAGCGGCTTCGTCTCCGTCGATGATCGGGCTTACGAAGCGGACCATTGCCCCGTCCATCCGGCCACGGGCCCAGCTGTCATACAACACCATGATTTTGGCATGGAAGTCATTGGTCATGCGGCGGCCCCGTTGCTCGAACCAATAATAGACCAGTTGTTTGCTCAGTCCCTTTTGAATTACGGCGCGATTGACGTCGAACACCCCGTACACTGTGTTGCTCATATCGACTTCATAGGGGTCAATACTGAAAACTTCCCAGCCGCCGACCGGCAAGCAAACCTCGGGCGAATGGATTCCGCTGCCTTCGCTTTGGTTCTCGTAATAGGCGACGAAGATGTTGACCGGAGCCTCGTCTTGCCCTGAATAGGTGGCAGAAACATAATCATCGGCACCCAACACTTTGGCGACGCTGGGAGTCAGAGATTCAAATGACGCGAACCGGCCGTCGATTTCCCGTGGGAACAGCATAAAGGGGCTTCGATCCGGGAGGGTTACGTCGGGTTTCGGGGTCAGAAACCAGCCAAGCGAAACTGCAGCCGTGACCACTGTTGCTGCCATCAGACCTTTCGACGGATGAATGGTCAGAATGCGCGAGAACATCGCCCCCAACCGGTCCATGTCGAGGTCAATGGCTTCGCTGAGCGGTTTCGGATTGGGCGTTAAACGCTGCAGCGCGATGGCCAATCCGAACAAAAGACCGACACAGGTCAGGAAGATGACCCACCCTTCGAAGAAGTGCAGAAATCCCTCAGCCTGCTCAATGCCGTAGTAATTCACCAAGACACCGATCATGCCGATGCGGAAGGAATTCATCAAGACGGTCAGCGGTGCCGCGGACAGTAGCAGGACCGCCTTGTGCCAGAACGGGCCGCGATAAAGGATCGAGAACAGATATGAGAAGGACAGGATGGGGAACAAATAGCGCAATCCGGAACAGGCTTCAGCGACCTGAAGTTTGTAGACCCCGAGATCGATGATATTGCCTTCTAGGACAACGGTCACGCCGGCCAATTTGACGAACCAAACGCCCAATTCTGACGAGATGCCCTGGAGAAATATCGACAATTGCCAGTAAACGGCTTGCGGCAATGGGAGCATGAAAATTAGATGCAGTACTGGCGCCCAATGGGTTTTGCCGCGCTGCCAACCGAAACACACAAGCACAACGCCCATCACCCAGATGATGAAGGCGTAGGCTACGATGTCACCGATTCGGACCACATTGCCGAAGGCCGCGATCGCCATTCCGAATGCGACGATCGCTATGCCGGGCCACCGGTTGACTGGGCCGCCGGTATCCAAGGGGGCTTTGCGCAATTCCCGTAGGAACAGATACATGGAAATGACGGGAATCAGCGGGCCGTGACTATATTCCGGAGTGGCCCACGCGCGCGCAAGGTCAGCGAAGCCGAGCCAGAAGATCGGGATCGAAACCGCAAGCAAAAGTACGAACAAAAGAAGGCCGGCCAAATCGACCGGACGTCCTGCGATTGAAAATCCTGTCGGTCGAGACGGGGTTTGTGCGTACATCAAAGGCTCACTCGCTTAAAAACAATTCCGGACTGGGAGCAAGATATACTACGTTCCCTTCCGCGGCACCCAAAGACTTTGTGAACTGGGCGCACTTCGCGGATCTTTTAGCGCACAGCTCTTAACGAATCGATGCGAAATCACGCCTTAGGCCGATGAAGACTGCATTAGAATTCGCCTCTGACGATGTGTCGTAGTCTTTCATCTGGTGTCGGTAGCCTGCAAAACCTGACCAATCTGGGGTCAAGACACGGGTATACTGCGCGGTCAGATTGACTCGGCTTTCATCGGGCTGGTCGTCAGCGTCATAGCGGGTCAGACCGGCATTGAGGCTCAGGTCGAACGATGACAGGGGCGTTACAAGGTAACTGTAGTCAATCGCTGCCCGAGAGACGATGATATTTTCGCCTTCATCATCAACGGTCGTGTTTTGAACGATATTCATCCCGATCTGCGATCGCGGCAACAGATAGGTATAATCGATATTGCCGATGGCCCGGACGTTGGTATCGGCGTTTGAGGACGCGCCGAGATTGTAGGACAACGCGCCGCCCAGCAATTGTCTGGACCTGCCATAGGTTACATCATAGCGCTCGCCATTTTCGTCAACGCGCGAGGAAAACCCGAAGCGGTGCTCGCCGTCGGGGACTGTTCTGGTGAAATCAACCCGTCCAACAACACCAGAGGCCGTCTCATCCCCAGTGGTCTTTTCGGTCAGAACCTCAGAATAGCCCAGTCGAACGGACACATCCAATGCCGGATTGATGCTTCCATCAAAGCCCGTATCCAACGTCTTACGGGTTCGATGCGTATCGACGCTGTCCCCGACGTCTTGAACGTCATAGCCGCCGCCAAACGTCCAGCGCAGGATGGGGCTGATCAAAACTCCGAATTCGCCGTTCAAAAAACCTTCTTCCAGATTGTCGTTCGATTCGGTGGAAGAACCCGATAGGTCGTAATATTTCCGCTGAAACAAGAGACCATCAAATTTGAAGCTGAGCGGCCCGTTTTGATTGATGAAGCCGCCAAAGGTCGATCGCACAGTTTCGACATTCCCATCGGAATTGGAGTCGTCAAACGTGCCGTCGGGGTTCAAATCTCCCAACGGATCGAAGAAATCCAGATCATACCGACGGAGCGCGAGGTTGAAATAGAGCGAACTGTCATCGGTCGCTCTGGTAAACCGAAGGGTCAGCCGGGGATCATCAAATAAGGTTTCTGTTCCTTGACCGGGCAGGTCCGCCACACGTGCCGTGCCCTGAGCATCCAGAAACAGCGTGTCGGTGAGAGTCCGGCTGTTCAGGCTGGCCCCGACCGTGGTGTTCCACAGAAACGAATTCCCGGGAGACGTCGGACTGAGGTCGTAGTTGTCGTTCGCCTCAAGGTCGGTGACGATGCGTGCCGTTGTTCGCGCGGTTTGGCCCGATACAGTTTGCGCGACCGCGTGGCTGACCAGTGATAGGCACAACCCACCACAAGTCAGAATGACTGTTGGAAATATTCTTGCCACGTTATCAGCCTGTTATTCGAACAACCGTCGTTCCGGAACGAAGATGATGTCGCCATCACGCATGGTGGTATTTCCGCTGATTGCGGCGCCGTCTCCAACCTTTTTAAGGTTGAACAGGAATACGGCCTCTTGGCCCGTGGAGGGATCCGTGCGGCGCAACTGAACCCGTTTGGTTGCCGCGAATTGGTTGAAGCCACCGGTTGAGGCCAGAGCCTGAAGGAAATTTACTCCGGAGGTAACCTGAACCGGTCCGGGATTGTTGACCTGTCCGACCACATAAATCGTGATCGTCGGACCGGTCTGACCCGCCGCGGCTTGTGCGAGCGACGCAACCGAAACGAATACGGTCGGTGCGGATGCAAAATTCGGGGCCAGCGCGGATTTTAAGCTGGATTCGACCTGACGGATGCTGCGCCCTTCGGCGTTCAGTGTCCCCACGAATGGGAACGTGATCGAGCCATCCGGCAGAACCATGACATTCCGGTTCAGACTGGGATCCTCAAGGACTTCCACAGACAGAACATCGCCTTGTTGAAGGTTATAATTCTGAGCAACGCCGGGAGACGCGAAAAGAATGAAAGCCAGTAGTCCAAACAGTAGTCGCATAGTCCTGTGCCTCTCAGAAATTCAGTGCCTTGTGACGGCAAGCTGACGTGATGCTACGGTTAGATGGCCTAATGTAGAAGCCCTTTGTGTCGCAAATGGCCTTTTGCGGGGGTACCGTCTTTTCCCTGCAACAGGTTCCGGTAAACTGATGCCGGTTCAAGTAACCATTTGATTACGATCCGTGGAAGAAGTCGTAGATCAATTGCGCCAATGCGTCCGAAATTCCATCGACGGCTTTCAGATCGGCCAAATCGGCACGGCTGACGGCCTTCGCCGAGCCGAAATGTGCCAGCAGGGCGCGTTTCCGGCTTGCGCCCACGCCTGGAACGTCATCCAGCGGCGTTGCGCCGACGGCTTTGGCTCGTTTCGCGCGATGGGTGCCAATGGCAAACCGATGTGCCTCGTCGCGAAGTCTTTGAATGAAATACAGCACCGGGTCGTTGTGCCGAAGCGCCATCGGGCGTTGTCCGGTGCGATGGAACTCTTCCTTGCCGGCATCCCGGTCGACGCCCTTGGCGACCCCGATCATCGGAACGTCGCCGACCCCTAAGTCTTCCATGATGCCGCGGACAGCGCTGACTTGCCCCGCCCCGCCATCAATCAGTAGCAGATCAGGCCATGTTCCTGCAGACCGGTCGGCATCCTCTTTCAGGAGACGATGAAAGCGCCGCGTCAGAACCTCTTTCATCATCCCGAAATCGTCGCCGGGGGTCAGGCCGTCACCGCGAATATTGAACTTACGATAGGAATTCTTCATGAATCCGTCAGGTCCAGCCACGATCATCGCACCTACGGCATTTGTGCCTTGGATATGCGAGTTGTCATAAACTTCGATTCGCTGCGGGGGCGCGTCCAGATCGAAAGCTTCGGCCAGACCCTTCAACAGCTTCGCTTGGGTGAGGGTTTCCGACAGGCGTCGGGCAAGGCTTTCGCGGGCATTCCGGGCCGCACCAGCCACCAATTCTGCCTTCTCGCCGCGCAGGGGAACCGAGATGTCGACCTTTCGCCCTGCTTTTTGCGCCAACGCTTCGAGCATCAGATCTTCGTTGTCGATTGGATGGGACAGCAACAACTGACGGGGTGGTTCGCGGTCGCTGTAGAATTGACCGATGAAGGCTTCCAGAACCTCACCGGCTTCTGCGCCTGACCCGGTGCGCGGAAAGAAATCCCGGTTGCCCCAATTCTGATTGCCGCGGATGAAGAATACCTGAACGCAGGCTTGGCCGCCTTCAAGATGCAGCGCGATGACATCGGCTTCGGTCACGCCGCGCGGGTTGATGCCTTGTGAGGATTGGACATGGGTCAAAGCGCGAATCCTGTCCCGCAAGGCTGCGGCGCGCTCAAATTCCATCGCTTCTGCGGCTTCGGCCATCTGTAGCGCCAAATCCGCCTGAACCTTGGTCGAGCGTCCGGACAAAAACCGTTCTGCGTCGGACACCAGGCTGCGATAATCCTCTGCGCTGATCTCGCCGACGCAGGGGGCGGAGCACCGCTTGATCTGAAACAGCAGGCAGGGGCGGGTTCTGCCTTCGAACATCGTGTCGGAACAGTTCCGCAGTAGAAACACCTTTTGCAATTGATTGAGCGTCCGGTTGACCGCGCCGGCGCTGGCAAAGGGGCCGTAGTAATTGCCCTTATCTGTTTTCCGGCCACGATGCTTGCGGATCTGCGGAAAGTCATGGTCCTTGGCGACCAGAATATTCGGAAAGCTTTTGTCATCGCGCAACAGCACGTTGTAGCGCGGCTTCAGTTGCTTGATCAGGTTCTGTTCCAGCAGCAGGGCTTCGGTTTCGGTACGGGTGGTCAGGAACATCATCGATGACGTTTCCCGAATCATCCGGTCGATTCGTCCGCTATGACCGCTGGGCCGCGCATAGTTCGACACCCGGGCCCGCAAATTGCGCGCCTTGCCGACATACAGCACCCGATTGCTGGCATCGAGCATCCGGTACACGCCTGGCGAACCATCAAGGGTCTTCAAGTAGCTTTGGATCCGTGCATAGCCGGTGAGGATGGTGTCGTCTGTCATGCCGCTCATTGTGTTAACTTTCGATTCCTCCGGCGGGGTCCTGCAAATTCTATTGAGTGGGTACAAGCGAAAACATATGCACTGAATCTGTGGATAAGTCTGGTGGTATCTTTTGGGCTACCCGGTTTTTCCCTTCATTTGTTGGGACTTCGTTGAGTTGCCTAATTTATAGGCGCAGCTGCAATGTGCTGAAAAATAACGAAAAAAATATTCACATTTGTAACGCGATGAAAAAGCTAACGTTTTTATGAACGCTTTGGGGCCGTCAGGATGCCCGTGCACAACTTGTCGGATCAGTCAACGCCCAACTCGTCAGGAGTCTGCCATCCAAGGTGCTGCCCACCATCCACACAGATCAGTTGCCCCGTCACCGCAGGCGCGTTGATCAGATAGTGCAGGGCGGCGGTGATGTCCCCAAGGTTGACGCCGCGTCCAAGGACCGTAGCGGCCCGTTGAGCCGCGAAATTGGCTTCGGACTGTCGCGCACCCTGAAGGGTTGGGCCGGGGCCAATGGCATTCACCCGCACCTTGGGGGCCAAGGCTTGTGCCGCTGTCTGAGTGAAGGCCCACAGCCCCATCTTGGCGATGGTGTAGCTCATGTGCTGCGGTGTGAGTTTGCGCACCTTCTGGTCGATCATGTTGACCACAAGGGCGCGCGGCAGCGGCTCTCCGTATTGGTCATATGCCGGGTCTGGGGCTTGGGCCGCGAAGGCTTGGGTCAGGACGACAGGGGCGCGCAGATTGCTTTCAATATGCCGATCCCAACTGCGCCGTGTTCCGGTGGCCACCGTATCATATTCAAAGATCGATGCGTTGTTGACCAGAAGTGTGAGCGGGGTCGTAAGCTCCGCCGCGGCCCGGTCGACCAGCGTGGTGGTCTGATCTTCGTCCAACAGATCAGCCTGAAGCGGAATTGCACGGCACCCCATTGCCCGGATCTCTTCGACAACGCTTTCGGCGGCTTGTTGCGACGACGCGTAATGCACCGCGACATCGAACCCCGCTTCAGCCAAAGACAACGCCATCGCGCGTCCCAAGCGTTTTCCGGCACCGGTGACGAGGGCAGTTCCGGACATTGAATGCCCTCCTAAAACAGCAAGAATCCGATATAGACAAAGTACAGCGCGGTGAAAATGATCCCGGCGAGCCGGGTCAATGTCCACCCCAGAAGCACAAAGGGCGCCAGCAGCAGCGAGCTTGCAACCATGACCCAGAGGTCAACGCGCAGAAACGCCGGATCAACCGGAATCGGGGCGACAAGGCTCGTGACGCCGATAATGGCCAGCAAATTGAAGATATTCGAGCCAAGGACATTCCCCAAAGCCACATCTGCATTCCTGCGCAGGGCGGCCATGACGGTCGTTGCCAATTCAGGCAGCGATGTGCCGACTGCGATCAGGGTCAGGCCGATAACGGTGTCGCTAACCCCGAAGTCAGTGGCGATCCGAACACCGCTTTCCACCAAAAGCTGCGCCCCCAGTGGCAATCCAATCAACCCAAGGACAAGAAACAGGGCAACTTTCCAGCCCCGCATCGCCGGATCCGCACCTTCGACATCCTCAAGGTCATCGTCGCTGTCACCCGTGTTGGTCGCCGCGTTTCGACGATATTGCCGCGCCCGCCGGACCTGATCCAGAATCATCAGACTAAGCGCCAAAAGCAGGATGATGCCGTCGATCCATGAGATCGGGCCTATGAAACACATGGCGACGAACGCCAGCGTCACGCCAATCATGATGGCATAATTGCGGACCGTATCGCCACTGCTGCAGTGCAGACCTGAAATGATGGCCGGAATGCCCAAGACCAACAGGATATTGGCCGTGTTCGACCCGACGACATTGCCAAGGGCAAGGCCGGGTGCTCCTTCCAAAACCGCGCTAATGGCGATGAGAAGTTCAGGGGCTGAAGTGCCGAACGCGACGATCGTTAGACTGACAATCATCGCGGGGATGCCCAGTCGCAGGCTGAGGTTTACAGCCCCCCTGACCAAACTGTCTCCGGCGAAAAGAAGTATGACAAGGCCGAGGCTCGCTTGCAGCCAATCCATGATTAAAGGGTCTTTCTGCCGCAATCACATTTAGATTTCCCGATCCGGTACTTACCGCAGCGGGAGCATTTCAGCGCTTTCAGCTTGGCGGCACCGGGCATACGCAGGCGTCCGAACATCGCCAACGCGACCATTCCGATCAAAAACAGGCTGACAACTTTAATCATGGTTCAAAGGCCATAGCGGGCGAACAACGCGCGCTCTTCGATGCCATCCATAGCCTGCGCCATGATGTTCATTCCAAATCGTTGCAGCAGGCCGCGCCGCATTCCATAGGGTCGGAACTTGACCTTGTCGCCAAACCGTTCCCGCATTTTCGGCACCAGATGGCCGATGCCATCTGCAAGGCCCAACGCGACAGCGCGGTCACCTGTCCAGATGTCTCCGGTAAAGAGGTCTGTATTCGCATCAAGGCGGGCGCCGCGGCGCTCGGTCACGTGAGAGATGAATGTGCCGTGGATTTGATCCAATAGGGTCTTCAGGCGGGCGACATCTTCGTCTCGTTCGGGCTTGAATGGGTCCAGCATGCTTTTCGACGTCCCGGCGGTGTAGACCCGCCGTTCGATTCCATGACGTTCGATAAAGGTATTCGCACCAAAAGACGACGAGATCACCCCGATGGATCCCACAACCGAACAGGGATCAATCCAAATTTCATCGGCGGACGCGGCAAGCCAATAGCCCCCAGATGCGGCCACGTCTTCCACGAAGGCAAAGACCGGAACATTCTTCTCCTTGGACAGACGCTGAATGCGGGCCCCGATCAATGAAGATTGGACCGGACTACCCCCAGGTGAATTTAGCGCTAGGGCAACGGCGACGGGCTTGCCCTTTGTGAATGCGCGTTCAAGCACTGGGGCCAGCGTCTCGTCATTCAGGCCAGCACGATTGCTGGCAGCAATGACCCCGGACAGTCTGACGACAGAAATGACAGGCGGTGACTTTACGAACGGGATCCAACGTTTCATCGTCAAGACATAGGATGCCCAATCCAACTCAACAAGGCGCAAAGCGGAGGCGATGTTATAAGAAAGACCCCGACGGATCGACGGGGTCTTTGGTGGCGGTCGGGCCGCTACGCAGTTTGGTGTGGGCTGGTGCGGCGGGCGTTACCAGAGGCCGATGATATTGGTGGCCGAGGTGCCCGACGCCAGAACTTTGCGCAATCGGATCGGAAGGATGACTCCAGCGGGAACCCCGCGCAAGGTCACCTGCGTCCCCGACATGAACTCCACAGCAAGATCGCCGCCGCCGCCGACATAAATTGCGCGAGTGACATGGCCCAGTGTCCCATTTCCCGGGGTGATGCTTTCAGCGTCCACTGCGGGCGACGACAGGCCGGGTGCCACACGATCATAGGCGTCAGTCATTGGGCTATCCTTTAATTGAGAGCAGGGCCGCGTTTTGCGTTCCCCGGATTACAAGTCGTATCGATTGTTTCGACGTCTCGGCATCCTGTGCGATGCTGACCCGATGGCCTGAAGCGCGGCGATAACATCAGTGGACTGTGACCGGAACGAGTTAACACTGGCTTTGACCAGCGTACGGTGGTTCTGTAAGCGCCAGATGGATCTTCTGTGCAGGGAAGGGGGCCGGGAATGAAACGATCAGTCTTCCTTTTCATTGCTGGGGTCTGCCTGATGCTTCTCAGAGCCGGAACGGCGGAAGCGCAGCTTTTAGCCACCGGCGTGCAGGGGGACAGAACCGCGCCGATCGTCGATGGAATTGCCCCGGTCACAAGCCAGAATACGTGGCGGGATCCCTTGACCGGGGTGTGGAGGGTCGGTCTCGCACCGGATCCGTCCCGACTGCGCCAACCGGTCGTAGACCCGGCTAGCGCGGCGCCGGCGATGGGGATGTTGCGGCGGCTTTACGCCCAAGGCCGTGCGGCGGGGCTTGCAACAACGCTCTATGATAACCGGGATCGAGATCACTCTCCTTTATCGCCGACGGCATTCCCGCAATTGAGCCATACTGCCTATAGCCAAGACCTTTCGGCGATGAATCTGGATTACAACTGGGCGGGCGGGATTCTGTTTCCACTCGCGGTCATCGGCAATTCATCGACGGCCCGGGTGTCTGGGCCCTTGGCGCGTAGCTTGGGGCGCATCTCAATGGGTGGGCAGATCAACGCCGAACGATCTTACGAGCTTTATGCGCACAACCATTCGTATGTGTATCCTGAACACCGCGACCACGACCCGAACACCGGCGATCGGTTCTTCGCCAATGCCCCTTATTTCCTGATGTCTCAGGGGTCATCCTACAGTGATAAGCCGTTTGTGACTGCTTTGGCCCTGATCTATGCCAGCTACACACCCGAGACGCGGGCGCGTCTGGACGAAAGTGGTTTATTGGCTTCTGTCACCCAAATGGTGCTTCGGCGCAGCTTGAGTGGCATTCAAACCCCACAGGATTATTTGTCGCCGCGGGCGCACCCGGTCGTGTTTGACAAGTCGCAGTTGCGCCCTGCCGCGATGGTTGGGCTGGCCAACGCTATCATGCCGGACGCGATCCCGCCGATGGTCAAATTGAAGGTCGAGAGCGAATTTCCGGTTGAGGCGGGCCGGGACTATTTGGCGGATAATCTTGACGAAGTCATCTTCACGACGCCGTCGGCCATCGCCCGGGCATGGCGTTCCTTCGCATATTCGCGCAGCATGTCTATCAGCGCTTCGGAAACCGTGGATCCGAATGGGCGTCCTTTGACGTTCCATTGGGTGATCCTTCAAGGCGATCCGCAACGGATCGATATTCAAGTGCGGGACAGCGGCGACAGTGCGGATATTCGGGTGGATTGGCAGGGCGCGATTCCCTCATCCACCGGGGCGAATATGATGTCGAGCCGCGTTGATATTGGGGTGTTCGCGGATAATGGCGTCTGGATATCCGCCCCAGCCATTGTGTCGATCAGCTTCCCCGTGTTCCAGAACCGCATATACGAGGGACAGGATGGCGCGACGCCGCGTCTTGTGTCGCTGGATTACGTTGTTGATCCGGACGACATTTATGCAGATCCGACCCTATGGCCTACGGCCGATTGGGATGACACGATCACCTATGACCCAAACGGTGCGATCTCGCAGATCGTTCGAACCTTTCCGGATGGCCAAACCCAAACGCTGACTATGGGATTGGCCGATTTTATTCGCAATCAAACCTTCGGCGTGCCGGACAGGATCCGCCATTCGTCGACCCGCGCCCCCAAAGGTCAACTGCGTCTTGATGCGCATGTGGTGGACTAAAGTCGCACTCCGCGCGTTTTACGCCGATCTGCTAACTATAGGAGTAATTATAGCCGTATGACGATCCGGTTAGGCGGCACTTGTTCATCACAACCCCCATGACTTGCGTCATCGAGGCAATTTCGGATTCGGCGACATCAATTTCGCTGATTGTGGTCATTTCGGCCGCAGCCACAAGGATGGCTGCGTCGGCAAAGCCGAGGAAGCCATGCGTGTCATCACTTCCCAGCATTGGCGGGGCGTCGAAAATCACGATGTCTGGAGCATAGATCGCTTCAATCTCTTTCAGCCTGTCATGCGCGGCGGAACTTTGAAGAAGTTCCGACGAGTTGGACACAGGGGAGCTGTTGGTCCCGAAAGCCAAGTTTGGACCATAGGACACGATGTGTTGTGCCGGCTCGTCCTGACCGTTGAGGACGCGGGCAAACGCCATTTTTTCTGTAAGACCAATGGTGTTGGCAAGCTCTGGGCGACGCATATCTACTTCGATGACCAAGGTGCGAAGTTCAGCCTGACGTGCCAAGCTAAAGGCAAGATTAGCGGCAATCGTGGTCTTTCCACACTGCGCCGTCGGCGACGTGACGACAATCCGGCGCCAGTTGTTTGCCTTGGCTTGCTGCAGGATCTTTGTGCGCATCATATCGAACGGCCCTGCATCGTTTCCCCCGAAATACGAGACGACCCGATTGGCGCGTAAAATTCGTTCGTTCGGCTCGAATGATCGCAAAGCTTGCCAAGCTTCGTTGGTCGATCCCTCGGACCGAGAAGCCATTTTGTTGCGAGTCAATGTCGGGCTGGCGGGGGGCGTCGTGCCGCCGGTCTGTCCGCGACGCTCCCGTGCGCGACTGAGTGCTTCTTGAAGTCGTTCCATGGTCTGTCCTCGTGTCGCTGACCCAAATGCGTCTTGGGTCGAAGTCTACTCAGTCGATTTGTTTAGAAGTTCACCGAAAAACCAAACCTGTTGGCAAAGGGTTCGATCAATGTGTCCAGCGGAAAATATAGGTTGTGAACCGCAAACAGTAAGAGCGGTACGAGGATCACGAAGAAAGCGATAATCGAAAACAACACCATCCGTCTCGCGACCACTTCGCGGTCGGTCCTCAGGTAAGGCAGAACAGCGAGAGGCGTGATCCCAAGTTTGTCCGTGATCTGCTCAGGCCGTCGGATCGCGCTATTCAGTAGCTCCATCAGAAACACCAGTCCCACACCGGAGGCCATGCCGATCCCAAGCCCCGCTGCCGAAATCAGAACCCGGTTTGGTTTGGTCGGACGGTCGGGCGGTGTGGCTTGTTCGAGGACGCTGATCCGTTGTCCCTTCGACAAGAGTTCAATGCGCTCGCCCGTTGCGGCTTGCGACAACCGGCTTGCGGTCTGAGTATACTGCGCCTGAATATTGGCGTAGTCCCGTTGCAACTTATCCAAGGTAATCGTGTTGGACGGAATGCGCGACAACTTTTCGCCAATATCCTCCAACTCCTGATCAATGCGTGTGATTTCTTCGAGCCGGAATTGGATGTTGGAATCGATTTGAGCCAACTGCGATTCGAAGACGCTTTGGGCGCTGGAAACTTGTTCCGTAGGATCGACCCCGGTTGCGCTGGTATCGGACAGGGCCGCCGTCAATGCTTGCCGCGCCTGATCCACTCTTGCGATCATGACGCGCAGCTTGGGGTTTTGCTCTGAGTAGATCAGCTTTGCATCGGCCAACTGTCGTTCCGCAGCTTCCAGAGCGATCTCCTCGGGCAATTGTGCGACAGAAGCCGACTGGATGTTGCCTGTCCGTTCGAAAATGTCGACCACTTGGGTGCGTTGGTCACGCAGCGACTGGAGCTCGCGATCGCGGATTGCCCGATCGTTGATCAATGTGGCGCGGCGGGTCTGAAGCGGGTCTAGATCCTGCGGAAGACTGCCGGTGTTCTCGGTTTGAAACTTAAGAATTTCGGCGCTCTGAGCGTCCAAATCACCGCCAAGACGGTCCCGTTCCTGTTCAAAGAATTCAAGTGTGTCGCTGGCCCGCGACGTGCGCATGGCTACATTGTCTTGCAAAACCAGTGTGACGAATTCGTTCGTAACCTGAGCCGCTGTATTCGCTGTATCCGAGCGGAATTTGATCGTGACGATGGTTGCGGCGTTCTTTCCTGTGGAACTACTGAGGGTCAACCGACTCCGCATATCGTCAACCATGGCGCCTGCCGTGAGCGGTTCGCCGTCATTTGGGGCGTCTTTGTAGATTCCTAAGCGGTTGGAGATGTCGAGCAGCGTTTCACGCGTTCGCATCCGCTGCTGAATAATCTGAATTTGTTCTGTGGCCCCTGTGTTCACTGTCGAAGCGGCCAAACTGTTCGGAATCTGTTCAGACTCAACCAAGAGAATCGCCTGGGCTTCGTATTCGGGGGGCAAGAGAAACGCCAGCGTCACGCCAATCGACGTGCATAGCGCCGTCAAAAAGACAAAATATGGGCTGCGACGCCAAAAAATGCTAAGATAGTAACGCAAGTCAAATTTCATCGACCTTGCCTCCGTCTAGGTTGGCAGCACCGAAGAAAACACCGTCAGCCAGAACCGATTCGACGGTTTCCAGTGAGACCATGTGTTCGTCGGCAGAAAAAGCATAGACCAGACTTAAGTCACAAATCTGGTTCACCAACCGCGGAATGCCGTTAGTAATCGCAAAGATCCGATCGATTGCATCGCGACCGAATTCTTCGCCGGTTCCTCCTGCCACCTGCAAGCGATGGGCTATGTAGGCCCCGACGTTCTCGCGGTTCATCGCGGAGAGATGGAAACTGGATCCGACACGCTGGACAAATTGCTTCAACTCAGGACGGGAGATCAAGGCGCGCAATTCCGGTTGGCCGACGAGGACCAGTTGCACCAACTCATCTTTGTTGGTGTTAATATTCGTCAACATCCGCAGTTCTTCAAGGGTTTGAACGTTCAGGTTTTGGGCTTCGTCGATGATCAAGATGACGCGCTTTCCGTTGGAATAGGCCTCCAACAGGAAGTTCTGAAGTTGGTGGAACAGTTGCACATAGGATGCCTTCGGATCGAAATCTTCGCCCACAGAATGCAAAACCCATTGAAGCAGTTCGCCGCGATCCCCTTGCGCGTTCGAGATCAACCCAACAACAACGTCGTCGGACAAAGTTTTCAGCAGATGCTGCAACAAGGTTGTCTTCCCGGCACCGATTTCGCCCGTCACAACCGTGATGGGAGATCGAGTCAGGATGCCGTATTCCAGCATCGTATACGCAAGGCGGTGTGATCGTGACCAGAACATGAAGTCCGGATCTGGAACAAGCGTAAAGGGGCGCTCGCGAAATCCGAAATGCGTGTTGTAAATGTCTACAGGGGCTGTTGTGTTCATTGTTCCTAAACCGACGACTTTCACCAACTTGGTGCACTGCTAGAGCGTCGTCAAATACCAAACACCGCAGTTGCGATGACTACCATTGTTACACGTTAGCTTTAGGCGCAACGCCCTCTGAAAAGAAGCCAAAAATCCCGTCCGGTGCGATTGGTCGCAAGTTTGCCGTAGCATGCCCCAGCATGAAGGAGAAACTCTTTGGAATTGGTGAATAGCGATTCTGAGGCTGCGCGAGCGCCGAGGTTTCCGACAGACCCGCGGTGGGCCACCGTTTCGCTGAATCGGCATAATCCTGCTTAATTTTAGTCAATTTGCCACCTGAACAGCCTAAACAAATTGCTTACCTTGACGAGGGTTTTGGTATAAGCTGGTGAAATCAATGGGTTGTCTGGTAGGTTAAAGTTTGAGGTAAGAGAGTAAGAAGATTGAAACATATGGGATGCACGTGTTATGCATCGTCTGCGCACCTCACGTTCTTGTTGAATGAGATGTGGTGCCCTTGGCGTTCGTGTTTGTAATCTTTTAGTGCATCGAGGTAACCGTTTTGACTGCGCATTTCCCTAATTCCCCAGACGTTGTGACAGGCATCGTCGACTATACGCCCTCCAAGAGTGTGTATCGCGAGTATTTTAAGCGCGTTTTCGATGTTGTGTTCGTGCTGGCCGCGGCAGTGGTCATCGTGCCGGTAGTCGCGATCCTTTGTTTTCTTGTGGCGCTGGACGGGTCGAGCCCGTTCTTTATCCAGCGTCGTGTGGGCAAGGGTGGGCGGCTGTTCTCGATGGTTAAACTCCGCTCGATGGTTCCGAATGCAGATCGGAAGCTGGCCGTTTATCTTGCAAGCAATGGTGAGGCCCGTGCCGAGTGGGACCGGACTCAGAAGTTGAAGCACGATCCGCGGGTGACGTGGGTTGGCCGCCTGATCCGCAAAACTTCGCTTGATGAGCTGCCGCAGTTTTGGAATGTGCTGATGGGGAGCATGAGTGTGGTCGGTCCGCGTCCCATGATGCCGTCCCAGCGCGATCTGTATCCGGGCCAAGCCTATTTTGCGCTGAAGCCGGGCGTGACCGGTTTTTGGCAGATCGGCGATCGCAACAATACTTCGTTTGCCGCACGTGCGCGCTATGATGCCGAATATTATAAGAAGTCATCGATGACCACAGACCTCTGGGTGATCGCGAGAACCCTAAAGGTTGTCGTGCGCATGACCGGCGTCTAGTTTCATCTGTCAGAGAAAATGTTACTATGGTCGCAGGTCCTCTGCGGCCATTTTAATTTTTAGGTCATTCGTCGAAGATAGAACGAGAGAACCTGAAGCAGTGTGGGTGAAAAATGAGACAGTTTAAGGGCCTTTTGACCGCGTCGATGTTTGTGGCCGTTGCGTTGGTTGCTGGATGCGAAACGGTCGAGGAAAAGGCGCAAAGCCATTACGAGGCTGCCGTCGCGCTTGTGAATGAGGGCGATCTGGATCGCGCGATCGTGGAGCTGAAGAGCGTCTTTAAGCTGGATGGGGAGAACTACGATGCGCGGATGCTGTACGCCGAACTCAAACAGGAGCAAGGCGACGCGCAAGAAGCTTATGGACATTATCTCCTTGTAAGCGAACAGTTTCCTGACGACTTCCCGGCTAGGTTGAAGCTGGCAGAGATGGCGATCAATCTTGGCGCTTGGGACGAAGCCGAGCGGCATGCGCTGGCCGGTCTAGAGTTGCAGCCAGACAATCCAGAGTTGGCCCCCATTCTCATCGCCGTCCGATATGCAGAGGCCGTCCGGCTCAGCGATCAGGCTGAGATGGAGGCCGAATATGCGCTGGCGCAGGCTTGGCTGAAAGACAATCCCGGTGACACAAACGCTCGCCAGGTTGTGCTCGACAAACTGGTTCGTGAACAAAAGCCTTACGCGGCCTTGGATTCTGTTGATGAGGCTCTCGAACTCGATCCGCTGAATACACAATTCAACCAGACCAAACTCTCACTCTTAGCTCAGTTGGAAGATCTCGAGGGCTTGGGCGGACACCTTCAGACGATGGTGGTCCGGTTTCCTGAGAACCAGGAAGTCCGGACGGCTCTGGTGCGTTGGTATCTCGCGAAAGGTGACGCTGTGGGCGCGGAGCAATTCGTGCGTGAGCTTGTCGTCGAATCCGGGGATGACATAGAGCCACGAGTCGCTTTGGTCCACTTCCTAAATCAGATCAATGGCGTTGACGCTGCCATCGCCGAACTTGATGTGCTGATCGAGGAAGGGTTGGACGATGATACGTTCCGGCTGCTGCGGGCCAGCCTTGTCTTTGACAAGGGAGATCGTGATGTGGCGATTTCTCAGATGCAAGAACTAGTAGACGGGCGGTCTTCAGATGACGTCAGCCGCAAAATGGAGACGACACTGGCCCGGATGTTGGACGCAACAGGGCAGACCGAGGAAGCGAAAGAACTGGTGGCCAAGGTCCTTGCTGAGGACAACACCGATGTAAATGCGCTTAAGCTCAAGGCGGAATGGCTGATCAGCGACGACCAGGTCCCTGACGCGGTGCTTGCGCTGCGCACTGCCCTTGATCAAAGTCCGCGCGATTCAGAAACCATCACATTGCTGGCCCGTGCGTATGAGCGCGGCGGTAACCGGGAATTGATGGCGGAAAGTCTGGCATTGGCTTACGAAGCGTCCAACGCTGGTGCCGGAGAAAGTCTGCGCTACGCGACTTACCTTATGCAGAACGAGAAATATCTGACGGCGGAAGAGGTCCTGCTTAAATCTCTGCGGGGCGCGCCCGGAAATGTTGTGTTGTTGCGATCTCTGGCCGATACCTATCTTGCGCTGAACGATCTTCCCAGAGCAGAGCAAGTCGTGCACGGGATGCGTCAGATCAATACTGATGACGCGCGTAACTTTGCCAATGCACTGGAAGCTACGATTCTGCTCCGGACCTCTCGCACGGATGAGAGCATCCAATTGCTGCAATCGATGGTCGCCGAGGACAGTGCGGGGATCGGCCCACAGGCCGCGATCATCCGGACCCATCTTGCCAACGGCGAAATCGGCAACGCGCGGCTTTATATGGATGAGCTTCTTGCGCAAGCCACTGCAAACGGGGACGAGAGCAACCCAAATCTCATGTTCCTGAATGCGGCGCTGTTTGCGACCGAAGGGGACTACGATCAAGCCAACACGATCTACCGCAAAATTTTGGACACAACACCAGAACTCGAGGCGGTTTGGCGCGCATTGATTTCGACGACCGTGCGTCAGGGTGACATTGAAACCGGAGAGAAAATCGTCGACGAAGCGCTGGAAGTCCTGCCTGAGTCTGCGAATCTGTTGTGGATCAAGGCGGGCTTGGCCGAACAGAATGGCGAAATTGACGAAGCCATTGCTATTTACGATGGTCTTTACAAAGCCGATTCCAATTCGACCATCGTCGCCAATAATTTCGCAAGCCTTCTGGCGAATTACCGGGGTGACAACGACAGCTTGCAACGGGCGTACGTGATTGCACGGCGTTTGCGGGGCACGACCGTGCCTGCCTTCCAGGATACCTATGGTTGGATCGCCTTTCGCCTCAGCAATTACAATGAAGCCGTGGAGTATTTGGAACCAGCCGCTGTCGGACTCCCCAACGATCCGTCAGTCCAATACCATCTCGCCAAGGCCTATGTCGCACAGGGAAATTCTGCGGAGGCGATCCCATATTTCCAACGGGCCGTCGACCTCTGGGCGGATACGGATCTTGCTGACGCAGCAGATGCACGGTCTGAATTGGATCGGCTCAGCAGTGCGGGATCGGCGCCAACGGCCACTGAGTGAGAGCCATCGCGGCTGCGCCGATCGGACCTTGCGATCCGATCGGCGCACAACGTCAGTGACTGACCGATCTAACTCCGGACCCTGCCTATCTGGGTCCGGCATTGCCGATGGGCCAAACAGTGGGTACGCCGCTGCATCTTGGTCTTTCGGGGCCGCCACCTTTTCGATAGATGTGTTCGTATGAGATGGACCATTCCCAATATTCTGACCGTGTTCCGACTGCTGGCTGCACCCTGTGTCGCCTTGGTGTTCGTGATCTTTGCGCGTCCCACAGCCGATTGGATCGCCCTCGCCCTGTTCGTCGGAGCTGCGATCACCGATTGGTTTGATGGCTATATCGCGCGCGGATGGCATCTCCAAAGCCGATTTGGGACGATGCTTGATCCCATCGCGGACAAGGCCATGGTGATTATCGCCCTGACCGTCGTGGTGGCCCTCTCTGGGTTGGACCCGCTATTGGTCGTGCCCGCAGCGGTGATTCTGTTTCGAGAAGTGTTCGTGTCAGGTCTGCGAGAGTTTCTTGGCGCGGATGCCAGCACCCTTAAAGTGACCAAGCTTGCCAAGTGGAAAACCACGGTTCAAATGGTGGCGATCACGCTTCTGTTGCTCAGCCTCGGATTGCAAGAAGAACATGCCTCGCTTTTCTATGCGCTGTCATCGGACGATTACGCGCTGGCGATGGACGCCGGACCGAGCGGTTGGAATTACGTCTGGTGGGTTGCGCAGTCCGGTTGGCTGACGGGCTTGTGTGGAGTGGTCTGCTTCTGGCTGGCTGCGGTTCTGACCGCTATCACGGGCATCGATTATTTCGTGAAGGCTCTGCCGTTTCTGCGTGAGGATGGTCGCGGATGATCGACGTTCTCTACTTCGCGTGGGTGCGCGAACGCATCGGACTGCCAAAAGAACGGATTGAGACACGTGCCGCAACCATTGCCGATCTTGTGGCGGAATTGGCGGCGCGGGATGACCGCTATGCGATGGCATTTTCGGATCTGACGGCGATCCGTGTCGCTGCAGATCAGGTTCTAACGGATTTTAACGCGTCCTTGACCGATGTACGCGAAGTCGCCTTTTTCCCGCCCATGACCGGTGGCTGAAATGGATGTCCGGGTTCAATCCAGCCCTTTCGATCCGGGGATAGAACTTAATCGCTTCACGGACCATCTTGGCGGCGCCGAAGCGGGCGCCATTGTGACGTTCTCGGGGGTTGTCCGAAACCGGCCCGACGGCAGCCTCGTCCGAATGGAAATCGAACATTATCCCGGGATGACCGAACTCGCCCTGGCCGAGATCGGCCAAGAGGCGATGTCGCGCTGGTCATTGTTGGATGCGCTGGTAATTCACCGCTTTGGGCCATTGGTCCCCGGCGAGCCCATCATGATGGTTGCGACAGCTGCGGCCCACCGTAGTGCTGCATTTGAAGCCGCCGAGTTCTTGATGGATTATCTCAAGTCGCGGGCGCCTTTCTGGAAGAAAGAAGTGACGTCCGACACTCAGGGCTGGGTCGCGGCCCGTTCAGAGGATGAACAGGCCTTAACTCGCTGGCGCTGACGGGGCCAGTCCGCGCGATATTATCGGTGCCCATTGCCCATGTTGGCAGAGGAAATAAATGCCCGAAGTTCATCGGCATTGGCCCGCGCGTCGCGCAGCCCTTCCATCGCCGCCTTCAATTCAGCATCCGATTGGGCGAGTCGGCGCCGCAACCGGCCTTCAACGTCTTCTTGGCGGGCGATGGCAGCATCGCGGGCTTCTTCAGCGTGGTGCAGCGCCTCTGCCATCCGGTCCAGTTCGCCAAGATCGTCTTTCGACACATGCGACACGCGGCTGATAATCCAGTTGGTGAGGAACCCAACCGAGAACGCGACAAATAACAAGATCGCAGTGGCGAAGATAATGTCAGTTCGGTCCATTTTCGGGCTCCGTCGGGTTCGATGTGGGCGCGTCGTCTTCAGTCTGAGATGTGCCAAGCAGGGCGAACTCAATCCGCCGGTTGGCTTCGCGTCCATCTGCTGTGCCATTGTCAGCATCGGGGCGCGCTTCGCCATAGCCCTTCGCCGTCAGATTCGCCGACAACACCCTTTGGGCGATCAATGCCCGCAACACCGCGTCGGCACGTTGCTGGCTGAGTTTTTCGTTCATTTCATCCCGGCCTTGGCTGTCGGTATGGCCGCCAATCTCAATCGGGACATCAGAGCATTTCCGCAAGACATCAGCGATCTTCCGAACGATTGCAGATGAGGCAGCATCTAGCTCGACTGAACCTGGGGCGAAGGTGATTTTCGTTTCGGACTGGATCGCCCGGACGCGGTCGATGCATTCCTGCGGGCTGGGCAGAGCGGCAATCGGATCCAGCAAGCGGTCGTAATCGATCTTCAGTCTGAACGGATCTCCCATTCCAAGCGCCGCTGTCAGACCGGCTGCAATTTCGGTTGACGCGGCTTTGGAACCGCTTGTTCCATCGATTTCGATCATCGACGGTGACACCGATAAGCTGCCTTCTTCGATGGCGGAAAACTGATCCAGTGCAGCCAGAATGCGCAGGGTCCATTTGTCTGGCAGCCCGGCTTGTTGCCGCAAATCCAGCGAGAGGCTTTCGGAATGGAATTGTGCCCGTGCCAGACTTTGCACCACAGCGATACTGTCACGATCCGGTAGGGGGCCGTGAATGATCACCGCGCCATCCTCATTGCGGCTTGCGCGAAATTCCAGTTCCGACTCCGCGCCCTCTGCCGGATCCGCCAGGCCGATCGGCACATTGACGCTGAAAATGCCCGGGATACTGCTTTCAAGATCCTCAAGGGCGGTCTCTGTGAGAACCGGCTCGGCGGCGGGGCCAGGGACCAAGGTCAGTTGCAAATCGGACAGCGTCAGGGTTCCGTCACCCATTGCGGCCAGTTTATTCAACCCTGTCACCACGACCTGATCCCATGATGCATCCGGTGCGCCCAGTACGACCGCGCAACGGCCAACAACGTCGATACCGGCTGCTGCGGCTGCGGCCTCGATCATTTGGCGGCCAGAGTCGGTATTTGCTGCGCAGGCTTCGGTAACGCCGCCTTCAGGGGTCAAGCGAAACCGCGCAATGAACGGTGAGACGACTTTGCGCGGCGCCCGAAGATCAAGCGACAGCGAAACGCCGGGAGGCAGCATGGCCCGCAACTTTGCGTCGAAGGCGGAGAGCGACAGGGTGGCGGGAGCCAGCCCTGAGATCTGAATCGCATCGGGGGTGAGCAGGACGCGGCTGTTGTCCAGCGCAGCCATAGCGGTGAGGCTGGCGGCAAGGGTTTCAGGCCATCCCTCGGGAGCGGCAAGATCGACGGGTGCTACCAGATCGGACAGGCGTAGATCGGGCTTCAGCGCAGTGATCTGCTGTGCCAGCGTCAGCGCATCGTCAGTCGTTGCCGGAATCAGGCCGTGAATGGTCAAGGCATTTCCGCTGCGCAGAAGTTCCAGCCGAAGCTGTGGCGGCGGAAGCGTCGAGACTTCGACGACGGTCATGCCATCCCGCAGATTGACCGGGTTAAGAACTGCGCTGGCGGTGGTCATCACACGGAACCGGCTGGCCTCGTCCGGGGCCTCGCCGCTAATACGCGCAATTACCCCGTCAGTCGTCACGGTCGCCCATGGATAGCCTGCCTCCGCCAGCGCGTTGCTGACAGCGGCAAGACTGCGCCATTCAAGATCGTCTGCGATGCGGGTGCCAATCCAGACACTTCCGAATGCCGCAGCACAGAAGGACAAAAGGCGAAGCGAGGTCTTTGCAGTAGAACGCATGCGGACAGTTTCGACGCTCCGTTTTAGATGAGGTGTGTTTACGCAGACCTGCGCCGCTGTGCAATCAAAGCGCCACGGCAACGGCGAAAAACAGCGCAAGGATCAGGCCGGTGTCGCGGTTGGATCGAAAAATACGCAAACAGGCGTCGGTATTGTCAGTGTCGAGGCCGCGCAATTGCCATGCCAGATGCATGCCAACGCCGGCGACGCCAGCCAAGGAGGTCAGCAGCGGAGCGGTCGCGCCGCCCGGTCCAAACGCCATCCCGACCGCGATGGCCAAGCAAGCAACCGTGGCGATCTGAAACCGCCAGAGCCACAGGCCGGTCCGGTTTCCGAACAGGCGTGCAGTGGATTTCACTCCGATCAGCGCGTCGTCTTCTTTGTCTTGGTGCGCATAGATCGTGTCGTAAAACAGCGTCCAGAAAATGCCCCCGATATAGAGGAACACGGCTGGCCAGCCGAGGCGGCCATCTTGTGCTGTCCATGCCAGCACGGCGCCCCAGTTGAACGCGAGACCAAGGAAGATTTGCGGCCACCATGTAAAGCGCTTGGCGAACGGATAGATTGCCACCAAGGCCAGCGACCCGATTCCCAACAAAATGGCGGTGGTGCTGAACGTCAGAAGTATGCCGAAGGCGACCAGCGCTTGCAGCCCCATCCAGATGACCGCACCCGAAACGGAGACCTGACCGGAGGGGATCGGCCGGGACCGAGTGCGCGCGACGCGTCCGTCGATGTGGCGGTCGGTGATGTCGTTCCACGTGCAGCCCGCGCCGCGCATCAGCCATGCCCCAAGCGAACAGCCCAGCAGGATCCATGCCATGCGCCAGTTCGCACCGGTGCTGGAGGCTGCGGCCAACAGCGTTGCCCACCAACAGGGTAACAACAGCAGCCACGTGCCGATGGGGCGGTCAGCCCGCGACAAGCGAAGATAGGGCCGGGTCCATGCGGGTGCCCGGTGATCCACCCAGTTTCCGTGGATGGCATCGGCGACCGGAGCCGCTGGTGTTTCTGGTCGAACGGTCATACCAAGGTCCCATGCGCAGCGCCAAAATCAGATTGTATGTAGAGCACCCGTTGGGGGAAGGGCAAACAGTTCCCTTGACCCGGGATCAGGCCCATTACTTGTTCGGGGTCATGCGACTGTCCGTCGGGGACGCATTGTTGCTGTTCGACGGGGTATCGGGCGAATTTTTGGCCGAGGTCAGCCAAGCTGACCGGCGCGGCGGCACGTTGATCTGCCGGACGCAGGTCAGGCCGGTTCAATCGCCGCCGGATCTTTGGCTGCTATTCGCGCCGATCAAGAAAGCACGCACGGATTTCATTGTCGAAAAAGCTACCGAACTTGGGGCCGCGCGGATTCTTCCGGTGCAGACCGATCACACCAATGCGGACCGTATTCGCCGCGACCGGCTTCAGGCGCATGCGGTGGAAGCCGCCGAACAATGCGGTGGCACGGTGGTTCCCGACGTGGCGGATCTGGTGCGCCTAGAGGCCGTGCTGGCGCAATGGCCCGCGGACCGGCACCTGATGTTTTGCGATGAAACGCTGGCAGGACCGTCCTCATCGGTCGCCGAGGTGTTTGCCAAAGGCACGCCCGGTGCGATCCTAATCGGGCCTGAGGGTGGGTTCAGTCCGGCTGAACGGACGCGATTGGCGGCGATGCCGCAAGCGCGGGCGGTCAGCCTTGGGCCACGGATTTTGCGGGCGGATACGGCGGCGGTTGCCGCATTGACCCTATGGCAAGCCGCGCTTGGGGACTGGCACAGCGCTGGCGGTGACCACCCATTGGCCGCGGCAACCGAAGACCTTACATAACCAAAGGACCGCAGCGGCGAGGGAGTGATCGATGTCCGGTATGATTCGTCCCGAGGTGTGGGCCAAGGCTAGAAACGCCCGAGAGTTACTGGTGGGGGCGGCGATTGCCCTTGTCGGTCTCATCTGGATGCTGAACAGCTTTGCCTTAGGTCGCCTCCCCGGCGTCATGCTTGGCCTGCTGGGCTGTGCCATTGCCTTTCTGGGTGTCCAGCGGCTGCGGTTTCGGGTGCGCGGCGATGGTCCGGGTGTTGTGCAGGTGACCGAGGCTCAAGTGGCGTATTTCGGGCCGCTTGAGGGCGGCGTGGTTGCACTTGATCAACTGCGCTCGCTGCACTTGGATCCCACCGGCACGCCATTGCATTGGTGTCTGCGGCACGATGCGGGGCCGGATTTGCATATTCCCGTGACGGCGAAAGGGGCCGAGGCGTTGTTTGACGCCTTTTCGCAATTGCCCGACATTCATACCGAACGGATGCTGCGCGCGCTGAATGCCCCCGGCCGGGTGACCCAGATCGTCTGGCAGCGCCCGGCAAAGGCGCAGACCGCCAGTTCACGTCTGATTGACCTTGGCTGAAATGCGCGGACGGTGACGTCGACGGCGCCGAACAAGTAAGTTACCGATGGTCCCGGTCCCCGGGGTTGTACCAGCGCTGCGGGCCGTTTACTTCCCGATTGGGTCTGCGCTTTGAAAAGGACGTCTGCATGTCGATTCCGCAAACGGGTGGGGGGCCTGTCACCTCGGCGACGGCGCTTGCCGAATATCTGGCCGAAGGGTGCAAGCCACGTACGGACTGGCGCATTGGCACCGAGCACGAAAAGTTCGGCTATTGCCACGATACGCTGAATCCCTTGCCCTATGATGGTCCCCGGTCGATCCGCGCCATGCTTGAAGGGTTGCGCGACGGGTTTGGCTGGACGCCGGTCCTGGAAGGCGACAACATCATCGGTCTGGAAAAAGACGGTGCAAATGTCAGTCTAGAACCGGGCGGGCAACTGGAACTGTCCGGTGCGCCGTTGATGTCAATTCATGAAACCTGTGACGAGGTGAACAGCCACCTGCGCGAAGTGAAGCAGGTCGCAGACACCATCGGGGCCGGGTTCATTGGTCTGGGTGCCGCGCCGATCTGGAGCCATGAGAAAATGCCGGTAATGCCGAAAGGGCGCTACCGGTTGATGACGGATTACATGGGCCGGGTTGGCACGCATGGGACCCAGATGATGTATCGGACCTGCACCGTGCAGGTAAATCTGGATTTCGCCTCCGAACCCGACATGGTGCAAAAGCTGCGCGTGGCTTTGGCGCTTCAGCCGGTTGCGACCGCGCTCTTTGCCAATTCGCCGTTCTTTGACGGCAAGCCCAACGGGCTGAAAAGCTGGCGCTCGCGCATTTGGCGCGATCTCGATCCTGCCCGCACTGGCATGCTGCCCTTTGTGTTCGAGGACGGGTTCGGCTTTGAGGCATGGGTCGACTATGCCTTGGATGTGCCGATGTATTTCGTCTATCGCGACGGGCGCTATATCAACGCGCTTGGGCAGTCCTTCCGGGATTTCCTGAAAGGCCAGTTGCCAGCCTTGCCGGGCGAGGTGCCGACTCTAAGTGATTGGGCCGACCATCTGACCACTATTTTCCCCGAAGCACGCTTGAAGAAATTCATCGAAATGCGGGGGGCGGATGGCGGACCTTGGCGGCGCCTTTGCGCGCTTCCAGCCTTTTGGGTCGGTTTGACCTATGATCAAAGTGCGCTGGATGCGGCTTGGGATGTGGGCAAGTCTTGGGACGCTGAAACCCGCGAAGAATGGCGGGTGGCGGCGGCGAAAGACGGGCTGCAAGCCAAAGTCGGGGGGCAATCGATGCTCGACATTGCCCGTGAGGTGTTGGCGATCGCCCAGTCTGGCCTCAAGGCGCGAGCAATTCCCGGTGCTGGGGGTTTGGTCGCGGACGAGACCCATTTCCTGAATGCGCTTCAAGAAAGCGTCGAAACTGGCCGGGTTCCCGCCGACGAGTTGTTGGAACATTACCACGGCGACTGGAACGGGGATCTGACCCGCATCTATGACGCGTATAATTACTGAGCCGTGACAGAACAGGGCGCGCCGGGCGAGATCAAACCGCTTGATCCCGGCGCGTCTTGACGGCTTCCTAGGGGCAGGGCGGCAACAAGGCAGATCAGTGGCACGCACGCTTCTTTATTTCGCGCATCCCGGCCAGCGGCAGTCCCATGCCAATTGGGCGATGGCCCAAGCCGCGCGGCCAATAGACGGGGTCACCTTCGTCGACCTGTACGCCGACTATCCCCGTTACAATATTGATATCGACCGAGAACAGGCGCGGTTGCGGGCGCATTCGGTGATCGTATTTCAGTTTCCGCTATTTTGGTATTCCCCCCCGGCGCTGGTCAAGGAATGGCTTGATCTGGTTCTGGAACCCGGCTTTGCCTATGGCGAGGGCGGCACTGCCCTTGTCGGTAAAACCCTGATGCTGGCTATCACGGCGGCCTCGCCTGCCGAGGCATACGGGCCTGACGGGTTCCAGAAATTTCCGATCCGCGATTTCCTCCGCCCGTTGGAGCAGACCGCCGCCCTTTGCCAGATGCGATTCACCCCACCCTATCTTCTGTTCGGTGCGCTCGACGCGCAAACCCACGGGAGCATCCCGCCCCATGTGGCTGGCTACCGCGCCCTGCTGACGGCATTGCGTGACGACAGGTATGATTTCGATGCCGCCGCCGGGCACGACGTTATCACCTGCGATGCCTTGCCCTTGCGCGCGGAGGGCTGAGATGGACGGGTTTCTACTGACAGCGTTCCTGTTTCTGATCGCCGGGATCATCGCGGTGCCCCTTGCGACCCGGTTTGGCCTTGGCTCGGTGCTTGGCTATCTGATCGCGGGGATCGTCATCAGCCCGTTACTGCGTTGGCTTGGGGTCGATCTGGTGTCGCTGCAGCATTTCGCAGAGTTCGGTGTCGTGATGATGCTGTTTCTGGTCGGGCTGGAGTTGGAGCCCCGGTTGCTATGGCAGATGAAGGCCCGCCTGCTCGGGCTGGGAGGGCTACAGGTGGCGCTGACAACTGGGCTGGTCATGGTCTGCGCCATCGCCCTTGGTCAGGTCTGGACTGTTGCCTTGGCAATCGGGCTGGTGTTTTCATTGTCCTCGACAGCCATCGTGCTGCAAACCCTGAATGAAAAAGGGCTGATGCGCGGCGATGGGGGGCAGGCCAGCTTTTCGGTGCTGCTGTTTCAGGACATCGCGGTCATTCCTATGTTGGCCCTATTACCGCTTCTCGCCCTGCCTGAACTGGGCCCCGTCGTCGCTCAGGGCGCGGCCGACGTTCACGGGGCAGCCGATGGCACCGCCGGTGCGGTCGGCCATGGCATGTCGCTCAATCTGGTTGAGGATATGCAAGGCTGGATGCGCGCGCTGGTCACTGTCGCGGCTGTGGCCGTGGTTGTTGGCGGTGGCAGCTATCTGACCCGGCCACTTTTCCGGTATGTCGCGTCGGCAGGCCTGCGCGAGCTGTTCACCGCAACCGCGTTGATGATGGTGATTGGCATCGCGGTTCTGATGTCCTTGGTTGGGCTGTCTCCGGCCTTGGGAACGTTTTTGGCCGGGGTGGTTTTGGCCAATAGTGAATACCGGCATGAATTGGAAAGTGATGTGGGCCCGTTCAAGGGGCTGTTGCTGGGCTTGTTCTTTATCACCGTTGGTGCCGGCATCGACTTTGCCCTGTTGTCGGCTCATTTCGCGGCGATTGTCGGGCTGGCTCTGGGGCTGATCACAATTAAGGCCACGGTCCTGCTGGTGCTGAGCCTGCTGTTTAAGGTTCGGGGGGCCGATCGCTGGCTTCTGGCCCTCGGGTTGGCGCAGGCGGGCGAGTTTGGCTTTGTGCTGCTGTCCTTCACCGTGAGCAACCGGATCATCCCCGAAGGGCTGGCCGATCAGCTGTTGCTGGTTGTCACCCTGTCGATGCTGTTGACGCCAGCCCTGTTCATCCTGTTCGACCGGGTCATCGCCCCGCGCTTTGTCACTGATGTGGGGGGCGCGGCCGATGATATTACCGAAACCGGCAGTGTGATCATCGCAGGTCATGGACGTTTTGGCGGGGTCGTGAACCGGATCCTCAAGGACGCGGGCTATAGCACCGTGGTTCTGGATCACAGCTATGCGCAGTTGGAATTGATCCAAGCCTTCGGGATCAAGGTATTCTATGGCGATGCCGCGCGCCCGGATCTGTTATTTGCAGCGGGAATCGCAGAGGCCAGTCTGCTGGTGGTGGCGATCGACAACCGCGATCAGACCACCCAGATCGTGCGGCACGTATGTCAAAACTATCCGCAGGTGCATGTGATCGCCCGGGCGCGTGATCGTGGCCACGTCTACGAACTGTATTCGGCCGGATGCCGTGACATCATTCGCGAAACCTTTGATAGCGCGGTTCGGACCGGGCGGTCGGCGCTAGAAGCCCTCGGCATGCACCCTCATGACGCCGAATTGTCGGCGCGTGCCTTTACCCGTCAGGATAAGATCGCCATCCGGGAATTGGCCGAATTGTATGATGCCGACACGCCGGTTCACCAAAATGCAGCCTATGTCGCGCGCGCCCGGGCCTTGATGGAAGAGAACGAAGCGGCGCTTCGCGGCACCATCCCATCCGGCTATATCCGCGCCGAGCGGCGGTGGGCGCCGCCACCGTCAGGGGACGGGGCAAATCGTGACGGCGATCCGCCACAATAGCCGTGGTTGATCGGGACGGATTGATCAGACGATGGCCGTGGTCTGGATTCGCGCCGCAACCATGGCCCGGATCGGTGTCAGGTCGGGGGCATCATGAGATCGGCGCATATCGGCGCCAAGTTGACGGGCGGCGTTGATCAGAGGGCGGTCTTCGGCGCTGTAGGCGACCGTTTCCAGAAATTGCGCGATATACTGGATGTCTGGTGGGTCAGTGTCGCAATCGATCAACGCGGCGATCACTTCCATGTCGTTGCGAAACGCCAGGCGGTCCGGCAGCAATTGTTCGTCGCTGAGCACCCTAAGGCCACGTGGCTGCACCTCGGCGGGCAGCAGCCGCAAAATGGTTTCCTGAAAGATCCCGAGGGACGGGATCGGCTTTGTCAGAAAATCCCGGGCGCCTTCGGTAAGTGCGATATCGCGCAGACTGGGATCGCCGCTTGTGGCGATAACGGGCGGGGCGGGGTCTGGCCGGCTGGCCAGATCGCGGATCAGATCATTGCCGGGGCCGTCGGGCAGCCCCAGATCGATGATCACCACGGATGGCCGGTAGGCGGCCAAGTGCCGATAGGCAGATTTCAGGCAGTCGGCCCGTCGGATGCGTGCGCCACTGCGCAAACACATTAGGCGCACAGCTTCGGAGGCGAACCTGCTGTCTTCAACGACCAAAACGGTGGCACCGATCAGGGGACGCTGGGCGGTCGGCAATTGTCTGAATGGGTGTTCGTAGATAGAATCGCTCATCACACGCTCCAATCAATGTGCGGGTGATCCCAGTTCAGGCGATTTGTCGTAAAGACCGCGTTAATGGGCACATCACCGCAATTGGCTTCGGGCGCTTGCGCCGCCGCGGGGCAGGGGACATAACCCCCATGAGCAGCCACAGGAGTGTCGTCATGATCGGGCGTCTGAACCATGTCGCGATTGCCGTGCCGGATCTGGCGGCGGCATCGGCGCAATACGCCAACATCCTTGGTGCCAAAGTCGGCGCGCCTCAGGATGAACCCGATCACGGCGTGACGGTGGTGTTCATCGACCTGCCCAACACCAAGATCGAATTGCTGTATCCATTGGGCGAGGCCAGTCCGATCCGGGGATTTCTGGACCGAAACCCGGCCGGCGGCATCCACCATATCTGCTATGAGGTCAGCGACATTCTGGCGGCGCGGGATCAGATGATCGCCAGCGGCGCCCGGGTTTTGGGGTCTGACGACCCAAAGATCGGCGCCCATGGCAATCCGGTGATCTTCTTGCACCCCAAAGATTTCAACGGCTGCCTGATCGAGTTGGAGCAGGTCTGAGCCGCGCTTCGAAAGGAACTCCGCTTATGTCTATCTCGTCTGGTTTCGTCCTGTTCGCAGTGATCTGGTCCATGGTGTTTTTCGTGGTTCTGCCGTTGCGCATGACCACGCAGGGGGACGTGGGCCAGATCGTGCCCGGCACCCATGCCTCGGCCCCGGTCAATCCGCAGATCAAGCGCAAGGCCAAAATCACCACCCTTTGGGCCATCGGTCTTTGGATCGTGATCGCTGGGGTCATCATCTCGGGTGCGATCACGGTCCGAGACTTCGATGTTATGGGGCGGATGCCGCCGGTTTCAGCCGTTGAAACAGGTGAGTGAAACTGGCCGCGCCCAAGATCGGGATCAATAGATTGACCAGCGGAATGGTAAGCGGGATCGCCAAAAGGCACCCCGCCAGCCAGATTTGCGGCATATGTTTGCGTGCCAGTCGGCGCGCGTCGGGCGCGGGCAGGCGGCGCAGCGCGACCATCTGAAAATATTCCCGGCCCAGCAGGAAGCCGTTCAGCCCCCAGAAGATCAGTGGCGCGAATGGCGGGAACAGCAGATACAGCACCAAAGCCGCCACGTTGGCGACGAGGATCACCCCAAGAAATTTCAGGCTGTCCGCAATCGACGTCGCGATTGAGACCGTTCGGGCCGCTGGCAGGCCGGGATAGTGGCGCGCCTCCACCGCGTCTGCGACCTCATCCAGAAACAGCCCGGTGAAGGCCGACGCCACCGGCACCATCAGGAACACCGACAGGCCCAGCACGGCCACCAGCGACAGGCCGGATGCGATGGACTGAAACACTGTCACATCGCCGAAAAATGGCAGGGTGATGACATCGGGAAACAGGGCGCCGACCACCCAGCTTGTGCCCAAGCTGGCGGCCAGCAACAGCCCGACTGTCAGGCCAAGGCCTAAAAACAGCACCCGGCGAAACCGGGGATCGCCCATCTGCGCCACGGCTTTGGTAAAATCGCCCAGCATCAGGTGTCGAGCCATGTGGTGATGGTGTCGATATCTGGGCGGGGGCGTTCGGGCGGCGCCGCGGTCTCGGTGC
Source organism: Pseudoruegeria sp. SK021 (assembly GCF_002119405.1). Taxonomy (GTDB): domain Bacteria; phylum Pseudomonadota; class Alphaproteobacteria; order Rhodobacterales; family Rhodobacteraceae; genus Meridianimarinicoccus. The sequence goes on along the minus strand of NZ_MTBG01000006.1, from coordinate 83,973 downwards.
CGAAATGCACGAAGCCGGCGATCCGTTCATGGGGCGCAAGTGCCAAGCCTTGTTCCATGAAAACGCGATCATGGGCGGCCCAGCCAGACAGCCAGTTGGCCCCCCATCCCGACGCGAGGCCGGCATTCAGCAAGGACAGGCAGACGGCTCCGGCGGAATAGGTCTGCTCCAGCGCGGGAATCTTCTCTGAGTCGCGCTGAATTTCGATCACCGCCACCGCGCAGCCCGAGCGCAGAAACTGATCTTCCATTTTGGCGATAGGTTCGGGGTCCAAGCCCAGCTCGTCGCCGCGCTGTCGCGCGATCGTGGCTAGACGGGTCAGGGCATCGCCGGTCAGCACGATAAAGCGCCACGGCTCTAGTTTGCCGTGATCGGGGGTACGTGCGGCGGCGGTAAGCAGGGGGATCAAATCGGCCCGGCTTGGATAGGGGCCTGTCAGGGTCTTGGCCGGTCGCGAGCGCCGGGTCTGCAAGAATGTCAGTGCGTCTGGATTGGGGGCAAGCATGGCGGTCTCCGAATAGGGTCTGGTCCTGATGTCGGTTATGCCCGCGCCGGTGACAAGGGCCGAGGGGGTTGTTCCATGCGTGGCGATGCGTCAAACCATAATTATTCTGGCTTGGATTGCAGAGATTTATCATGACCGACACCGCCCCGCCCGCCGTGGGAACCGAGATTGCCGTGCGCGTCACCCCGAAAGCCTCGCGCAATCGGGTGGAGGCTGAGGGTGACGGTCTTCGGGTTTATGTGACCACGGTGCCCGAAGATGGGAAAGCAACCGAGGCCGTCCGAAAGCTGTTGGCCAAGCATCTGGGTTTGCCAAAGACCCGCCTTGCACTGGTGCGCGGGACCAAGAGCCGGGACAAGATGTTTCGCGTGCTTTGATGGGTCAGGCTTTCGGGGTCGTGTTGATCACCCGGTAGACGCCCTCTGGCAGGTCAAGCGCGGCTGCCAAGTCCCGCACTTGGGCAAGGGTGAATGAGATTCGGATCACAGCATCCCGCCGCGGATCGAACTGTTCGACCGTCACACAATCCTCAAAGGCCTGAACCGTGATATCCTCGGACATCGGGGCGGCACTGTCATCGACCAAAGTGATGACTGTCGCGTCGAAATCATGTTCAATGGTAAACATTGGCGCTGTCCTTCGCGGCTGACTGACAGGCTCAGGCTAGAATACTCCTGAGGCGCAGGCCAGCCGGAACTCAACCATGGTCGCGTCTGCGAGCCGCCCGTGACTGGCGCCGGCCTTGGACTCGTGATAATTCGTGTCGCCATACTGATCAGAGCGCCTTAATCTGGGGCCAAACAGCAAAGAGTAGTCCATGCGCCGCCTTTCCCTGATCCTCGTCCTGACCGCGACGGTTTCTGGTTGTGCCGTCTCGACCGGCACTTCCCCCCAACAGAGCCAACCGCGCCCGCAAGCCCCATCCTCTGGGGCATCCTATGGCGTGTCAGAGGCCACATTCGTCACGGTCCGGAACCGGGTCGAACCAGTGGCTGAAGAAGTGTGTCGCCGGGCCGGAACCGTCCGGAACTGCGATTTCAAAATCGTGCTGGATACCAGCGCCAACGCGCCCGCGAATGCTTATCAGACCCTCGACGCCAATGGTCGTCCGCTTTTGATCGTCACCAAGGCGCTGTTGGGTGAGTTGCAAAACGCCGATGAGGTCGCCTTTGTGTTAGGGCACGAGGCGTCGCACCATATTGAGGGCCACATTCCCAAGACGCAGGACACAGCCCTTGCCGGGGCGGTTCTGGCCGGAATGATCGTGGCTGCCGGGGGCGGCAACGTGCAAGCCATCGAGTCGGCGCAGCAGATCGGCGCGCAGGTCGGATCGCGGACATTTTCAAAGAACTACGAACTTGAGGCGGATTCGCTGGGAACGCTGATCGCCTATGGTGCGGGCTATGATCCAACGGTTGGTGTGCTGTATTTCGCACGCAGCCCCGACCCCGGTGATCAGTTCCTTGGATCGCACCCGCCGAATGCCGATCGGATCAAGGTAGTTCAGAAAACCGCGGCAACCCTAGGCTGAGGCCCCAAACGGGCCATAGGCGACCATCTGTCAATTTCGATGCCGCCAATCACGCAGCGCGGCTGGTGATCTGGCGGCATCGTGATGGCCGGTCCGGTCAGGCTGAAACCAATTTGCCCCAAAGGTCGTATTCGCTGGCCTCGTCCACCTCGACGGTGACCAGATCGCCGGGTTTCAGACCTTCAAAGCCGCTGTCGATGAACAGATTGCCGTCGATTTCGGGGGCATCGGCCTTGGTGCGGCAGGTCGCGCCATCGGCATCGATCTCATCGACCAGAACCTGCTGCAAGGTCCCGATCTTGGCCGCCAGCTTTGCCTCAGAGATCGCTTGCGATTTTTCCATGAACCGGTTCCAGCGGTCCTGTTTGACTTCATCGGCCACGTGATCGGGCAGGGCATTGGCCCGGGCGCCGGCGACGTTTTCATACTGAAAACAGCCCACCCGGTCCAGTTGTGCCTCGTCCAGCCAATCCAGTAGGGTTTGAAATTCGGCCTCGGTTTCACCGGGATACCCGACGATAAAGGTCGAGCGCAGGGTGATGTCGGGGCAATCGCCGCGCCACGCCGCGATCTCATCCAAGGTCCGGGCGGCGGCGGCGGGGCGGGCCATCCGGCGCAGAACATCCGGGTGGGCATGTTGGAACGGAATGTCGAGATAGGGCAGCACCAGACCTTCGGCCATCAGCGGGATCAGGTTGCGCACATGCGGGTAGGGATAGACATAGTGCAGCCGCACCCATGCGCCCAAACTGCCCAGATCGCGGGCCAGATCGGTGATGTGCGCCCGGGTTTCACCATCTTTCCAAGGGCTGGCGGCATGGCGCAGATCGACACCATAGGCCGAGGTGTCTTGGCTGATGACCAGCAATTCCTTGACGCCAGCATCGACCAGACGCTCGGCTTCGCGCAGCACCGCATTGGCGGGACGAGACACCAGTTTGCCGCGCATATCCGGGATGATGCAGAATTTGCAGGCGTGATTGCAGCCTTCGGATATCTTCAAATAGCTGTAATGGCGCGGGGTCAGGCTGACGCCGCTGGCGGGAAGCAGGTCAATAAAGGGATCGGGCGACGGCGGCACCGCCTTGTGAACCGCGTCCAGAACCTGTTCGTATTGATGCGGGCCGGTCACGGCCAGAACCTTGGGGTGCGCGCCGGTGATGTAATCCGGCTCTGCCCCCAGACATCCTGTGACGATCACCCGGCCGTTTTCCTGCAAGGCCTCGCCAATGGCCTCTAGGCTTTCGGCCTTGGCGCTGTCCAGAAAGCCACAGGTGTTCACGATCACCGCTTCGGCACCGGCGTAGTCGGCCGAGATCGCATAACCTTCGGCGCGCAGGCGTGTCAGAATGCGTTCACTATCCACCAAGGCTTTGGGGCAGCCAAGGCTGACCATGCCAATGGTCGGCTGGCCGGGGCGGGCGGCCTCGGGCATCCGGGGCGCTGGGGCAAGGTCCGGGCGCAGGCTGGGAGGGTTGGCGGACATGGGCGGTTACTCGATGCAGAGGGTGTTTGGGAATGCAAAAGGCCGCTTGCGCGGCCCTTGCTTCAAATCGTGGTGGGGCGTTGGCCCATTACCGGCGACGATCGCGGCGCGAACTCATTGGCTGGAAGGCGACGCCAACATGCGCTTCGCAATAGGGTTTGCCCTGTTCCGATGGCAGGCCGCAGAACCAGAAATCTGGTGTGGCCGGATCGCCGATGGGCCATTTGCAGGTCCGTTCGGTCAGTTCCATCAACGTCAGACGCTTGGCCTTTTTTTCAACTTCGCGCTGCGAGGCCAGGGCCTCGGGGCTGATTTCATTGGCTGAGGGCTGCGGCGGCAGAGGTTGACCTGCCGGGATGATGGCCTTGCGGGTAGGGATTGGCGCACGGGGCGCGGCGGCGGCGGGTTCAGATTTGGTTTCTTGCATGGGTTTTTCTTCTGGTGCCGGAACAGTTTCCTGTACCGGGGATTTTGGAGCCGCAGGTTTCGGCATCACCGGTTCGACGGCGGCCTTGACCGGCGGCGTGCCAGCGACACGATTGGACAGGCCCAGACGGTGGACCTTGCCGATCACGGCATTGCGGGTTACGCCACCCAATTCCTTGGCGATCTGGCTGGCACTTTGGCCGTCCCCCCACATTTTCTTGAGGGTCTCGACGCGCTCATCGGTCCAGGACATGGGGCACTTTCGATATCTGGGGCAGGGCAACCCGGGAAACAGGCGTCCACAGCATGAAAATTCGTGAAGCCCTATTCTAATCACCCCTCGGGCGGATACAAGATGCGCAGTGGTTTATCCTCGCGCAGACGCGTTTGCGCTTTGGGGCAGTTTGAAAAGGAATGGCACAATGGCAAGCACCCAGGACATGGGCGTGCGGCGCTTTGGACGCGTCAACTGGTTGGGGATGTGGACCTTGGCAGCACGCGAAGTGCGCCGGTTTATGGCGGTCTGGTCGCAGACGCTGGCGGCGCCGCTGATTACGGCCGGGTTGTTTCTGGCGGTGTTCAATCTGGCGATCGGTCCCAGCCGCGGGGATGTCATGGGGGTTCCGTTCATCGAGTTTCTGGCCCCCGGCCTGTTGATGATGACCGTGATTCAAAACGCTTTTGCCAATACTTCTTCGGCGATTATGGTCGCCAAGGTGCAAGGCAGCATCGTGGACACGCTGATGCCGCCGCTGTCGCCCCTAGAGCTATTGCTGGGCTATCTGGCGGGAGGGGTCGGGCGCGGGCTGGTGGTCGGCGGCGTCATATTGCTGGGCAGCGTTTTGTTTCTTGGCACCGGCGTGGCGCATCCTTTGTGGCTGTTGATCTATGTGATCTTGGGCAGCACCATGCTGGGCTCGCTTGGCATTATCGCGGCGATTTTTGCCAACAAGTTTGACCAAATGTCCGCGATTAGTAATTTCATCATTACGCCGCTCAGCTTCCTGTCCGGCACCTTTTATTCGATTGATGCGCTGCCGCCAGTGATTCGCACCCTCACCCACGCCAACCCGATCTTCTATCTGATCGACGGGGTGCGCTTCGGGGTGTTGGGCGTGTCCGACAGTTCCCCGTGGTTGGGATTGCTGGTGTGTCTCGCCACGACCGGTGCGGTCATGACGATGTGCTGGCGCTGGTTCAAATCCGGATACCGGCTAAAGGCCTAATCGGGGCGGAGATGGGTTTCGGGGTCGTCAGACCCCGAGACACCAGCGCAGGATTGCCTTTTGCGCATGAAGGCGGTTTTCGGCCTCGTCGAAGATCACCGATTGCGGGCCGTCCATGACTTGGCTGGTCACTTCCTCTTCCCGATGGGCGGGCAGGCAATGCATGAACAGCGCATCGGGCGCGGCATGGGCCATGAGGGCGGCATCGACCCGGTAGGGCCGCAACTGGTTGTGCCGCCGTTCGCGGGTGGATTGCGGATCGTGCATCGACACCCAAGTGTCGGTCACAACCAGATCGGCACCGGCCACGGCCTTGGCGGCGTCGCGCTCAATCTCGATGGTGGCACCTTTCGCCCGGGCTTCGGCGACGAAGACGGGATCGGGGTCAAGGGTCGGTGGGCCGGTAAACGTCAGATCAAAGCCGAACTGCCCAGCCGCATGCAGGAATGAGGCGCAGACATTGTTGCCATCGCCAGTCCAGACCACTTTCTTGCCGGCGATCGGTCCGCGATGTTCCTCATATGTCAGGATATCAGCCATGATCTGGCAGGGGTGGGTTCGATTGGTGAGACCGTTGATGACTGGCACGCTGGCATGGTCGGCCAATTCCAGCAGGGTCGATTCCTCAAACGTCCGGATCATGATCAGATCGACATAGCGTGACAGCACCCGGGCCGTGTCGGCAATGGTTTCGCCATGGCCCAACTGCATCTCGGTGCCGGACAGCACGATGGATTGGCCGCCCATCTGGCGGATGCCCACGTCAAAGGACACCCGGGTCCGGGTCGAGGGCTTTTCAAAGACCAAGGCCACCATTTTTCCCGCCAGCGGCTGATCGGCATCGACCATGCCCTTGGATTGGCCCTGACGGGCGACCTTCATGGCGCGTGCCTGATCAATCATCGCACGGAGATCGGTGGGGTCGGTCTTGTTGATATCGAGAAAATGCATCGTGTTTCAGCCTTTGAAAATCATGACGCGGACCTTGTCACCGTCGTCGCAATCGCGGATTTCGGAACCGTCGAATCCGGCCTTTTCATAGGCCGCAATCGCACGGAGGTTGGTCGGGTCGGGGTCAACGCAGACACAGGGCGCACCCCGGTCTAACAGCGCCTGAGCCCGGCTGCGCAAATAGCCGCTGGCATGGCCCTGTCCCAGAAAGTCAGGGTCGCCCAGAAACGTGTCCAGGGCGCGGGCCGCTTTCGGCAGATCGGCGTAGTGCGGGGCAGGCCAATGATGCGCCGGATAGTCCTGCACGAAGGCGAAGGGGGTGCCCTCGTGCCAAACGATGCGCATATCGGCCTGTCCACTGTCCATGTCGGCACCGATCAGGGCGATCTCGGTCTCGGGGTCGCCCCACCAGCCACCGATATGGGCGCCGGACAACCAGTGCCGCAGCCGTGGAATATCTGCCCGGGTGACGGGCAGAAATGTGTACTCAGGCCGGGACATGGGCCGCAATCGCGGTTGCGGCTTGATCAAGGCGGGTGATGGCGGCGTCAATCTCATCGTCCGAGATGGTCAACGCCGGCAGCAGCCGCAACACATTGTCCGCCGCCGGAACGGTCAGGACCAAGGCGTCATATCCGGCCTTGACCACGTCAACGACGGACGGCTTACAGCGCAGCCCCAGCATCAAACCCGTGCCGCGCACACTGTCAAAAACCTCGGGGTGGTCCGCGACCAACCCGTCCAGCTTCTGGCGCAGCACCGCAGACTTGCGATTGACCTCGGCCAAGAACGCCGGGTCCGAGACATGGCGCATCACTTCCAATCCGATGGCGCAAGCCAGAGGATTGCCGCCATAGGTCGAGCCGTGGGTTCCGGCGGTCATCCCCGATGCGGCATTTTCAGTGGCCAGAACCGCCCCCAGTGGGAAGCCGCCGCCAATGCCCTTGGCGACCATCAGGATGTCCGGCTCGATCCCGGCCCATTCATGGGCAAACAGCTTGCCGGTCCGTCCCATGCCGCATTGTACCTCGTCGAGGATCAGCAGGGTGCCGGTGGCGTCGCACAGGTCACGCAGGCCTTTCAGGCAGCCATCCGACAGGGGCCGGATGCCGCCCTCACCCTGAATCGGCTCAATCAAAATCGCGGCGGTTTTGTCGGTGATGGCCGCCCGGACCGCGTCATGATCGCCAAACGGCAAATGCGTGAAGCCGGGCAGGACGGGGCCAAAGCCGCCGATCATCTTCGGGGTGCCCGCGGCCGCGATCCCAGCCGAGGACCGGCCATGGAACGAGCCGTCAAAAGCGATGATCTCGGTCCGCTCGGGCTGGCCCTTTTCGAACCAGTATTTCCGCGCCATCTTGACCGCCAGCTCACAGGCCTCGGTGCCGGAATTGGTGAAGAACACGGTATCGGCGAAGGTCGCGCCGACCAAGGCATCCGCCAGCGCCTGCTGCTGCGGAATCGTGTAAAGATTGGAAACATGCCACAGCGCGCCCGCCTGATCGGTCAGGGCCTTGACCAGCGCCGGGTGGGCATGGCCAAGCGCCGTGACGGCGATCCCGGCACAAAGATCCAGAAAGCGGCGGCCATCGGCCTCAATCAGCCAGCTGCCTTCGCCCTTTACGAAAGACAATGGTGCGCGGTTATAGGTCGGCAGAACAGACGGGATCATCTGGAAAATCCTTGAACAGAAGCCCTTTGGTGCCGCAGACACGGGGGCAAGTCAATATTGGGGGGTAGGGATATGGAAATCAGAACGCAGGACAGGACGGCCTGCACCCTAACGGGGCGGGCTCAGGCTTAGACGCGTCGGCGTCGCGATGAGGTCCGAGTTTCCATGGCGGAACTTTTAACAGCCTTCGAGATATTCGGAAAGGGGCAAAGCGGCAGGTTGGATGTGTCAGCACCCCGGCAGATTGACAGCCAAGCCGCCTTGCGAGGTCTCTTTGTATTTCTCGTTCATGTCACGTCCGGTCTGGCGCATGGTTTCGATACAGTTGTCCAGCGGCATGAAATGACTGCCATCGCCGCGTAAGGCAAGGGATGCCGCCGAAACCGCTTTGATTGCGCCCAAGGCGTTGCGTTCAATGCAGGGCACCTGCACCAATCCGGCGGCGGGGTCGCAGGTCATGCCCAGATGATGCTCCAGTGCAATCTCGGCCGCGTTCTCGATCTGTGCATTGGTGCCGCCAAGTGCCGCGCAAAGGCCTGCCGCCGCCATTGAAGACGCAGACCCGACCTCGCCCTGACAGCCGACTTCCGCCCCCGAGATTGAGGCCCGGTGTTTGATCAACCCGCCGATGGCTGCCGCCACCAGCAGAAAGTCGCGGATGCCGGATTGATTCGCGCCAAGGCAATGGTCCCGGTAATAGCGGATCACCGACGGCACGACGCCCGCAGCGCCATTGGTGGGCGAGGTGACGACCCGCCCGCCCGCCGCGTTCTCTTCGTTGACCGCCATGGCATAAACCGACAGCCAATCGTTGACGACATGGGGCTGGGCCTGATTGCGCCCGGCCTCTGATTGCAACTGGTCATGGATGGCCTTAGCGCGGCGGCGGACGTTCAGTCCTCCGGGCAGGATACCCTCGGTTTGCAGGCCCCGGTCGATGACCGCCGACATCACCTCCCACAGGGCGTCAAGGTCGGCATCAAGGGGCGGGGCAAGGCGATAGGCCTCTTCATTGGCACGCTTCATTGCCGCGATGCTCAGACCGGATGCGCGGCCCATCGCCAGCATATCAGTGGCCGACCCGAACGGATATGGCAGGCCCAGTGCGGCCTTGGCGGCGCCAAGGTCATTTTTGCCGCTGTCCCGGCGCTGAAGTTCCGTGTCGGTGATCACGAAGCCGCCGCCGATCGAGTAATAGGTTTGGGTCATGTAGGGGTTGCCGGCCTGATCAAAGGCTCGCAGGATCAGTCCGTTGGCATGACCGGGCAGGGCGGGGCCATAATCAAACACCAGATCGGTTTCCGGGTCGAAGGCCAGATCGCCCAAGCCCGTGGGGTGTATCCGACCGGTGCGACGGACCTCAGCCTCCAGGGTTTCGGCCGCGTCCGGATCAAGGGTCGCGGGCTCTAGGCCGCAGAGCCCGAGGATCACAGCCCGGTCGGTGGCGTGGCCCTTGCCAGTAAAGGCCAGACTGCCGTGCAGCGATGCGCTGAGCCGCGCCAGATTGCCGGCGCCGGGGATTTTTTCTGCGCCGCCCCGCAGATCCTCCAGAAACAGCGCGGCCGCTGTCATGGGCCCCATGGTGTGGGACGACGACGGGCCGATGCCGACCTTGAAGAGATCAAAGACACTTAGAAACATGATCCTACCTTGCGGTGCGCGCCGCTCAAAGTGCAATGCAAAATTTGGCGATGACGGTCGATCCGGGGTCCACACGCGGCGCAAGCCGCGTGCCCGGCCCAACTGCCGCAGATCGCAGATCGAGGCGGGCGGGAGGCCACCATCGCCGGCTATCGCGCCCGCGGCTTGGCGCGAAGGGTCGGGTCTGCTTGGGTCGGGTCCTCTGGCCAAGGGTGGCGCGGATAGCGCGCGCGCATGTCTTTGCGCACGTCGTCATAGCTGCCGGTCCAAAACCCGGGCAGATCCGTCGTCGTCTGAACCGGGCGTCCGGCGGGCGAAAGCAAGGTGACCCGCAACGGATGTCCCGCCACATTGGGGTGCTGGGTGACCCCGAACATTTCTTGCAATCGCAGCGCGATCTCGGGGGCGTCGCCGCTATAGTCAATCGCCACTTGCCGGCCCAGCGGGGTTTTGAAATGCGGCGGCGCCATCCGGTCCAGTGCCTGCACCTCGTCCCAACTGAGCCGCGCCAGCAGGGCCGGGGTGGGATCCAGCGCCTTCAGATCGGCCTCTGTGCGGATCTGGTGCAGATAGAGCAGCAGCCAGTCTTCCGCTTCGGCCAGCAATGCCGCGTCCGAGGGATCGGGCAAATCCGGCAGGGCGTCCCGGGCCAAAGCCAAACGGGCCCGCAGCAGGGCAAAGGCCGGGACCGGTTTCAACGCCCCTAGGCCCAGATCGCGCAAGCCGGCCAGGGCTGCCGCCGCGCGGCGCTCTGGCGGCACGTCACGCCAGTTCTGATCGCTGAGGGCCAGTGCGCCGAACCGCTCTTGCACCCGGGCGGCGACCCGGCGGTCCCGGCGCGACCAGACACAGCTTTCGACGGTGTGAATTTGGTCGGGAAACAGGGCGCGCAGCGCGCTTTCGCTCAGCGGCAAGGCCTGCCGAATCCGGGCGTCGCGCGGATCGCCATCCAAATCTGTGGCGACCAGAAGCCGAGTGCCGGCCAGTGGATCGCTCGGATCCATAGTGGCGCCTTTGCCGCCGCTGAGCACCCAACGTGGGGCCTCGCCAGCCCGGCGCAGGCCGATGCGGTCGGGATAGGCCAGCGCCGCCATTTCGGCCGGGTCCAATGGGGCAGTTCCTTGGCCGGGCAAACGCCGCAAGCGCCGGGCCTCGCTGCGAATTCGTTCCAGCGCCGCCCGGTTGACGGTCGGGCCGCGCCCGGCACCTGCGCGGCCAGGATTGGACAAAGCCTCCAGCCGCAAGGTCAGATCGGACGCGGCGCCGCGCAGCGGGTCGCGGTCTGACAGAAGGGCCGCCAGATCGGCCGCGGCGGGGCCTGCCGTGGCCAGCATATGTGCCAGCCGGGGGTGCAGCGGCGTCGTTGCCAAGACCTTGCCATGGGCGGTGATCTGGCCGGTCGGGCCAAGGGCGCCAAGCTGTTGCAGCAGCGCCTGCGCTTCGGACAGGGCCGCCTCGGGGGGCGGGGACAGAAATGCCAATTCCGCCGCACGCGCCCCCCAAAGCGCCAAATCCAGCGCCAGTCCGGTCAGGTCGGCGGCTTCGATCTCGGCTGGGGCAAATCCAGCCATCGCGCCTTCTTCGCCCTTGGTCCAGAGACGGTAACAGATCCCCGGGGCGACCCGTCCAGCCCGGCCGCGCCGCTGCTCGGCCTCGGCCCGGGTCACGCGTTCGGTCACCAACCGCGACATGCCCGACCCGGGATCAAAACGCGCCCGCCGCGCCCGTCCAGCGTCGACCACAACGCGGATATCTTCAATTGTTAAAGAGGTTTCGGCGATCGCCGTCGCCAGCACCAGCTTGCGCCCGACCCGGGCCGGGGCAATGGCGGCGCGTTGGGCCGCCGCATCCATCGCCCCGAACAACGGTTGGACGACGCAAGTATCGGGCAATCGCCCCTCTAGCGCGCTGGCCACGCGGCGGATTTCACCCTCGCCGGGCAAAAAGACCAGAACGCCGCCTTCGGTTTCGGCAACGGCTTGTCGGACCAGATCTGCGGTGGCCGCCTCTAGGCGGGCCATTCGGTCCAACGGCCGGTCCAGCCACCGGGTCTCCACAAGGAAGCTGCGCCCTTCTGAGGTCACCATCGGCGCATCGTCCAGCAGCGCGGCCACCGGCGCGGCATCCAGCGTTGCCGACATCACCAGAAGTTTTAGATCGTCGCGCAGAGCGTTGCGCACCTCCCATGTCAGGGCCAGACCCAAATCTGCTTGCAGTGAGCGTTCGTGAAATTCGTCGAAGATTACGAGGCCGACACCGTCAAGGCCGGGGTCGCCCTGAAGGCGGCGGGTCAGAATGCCTTCGGTGACCACTTCAATCCGGGTCGCGTCGGAGACTTTGGCCTCGCCGCGCATCCGGTAGCCAACCGTTTGGCCGACGTCTTCGCCAAGGGTATGGGCCATCCGTTCGGCGCTGGCGCGGGTCGCCAGACGTCGGGGTTCCAGCATCAGAATGCGGCCCTGCACAATTCCGGCTTCAAGCAAGGCCAGCGGCACCCGGGTGGTCTTGCCAGCGCCGGGGGGGGCTTGCAGAACCGCGCGGCCTTGGGCCTGAAGTGCAGCGATCAGATCGGGCAGGCATCCCTCGATCGGCAGGTCAGAGACTGGCAAATCTGTTACCGGCGCGACAGGCGCGCAGTGCCGAAATCGGTGGAGAATTCGGCCGAAGACAGCGCATACTGGTCCTTGCCCATCCGCTCATAGTTCATGCTGACCGGCCACGACGACCGTTCGGCCATTTCCTTGGGGCTGAATCCGGCAATCCTGCGATAGGTTCCGGTGCAAGTGATCTCGTCGCCACTGCCGCTTTTGGATGACATCGTCAGACGGCTGCGACGATTGCCGTCAAACAGTTCGACGTTCATTTTGCAAACGTCCTGAGCCGATTGGTTGCGCAATATCATATAGGCGGCGGTCATCGGATCGACTGTTCCAGCTTGCTCCGCGGCTGGGGCCGCATATTTCTGAGGCTTGCTGCGGGCCGGTGTCCGGGTGATTTCTGGAATGCCATTGCGATAGTGAAAGGCACGCTCGACGCGGCCTTTTTTTGAGTTGGTCACTTCCTTGAACGTCGAAGGCTTCAAGGTGCCTCCGGTCTCGCGGCCTGTTGCCACGACATCTGCGCCACCGTCGAAAAGCGCTGCCATCAATCCGGTCGCCTTGGCGGAGCCGCGGGCCTCGTACTGATCGCCCTGGGTGGTGGCTTCAAAGGCAAGGACGCCGACCCGAATGCCAAGCACGCTGATGTCAAAAGTGCCCTTTTCCTGCTCCTGCGCGGCAACCGGCGTAGATAGCGCGCTTGCCAGCAAGGCTGCAACCAAGGCCATGATCGTCCGGCTGTGGAACATGGGGCATCCCCTATAAATGAATTGGTGTCTCTCTGGACATAGTCTGGGAGACCGGGCAAGACAACGTCAACCACGCAACGTGCAGCCTTGCTGCCCTGTTCCCTCCGGAGGCCCGATGACGCCCGGTGAGCCCAGCACTCTTGTCTCGGATCTTGCCCCCGGTGTTCTGGCCGGTGAACGGCGGGCCATTGCCCGCGCAATCACCCTGATTGAAAGCCGGCGCAAGGATCATCGGATCGCGGCCAACCTGTTGTTGGAACAATTGCGGGCGTCGAACCGCCAAGCGCTGCGAATCGGTTTGTCCGGCACCCCCGGTGTGGGCAAGTCGACTTTCATCGAATCATTTGGTTTGCAGCTGACCGGGCAGGGTTTGAAAGTGGCGGTGTTGGCTGTCGATCCCAGTTCGGCACGGTCGGGCGGGTCCATCCTCGGCGATAAAACCCGGATGGAACGCCTGTCGCGGGATCCGCTGGCCTATATTCGGCCTTCGCCCAGTCAGACCCATCTGGGCGGCGTTGCCCGCCGAACCCGCGAATCCGTCAGCCTGTGCGAAGCGGCGGGGTTTGATGTCGTGTTGATTGAAACCGTCGGGGTCGGTCAATCTGAAACCGTGGTCGCTGAAATGGCAGATATTTTTCTGCTGCTGATGGCCCCGGCTGGCGGCGATGAGCTGCAAGGCGTCAAGCGCGGCATCATGGAGATCGCTGATCTGATTCTTGTCAACAAAGCCGATGGCGATCTGAAAGCGGCCGCCACGCGCACCTGTGCCGATTACGCAGGGGCCCTGCGGTTGTTGCGGCGCAGACCGCAGGACCCGGATGACTTTCCCAAGGCGATGATGGTGTCTGCGATCGAAAACAGCGGCTTACAGTCGGCGTGGTCGCAAATTCAGGCGCTTGCGGCTTGGCGTCGTGCGCAGGGCCATTGGCAGAAGCGGCGCGATGCACAGGCGCGGCACTGGTTCGAAGAAGAGGTGCGGCAGGGTATCTTGGCGCGATTGACTGATGATGCCGCCGCGCGCGCCCAGATGGCGCAGCTTGGAGAGACGGTCGCATCGGGGGCGCAAACGCCCGCGCTGGCGGCCGAGCAGATGTTGACTTGGCTTCGTGGCGACGATTCAATACTTGACGACTCCCATCAAACCCCGTAACTCCGCCCAACGAATTCTGGGCGCTGCACATGCGGCGTCCCTTTGTATTGAACCGGCAGACAGGGGATCGCCCTTTTCCGCCCGAACCTGAGGAAGATCACATGGCACGCCGCTGCGAACTTACCGGAAAAGGCCCGATGGTTGGCAACAATGTCAGCCATGCCAAAAACAGAACCCGTCGGCGGTTCCTGCCCAACCTGCAGGTCGTCTCGCTGATTTCGGACACGCTTGGTCAGACATTCAAGCTCCGGATCTCGAACGCAGCATTGCGCAGCGTTGATCACCGTGGCGGTCTGGACTCTTTTCTTGCTAAAGCAAAAGAGACCGAACTGTCGGCTGACGCTCTGAAGATCAAGAAAAACATCGAAAAGGCTCAGGTTCCGGCCTGATCGACCTTTCGATCGTTTTCCCTGAAGGACGATGAATCGCCCCGCCATTGTGCGGGGCTTTTTCATGGCGAATCGCCATGTGCAGGTGACCCGCCAAGAACCTCATCGACCCATGAGGGCACCAAGGTGCTTGCGGGGCCGCGCCGTACATCGTCGAAATATGGCGTGATGTCCGAGCGATCAAGATTCAGTTCCAGCGTGGTCGCGCCGGCCGCCGCAGCCTCTTGCACGAATGCTGCGGCCGGATAGACCTGCCCGGATGTGCCGATGGCGACAAAGTGCTGGCAGCCCGAGATCGCGCTGGCGATTTGATCCAGATGCAGGGGCGTCTCACCGAACCAAACCACAGCGGGGCGGGTGGCTTGCGCCCGGCAAGTCGGGCAGCGATCGGATGCGGCCATTTCGACGGGGGCAGGCCAATGGTCGCCGCACTGATTGCAGAACGCTTCGTTCAGACGCCCGTGCATATGCAGGACCCGCAGGCTTCCAGCCCGCTCGTGCAAATCATCGACGTTCTGGGTGACAATAAGCAGCCTGTCCCCCCAAGCCGATTCCAGCCGCGCTAAGGCCAGATGGGCCGGGTTCGGCTGTGCGGTCAGGCATTGGGCACGGCGCGCGTTGTAAAAGGCGTGCACAAGCGCCGGATCGCGGGCAAAACCTTCGGGCGTTGCCACATCGTCCAGATTGTATCGTGACCACAGACCTTGCGCATCGCGAAAGGTGCCGAGCCCGCTTTCGGCGGACAGGCCGGCACCGGTCAGGATCACAGTGTGGGGGGCGGCAGGGCCACGTGTGGTCGGTCTCAGCCGCGCCTCCACCCGAATCGTCCGTTTAGCCGCAGGATTGCGATGCCACTGAGCCAAAGGCCTTGTAGCGCTTCCAGAAGCTTTCGTCGGTGCTGCGATCCGATTGCCGGACCTCTTGGGCACGGTGTGGGTCCTTAAAGAAAGACGCGGCGATCCGTTGGTCCCGGTTGGTCAGTGTCCGGTTCGCGACGCTTTGAATGCAGGTGCACACCGATCTGGTGGCGCCTCTGCGTCCCGAATCGACGCATGCGTTTTCAATTTTCCCCGCATGGACGGCCCCTGCCGTAAGGATCGGGAATGCAAGAATAGCTCCTGCAATCAATAGGATATGTCTGGGTTTCATGCTCTGCCTCTTCTCACTCTACGGTGATTGCACCTTAAATATGGCAAATTTTCGTTGAATCGGCAATTGCGAAGACAATCGGGGGCAGACTGCCCGCCGGATTCCGATTTTGGCGGGGTGGGAACCAGACGGCCCCAGTGGCGTTGGGTGGCAACTGAAACAAATAGGAGACCCGCATGACACGCTTCTTTGCAACCGCGCTTGTGCTGCTAACTCTGACCGCCTGCGAGACCGTGGGAGGTTTTGGTGAAGACGTCCAGAATGCCGGTGATTCGATCACTGATACATCGAACGAGGTGCAGTCGGACATGTAACGGAGGCCGTTTCCCCCCGCGGGCCTCCAGACCCCGTCCGCATTTTCGGGCGGGGTCTTTGCGTATCTGGTGCTTGTGCCTTATGCCCTCCGCCCTCCGCCCTAAATGGCGGTTGGGTCGGTGCCGGACAGTTCGGGTGATAGGTGGCACAGGGCGTCATATTGAGACAAGAACACGCGGCCTGTCAGGTCCTCCAAAAAGTGCGACGTTTTCAGGCGGTCCGAGACCGGACCCTTGACCTCGGACAGATGCAGACGCACGTTCATTTCTTTTAAGCGGTGATTGATCGCCTCAAGGCTTTCCAGTGCGCTGAGATCAATCGCATTCACCGCCGAACACATCAGCACAACATCCCGGATCGGGCAGTCCGATGCGACACGGTCCGACAGGTAGTCCTCAAGATAGCGGGCATTGGCGAAATACAGGCTTTCGTCGATCCTTAGGGTCAGGACCGCAGGGTCGGTCAGAACCGAATGGCGCAAGATGTTGCGGAAATGTTGGGTTCCCGGCACCAGCCCGACCTCTGCGATATGGGGGCGCGAGGTCTTGTGAAGATGCAACAGGATTGACACCAGAACCCCTGCGGTGACCCCGGTTTCCACGCCCAGTCCCAGCGTCAGCAGCATGGTCGTCGCAACGGCAAGGAAATCGGACTTCGCATAGGCCCAACTGCGCGGCAGGATCGAGAAGTCGACCAGCGACAGCACCGCCACGATGATCGTCGCGGCCAAAGTTGCGGTGGGCAGGAAATAGATCAAGGGGGTCAGAACAAGGGCAGCGATGCCCAAGCCCACGGCGGTGAACGCCCCAGCGGCGGGGGTTTCGGCGCCTGCGTCGAAATTCACCACCGAGCGGGAAAAGCCGCCCGTCACCGGGTACCCGCCGGTAAAGGCCGCTGCGATATTGGCCGCGCCCAAGCCAATCAGTTCTTGATCAGGGTCGATCCGCTGGCGTTTCTTCGCGGCAAGGGTCTGCGCGACCGAGATCGATTCGACAAAGCCGATGACCGAGATCAGAAATGCCGGTAGGAGCAGCAGCCGGATCAGGTCGGGCGAGAACGAGGGCAGTGTCAGCGGCGGTAAGCCTTGTGGGATTGCCCCGACAACCCGAACGCCGTCTGCCTCCAGCCCCAGCGCCCAGACCAACGCCGTGGTCCCCACCACTGCCATGACCGGCCCGGCCTTGGTCGCCATATCTGCCGCGCGTGGCCCCAGACCGAGCCGCCCTAGAAGCGGCCGTAAGCCCTTGCGCACCCAAAATAGAAAGGCCGTCGCAGACAGCCCGATCAACAACGTAGCGACGTTCGTTGAGGGCAGATTTTGCAACAACGATAGAGTCATTTCTGGCAAGGTGCTGCCCGATGCCGGGATTCCCAGAATGTGCTTCAACTGACTGACAGCGATCAGAATTCCGCTGGCCGTGATAAACCCTGCAATCACCGGGTGGGACAGGAAATTGGCCAGAAATCCCAACTTCAACAGGCCCATCACCAGCAAAATCGCCCCGGATAGACCGGCCAGCGTTAGAGCGGCCACCGCATAGCCCATACTGCCCTGATCCGCGATCGTGCCAAGCGCGGCTGCTGTCATCAGAGAAATCACGGCGACTGGCCCCACCGCCAAGGCGCGGCTGGTCCCGAAGATCGCATAAAGCACGATCGGCGCGATCGAGGCATAAAGCCCCGCCTCGGGCGGCAGCCCGGCCAGTAACGCATAGGCCAGGGATTGTGGGATCAGCATGATCGTAACGATGATCGCCGCCATCAGATCGCCGGACAAGGTGTGGCGGTCATACTGACGGCCCCATTGCAGGATCGGAACGTAGCGGCGAAGCGATTTCAGGGTCAAAGAGTCAGTATCCGGATGAGAACGTTGAAAAGGCCCGTTTGGGGCGTGTCACGCCGCACAGACGAACCTTCAGGTGGTTGTGTCGCCCTGCGGACACGTTTCGCGCCTGCGCCGCCACAGCGTGGTGATCGGGCCGGATTACAATGAATTGATCGGCACCTTCAGCATCGGATTCCCGTTGTCGTCTGTCGGTATCTCGCCCGCGCGCATGTTGACCTGAAGCGACGGGATGATCAGGCGCGGCATGGCCAAGGTTGCATCGCGCTCGGTACGGAACTTGACGAAATCCGCCTTGGTCTTGCCGCCACCCACATGAATATTATGGGCTTTCTCTTCGCTCACGGTGGTTTCCCACTGAATGTCGCGCCCGTTGGGGCCGTAATCATGGCACATGAACAGACGCATCGCATCGGGCAGGGCCAGCACTTTTTGAATACTGTCATACAGCGTCCCGGCATCGCCGCCGGGGAAATCGGCCCGGGCTGACCCGCCGTCGGGCATGAACAGGGTGTCGCCGACGAAGGCGGCATTGCCGATCACATGCACCATGCAGGCCGGGGTGTGGCCGGGTGTGGCCAAGGCGACCGCTTCCATGTTGCCGATCTGATAGGTGTCGCCATCAGAAAACAAGGCATCGAACTGACTGCCGTCGCGCTCGAACTCGGTGCCTTCGTTGAAAATCTTTCCGAACGTATCCTGGACGACCATAATTTTGTCACCGGTGCCAATCTTTCCGCCAAGAGCCGCCTGAATATAAGGGGCTGCGGACAGGTGATCGGCATGAACATGGGTTTCGATGATCCAGTCCAGCGTCAGATTCTGAGCGCGAATGTAGGCGATCATCGCATCGGCATGATCATAGGTGATCCGACCGGCGGCATAGTCGATGTCCATGACGGAATCGATTACCGCACAGGCAGAAGATGCCGGATCCCGCACCACATAGCTGATGGTGTTGGTTGCGCCGTCAAAGAAGGCTTCGACCTCGGGTGTGACGTCCATATGGATAGGAAAAGGGGGCATGGGGGACTCCGGTGTCGTGAGGAATGCGGCATCATTTGCGCCAAGAATAACGCTTATCCGTAGGGTTTGCCGGCGCGATCCGTGGCCTTTCGGATGGATCAGACCACCATGTGCCGGGCGCGCGCACCGCGTTCGATCGCAGCGGCATGCAAGCGATCGACGTCCAGTTCATAGCGGATTTCTTCCAACAAGCGCAGTTCTTCCTCGCCCAGAAATCCGTCCGCAGCGGCCACATCGCAGGCCATCGCATAGGCGGTTTCGTTCAAATGCGGCGGCAGCCCTTCGCGGATCAGTCCGAACAGGGCGTCCAGCCCATCTTCTTCCTCGAACAGTTCGAACACCAACTCGCTGATCTTGTGCAGCCGCTCGAGCACGTAATCGGAAAAGATCGGCAAATGATTGACAGTGGACTGGATTTTCACAAGTTCCGAAGTCCGGATATGTTCGTCCGAGGCGGAAACGGCGATCATGATGGCCACCAGGGCATCCTGTGGGCTGAGCTGGGGCAGGTCTTGGGGCACGGCGGCTTCCTTCATGGGCGGTCGGGGTCATTTGTCGCACAGAATATTGACGCGCGATGCCGGCAACAATAGGGAGACGGCACGCCGAGGCAATGGGCCTCGGCCCCAACCGACCGGAATAGACCCATGACCGACCTGCGCACCGCCGCCCTAGCCTCGAAAGCCTGGCCCTTTGAGGAAGCGCGCCGGGTGCTCAAACGCTATGAAAAAGCGCCGCCGGAAAAGGGCTATGTCCTGTTCGAGACCGGCTATGGCCCCTCGGGTCTGCCGCATCTTGGCACCTTTGGCGAAGTGTCGCGCACAACCATGATCCGCCGCGCCTTTGAGATCATCAGCGATATTCCGACCAAACTGCTGTGCTTTTCGGATGACATGGACGGGATGCGCAAAATTCCCGAGAACGTGCCCAATCCCGAAATGCTGCGCGAGCATTTGCAGCGTCCCCTGACCGCCGTGCCGGATCCCTTCGGCACCCATCCAAGTTTTGGCGAGCATAACAATGCCATGTTGCGCCGGTTCCTCGATACGTTTGGCTTCCAGTACGATTTTGCCAGCGCGACCGACTATTACAAATCGGGCAAAATGGACGAGATTCTTCTGCGTGCCGTCGACAAGTACGACGACATCATGAAGATCATGCTGAAATCCCTGCGGGAAGAACGGCGCGAGACCTATTCGTGCTTCTTGCCGATCTCGCCGATTTCGGGCCGGGTGCTTTATGTTCCGATGAAAGAGGTCAATGCGGCGAACGGCACCGTGACCTTCACCGACGAAGACGGTCAAGACGTGACGGTTCCGGTCACCGGAGGCAACGTCAAGCTGCAGTGGAAGCCCGATTTCGGTGCCCGCTGGGCGGCGCTTGGAGTCGATTTTGAAATGTATGGCAAGGACCACGCTGCCAATACGCCGATCTATGACGGGATTTGCCGGGTTCTGGGGGGTCGCGCGCCCGAACACTTTACCTATGAGCTGTTCCTGGATCAGAGCGGTCAGAAAATCTCGAAATCCACCGGAAACGGCTTGTCGATCGACGAATGGCTGACCTATGCGTCGACGGAATCCTTGAGCTATTTCATGTTCCTAAAGCCGAAGACTGCCAAGCGGATGCATTTCGATGTCATTCCCAAGGCGGTGGATGAGTATCACCAGCAACTGCGCGCCTATCCCGACCAAGACGACGCCGGAAAGCTGGCCAACCCGGTGTTTCACATCCACGGCCACAACGTGCCCGCCTCGGATATGGTTGTGTCCTTTGCCATGCTGCTGAACCTCGCCTCGGTGGCGTCGGCGGAAAACAAGGACGCGCTGTGGGGCTTCATCGGGCGCTATGCACCGGATGCGACGCCAGAGTCTCATCCCGGTCTGGATGCGGCGGCGGGCTTTGCGGTGCAGTATTACAATGACTTTGTAAAACCCAGCAAAGTCTACCGCGCCCCGACCGAAACAGAGCGCGCTGCGCTGTCCGATCTGGCCGTCCGCTTGGGCGACTGGACCGGGGGGGCGGATGCTGAGGCGCTGCAATCTTTGGTCTTTGCCGTGGGCAAGGATCACGGGTTCGAACCGCTGCGGACGTGGTTCACTGCGATCTATGAGGTTCTGCTTGGGGCCAGCCAAGGCCCGCGCTTTGGCGGCTTTATCGCGCTTTACGGTGTCGATGAAACCATCGCTCTGATTGAGACCGCCTTGACCCGGGACGCAGCCACCGCCTGACATCTGGCCCTGTCTTCCGGTCCCGCCGGAAGACAGGCGTCGCGTGGGCGAATGGTGCCGATCCGGCCCTATGGGCCATCGGCAAGCACTGATCCAAGCCGTGCGACCGCCCCGTCAAGAACCGTTGTGATGTCGCCTGTGTCGGTGCGAAAGCTGAACGTGTTGAAAGGTCTGGCCCCGTATCCCTGTTCAATCATGTGTTGGGCGCGGGCGATCTCAGACACCGATAAGCGGCGGCTGCGGTCTTGGCCGGTGATGTTCTCAAGCGATGCCTGTAAGCCAACACAGTGCGTCTCGATCTGTGCCGCTTGGAAGCGCCGTCTCAAGAATATCCAATTGAGACAGCGCATCGGATAGGCGATCACCACGGTCGATGTCGCGTCAAACGCGGTCATGCTTGCAGTGAATATGCCTCTGTTTGTTGACAGGCTTGAAGCATACCAAGGCCCGTGCGGGTCCGAAAACCTGTCGCCGTCCAGAAACTGGCCTGCAAGCCGATCCGCCAACAGACGGCCAAAGGTGGTTTTCCCAACGCCGATCGGTCCATCAAGGATGATGGCGTGTTTCTTGTGGTTTTCGGTCGTCATGGCTGGAAGGCTATGACGACCGTGCTGTTTGAGGCAACCAAAAGGCGCATCCGTCAGGGGGGACGGCGTGCGACCCCCGCACTCGTGCGATTAGGTCCCAAATGTCGCCACAGCCGCCGCGACGGTGGCGACAGCGGCTAGCAGTTGTGCCACCAATACGCGTTTGGCCCAAGGCGCGGGTAGGGGGCGGCCCATCTGCATGCGGACAAATGCAGGCAGGGCCAGCGCGGTCAGTGTCACCACCCCGGCCAGCTTCAGGTGCCAGCTTCCGCCAAGGGCCATCGTGCCGCCATAGCGCCCAAGCCAGAGGCTCAGACCGGTGAGCCACAGCACCGCGATGGCGGCGATGCCAACCTGCGCGATGACGCGGATCGCGGCCCGCAGATACGGTGCTGTTGCCGGATCGCGCCCGGCGCGGGTCATAAGGATCAGGGCCGCTGTGCCACCGCCAATGGCGACGGAAAAGCCCAAGTAATGCAGCACGGTCAGAAGCATGGTCTTGCCTTCAGGTCAGGCCCAGATCCCCGGGGCCAAGGTGAAACGCCTTGCCGAATCCGCCATTGAGAGCTGCCGAATGCACCCTGAATTGCAGAAACGAAAAATCGCTGAAATCGATATAAAGCTGCGCCTTGGGATGGGTGCCAAGGTAGTGCGCGCGCAGACGGATGTGCGCCGGATCGTCTCGCGGCACGAAACAGGCGGTGCAGGTCAGGGTAAGGCGCGGGTGGGTTAGCGGATCGCCGCGGGGGCCGGGTTCGCCCAACAGCAGGGAACAGCGCAGATCGGCCCGCAGCGCGACGGTATGCGCGGACAGCTCAGAGATCAGCGTCAGAGGCTGACCCTCTGGGGTGGTGCCCATGGCGACCCGTGTCACCTGCGGCACGCCGCTGGTGGGGTCCAGTACGGCCAGCGCGCCGGATCGCGCCGTGCCGATCAACCGCTGGGCCAGCGCACGGGCATCGTCGTCAGTGGGGCGGATCACAGAGGGGCTGGACATGGGCGGACCTTAGCGCCGGCCAGCGCCGATGCAACCACTGCTTACCCTTGCGCCGGTGCCGGATTTCTCCGAACCGCACCGGGAGACTCGGCATAATCTCAGGCGGTGGGCGTCCCGCGCGACTGACCCGTCCCATGCTGCCGCGTGCGTCTGATCCGGGCGAGGGCAGACAGCTTAAAACTCCAGCCAGAGCGCGGTCCTGGCCCCCAGTTTGTCATCCCCAACAAGACTGAGGATGGCGCTGCTTTCCAGCGATAGCCATGGCAGCAGTCGCACCACCAGCCCGGGCAGCAGCTTGGCATAGGGTGGATTGTCCGGGTAATCGCCGGTTTGCAATTGCAGCAACACCGTCGTACGCGGACTGATGGTCACGCCGGTGGTCAGGTCCAGTTTAACCGGCTGACCGGCGGTGTCGGCGCGCCATTCCACGCTGGCCTCGGCCCCGGCCCAAGCTGGCCCCCACGGGCTGTCAAAGCCCATGCCCCATGCAAGCGTCGGCCGCGCGATCCATTCCGTTTCAATGGTCTCAATGCCGTAATACGGCCCTTCTTGTTCATAGCGGCGCTGACCAAGCCCCAGTTGAACGGCAAAGCGATGGCGGCCGTCCTGCGATCCGATCGGCACCCGGACGAACACCACGCCGGACCACGTGTCCGGCCCCTCCTGCTGGCCGGTATCAAGGCCGACGGTCAGCCACGGGCGCAGCCCATATTCGGCATAGAGCGCGGTGTAGCTATAGAGTGGCGGCGTCGGGTCCAAGGCCAGCGCTTCGGGCTGAATCGCGGCCTCGGGGGTGGTGAGCTCATAGGCCAGCGAGGCAAATACGCCGCCTTGATCGCGCGGCCAAGCCCCGGCCAGCACCGCCGAGGCCGACAAGGCACCCGACAGCATGCCCCCCAGTCCTATCGAGCAGAGCCGAGCGGTCCGCATCCTGCCCTCCTTTCCGGACCAGCGGTATCTGGACCGGGGTTAAGACGGCGTTAACCACGGTGCAGGCATAGGCGAAGAGTGCAGGGCACGGTGCGGACAGGGCTTTACCGACAGCAGGGCAATGAGGATAGTCAGAGTAAGGAGGACGAGCCATGCAGATTACATCCCCATCAGCCAGTCAAACCGTCATCACCACGTTCGAGGTCACCCCGGGGACCTGTCAGGACTTGCTCGACGCGCTGCGCGATGCCTATGACAGCTTTATCTCGAAGCAGCCCGGTTTCATTGCGGCTGGACTGCACGTCAATGACGCCCAGACCCGGATTGCCAATTACAGCCAGTGGCAGCAACGAGAGGATTTTTTAGCAATGTTGCGCTCGACCGAGATGCGCAAACGCAACCGGGAACTCAATGCGTTGTGCCGCAGTTTCGAGCCGGTGATGTACGATGTGATTCACCAGATCGGCTGAGGAATAACGCCCATAAGTCTGCACGTCCGCCCGCGCAAACCGGGCCCTCCCGCCCCGCGCCGCCCTGTCGGACGCCGCGCGTTGGGCCGGGCGCGGCTTCGCCGCGCAGCGATCTGCTTGGTGGCGATGGGGCGCTGATACGGCGGGGGGGGCAGGCGGGACGGAAGGTGAAAACCGGTCCGACGCGCAGATTTGGGACTGCGCGCCGGTCAAGATTATTCCGCCGCGTCGAGATAGTCTGACAGCGGCGGGCAGGTGCATACGAGGTTGCGATCCCCATAAACGTTATCGACCCGGTTGACGGCTGGCCAATACTTGTCGACCCGGAAGGCCCCGGCCGGAAAGCATCCGGCTTCGCGGCTATAGGGGCGGTCCCAGTCGGCAATCAGGTCGGCTGTGGTATGGGGCGCGTTTTTCAACGGGTTGTTCTTGGCGTCGATCCGGCCTTCGGCGACCGCGTCGATCTCGGCCCGAATGGCCAGCATCGCCTCGCAGAATCGGTCCAATTCGGCTTTGGTTTCGGATTCGGTCGGCTCTACCATCAAGGTTCCCGAGACCGGCCAGCTCATGGTGGGCGCGTGGAACCCGTGGTCGATCAGGCGTTTGGCGATATCATCGACGGTGATATGAGCCGCCTCATCGAAGGGGCGGGCATCGAGGATGCATTCATGCGCGACGCGGCCATTTTTCCCTTTGTAGAGAATCGGATAGGCGTCCTCCAGCCGCTTGGCGATGTAGTTGGCGTTCAGGATCGCGACCTTGGTGGCTTGGGTCAGGCCCGCCCCGCCCATCATCAAGCAATAGGCCCAACTGATCGGCAGGATTGCTGCCGAGCCGAAGGGCGCGCCACTGACCGGCCCTTCGCGGCCGCCGGTTTCAGGGTGGCCGGGCAGATAGGGGGCCAGATGCGCCCGCACGCCGATCGGACCCATGCCGGGGCCGCCGCCGCCATGTGGGATGCAGAACGTCTTGTGCAGGTTCAGGTGGCTGACATCCGCGCCGATCTTGCCTGGCTGGCTGAGGCCAACCATCGCATTCAGGTTGGCCCCGTCGAGATAGACCTGCCCGCCATGGGCATGGGTGATTTCACAGACCTCGCGGACGGTTTCCTCGAACACGCCGTGCGTCGAGGGATAGGTGATCATGCAAGCGGCCAAACGGTCGCCCGCCGCTTCGGCCTTGGCGCGGAAATCGGCGACGTCGATATCGCCGTTGCGGGTGCAGGCCACGACCACCACCGACATGCCCGCCATCTGCGCCGAGGCCGGGTTGGTGCCGTGGGCGTTGACCGGGATCAGGCAGATCTTGCGGTCTTGGTCGCCTTGCGCGCGGTGATAGGCGGCAATGGTCAGAAGTCCGGCATATTCGCCCTGTGCGCCGGAATTGGGCTGCATCGACATGGCGTCATAACCGGTGATCTGACAAAGTGTCTTGCCCAAGTCATCCAACATCTGCCGGTAGCCAAGCACCTGATCATCAGGCACAAACGGATGGATGCGCGCGAATTCCGGCCAGCTGACCGGCATCATTTCGGCGGCAGAGTTCAGCTTCATCGTGCAAGAGCCCAGCGGGATCATCGCCCGGTCCAGTGCCAGATCGCGGTCCGACAGGCGGCGCATATAGCGCATCATCTCAGTCTCGGCCCGATTCATGTGAAACACTGGATGGGTCAGGTAGGTGCTGGTGCGCACCAGTGCGTCGGGAATGCGGTACTCATGCGTCGGCGCATCCTTGCGGTCGATGCCAAAGGCGCGCCAGACGGCTTCCAGCGTGTCGGGGCGGGTGCATTCGTCCAGCGTGATACCGACCCGGTCATTGCCGATCCGGCGCAGGTTGATGCCCTCGGCCAGCGCCGATTTCAGGATCACGCCCTGCATTTCGCCGACCTCGATGGTCACGGTGTCGAAATAGGCGGCGGGCGACACGGTGAAGCCGCCCGATTCCAGCCCGTCGACCAGCCGCACGGTCTTGCGGTGGATCCGCTGCGCAATGGCTTTCAGCCCGTCGGGGCCGTGGAAGACCGCATAGAACGACGCCATGACCGCGAGCAGTGCCTGCGCCGTGCAGACGTTGGAGGTCGCCTTTTCGCGGCGAATATGTTGTTCGCGGGTTTGCAGCGACAGCCGATAGGCGCGCTCGCCCCGGGCATCGACCGATACGCCGATGATCCGGCCCGGCAGGTTGCGCTTGTACGCGTCGCGGCAGGCCAGATAGGCGGCGTGCGGGCCGCCATATCCCAGCGGCACACCGAAGCGTTGGGTCGAGCCGACGGCAATGTCAGCCCCCATGGCGCCGGGTTCTTTCAGCAGGGTCAGTGCCATGGGATCGGCCACCAGAACGCCGATGGCCTTGGCCGCGTGCAACGCGGCGATCGGGTCGGTGAAATCGTGCAGGTCGCCATAGGTGCCGGGATACTGGAAGATCGCACCGAAGACGTCTTCGGGCACAAGGGTCTCGGGCGCGCCGATGATGATCTCAATGCCCAGCGGTGCGGCCCGGGTCTGCATCACTGCGATATTCTGGGGGTGACAGTTTTCGTCGACGAAAAACGCCGTGGCTTTGGATTTTGCCACCCGTTGCGCCATGGTCATCGCTTCGGCACAGGCGGTCGCCTCGTCCAGAAGGGACGCATTGGCGATGTCCAGTCCGGTCAAATCCGAGATCATGGTCTGATAGTTCAGCAGCGCCTCAAGACGGCCTTGGCTGATCTCCGGCTGATAGGGGGTGTAGGCGGTGTACCATGCCGGGTTTTCAAAGATATTGCGCTGAATCGCGGGCGGGGTGATCGTATCGTGATAACCCTGCCCGATGAGCGAGGTCAGTACCTTATTCTTGGACGCGACCCCGTGCATGTGCCGCAACAATTCGCTTTCGGATTTGGGTTTCCCGAACTCCAGCGGCTCGGTCTGGCGGATCGAGGCCGGTACGGTCTGGTCGATCAACTCGTCCAGAGACGCGACCCCCAGAACCTCCAGCATGGCCGTCATTTCCGCCGGAGAGGGGCCGATATGGCGGCGATTGGCGAAATCATAGGGCTGGTAGTCGGTGGGAACGAAGGGCATCGCTGGCAAGCTCCTGAGGCGGTAACGTCACGGGACGGACGCAGCCCGGAACGGGCCGGACTGCGCAGTTTGGACAAGGCGAAGACTTAGTCGACGAATTTTTTATAAGCGGCTTCGTCCATCATATCGTCCATTTGCGACGGGTCCGATGGCTTGATTTTAAAGAACCACGCGTCGCCTTGGGCGTCTTCGTTCACCAAGCCGGGATTTTCGACCAACGCTTCGTTGACTTCGACGATTTCGCCGTCAATCGGAGCCAAGATGTCTGAGGCGGCTTTGACCGACTCGATCACCACCACTTCGTCATCCTTGACCACTTCGGTGCCGACCGAGGGCAATTCGACAAACACCAGATCGCCCAGTTGGGTGGCGGCATGTTCGGTGATGCCGACAACGATCACGTCGTCTTCTTCGCGCAGCCATTCATGTTCTTCGGTAAATTTCATCTGTGTGGTCTCCGGGACTTAGCGTTTGTAGGTGGCGGGACGAAACGGCATTTTCGTGACAGTCGCAGGCAAGCGTTTGCCGCGCACGTCGCCGAAAATCAAGGTGCCGGGGCTGATGTGGTCCGTCGCGACATAGGCCATCGACATGGGCCCCTCGATTGACGGACCAAAGGCGCCGGACGTGACGGTTCCAATCGGGGTGTCGGAGTCGGGGCTGGCGTACAAAACGGTGCCGGGGCGCATCGGGGCGCGGCCTTCGGGGCGCAGGCCGATGCGGGTGCGGGCCGGGCTGCTTGCCAGTTCTGGCAGAATGCGGTCCGCGCCGGGGAAGCCGCCTTCTCGCGCGCCACCACTGCGGCGGACTTTCTGGACGGCCCAGCCGAGATCGGCCTCGGCCGGGGTGGTGGCGGTGTCCAGATCCGAACCATAGAGGCACAGACCGGCCTCTAGGCGCAGGGAATCCCGGGCACCCAGCCCGATGGCTTCGACTGCGTCCTCCGCAAGAAGCGCGCTGGCAAAGGCCTCGGCCTGATCGTCGGCCACCGAAATCTCATAGCCGTCTTCGCCGGTATAGCCGGATCGCGACACCCAAAGCGGGCCAAACGGGCTGTCGATCACCGCGACATCCATGAACCGCATGGTCGCGACGTCCGGTACGATCCGGGCCAGAACCGCCTCGGCGTCGGGGCCCTGAAGCGCCAGCAGTGCCCGGTCGGTCACGGGTGTGATCGTGCAACTGTCTGGCAGATGCGCTTGCAGATGGGCAAGGTCAGCCGCTTTACACGCGGCGTTCACCACCAAAAACAAATGGTCGCCGCGATTGGCGATCATCAGATCATCCTCAATGCCGCCTTCCGGGTTGGTGAACAGGCCATAGCGCTGACGTCCGGCGGAAAGACCGGCGATATCCGCTGGCACGAGCGTCTCTAATGATAAGGCGGCGTCCCGGAGGTCGCCGGATTTTGGGTGAATCAAAATCTGCCCCATATGGCTGACATCGAACAACCCGGCACGGGCGCGGCAATGCAGGTGTTCCTTCATGACCCCCAAAGGATACTGAACCGGCATGTCATATCCGGCAAACGGCACCATGCGGGCCCCCAGCTTCAGATGGAGGCCGTGAAGGGGTGTTTTAAGCAGATCGGGCATCGGTCCTCCGTGAATGCTGACCGGTGTGATAGTGCATTCGCCCGCGCAAGTGGCAAGGCCTTTGCCGTCTTTTCCTGTTCACTCTGGCCAGGAACAGCGCCGGTCTGCCCCGAAATCCGACGAAATCCCGGGCTGGTGGCGCGACAGAATGTCCGCATAGTGGGGCCGAAGCGCATCGCCATTGGCCCGGGAACCGTTGCCGCGCCGCATAACGCCGGTTCTGCACGGCATTTGCACAGTAAATATTGTGTTTCTGCGCCATAGCCAGTAACGCTTTGATGCCTCAAAGCTGGCTTTTCTCGAATTCCCCGATATACCCGGCTGATAACAGGCTTGCCCGCCAAAGTCGTCTCTTGGACATGAAGAGCGGACCGGCGGATCAGGCTGCAGACCAAGGACGACCATGACCGCATCAACTGATCTGGAAACCCACGCCGCCCGTCGTATTCTGGTCTTGGATGGGGCCATGGGGACGATGATCCAGCAACACAAACCCGATGAGGCGACCTATCGCGGCACGCGGTTCGTCAGCCACAATTCGGATGTGGGCGGCAACAACGAATTGCTGAGCCTCAGCCAGCCCGACATGATCCGCGACATTCATGCGGCGTTTCTGGACGCGGGCGCAGATATCCTGTCGACCAACACCTTCGGTGCAAATGCCATCAGCCAAGCTGATTATGGCATGCAGGATCTGGCCTATGAGATGAATGTCGCCTCGGCCGGGATCGCCCGCGAGGCGGCAGATGCCGTGGCCACGCCCGAACGCCCGATCTGGATCGCAGGCGGGATCGGCCCCACCAACCAGACCGCCAGCCTGTCACCAGATGTTAACGATCCCGGCAAGCGTGGCGTCACCTTTGATCAACTGGCCGATGCTTACGGCGAAGCGGCGCGCGGGTTGATCGATGGCGGCGTTGATATCCTGCTGGTCGAGACCATTTTCGATACCTTGAATGCCAAAGCGGCCATCTATGCCATAGAAAGCCTGCGCGATCAGGGCGTGGCGGTGCCGCCGATCATTATCTCAGGCACCATCACGGATCTGTCGGGGCGCACCCTGACCGGCCAGACGCCCGAGGCATTCTGGGCCTCCATGTCCCATGCCAAGCCGTTTGCCGTCGGCCTGAACTGTGCGCTGGGTGCTGCAGAAATGCGCCAGCATATCCGCACCCTGTCGGGCGTGGCTGACACCCGGATCTCTGCCTATCCGAATGCTGGCCTGCCCAATGACATGGGCGGTTATGACGAAACTCCACGTGAAACATCGGATCATCTGGCGGAATGGGCGGCGTCCGGGTTGGTTAACATTGTCGGCGGTTGCTGCGGCACCACGCCAGACCACATTCGCGCCATTGCCAAGGCGGTGGCGGACAAGGCTCCGCGTAAGGTGCCAGGCACGGTCGAGAAGATGCGCTTGTCGGGTCTTGAAATGTTCGAGGTCGCAGGGCCATCGACTGACAACCAAGACGAGAGCGCAGCATGAGCAGTATCGCAAATTTCATCAACATTGGCGAACGCACCAATGTGACCGGCTCGGCCCGGTTCAAGAAACTGATCATGGCGGGCGATTTCCCCGCCGCGCTCGAGGTCGCCCGGCAACAGGTCGAAAACGGCGCACAAATCCTTGACGTGAACATGGATGAAGGGCTTTTGGACAGTAAGGAGGCGATGGTCACCTTCCTGAATCTGATCGCGTCCGAGCCGGATATCAGCCGCGTGCCTGTGATGATCGACAGCTCGAAGTTCGAAGTGATCGAGGCCGGCCTGAAATGCGTGCAGGGCCGCAGTGTCGTGAATTCGATCTCGCTGAAAGAGGGCGAGGCACCGTTTCTAGAACAGGCCCGGGCGGTTCGCCGCTATGGCGCGGCGGTTGTGGTCATGGCGTTCGACGAGGGCGGGCAGGCCGAAACCGCGCAGCACAAGTTCGAGATCTGCAAACGGTCCTATGATCTGCTGACCCAGAAGGCCGGGATCGATCCGTGGGACATCATCTTTGACCCCAACATTTTCGCTGTCGCCACCGGCATCGAAGAACATAACGATTACGCGAATGCCTTTTTCGACGCCTGCCGCCTGATCAAGGCCGAGATGCCGCTCAGCCATATCTCCGGCGGCTTGTCGAACGTATCCTTCAGCTTCCGCGGCAACGATCCGGTGCGCGAGGCGATGCACTCGGCCTTCCTGTATCACGGAATCCGGGCCGGGTTGGACATGGCCATCGTCAATGCCGGTCAGATCACGGTCTACGACGACATCCCGGAAGAATTGCGTGAACGGGTCGAGGATGTGCTACTGAACCGCCGCCCCGACTCCACCGACCGGTTGCTGGAGATTGCGGATAAATACCGTGGGTCCGGCGAGGCGCAGAAAAAGGCCGACCCGAAATGGCGGGAAGCCCCGGTCAATGACCGGATCCGTCACGCGCTGGTGCATGGCATCACCGATTTCGTGGTGGCCGATACCGAAGAATGCCGTCAGGCCGCTAATAAGCCGCTTGATGTGATCGAAGGCCCGTTGATGGATGGGATGAGCGTCGTCGGCGATCTGTTCGGTGAAGGTAAGATGTTCCTACCGCAGGTGGTTAAATCCGCCCGGGTGATGAAAGCCGCCGTTGGCCACCTTATTCCGTTTATGGAAGAGGAAAAGAAACGCTCCGGCGATACCTCGGCCAAGGGCAAAATCCTGATGGCGACGGTCAAGGGCGACGTGCATGACATCGGCAAGAACATCGTCGGGGTTGTCTTACAGTGCAACAATTACGACGTGGTCGATCTGGGCGTCATGGTGCCCGCCGAGGATATCCTGAAGCGGGCGCGCGAAGAAAAGGCCGACATCATCGGCCTTTCCGGTCTCATCACCCCATCGCTGGACCGGATGGTTGATGTTGCGTCTGAAATGCGGCGTCAGGGCTTTTCGTTGCCGTTGTTGATTGGTGGGGCGACCACCTCGAAGAAACACACGGCACTGCGGATTGCGCCGGAATATGATCATGGCGTGGTCCATGTAGATGATGCGTCGAAGGCTGTGGGCGTGGTCTCAAAGCTGTTGTCGAAAACTCTGTCGCCTGACTTTCTTGAGGGCATCTTGACCGAGCAGGTCAAGCTGCGCGAGACGCGGGCTGCGGCGGGTGACCGGGCGACAACGCCTTTGGTCGATGCCCGTGCCAACGCCTTTGACGGCGGCTGGGACAGCTATCAACCGCCCGCTCCGAATGCGCCGGGCCAGACCGTGATTGATGACATGACGGTGAAGGACCTGATCCCCTTCATCGATTGGTCGCCGTTTTTCTGGACTTGGGAAATGCGCGCAACCTATCCCGGTATCCTGACCCATCCACAAATGGGCGAGGCGGCGCGGGATCTGCACAAAAACGCACTTGCGATGTTGGACAAGATCGCGAATGAAAATTGGTTTTCGCCGCGCGGCGTGGTCACCCATTGGCCCGCCAACAGTGACGGCGACGA
Source organism: Pseudoruegeria sp. SK021 (assembly GCF_002119405.1). Lineage (GTDB taxonomy): Bacteria > Pseudomonadota > Alphaproteobacteria > Rhodobacterales > Rhodobacteraceae > Meridianimarinicoccus. Next base: position 51,978 of record NZ_MTBG01000006.1, on the reverse strand, counting down.
TGTGATCGTCTGGACCGATGAAACCCGCACGGTTGAATTGGCCCGCTTCCCGATGCTGCGACAGCAGGGCGGCAAGTCGGGGAACCGAGCTTCGATGTGTCTTGCGGATTTCGTAGCGCCCATCGGCACACCCGATTGGCTGGGCGGTTTTGCGGTGAATGTTGGCCCTGAAGTTCATGATCTTGCCGATGGGTTCAAGGCTGATGGCAATGATTACGACTCCATCATGGTGCAGGCTTTGGGCGATCGCTTGGCCGAGGCATTTGCCGAGGCGTTGCACCAGCGGGTGCGCCGCAACCTTTGGGGCTATGCCGTCGATGAGGCGCTGACCAATGACGATCTGATCTCTGAGAAATATGTTGGTATCCGCCCGGCGCCGGGGTATCCTGCCAGCCCGGATCATACTGAAAAGCGCACGCTTTTCGCCTTGCTCGATGCTGGGAAAACAGCCGGTCTTGAGTTGACGGAAAGCTGCGCCATGTGGCCGTCTTCGGCGGTGTCGGGATTGTACTTCGCCCATCCTGGGGCGGCCTATTTTGGCATTGGCCGAATCGGGGCCGATCAGGTCGCTGATTATGCCGTGCGTAAGGGCATGGACATTGCCGAGGTCGAGCAGTGGCTTGCCCCCAATCTCGGCTACACACCTGCCCGCAAGTAATCTGAACAACCGACCGCAGCGTCGTGATTTGCCCGGGACCGATGGGCTGAAGGAGACGGATAAGATGAGCAAGAAATCCTGGCTATTTACAAGTGAATCGGTTTCCGAGGGTCATCCGGACAAGGTCTGCGACAGGATCTCGGATTCAATTCTGGACGCTTTTCTGGCCGAAGAACCCGAGGCGCGGGTGGCGTGTGAAACCCTTGCCACCACCGACCATGTCACCATCGCTGGCGAGGTGCGCGGACCCAATTCCGTGATGCAACAGGTCGAAGAGATCGCCCGCGCCGCCATTCGTGACATCGGTTACGAGCAAAAGGGCTTTTCGTGGCGCAATTGTGCCGTGAACAATCTGCTGCACGAACAATCTGCGGACATCGCGCAGGGGGTTGATCAGGGCAACAAGGGCGAAGAGGGCGCGGGCGATCAGGGCATCATGTTCGGTTACGCCTGTAACGAGACCCCTGAATTGATGCCGGCGCCGATCCTGTTGGCCCACCGTATCCTGCGTCTGATGGCCGAAGACCGGAAGTCCGGGGTTCAGCCCGGCTTTGGGCCTGATGCGAAAAGCCAAGTTACCTTGCGCTACGAGGATGGTGCGCCGGTTGGCGTGGATACCGTGGTGGTGTCAACGCAGCATGGTGAAGAGTTCAGCACCGAAGAGGTGCGCGAGATGGTCCGCCCCTATGTGGCGCGGGTGCTGCCAGAAGGCTGGAGCGTTCCCGAGGCGCGTCTGATCGTCAATCCGACCGGCCGATTCGTGATTGGCGGACCGGATGGCGACGCGGGCCTGACGGGGCGCAAGATCATTGTCGATACCTATGGTGGCGCAGCACTTCATGGGGGCGGGGCGTTTTCCGGCAAAGATCCGACTAAGGTCGATCGCTCGGCGGCCTATGCCGCGCGCTATCTGGCGAAGAACGTGGTGGCGGCCGGTCTGGCCGACAAGTGCCAGATTCAGCTGGCCTATGCGATTGGGGTGCCAGAACCGGTAGCGATCTACGTGGATACGATGGGCACCGGGCGCGCTGACGAAGCAAAACTGTCCGAGACCTTGCGGGCGATGGTGCGTTTGACGCCGCGCGGCATCCGCGAGCATCTGCAACTTCTGCGCCCGATCTACACCCGCACGTCGGCTTATGGGCATTTTGGCCGGACCCCCGACGACGATGGCGGCTTCTCGTGGGAGAAGACCGATCTTGCCGACGATCTTGCCAATGCCTTTGGTCTTGAGCGGATGGTGGGCTGATCTTGGCGAAAAGGCACCTTCGGGTGCCTTTTTCTTTATCGGTGAAGGGATGTCCGGTGATTAGCCGATCACGGATTCGGCGATTTTCTGATCCATCCAGTCGAATTTCACGTCGATATGCTTGTCTTGATAGCTTTTTAGCTTTTTTGCCGCGCGGCCAAGGTAAAGCTTGATGCGGATATCCTCCAGCAGTTTGATCTTGTGCTTGGGGTTCTCGCGTCGCCACGCTGCCGTGCGCGGCAGAGTCTTGGACTCGATCTGTGGAAACTCGCGGGCCAGAAAGCCTAGGTATTCTTCTGCGTAGCTGATGATAAAAGGATTGTCGTGCCGGTTCCACGGTTTCGGGGGACCGGCAAAATGCAGCAGAAAAGGGTTGTAGCGGCTGACTTCGCGCTCGTGCAGCCACGCCCGGGCGCGCCAGTTGTAAAGTGGGCTAAGCGGCAGGATATCATCGGCAAAGGCCAGATTCATCGCGCCCTGATCCTGATCTCGGTGGATGGGCAGGTACTCGACGTTTTTCTGGGCGGCGATGACGAACCGTTCCAACCCGTTCATGGCGATGAATTCCTCGGGCTGGCAGACATAGACCCCGGCGTTGTAATATTCGCCGTTTTTGCCGCCCAGATCGCGCGCCTTGGCCCGGTCGGGACGTGTCGTCTCGTCTTCGTTCAACGCGCCGAGATTCAGGAATTCCGTGCAGGCGGACAGGGGGACCTTGACCGTGATCCCGTCGAACAACCGCTGCACGCCGGGACGTGCCAGATACGTGTCGGTGTCCATGTAGAACAGCGTCTGGTATTCGGCGACGAACGCGTTGGGCAGCACCCAGCGGAAATAGGTCGCGTTGGTGATCCAGTCCTTGACCATCGGCACATCGGGCAGGGCGGTGAAATCAATCTGACAGAACCGCACGGGCCCAGATTTGTGCCGTTCGGGCACATTCGAGATGTCCGGCATACAGATCATGATATCGAATTTGCCGTCAGGCTCGACCCGGCGGATGCGGTCGGCGGCGAATATTGCGAACGGAAGATGACCGTCGTCGCAGGCAAAGACAACTGCGTTGGGATGCTCTGGTCCGCGTGTCTGGCTCAGGATCTGCGTCATGGTGCCCCTCATCAAGGTTTGGCGGCACCTTTGGCAGTCTGCCCTGCCTGAGTCAACGCGCTGGGACCGGTCCGGCACCTATACCGGTGGTTCGGCTTGTCGGCTTAGGGGAAGGGTGCTAGCTGATTGGGCCAATCCACATTGCTGTCGGAGACTGAAGTGAACGATTATATTGTCAAGGATATTGCCCTTGCCGCCTATGGCCGCAAGGAACTCGACATAGCGGAAACGGAAATGCCCGGCCTGATGGCGGTGCGCGAAGAGTTTGGTTCTGCGAAACCGCTGAGCGGCGCGCGCATCGCGGGATCGCTTCACATGACCATCCAGACGGCGGTGTTGATCGAGACCCTGACCGCACTTGGTGCGGATGTGCGGTGGGCCTCTTGCAACATCTTCTCAACCCAAGATCACGCCGCTGCCGCCATCGCGGCCGGGGGCACGCCGGTATTCGCGATCAAGGGCGAGACTTTGGAAGAGTACTGGGATTACGCCGACCGCATTTTCGATTTCCCCGAAGGCGGCGCAAACATGATCTTGGATGATGGCGGCGATGCGACGCTTTATATCCTGATCGGTGCGCGGGTTGAGGAAGGCGAAGAGAACCTGATCGCGGTGCCCACATCCGAGGAAGAAGTGGCCCTATTCGCGCAAATTCGCAAGCGCATGGCGAAAAGCCCGGGCTGGTTCGTCAAGCAACGCGATATGATCCAAGGTGTGACCGAAGAAACCACCACGGGTGTACATCGCCTCTATCAGATGATGGAAAAAGGCCACCTGCCGTTCCCGGCGATCAACGTCAATGACAGCGTGACCAAGTCGAAATTCGACAACAAGTACGGCTGCAAAGAATCCTTGGTCGACGGTATTCGCCGGGCCACGGACACGATGATGGCCGGCAAGGTCGCTGTCGTTTGCGGGTATGGCGACGTTGGCAAAGGCTCGTCTGCATCGCTGCGCGGGGCCGGTGCCCGGGTCAAGGTGACCGAAGTGGATCCGATCTGCGCGCTTCAAGCGGCGATGGACGGGTTTGAGGTGGTGACGCTGGAAGATGTCGTGGCGACCGCGGACATCTTCATCACCACCACCGGCAACAAGGATGTCATCCGCATCGAGCATATGCGCGAGATGAAGGACATGGCCATCGTCGGCAATATCGGCCATTTCGACAATGAAATTCAGGTGGCGGCCCTGAAGAACCACAAGTGGACCAACATCAAAGAGCAGGTGGACATGATCGAGATGCCGTCCGGCAGCCGACTGATCCTGCTGTCCGAAGGGCGTCTGCTGAACCTTGGCAATGCCACCGGCCACCCGTCCTTCGTGATGAGCGCATCGTTCACCAACCAAGTGTTGGCCCAGATCGAAATTTGGACGAAGGGCGACCAGTATAAGAACGAAGTCTACGTTCTGCCGAAGCATCTGGATGAAAAGGTCGCCCGTCTGCATCTGGCCAAGGTCGGGGCAAAGCTGAGCGTGCTGTCGGATGAGCAGGCCGCCTATATCGGCGTGTCGGCGGATGGCCCGTTCAAGCCGGAACACTACCGGTACTGAATAAAAAAGGGCGCGCCACACCGGCGCGCCCTTTTTTTCTGCTGCGATCAATCTTGCGGGATGCGCAACACTTGATCGGGATAGATTTTATCAGGGTTCGACAGCATCGGCTTATTGGCGTCAAAGATTTTCATATAGGCATTGGCGTTGCCCAAGGTTTTCTTGGCGATGCCAGATAAAGTGTCCCCAGAGACAACGGTATAGAACGTCGGCTCATCGCCCGGCGTTTCATCTTCGACGCTGGCGATGCCTTCGATATTGCCCATTGCAACGATGGCTTTTTCCTTGGTGGCTTGATCCTTCGGCGTGCCGTTGATTTTGACCTTGTCGCCATCAATCGTCACATCTAGCCCCTCGTCGAGACCCAGTTCTTTAAGCTCAGTTTTCAGGTCATCAGCCGACGGTGCCTCGGCCGCGGCCGCAGACCCAAGTTTCTTCCCTTTGCCTTTGAAAAAGCTGAATAGTCCCATAGAAATGACCTCCATTGTCCGGATGCGGCAGAGGGCCGCGTGATCCGCACTTTAGTGTTATCACCCATCACTTGTGTGACAAGCATCCCTCAACGATATACACGGCCAATCGTTCCTCGCGTTTCCGGAGATAGCTCATGACCTCGTCCAAACCTCAGATCGCCGGGATCGGCAATCCTCTCGTCGATGTACTTGCCTCGATCGATATGGAAGGGCCGTCGCGCCACGGCTTGACGGTGGGAGAGATGCATCTGGTCGACAGTGCGTCGGCAACCGCCCTTTACGCCGAAATCGGACCGGGTGTGCAGCAATCAGGTGGCTCTGTGGCCAATACCATTGCCCATATCGGCGATCTTGGACATGGCGGCAGCTTCCTTGGTATGGTGGCCGATGACGAACTGGGGGATCTGTTCCGCGCGGAAATGGCCCGCGTCGGCGTTTCTTGCCCGGTGGTGTCGCGCACCGATGGGGTTGGCACCGGCCGCTGCGTGGTCATGGTGACCCCGGATGGGGAACGCACCATGAGCACCTTCCTTGGCGCATGTGAATGCTTGGCGCCGTCGGATCTGCCCGACACCTTGCCGGCGGGTACGGCGATCCTCCTGGTTGAGGGCTATCATTGGGACGCGCCGCACGGTCCTGCCAACATTATCCGTGCCGCAGAATTGGCGCATGCGACAGGCGCGAAAGTGGCGATGACGCCGTCCGATGCCGCCTGTGTCGACCGCCAACGCGGGAACATGTTGGCCTTCGTCGAGGCGCATTGCGATATTTTGATCGGCAACGAGTCCGAGCTTTGTGCCCTCGCCGGCGCAGCGGACGCCGCGGCGGCGCTGGACTGGGCGATGACTCATGTGGATGTGGTGGCTTTAACCCGGAGCGAGCTGGGGGCGATGGTGTGCGATGGCGGGCCTGTGGTCGCGGTTCCGGCTGTTCCGGTGGACAAGGTCGTGGATAGCACCGGGGCAGGGGACGCCTTTGCTGCCGGGTTCCTCAGCGGGCTTGCGTTAGGGCAAACCGGCGAAGAGGCCGCCGGGAAAGGCGCCGCCCTTGCCGCACGGGTCATCTGCCACTTCGGGGCGCGTCAGGCCACAGTGGAGGCCTGATCCGGGATCAAGGACCCTGTGGCCCATCGCAAGTTGCGGGGCCTCAGGATTTTTTGCCGATCTTGGGTTCGGTTCCGGCCCGAAGCCGGGTGATATTCGCGCTGTGGCGATACAGCACGAGACCGGCTAGGCAGATAGTGAGCAGGATCAGGTCCGGGCGACCGAACAGCCAACACCAGACCGGAGCCGACACCGCCGCCACCAGCGCCGAGAGCGATGAATACCGGCTGATGGCGGCGGTCACCGCCCATGTGGCGCAGGCCGCCACGCCAACCGGCCAGAACAGGGCCAGCAAGGTGCCAAGGAACGTGGCCACGCCCTTGCCGCCATGGAACCCCAGATAAACCGGAAAACAATGGCCAAGAAACGCCGCCAACCCGGCCAGTTGGGCCGCGTCTTCGCCCAAAGCCGCACGGGCAAGCAGGACGGCGATGGCCCCTTTGCCTGCGTCGAGGATCAGCGTCAGAAAAGCCGCCAGCTTGTTGCCCGTGCGCAGCACATTCGTCGCGCCGATATTGCCCGACCCGATCTGGCGCAGATCGCCCAGACCAAAGAGCCGGGCCATCACCATGCCGAACGGAACCGAACCCAGCAGATAGGCCAGCACAGCGCACAGACCCAGCAACAGCGGTGATGAGGTCAAGGCGGGGATCATTGGCCGAACACCCGGGTGCCGCCGACCCAAGTGCCGCGCACCCGGCCTTGCATGCGTTGACCATCAAAGGGTGTGTTCTTGGATTTGGACTGCAATGTGAACCGGTCCAGAATAAAGGGGGCGTGCGGGTCGAACAGCACCAGATCGGCGGGCGCACCAATGCTCAGGCGACCGCCCTCAAGTCCCAGACGTTTCGAGGGGTTGAGTGAGAGCACCCGAAACAAGCCCGGCAGGGTCATCTGGCCCGAATGATACAGGCGCATCGCGGCGGGCAACAAGGTTTCCAGCCCGACGGCACCGCTGGCGGCCTCTTGAAACGGCAAGCGTTTGCTTTCTTCATCTTGCGGCGTGTGCATGGAACAGACCACGTCGATTAGGCCTTCCGCGACGGCCTCGACCATGGCTTGCCGGTCGTCTTCGGATCGTAAGGGGGGCTTTACCTTAAAGAAGGTCCGGTAGTCGCCGACATCCAACTCGTTCAGGGTCAGATGGTGGATCGATACGCCTGCGGTCACATCCAGCCCCTGATTCTTGGCACGGCGAAGCGCAGGAAGGGCGGTGGCGGTGGATAATTGGTCAGCGTGATAGCGGGCCCGGGTCATTTCGACCAAGGCCAGATCCCGTTCCAAGCCAAGCCGCTCGGCCATTGGCGACACGGCAGGCAATCCGCGCAGCGTGGCGAATTTTCCTGAGGTCACGGCGGCGCCCCGGCTGAGGCCGGGATCTTGCGGATGGGCGATGACAAGCGCGTTCAGGCTGCGGGCATAGGTCAGGCAGCGCGACAGCACCCGGTTGTCGGTTAGGACGTGATCGCCATCGGTGAACGCCACCGCGCCGGAATCGATCAGAAAGCTGATCTCAACCATCTCGCGCCCTTCCCGATTGCGGGTCAGAGCGGCCATAGGGGCAATGCGCACTTGGCTCATCTCGGCCGCGCGCCGGGTCACGAAATCCAGAACCTCGGGGCTGTCGACGGCGGTCAATGTGTCGGGGCGCGTGACCATGGTGGTCACGCCACCTGCGGCCGCGGCGTTTCCGGCGGTCTTGAAACTTTCCTTGTGCCGTTCTCCGGGTTCTCCGACTTTAACGCCCATATCCACAAGGCCCGGCGCCAGACAAAGCCCGTTGCAATCCATCCGGGCGGTGTCCGGGAACTGATCGGGGGGGAACGCGGTGCTCTGGTCCTCGATCGCGGTGATCCGGCCGTGGGTGACGATCAGGTGGCCGACGCGGTCCGTTCCGGCGTCAGGGTCAATCAATCGGGCATTTTCAAAGAGAAAGCTCATGCCTGCTCCCGCTGGACCTGACGGATCAGGTCATTGACGTGGTGACTGTCGTGCAGCCGTTCGAATCCAATTTTAATGCGCGCACTGCTGCGCCTCGTCTTCTTGAAATCGGTCGCGAACCACAGATTTCCCGGCTCGGTGCCGTCGAATTCGATCACGGTGGCGGATGTGATCGGGTAGGCATCCAAAGACTTGCCGCGTGGCGTCTGGACGGCGATAAACGCCCGCTGATTGGTCAGCGTGTACCACGTGTGGCGGCGGCGATAGGCGTCGGTCAGCACATAGCCGCCCGCAGAATGCAGCGTAATGACCACAAAGAACATGCCGAACAACGCAAAGATCAAGCCGATCGGGCCGTCATCTAAGGCGCTGCGGGTGGCGAGGTACGAGAAGCAGATGACAAAGGCGGTGGCCGCAAGCCCCGGCAGCACCTTGCCGACCCGAAGCATGTGCAGGTCAATGGACCCGTCGGGCTGGCCTTGCCACAGCACCCGTTCCCCGGGGTTCAGAATGCCGTCCCAGCCAGAGGTCTGTGGGTTGGTCACGCGGCGGCCTCGCGCCGCCGATTGCGCAGGTTCTGGGCCAGCAAATCCATGGCTGCCATCCGCACGGCGACCCCCATTTCAACCTGTTCTTGGATGACGCTGCGGTTGATGTCATCGGCCAAGGTGCCGTCGATTTCGACACCGCGATTCATCGGGCCGGGATGCATGACAATGGCGTCCGGCTTAGCATGGCTCAACTTTTCCGCGTCCAGCCCGTAGCGGTGATAATATTCCCGCTGCGATGGGATGAACCCGCCATCCATCCGTTCTTTCTGCAAGCGCAGCATCATGACCACGTCGCAGCCGGCAAGGCCCGCGCGCATGTCGTCATAAACTTCGACGCCGAACTCTTCGATCTGAGCCGGCATCAGGGTCGGTGGCCCGATCAGGCGAATGCGGTTTTCCATTTTGCCAAGCAACAGGATGTTCGACCGTGCAACCCGGCTGTGGGCGATGTCGCCGCAGATTGCGATGTTCAGCCGGTGCAGCCGCCCCTTCGCCCGCCGGATGGTCAGGGCATCCAGCAAGGCTTGGGTGGGGTGTTCGTGCAATCCATCTCCGGCGTTCAAGACCGCGCAATTCACCTTTTCGGCCAGCAGGTTAACCGCGCCGGAATGGGGATGCCGCACGACCAGAAGGTCGGGATGCATGGCATTGAGGGTCAGCGCGGTGTCGATCAGGGTCTCGCCCTTTTTGATCGAACTGGCCTGCATCGCCATGTTCATCACATCGGCGCCCAGACGGTGGCCGGCGATTTCAAAGCTGGCTTGGGTCCGGGTGGAGTTCTCGAAGAACATGTTGATCACGGTCAGACCGGCCAGCACATCGGAATGCTTCTTGGCCTGCCGACTTAGCTCGACATAGCTGTCGGCCAGATCGAGAACGGTGGTGATTTCGTCTGGGTGCAGAGGTTCTATGCCCAGCAGATGCTTCGCCCGGAATGTCATACTGCCCCCGTTTGCCGGTAATGCGCGGTTTATAGGCTCAGGATCGACGGGGGGCAAGACGGCCGGGCATTTACCTTGCGCTGACGGAGGCCTAGATTGGCGCCATGACTGAATGGATCGATCCCCTTGCGCTGAAGGCGCTACTGGACTGGCAGGCCGAGCTTGGCGCGGACGAAGCCATTGGCGACGTGCCGGTGGATCGCTATGCCGCGCCGGTGACGGTTTCTGCGGTCAAGTCTCCGGCGATCACGGCACCCGAACCGATGTTGCCAGACCCTATTGTCGATGCGCAGGCGGCTGCGGCGGCGGCCGGGGACCTTGATGGCTTGCGGGCGGCGCTTGCCGCTTTTCCTCATTGCGAACTGCGCCATGGTGCGCGCAATCTGGTCTTCGCAGATGGCCAGCCCGGCGCCCGAGTCATGATCCTAGGCGAAGCGCCCGGCCGGGACGAAGATGCGCAGGGACTTCCTTTTGTCGGACCTGTGGGCCAATTGCTGGACCGGATGCTGTTGGCCATCGGTTTGGCGCGTCAGGCCGACACTTTGGCTGATGCGGTGTATATCTCAAACGTGATGCCGTGGCGTCCGCCGCAGAACCGCCCCCCCACCTCTGATGAAATCGCGATGCTGCGGCCCTTTGTTGAGCGCCATATTGCGCTGGCAAAGCCCGAATTTCTGATCTTGATGGGCAATGGCGCTTGTCAGGCGGTGCTAGAGCGCGGTGGCATCACCCGGTTGCGCGGCAGTTGGGTATCGGCGGCAGGTGTGCCGTGCTTGCCGATGCTGCATCCGGCCTATCTGTTGCGACACCCGGCCGCCAAGCGCGACGCTTGGGCGGATTTACTGTCCCTGAAGGCGCGCCTTGGACAGCAGCACTGACGAATCGGAGACACCATGACCACACCATCCCCTGAGCGCGCGTTTTTGCCGATCAACATTGCGGTTCTGACTGTGTCTGACAGCCGCTCGCTGGCGGAAGACAGGTCCGGGGATATTCTGGTCGAGCGGATTGCCCTAGCGGGTCATAGGGTCGCCGTGCGGTCGATCGTCCAAGACGAGCGGGCGCAGATCGTGGCCCAGCTTCGCACATGGATTCAGGATGCAGGGGTAGATGTGGTGATCTCGACCGGCGGGACCGGGCTGACCGGGCGCGATGTCACGGTCGAGGCGCACCGAGATGTCTATGAAAAGGAAATTGACGCATTCGGCACGGTTTTTACCATGGTCTCCATGGCCAAGATCGGCACGTCGGCGGTGCAAAGTCGTGCCACAGGCGGTGTAGCGGGCGGCACCTATCTGTTTGCACTGCCCGGCAGTCCCGGGGCCTGCAAGGATGCGTGGGATGAGATCCTTGTGCATCAGCTGGATTACCGTCACCGACCGTGTAATTTCATCGAAATTTTGCCCAGACTGTCGGAACATCAGCGCCGCAAGTGACCCATTCGAAGGGCGGCATTGGTGGCAGGCAACAGCTTGTGTGCCCCTTGGGGTGCAGGTCGGACTTTATCCGGCCTGACAGCCCAGAAGGTCCACCGCGCCATCGCGACCAATGACGGTAATCCGCAACTTGGATCGATCAAAGGTGAAGGGCCGGGCCTCGGGCGGGACCAGATCGGCCGCCGCGGTCAAGATGCCATTCCGGCGCTGGGTTGCCGGTTGGGACACCCAAAGATCGGCCCGACCGGGTTCCAGAACGACCATTTCATCGCCGCCCTGACGTGCCACCGGAATCGAAGTGGTCAGGCGAAGCCCGTCCGCAATCGGAGAGACCGCGCAGGTCACCGGGCCTGCTCCGGCCTCAACGGCGGTCTTTGGCCGTGCGGCCAGCGCCTGCCGAATGGGTTGGCTTCCCGTGCCATCCCTGCTGCCGGGCGTGGTGGTTAGGCCGGACATATCCAAGGTCATGGGGATACAAATATCCTTGCACACCCCCAATTCCATTTCACCGGCCAGCACGATGGGGGCGGCTGGGTCGCGGGCGAACAGTTCCAGCGGCAATACCAACTCGTCATGATACCCGATGCTGCGCAGGCCGTTCTGCTCAAACACTTGTGGGCGGGGCCAGAGATAGCGGACGCCTTGCAGGTTCTGTGCCGCGCTCCAATCAAAAATCGGCGGCACGCCCGACTCGCCGGGGCTGCGCCAATAGGTTTTCCATCCCGGCGCGAGGCGGATGCGCAAACCGACGATATGGGTGCCCTCGGTCGTGGTCCAGCCGTCGAGAAGATCAAGGTCGACGACATCGTCCAACGATTGGGCCGACGCCGCGGAAGGTGCCAGTAGCGCGGCAAAGGCAAGCGCGCGGCAAAATTGGGTCAAATTGAACATGACGTGCTTATCCACCGGCTTTGGGCCTCTGGAAAGTCACAATCCAGCGAGAAATGCGCCAGAAGGGGGTCTCCAAGCCATTCTGACCCTTGCGCCCCGGCCCCGGCAGTGGATTGATTGGGGCATGAACAAAGTCGACACCATAGACCTGACCGGCAAGTTGCTGATTGCCATGCCAGGGATGACCGATCCACGCTTTGAAAAAAGCGTGATCTTTATATGTGCTTATTCTGAGGATGGGGCGATGGGCCTTGTGGTGAATAAGCCCGCGCGCGACATCAGATTTTCTGATCTGCTGGATCAGTTGTCGATCGAAATGCAAGATCCGTCGCAGTCGCCGCCGATCCACTTTGGTGGTCCGGTGGAGCACGGCCGCGGCTTCGTACTGCATTCGTCCGACTACACCGCCAGCGAGGCGACGCTGCAGGTGGACCGGCGCTTTGGCATGACCGCGACGTTGGATGTCTTGGAAGATATCTCTCGGGGCGATGGCCCGACAGAGTGTCTGCTGGCGCTTGGCTATGCGGGATGGGGCCCCGGGCAGCTTGACGATGAGATCAGCAGCAACGCTTGGTTGATCAGCGACGCGACCGCGGATCTTGTGTTCTCGACCGACAGCGACAGCAAATGGGGCGGTGCGCTGGGTCTTTTGGGCATTGATCCTATTTCGCTATCATCGACCTCTGGTCGCGCGTAATTCGTGCGCATCAGGTTTTTTTGCGGAATTCGCACGCATGGGCCATACGCGCAAATCGCGAGGATGAGCTCCGCGCGTCCCTGCTGCTTTGTTTAGCGGGGTGCTGCGGCCCTGCGAAGACGGTCGTTAATCGCCCGGCCTAAGCCAATTTCTGGAATAGGCGATACCGCGATGGCGACGGCGTTCAGCCTGTCCAGACGATGCAGCGCCGCGAACAGGTTTGCAGCGGCTTCCGTCAGATCGCCGTCCGGCGAAAGGTTTTCTGTGGCGTCCGGCACTGGGCCAAACCCCAACAAAAGCTCGCCCGGTTTACATGTGCCCGCATTCAGACGAACCGGCGCGCTTGGCGCGTAATGAGACAGCAGTTGGCCGGGGGCGATGGGGCGGTCATCGGCGGTGTCTGTTGTGCTGGGCAGGGGGGCAGCAAGGGTACAGCCAAGCTCAGCTTCGATGGCCTCGGCTGACAGGCCGCCCGGACGCAACAGTCGGGCTGGGCCGGTCAGGTCGAGAATGGTGGATTCAACGCCGACCGCACAGGCGTCACCTGCGAGCACCGCTTCGATCCGGCCATCAAGTCCCGATAGGACATGTGCCGCCGTGGTCGGGCTAATCCGGCCGGATGGGTTGGCTGACGGGGCGGCGATCGGGCCATCAAAACGGGCCAGCAAGTCGCGGGCAATGGGCGCAGCCGGGACGCGCAAGGCGACGCTGGTCAGACCGGCGGTCACAAGCCGGGACAGACCCGATCCCGGTGCAAGCGGCAGGACCATGGTCAGGGCGCCGGGCCAAAACGCATGCGCCAGACGCGCGGCCTCAGGCGAGAACGTGGCCAGCCGCGTCGCCGCTTGCCAATCGTGGATATGAGCGATCAACGGGTTGAAATGAGGCCGGTTCTTGGCCTCGAAAATCCCGGCGACGGCACGGTCATTGCGGGCATCTGCTCCAAGACCATACACAGTTTCGGTGGGAAAGGCGACACGCCCGCCTGCTTTCAGGATCGCAACGGCGCGATCCAGACCGGCGGAATCCGCCATCAAATGTTCGGTGGTCAAAGCCATATTGGTGACGCCGCGTTCTTGTTGTCGGGTCGGACAGGCCCGTTAAGGTGGTGCCAGCCCGTTCGTGGTGGTACTGCACCCGTGCTGAACTGCCAAGCCGCAGGAAAGAATTCAATGGCGTATATTTCACCGGTCCAAGACCTGACTTTTATCCTCTCGCATGTGGTGAACATATCTGCGCTGTCGGAAACGGCCATATTTGCAGAGGTGACCCCGGATGTGACCGAGGCGATCCTGACTGAGGCTGGCAAGCTGTGTGATCAGCAGATTGCGCCATTGCAACGGCCGGGCGATCTGTCTCCAGCACAGTTGCGGGACGGGGTCGTGCGGACCGCGCCGGGTTTTTCTGACGGCTATCGCGCCATTGCCGAGGGCGGCTGGGTCGGGCTGGCGGCCCCGGTCGCGTATGGCGGCATGGGCTTGCCGATGGCGCTGAACACCGCCGTCAATGACATGATGGCCGGAGCCTGTCTGTCCCTGCAACTGTGTCCGCTGTTGAGCCAAGGCCAGATCGAGGCCCTGTCGCACCATGCCAGTGACGATCTGAAATCACTTTATCTGCCCAAGCTGATTTCTGGCGCCTGGACCGGGACCATGAACTTGACCGAGGCGCAGGCCGGGTCGGACGTGGGGGCGGTTCAGACCAAAGCCGTGCCGAATGCGGATGGCACCTATGCAGTGACTGGACAGAAGATCTTCATCACGTGGGGAGATCACGATCTGGCAGAGAACATCTGCCATCTGGTGTTGGCGCGACTGCCGGATGCCGCACCCGGCACCAAGGGGATCAGCCTGTTTTTGGTTCCGAAGTGGCTGCCCGACGCCGAAGGCCGTCCCGGGGCGGCGAACGGGGTGACCACGGTCAGTTTGGAACACAAGCTGGGCTTGCATGGCTCGCCAACGGCGGTGTTGCAGTATGAGGCGGCAACCGGCTGGATCGTCGGCGCGCCGGGGGGCGGTATGGCGGCGATGTTCACGATGATGAACAATGCCCGCCTTGGTGTTGGGGCTCAGGGCATTGGCGTCGCCGAAGCCGCCTATCAGCAAGCGGCGGCTTATGCGGTCGAGCGGCGGCAGGGGCGGACCCCCTTTGGTGACGGTCCCATTGCCGATCATGCCGATGTCCGACGAATGTTGGTCGCGATGAAGGCCGACATCTTTGCCGCCCGTGCGATTGCGCTGGCCTGTGCTGTCGCGCTCGATTTGGCTGCGGCGACGGGGGCGGATGACCAGTCGGCCCGGGCCGCGTTCCTGACGCCGATTGCCAAGGCTTTTGGTACCGATGTCGGACTCGCCGTTTCGCAAGAGGGCGTGCAGGTCCATGGCGGTATGGGGGTGATCGAAGAAACCGGCGCCGCCCAGTTTTACCGAGATGTGCGGGTGACGACGATCTATGAGGGGACCAACGGAATTCAAGCGATGGATCTGGTCGGCCGCAAGTTGAAAGATGGCGGCGAGGCAGCCTTTCGGCTGTTGGAAGAGGTTCAGGCCACCGCCGAGCAGGCACGCACCAGCCTGCCATCGCTGGCCGGTGCGGTCTGGGACGCCAGCGAATCCCTGCGTGAGACCACGGAATGGATGGTGGCGCAAACCGACCCGTCCGACCGCTTTGCCGGGGCCGTGCCCTATTTGCGGGCCTTTGCCCGGGTGCTTGGGGCCCATTTCCATCTGATTGCCGCGAAAGCCGCAGACGGAACGGGGCCGCGTGCCGCCCTTGCGGCGGCCTATGTCCAACGCCTGTTGCCTGAGCATGCCAGTCTGTTGATCGAGGCGCGGGCCGGGTCGGCAGGACTTTACGCCCTCGACCTTGACGACCTTTTGGCATGACCGGCACCCTGCGCAATTTGTCCGGCAGCGCCTTAGTCGATCCGCCGGCAAATGGCACCGCGCAAGAGGTGGCGCCGGGGGTTCTTTGGGCGCGGCTGCCGTTGCCGATGGCACTGGACCATGTGAATGTCTTCGCTTTTGCTGATCCGGACGGCTGGACGCTGATTGACAGCGGCATCAATACCCGGCGCTGCCGTGAAAGTTGGCAGACGCTTCTTGAGGGGCCGCTGTCGGGCATGCCGGTGCGGCGGATCGTGCTGACCCACCATCATCCGGACCATGTCGGGCTGGCCGGGTGGTTTCAGACCGACCATGGCGCAGAATTGATCGCCACGCGCACGGCATGGTTAACGGCCCGGATGCTGACGCTCGACCGTCAGGATCAGTTGACCCCCGCTGCCGAGGCTTTCTATCGCGCGGCCGGAATGGATGCCGACATGCTGGCCCTCAAACAGGTCGAACGCCCGTTCAATTTTTGTGATGTGGTTGCGCCGATGCCGCCGGTGTTTACCCGGATGTCGGAAGGCAGTCAGCTAACGTTTGGCGGGCGGCGCTGGCATGTTCGCATCGGCCATGGTCATGCCCCGGCCCATGCCACCCTCTGGAGTCTCGACGATGAATTGGTGATCGGCGGCGATCAGTTGTTGCCGTCGATTTCGCCCAATATTGGCGTCTACGCCACCGAACCGGACGCCAATCCACTGGCTGAATGGCTAGAGGCTTGCGCCCGGCTGGCCAATTTTGCGCGACCGGATCAATTGGTGTTGCCCGGTCACAAACTGCCGTTCACCGGTCTGCCGCATCGCCTGAAACAGATGATTGACAATCATCACAGTGCTTTGGCGCGGCTCTCGGCCTATCTGGCCGAGCCACGGGTCGCGGCCGCCTGCTTTTTGCCGCTGTTTCGCCGCAACATCGGCCCGAAGGAATATGGTCTGGCCTTGGCCGAAACCGTGGCGCACCTGAACTATCTGTTGCAGGCCGGACGGGTGAGCCGAATTCGGCGCAATGACGGGGCATGGCTTTGGCAGTCAATTTGACGCTTGCGGTACGATCTTGCAGGGCGTGACAGCCCCGGTGCTTTCGGCTAGGTCGTAGAGAACAATCGCTAAGGAGTGGCAATCATGTCCGACTATGAACACGGTAAGATGGATATCGACGTCCAAGAAAAGACCTTCGCGGGTTTCACCAAGATGGTCACTTACGGCACCATCGCCGTGATCCTTACACTGATTTTTCTCGCTTTGGCCAACGGCTGAACGTAACGAGCGGGTCGCGCAGTGACGATACAAGGTTTGCAGCGCGCCACCCGGCTCGTTCTCATGCTGTTTGGGTTCGCCGTTTTGGCCGCCTGTGCCAAGCCCGGCGTTCAGGCGCCGGATGCTGATGTGGCGCGGTTTCGTTATCCCGGGGTGCAGCCAAGCACCTTGTCGCTGGTCACGAATATCCGCAACAAGACCGGCAAGGGCGCACATTCGGCGCTGATCGTGAACGCCTCTGAGCAAGTGGTCTTCAACCCGGCGGGTACGTGGTGGCACCCACAAGCCCCGGAACAGGGCGACCTGCACTATGGGTTCAGCCCGGGGATGAAGCAGTGGTTCATTGATTATCATGCCCGAGAAACCTTCCGGGTGCAAATCCAGACCATTGAGGTTTCTCCGGAAGTGGCCGAACAGGCGCTGGAACTCGTGAAAGCCTACGGTTCGGTCCCACCTTCACAGTGCACAATTGCAATCAGCCGAATCTTGCACCAGTTGCCCGGGTTCGAAAGTATCTCGGTGACGCTTTTCCCCAGCAGTGCAGCCGATGCGTTTGGCAAGCTTCCCGGCGTGGTGACAGAGGTTTACCGCGATGACAGCCCGGATAACCGGTCAGATCTAGGGACGTTCGCTGACGGCTGATCATGTGGCGCGTTGCTAAGGTGCCGCCGAGACGGACCTGTTTCGGACCCGCACACAAGCAGTTCATGTCGATGGTTCCGCTGATCTTTCGGCTAATTAGCCGCGATCAAAAATGCCCGCTGAACGTCCCAAAAGCATGAAGGCCCGAGCCGACCGGGTGTCAGTGAGGTCGATCCAATCCTGATCGCTGAGGCTGGTTTCGGCATCGGCCAACAACTGGTCGAACCGCCGCAGGAAGTGGTGTGTGGCATCGCGAAACACGGTGTTTTCGCTTAGGCGGGTGCTGCAAATCGCCAAGCTGTTTTCATCGCGAATTCCGCCCAGTTCGGCCAGTTCTGGGCCGCGCTCGCCCAAAGCAAAACGGCGCCACTGCTCGGGGCGGGCGCGATCAGGCACGAGATCATCCATATAGAGCCCGTCCTGTGACAGCAGGGTGAGAATGTCCTGTGCGGCGCGAACAACCTGTCCCGCACGATGGTCGCGCAGCGCCCGACGTAAGGCTTGAAACCCTTCGGTATCATCGGGCGTTTCCGGGAAATGCAGCGCCCGGATCAGGTCGTCCACCGACAATCTGGGCTGGGCCGTCATCGGTTGGGGGTCCAGCGGCAGGCTTGCCTGTGGCTCGGCCCGCAACGGGTCTGTCGCGGACGCGTCATGTTGCGAACCGACAGCAAGGGGGGCGGCGGGCGCGGACCGGGACAGATCCGGAGCCGCATCTCGGCGTTCCCGGACGGCCTGTTCGGCCCGCCGCTGAATTGTCCGCAGGTGATCAATATCGTTGCGCAGGCTACTGGCCTCGTTCCGCAGCCGTCCCGCTTGCTGGGCCAAGCCAGTCGCCACCGCGATTAACACAAGGGGAAGGCCGATGCCCAATCCGCGCATCAGCCACGTCAGGAACGCTGGGCCATCGTCAACAATGGGGCGCCAGAACAGCGTCACGTAGACGCCGACCCAGCACAAACCTGCAAGAAGACCGAACAGCAAAATGCCGGTCCCCCCCTTAAGGGCGCGATCATGATCGTCAGACAGTTTCAAGATCGACATGGACCTCCGTGAAGCGACTTTGGTACGTCCTCAAACGTAACTGATCGCCAGAATTTCATAGGAGCGTTCACCGCCCGGGGTACGAACCACCACGCTGTCGCCTTCGTCTTTGCCAATCAAAGCGCGGGCCAGCGGTGATCTGATGTTCAGTTTGCCGTGTTCGATATCCGCTTCCGGTTCGCCCACGATCTGATAGATTTTTTCCTCGTCGGTATCTTCGTCCACCAATTTGACAGTCGCGCCAAACTTGATCGTGCCAGTCATCCTTGAGATGTCGATGATATCGGCCCGACCGAGGACGGATTCCAACTCTTTGATCCGGCCTTCGATGAAGCTCTGTTTTTCGCGGGCAGCGTGGTATTCGGCATTCTCGGAAAGATCGCCGTGCTCACGCGCTTCGGCGATCGCCTTGATTACCAAAGGCCGCTCAATCGACTTCAGTTTTTTCAGTTCGCCATCAAGCGCGGAGTGTCCCGCGCGGGTCATCGGTATTTTTTCCATGGGTCTCTTTGTCCTGCCTGCGTCCCGTCCATCGGTACTGTCCCCTGACGCAACTGCCGTTAAACCTGAACAAAACGGGCGGGCGAATGCAAGGGGGCACTTAGGGCAGGGGTAAAATCACATGTCCAAAGGCGTCATCGCCTGTCCGGCGCGACTTTGCACCTGCGACACTGTTGCCTAGCGTCTGAATTGACCCCTGACAACATGGTCAGATAGTCATGGCACGAATGGGCGGATGGGTCTTTTGCGGACAGATTTGCAGCCAAAAATATCGAAAGGACCAGCAGATGAGCGACATCCAGCGCGAGGAAATGGAATACGACGTGGTGGTTGTCGGCGCGGGTCCGGCGGGCCTGTCCGCGGCGATCCGTTTGAAGCAACTGGACAGCGATCTGTCGGTCGTCGTGCTGGAAAAAGGGTCCGAAGTCGGCGCGCATATCCTATCCGGGGCTGTGCTGGACCCCTGCGGTCTGGACGCGTTGATCCCCGATTGGAAAGAGCGGGGTGCGCCGGTGACCGTGCCGGTGAAGGAAGATAATTTTTACCTGCTCGGGGACGCGGGCAAGATCCGCATCCCAACATGGCCAATGCCCAGCCTGATGCACAATCATGGCAATTACATCGTGTCGATGGGCAATGTCTGCCGTTGGATGGCCGAACAGGCCGAAGAGTTGGGCGTTGAAGTGTTCCCCGGCATGGCCTGCTCTGAACTGGTTTATGGCGACGAGGGCGCTGTGGTCGGCGTGGTCGCGGGCGAATTCGGCAAGCAGTCGGATGGCAGCCCCGGACCGGCGTACGAGCCCGGCATGGTGCTGAAAGGTAAGTACGTCTTTTTATCTGAAGGCGCGCGCGGCTCTCTCAGCAAGCAGGTGATCGAAAAATATGACCTGAGCGCCGGAAAAGAGCCGCAGAAATACGGCCTTGGCATGAAAGAGATCTGGGAGGTCGATCCAGAAAAGCATCGCGAAGGCACTGTCACCCACACAATGGGATGGCCGTTGGGCAAGAACGCGGGTGGCGGATCATTTATCTATCATCTTGATAACAATCAGGTGTTGGTCGGATTTGTGGTGCATCTGAACTATGAAAACCCGTACCTGTATCCCTATATGGAATTTCAGAGGTTTAAGCACCATCCGATGGTGGCTGAGCTGCTGAAGGGCGGCAAGCGTGTCGCCTACGGGGCGCGTGCGATCAGCGAAGGCGGCTGGCAGTCCATTCCGAAACTGGTGTTTCCGGGCGGTGCGCTGCTGGGATGCGGCGCCGGGTTGGTCAATGTTCCGCGGATCAAGGGCAACCATAACGCGATGCTGTCCGGCAAAGCCGCGGCCGAAGCCGCATACGCTGCCTTGCAAGAGGGGCGGTCGGGGGACGAGTTGACCGCGTATGAGGACGATTTGCGCAGTGGCC
The DNA here is from genome assembly GCF_002119405.1 of Pseudoruegeria sp. SK021. Lineage (GTDB taxonomy): Bacteria > Pseudomonadota > Alphaproteobacteria > Rhodobacterales > Rhodobacteraceae > Meridianimarinicoccus. The sequence goes on along the minus strand of NZ_MTBG01000006.1, from coordinate 31,639 downwards.
CGATTGCGGCCGACCTGAAACCCGTGCGCAACGTCAAGCCGCTGTGGTCGAAATATGGTCTGACCGCCTCGCTGGTGCTGGGCGGAATGGACATGTGGACCAACAGTTTTGGCTTTTCGCTGCTCGGGACATTGTCGCACGGCAAGACCGATGCCGCAGCGACCTGCGATGCGCGCGATTTCACCCCGATCACCTATCCCAAGCCGGATGGCACCCTGAGCTTTGACCGGCTGACCAATGTCAGCTTTGCTGCCACCAACCATGAGGAAAGCCAGCCGTCGCACCTGACGCTGAAAGATCCACTGGTGCCGCTGGCGGTGGATTGCGCGACCTATGCCGGGATCTCGGCCCGATACTGTCCGGCGGGCGTATATGAATTCGTCGAAGATGCCCAAGGGACGCCGCGATTCGTGATTAATTTCCAGAACTGCGTCCACTGTAAGACCTGTGACATCAAGGATCCGGCCCAGAATATTGTCTGGACCACGCCTCAGGGCGGCGATGGGCCGAATTACCCGAACATGTGATCTCTTGTTGGGTGTTCGGCTGGGCGGTTCGGGCGATTGCCCGCTCCGCCCGCATTGCCTTTGGTGAGGGAGGGCACTAGCTTCTCGGCAGTCCTATCAGGAGAATTGACTTGCGCTTGATCCGAACGTTCGTGGCTATGGCCTTTTGCAGCCAGCTTGCCGTTCCTGCCCACGCCTTCGGAATTTCGGGGGCCTATCTTGCAGCGCGTCAAGCCAGTTTTGTCAGCGATTATTCTGCGGCGGTGGATTATTTCGTACAGGCATTGGCAATGGATCCCTCAAATCCGGTGCTGATGGAAAATGCCATCTCATCCTATGTGAATCTGGGTCAGATTGACCGGTCGTTTCCGATTGCCAAACGGATGCTCGACGGCGATTTCCGCAGTCAGGTCGCAGAAATGGTGGTGTTGGCTGAACAGATCGACACGGGTGATTATTCCGGCATCCTGACCGAGTTTGAAGAGGGCAGAACCGTCGGGCCATTGGTGGACGGTTTGGCCAAAGCTTGGGCCCTGATGGGGGATGGGCAAGTCAGTGAAGCGTTGATCGCCTTTGATGCCGTTTCGGAAGAGACCGGCTTGCAGTCTTACGGGCTGTTTCACAAGGCGCTGGCGTTGGCCTCGGTCGGGGATTTCGAAGGCGCGGATGAGATTTTGTCTGGCCGCGCGGCAGGCCCGTTGCAGGTGTCGCGCCGCGGCGTGATCGCCCATGTCGAGATCTTGAGCCAATTAGACCGATCTGATGCTGCGCTGGACTTAATCGACCAGACCTTCGGGGCAACCCCGGTTCCGGTACTGGAAGAAATGAAGGCGCAGCTGGAGTCCGGTGAACCGCTGGCCTTCGATGTCGCCACGACCCCTCGGCAGGGGATGAGTGAAGTGTTTTTCAGCGTGGCAGGCGCGCTCGCAGGTGAATCGGCGCCCGGGTACGCCCTGCTATATGCACGGGTGGCGCAATTTCTGAATCCTGAGAATATCGATGCTGTTTTGCTAAGCGCATCGCTGTTGGAGGATCTGGAGCAGTACGACCTTGCTACGCGGGCCTATGAAAGCGTTCCACACGACCATCCGTCCTTCATCTCGGCGGAAATCGGGCGCGCCGACGCATTGCAGGCAGCAGGAAACACCGAAGGCTCTATTAAGGTGATGCAAGACCTTGCCGCTGCGCATCCTGATCTGCTGATCGTACAGGTGACCTTGGCCGATTCTTTGCGCCGTGACGATCGTTTTGAAGAGGCGGTTCCGGTCTATGATAGCGCGCTTGACCTAATTGAAACGCCCCGGCCGCAGCACTGGGTGGTGCTGTTTTCGCGTGGGATCAGTCTGGAACGGGTGGGCCGATGGGCCGAGGCCGAGGCCGACTTTCGTGCCGCCTTGGACCTGAGCCCCGATCAGCCGCAGGTCTTGAATTATCTGGGCTATTCGATGGTCGAGAAGCAGGAAAATTTGGACGAAGCGCTGCACATGATTGAGGTTGCGGTCGAAGCGCGCCCTGATGATGCGTATATCACTGACTCGTTGGGCTGGGTTCTGTATCGCCTTGGCCGGTACGATGAAGCGGTTGTGCAGATGGAGCGGGCAGCAGAATTGATGCCGGTCGACCCGATCCTGAACGATCACTTGGGCGATGTGTATTGGGCCGTGGGCCGCCAAATGGAAGCGAAATTCCAGTGGCGCCGCGCTCTGTCGTTCGGACCGGAGGAGGTCGACGCAGAGCGTATTCGCCGCAAGCTGGAAGTTGGTTTGGACGTCGTGCTTGAAGAAGAAGGTGCCGATCCGATTGCCGTGTCCAACGAAGGCTGACGAATTCGCCCCGGCGAAGATCAATCTGACATTACACGTCACCGGGCGACGCCGGGACGGGTATCACGACCTCGACAGTCTGGTGGTGTTTGCCGGCACCGGTGATCGCCTGCGTGCAACGTTGTCTCAGGACATGACGTTAGACATCACCGGGCCACGCGCAACCGGCGTGCCTGCCGATCCATCGAACTTGGTGTGGAGGGCGGCAGCGTTGTTCGATCCTCCGGTCAACGCCCGGCTGGTTTTGGACAAGCATCTGCCCTCGGCTGCGGGGATCGGGGGCGGTTCTGCGGACGCGGCGGCGACCTTAAGGCTGTTGGCGCGGCTGGCGGGGCGGGCCTTGCCGCCTGCCGACCGGGTGCTGTCTTTGGGTGCGGATGTGCCGGTCTGCCTGTCCGGTGTAGCGACACGGATGCGCGGCATCGGAGATCGACTTGATCCTGTGCCGCCTCTTCCCCCGTTGTTCATGGTTCTGGTCAATCCGGGTGTCGCGTTGTCGACCCCGGCAGTATTCAAAGCAATGGCGGCACAAACTGGCCCGGCCATGGTGGACCCGTTGCCGGTGTGGTCGACGCCGAAGGCGTTTCTGGATTGGCTTTCGGTTCAGCGGAACGATCTTCAAGCGGCGGCCCAGTCCCTGACGCCGGATATCGGGCGGGTGTTGGACGGACTTGAAGCGACTGTAGGTTGCCGGTTGGCGCGTATGTCTGGGTCTGGGGCCACGTGTTTTGGGCTGTATGACCACAAGGATCCGGCTGAAATGGCTGCGGCATCGATCCGTAGGGCGCATCCCGACTGGTGGTGTGTGGCGGCCCCGATGCTCGGCTAACCGCGCGTCAGTTCAGGCGTGCCACCACATAGTCGGAGAGGTCCAGCAGCATCTCGCGCAGCTCGGTCTCGGGCAGGGTCATCAATGCATCTTTGGCGCGGGCTGACCACAAGATTGCCTCGTCCCGCGTGCTGTCCATCGTGCCGTGGCGGGCAAGAATATCCAGCGCGTGTTCCAGATCGCCGTCTTGCTGATTGCCCTTTTCAATGACCCGTTTCCAAAACGCGCGCTCTGCGTCGTCGGCCAGCGCGACGGCGCGGATAACGGGCAAGGTCAGCTTTCGTTCCCGGAAATCATCGCCGATATTCTTCCCGATCGCGTCTGTTGTCCCGCCATAATCCAGCAGGTCATCGACGATCTGAAAGGCAATTCCCAAGGCGTCGCCAAAGGCGTGCAGGGCGTTGATCTGGTCTTCAGGCGCACCGGCAATAACGCCGCCGACTTCGGTGGCAGCCGCGAAAAGGGCTGCGGTCTTGCCGCGGATCACCTGTAGATAGATGGCTTCAGTGGTGCGCAGATCCTGCGCTGCGGTCAATTGCAGGACTTCGCCCTCGGCAATCGTGGCCGAGGCGTTGGCCAAGATGTCCAGAACCCGGAGTGAGCCGGTTTCGACCATCAACTGGAAAGAGCGCGCAAACAGATAGTCGCCAACCAAAACCGACGACTTGTTGTCCCATAGCAGGTTGGCCGTCGGACGGCCCCGGCGCTTGTTGCTTTCGTCGACCACGTCATCGTGCAGCAGAGTGGCGGTATGAATAAACTCTACCGTCGCGGCCAGATTGATGTGATGCAATCCGTTATAGCCACACATCCGGGCCGCAGCCAAGGTCAGCATCGGGCGCAGGCGTTTGCCGCCCGCTTCGACCAAATGTGCTGTGATTTCGGGAATGCGTGGGGCATGTTCCGATGCCATACGGTCGCGGATCAGGGCATTGACCCCGTCCATGTCGGAGGCCAGTGCTTGAGCAAGGCGCTCGTGTGGTTTGACAGAAGCGGTGTCCAGGCTCATCACGGTTCCGTATGCTGTCTCGACAAGTTGGACAACTTGCCATTAACTCTCTGATTATGAGAGAGCTTATTAGAACAAACGACCCGACACTCGTGGCATTTGTCACCGCCCTCTTACAAGGGGAAGGTATAGACTGCTTTCCGGTGGACGTCCATATGAGCGTGCTCGAAGGATCGATTGGAATCCTGCCGCGCCGCGTCTTGGTCCGCAGTACAGATCTGTTTCGCGCCAGAGCAATCCTGATCGATAACGAAATTGATCTGGGCGCATGATCGGAGGGACGGTGTCGATCAGCCACGACAGTTTTTTGGGCGGACGCCTGACCGTTGCGCAGCCCGCAAATGGCTATCGCGCAGGCATAGATGCCGTGCTTCTTGCCGCTTCTGTGCCTGCGACCGCCGGGGATCGGGTCTTGGAACTGGGCTGCGGGGTGGGGGTGGCCAGCTTGTGTTTGATGACACGGGTTGCAGGGCTGCACGTGATGGGCTTAGAGATCCAACCAGACTATGCCGAACTGGCGCGGCTGAATGCCAAGACCACCGGGCAACCCTTGGCGGTTTTCACCGGTGATCTGTCCAACCCGCCCGCAGAAGTGCGCGCGCAGAGCTTTGAGCACGTGATTGCCAATCCTCCGTATTTCAAGAGAGACGCCGGAACCCGGGCGCACGATTCGGGCCGCGAGCGCGCCTTGGGCGAAGACACCCCGATGTCCGCGTGGATCGACACCGCGATTCGAAGGTTAATTCCGGGCGGCACATTGAGTCTTGTTCAGCGCACGGAACGGTTGCCTGAAATTCTGGCAGCGTTCGGCACCCGTTTGGGCGCGGTGCAAGTTTTGCCATTGAGCCCGCGATCCGGCCAGCCTGCGACCCTCTTTTTGCTGCGGGCGCGCAAGGGGCGCCGGACTGCGCTCCAGCTTCTCAGCCCATTGATATTGCACTTGGGCGCGCGTCATGGGAGCGATCAGGAAAGTTATACACCAGCCGTCGCCGCTGCGTTGCGGAATGGGGCCGGTTTGGACGGCTTTGACCGGTGATGAATCAACAGGAATTTGCCGAGATAGACATCTTTGTAACCGAAGCGTCTCTTTTCCGTGACAGATGCTCGGAAGTGTGGTCGTCTGTTCCTGTTCGCCATAACATTCAGGAGTACAATGATGTCCATGACCTCTCATCTTCAGGAACTTCGCAAGAAGCACCAGACACTTTCTGATCGTGTGGAGGAAGCCCAACGAAGTCCTGCGTCCGACGGACTGGAAGTGAAAGCACTTAAAAAACAAAAGCTTCAGATCAAGCAGCAGATTGAGCGCTTGTCTGAGGCCGAGATCAGAACCCTCCACTGATCACAGCAATCGGTCGCCAGTGACCGTTCGGACTAGGGAAAGGCATGTCAGCTGCGGCTGACATGCTTTTTTGTTGGAAGATGGTCGCGCCGCAAAGAAAAAGCCGACCATTTGGCCGGCTTTTTCACCTGTCTTGGATGTAGATTTATACGAAGAACTGTCCGCCATTGGCAGAAATGGTCGATCCGGTGATGAAGCCGGCATCGTCTGAGGCCAGAAACACCACGCAGCGGGCAATTTCTTCGGGTTCGCCAAGGCGACCAACCGGGATTTGTGGGATGATCTTGGTCTTCAATACGGTCTCGTCAATGGCGCGAACCATCTCGGTGCCGATGTAGCCGGGGCAGATCGCATTCACGGTGATCCCTTTGAAGGCACCTTCCTGCGCAAGGGCCTTGGTAAACCCGAGGTCTCCGGATTTGGCCGCCGAGTAGTTCACCTGACCCATCTGACCCTTTTGACCGTTGATCGACGAAATATTGATGATCCGTCCGAAGCTGCGGTCGCGCATCCCGTTCCAGATCGGGTGGGTCATATTGAACAGACCGGTCAGATTGGTGTCGATGACCTCTTTCCATTTCTGTGGGGTCATCTTGTGGAACATGGCATCCCGGGTGATGCCGGCGTTGTTCACAAGGACTTCGATCGGGCCAAGATCTGCCTCGACTTCTGCGATGCCCGCGGCACATGCGTCGTAATCGGCCACGGACCACTTGTAGGTTTTTATTCCGGTTTCTGCGGTGAAGGCAGCAGCGGCCTCGTCATTCCCGCCATAGGTGGCGGCGACCGAATAGCCTGCGGCGGCAAGCGCCTTTGAGATTGCTGCGCCGATTCCGCGCGAACCTCCGGTTACCAAAGCGACTCGTCCCATGTTCCCTCCTCCGTTTATTAAAATTTATTTCTCACTGTGGTCTGGCTCGTCGTGCGATTGGACACGAGTGGCGATCGAATGGCCGCCACTCGCATTGTTGCGATCAGTCGCGCTCAACGCAGAGGGCGACGCCCATTCCGCCGCCGATGCACAGGGTCGCGAGACCCTTTTTGGCGTTGCGACGCTTCATTTCGAACAGGAGGGTGTTCAATACCCGGCATCCGGATGCACCGATCGGATGGCCGATGGCAATCGCGCCGCCGTTGACGTTGACGATTGCCGGATCCCAGCCCATTTCCTGATTCACGGCACAGGCTTGTGCGGCGAAGGCTTCGTTGGCTTCGATCAGATCCAGATCCGACACTTTCCAGCCAGCTTTCTCAAGCGCCTTACGCGACGCATAGATCGGGCCTGCACCCATATAGGCCGGGTCGAGACCTGCTGTGGCGTAGGAAGCGATCCGCGCCAGCGGCTCAATTCCGCGCTTTGCAGCGTCATCGACACTCATCAGCAGCGTTGCGGCGGCGCCATCGTTGAGGCCGGATGCGTTGCCCGCTGTGACGGTGCCATCGCGCATGAATGCGGGGCGCAGTTTGGTCATGCCTTCCAGGGTCGCGCCGTGACGAATGTATTCGTCTTTGTCGACCACAGTTTCGCCCTTGCGGGTCTTGATCGTGAAGGGAACAATTTCGTCGGAGAACTTGCCGTCGTTCTGCGCCGCTTCGGCCTTGTTTTGGCTGGCGACGGCGAACGCGTCCTGCATCTCGCGGCTGATTTGCCATTTCTCGGCGACGTTTTCAGCGGTCTGTCCCATATGGTAGCCGTTGAACGCATCCCAAAGGCCATCGCGGATCATGGTGTCGATATAGGTCATATCACCCATTTTCTGACCCTGACGCAATGAAGCGGCATGCGGGCTGAGGGACATATTTTCCTGTCCGCCCGCTGCGACGATGGAGGCATCGCCCAACATGATGTGTTGTGCGCCCAAGGCGACGGCCCGAAGCCCGGAGCCGCACACTTGGTTCAGTCCCCAAGCGGCGCTTTCTTGTGGCAGGCCAGCATTGATATGGGCCTGACGCGCTGGGTTTTGCCCCTGAGCGGCGGTAAGCACCTGACCAAGAATGGTTTCGGATACTTCGGATTTGTCGATCCCCGCACGCGCGACCACCGCCTCGAGCACCGCTGCGCCAAGATCATGGGCCGGTGTTCCCGCAAATGACCCCAAAAAACTTCCAACTGCGGTACGACCCGCGGAAGCAATTACCACATTCGTCATACTGACCCCTCCAATAATTCGCTGACCCCCAAACAGGAATGACCCTGTTGGACAGGCATGTCGAAATTAATGGATAGGCGTTGAAATGGCGGGGGGCAACAGTGAGTTGCCTCTCAACGAATGTCAGGCAATGCGTTTCTGTCGCAATCTTTTCCATGCGGGCCGAATGCTGGGCGCAGCAAAGTGATAGCCCTGCAAGGCATCAATGCCGGATGCGATCAAAAAGCGCATATCCTGTTCGCTTTCTACGGCCTCTGCGACCGTCATCATCCCGAAATGTCGGGCCACAGAAATCAGGGCTTGGATCAGCACTTGATTGTCCCGGTCGTCATGGACGCGTTGGGAAAACTGACCGTCTATCTTCATGATGTCGAAGCTAAATTCTTTAAAATGCCGGAGCGAGGTATAGCCTGCACCGAAATCGTCCAGCGCAAAGCAAATCCCTCGGCGCTGCAAGCTCGTCATAAAATTTCGCACGCGATCTGGGTCTGACATGGCCGATCGTTCAGTGATCTCAAGGATCAGCCGTTCCGCGATATAGGGCGAAACGGCCAACCCACGCTGGAGAATTTCAAGCCACCGTGGGTCATTGATGGTTCGGGCAGACACATTGATCGAAAGCCGCAACCCGGGGACTTTTGCCAGTTCTGCCAGGCCGAAATCCAGTGCTGCGCAATCGATTTGCCGGCCAAGATCATTGGATTCGATCTCATCCATAAAGACCCGCGCGGGAATCACGTTGCCGGTTGCGTCTAGCAGCCTGATTAGCCCTTCGTAAAAGGCCGGACGGTCGGGCCGTCGCGCCTGCATGACCGGCTGATACGCAAGGGTGACGGCACCGCGACGCAGGGCATCGGCCACAAGTGCGCGAACGGGTCGTTCTGGGTTCCGCAGAGGATTGTCCGGAAGTTGGACCGTCATGGCGGTGGCCGGCACGGCGTCTTCTGATGCATTCATCGCTTCTGTCATTGTCCCGTCCTCCGCATCCGTCGCTCTATATCAGCGCCAGGCCGTCCTAATTTCAGATTAATTGTTCACAAAAAGTTCTCGCTCTGGGATAAGGTCGGGTGGGTGCTAGATCGAGTTGGCGGACGCCACGACAGACAGGAAGAGGCCCCATTATGGCGGAACGGTGCAACTGGTGTGGAACGGATCCGATCTATGTCGATTACCACGACACGGAATGGGGCGTTCCCGAATATGACAGCCGGGCGCTTTGGGAAAAGCTGGTTCTTGATGGCTTTCAGGCGGGCCTGTCATGGATCACCATATTGCGGAAGAGACAGGCGTTTCGAACCGCGTTCCAAGGGTTCGATCCCTATGTTTTGGCGCAGTGGGGCGCCGAAGATGTGGCCGCCGCCCTTGAGAATCCGGGAATTGTGCGCCACCGCGGTAAGATCGAGGCGGTGATCTCGAACGCCCGTGCTTGGATCGCGATTGAAGAGGCGACGGGGTTTGACAACTTCGTCTGGCGGTATGTCGATGGTCAGCCCTTGCAGACCAACCGTGGCTCGATGGCTGAGGTGCCCGCCCAGACACCGCTCTCTCAGCGGGTGTCGAAGGACTTAAAAGCGGCTGGTTTCAAATTTTGTGGCCCAACGATCACCTATGCTTGGATGCAGGCCTGTGGCGTAATTAATGATCACGTCGTGACCTGCCCAAGGCATGCTGAGGTGGCGCGAATCGGGCAAGGCTGACCGGTTGGTCCTGATTAACTGTCGGCTGCGCTGAGCGCAGACAAGATCGCGAGGGCGCTGTCGGTGTCCCAATCGGCTTCGCCGCGCAGTCGCGCGATTTCCCGGCCCTCTTTGTCGATCAGAACGGTGATCGGCAGCGCAAGAACCGCCATATCCCGGGCCAGCGTCTGTTTCGGGTCGATATAGGTCGGTAGGTTGCTCACGCCTTCTTCCTGAAAGAACCGGTTGATCCCGGCGGGGCTGTTGCGACCGGTAGCGATGGTGACGACCTGAAGCGTGTCGCCGCCCAGCTCCGCCTGAAGCCGGTCCAGCGATGGCATTTCTTTCTTGCAGGGCGCGCACCACGTTGCCCAGAAATTCAGCACCACCAATTTGCCAGCAAAATCGGAAAGGTAGTGGGTGCTGCCGTCGAGATCCGAGAATGCGATGTCTGACACGGGCTGGGGGTCCGCCGCAAAAACCAGCTTTTTCATGCCGCCGTCTCGTAATGCCTCGATCGCGGCAATGTCAGGGCCGGCCACGGCTGCGACAGGCGTGAGAGCAAGCAGACAGGCGAGGGCAAGGCGGCGCATGGGCAATGTCCATTCTATAAGGCGGCTCCGGGCCGGAGCAGAAGATCTTCGTGGCCCTTGCATGGGACGTCCAGAGGCAAGGGGTCAACCCGAAGCAACGTCTGCTGGCGCGGATGTGATCGAATTGCGGATGGGCGGATGGGCGTATAAAAGCCGCGTTGAACATAGGATCAGGGATTTGGCGAATGACCGACGGGGCAAGCAATGCGATGTGGGGGGGGCGGTTCGCGACCGGTCCCGATGCGATCATGGAGGCGATCAACGCGTCCATCGACTTCGACAAGCGCCTCGCAGCGCAGGACATTCGCGGTTCTAAAGCGCATTCTGCGATGCTGGCCGAGGCGGGCATTCTGACGGCGGCGGATCGGGATGCAATTCATGGCGGTCTTGATTTGATCGCGGCCGAGATCGCAGACGGCACCTTCGTTTATTCTGCGGCCTTGGAAGATATTCACATGAATATCGAAGCGCGACTGCGCGCTTTGATCGGGGATGCGGCAGGGCGGTTGCACACCGCACGTTCGCGCAATGATCAGGTCGCGACTGATTTGCGGCTTTGGGTGCGGGATCAATGTGATGCTGCCGTAAGCGGGCTTGAGGCGGTGATGCAGGCGCTATTGGAGCAGGCCGAGGCCGGTGCCGATTGGGTCATGCCGGGCTTTACGCATTTGCAGACCGCCCAGCCGGTGACGTGGGGCCACCATATGATGGCCTATGTCGAAATGTTCGGGCGTGATCGCAGCCGTTTTGTCGACGCTCGCAAGCGGATGAACGAGAACCCGCTTGGGGCGGCGGCGCTGGCCGGGACATCCTTTCCGATTGACCGACATGCGACGGCAGCGGCCTTGGGCTTTGACGGTCCGATGCGCAACAGTCTGGATGCGGTCAGTGACCGGGATTTCGCCATGGAGTTTCTGGCGGCGGCCTCGATCTGTGCGGTGCATTTGAGCCGCTTGGCAGAAGAACTGGTGATCTGGTCCTCGGCCCAGTTCCGGTTCGTGACCATGAGCGATCGGTTCTCGACCGGGTCCAGCATCATGCCGCAAAAGAAAAACCCTGATGCGGCTGAACTGATCCGGGCCAAAATTGGCCGCATCGCCGGGGCGAATGTCGCGCTGTTGATGGTTATGAAGGGTTTGCCTTTGGCCTATGGCAAGGACATGCAGGAAGACAAAGAGCAGGTGTTCGACGCCGCCGACACCCTGATGCTTAGCCTTGCTGCCATGAATGGGATGCTGCGCGATTTGACGGCCAACCGGGCCCCGCTTGAAGCCGCAGCATCGTCGGGCTTTTCGACAGCCACCGATCTGGCCGACTGGCTGGTGCGCACTTTGGGATTGCCGTTCCGCGATGCCCACCATGTAACCGGAGCGCTGGTCGCGATGGCCGAAGCACAGGGTGTTGATCTGCCTGAACTGTCCTTAGACGCGATGCAAACGGTTCACCCGGGCATTACCAGCGCGGTCTTCGATGTTCTGGGGGTGCACAATTCCGTGGCCAGCCGCACAAGTTTTGGCGGAACAGCGCCGGATCAAGTTCGCAGCCAGATTGCGTGGTGGAAGAGCCAGTTGTGATTGCTCAGTAAGACAAGGCCGGTCCGGGCTGCCCTGCATGCCACATGCCGTGCGGTGCCGGTCAGGCTTTTGCTTTCTCTTGCGGAAAAAAGCTGCCAGACTCTGTGCTGCGGCGATGGTTCGCGGTATGATTGAGACAGGAGAGGTCCAGATGCGGATGATGACGCGTTTACTTGCTGTTTTTGCGGTTCTGATGCTGGCCAATTGTCAGCCGGTAAAACCTACGGCGGGCGCGTCGGTCGGCTCAACCGGGCCGGATGCACGGGTTGGCGCGAAATCGGGGCGTGTTGGCGTCAGTGCCGGCACCGATGGTGTTAACGCGGGCGTCAATGTGGTGCAGACCGAAAATGTCAGCGTTGGCGTCGGCACCGGTGGCGTCGGCGCATCTGCTAAGGTCGGCAACGGTCCCGTTCGGGTCGGTTGGGGGCTGGGCGGCTGGAGAATCGGCATTTGATCCGCCTCATGTTCGTGGCGGGGGTTCTGGCGATCCTCGCGGGATGTGGCGTCGACGGCGCTCCTGAGCGTCCCGAACCCAAGTCTGCACCAGCCTCTGGGGTGTCCGTCATCGGTAGCGGCTATGTCGGGGCGGCAAAGCAGCTCTAGCCCAGTGGCCTGTCTGTTTTGCAGGCGATTGCGCGCGATCTGACCGGATTTGATCGTTCAGACCCGGGCGCGACCCGATTGGTCCCGGCCCGTGAATTGCATTCGCGCCCGGCTCTGCTATGTCCCGCTCGGTAATTTGAACCACGCGGAGCCGAAATGGACCATTTTCTATATCGCAACGGTGCGCTTCACGCGGAAGACGTGCCGCTTGCCGAGATCGCGGCGACCGTCGGTACGCCCGTCTATGTCTATTCGGCGGCAACTCTTGTCCGGCATTTCCGGCTGTTCGATGAGGCGCTGGAGGGACTCGATCACCTTGTGTGTTACGCGATGAAGTCGAACTCCAATCAGGCGGTTTTGACCCTTTTGGCCGGTCTGGGCGCGGGCATGGATGTGGTGTCGGGCGGCGAATACCAGCGCGCCAAGGCGGCCGGGGTGCCGGGGGACAAGATTGTTTTCTCGGGGGTTGGCAAGACCGTTGATGAGATGCGTATGGCGCTGACCGGTGGTGTCCGCCAATTCAACGTCGAAAGTGAGCCTGAAATGCGCGTGCTCAGCGACGTGGCGGTCGAGTTGGGGCTGCGCGCGCCGATCACTATTCGGGTCAATCCCGATGTGGATGCAATGACCCACGCCAAGATCGCCACTGGGAAATCCGAGAATAAGTTCGGTATTCCCATTGCCCGTGCCCGCGAGGTCTATGCCGAGGCCGCTGCCCTTCCGGGCATCGAGGTTGTCGGCATCGACGTGCATATCGGCAGCCAACTGACCGATCTTGCCCCGTTCGAGGCGGCCTATCTGAAGGTGGCTGAGCTGACGCGCGCCTTGCGGGCCGATGGGCACACGATCCGGCGTTTGGATCTGGGCGGCGGCCTTGGCATCCCTTATGCACACAGCAATCAGGCACCGCCGTTGCCGAAGGATTATGGTGCATTGATCAAGCGCACGGTTGGTGATCTCGGCTGCGAAATTGAGATTGAGCCGGGCCGTCTGGTGTCGGGCAATGCCGGGGTCATGGTGTCGAAGGTCGTCTATGTGAAGTCGGGCGAAGGTCGCGATTTCCTGATCTTGGACGGGGCGATGAATGATCTGGTTCGCCCGGCGATGTATGACGCGCACCACGACATTGTTCCAGTGATTGAGCCCGCTCTGGGGCTGGAACCGGCCCCGATCGATATTGTCGGACCCGTCTGTGAAAGTGGCGATACGTTTGCCAAGCAACGGCTGATGCCGCCGTTGAGCCCGGGTGATCTGGTGGCGTTCCGGTCTGCAGGCGCTTATGGTGCCGTGATGGCGTCGGAGTACAATACCCGGCCGCTGGTGCCCGAAGTTCTGGTGCATGGTGACCAATGGTCGGTGATCCGGCCTCGGCCAAGTGTCGCCGACATTATCGCCCGAGACCATGTGCCGGATTGGGTGCGTGATGGCAGCACCGAGTGCGACAGCTGAACTGACGGCTGTCGGTCCCTTGCGCGGTCGGATGACGTGCCGCGCGAGAAAGGGGCCAGCGCTTACACGTCCCGATTAAGGTCTTTCTATGCCGCGCTATGCCTTGAAAATTGAATATGACGGCGCTCCGTTTTCGGGCTGGCAACGGCAGAACGGGTTGCCATCGGTTCAGCAGACAGTGGAAGACGCACTGCGCCGGTTGGAGCCAAGCTGTGAGGGGGTCGCAGCGGCGGGGCGCACGGATGCAGGGGTGCACGCCACCGGGCAGGTTGCCCATTGCGATCTGACGCGGGACTGGAAGCCGTTTCGATTAAGCGAGGCTTTGAATTTCCATCTTAAGCCTGCGCCGATCGCGATCGTGGATGTGGCGCGGGTGGATCCGGATTGGCACGCGCGCTTTTCCGCAGTCGAGCGGCGCTATCTGTTTCGGATTCTGTGCCGCCGACCGCCAGTTACGCATGATCGGGGTCTGGTCTGGCAGGTTAAATCTCGGCTTGATCCGCAGTTGATGCAAGCCGGGGCAGATCGGCTGATCGGGCATCACGACTTCACGACCTTCCGCTCAACCATTTGTCAGGCCAAAAGCCCGATGAAAACCATGGATGAGATCCGCATCGAAGAGGTTCTGCGCCCTGACGGTCAGGAAATTCGGTTGCACGTCCGCTCCCGCAGTTTTTTGCACAATCAGGTGCGCAGTATCACTGGAACGCTTGAACGGGTCGGCGCCGGGGCGTGGACGCCAGACGATGTGACCGCGGCGCTTCAGGCACGCAAGCGGGAGGCCTGCGGGCCGGTCTGTCCGCCCTACGGTCTTTACCTCGCGGGGGTGCGCTATGCTGAGGATCCGTTTGCTGAGGACGGATAACAGCCGTGGCCATGGCCTTAGGCGTTGGCCGCCCATAGCCGTACCAAGTCGTATTGCAGACTGCGCGACCGGCGTGTCCAAGGCTTAGAACCGGGCGGGTTCTCTTCATCGCCTTCGGGAATGGTAGCGCGACGGTCCAGATCGGCCGTGAAGATCGCAAAGACCAGAGGCGGGCCGTTTGTCGGGGTGATGTGCCCGGACAGGGCCGAAACGAAATTCAAGGTCCCGGTCTTGGCAAACAGCTTTAGCGGTTCGGGCTTGCCGTTCTTTTGCTGAAGCGGGATCACGTGCAGGGCATGGCTGAGTGCCCCCTCCGGCCCGGTCCGGTACATCAGAGCTGTCATATCCCGGGCGGTGACGCGCGATTCATCGCCAAGCCCGGAATGATCGACCAGAAGCGACCGGTCGGACAGGCCCATATTGGCCCGGGCCCAGACGGTCATGGTCTGTGCCGAATCCGCCAGATCAGAGGGCAAGATCCCCAAGCGCCGCGCCTTGGTGGCGCTGAGTCCCAAGACCTCGGCGCTGAGATTGGTGGAATAGCGCAGCATCCCTTCGGCAATCTCGGCCAAGGGTGGGCTGACTTGGGTTGCCAGAACCGTGCCTCCTGGCAGGGCCGTCACCCGTTCGGGACCCGGCAAGTCCAACCCGCCAGAGCGGGCAAGCGTCCGAAACACATCTGCAGTATAGATGCCGCTATGGCGCACCGGCAGCCACCGCGCCCCGTCTCCGCCCAAGGCGCGCCGTGATACCGTCCAGCGCTCCCGGCCATTTTCCGGGTCTTCCGTATAGTCGAATACGGGCAAAGAGCGGTCAGCAATCGCCATGTCCACCGTTGACACGGGGGGCAGATAGGACCCGTCTCGGGCGTCCATCACGATCACATAATCGTCGCCCTTGCGCTTCCAGTCGAAATGAACGCGATTGTAATTCAAATTGAGGCCCGAAACGGATGGGTTGTACCCCAGATGGTCTGGCTGGCCGGGGTCGATCCGGTCAATGTCAGGAAGGGCGCCATCCCAAAACAGGAACCGGCCGGATACGCTACGCAGGCCGTTTTCTTTCAACTGTGCCGTCAGGGACGCCAGACCCGCGGTACTCAGACCCGGCGCGCCGCCACCGGCCAGAATGAGGTCTCCCTCAAGTTGCCCATTGCGCACGGGTCCAGTGGCGAAGACCCGGGTGTTGAAACGATAGCCGGTGCCAAGGCTGTCAAAAGCGTAGGCCGTGGTGATCGCTTTGGTGACACTGGCGGGTGGCAGCGGCAAGTCTGGGTTGTGAGTGGCCAGCACCGCGCCGGTGCGGGCGTCGGCCACGACGAAGCCTAGATCGCCGCTCATTCCGTATTTCGCGATCAGCGCATCGGACAGGGCCGTGAGGTCCTTGGGGGCAGGCGCTGCCGAGGACACGGACGGAACGGCCCGCGACCCAGGGCGCAGGCCAGGCCGGGGTGAGGATGTGACATTGCCCAGCACCGGTGCTGCCGTGATGCCGCCAATGCCTGCCAGAAATGCGCGTCTTGACCAGTGATTCATGGCGGCATCAAAGCCACGGCAATTGGGCGGATGCAAGATCCCGAATGCAGGTTTTCATCTTCAGGCGCGGGCTATCTCACCGGGAACCGGCGCTTTTTTTTAGGGCCAAGGTCGTTTTGTTCGTTCCGCGCAACCGACAGGGGGTTCAGGCAGTGCGCAGAAGCGGCACTTGTGGGGCAGCCGTTTCCGGCAATAGCCCGAGTAATCTGGGATCGTCTGCGATTTCGACCTGCTGGCGACGTGCTGCAAACCCAGCTTTTTGATAGAATCCCATCGCGCCCGGATGATCAAGGCTACAGGTATGCACGTGGAATCGCGCGATATCCTGCGACCACGCCCGGGCCGTGGCTGCGGCCATCAAGTAGCGACCGGCGCCGGTGCCGATCAGTTCATCGGTAATGCCCAGAAACACCAGTTCGCAGCTTTCGGGTTGGCGAAAGTCCAGTTCCATCAATCCCAGATCCTGATCGCCCCGCGACAGAGCATACACTTCGACCAGCGGATCGGTCAAAACGGCTTCCAGTGCATCGTCGGACATGGCGAGGCGGGAAAACCACAGCCAGTTTTCTCCAATTTGTCGGTATAGTGCCTTGTACCACGCGATCGCGGGGCAGCTGATCTGGCGTAGGGCCAAGCCATTGGGCGCGGCCAGTGGCGTGGCGCGCGGCGGCTGCACCATCTCCAAATGGGTGACGATTGCGGCGATTTTTCCTGCGGGGATGTCCATGACTTCGGTTTGCATGATTACTTCCTTTGCATTCGCCGACCCGACGTGCCGTGCCGTTCGGCCAACCTATTGTTCGATCGACTTGGCTTCAACCGTTGTGACGGTCCTCTGTGGCGTTCAGGCGTCGATCCGGGTTACACGGGTGCCTTGCCCTGACGGTGCGGACTGGTAGGATCGCCTGACATCTGGGGGCACGCACAAAGGACCCAAGCGACGAGCATGCGGATCATCTGTCCGAACTGTACGGCGGCCTATGACATTCCGGCCAACGCTGTCCCCACACAGGGACGCGAAGTGCAGTGCTCGTCCTGTACGCATTCTTGGTATCAGTTGCCGCCTATGGGCAATAAAGGGGCACCCGACCCGGGGCCGTCTGCCGCGCAACATCCGGTTTCTGGCGCTGCGCAAAATCGGTCCGAACCGGCGAACACGGCAATACCTGATCCCGGGCAGACCCCAGACCCCAGTGATTTGGTTGACGAGGCGGACGGCGGCGCGACAGAAGACGCAGACGCAGACGCAGACGCAGACGCAGACGCAGACGCAGACGCAGACGCAGACGCAGACGCAGACGCAGACGCCGATGATGGCGGCGGGTTTATTTTCTCCGACAAGCCGCGGCGAAAGATGGATCCCGAAGTTCTGGAAGTGCTGCGGGCCGAGGCCATTTTTGAAGCGCGCGCCCGTCAGAAGGCGACCGCGACGATTTTTGAAACCCAGCCCGATCTGGGGTTGCCGCCGCCGGTGCGACCGAAACCCGGACCTAAATCTGAATCTATTCGGGATCGATTGGCGCGCCTGCAAGCGGCAGAACGCAATCCCCGCGCCCGCACATGGGAGGCGGGCGAGGAAACGATGGAGGACCCATCCTCTGCCCCCCGTCAGCCCGAGCCACGAACCGTGTCGCCCCCGGCCACATCTGCTGAACTGCCTCATGGGCCAAAGAAATCATCATCAAAAGATGATGGTCGTACCGATAGGGCAGGCGCTACGCCTGAAACGACTTCGCCGGAAGCCCCTGCCGCTGATGCAACGCAGCCCCGGTCTGAGGCGGCGGCTGCCGGCATCTACGGCCCACGGATGTCTGCCGCGCCACGCCGGTCTTCAGATGAGCCACCGGTTGATGCCGACCCCCATGTGCGCGGATTGCGGCGGTCGCGGTCGGGGGGGGGCGACGCGGGGGCAGACCGGGTGGGTCCAACCAGTGAACCGTCCTCGCGACGCGAACTGCAACCGACGACCAAAGCCGGCCTGCCAGTGCGGCTGAGTTCGCACGAGGTGGCGCTGATCGTTGAACAACAGCATCGACGTGGGTTTAGATGGGGCTTTGCCATGACCTGCGGTGCGGCCTGTGCAGCAGTGGCGTTATACGTATCGGCGCCGGCGATCCGCGATGCGGTGCCAGCAACAGGGCCAGTGGTCGAGACAATCATGAGCAAAGGGCAGGGTGTCCAATCGGCGTTGGCCGACATGGTCCGGCAGGTGATCGGCGGAATGCCCCCGGGTTAAGCCCGCATTGGGGATAAATCGCGCGTTTTAGGGCGGCCCCAAGGGGATCCTTGCCGCGCCCTGTTTCGGACTGGCGGGATCAGAACCGATCCAGCAGACGACGCAGATAATCCAATTCGATATCGGGACGCTCTTGTTCGCCCGAACGACGGCGGATTTCATCAAGCAGGTCGCGGGCCCGCTCATAGGCGTCAGGATCTTGAAGAATGGAATCCTGGGTGCCGAATTGCCCCTCGCTTCCGGTGGATCGTCCCAGCGGATCGCGGCTTCCGCTGGGGGACGTGCCCGTCCCGGCTTGCCCGCCTTGACCCGGGCTTTGCCCTTGCTGGCGGGCCAGTTCTTCGCCCAGTTCTTTCATTCCCTCCCGGATGCCGTCCATGGCCTCGGACTGACTGTCCATGGCACCGGCAAGGTCATTGCGACGCAAGGCCTCTTCCGCGCGATCCATCGCACGCCCAGCTTCGTCAAGCGCGTCGCGGGCAGCTTGTCCACCCTGACCGCCGGGAAGGGCGTTTCGCTGCTGATCCAAGCTGTCGCCAAGCGTGCGCTGCCGCTCTGCCAATGATTGGCCAAGCGATGGGGATGGGGAGCCGGGTTGATCCTGACCTTGGTTCTCTCCGTCGGTCTGCCCCTCGCCCTCGCCTTGGCCGGGTTCCAGACCTTGTAGCCCTTGAAAACTGTCATCCGAGAGGGATTGTTGGTCGCGCAACGTTTCGGCCAGACCCTGCATTGATTGCTGGCCAGACCCGCCTTGCCCCCCCTGCTGCCCTTGGGTGACCTGCATATTCTGCATCATCTGCGCCAGCATATCGAGAAGGGCTTGTGCTTCGGCCATCCGGCCTTCTTCCATCAGGCGCTGAATCTGGTCTAGTAACTCTTGCAGTTGCTGTCCGGTGATTTCCTGTGTGTTTTGGTTATCGGCCTGCTGCTGCTCTTGCCCTTCTCCTTGTTCGGCAAGTTGGCGCATGTAGTCCTGCATGGCGTCGCGCAATTCCTGCATCAACTGAGCGATCTCGGTATCGCTGGCCCCGTTTTTCATCGCCTCTGACAAACGGTCTTGGGCGCGACGCAGGCGTTCCATGGCATCAGCCAAATCGCCGTCCTCAATGCGCAAGGCCAATTCCCACATGGCTTCGGCGGCTTCGTCGCGGGCCTGAACGCTCAGCCCGGCTGCGGTCTCGGATTCCAGCCGCCGGATCAGGAAGCGTAGGCGCAAGTAATTGGTTTCCGACCGAAACAGGTCTTCAGGATGATAAGAAACCGCTCGCAAGACTTGCGTCACCCGGGGGGCGTTGCTGATGGACCACAACAGGTCGCGGCGCATTTCGATCACGGCAGCGGCAAGGGGATCAAAAAACCGGCGTCCAGGCAGTCTTTCTAAAGCGATCGCCCCTGACGACCCTTCCCGAGAGGCGGCATCGCTGGCTGTTAGCGTCACGGTGACCGGCAACCCTGCCCAGGGATGTTTCGAGAAATCTTCCACCAGGGTTTCTTGGAAATCCGTGCGCTCACCCGAAAATGGCATCGGCAGGTCGACCTGAATGGCTTCGCGCGGGTCGGGATCAACCGTCAGGCCGAACTGTCGCGTGACCTGATCCAGATCGAGGGCGATCCTCGCCTGACCGGCCATCACCCCGTAATCGTCCGCTGCCTGAAAGGGCAAGGTCATTTCGCCGGTGGCATTGGCCTCTGCCTCGCCAGCGGGGCTTATGGTGGGCGGCGCGTCCTCTTGCACGGTAATGTCCCAAGCCGCCCCGCCGGGGCCGCGAATTTCAAGCCGCCCATCCTGACGGATTTCAAAGGTTTGGCTGGTTTCCGAGGCGCTTTCGATGTCCCCGGTTCTGGCCGAAACCGTTTCAGCCACAGTGAGGGCCCCCGTTGGGCCATAAAGGCGCAGGCTGATCCGGCTACCTTGCGGTAACTCGATCCGGCCGCGCGGCAGGTCGTTCAGGTATAAGTCCGGGCGCCCGGTATAATCTGGGGGTTCAACCCAGCCTTCCCAACTGGGCCCATTGGCTACGGCCTGCGACGTTGGGCCCAGACCGATCCCACCCAAGGTTTCCACCCGGGCAAGGGAGCCGAACAAGAGAGCAGTCATGAAAATGGTCAGGGCGACGTAGCGCAAACCGTACCGATCGAACCGCGACAGACGCAAATTCGGTGCGGGCGCGCGGACGTCGCGCAGTTTCTGCCGCATCCTGTTTTGATGGGCCTGCCAAACTTGTTCGGATCCGGTGTCGCCAACGCCGATCGCCTGTGTATCGGCCAATGCTGCGATTGGTCGCCCCGCGAGGGTGGAATCAAGCCGGGCTTCGGCCTCGGCTTGGGTGGGCCATTGGAACCGGCGCAGACCTGACCATGTGAACCACACCAGACCGGCAAAAGTGAACACAAGCGCCGTCCATAGCAATTCTAGATTCAGGTGGTCATGCAGTCCAAAAAAAACAGCACCAAGGCAGAGCAGGCACAGCGACCAGAGCTTCCAGAAATTTTGCGTCACCCGCTCGGCAACCAACCCCAACCGGGTCAGGCGCAGCGGCCACTGAAGGGCGCGGGGGGTGCCGCGCGGGCGGCGGATTGGGTCTGGCATCAGGCCTCCGGCGCAGTGACCACCGAGATCACGCTTGCAAATGATATATCGGAACCGGCGAAGGTCAAAGGACCGGGCGTTCACTTATTACACACAGTTGGTCTTTGAACGACGCTTCGGCAAGGTTCCGTCGGCTCGGCAGACAATTTGCGCGCCAGATCGCGCACGACAAAAGTAGGGGGTGTCGTAGCGGGGAACGTGCCGCACCGCCTGTACTCAGGACTGGCAACCGGGGGCCAGAGCCCATATGTCGTTTCTTGCACAGAGGCGAGAGGCGGCAGGTGGTGATCGGAGCAATTGCGGATAGCGTGTCGCGCACTGTCGAGGGGCTGACGGCAGCGGTCAACGAATCTTTGTTCGAGCCGTCTTTGCGGATTGGGGTGACCGGGCTAAGCAGATCGGGGAAGACGGTCTTTCTGACCTCGCTGGTGGCGAACCTGATCGACAGGGGGCGGATGCCGCAACTCACCGCCGCAGCCGAGGGCCGGATCCTGTCGGTTTTTTTGCAGCCGCAGCCAGACGATACCTTGCCGCGATTCGACTACGAAACGCATTTGCACGCGCTCAGCGGGCCGTCGCCGCATTGGCCAGAAAGCACCCGGTCGGTGTCGCAATTGCGACTGTCGATGCGGTTGCGACCGACGGGTCTTCTGAGCGGTTTGCAGGGGCCGCGCACTTTGCATCTGGATATTGTCGATTATCCGGGTGAGTGGCTTCTTGATCTGGCGCTGCTGGAGAAAAGCTATGACGACTGGTCCGCGACCAGCTTGAAACGTCTTGCGGATCGTCCGGAAGCTGCTGAATTTCGCGCTGCGTTGGCAAGCGCCGATCCGGCGGCGCCGCTGGACGAAGTCGTCGCGCAGGATTTGGCACGAGCATTTACCGGCTACTTACAGACCGCGCGACAAGCGGGATATTCCGACTGCACACCGGGGCGGTTTATTTTGCCCGGCGATCTGGCGGGTTCTCCGGTGTTGACCTTCGCGCCGTTGCCGACCGCCTCCGCGACTGTTCGCGGCAGCCTTCGGGCCGAATTTCAGCGCCGCTATGATGCCTATAAGTCGAAGGTCGTCCGCCCGTTCTTCCGCGACCACTTTGCAAAGCTGGACCGGCAAATCGTGCTGGTCGATATTCTGGGTGCGATCCATGACGGGCCGCGTGCGGTCGAAGATCTGCGGCAGACCATGGCCGATATCCTGACGGCCTTTCGTCCCGGGGCGAATTCTTGGTTGGCGGGTTTGCTGGGCGGGCGGCGGGTTGAGAAGATCCTGTTTGTCGCAACCAAGGCCGATCACTTGCATCATTCTCAGCATCCACGCTTGACCGCGATCATGGAGGCGATGGTCAAAGAGGCCCGCGCCCGAGCCGATTATGCCGGAGCCGGAACGGGCGCTATGTCCATCGCCTCGCTGCGGGCGACCGTTGAAGAAACGCGCGAGCATAATGGCCGCACCCTTGATTTGGTTCGGGGCCGCACGCTTGCTGATGGCAAACAGGCGGCATTCTATCCGGGCGAATTGCCCGAGGATCCAAGTCGGTTGCTGGGGGTGGCGCGGGACGGCGGCGAACGCTGGCTGGACGAGCAATACGAATTTATGCGCTTCGCGCCGTCGCCGATGAATTTGAAGCCGGGCGAGGGCCCGCCGCATATCCGGCTCGACCGGGCTGCGCAGTTTCTCATTGGGGATCGGTTATGAGTGGTTGCGGCCAAGGACGGAGAGTCACCCGATGAATGACGCCAAAACAGGCCCGGTGCGGATTGATCTGGATCTCGATGCACCAACCGATGACATGTCCCCATCCAGTGCGCCGCCGGTTCCCGAGGCCGACCAGCAACCGACCGATGCGGCGGCGATGCAGCGGTTGGCGACGATGGCGGCACGCCCGTCAAGCCGCCTCGCACGCTGGTTCTGGGGCCTGCTGATTTCGGTGATTGGCTTCTTCATCAGTTTGGCAGCATGGAATGCGATTGTCGGGCTCTTGACCAGCAATGCCATTCTGGGGGCGGTCGCAACCGTACTGCTGGGGGCGTTCGTCGTGGTGTGCGCCGCAATTGCGCTGCGCGAGGTGTCTGCCTTTGCGCGCCTGTCCCGGCTGGACCGGATACAGATGGCCGCTGCGACGGCCCTAGCGGATCATGATCTCGCTCATGCGCGCCGGATTGCTACTAGCCTGACCACGTTTTACGCAACGCGGCCTGAATTGCGATGGGCCTGCGATGCGATGCCTGCGCGGTTGGCTGAAACCTTTGACGCGGATGCGGCTTTAGGCTTGGCCGAGATGAATTTGATCGCACCTCTGGATCGGCTTGCGATTCAAGAAGTCGAAGCTGCGGCCCGCCGGGTGGCAACGGTGACGGCGCTGGTGCCATTGGCGCTGGCGGACGTGGTGGCGGCGATGACCTCTAATCTGGCGATGATCCGGCGGATTGCGGAAGTGTATGGCGGGCGGTCTGGGACGCTGGGCACGTGGCGGTTGTTGCGGGCGGTATTGACGCATCTGGTGGCCACTGGGGCCGTGGCGATTGGGGATGACCTGATCGGTTCGGTCGCGGGGGGGTCGGTGCTGAGCAAGCTGTCGCGCCGCTTTGGCGAGGGTGTGGTCAACGGTGCGCTGACTGCGCGGGTCGGCGTTGCCGCCATCGAGGTCTGCCGTCCGCTGCCCTTCCGCGCTCGGCCGCGTCCGTCGGTCACCGGTATTGTGAAGCGGGCGCTGACCGGGTTGTTTGGCGACCGGGTTTGAGGGCGCACCCGATAGGGGGGCTTTCGATCAAGGATCACCTTAGCCTTTCTGCCCGAGGGGGGGGCACAGAGTGCTTTGACTATTGGCTCGGCGTTGCAGACCCAGATGACGGGGTGTCTTTACGCCCCGACGGCGCAGGCCTATAAGCTGCGACCATGACCCAGGCTTTCGCGATCCGCTTTCGAATTAGCTGCCCGGCGCTCTGAGTCAGAGCCGCCGGGACAAGGCGCATGATCTGCCGCGCTGCCCCATTTCCTTTTTGCGCTTTCCTATTCCAAGGCTGATGAACCATGTCGTCCGAGACGCCTGACTATAAAGATACCCTGAACCTGCCCAAAACCGATTTCCCGATGCGTGCGGGTCTGCCCAAGCGTGAACCTTCGTGGTTGGAGCGTTGGGAAAAAATCGGGGTGTATGACCGCTTGCGCGAGAAGGCCAAGTCTGGCCCGCACCGCGCGCCCTTTACGCTGCATGATGGTCCGCCCTATGCCAACGGCAACCTGCATATCGGCCACGCGCTGAACAAGGTTCTGAAGGACATGGTGGTCCGCAGCCAGCAGATGATGGGCCGCGACGCGCGCTATATCCCCGGCTGGGATTGCCACGGCCTGCCGATCGAATGGAAGATCGAAGAGAAATACCGCCAGAAAGGCCAGAACAAGGACGATATTCCGGTGGTGGATTTCCGGCAGGAATGCCGCCGCTTTGCCGAAGGCTGGATCGACGTGCAGCGCGAGGAATTCAAGCGGCTGGGTGTGACCGGCAACTGGAATGACCCGTATCTGACGATGAATTTCCATGCCGAGCGGGTGATCGCCGAGGAATTCATGAAGTTCCTGATGACCGGGACGCTGTATCAGGGCTCCAAGCCCGTGATGTGGTCGCCGGTTGAGCGGACCGCGCTGGCCGAGGCTGAGATCGAGTATCACGAGCACAAGTCGCACACCATCTGGGTGCCGTTCAAAGTGCGCCGTGGTGGCAATGCCGAGATGCCGCTGGACGATGCCGGGTATGATGCCGGGGCCGATCAGGCGTTGCTGGCCGATGAATTGCATCAGGCCCGGGTCGTGATCTGGACCACGACGCCGTGGACGATCCCGTCCAACAAGGCGGTCGCGTTCAATCCGCTGATCTCGTACGGCCTTTACCGGGTGAACGAAACGCAAGAGGAAAGCTGGACCACGGCTGGTGACCTCTATGTCTTTGCCGATACCTTGGCCGAGGATGCGCTGACCAAATCGCGGGTGACGGCGTTTGACCGGGTCCGCAGCGTGTCGACCGAAGAATTGGCTGGCCTGACCTTGGCCCACCCCCTTGCCGGGATCGATGGTGCCGACGGCTATTGGGATTACGACGTGCCGATGATCGATGGCGATCACGTCACCGAGGATGCCGGTACGGGCTTCGTGCACACCGCGCCCAGCCACGGGTCCGATGACTTTGACGCCTTCGTCAAGCGCGGCTGGATGGACCGGATGACCCACAATATCGGGCCAGATTCTGATTTCTTGCCGCATGTGCCGTTGTTTGCCGGACTGACCGTGTTCGATGCCAAAGGCAAAGAGGGCAAGGCCAATACCGCTGTCATTGCCAAGCTGGTCGAGGCCGGTGGCTTGATCGCACGGGGGCAGGTCAAGCACAGCTATCCGCATAGCTGGCGGTCCAAGGCTCCGGTGATCTTCCGCAACACGCCGCAATGGTTTGCTGCCATCGACCGGCCTGTTGGCGATGGGCAGGACGAGTACGGCACAACGATCCGCGAACGCGCCCTGACCAGCATCGACAAGCTGGTGACATGGACGCCGACCACGGGGCGCAACCGTCTCTATTCGATGATCGAAAGCCGCCCCGATTGGGTGCTGTCGCGCCAGCGTGCGTGGGGCGTGCCGCTGACCTGCTTTACCAAGAAGGGCGCGCTGCCGACGGATCCTGACTTCCTGCTGCGCGATGAGGCGGTGAATGCGCGGGTGACGGCGGCGTTTGAGGCTGAGGGTGCCGATGCGTGGTATCAGCCCGGCGCCAAGGCGCGGTTTTTGGGCAATGACTATGACGCGGACACCTATGAGCAGGTGTTCGACATTCTGGACGTGTGGTTCGATTCGGGCTCAACCCATGCCTTCGTGTTGCGTGACCGCGAAGATGGCTCGGATGACGGCATTGCCGATCTGTATCTTGAGGGCACGGATCAGCATCGCGGCTGGTTCCATTCCTCGATGTTGCAGGCCTGCGGCACGATGGGGCGCGCGCCCTATCGCGGAGTGCTGACGCATGGCTTCACGCTGGATGCCAAGGGCAACAAGATGTCCAAATCCGTGGGCAATACCGTCGCCCCTGAGAAGGTGATCCAGCAATACGGCGCGGATATCCTGCGGCTTTGGGTGGCGCAGTCGGACTACACCGCGGACTTGCGGATCGGTGACGAGATCCTGAAAGGGGCGGCTGACAGCTATCGCCGGTTGCGCAACACCCTGCGGTTCCTGCTGGGGTCGCTGGCGGATTATTCGGACGACCTGCGGGTGGCGCGCGATGACATGCCCGAGCTGGAACAGACCATGCTGCATATGGTCGAGACGCTGGATCGGCAGGTCAAGGCGGGCTATGCGGCCTATGACTTCCAGGGCGTGTTCCAGAAGGTGTTCCACTTCGCCACCATCGATCTGAGCGCGTTCTATTTCGACGTGCGCAAGGATGCGCTGTATTGCGACGCGGATGACAGTCTGGACCGGCGTGCAGCGCTGACGGTGCTGGACATCCTGTTCCACCGCCTGACCACATGGCTGGCCCCGATCCTTGTGTTTACCTGTGAAGAGGTCTGGCTGGAACGCTTCCCCGGTGACGACAGCTCGGTGCACCTGCAAGACATGCCGGACACGCCGGAAAGCTGGCACGACCCGGTGCTGATCGAAAAGGCCCAAAAACTGCGGGCGGTTCGGCGCGTGGTCACAGGCGCGCTGGAACTGGAGCGTCAGGCCAAGACCATCGGCGCCTCGCTTGAGGCCGCTCCGGTGGTCTATGTCACGCCGCAACTGGCGGCGTTGATTGATCGCGACCGGTTCGCGACGCTCTGCATCGTGTCGGATCTGACCATCTCGACGGACCCGGTACCTGAGGGCGCGTTCACTTTGCCGGACGTGGCCGGGGTGGGCGTGGTGTTCCAAAAGGCGGAGGGGCAGAAATGCCAACGCTGCTGGAACATCCTGCCCGATGTCGGCACCCACAGCCACCCGGATGTCTGCGGGCGCTGTGACGCAGCGCTGGATTAAGCGGTGATCCTGGGGATCGGCACCGATCTGGCCAATATTGATCGGATCAAAGGCACGCTGGAGCGGTTTGGCGACCGCTTCCGCAACCGGGTGTTCACCGAGGTCGAGCAGGCCAAGGCCGAACGCCGGGCCGACGTTGCCGGGACCTATGCCAAACGCTGGGCCGCGAAAGAAGCCTGTTCCAAGGCGCTTGGCACCGGTCTGGCCATGGGCATCGCGTGGAAGGACATGTCGGTGCGCAATCTGGCCTCGGGTCAGCCGATCATGGAGGTCACAGGTTGGGCCGCTGACCGGCTGGCGGCGATGACCCCGCCGGGACACGAGGCGATTATCCATGTGACCCTGACCGACGACCACCCATGGGCGCAGGCCTTTGTGGTCATCGAAGCCCGGCCGCTTCAGGCGGGCGGATCCCGGCCCGCGCTTGACTCCGGCCCCCCTCACGCCCATGAAGCCCCAGAAACCTAAACCGGCAGGACCGAACATTATGGCAAGCAAGGCCGAGGCCGAAGGCGGCATCATCGAGACGATCAAAACCATCGTCTATGCCCTTTTGATCGCAGGGATTTTTCGGACACTGTTGTTTCAACCGTTCTGGATTCCATCGGGATCGATGAAAGAGACGCTGCTGATTGGCGACTTCTTGTTCGTCAACAAAATGGCCTATGGCTATTCGCGGTATTCCTGCCCGTTCTCGGCCTGCACGTTCATTCCCGACCGCATTCTGGCGTCCGAGCCCGAGCGCGGCGACATTGTCGTCTTCAAGCACCCGGTGAATGGCCAAGATTTTATCAAACGCTTGATCGGTCTGCCCGGGGACCGGGTTCAGATGATCGACAGTGTCATTCACATCAATGGCGTCCCAGTCGAGCGGGTGCCCGCTGGCGTGTTCTCTGAACCCTACGAGCCACAGGGCCCACTGGGCAGTTTTCCACGGTGTGAAAACAGCCCGGTCGGTGAGGGCGGCGAATGCCTGAAGAGCCGTTTTCGGGAAACACTGCCGAACGGCGTAACTTATGATACATTGGATATTCAGGTGAGCGCGGTTGATAACACACCGGTCTATGCCGTTCCTGAGGGCCATTTCTTTTTCATGGGTGACAACCGCGATAATTCGAATGACAGCCGGGTACCACAGGCCGCGCGCGGCGTTGGTTATGTGCCGTTTGAGAACCTGATCGGTCGCGCAGATCGGGTGATGTTCTCGTCTGCCGGGCGGTCGATCTTTTACTTCTGGACGTGGCGCAGCGACCGGTTCTTCAAGGGATTGAACTGAGCATTGGATTTGTCGACAGAACTGACGGCATTCACGGGCCGACTGGGACATAAGTTCCAGCGGCCTGAATTGCTGATCGAAGCGGTGACCCATCCGTCGATGTCATCGGCGACGCGATCGGACAATCAGAGACTGGAGTTTCTGGGCGACCGGGTGCTTGGTCTGGTCATGGCTGAGGCGCTGCTGAACGCGGATAAAGCCGCTGCCGAAGGGCTGCTTGCGCCTCGGTTTAATGCCATGGTCCGCAAGGAAACCTGTGCCGATGTGGCCCGAGGGATTGATCTGGGATCGGTGTTGAAGCTGGGCCGCTCTGAAATGCTGTCTGGTGGGCGCCGGAAAGAGGCGCTGCTGGGCGACGCCATGGAAGCAGTCATTGCAGCCGTCTATCTGGACAGCGATTTCGAAACCACGCGGTCGGTTATCCTGAAGCTTTGGGACTCGCGCATTTCCTCGGTCGACTCGGATGCCCGAGACCCGAAGACTGCGTTGCAAGAATGGGCACAGGGGCGCGGCCAACCGGCCCCTAAATATGAATTGATCGCCCGTGACGGGCCAGACCATGCGCCGGTCTTCACCATCCGCGCCGTGATCTCGACCGGCGAGGCGGAAACCGCCGTCGCCGGATCGAAACGGCAAGCCGAACAGGCTGCGGCAAAGGCGCTATTGACCCGGCTGGAGGCCGATCCATCATGACAGACGACACCGAAATTCCGGCAGAGGTGCGTCCAGATGGGCCCACCAGCGCAGGCTTTGTCGCCCTGATTGGCGAACCCAATGCCGGCAAATCCACCCTTTTGAACCGGATGGTCGGGGCCAAGGTCTCAATCGTGACGCATAAGGTTCAGACCACCCGGGCCCGCATCCGCGGCGTCTGCATGGAAGGGCCGGCGCAGATCGTGTTTGTGGACACGCCGGGCTTGTTCCGGCCGCGCCGCCGCTTGGACCGTGCCATGGTCGCCGCCGCGTGGAGCGGTGCCGCTGACGCCGATGTCGTCGTCCTGTTGGTGGAGGCCCATCGCGGCATCACCGAAGGCGTCGAGACCATCTTGGGCGCGCTGACAGAACGGGCCCAAGGTCAGACTGTGGCTTTGGCAATCAATAAGATCGACCGGGTCGAAGCGAAGGTGCTGCTCGGCCTGACCGAAGCCTTGAATGCGCGGTTCCCTTTTGTCGAGACCTTCATGATCTCGGCTGAAAAAGGTTTTGGCGTTGATACCCTGCGCCGCTGGCTGGCAACGCAATTGCCGGAAGGGCCGTGGCTGTACCCCGAAGACCAGATCGCCGACTTGCCGATGCGGATGATCGCGGCTGAGATGACCCGCGAAAAGTTGACCCTGCGGTTGCACCAAGAACTGCCCTATCAGCTGACGGTGGAAACCGAGAGCTGGGAAGAGCGCAAGGATGGGACCGCCCGCATTGATCAGGTGATCTATGTCATGCGTGATGGCCACAAAGGCATCGTGTTGGGCAATAAAGGCGAGACGATCAAGATCGTCAGTCAAGCGGCCCGGGCCGAACTGGAAGAGTTCTTGGGCCGCAAGGTGCATCTGTTCTTGCAGGTCAAGGTGCGTCCGAATTGGCAGGAAGAAACTGAACGCTATTCTGAGATAGGGCTGAACTTTAAGGACGGTTCCGAGTGATCAGACTGACGGCGGAGTTCTGGGTTCAGGCCTATCTTCGCCGTCTGCAACTGGCTGATATTCCGGCATATGTGATCGCACGCGGCGATGCGACGGCAGGCGCTGTTGTGGTCAAGCTGGCCACGCTCGATGGGCAGGCCCGCGCCCGGCAACGCAGTTATGATCTGATGACCGGTGACCGGGTTTGGATCCTGTTGGCCGAAGGTGCGGAAGCCGATGTGGACGCGGTTCTGGCGCGGGAACGCAGCCGCGACCGCGATCTGTGGATCATCGAGGTGGAAGATCGGGCCGGGCGCGACCTTCTGGATCAGCCCGGGCTGGAGAGCTGAGGGCCGCGATGGGCCGGGCCGACTGCTGGCTTTCCAAGCGGCTGCGGCGGCGCTAGATTTCCGCGATGGAATGGCGCGATCAGGGCACAGTATTGGCGGTTCGGCAGCATGGCGAGTCCTCGGCCATTCTGGAGGTCTTTACCGAAGCCCATGGCCGTCATGCCGGGGTGGTCCGGGGTGGGGCAGGGCGGCGCCTGTCGCCCTTCTTGCAGACCGGCGCACAGTTGGACGTGACCTGGCGCGGGCGTCTGGACGATCATCTGGGCAGCTTTACCATTGAGCCGTTGCGCAATCGCGGCGCTGGTCTGATGCAGGACCGGTTGGGGCTTGAGGGCATGAATGCGGTCTGCGGCTTGCTGGCGTTTTCTTTGCCGGAACGTGCTGTTTTTCCTGAACTCTATGGGCGGTCGATGGATCTTCTCGATCTGCTCAGCATCACCCCCGCTTGGCCGCTGGCCTATCTGCGATGGGAGATGCTGCTGCTGGAGGAGATGGGCTTTGGCCTTGATCTGAGCCGCTGTGCGGTGACGGGCGCGACCGAAGGACTGTGCTATGTTTCGCCCCGCACCGGGCGGGCAGTGACTGCCGTTGGTGCCGGGGCTTGGGCGGAGAGGTTGCTGCCGCTGGAGCCGTGCATGCTGGGGCAGGGCGACGCGCCGAACGCCGAGATCGCCCGGGCCTTGCGAACCACTGGGCACTTTCTGGAAGCGCACCTGCCGAGGCGTTATGCCGGGCAGCCGTTCCCCGCTGCACGGGGACGGCTGATCGATTTGCTGGCGCGTTATTTCGAGGGCAGGAACAGCATCTGAGCGCCGTCCGGGCCGGTCAGAATCAGCCGCTCGGGGGTGATCTCTGCGGCGGTCATTTTGCCCAAGGATTCGGCAAAAGCCTTTTCTTTATCGAGGTTTGGACAGGCCATGCGGGTCATGGCCAGCGGGGCAAGGGTGAAGGCCTCAGGTGTGCCGTCGATCTGGCCGTTATAGCTGTTGCACGGGGCTTTTCCGGCGATGGTTCCGGCGGCCGGGAAGGTCAGAGTCGCGGTGTCCTCGAAGGGCGCGCCGTTGATTTCCGACAGGGTCCACGTGGTGTCTGGGGCCGGGAAGGCGGCGGTGGTCTCGGACATTTCGGGGGCCTCGGCTGGGTCTGTTTCCGCTGCGGTTTCAGGGGCTTGGACGGCAGCTTCGGGGGCGACTTCTGCCTCGGTAGGGGCCGGGGCTGCGGCGTCTGCTTCAGGGTCAACTGGGGCTGGGTCCGGGGCCTGCACGGCAGGCTCGGGCGTGGTTGCGGTCTCGGCGGGGGCTGCGACCACGGCGGGCTCCGGCGCGGTCGGGCCGGGGGCAGATAGGGCAAGCCAGAACGGAAGGGTCAGGAAAAATGCGGTCATAATGCGGTCCTTGCACGGGCGCGGTGGAGCGGGTTGTGGCCAGTTTAACAGATCCGCTGGGCTTGGCCAGCGTGGCCGGATTTCGGATGTCGGAATACCGGTGTTTGTCAAACTAGTTGTCCGCCGATTTCATGCGGCGTCTCTGATTTCAGGGGCGCTGAATTCGTTTTCTGGATTCAGCCAGACAGGTCCGGCCGGTTGCCAGTTTCGGGTTTTTCCTGACCA
>NZ_MTBG01000005.1 GCF_002119405.1 Pseudoruegeria sp. SK021 | reverse complement strand
GCGTGGCGGGGGTTGCCAGTGGCCATCCCCGCCACGCCGATGCCTTAGCCGAACACCCGGCCGAGCGCGCCGTCGATGGCCCGGCACATGTGGTCGATGTCATCCGCGGTGGCGATCAGGGCCGGGGACAGGCACAGGGTGTTGTTGAACCCCGGCAGCGAGCGGTTGGTGGCGCCGATGATCACCCCTTGCGCCATGCAATCGGCGACCACGGCCTGCACCTGCTGTTCCGGGGCCGGCTCTTTGGTGGTCCGGTCCTGCACCAATTCGGCCCCGCAAAACAGGCCAAGGCCGCGCACGTCGCCGATCACTTTGTGCCGCTCTTGCAGATCACGCAGATTGTCCATCAGCCGCGCGCCCATGGCTGTTGTGTTGGCCAGCAGGTCCTCGTCTTCGATGATGCGCATGTTTTCCAGCGCGGCGGCGGGGCCAGAAGTGCAGCCACCGAAGGTCGAGATATCGCGGAAATAGCTGAGCGGGTCGGCAGCGTCGTCTTTGAACAGGTCAAACACCGCCTCGGTGGTGGCAGTGCAGGCGATGGCGGCATAGCCCGAGGCAACGCCCTTGGCCATGGTCACGAAATCCGGTTTCACGCCGTAATGCTGATAGCCGAACCATGTGCCCGTCCGCCCAAGGCCGCAGACCACTTCGTCGATATGCAGCAGGATCTGGTACTTGCTGCATATCTCTTGCACCCGCTGCCAATAGCCTTCCGGCGGCACGATGACGCCGCCGCCCGCCGTGACCGGTTCAAGGCAAAGCGCGCCGATGGTGTCGGGGCCTTCGCGCAGGATCACCTCTTCGATGGCATCTGCGGCGCGGGGACCGTAGGCGTCGCAATCGGGCCACTGGCTGCGGTATTCAAGGCAATGGGGCACCTCAACGAAGCCCGGCGTGAACGGGCCGTATTGGGCGTTGCGCTGGGGCTGGCCACCTGCGGATAGGGCGGTGATGCTGGTGCCGTGATAGTCCCGTTCGCGGTAAAGGATCTTGGACTTGCGGCCACCGTGATGCCGGGCCGAAATTTGGCGCACCATCTTGAAGGCTTTCTCGTTCGCCTCGGTGCCAGAGTTGGAATAATAGACCCGGCTAAGACCGGGCATCTTGTCAATCAAACGCTTCGAGAACCGGGCGCCGGGGATCGACCCGGCAGATCCGGCGAAATAGTTCAGGGTCACCAACTGATCGCGCACCGCGTCCGCAATGCTTTCCCGGCCATAGCCGACATTGACGGTCCAGACCCCGCCCGACACCGCATCCAGATACTCTTTGCCCGCCGCATCCCACAGACGCATGCCCTTGCCTTCGACCATGATCCGGGGATCGACGGTTTCAAACGATTTGTGCTGGATCATATGGTGCCAGACATGGGCCTTATCTGCACTGATGACATCGGAAATATCGTTGACGGAAGCGACGCGCGACATGGGCAAGATCCTTTAACAGCCACCGGTCGGCGCGGGCTGGCTGCCGCGCGCGAGACCTCATGATTGCGAATGTGTGCACATTCCCGCGCCCAGCGATAGAGCCAAGACCACGTGGCAGCGACCGGCCCGCGATTATGTCGGCGTCAAGGCCCGGGTGGCCAGCACGCCAAGGGTGGCAGCGGTGCCGGTCAGGATGGTGCCCCAGATCAGGTCGGTGGCCAGCATGCGCCATGTCCAGCCGGTTAAGGTCGCCAGATTGGTGAATTCATAGGTGCCATAAGCCATCGCCCCCAGCAGCGCGCCGGTGCCAAACACCCACAGCAGCGACCGGTCGCCGGACAGGGCCGGAAGGCTGACGAACCACAGCACCCCAAGGATGTAGAATGCATAGAAGGCCAGCGCAGGGCCGTAACGGGGGCTATCGCTGAGCAGGCCCCCAATGTCGCGCTCAAAGGTCGGTTTGATCAGCAGGGTCAGGCCGAAATAGTCCAGACCCAGAAACACCGCGAAGGTGGTGACATAAAGAAGAACGAGGCTCATCGGGGGCTCCTGTCTGATCGATCCTTGCCCGGCACACCTAGGCGGCGGCGGGCGTTCGGCAACAGCGTTTTACGACAAAGACGCGCCGCCCCTCGGGGTCAGGGGGCGGCGGCCTGCGGTTTACCGGTCTAGGATCAGATGCGGGCGCCCGTCCGAGGTTTTGGCCTCGGATGTGCCGCCGGGACCGACCACTGCCCGGACCCGTTTGCGCAGGTTCGAAAAGCTGTCGAAGGTCACCACATCGACGGCCACATCCAGCGCCAGCTCCAGCTGATACCAACCGGGGCGGATCTGGGTGGCGCTGAGCACGGTCGCCTCGAACGGTTGGCCCAGATAATGGCCCCGGACCCGACCATCTTTGACCCAGCCGTGGGGCGGTTGGTCGGCAAGGGCGGCGGCGCAGGTATTCCAGTCGCGAAACCCATGCAGGTGCGCGACCCGTTCTAGGGCTTGGGCGTGGCTGATCGGGGTGCCAGTGTCGGCCAAGCTGGCACGGATTTGGCGGGCTTGGTCTTTGGCGTCATGGATGGTGGTCATTGGACCTCTACTCCTCTGAGATGCAGTGCGCGTAAGAGGATGGGCACCCGCGTTACCATCCGCGCAAAATGCGGGGAGGATGACAGAGATCAGTCAATCACAGACCTTCACCGGGACGATATCGTCTGCGGGCGGCGGGCGTCTGCAGCCCTGCCGCCCGCTTAGCGCGGCTTTGCCTTTGGGTCAAGCGGCCCCAAGCGCCGCGCTGTCCCGCGCTGCCGTGCGCTTCAACGCGGGGCGGTCGGCGCAGCGGGCCACCCAGTCGCGGACCGCGGCGGACGCGGGCAGCATATCCGGCATCCAGTGGAACGGGCTGCTGCACAGCAGGTCCGCCGCCGAATACTCCGCCCCCAGAAGGTAGGGCTGCGCCGACAGGGCATTGGCCAGATGCCCGGTCATGGTGTCAAAATCCCGCAGGCTACTGGTTAGAACCGGGTGCGATACTCCGGCGATTTTCAACATGAACAGCGGCTCCATCACCCCTTGGTAATAGGACAGCCACGACAGATACGCGCCCCGGCCCGGCGCCCCAACCACAGGCCCCAAGCCCGCAGCCGGATATTTGTCGGTCAGGTAAAGGATGATCGCGCCGCGTTCATGGATCGTTTCGCCGCCATCGACCAACACCGGGACTTTGCGGTCAGGATGCGGGTTTTGCGGGTCGGCGGCACCGGACCCGTCCATCCTCGGAATCGTCACCTCGCGGATGTCGATATCGGCACCCAAGTCGTCAATCAGGCTGACGATGCTGGATGACCGGCTGTTTGGGGCGTGAAAAAGGGTAGGCATGAGCAGGTCCTTTGATGGTTGACTGCCTGTGTTATACAAAATGCGTACTGACAGATTGCGGCAGGAGCCATGGCCAGAACCGACCGAATGATGCGTTTGATGGATGTGATGCGCCGGTTGCCGCAACCGGTGACGGCCCAGCGTCTGGCCGAAGAAACCGGGGTGTCACAGCGCCAGTTGTACCGCGACATTGCCACCTTGCGGGCGGGCGGGGCGCAGATCGAGGGAGCGGCGGGGCTTGGCTATACCCTGACCGAGGACCCGGCCTTGCCGCCGCAAAGCTTTTCCCGACTCGAGATCGAGGCGCTGATGCTGGCGGTGGGCGGGCTGGACCAGATCGGTGACGCAAGCCTGACCGAGGCCGGGCGCACAGCGCTGGCCCGGATCATCGCGACCTTGCCCGACCGGCAGTCCCGGCAGGCGATGCACACGATCTTGCGGAACTGGCGGGTGCCCGACGCCCGTCCGCCGGTGCGCGTCGACATGGACCTGCTGCGCCGCGCCTGCTGGGAGGAAGTCAGCCTTGAGATCACCTATCGCGACCAGCAAGAGCGGCGCACCACCCGCGAGATCTGGCCGCTTGGTCTGTCCTATAGCCAGAACAGCCTGATGCTGCTGGGGCAATGCCAGTTGCGGCAGGATTTTCGCCTGTTCCATGTCAGCCGGATTGAACGGGCGACGTGGGGGGGCCACAGCTTCCGGCCGCATCGGGTGCGGCTGCTGCGCGCCTTTGCAGACCGGCCGCACCCTCGGCGTCCGCCCGGGTGAGGGGAGGGCGCGAGGCCCGGTTCAGTCGGTGCTATCGATCGTGACCAGCGGTTCAAAGCCACCCCACATCATCCGCATGCCGTCAAAGGGCATCTCCGGCATTTCGGCCATCCGGGGGTCCGCCATGATCTTTTCCCATGCCGCATCGCAGGTGGCTTTGTCGGGCCATTCCATCCACGAAAACACCACGGTTTCATCGTCTTTTTTCTTCACCGCCATGGGAAACGAGGTCACCTTGCCATCGGCCACATCAACGCCCCAATTTTCGCGGACATTGAGGCAGCCATGCTCTTTGAACATCGGCCAGGTGTCCTCGGTCATTTTCTTGTAAGCCGCTTTATTCGCGGTCGGGACCGCCAGAAGAAATCCGCTGATATAGCTCATGTCATGTGCTCCCGTTGTGGCAGAATCGCCTGATTAGTCTGCCAACCCTTGGCGGATTTGGCGATTGAAATTCGGGCCTAGACCCAGCCCGCCAGCGGGTGCGGCGGAACCAGCACCGCCGGGCGCAGTTGAGCGGGTGCAAAGTAGACATTTCAAAGCGGCAGGCTAGGCTTTAGTCTAACAGCATCAGACGTAGCGAAAGATTGAGAGATTATGAGCGGATTACTGGCCCTGCTGGACGATGTCGCGGCGCTTGCGAAGATGGCGGCAGCGCAGCTTGATGATGTCGCGGCGCAAAGCGTTAAGGTCGGGGCCAAGGTGATCGGCCCGGTGATCGATGACGCCGCCAAGGCCGGCAGCAAGGCCGTGGGCGTGGTGGTCGATGATGCCGCGATGACGCCGAAATTCGTGCATGGGTTGCCCGCCGCCCGGGAATTGCCGATTGTCTGGAAGATCGCGCGCGGGTCGTTTTTCAATAAGCTGGTGATCCTGTTGCCGATTGCCTTGTTGCTGAACCAGTTCGCGCCATGGCTGCTGACGCCGCTGCTGATGATCGGCGGCTGTTACCTGTGTTATGAAGGGGCCGAAAAAATCTGGCACTGGCTGATCCCCGGCAAAAGCCACGCGATCACGCCCGAGACGCTGGACGCCGCGCATCTGGAAAAGCAGCGGGTGGCCGGGGCGATCAAGACCGACTTTATCCTGTCCGCCGAGATCATGACCATTGCGCTGGCGGCGATCGAGGCGGAGTCGCTGTGGATCGAAGGGATCGTTCTGGCGGTGGTGGCGGTGGGGATCACAGCGCTGGTCTATGGCACGGTGGCCATTTTGGTAAAAGCTGATGATGTGGGCCTGAAGCTGTCGCAGGTCGGCAGGTTGTCGGCCACCCGGGCACTGGGGCGCGGCATTGTCAAATGGATGCCGGGCTTTATGACGGTGATCTCGACCATCGGCACGGCGGCGATGCTGTGGGTTGGCGGCTCGATCGTGGTTCACGGGCTCGAAGTGCTGGGCTTCGGCGCCATCGCCCATACTATTCACGGGATCGCGGCCAGCGTGGCCCATGCCATCCCGTCGGCGCAAGGATTTGTGCTGTGGGCCGTGACCGCCGCCTTGGATGGGGTTCTTGGGGTGTTGCTGGGCAGCGCGTTGATCCCGGTGGTCACTCACGTGATCTCGCCGGTGATGGGGATGTTTTCCAAGCCTAAATCCGCCTGATCCGATTGGCTGGGGTGGTGCGCGGCCATGATGAGGGAGACCGCAAATGACCCGATACGCTGCGATTTTGGCGCTTGGTGCAGCTTTGGCCGCGGAGGCGCTGACCCCGCCCGTGTTTGCCCAAAACGCGCCGCGCTTTACCGAAGTGGAGCAGGGCGGACGCAGCGCCGCGCGGCTGCGCGCGACGCTGGACCGGATTGCCTTGCCCGAGGGGTTTCAGATCGCGCTTTATGCACTGGTGCCGGACGCCCGGCATATGGCGGTCAGCCCGGATGGCAGTGTTATCTTTGTCGGCACCCGGAAGGACAAGGTCTGGGCGGTGCGCGATACCAATGGCGATCATGTGGCGGATCGGGTCACCGACTTGGCCCCCGGTCTGGCCTTGCGGATTCCGAATGGGCCGTGCATGGCCCCAAATGGCGATCTGTATGTGGCCGAGCAGAACCGGGTGTTGCGGTTCCCCAATGCCGCAGTCGCCGCCACCGAGCCGCGCCCAACGGCCTATGCCGTGGTACCGCAAGGCGGGCTGATCCCGGATGCAGAGGAAAGCTATAACCACGGCGCGCGGG
This sequence comes from Pseudoruegeria sp. SK021, assembly GCF_002119405.1. GTDB lineage: Bacteria > Pseudomonadota > Alphaproteobacteria > Rhodobacterales > Rhodobacteraceae > Meridianimarinicoccus. The sequence continues at coordinate 141,487 of NZ_MTBG01000005.1, read as the reverse complement.
TCTGCAAGATCGGGCCGGACGGGCGGATTTACATCTCTTTGGGTCAGCCGTTCAACGTGCCGCCTGCGGACAAGCTGGATCTCTATGACCAGTGGGGCATTGGCGGGATCATCCGCATGCAGCGCGACGGCACCCGGCGCGAGGTCTTCACCCGGGGCATTCGCAATTCGGTCGGGCATGATTTTCACCCGGCCACCGGGGAGTTGTGGTTCACCGACAATCAGGTGGACGGCATGGGCGATACTCTTCCGCCCGGCGAGATCAACCGCCAGACCAAGCCCGGCCAACATTTCGGCTTTCCGTGGTATGGCGGCGGCGCCACCCGGACCGCGCAATACGCCAAAGCGCAGATCCCAGCCGGCGTGGTGTTTCCGGCAGTCGAAACCACCGCCCATGCCGCCGATCTGGGCATGACCTTTTACACCGGGTCGATGTTTCCGCGCCGTTATCGCCACGCGATCTTTTCCGCCCAGCACGGGTCATGGAACCGGTCCACCCCGGTTGGGGCCCGGGTGATGGTCACCCTGATTGGCAATGACGGCAGCGCCCAAACCACGCCCTTTGCCGAAGGTTGGATCGCCGCCAATGGCAGCTATCTGGGGCGGCCAGTGGATGTGGCGCAACTGCCGGACGGATCGCTGCTGGTGTCCGATGACAAGGCCGGGGCGCTGTACCGGATCAGCTATCAGGGCCGTTAGGTTAGCAGGGGGATGCGTCCGGCGGGCGGCGTGTTCCGGCTGCGATGAGACGTGACGACACCGTCGATGATCGTCATGCCGACGCCGGGCAGGTTGCCCTGCTGGATCGATTCCAGAATGGTTGCACCGGGCGAATTTTGGGCTTGGTCCATCAGCACGAAATCGGCACAGAAACCCGGCTCGATCAACCCGGTATCCAGCTTGCGCTGACGGGCGGTATTGCCGGTGCCAAAGCAGAACGCGGTTTCAGCCGGGATGTTGCCAAGACTGGACAGCATGGCGATCATCCGCAGGATCCCCAAGGGTTGCACGCCCGAGCCTGCGGGGCCGTCAGTGCCGAGGATCAACTGATCGAGCTTGCCCAATTCGCGCGTGGTGTTGAGGGTCAGCAAAGCTGCGCGTTCATTGCCGTTATGCACGATCTCTAGTGCCGATTTGCAGCCGTCACACAGGCAGATGATCTGGTCGTCGGGCAGGGCGGTGTGGCCGCCATTGATATGGCCCACGACATCGGTGCCGGTTTCCAGCACCATATCGGCGTCAATCAGGCCAGAGCCGGGGATCGACGGGCCGCCGGTGTGAATGGTGCTTTGGATGCCGTATTTGCGCGCCCAATCGACCATCTGCCGGGCGGTCTTGCCGTCCTTGACGGAGCCAAGCCCAACCTCGCCCAGCAGTTTGACGCCGGCTTCGGCCAGATCCTTGAAGTCCTGTTCCACCATGCCGTGTTCGATGACCGGGGCACCGGCATGGACCTTGACGCCGGAGGGGCGGAAATTTTCATACCAGCGCTGCGAGGCAATCGCCATCGCCTTGAGCCCCACCACATCCTTGGGTCGGCCCGGCATATGGACCTCGCCGGCCGAGATCAGGGTGGTGACGCCGCCATGCAGGGTGCTGTCGATCCACGATAGCTGCTGCTGGCGCGGGGTGTAGTCGCCAATGACCGGGTGGACATGGCTGTCGATCAGCCCGGGGGCGAGGGTGGTGCCCTGCGCGTCGATGAGGGTGGTGGCCTCGTCGGTATCAAGGTCGGCCTCGTAGCCTACGGCGCTGATCTTGCCGTCCAGCGCGACGATGCAATCGCCGTCAAGGATGGGCTGCTCGATCTTGCCGGACAATAGCAGCCCGATCTTGCGGATCACAAGCTTGCGGGGCGTATCGGTCATGGGAACCTCCGGTTGGTTGTGTGTTTAAACGCCGAGATAGCGGTGCATCAGATCGGGCGTGGCACGCAGGGCGTCCACGGTTACGGTATCGGCGCTGCGGCCATTTTCAAGAAAGGTGACGCGGTCGGCAATGGCGAGGACGGCATCGACCCGCTGTTCAACCAGCAGAATCGCGACGCCTTGATCGCGCAAGGTGACGATGACCTGCCGGATGGCCTCGATCATCGAGGGTTGCAGGCCTTCGGTCGGTTCGTCCAGCAGCAGCACCCGGGGCCGCAGGCACAGGGCGCGGGCGGTGGCCAGCATCTGCTGCTCGCCGCCCGATAAGGTTTCGGCGCGCTGGTGCAGGCGTTCGCGCAGGCGGGGGAAGATGTCCAAAACCTCGTCGCGGGTGGCGCGGCCTTCCTTGCAGGTCATCAGGCCGACCTCGATGTTCTCGGCGACCGAGAGGTCCGAGAACAAGCGCCGCCCTTGCGGGACATAGCCGATGCGGCGGTGCGGCACCTCATGGGCAGGCAGGGTGCTGATGATCTCGCCATCAAGGCTGACCGTGCCTTGGGACAGCGGCAGCAGGCCCATGATCGCCTTCATCGCGGTGGTCTTGCCCGCGCCATTGCGACCCATCACACAGGTGATTTCGCCCGGGCGGGCGGTCAGGCTGGCACCGAACAGGATTTGCACCCGGCCATAGCCGCTGTGAATGTTTGAGACCTCAAGCATCTGCGGTCCCCAGATAGGCGGCCTGAACCGCAGGGTCGGCCCGGATCTGGGCCGGGGTGCCGTCTGCCAGAACCGTGCCGTTGCTCAGCACCGTGATGGCCTCTGCGGTTTCCATGACCACGCTCATATTGTGTTCGATCAGAAGGATGGTGGTCGCCCCGCCAAGGCTGCGGATTAGCGTCTTGAAATCGGCAATCTCGGATTCGGCTAGACCTTGGGTCGGCTCGTCGAGGATGAACAGGCGCGGGTCCTGCGCCAGTCCCATCGCGATCTCAAGGATGCGCTGGTGGCCATAGCTCAGATCGCCTGCGATCTGGGTCGCACGGTCGGCCAGCCCGACGCGTGACAGGCTGTCTGCGACCTTGGCATCGACGGCGGCACCGTCGCGACCAAGGCGGCGGCGAGCCGCCAGCGCCACGTTTTCATGCACCGACAGGCCCGCGAAGACCGAGGTGATCTGGAACGTATAGGCGATGCCAAGCGCGATGCGGGCATGGGCGGGCAGGGCGCTGATGTCTTTTCCGTCAAACGTGACGCTGCCGCTGGTGGTCGGAATGCGCCCCGACAGCATCCCAACAAAGGTCGATTTCCCAGCCCCGTTCGGGCCGATCAGCGCCCGGATTTGGCCTTGGGGCAGGTCGAAGTTGATCGCCTCATTTGCCAGAACCCCGGCATAGCGCTTGGTCAGATTTCGGGTCGACAGCAGCGTCATGGCAGCCACGGCCAAACGCGGTTGCGCAAGGTCCCGGCCAGCCCTTGAGGCGCGAACAGCGTCAGCAGCACCAGCACGACGCCCGCAATCAACATATAAGCGTCGGTCACCCCGCTGGCCAAGTCGATCAGGTAGAACATGAAGATCGCGCCGATCAACGGGCCGATGGTGGTGCCGGCCCCACCCAACAGCACCCAGAGCAGCGGGAAGATCGAATATTGCACGGTGGCGAAGGTGGCTCCGGCATAGCCGAACAGCAGGGCATAGGCGGCCCCGGACGCGCCAGAGATCGTGCCCGACAAGATCACCGCGCGCAGCTTGTAGGCATGGGTGTCATAGCCCAGCATCTTTGCGCGGGCCTCGTTCTCGCGGATGGCGATCAGGGTGCGGCCGAAGGGCGATCGGACCAGCCATGCGAGGCCCAGAAACACCGCGCCGAACAGGATCAGCGCCGCGAAATAGCGGTTGGCCGGGGTGGTCAGGTCGATCCCGGCCAAACTGCGGGCCGCTTGCGGGATCACGAAGCCTTCGTCGCCGCGCGTGATCGCCCCGAAATAAAGCACGGTCAGATAGCCCGCCTGCGCGAACATCAGCGTGACGATCATGAAGGCAACGCCGGTGGTGCGCAGAGCCAGCGCCCCGGCCACGCCCGAGACGACCAGCGCCGCGATCAACCCGGCCAGAAAGCCGGGGGCTGCGGACCAGCCGCCCTGCTGCATCGCAATGGCCAGCCCGTACATCCCGGCAGCGAAGAACAGCGCGTGGCCGAGGCTGAGAAGCCCAGTATAGCCGAACAGCAGATTGTACCCCATGGCATAGACCGCCAGCACCATGATCCGCGCCAGATTGCCCGAGTGATAGGTGGGCAGCACGAACCACAGCCCCGCCAGCAGGGTCAGCACGCCAAGGTGCAGCGCAGCGTCGCGGGTGGCTGCGGTCATGCGCTGGCTTTCCCAAGCAGGCCTTGCGGGCGGAACACCAGCACCATGGCGACCACCAGCGTGGCGAGGATTTTGGCCAATGTCGGCGAGAAGAACACCGAGATGATGCCGTCGCTCATCCCGATCAGCAGCGCGGCGATGATGGTGCCGGGAAGGGAGCCCAACCCGCCGATGATCACGACGATGAAAGACAGCAGCAACGGGTCGGCCCCCATCAGGTAATGCGCTTGCTGTACCGGCACGATCAGGACAGCCCCCAAGGCGGCCAGCCCGGCGCCAAGGCCAAAGACCATGGCATAGACCCGCTCGACCGGGATGCCGAAGGCGGTGGCCATCTCGCGGTCAGCTTGGGTGGCGCGCATCACCAGCCCGATCCGGGTCCGGGTCAGCAGCACCCAAAGCCCGATCAGAATGGCCACGGCGGCGACGATGATGAACAGCTTGTAGGAGGTGGTGGCAAGGCCCCAAGGATAGAACATCTCCAGCCCGTTTTCACCCTGCCGCCACCACGGCAGCGCGATGCGGCTATTGAACGGCGGCTCCACCGGGCGGGCATCGGGGCCGAAGGTCATCAAAGTGGATTGCTGCAGGATATAGAGCAGTCCGATGGTGGCGACGATGGTGCGTTCCGGGTCGTAATTGATCCGTGCGAGGATCAGCCGGTCGGCGGCGGCCGCCAGTAACCCGACCAGCACCGGGGCCACGATCAGCGCGCCGACAAAGCCAATGGCCGGATGCGTGCCAAGGGTGGTGGACACGAACCACGCGATCACCGCCCCCAGCATGTAAAATTCGCCATGTGCCACGTTGACGACGCGCATGACGCCAAAGACCAGACTGAGCCCCATGGCCGTCAGGGCCAGCGTAGCCGCCGTGACCGCCCCTTCGAGCGACGCCAGCATTAGATGAGGTCCGAACTCCATACCTTGCTGCGCCGCTCCCGGATCAGAACGGTTGGGTGGTGTAATCCACCTCGTCGGGGTAAAATCCGTCTTCGATCGATGTGGTGTGGACCACCTTCAGCATGCCGTCCTCGACCTTGGAGATGTACTGCACGCCGAACACCTGATGGGTCTTGCCGTTGAACAGCTTGTCGCCCTGCGGATGATCCATCGAGGCAGGCATTTCGGTCATCGCCTCGACGGCCTCGATCAGGGCTTGGCGATCTTCGGGACCTTGATAGTTGCAGGCCTCCATCCCGGCCTTGATGACATTCAGGGTCTCCCAGCAGCCAAACATATGGGCATAGGTCGACACATCCGCCGGATCGGTGATCGAGGCACCGCTATCATCGACGCCGACGGCCTCGCGGAAGGCTTTGTCGAATTCGGTCTGGTCGGTTTGGGCGTAGCGGGGGTTGCCCTCCCAGAAATAGGTGCCTTCGAGGAACTCAAGGCCGGGGCTGTCGATGCTGACGGCTTCGAGGCTGTCGATATAGCCGAAAATCTCGGGCCGCGACGGGCCGAAGAATTCACCCATTTCCTTGACGAAGGTCAGGACGGCGGGGCCGACCATGACGTGGTACAGCACTTCGGTTTCCTGCGGGATTTGCGGGAAATACTTGGTAAAAGAGGTTTCGGTCGGCGGGATCGCGATCATTTTGATGACCTTGCCGCCCTGTTCCTTGATCGCCTCTGAGAAGAAGTCCCGGTGATCGTGGCCGAAGGCGAAATCGGCGAACATCATGGTGACCTTCTTGCCCAGATTGTCGCCGACGAAGGGGGCCATGGCGATGACCTGACTTTTGACGTCGGTGATGCCGGGCTGAAGCGTATAGCGGTTCAACATGCCGCTGGCGACGTGGTGGCCTTCGGAGACCACGAAATAGGGCAGTTTCAATTCAGCCGCGCGTGGGGCCGATCCGATCACCACATGGCTGAACAGGGTGCCGAAGGCGACATCGCAATTGGATTGGTTGGCGAATTTCTCAAGCACCTCAGCGCCGCGCTTGGGATCGGTGCCGTCATCTTCCGAGACCAGTTCAACGGGTCGGCCATTGATGCCGCCCATATCGTTGATCCGCGCCACGGCGGCCTGACTGGTGCGATCATACCAGCGCCCATAGGCGGCGCCGATGCCGGTGCGGTGGACCTGAAACCCGATCTTGATCGGATCGCCCGACTGCGCCTGCGCCGTGCCGCCAAGGCCCGGCAACAGACCCGGAACCGCCAAGCTGGCCCCGGTGGCGCCAAGGGTTGCCAAGGCCGCACGTCGGGTGAACGGGGCGCGGGTGGGTGTCTTGTCGGTCATGTCAGTCCTCCATGTCGTCCGCGTCCCTTAAACACAGGGACCTGCCAGTGTGAAAGAGTAGATTGGCAAAGGTTGTGGGTACTCAAATGATAAGTCCAGACAAATTTGTCGGGACCGTGCAATCAGGCCCCTCGGGGGGATGCCAAAAGCCACAAACCGAACAAGGTATAGGCGATCATGAACGCCGATAGCGGGATCTGGCTGCGCAGCGCCCGCCGCCCGCCGCCATAAAGATCAATCGCCGCGCGATGCGCCATCAGCACCGCAAGGACATGCGCCGAAACGATCGCGCCCGCCTGTGTCAGCCACAACAAGCGGACCGTGTCGCGGGTATTGAAAAATCCGGTCGTGACATAGAACTGGCCCAGCCCGAGCAGGTCATCGCCCCGGGCGAACGGATCGGACAGAGCGGCCAGCGCATACTGGCTGTTGACCAGAACCCCGCCCAAGTAATGGGCAAGGTGATAGCCAAGGGCAATCGGCAGGATCGACAGCGCCAACCGTCCGAACGCGGCGGCAAAGGGCACTGGCACCCCGGCCAGTTGCTGGCCCAGCCAGACGCAGCCTGCGAAAATCGCGATCAACAGCAGATTGACCCCCAGCAAGCCAAGGATGCCGGGCAGCACCACTGCCGAGCGGCCGGGAAATTCCAGCGGGTTGATGCCAAGCCGGGCCAGCCACCAAAAGGTCTCGTTCAAGCCATCGAAACTGCCGGTCCCCAACAGGATCAGGCAGAACACCGCCAAGCTGATCGAGGGGCTGGGCAAGGTCAGGGTGCACCAGCCCGGCAGACCAAACCGCCACGCGCCCGCGCGTCCTTGCAGCGGGGCCAAGCTGGCGAATAGGGTCAACAGCAGGGTGAAAGGCTCGCCCCGATGCAGCCAGTCGTTGCGCCCGAACAGGGTCATTGCGGCGAAGGTGACCAGCCAATACCCGGCCACGACCCGCGCCAAACGGGCCGGATCATCCGGGGCAAGATCGGTGAACGCAAAGATCATCGCGGCCAAAAAGATCGCGACCGCGGGCCAATGGCCAAGGCGATCCGGCAAGCGCAAGAGCGGCCGCGCCTGCGGCCCAAGCAAAACCCGGTGCGGCCCGTGAAACGGTGAAATCCACGACCACAGATCGCCGCAGCACCCCTGCACCACCACAAATACCGCCCACCACAGCGTCCAGATCGTCAGGGGCAGCAGATTGCCCAGCGGGTCACGCGGGCCGGTCATCCCAAGCCAGACCAACCCGACAAGCGCGGCAAAGCCAAGGCAACTGGTGACGGTTTTCAGCCGGTGCAGGTCTGGCACCGTGCCAAGGCGCAGGCTTGTGAACAGACGCGTGGTCCATGCATCGGGCAGCACCGCCGACATCAGCACGGTCAGAGCCACCGCAAGGCAACCAGACAGGATATAAGCCTCGGTCGGCAGCAATAACACGAAGCCCTGATCGGACGCATGCGCCAAGGCCACGCTGGGCAACAGCCCAATCAGCGCAGCAAGCCAGAGCGACAACAGGCGGGCATAAACAAGCACGATTTGGACATTCCGGCGAACTGTGGCAGGGTAAAGGGGATGCAACCATATTGCCGACCGGATTCCAATGTCTCACCTGCGCGCACGGCTCGTTCTGATCGCGGTTGGCCTGCTTCTGGCTGTGCTGGTCTGGGGGCAAGGGGGGCGCTTGGATCACGGCTTGTCGGTGTCAAACGTCATCGCCGTGCCTGTGGTCGGAGAAGACGGCGCGTTGCGGGTGTTCCTGACGCTGGCCAACACCGGCGGACCGGACCGTTTGATCGCGGTGCAATCGCCGCTGGCCGCCGAGGCCGGGCTGGTTCTGCCGCCGGAAGTCAGCGCAATTCCGGTCCCCTCGGGCAGTTCCCCGATTTTGGCGGCGGATGGGGCGCATATCTTGCTGCAAGGCCTGAGCGGAGCTGCGCAAGCCGGCGCGCTGGTGCCGCTGACCCTGATTTTTGACCAAGCCGGAGAGGTCACGACCCGCGCGACAGTGTCCGCACCGCTGACGCCCGGCCGGGCCGCCGAAGCCGGGCTGTTGGGGCTGGGCGATATCTGCACCATTGGACCGGGTGAACCGGCACCCCAACTGGATCTGTCGGTTCGCCCCCGTCCAGACGGGGCAGGCTGGGAGATTGAGGTGATGACCACGGACTTCACCTTCGCGGCCCCGGTTGACGGCATCGGCCATCTGCCCGGTTATGGCCATGGCCACCTCTATCTGGACGGGGTGAAATTGCAGCGGCTCTACCGTTCGCGGGCCGAGATCGGGGCCTTGCCACCGGGACCGCATGTGATCACCGTGACGCTGAACACCAACGACCATCGGGCCTATGTTGTTGACGAGCAGCCGGTTTCGCATTCCAGAACCATTGCCAGTGACTGAAAATCGTTGACAGGATGCACAGGCATCCGTCTTATTTGTATACGAACGGACAGCGTTGAGGGGACCCCGTGGGATACGTCACGCCATCATCGTTACAAGACGCGGTCGACGCCCTGTCGCACCCTGAAGCGGTGATTGTGGCGGGCGGCACTGACCTTTATCCGGCGCTTCGGGATCGCCCGGTGCCTGCCAACCTCGTGGATATTTCGGCCATCCCGGCTTTGCATGGCATCACAGCCACCCCCACCGGCTGGCGGATTGGCGGCGCGACCACGTGGACGGATTTGATCCGGGCCCGGCATTTGCCAGCTGCCTTTGACGGGTTGAAAGCGGCGGCGCGCGACCTTGGCTCGGTCCAGATCCAGAATGTGGCGACTTTGGCCGGCAATCTGTGCAACGCCTCGCCCGCCGCCGATGGGGTGCCGGCGCTGCTGGCGTTGGACGCCGAGGTCGAACTGATCGGCCCAACCGGTACGCGGGTGATGCCGCTGGCGACCTTTGTGACCGGCCCGCGTCAGACCCAGTTGCGCCCCGGCGATCTGATGGTGGCGCTTTATGTTCCGGCGCTTCCAGACAGCAGCCAAAGCAGCTTTCTGAAATTGGGCAGCCGCCGATATCTGGTCATTTCCATCGCCATGGTTGCGGTGGTGCTGTGGCTGGATGACCAAGACCGAGTGGTCGGTGCCCGGGTGGCGGTGGGGGCCTGTTCGGCGGTGGCGCAGCGCTTGCCCAAGCTAGAAGCCGACCTGCGGGGCCGCCCTGTGCGTGATCTGCTGACCGAGCCTTTGGTGACAAAAGCGCATCTGGCAAGCCTTGCCCCAATCGACGACATCCGGGGCAGTGCTACCTACCGACAGGACGCCGCCCTGCACCTGTGTCAGCGGGCATTGCGGGCCGCGGCGGTCAAGTTCCGGCCTGCCGATGAATAGCAAGACACCAAACAGCCCGGTCACCTTCCGGCTGAACGGGCGCGAGGCCGCGGTCATGGCCGCCCCGGGCGAGCGGCTGTCCGTAACCCTGCGCGAGCGGCTGGAGGCGCGGGATGTCAAGGTCGGCTGCGATGCTGGGGATTGCGGGGCCTGTACCGTTCTGCTGGACGGCAGGCCCGTCTGCGCCTGCCTGATGCCGACGCAGCGGGTGGCGGGACATGCTGTCGACACGCTGGCGGGGCTGGTGCGCACCGACCCGCTGGCCCAAACGCTGACCCAGACGTTTCAGGATCACGGCGCGGCGCAATGCGGTATCTGCACGCCGGGCATGATGGTTGCGGCGGTTGCCCTGCTGCGCGACACCCCGCGCCCGCAGGCCGCCGAGGTTCAAGATGCTTTGGGCGGGGTGCTGTGCCGCTGTACCGGCTATCGGAAAATCCTCGACGCTGTGCTGGCGGCAGGCCATCCCCCGGCGCCTTTGACCGGCTCCGGCGCGGTGGGCAGTGCGATCCGGCGACTGGACGGCGCCGCGAAGGTCACCGGAACCGAGGTATTTGGCGATGATGTCGCCCCTCCCGGCACGTTAGAGTTGCGGGTGATCCGGTCGCCGCATCCCCGGGCCCGGTTTCAATTCGGCGATCTTGCCCAATATGCCCGCGCGGCCGGGCTGGAGGCGGTGCTGACGGCGGACGACATCGGCGGGACCAATTGCTTTGGGGTGATCCCGGATTTCGCCGACCAGCCGGTGTTTGCCGAGACCGAGACCCGGTTTCAGGGCGAAGCCATCGCGGCGGTCATCGCCACCCCAGACCGGATGCGCCAGTTTGATCCGGTGGATTTTCCGGTAACTTGGACGGTTTTGGACCCAGTGATGACGGTAGAGGCCGCGCAGGATGCAACCGCGCCGCAACTTCACGCAAATCGCCCGGGAAACCTGTTATGCGGTGGGCTTGTTCAATGTGGCGACGCCGATGCGGCTTTGGCCCGCGCCGATGTCACCGTCACCGGGCAGTTCAGCACCAGCTTCGTCGAACACGCTTATATCGAACCTGAAGCGGGTTATGCCGTCCCCGAAGGCGACCGGATCGCCGTTTATGCCTGCACCCAAGCCCCGGTCATGGACCTTGACGGGTTGGAGCATATCCTTGGGATCGACCGGCGGCGCATACGGATTGTACCAACTGCGGTGGGGGGCGGCTTTGGATCGAAGCTGGATCTGTCGGTTCAACCCTATCTGGCGCTTGGCGTTCTGAAAACCGGCAAGCCCGTGCGCATGGCGTATTCGCGCCACGAGTCGATGCAATCCACCACCAAACGCCATCCGGCCGAGATCAGCATCACCATAGGCGCCACCCGCGACGGCAAGATCTGCGGCTTACAGTTCGCGGGCGACTTTAACACCGGTGCCTATGCATCGTGGGGGCCAACAGTGGCGACCCGGGTGCCGATCCATGCCTCTGGCCCCTATCTGGTCCGGGACTATCGGGCACAATCCCGGGCGATCCACACCCATTCACCCCCATCAGGGGCGTTTCGGGGCTTTGGCGTGCCGCAAGCTGCGGCCGCTCTGGAACCGCTTCTGGATGATTTGGCCACCAAACTTGGGCTGGATCCGCTGGAATTTCGCATCAGCAATGCGCTGCAAGCCGGAGAGCCGACCGTCTGCGGACAGGTGTTTTCCCAAGGGGTCGGCATCACCGCCTGTCTGACGGCGCTGCGCCCGGCATGGGCCGCTGCCAAAGCCGATTGCGCCAGCTTTAACGCAGGCCAAGGCGCGCACGGCTTTCTGCGGCGCGGCGTCGGCGTGGCGGCGGGATGGTATGGCTGCGGCAATACCTCATTGCCCAACCCATCCACCATCAAGGCGGGCATCCGGGCCAACGGCCAGATCGTGCTGCATCAAGGCGCGGTGGATATCGGGCAGGGCTCCAGCACGGTTATTACCCAGATCTTTGCCCAAGCGCTCGGGGTGTCCGTGGATCAGGTCGTGTTGGTGGGGGCCGATACCGATTTGACGCCGGACGCGGGCAAAACCTCGGCCTCGCGCCAGACCTTTGTGTCCGGCAATGCCGCGCGCCGGACCGGGCTGGCCTTGCGGCAGCAGATCCTTGCCCAGCTTAACGCCGCCGATACCGCCCGCATCGTGCCCGGCCCCACCGGGCTGTCCGTCATCGACGCCGCGCAAACCCATGCTTTGGACCTGACCCGCCAGCCGCCCAATGGCGAAGGCTATGTGTTGCAGGCGATGGAGACCTATGATCCCCCGACCCAGCCGCCGGATGAGAACGGGCAAGGTGCCCCCTATGCCCAGTTCGGGTATGCCGCGCATCTGGCGATGGTCGAGGTCGATCTGGCCTTGGGCACGGTCCGGGCGTTGGGCTTTACCGCTGCCCATGACGTTGGGCAGGCGATCAATCCGTTGCTGGTCGAGGGCCAAGTGCAGGGCGGCATCGCCCAAGGGCTGGGCATGACCTTGATGGAAGAATTCGTCCCGGGGCGGACCGCGAACCTGCACGATTACCTGATCCCGACCATCGGCGACATGCCCCCGGTGGACACCCTGATCATCGAAGAGCCGGACGCGCACGGCCCGTTCGGCGCCAAAGGCTTGGGGGAACATGTGCTGATCCCGACCGCACCGGCGCTGCTGAACGCGATCCACCATGCCACCGGCCTGCGAATGACCCGGCTGCCGGTCACGCCGTCGCGCCTGCATGCGGCCATAAAGGCCCACGCCGATGCCTGAGCGCCCCGCCTCTGAACGCCCCACCTCAGACAAAATCCGCTGCGATGCTTGCCCGGTGCTGTGCTATATCGCCGAGGGCCATTCGGGGGCCTGTGACCGCTACGCCAACCATGACGGCATCTTGGTACGACTGGATCCGTTGACGGTCATCCGGTCAGCGGGGCAGGCGGTCAAATTTCTGGACAGTGGCAGCGACGCGCAGGATTGGAACGGGGATCTGGTGCAGGGCGACCGCACCTTCGTTACGGCCGTCGGGGCAGGCACGACCTATCCCGACTACAAGCCCGCGCCGTTCATCGTCAGCCAAGAGATCGACGGCGTCGACATGGTCACGGTCGTGACCGAAGGCATTTTCAGTTACTGCGGCGCCAAGGTGAAGATCGATACCGACCGTCATATTGGCTCGGAACGTGCGATCATCCGGGTGGCGGGTGAAGCCATCGGCCACGTTATGACTGCGGAATACGGCTCAAAAATGTTGTCGCTTGGCGGCGTGGAACATCTGACCGGCGGTACCAAGAAAGAAGGCCGGGTCACCTGCGATGCTTTGCTGCGTCTATGCAATCGCGCGCCCGTTGAGATGACGGTTGATGACGGCGCGACCCTGATCGTGCAAGCCGGTCAGCCGCCGATCATCAACGGCGAGGCCGAACATCTGATGCGGGTCGGCTGCGGGTCGGCCAGTATCGGCATGTTCGCGCGTCAGTGGCTTGGCCATGCCGATGAGGTGGTGGTGGTGGATGACCACATCACCGGTGTGTTGACCGAGCACGAGGCGGGCAAGGGGCTGGGGCTGCCCCCGTCCGGCATCCGGATCAAGGGACGCAGGTCCACGCCGGGCCGGTATTTTCAGGTGGCAAACCCGGGCACCGGCTGGGGCGGCACCGACATTGTCGATCCGTTGACCATTCTCAAGCCTGCCGATCCTGCGATCGCTTGGCCCGGACTGCGCCTGCTGATGATTTCCACCACCGGTGCGCAATACGGCTATTTCGAACTGGACGCGGCCCTAACCCCGGTGCCCGCACCGATCCCTGAGGCCCTGCTGGCTTCGGCCGGGCTGATCGCGGACAATTGCGAGCCGGCGCTGTGTTCGGTGTTGTTCATGGGCGGGGCCGGTGGATCTCTGCGGGCCGGGGTCACCGCAAACCCGGTTCGGTTGACCAAATCGGTCAAGGACGCGCTGACCCATGTTTCCTGCGGCGGAGCCGAGGCCTATGTCTGGCCTGGAGGCGGCATTACCTTTATGGCGAATGTCATGGAAATGCCCTTGAATGCTTTCGGCTATGTGCCGACACCCGCTTTGGTCGCCCCGATCGAATTCACCCTGCGCCGGGCGGATTACGCTGCCCTTGGCGGCCACATGGATCACATCACGCCGGTCGCACAAGTGATCGGCCCTGACACCCGCCTGCTCGATCCGGGCACTGGCCAGAATGACCCGAATGACAGCCGCCATTATGGCTGGTCGTCCCGGTCAAAGGACACGCTGTGAGCGGGCCAGTCGGCCGCTTTCTGCCGGACGGTGAGCGGCTGCATTTGCAGCACGGCCCAATCGATCTGGTGATCGGCGCAGAAGGCCCGGGACGGGAGCTGGCGCTGCGGGCGGCGGAACTGCGCTTTGCCACTGCCCTTGAGGAACTGGTGGCGGAACTGCCGCTTCTGCGCAGTCAAAGCGGCCCGCAGCCCAGCGGCGACATCGCCCGCCGAATGGCCGAGGTGACGGCGGTTCATGCCAGCGACGGCTTCGTGACTCCGATGGCCGCGGTCGCCGGCGCTGTGGCGGAAGCGATCCTTGCTGCCATGACCCAAGCAGGCGCGCTGGACCGCGCCTATGTCAACAATGGCGGCGATATCGCCCTACATCTGGGACCGGAGGCCGCCTTTCGGGTCGGGATTTCCGGGCTTGATAGCGGTCCCATGGCGCAGATCCCGCTGCGCCATGATCAGCCGGTGCGCGGGATCGCCACCAGCGGGCTAGGCGGACGTAGCCTGAGCATGGGCATTGCCGATGCGGTGACCGTTCTGGCCCGCACCGCTGCGGAAGCCGATGTCGCCGCGACCTTGATTGCCAATGCCGTGGACCTGCCGGGGCATGGCGCGATCCGGCGCGCGCCTGCCCACACGCGAGATCCTGACAGCGATCTTGGTGCGCGGATGGTGGTGATCGCCTGCGGGCCTCTGTCCGAGAATGACATCAGTGCAGCCCTGTCCCGGGGCGCGTGCCGCGCGCAGCAAATGATCGACCGGGACCAGATCATCGGAGCCGCCCTTGTGCTGCGGCGCCAAACCCGTCTGCTATCCATGCCCAATGCTGTTGCGTCAGACCACAGGAAAAGGATCGAACATGCCTGAGCTTATCCTCCGCAAACAGGCCCTCGTGATTGAGGACATCTTCCACGAAGGCGGCCCGGTCGCGGCCACGCCCCTCAAGCGTGGGGCGATCCTGTCGGTGATCACCAATCCGTTCGCCGGTCGGTATGACCCCGAGATCCAAGGCTTCATGGACGATTTGCGCCCGTTGGGCCTGTCGATGGCCACCCATCTGGCCGCGGCCCTTGGCGGCGGCGCACTGGTTGAAGGCTATGGCAAAGGCGCGATCATCGGCGCGGATGGCGAATTGGAACATGGCGCGCTTTGGCACGGCCCCGGCGGCTATTCGATGCGGGCGGTGATTGGCGGATCAAAGGCCATCGTGCCCTCGGGCAAGAAGGTGGGTGCGGTGGGCACCCGTCTGGATGTGCCCATCACCCACGTCAACGCATCCTACGTGCGCAGCCATTTCGACAGTATGGAAGTCGGGCTGAACGATGCCCCCCGCGCCAATGAGATGCTGCTGGTACTGGTCATGACCACCGGCCCCCGCATTCATGCCCGGTCGGGCGGATTGGCGGCGGCGGATATCGTGGGCGAAGACGGGCTGAGATAGGGATAGGGGGACAACATGGATATTCGCAAAATCGTCGTCTGGGTCGAAGAGACCCATATCGAGATGGGCCAACCAATCGATCCGCCGACCCGAAAAGCGGTGGCGGTGGCGGTGATCGCCAACCCGTTCGCCGGACGCTATGTTGCGGACCTGAGCGCGCTGATCGAGATGGGCGCAGAACTGGGCGCCCTGTTGGGTCGTCGCTGTGTTGACGCCTTGGGAATTGCGCCGTCAGAGGCAGAAAGCTATGGCAAGGCCGCCATGGTGGGCGAGGCTGGCGAGTTGGAACATGCCGCGGCCATCCTGCATCCCAAACTCGGGGCGCCGCTGCGCAGCGCGGTGGACAAAGGGGCCGCTCTGGTGCCGTCGTCAAAGAAAATGGGGGGACCGGGACAGGCTTTGCACGTGCCATTGGGCCACAAGGATGCCGCCTATGTCCGCAGTCATTTCGACGCCATTGAGGTGGGTCTGAACGATGCCCCACGTCCGAAAGAGATCCTTGTTGCGGTTGCGGTGACGGATAGTGGCAGACCGCTGCCCCGGGTCGGTGGATTGACAGCCGCAGATGCAGTGGGCCAGGATGGTTTGAGATAGCCGAACCAATCCGAATGGTTAGGCTGTAATAACATTTGGTCAGGTGTAAAATACGTGATCTCGTTTCAGCTTTGACAAAGTAGGCTTCCGTGATCAAACGACCCTCCGCGCCCGCCCAGCCGCCCGGCGAGTACAAACTCGACGATCAGGTCGGCTATGTTTTGCGGCAGGTCAGCCAACGGCACACCAATCTGTTTCAGGACCGGGCGCCGGACGGCCTGACCCCAACCCAGTTTTCGGCATTGGTTCGGCTGGCCGAAGTCGGCCCCTGTTCCCAGAACCACCTCGGGCGTCTGACCTCGATGGATGTGGCGACGATCAAGGGCGTCGTGGACCGGCTGCATCGGAAGGGCTTTGTGTCGCTCAGCGCCGATACCGAAGACAAGCGCCGCAGCGTGATTGCCTTGACCGACCTCAGTCTTGCCCTGATTGATGAGTTGCACAGCACCGGCCATGACATCACGGCCGCAACCTTGCGGCCATTGACTGCCGACGAACAAAAACAGCTGCTGAAGTTGCTGCGTAAGCTGACCTAAGCGACCAGCGGATGCCACGTTGACGTCTTGCTATAATCAGACTTATGTAAAATAACTATGCGCGCGGGTCAGGGCCTTGGAACTGCCCCGGTGTCCGAGCCACGACACCCTGTCGCCGTGGCCCGTCATTGTCTTGCCGACGCAAGCCCCGTCAGAGGCAGGCCTCAAACAGCGCGCGCGTGTTCTCGGGTGTCATTTCAACCGGGTTGCCGCCGGTGCTGGGATCGTTCAGCGCCGAACGGGTCAGCGCCTCAAGATCGGGGTCTGTGACCCCAAGCGCAGTCAGGGTCTCGGGAATGCCGAGCGATGCGTTCAGCGCGACCACATAGGCGTAAAACCCCTCAAAGCCGCCCGCGATCCCCAGATAAGCCGCGGCCCGGTCAATCGCCTCTTCAATCGCGGGGCGGTTAAAGCGCAGGACGGCGGGCATGACCACAGCATTGGTGGTGCCGTGATGGGTGTGATGCACCGCCCCGATCGGATGGCTCAGGGCATGAATCGCGCCCAGCCCTTTCTGAAAGGCGGTGGCCCCCATGGCAGCGGCGGCCATCATCTGCGCCCGCGCGTCGATATCGGTGCCGTCGGCATAAGCGCGGGGCAGATATTCCTTGACCAGGCGCATGCCTTCCAGCGCGATGCCGTGGCTCATGGGATGAAAATGCGGCGAGCAATAGGCCTCGACGCAATGGGCAAACGCATCAAGACCGGTGCCGGCGGTGATCGCCTTCGGCATCCCCACGGTCAGTTCGGGATCACAGATCACCACGGCAGGCAACATCTTCGGGTGGAAAATGATCTTTTTCTCATGGCTTTCGGAATTGGTGATCAGGCTGGCGCGGCCCACTTCGGACCCGGTGCCCGCCGTGGTGGGCACCGCCACAATCGGAGCAATGCCCGCCGGGTCCGATCGGGTCCACCAATCACCTATATCTTCGAAGTCCCACAGCGGCCGGGTCTGACCCGCCATCAAGGCCAGCGCCTTGCCAACGTCCAACCCCGAGCCGCCGCCAAACGCGACCACCCCGTCATAGCCGCCCGCCCGATAGACGCGCAGCCCCACTTCGACGTTAATGTCCGTCGGGTTGGCATCAACATCGGCAAACATGTCGCCGCCAAGACCCGCGTCGGCCAGAATCTGACGCGCACGGACGGTGATCTCCATCGGCGCAAGGCCCCGGTCGGTCACCAGCAGCGGCTTCGAGATCCCGGCGGCCTTGCAGGCGTCAGCCAGTTCTGAAATCCGCCCGACACCGAAGCGGACAGAGGTGGGATAGGACCAGTTGGCACGCAAGGTCATGGGATCAGGCCTTCTTCAGATGATAGGATTTCGGACGCGTCAGGTTGTGAAACCCGATCACAGACAGACCGCCACCGCGCCCGGTATCTTTGCAGCCGGTCCAGCACAGCGCCGGATCCAGATAGTCGCAGCGGTTCATGAACACGGTGCCGTATTGCAACTGCGCGGCAAGCTCTTCGGCCTTGGCGGCATCGGCGGTCCAGATCGCGGCGGTCAGCCCATACTGGCAGTCGTTCATCAGCGCCAGCGCCTCGGCATCGTCCTTGACCGGCATGATCCCCACCACCGGACCAAAGCTTTCCTCGCGCATCACGTCCATGTCATGGGTGACGCCGGTCAGGATCTGCGGCGTCAGATAGGCAGCGCCGTCATCCTCGGCAAAGGTCGGAATATGCGCCGTGGCCCCGGCCCCGATGGCCGCGTCGATCTGGGCCCGCACCGCAAGGGCAAAACGGGCGCTGGCCATCGGACCAATCGTGGTTTCGGCGTCAAGCGGATTGCCCAGTTTATAGGTCTTTACCAACGCGACGGCCTTGTCGACAAAGGCATCGAACAGACTTTCATGCACATAAATCCGCTCAATCCCGCAGCAACATTGCCCGGAATTGAACATGGCCCCGTCGATCAGGGTGGCGACCGCCGCATCCAGATCGGCATCGGCGCGGACATAGCCTGGATCTTTACCGCCCAATTCGGTTCCGACCCCGGCAAAGGTGCCGGCAGCCGCCCGTTCCATCGCCCGGCCACCGGCCACAGAGCCGGTGAAGTTGATGAAGTCAAACGCTCGTCCCGCGATCAGCGCCGATGTCGTGTCATGATCCAGAACCACATTTTGGAACACGTCTGTGGGGATGCCCGCAGCATAACAGGCCTCGGCCAGATGCTCGCCCACCAGCAGGGTCTGTGTCGCGTGTTTCAACACCACCGTATTACCCGCCATCAAAGCCGGAGCGATGGTGTTGATCGCCGTCATGTAGGGGTAGTTCCACGGCGCAACCACCAGCACCACACCGAGCGGTTCGCGGGTGATCTTACGCAGAAACTTCGGGCTATCCTCGACGATCATCGGGGCCAGCGCGCTGTCGGCAATCCCGGCCATATAGCTGGCCCGTTCGGAAAATCCGCCAAATTCGCCGCCATAGCGGACCGGGCGGCCCATCTGATGGGCCAATTCGGTGGTCATGCGGTCGGTCTGTTCACCGATCTTTGCCACAGCCGCCAGCACCAATTCTACCCGCTCGGCCAAGGGCCGCGCCGCCCATGCCGGTTGCGCCGCCCGGGCCTTGGCCGCAGCGGCCTTGGCGGCCTCAAGCGATAGGACAGGACGGGACGCATAGATCGATCCGTCAATTGGGGACACGCAGTCAAGATGTTGGGTCACGAGGGTCCTTTCAACAGGCCGGGGGTCAGCTCAGGCCTTACGCATAAGGGGGGATGGGATCACGCAGAACGACATCAGGCCCGTTCAAAGCCTCGCGCTATTTCCCAGTCGGTCACGACCTTGTCAAAGGCAATCTGCTCCCATTCGGCGGCGCGGACACAATGCGCGACCACCTCGTCACCGAAGGCGGCTTTCAGCATCTCGGACCCGCGCAGCGTCTCGGTTGCGGTGCGCAACGACCGGGGAATTTCGGGGGCTGCGGCGTCGCCATAAACATCGCCGATGGCGGGGGGCGGTAATTCCATCTCGTCCTCAATCCCCTTGATCCCCGCGGCCAGCAAGGCCGCTTGCGCCAGATAGGGGTTGAGGTCGGACCCGCCGATCCGGCATTCCATCCGCACGCCTTTGCCGCCCTCGCCACACAGCCGGAACCCAGCCGTACGATTGTCGACAGACCAGACCGCTTTGGTGGGCGCAAACGTGCCCTTGGCGAAGCGTTTGTAACTGTTCACATAGGGTGCCAGCAGGGCGGTATAATCCGGCGCATAGGCGATCATCCCGGCACAAAACCGCCGCATCAGATCGGACATTCCCAACGGATCAGCGGGGTCATGAAAGACCGGGCGATCCTGCTGCCACAGCGACAGGTGAATATGGGTCGAGTTGCCAACCTTAGTGTGGTGCCACTTCGACAGGAAGGTTGCCGAGCGCCCCTGCGCCCACGCGATTTCCTTAACCGCATTCTTGGCGATGGTGTGATAATCGGCGCAGTCCAGCGCATCGGAATAGCGAATGTTCAGTTCTTCCTGACCGGTCTCGGCTTCGCCCTTGGTGTTCTCAATCGGCAGGCCGGCCGCAAAGAGATGGTTGCGCAGCGCGCGCATGATTCCCTCTTCCTTGGTGGTCTGCAGAATATGGTAATCTTCGTTGTATCCGCTGATCGGCTCTAGCCCGCGAAACCCGGCCTTGCGGGCCTCGTCATAGCTTTGGGTGAACAGGGTAAATTCCAACTCGGTCGCCATCTTGGCGGTAAACCCCATCGCCGCAAGCCGGTCGATCTGCGCTTTCAGGATCGCCCGCGGCGAATGCGGCACCGGGGCATGACCGTGATGGTCCAGCACATCGCAAAGCACCATCGCCGTGCCCTCAAGCCACGGCACCGGGCGCAGCGTCGTCAGATCCGGGCGCATCATGTAATCGCCATAGCCTTGCCGCCAACTGGTCGAAGCGTACCCATCCGGCTGGGCCATCTCCAAATCGGTGGCCAACAGGTAGTTGCAGCAATGGGTCTCGGCATAGGCGACGTCGACGAAATTCTGCGCATGAAAGCGCTTGCCCATCAGCCGCCCTTGCATGTCGACAAGACAGACCAGCACCGTATCGATGCTGCCATCGGCCACCCGGGCCTTAAGTGTGTTGAAATCGAGCGGGCCGGCCATGGTGGGTTCCTGTCGAAAAGAAAATGGGGAAGAACTGGAAGGACGGGTTGCGCCCGTCCCTCCATGGGGTTGGGATCAGCCGAAGGTATAGGGCGGGCCGGCTTTCGAGGTCACGTTATTATAGTCGCGGAAGATCGACACGATTTTGGCAGCGGTCTCGTTGGTTTCTGCCATTTCGTCCCAGAACACTTTGCCAGCTTCTTCGACCACCATCCATTCTTCCGGCGGGATCGAGGTCAGTTGCAGCTTTTCACCGCTGGCCCGTAACCGCGCTTCGCCGCCCCAATACCACTGGTTGCGATAGGTGTGGCTGGCCTCGATCCCGGCCATGACCACCCCTTTCAGATAGTCCGGCAGATCGGACCATTTCTGCTGGTTCACATAGAACGACCCGATCCATGCGCCCGAGATATTATTGGTCAAGAAGTAGTCGGTCACATCGGCCCAACCGACCGTGTAATCCTCGGTGATGCCGGACCAGGCCATGCCGTCCAACTCGCCGGTCTGAACTGCGACTTCCGCATCCTCGTAAGGGATCGACACCGGCACGACGCCGAACTGCGATAGGAACCGCCCCGCTGTCGGGAAGGTGTAAAGGCGCAGCCCGGCCATATCCGCCAGACTGGTGATCGGCTGCTTGGTGTTGAAGTTGCACGGGTCTTGGCCTGCAGCAGACAGCCACGCCACGCCAACATCCGCATAGGCATTGCGCCAGATATCGGCCAACCCGTACTGTTCAAACAGTACTGGCACATCCAGCGCATGTTTCGTGGCCAGTGGGAAATAGCCGCCGAACGGCGTCACATCAGTGGGGGCCGCCATGCTGTCATCGTCGGAATGCACTGCGTCGATGGTGCCCGATTGCAGCGCCCGGAACAATTCACCGGTCGGGACGATCTGGTCAGCGTAATACAGTTCAATTTCCAAAGCGCCATTGGCGGCATTGTTGATGAAATCGACGGCGGGCTTGGTCACTTCGGCCCCCAAAGCCGAGCCGGCATAGGTTTGCATCCGCCATTTGATCGTGTCTTGGGCTTTGACAATCGCCGGGGCGGCGAGAACCGAGGCGCCGCCAAGGCTGGCCGTCGTCAGAAACTTGCGTCTGGTGGTCATCTTCTTCTCCTTGTTGGTCACGTTGGGCAGGCTGCTCTGCTTCAGCAGAGTTCTTGGGTCATTTTCCGTAAACGTAATTGGGTAGCCAGAGAGCGATTTGCGGGAACACCATCACGAGGATCAGCGCCACAACCATAACCCCGACAAACGGCGTGATGGAACGGTAGATATCAGTGATGCCAATCTCAGGCGGCGCCATTGCGCGCATCAGAAACAGATTATAGCCGAACGGCGGGGTCATATAGGCAATTTGACAAGTTATGGTGTAAAGAACGCCATACCAGATCAGATCGAAGCCAAGCGCACCGACCAGCGGCACATATAGCGGCGCCACGATGACCAGCATGGCGGTGTCGTCCAGAAACGTGCCCATCAGGATGAAGCTAAGCTGCATCAGGATCAGGATCATCCACGGGCTGAGGCCCAGTTGTTCGGTGAACAGATTGGCGATCGCCTTAACCGCCCCAAGCCCGTCAAACACCGCACCGAAGCCCAATGCGGCCAAGATGATCCACATGAACATGCACGAAATCGCCAGCGTATTGCGCACCGAGTTCTCAAACACCTCGCGGGTCATCCGGCCTTTCAGAACCGCGGCCATGAACGCCGTCATCGCGCCAATGGCCGAGCTTTCGACAAGGCTGGTCCAACCGTTGATGAATGGCACCATCATCGCGAAAAAGATTACGAATGGCAGAACGCCAGCCCAGAGCAGGCGATACTTTTCAGCCTTGGTGATGTCGCGCTCGTCGGCGGGTAAGGCGGGGCCGAGGCTGGGGTTCATCCGGCAGCGGATCACGATATAGATGACGAACATCGCCGCCATCATCAGCCCCGGGAACACCCCGGCCAGCCATAGTTGCCCCACCGGTTGCCGCGCAATCATCGCATAGAGCACCAGAACCACCGAGGGCGGCACCAGAATGCCAAGGCTCGACCCGGCCTGAATAACCCCGGTGACCATGATCTTATCATAACCGCGCCGCAGCAACTCGGGCAGTGCAATGGTCGCGCCAATCGCCATGCCCGCCACGGATAACCCGTTCATGGCCGAGACCAGCACCATCAATAGGATCGTGCCAATGGCCAAGCCACCATTCAGCGGACCCATCCAGACATGGAACATCTTATACAGGTCATCGGCAATTTTGCTTTCCGACAGCACGTAGCCCATAAAAATGAACATCGGCAGGGTCAGCAGCGGATACCACTTCATCAGCTTCATCGCAGCCGAGAACGGAATGTTCGACCCACCCGTTCCCCAAAGCGTCAGCGCCGCGACGCAAGCCACCGCGCCGATCGCCCCAAACACCCGCTGACCGGTCAAAAGCATCAGCATCATGGAGGAAAACATCAACAACGCGATCATTTCATAGGACATCAGATCTCTTCCCCGCGAATCCGCAGGATGTCCTTGATGAACTCTGACAGACATTGCAAAATCATCAGGCTGATCCCGACGCACATCGTCAGTTTGATCGGCCACATCAGCGGGCGCCACGCCGTCGGGCTGCGCTCGCTGTATTTCAGGGCGTAGGCGGTGCTGTCATAGGCGCCGTACAAGAGGACCCCAAGATAAAACACCAAGAACAAAATGGTCACCGCATCGACCATCGCCTTAAAGCGCGGCGACCATGTGCCGTACAGCAGGTCCATCCGCACGTTAGAGCCAAGCTGGATCGAGTACGGCCCGCCAAGGATGTAATAGGCAACCATGGCGAATTGCGCGCTTTCCAGCGTCCACATCGATGGCAGGAAAAACGTCTTTGACACCGAGGACCACAGCAGGATCCCGATCATCACGAAAATGCCATACATGGCGACCCGGCCAACCCGGTAATTCACCGCATCAATGGCCGCCACAAAACGCCGCGGCGATACACTCATGCCGTCCGCCCCGGACGGTCCGATGCGGCCCAGCTCGGATCAAGCGCGCTCAGCCCCTGCCCCAGCATCGCCGCCAGATCACCCGCCACCCGCGCTGGACCGCCTGCCATTACCAGCAGATCATTCCTGACCTCAATCATCACATTCAAAAGTCCGCGCGGCAGGGCATGATCGGTCAAGGTGTGCATGACCCCATCCGCAGCGCTGTAGGGCGCATTCAACTCGGTGCGCAGGGTTGTCGCGGATGGTGCCGCCGCAAGCATCGCCTTGGCCAGACGATCATCCCGGTCATGCAGCAGGCCCAGTTCGACCGCCCTTGGCACGTCAAAATAAATCGGCGTAAAGCTGTGGACCGTCACCAGCGCGATCGGCGCGTGACTGTCCAGAAGGTTCCGCAGCACATGCCGAAACGGCAGATACACCTCATCGATCCGCAGTTGCCGGTCCGGTCCGGTCAAGTTTCGATTGCCGGGGACGCTGATCCGTTCGCTTTGGTCTGGCATCGCCCCCGGTGACGCGGGCGCGCGATTGCAATCATAGACCAGACGCGACACCCGAGACGCCACCAGCGGCGCGTCAAGCCGTTGACTGAGGCACAGGGCCAGATCGCGGGCACCGATGTCCCACGCCGCATGACTGGTCCGCGCCGCCGGATCCAACCCCAGACCATTCAGGCTGTCCGGAATGGCGTTGCTGGCATGTTCACAGACCAGAATCACGCGGCAGGCACCCTCAGGGTTCACCAATTCGGCGGCAGGTTCGTCATGTGGTCGAAGCAGGCGGTGGGTCATTGGACGCTCTCGATCTGTTCTTGTAGAATTCTTTACAGAAGAGATTTTTTTGTCAACAATGCTTCAAGAACCAGCGGAGATTTTTCCGCGTCTTTGACGATCAGGGGAAAATTGTGGCACAGATGGCTCCGGAAACGGTCAAATCCCGGATGCAAGCCCAACACGCGCGGCTGACCCGGGCCGAGCGCCTATTGGTAAGCGTGCTGTTACAGGATTATCCCGTGGCAGGGCTGGGCTCGATCACCCATCTGGCCAAAAGCGCGGGCGTCTCGACGCCGACGGTGATCCGCATGGCGCGCAAGCTGGGATTTGACGGATTTCCTGCTATGCAGGCAGCATTGCGCAGCGAAATCGCGGCCCAGATCAAGGCGCCATTGCTGAAAAAAGAGGCATGGCGTGCGAACGCGGCTGAGGAACACACCCTGAATCAGTTTGCGGATGCCATCTCGGCTAACTTGCGCAATACGCTGACCCGGCTGGATCCGGCGGCCTTTGATGCAGTGGTGACATTGTTGGCCGACCCACAGGCGCGGCTGTGTCTGGTGGGCGGGCGCATTACCCGTTCGATCGCCGATTATATGTTCAACCACTTGCAGATCATTCGTCCGAACGTCACGCTGCTTAGCCAATCACCGAATGTGTGGCCGCAATACCTGCTGGATATGGATGAGCGGTCGGTTCTGGTGCTGTTCGACATCCGGCGTTATGAGGCGGAGCTGCAAAAACTGGCCAAGCTGGCACGCGGACGCCATAGTAAAATCGTCTTGTTCACCGACCAATGGGAATCGCCGATTGCGATCATCGCAGATTACACCTTCAACGTTCAGATCGAAGTGCCGTCAAGCTGGGATTCCACAATCGCGATCATGATGATCGTCGAGGCCCTGATCTCGGATGTGCAAGGCCACCGATGGACCGAAAGCCGCGACCGCCTAGAAGAGCTGGAAGCGATGTTTGGCACCACCCGCATCTTTCGCGACTCCCCTTGATCCAACCGCAGCCTTTAATCGAAACGTAATCGATTTCCTTGTTTGATGGTGAAAGACCGGTAGACTTACCCTAAGGTCAACAGTCAGGTGAGGCGTCAGTTTGAAGCGGATTGATTTCGACTACCTGATTTGGCTGGTCTTGGCGCTTCCGGGCCTGCTCATAGCGTGGCGCGCCCTATCGGCGGACGCGCCACTGGATTTTACCAAGCTGAGCTATCGCACGGCCGAGTGGTCGGCCTACCTGTTCATTCTCTGCCTCTGCGCCACGCCGCTTTGCCAGCTGTGTCGCGGCAAGTTGGGAAGCCGCTTTCTGGTGCGAAAACGCCGCTATATCGGGGTCGCGGCATTCGTTTACGGGGTGCTGCACACCTTGTGCTATATCATTCACGTCGGCGGGTTATGGGTGGCTTTGTCCCGGCTCAGTTGGCCGACCGTGTGGACAGGACTGGTTGTGCTGGCACTGTTGATCCCCGTGGCTTGGACGTCGCGAGATGCATCGGTCCGGCGGTTGGGCACCCGCTGGAAACGGGTGCAGCAACTGGTCTATCCGGCGGCGGTGCTAACCTTTATCCATTGGGCGATCCAATTCAGAGGGCTGGTCGTGTGGGAAGCCGCACTGTGGTTTTCGCCCTTGCTCCTGCTCAGCGTTTTCCGTTTGGCCAGGCCCCGATTGCGCGCCAGAGCCCGCCCCTAAATCCGGGTCAAACGGATGTAACGCGAAACTCAGGCGCAACACTTTCACGGACCACTTGCCGGACATTCGGCAGGTCATTCCCGTCCATCTTCGCCGCGCGATCAGCGGGCGACAGTGCTGCCCATCGCGTCTCAAGGCGGGCGATCAGCTGCGGCTCGGGAACGTCGAGAAAAACGGTCGTGTCGTAGAGGGGCCGAAGCGCCGCCCAAGGCGCGCTGTCCAACAGCAGGTAATTGCCTTCGACAATCACATGCCGCACCGATTGCGCAATGATCCGAGCACCGGCGCGGGCCAGTTCCAGACTGCGATCAAAGACCGGAACCGCGATCTCGGCGTCAGCATTACTGACCAACCGCTGCAGCATCGCGGCGAACCCGGCCACATCGAACGTGTGCGGCGCGCCTTTTCGTGCCCGCCACCCCCGGATGTTCAGCACCAGATCATCATAGTGATACCCGTCCATCGGCAACACAGCGGCGCTGCCCGGTTCCTCGCGGTTCAGCGCCGTGACAAGGGCCTCGGCCAGCGTCGACTTGCCAGACCCGGGTGCCCCGGCAATCGCGGTGATGCTGCGCCCGGCCTGCCCTCGTGACATCAGGATCGGAATCAGCTTCGCCATATTAATATCGCAGCTACCCATTGGATCGGCCTCTCGCGTTTGATCGTCGGCGCAGCACCCCGGGAAGGGCAGACGCATGTCGCGCTATATCCCACAGGTTTCGCCAAAGGTACAATCTGGCCGAACTGCGCCCTCGACCCGGCGGCGCATATTTTCGCCACTGAAAGGTAAATTCTCTCTTACCAAGCCAACTCAGCCTGATACGGTCATAGAAATTCAAGCGTCGACGCCGTCTGAACGACGCCACAGGTATTAAAGACAGGAGAGCAGGCATGGGTTTTCTAGAAATGATTTTTGGGGTCATCGGAGACCTGACTTGGGGCTGGGCGCTGATCCCGTTTCTGGTCGTCTTCGGCGTTTTCATGACGATCATGACCGGCTTCGTCCAATTCACCTATTTCAAGCGGATGTTCCGGGTACTGACAGCGGGCAGCGAATCCGATGACCCCAACCAGATCAGCAGCCGCGAGGCCCTTCTGGTATCAGTGGGTGGGCGCGTCGGCGGCGGCAATATTGCCGGTGTCGCCGTGGCCATCACTCTTGGCGGGCCGGGTGCGGTATTCTGGATGTGGATCATTGCGCTGGTCGGGATGTGTACCAGTCTGGTCGAATGTTCGCTGGCCCAGCTTTATAAACGCACCGATCCCGATGGCGGCTACCGGGGCGGCCCGGCGCGGTCGATCATCCATGGTCTGGGCGAGAACTTTCGCTGGCTAGCGGTCCTCTATGCGATCAGCTTGATTGCCTCCTTCGCCATTGGGTTCAACGCATTTCAGGGCAACACCGTGGCGGGCGCCGCGCAAGACAGTCTCGGCATCGACCGGATCTGGACCGGGCTGGTGTTGGCTGGGGTGACGGGCGTCATCGTCTATGGCGGCATTCACCGCATTGCCAAAGTGGCCGATGTGATCATCCCGGTCATGGCAATCGGCTATATTCTGATGGCCCTTTTGGTCATCGTTCTGAACCTGTTTTCCGTGCCCGCCGTGCTGTGGAGCATCGTTTCCAACGGCTTGGGATGGGAGCAGGCCGTCAGCGGCGGCGTCGGCGCGGCGATTGCGCAAGGTTTGCGCCGGGGCTTGTTTTCGAACGAGGCCGGTCTGGGATCGGCCCCGAACGTCGCGGCAACCGCCGGGGTCAAGCACCCGATCAGCCAAGGCATCACCCAATCCCTGTCGGTCTTTATCGACACGATGGTGATCTGTTCCTGCACCGCATTTCTGATCTTGCTCAGCGATGTTTACGTTCCGGGCGCAGAAGGCATCGACGGCATCGCGCTGACACAGCAGTCGCTGGCGTCGGAAGTCGGGGAATGGTCGAAATACTATCTGACCACGGCGATCCTGTTGTTTTCGTTCAGTTCGATCATGTATAATTACTATCTTGGTGAAAATGCGCTGACCGTGATGACCAGCAACCCGGTCACCGTTCACGTGCTTCGGGTCGTGGTCATGGGCGTCGTTCTGTTGGGCGCCATTGCCCCCGGCGCCACCTCGGTCTTCTTCTTCTCGGATCCGATGATGGGCGTGCTGGCGCTGGTGAACCTCTTGGCCCTGATCATGCTGTTCCCGATCGTGCTGCGGTTGCTGAGTGACTTCCGCGCCCAGATTGCGGCCGGGATAGAAACGCCGGTTCTCGACCCGGACAACTACGCCGATCTCGACATCGACACGAAGTCCTGGCCAAAGAACGGCTAACCGCCCTCGCGGCATCCCGATCCCGAACAGGGGGGCGACTGGAAAGCGCCCCCCTGTTCCGATTGGGGCAGAACTGCCCGAGACATACGACCCTTTACGATGAGACTTTGATGAGCACGCCCCCCACTCTTGCGCACCGGATCGCGCTGGCCCTTGGCCCCGTTGTCCCGGCTTTCTCGATCCGTGATGCGTTGCGTTCGGGGCTTGGGGCCTTGATTGGCCTCGGCCTTGTCGGGGTATTCGTGCTGGCGCCAACGGTCGATCTGCGGACCGGGCTGTTTTTGATCGCGCCATTCGGGGCCAGTTCGGTTCTGCTGTTTGCGGTGCCGAACAGCCCGCTGGCTCAGCCGTGGTCGGCAGTCATCGGCAACAGCCTTGCCGCGGTGGTCGGGGTGGCGTGCTGCCTTATGATCCCCGACCCGGCTTTGCGCATCGCGCTGGCAGTGGGGCTGACCATCACCGCAACCAGCTTGCTGCGGGCGGTGCATCCCCCCGCCGGAGCCGTCGCCATGACCGCCGCGATGAGCCCCGATGCCGTTGCTGAGCTGGGTTTCTGGTTCGCCCTCGTCCCGGTCGCGGCGGGCACGGCTCTTCTGGTTCTGATCGCGGCCATCTATGCGCCGCTGACTGGGCGGCGTTATCCGTTTCGACAATTCGACGCCCCCAACGATCAAGGCACCGCAGATCCCCCCGCGATGGAGCGGCTGGGCCTGAGCGAGGCCGAACTAACCGACATTCTTAAACGCTATCGTCAGTCCCTGAACCTTGGGGTCGAGGATCTTGCCCGGCTGGTTGGCGCCGCCGAAATTCAGGCCGCCAGCCACCGCGTTGGGCCGCTGACGGCGGCTGACATTATGTCGACAAATCTGGTGACGGTCGCGCCCGATGCCCCCCTGACAAAGGTGGCCGATCTGTTCCGGCAGCATGACTTTACCGCGTTGCCCGTGATTCAGGCAGAAGACAAGTTTCTCGGGGTGATCTTTCAGATCCATCTGATCCGCCGGGGCCGCGAGGATGCCTTACGGCTGGAACGCAGTTTTGGCGCGGCCATGGCCCGGCTGCTGGATGGCGGGCGCGAAGCGCCAGTGCTGGCCGGTGAAATTATGACCGCCGCTCTGCCCCGCGCAACGCCTGACACCCCGGCTGGGGCCTTGTTGCCCATGCTGGCCGAGGGGGGGCATGACGCGGTGCCGGTGCTGGTCCGGGGCCGGATCGTTGGCATCGTGACGCGCACCGACCTGATCGCTGCGCTGGCGCGCCGAAGCCTCGCGCCAGACACCGGGGCTCTGCCAGCGCGGGACCATTCAGCTTAAACCAGCGAACAATCACGCCTCAGGACTGGGGCTGCGTCTCGTACGCCGATGTATCTGATCGGTCGGGTTTTGCCGGATCGCCCGCCTTGGCCACGGACCCGGGCGGCGCAATGGTGTCGGCCTCAGATGCTGTCACCGGCGGCGGATCAAAATAGTCTGGCGCAACGTCACTGGCAAAACACGGTGGCGACGAAAAACGGGCAGTGTCAGACATCGGCCCCTCCCTCAGTTTCAGGTCAAGCTCTCGCAGCAGCATAGCACATTTCGACCGGTTGGTGGTCGCCGGTTTCCAGCGCGACAATGAAAGGCCGCGCATAGCCGCACCGGCCGCTTGCCGTCAGACCAATCGGGGGGGCGCGCCGGGATCCGTCTGCGCCGACACCACAGCCACATGCAACGAATGGGCGATCCGCTCGGCACGTTCAATCACATGCGCCGCGCCTTCTGGCGTGCAGACCTCGGTCGCGGTGGCACGAAACAAGCCAAGCCAGCGGTCGAAATGGGCAGCATCAATCGGCAGGGGCGTATGCGCAGGCACCGGGCGACCATGATACTGTCCAGTCATCAGCGCGACCGAGGACCAGAACGCCACCATTCGGTCCAAATGTGGGCCCCAGTCCGCAATCCGGGCCGCAAAGATCGGCCCCAGAACGGGATCGGCACGGACCCGCGTGTAAAAGCGGTGCACCAGATCGCGCAACACGGCCTGATCCAGACCGGTTTTGGCCATCACCGCGGCGGTCACATCGGGACGGGCCGAGACGATTGGGGGTTTGGTCAAGGCTGCGTCCATGCTGCTCTCCATCTTGCACCTTTGCATAAAACTTATAATAGGTATTGTAAATACCCATTCAAGGATTCCGTCGCACATGCGCCTCACCGCTTTTACCGATTATGGCCTGCGCATTCTGATGCGGATGGCTGGCGACCCGTCCCGTGGGTTTTCAAGTGCGGACTTGGCCGATGAGTTGGGTCTGTCGCGCAACCATTTGGCTAAGATCATTCAACATCTGGCCCGCGCCGGGCTGGTCCAGACCCGGCGTGGCGCTGGCGGTGGCGCGATATTGGCGCGCCCTGCCGCCGACATCCGGCTGGGTCAAACCGTTGGCTTGCTTGAGGAAGGTCAACCATTGGTCGACTGCTTTTCCCCCGACGGCGGCACCTGTTCTCTCGGGGCTGACTGCCGTCTAAAAGGCCGCCTGCGGGCGGCAGAGGCCGCGTTTCTGGCCGAGCTGGACCGTACGACACTGGCCGATATCGCATTAAGCCCGCTCACCGCGGCAACAGACAATTGGATGGAACCCCAATGACCCAGATTGACCGGGATGGCGCAGGGTTTGTGGTGCCCGCACCGCTGCTTGCGAAAGCCTTCGGTTTGACCGAAGATCAGGTTCGCAGCGCCATGCGCGACCGCAGCATGACCTCACAGTGCGAGGCAGGCGTTGATGCCGACATCGGGCGTTGGCGGCTGACCTTCCGCCACTCTGGCCGCGCCTGTCGGTTTACCGTCGACGACGCCGGCACGATCTTGTCGCGGTCAAGCTTTCCGGTCCGGTCGCCCTCACCCTAAGTTCCAGACCACACCGGTCAGCGCGCCGCAAGGGAACGGTCCCCGGCAACGGGCGCTGCAACTGCGGGACCAGATCAGACAGTCCGGTCCCGACCGGGTGGTGCCCGCCACCCTGCGCAGCACCGTCGAAAACTGGCCATAGGGCCGGGCCGCGCGTCCGGCTTACCGAAGCAGTCCCGTTGCAGCGATCTCTTGTCCAAGTCGGGCAACGCTGCGGCTCATCGCGGCGGCGATATCGGCGTAGTCCGGCCCGGCAACGCCGTTCGGCGTGGCGCCAATCGGCTCGCGCAACAGGGTCCGGCCCATCTTCAGCACATCCTGCGTCCTGCCGCTGAGCACCGTCCAGCGGGCATCCAGCACGACGTTTCCATCTTCCCGGGCCTCAAATGCGTTGATCTGGACCAAAACCTGATAGGTCATCTGCCCCGAGGTCGACCAAGGGTACAGGAACAACCGATCTGTGTTCATCCCGTCCGACAGCACTTCGGCCAGAACGCTTTGGACATTCTCGGTCAGGTTGCCGCCCCATTGGTTCATTTCATGAACCTCCAGCGTCGTTTCGCTGTTGCGGGTGACAATCTCGCTCCGGTCCAGATATTCCGGCAGGGTAATTGGACCAATGCCAATCGAAGGGCCCGCCATGCGGGTTGTCTGCACCGCCTGTGCTGTCTCAGCCCCGGGGGCAGACAGGATGTAGAAATTCGACGGCTTGCTGGCACAGCCCGCCAACGTCCCACATATGAGAAGCAGCGCGGTGCCGAAAAAAGCTCGTGACATCATGGGTCTCCGTTTCTATCGTCTGCCCGTCAAGAGCGCGTTCGGGTTACGTTGAAGAAAGTCGGCAAACTCGCGGAGCGAGGTCGCCGCGCGCCGCACCTCGCGCAGCGCTGTGTCGACTTGCGCAATGGTCGGTGCATCGGGGCTGATCACCGTTCTAACGCCAGCAATCGCACTCCGGGCGTCCCGCATGGCCACATCGGCGTTGTCCAAGATCGCTTCTGCTTTGGTGATAATCGGCTGCACCCCGCCGTCCACATTCGCAATCAAGGTCCGAAGATCCGCAATCGCCCGGCCACCATCATCAAGCGCGGATCGGGCGGCGGCCATCGTCAGCTTCGCCTCGGATGACAGCGGTTCGACTTCCGTCGCAAAGACAGCGGCCAGATCCCCGACCTTCCCAATGGGTTCGCGGACGCTGTCCAGCACTTGGGTTGCAGTTGTCAAAGCCGTCTGCGCCTCGGCGATTAAAAGTCCGGACTTGGTATCGAGCGATTGCATGACCGTGCGCGCATCACCCATGGTCACTGTCGCGGTTGACAACACTTGCTTCAACTCAGCCGAAATCGGCGAAATTTCCTGCTCCAAACTGTCAAACAGCGTCTGCCCGTCCTTTGCCGTCAGTGCGAGCGCTTGCAGCGTCAAGACCGCCTGATCCGACAGCGGCTTGATCTGCGCCTGTATGCCAGTCGCGACGGCTTGCACATGTTCCAAGTTCTTCATCGCTGCGTATAACACTTCACCGGGCTGCATTTCCAGCCGGGCGCGTGCCTCAGTCACAGTCGACCGCACATCGGCAATGGTGGCCGTGACCTCGTCGGCCAATGGCCCGATCTTGCTGGCCACCGTATCGACGGCCTTACTGATTTCAACGATGCTGTGTGCTGCGGCGGAAACGGCTGACTCCACCTCTTTGGCGATGTCCTCCAGCGGCAGTTCTTGCAAAATATCGGCCAGTCGGGTCACACTGGCTTTCAGCTTTTCGGTGTCCGAGGGCAAGGTTGGAATTTCGACCGTGTCGGGTTCAAGTCCCAATAATCTGGCGCGGGTGGACGGCCTGAAATCAAGCTCGACGCTCAGTTGGCCGGTCACGAAGGATTGCATGCCAAGCTCGGCCCTTAGCCCATCATTGATCAGATCCTGAACAGTGACGGTGGTCCCTGATGTGGTGCCACGAATCCGGTCCGGTTCGATCTGAATATAAACGGGAATGACAAATTGCGACGAGACATCATCGGGGAAATAGCTCACGCTGATGTCAGTGACGAACCCCAACGGAACGCCGCGAAAGTTCACTGGTGCGCCCACCTGCAAGCCCGCCACCGAGCCTTGGAAAAACAGGACATAGCTGCGCTTGGCGCTGAAAAGGCTGCCGCTTCCGAAGGCCAATAGGCCTAAGATCGCCAGCGAAAACGCCCCGACCACGAATAGCCCGACCAGCTTTGGATTGGTTTTCTGGCTCACGTCGCGGCCTCCGGTTTATTGCATTGCCCAACCGGTGCTGGTTGGGGGGCGTCGTCATTGTGTGATTTGCCACGATTGAGAAATTCGCGCACGCCGGCATTCGGGCTGTGATCCCGCAATTGCCGTGGATTGCCCTGCGCGATCATCGTCTTGCTGACTGGGTCCAGAAACACCGAATTGTTGCCAATCGCAAAGATACTGGCCAATTCATGGGTTACAATCACAATGGTGGTGCCCAGACTGTCGCGCAATTCCAAGATCAGGTCATCCAGCAGTTTCGAACTGATCGGATCCAGCCCTGCCGAAGGTTCGTCGAAAAACAAGATGTCGGGATCGAGGGCCATCGCCCGGGCGATCCCGGCCCGTTTCTGCATCCCGCCGCTGATCTCGGAAGGATAATAGTCCTCGAACCCGGCAAGACCAACAAGGGCTAGCTTCATCGCGGCAAGTTCGCGGATGTCGGCCGCACTTAGGTCGGTGTATTCGCCCAGTGGCAGACCAACGTTTTCAGCCAGCGTCATCGAGCTCCATAAGGCGCCGCTTTGATACAGCACCCCGAAATTGCGCATCATCGCCTGCCGCTGATCTTCGGCCCCTCCCCAGAAGTCGGTCTCGCCGATCTGAACCCGCCCGGATGCCGGTGACTTGAGGCCGATCAAGCACTTCAACACGGTGCTTTTCCCGCAGCCAGAGCCGCCCATGATGATGAAAATATCGCCCCTGTTGACCGTGAAGGTCAGATCCTTCTGGATCAGGAAGTCGCCGTACTGCAACCGCAGTCCGGTGATGTCGATATGGGGGCGGGGCGGGGCTGTGGGTGTGATCATGTCGGCGCCTCAGATCCCAATTAAGCTGGTGACGACCGCGAACAGACCATCCAGAACGATGATCAAGACAATCGACATAACGACGGCGGCTGTGGCGGCATCGCCCACGGCAGACGCGCTGCGCCCCGATTGAATCCCTTTCAAGCAGCCCGACAGCGCGATGACGACGCCAAACACGACCCCTTTGAACACACCGATGCCAAAATCAACCAGCGTGACACTGTTGACCGTCTGGATGTAATACTCGGTCGGGGTCAGTCCGAGCATGCCAACGCCAACAATCGCGCCGCCAAGAATTCCAAGGATGTTCGCGTAGATGCACAGCAGCGGCATCATGAAAATCAGCGCCAGCATCCGCGGCAACACCAAAAATTCCATCGGCGGGAAGCCAAGCGTTCGAAAGGCGTCGATCTCTTCGTTGACTTGCATCGTGCCAAGTTGCGCAGCAAAGGCCGCGCCGGTGCGACCAGACATTATGATCCCGGTCATGATGGCGGCCATTTCGCGGGCCATGGCAATGGCGACAAGATCGGCCACATACAGTTGCGCCCCGAATTGACGCAACTGGATTGCCCCGACAAAGGCCAGAATAAGCCCAATCAACACGGAGATCAGCGTCACGATGGGCAGCGCTTTGGGGCCGCAGGCTTCCAGCGCAATCATCAAATCGACCCGGCGAAACTTTGCCCGGCCGACACAAAACCGCGCCAAGGCAATCGTGGCTTCCCCCAGAAACGTGACCGTATCCAGCACGCCTTTATAGGTCTGGATCGTCGCATTTCCGACGCGGACGAAAAACCCATCCTGTGACCGGCTACGCCGTGCGCCCTGCCGTTCGGGCACCGCAGTCGCAAGCGCGATAAGACGCTGCGCTCCGGCTGGAAGCCCGCTTTGATCAAC
This sequence comes from Pseudoruegeria sp. SK021, assembly GCF_002119405.1. Taxonomy (GTDB): domain Bacteria; phylum Pseudomonadota; class Alphaproteobacteria; order Rhodobacterales; family Rhodobacteraceae; genus Meridianimarinicoccus. The sequence goes on along the minus strand of NZ_MTBG01000005.1, from coordinate 106,114 downwards.
CTCGATGTCCTGCGCCTTGCACTGCGCAATCACCTGCAGCGCCGCCGTGACAAAGGTGCTGTCCCAACCGGTCAGGCCGCTGGCCTCAAAGCCAATAGATCGCAGCGTGCCCGCAGCGCCCATCGCAGACAGGATGCCCGCCGCGCCCGGCGCATCTGCCCGCAGCGTCCACGCCCCCGACACGGTCACAATTCCGACCCCGTCTGCGCCCTTTTGAAAGGTGACGTCTGCGTTTGAGCGATTGTCAACATCGCTCATGGCGACACTCATCCTGCAACTCCTAACCGGGATACCGCCGGCTTCGATCGTGGTATTTCTCGTCCACTGTCTTAATTGACTGCGCGCAGCCCGTCACAAATTTCTCGCATGCTCATCGCACCGATTGCGCGGCTCGACCCCATTTGACGCATTTTGGCGAAGCGCAACTTTTTTGCCAAAACAAAGCTTGGGGCAAGTCCTTTTTCCAACGTTCATAACACGCTACCGATAGAAATCCACCCCATCCATCCGCGACAACCTTCTTAAAAGCGCCCCCCCAGCCCTAAGACCGACACAGCACACGGTCCACGTGCTGGCGACACTCGGCTGGTTTACAAGGATTAAGGATTGAGATATCAATTGCACCGTAAGGGATGCGAGTTGTCCAAGGCAGGCCGTTTTACCGCGGGGCGAGGAGTGAATTTTGGGGCACCGTGTGTCACAACCGCCCGATGGGCAAGCAGACGCAGTCACGATCTCCGACCTGCTAGCGACCGTTCAGCTGGACCCGGATGCCAACATGACCTTTCAGGTCTTCGATTTGCTCCGAGACCTGATCGTAGGGGTAAAATTGCAGCCGGGGCAACGGGTGTCCGAGAAAGAAATCGCGGCAGCGCTTTGTGCCAGCAAGACGCCAGTGCGCGAAGCCTTGATCCGCCTTGATGAAATCAACCTCGTCAAGATCGTGCCCCAAAGCGGCACTTATGTCACCGGTATTTCGGTCAGACGCTATACCACCGCCTGTTTTATCCGCCTCCAGCTTGAGATCGGTGCGGTCCGTGGCGCGGCTTCGGCCCCAGACCCTCGGCACCGCGTGGACGAGCTTGAGGCCGTCTTGGCCCGCCAGAGAGACGCGCTTGCGGCCGATGATGCCGCGGACTTTTTCGCGCTCGATGAAGATTTTCACCGGCACCTGTTTGTCCTGTCAGGCTATGGTGACGTCTGGACGACGGCACGGCGCACCCAGTTCGACCTCAATCGGGCGCGCCATATCAGACGGCTGCATCGCATCCTGCGCGGCCCAGAGGTCATTGAAGAACACAGTGCAATCGTTGCGGCGATCCGCGCCCGCGACCCGGATGGCGCCGAAGCGGCCCTGCGGGCACATATCGGTGATTTGGACCGTCAGGTCGGCGTGCTGTTCACCGACGAACGCTTGCACGGATTGATAGAACTGCCGACCGCCCCTCGATAGCGGCGACAGACAGAAAGCGTTGCGATCACTGGGAAGGGGATCGCGGACGAGTTGAACGAAACGATAGGGAGGACACTATGCGTAAACTATCACTGGCTTCAGCCATTCTGGGCAGCACATGCCTGGTCACAACGGCCATGGCCCAAGAAGATCTGCGGATCACGGACGAACCGCTGGAACTGACCATCCACATGCATTGGGACCGGGCGCAGGGATATGGCGTCGGCGGCAATGCCAGCGAAATTTACCCGGTCGAAGAAGCCGCGCGGGAATTGACCAACATCTACCTGATCGACCGGACCTCGGGCAAAAACTCGGTCGATCCCTATGAGGCAATGAACCTACTGTTGGCCAGCGGCAACTTGCCGGACATTGTGGGCAGCCAACTGATCAAACAACCCGTGAACGAATACGGTCCGCAAGGGGCCTTTCTGCCGCTGAACGATCTGATCGACGAGCACGCGCCGCACATCAAAGCCTTCTTCGACGAACGCCCAGAACTGCGGCAGGCGATCTCGGCCTATGACGGCAACATGTACTACATTCCGTATCTGCCCGACGGCAAATACGGGCGGGCCTATTTCATCCGGCAGGATTGGCTGGACAAACTGGGCCTCGAACAACCGCAGAACGTCGATGAATTATACGACGTGCTGGTGGCTTTCCGCGATCAGGATCCCAACGGCAACGGCGTGAAGGATGAAATCCCTTTGTTCGTGCGCGACTGGGAAGAAGTCATCCGGCTGGTGACCCTCTGGGATGGGCGGTCGTCCGGGTCGGACACACCACATGATTTTCTGGTCAGCGATGACGGCAAGGTGGTGCATCCCTACGCGCAGGACACCTATCGTGACGGCTTGGCCAATGTCGCAAAATGGTATGGCGAAGGCCTGATCGACCCCGAAGTCTTCACGCGGGGCACCTCGGCCCGGGATTATCTTCTGTCGGAAAACTTGGGCGGTATGACCCATGACTGGTTCGCCTCAACTTCGGGTTATAACGCCGCGCTTCAGGACAAGGTCGAAGGCTTCAACTTCATCCCCTTCCTGCCGCCGGAATCGGTCAGCGGCAAGCGGATCGAAGAGCACCGCCGCATCCCGATCAAACCGGATGGCTGGGCCATCAGTCACAGCAACGCCCACCCGGTCGAAACGATTAAGTATTTCGACTTCTGGTTCACCGAAACCGGCCGGTTGTTGTCGAACTTCGGCGTCGAAGGTCAAACCTGGGACATGATCGACGGCGAGCCGGTCTTCAAGGACGCGGTTCTGAACAGCGATCGGGCGGTGAACAGCCAGCTTTGGGATATGGGTGCGCAGATCAAGAAAGGCTTCTGGCAGGACTACCGCTATGAGTGGCAGTGGACCGCGCCAGCTGCCCGCGAAGGCATCGAACTCTACGATTCCGAAGACTTGCTGGTAGACCAGTTCCTCGGTGTTGCGTTCAACAAGGATGAACAGGCGGTCTATGACCGGTATTGGCCGTCGATCCAGTCCTATATGCTGGAACGTCAGCAGGCTTGGGTGCTTGGCACCGGCGACATCAATGCCGAGTGGGACGCCTACATCGCCACCTTGAACAAGATGGGATATACGGACGTTCTAGAGGTCATGAACGACGCCTACGCGCGTCAATACGACTGATCCCCTCATCTTAAACACAGATAGGGCGCGGCGGCGGGCTGCCCCGCCCTATTGCACAGGCAGCCATGGCTGACCCACGACAGATCACCGGCCTTCTCAGGCAGAAAATAGGATAGCGATGTTGAAAGTCTTGATTTCGGGAACCGGTTTTGCCGGGCAAGGCCATGCGGATGCGTTTCGGGGGGCCGGGGCCGAGGTAGTCGGCATCGTGGGCCGCACGCCGAAGGTTGTCACCGAGGTGGCCGCACAGATGGGCATCCCTTACGCAGGCACCGACTGGCAAGAGGCGCTGGACACTTGCAAGCCCGACATTGTCTCAATTGCGACCCCGGGCGGCGCCCATTACGTGCCGATCAAGCAAGCCATCGCCGCCGGGTGCCACGTCTTTTGCGACAAGCCGATGACCGAAAGCGCCGACACCGCGATCGAACTGTACCAACTGGCCGAAGCGAAGGGCGTCAAGACGGCCTATGCCGCCAGCTTCCGCTACGCCCCCAGCGTGCAGCACGCCAAGCGGCTGGTTGCCGAGGGCGCAATCGGTGAGCCGGTTGAGATCGAATGCATCTCGCATTTCAATCTCGAACGCGACATTCCCTTTGGCTGGTCGCACCGCAAGAAAGACGGCGGTGGCCGGTTGAACAACAACTTCACCCACACCCTGTCCATCGCGGCGGCTGTGGTCGGCGAGAAGATCCTGAAGATCATCGGCGAGGTTCGCGACGATCTGGGCCGTGCCCCGATTGTCGATGGGGTCCATAATTTCGCCACCCGGCGCAACTTCATCCCCAAGGACCTGAACGATCCAGCGCTGAAATGGGGAGAGAGCGACGTGGAATGGTCCTACACCGTTCTGGCCCAAATTGAGAGCCCGTTTGCCGAAAAGCCGGTCTCGGTGCTGTTCAAGCATGGCGGGCTGGTGCCGCGCTTCCACGACGATCATATCGTGATCTATGGCACCAAGGGCGCGATCTATATCAAGGGTCATTACGGCAGCGGTCAGTTGTCCTATTACGGCGCTGATAAAACCTGGCAGGATCTGCCCTTGCCCCAGGATATCGTTGCGGCGACGCCGGACGTGACCGGCGAGACGGAGCAATGCTGGCACTATCTGGCGCGGGAATTCGTCAAGGACATTTCCGGTGAACCGGTCGATCCTTACCCGACCTTCAAAGATGGCAGCCAGTATCAGCAGATCATCGAGGTGATCCGCAAGAACGACAACTGGACCGACGTCTCGGATCTGAACTGAACCGCGCCTGGGCGGGGAAAGACGCCTGACCTATGCAACAAAGGCCAAAATCCCCGCAGCCCATCGCACGGCAGGATGACCGCAATCGCGTTTAGGCGCGGTTTGTCGGGTCCTGTTTGCGCGCGGCCAGATCAACCACATTGCGCATCAGACAGGCGGTGGTCACCGGGCCGACACCATCCGGCACATGGGTCCGTGCCGCGGCTTTGCCCATGACCGAGGTGATATCCACATCGCCGCAAAGACCGGCATCCGTCCGGGTGAGGCCGACATCGACGATGATCGCCCCCGGACGGATATGCGCCGCAGTGATCAAGCCGGGCACTCCGGCTGCGCTGATCACGATATCGGCCGCGTGGGTCAAAGCGATTAGATCCCCGGTGGCGGCATGGGCGACACTGACCGTCGCTTCTGCCGCAAGCAACAGCAGCGTCAACGGACAGCCAACCACCGCAGAGGCGCCGACCACCGTGACGGTCTTGCCTTTCAACGTCCCGGCCAGTGCTTCAGCCAAATACAGCGCAGCTTGTGCCGTCGGCGGCACCAAAGTTGGCGACGCAAGCACCAGCTGACCCAGATGCGCCGGGTGCAGCCCTTCCACATCGCGGTCGGCCCCGATGGCCTCGGACAGCATGGCCCGGGTCAGTCCGTCTGGCAGCGGCAAAAGCGCCAGAACCGGTTCATCCCCCTGCGCCAGATCCACCAGTGTTCGGTCCGAATAGCCCAAAAGCGTCACCGCGATCCCAAGCCGGTCGCCCGCGCCGGTGATCCGCTGTGCATAGGCGGCGGCCGGGCCGCTGCCGTCGCTAAGGACCGTCAGTCGCGCAGGCTGCGGCAACTGGGCCAAGCGCCGCGCGGTTTGCATGTTGATCCGCGCGGCTAGGTCTGTGCCGGTGACAACCTTGGTCAAAACGACGCCCCCACATCTGCACTGCACTGTCGCAGCCGCGTCACGATGCGGCTACGGTCCTGATCATTGTGTTCACCCTGCGAAAAGATGACCGACACAGCCCCGACGACCGCGCCATCGGGGCGAAAGACCGGCACCGCCAACGAACTGACGCCTTCGACATATTCCGACTGAACATAGGCGTACCCTGCCGCGCGGGTTTCGGCCAACAGCGTGCGGATCACCGGAAGCCGGGTTTCTGTCTGTTCCGTATAAAGCGGGGGCGGAACCGCAGTTTGGATCCGGTCGGCTTCGTCTTCGGGCAAGAACGCCAAAATCGCCCGGCCAACCGCTGTCGGCAACAGCGGCACGCGCGATCCAACGGTGACCCGGTTCAGCGTGAACCGCGACGGCATGAAGGCATGCGCGACATAGACGGCTTCGGTCTCGTCCTGCATCGAGAATGAGACCGCGTCGCCGATGTCATGGGATGCAAGCCGCAGGATCGGTTGGATCACCTGTGCCAATCCGCGCCCACCGGTAAAGCCTTGCGTCAGCCGCAACACCCGCACCGTCATCGCATAGCGCCCCCGGTCTTCGGTCAGATACCCGGCCTGCACCAACGTCCGGATCAATCGACGGGCCACCGACCGGTTCAATCCTGTTCGGGTCGCGATTTCGGAGGACGACAGGGAAACCGATCCATCGAGATAGGCCTCAAGAACGCGCAACCCCTTTTGGAACGTCAATGAAATCTCTGCGCCAACCGTCGCGGTGTCTTCGCTCATCCTTGCCTCACTCTACTACGGCGGCGTGTCTGCCACGTGGTTTCGCAGCGAATGCCAAATTCGGCCGCAAAGACATCATCGTGGCGGCTTGTGCCAAACCGGAATCAGCCAATGCAAAATATTTGTGCGGCAGGTGGAATTCTCGCCTTTAATTGGGGCGAACCTGCGGTGCAGCACCGGCCTTGGTTGCGCCGATCTTGACCGGACCCGGCACGGATCGATCTATATACGAACATCAGTTCGATAATCGAGCAAATTCTGGATTTCTTATGTCTCATGCCTTCTGGTCCGATCTACGGACCACCGAATTCTCTGACTTGCCCCCCGACACGGTCGCCCTCGTCCCGGTCGGCGCGATGGAACAGCATGGGCCGCATTTGCCGGTGTCGACGGATTTGGTCTTGGCGGAAGGCATGGCGCGCAGCGCGGCAGAGGCCACCCAAGACGCCCATGTGCTGGTGCTTCCGGCGATTGCCTATGCCAAATCAGACGAACATTTGTCCTTCCCGGGCACGGTCACAATTGACGCGCAAACCCTGCTGGCGACGCTTTTGGCGGTTGGGCGCGGCGTGGCGCGGGCGGGTCTGCGCCGGGTGGTCTTTTTAAATGCCCATGGCGGCAACGTCCCCGTTCTGCAGATCGCATGTCGCCAGTTGCGGATTGAACTGGGGCTGTTTGCGGTGTCGGCAGGCTGGGTCACGATGGGATTTCCGACCGGGCTGGTCTCAGTGGCCGAGGCCCGGGATGGCGTGCATGGCGGGCTGGTCGAGACCGCCGCAATGCTGCATTTCCGGCCCGAGTTGGTCGAGATGAGCGCGGCGCGGAACTTTGTGCCCACGTCCCGCGAGGTTGCAGAACACAACGAGGTACTGCGTCTGCTCGGCCCTGTTTCGGCAGGATGGGTGGCGCAAGACTTGCATGCTGACGGTGTGGCAGGCGATGCGGCCGCGGCCTCGGCCGAAATTGGGTCGGCCATCGTCAACCATGCGGCGCGGCGCTATGCCCAACTGCTGGCAGAGGTCGCTCGCCACCCGATTGACACATTGCAGCCCCTGACATGACCTCCGCGCTGGATCATCTTCGCCAGAGCCTGCAGCGCCATCCGCAAGGGTGTGTGCTGCGCAACCTGCGGGTGCCGGTTGCCTTGACCGCCGGACTTCGGATGCGGGACGTGGCACAGGGGTTTGGGACGACCGATGTGGCGCTGAGCAACGGCACTCTTATGCCGGAGGCGGCAGATCTGCCTGTGGTCGATATGACAGGGCATGCCGCATTGCCGCCATTCATCGATGCCCATGTCCACTTAGATAAGGCCTATACGGTGCGCCGCACTGGTCTGGCCGATGGCACCTTGTTTGGCGCGATTGAAACGGTGCGCCGGGACCTGCCGAACTGGTCCGCCGACGATCTTCACACCCGGATGGAGCGCGGCCTGTCCCGCGCCGTGGCGCAAGGGACCGGGGCGCTCCGCACCCATCTGGACACCTATGGATTGCCCGACGACACCGTAGCTTGGGATGTGGTTGCCGACCTTGCGGCGCGTTATGCGGGCCAGATAGCGGTCCAACCCGTCGCGCTGTTTGCGCTGTCGCGGGTGGCGGACCCTGATTTTGAAGACCGTTGCGCCCAAGTGGCCCGGCGGGGCGGCGTCCTTGGCGCGTTTATTGCCCCCGGCATGGCGACCGCGTCCGAGCTGAGGGCGTTCCTGCGGGCCGCGGACCGGCATGGATTGGACACAGATTTCCACGTCGATGAAACCCTCGACCCAGGCGCAACTGGCATTGCCTCTTTGGCAGAGGCGGTTCTAGAAACAGGGTTCAGTGGCCGCGTTGTGGCTGGGCATTGCTGCGCCCTGTCGACGCAATCAACGGATGGCCTGTCGGCGCAATTGGATCAGATTGCCCAAGCGGGCATTCACGTGATCGCCCTGCCCCGCACCAACCTTTACTTGCAAGCGCGGCAACCGGGCGTATCCCCGCGACTACGCGGCATCGCGCCGATCACCGAAATGCGGGCAAGGGGAATTCCCGTCAGTTTGGCGTCTGACAACGTTCAGGATGCTTTTCTGCCATTTGGCGACTTCGACATGCTTGACCTGATGCGCACCGCCGCCCAGACCGCGCATCTTGACCAAGACCTTTCGGCCCTTGCCGATATGGTGATGGGTGTACCGGCGCAGGCCATAGGCTCGGACCTGACCGGGCGGTTGACGGCGGGGCACGCAGCGGATCTGACGATCTTCGCAGGCACCGACTGGGTGGACCTGTTGTCCGGCAGCGGGCAAACACGGCTTGTCCTGCGCCGGGGTCAGCCGCTTACCCCGCAACCGGGCCGCGCCCTAACAGCAAAGGCCATGCTATGACCACCACAGATATCGCAGGCTGCAAGGTTGCCCTCGCCCGGTTTGATCTGGAAGACAGCCCCGCCACCGTCCGGCAGAAAAGCCGGGATTTCTTTTGGTACAGTCCGATCTTGAAGCGGCAATTGGCGGATGTGACCGGAGATTTCGTAGTCTCCCCCCGCACCGAGGCCGAGGTCAGCCACATTCTGGCAACCTGCTGGCAGCACAATGTTCCGGTGACAGTGCGCGGCAGCGGCACTGGCAATTATGGGCAGGCGATGCCGCTGGCCGGGGGCTGCATCCTGCATCTGCGCCACCTGACTGCCGTGACCGACCTGAGCCACGGGCACATCACCGCGCAATCTGGCGCGATCATTGCCGATCTGGAAAAAGCGGCCCGGGCCACCGGACAGGAAATCCGCCTTTTCCCCTCAACAGTCCAGACCGCCACCATCGGCGGCTTCATCGCGGGAGGCTCCAGCGGTGTTGGCGCCATTCGCTGGGGCGGATTGCGCAACCCGGCCAATATCCGCCGCCTGCGTCTGACCACGATGGAAGAGACGCCGCGCCAAATCGACCTGACCGGCGCAGATATTCCTAAAGCCTCACATGCCTATGGCGTGAATGGCGTCATCACCGAGGTCGAGATCCCGTTGGATCCGGCGACAGACTGGGTGGACGTTCTGATCGGCGCTGAGCGGCTTGAGCCTCTGACGGAACTGGCCATGGCGATTGGCGACAGCCCCGCCATCGACAAACGCATGCTGTCGGTATTTGAGGCCGCGATCTGCCAGACCTATTTCTTGCGTCATCGCGATTTTGTTCCCGCCACCGAGGCGGTTCTGGCGGCGATGATCTCGGCCGATACCTTGCCCGCGCTAGAGGCTATGATCGCAGGAACCGGCGCCAGCATCCGCTTTCGTGCCGACCAAAATCCCAGCACACGCCGCCTGCCCCACGCCTATGAACTGGGCTGGAACCACACAACGCTGCGCGCCTTGCGGGTGGATCCGGCGATGACCTATCTTCAGATGATGTTCCCACGCGCCACCTGTTTGGACGATCTTGATCGCGTCAAAGCGCGTTTTGGCGACGAAGTGCTGATCCATTTGGAACTCACCCGCTTTGATGGGGTGGTCACTCCGGTCGGCATCCCGCTGATCCGCTTTACCAGCGAAGAGCGGCTGGAAGAGATCGTGACCATTTTGGAAGGCACGCTTGGCCTGCCCGTGTTTAACCCCCACCGCGTCACATTGGAGGAAGGCGGCATGAAGCGCCCAGATCTGACCCAGCTTGCCTTTAAACGAGAAACGGACCCGAAAGGCCTGATGAACCCGGGAAAAATGATCGCTTGGACCGATCCGGGCTGGACGCCAACACCCGGAAAAACATTCCTCTTCAATGAGTAACCTGCAAAGAAGCGCCCGATGAAAGTCCATGTGATCTATGCTCATCCGCTGGCCAACAGCCTTGCTGCGCGCCTGCACGAGGTGGTGGTCGACAGTCTGACCGAAGCTGGCCACGAGGTTGATGACCTTGACCTCTATGCCGACGGCTTTGATCCGGTGCTCAGCGCGCAGGGCCGGGAAGACTATCACGACACCGCCATCAATCAGGCGCCGGTCGCGTCTTACGTCGAACGATTGAAAGCGGCCGATGCGCTGGTTTTGTGCCATCCGGTATGGAATTTCGGTTGGCCTGCGATCTTGAAGGGCTATTTTGATCGGGTGTTCCTGCCTGATGTGTCGTTTCGATTCGAGGACAATAAAATCGGCCCGGGCCTGACCAATATTCGGAAGCTGGCCACCGTGACGACCTATGGCGCGAAACACTGGCGCGCCATGGTTCTGGGTGATCCGCCGCGCAAAAATGCAACGCGGTTCCTGCGCGTCATCTGTCATCCAAAGGTGCAAGTGCAGTACAATGCCCTCTACGCCATCGACACGGCCACGCCGCAGAAAATTGACCGCTATCTGGCGCAGGTACGCCGCAAAATGTTGGCTTTTTGAGGTGGACCACAGATGACTGATCACCCCCAAGACCAAATCGCGTTGGAATTCGATGATGTCTCGATGCGGTTTCCGGACGGCACGCAGGCGTTGGCAGACATTGCGCTGCGCATCCGCGCTGGCGAATTTGTGTCGATCGTCGGGCCATCAGGCTGCGGCAAGTCCACCTTGACCCGGATCGCATCCGGCTTGCTGCCCCATACTGGCGGCACCGTCCGGGTGGACCGCAATAATGTCGGCTTCACCTTTCAGGATGCCACCCTGCTGCCGTGGCGCAAAATTCAGGGCAATGTCGAATTGCTGATGGAATTGCGCGGGGTCCCTGCCAGCACGCGGGCGGCCATCGCCCGGGAACAGATCGAACTGGTCGGGTTGAAGGGCTTTGAGAACCATTATCCCAAACGACTGTCTGGCGGCATGCGGATGCGGGCGTCGCTGGCGCGGTCCTTGGCGCTGGACCCCAGCGTCTTCATGTTCGACGAACCCTTTGGCGCACTGGATGAAATCACCCGTGAGCGTCTGATTGACGAATTGGTCGATCTGTATATGCGCAAGGGCTTTACCGGCTTGTTTATCACCCACTCCATCCCCGAGGCGGTGTATCTTTCCACCCGTGTCGCCGTCATGTCGGCCCGGCCCGGTCGGATCACCGAAACCTTCGAGATCGACTTCCCCTATCCCCGCCGCCCAGAGTTGCGCTTTGATCCGCGTTTCGTTGAGACATGCAATACAATCTCAAGCGCCCTGCGCGCAACGCTTGAAACCGCAGGACCGGCCCAATGACACAGACCATCACAGCCTATCCCCCCACCCCGCCAAAACCGCCCATGCCCGTCGGAAAACGTTTGGCGCTGACCTTGCTGCCGCCCCTGCTTATGGGGCTGGCATTGGTGCTGCTGTATGCCGGGACCCGGGCGCAGTTGCCCGAGCATCGCCAGTTTCTGATGCCCGGCGCGAGCGATCTGTGGGTGCAGGCCTTCTCCCGGCCCGACGTTCTGGCCGAACTGGGCGCGCGTGCCGCCGTGACCCTATCCATCGCGGTGGTGGGCTTGGCCATTTCGATCCCACTTGGGATGGGCATCGGCATCTTGATGTTCCGCCTCAAGGTGATGGAGCGTGCGGCCTTTCCATATCTTGTCGCCCTGCAATCCATCCCGGTTCTGGCCATCATCCCCCTGATCCAAAGTGCGTTCGGGTTCGGCTTTTTGCCCAAGGTGTTGATCGTGGCGCTGTTCACCTTCTTTTCGATCCCGACCACGCTGTTGTTGGGTCTGAAAAGCGTTGATCGCGGCATCATCGATTTGTTCCGCCTGCAAGGCGCGGGCTGGCAGGTCATCTTGTGGAAAGCCGGCCTGCCCTCGGCGGCCCCGGCCTTGTTTGCCGGATTGCGGATCTCGGCCGGTCTTGCCGTGATCGGTGCCATCGTCTCCGAGCTGTTTTTTCTGGCAGGGCGCGGCGGCCTTGGCCAGATGCTGATCAATTCCAAAATCGACTTCAAATATGAGCAGATGTATGCGGCCTTGATCGCCTCATCGGCGCTATCAATCGGCGTCTATCTGTTCTTTGCGTGGCTCGGGAACCGGCTGTTCTCGGACTGGCATGAATCCGGTGGGAAATCTTCGTGATGCCCCGTTTACCCCTGCAGGAAATTGACCCATGACCGCTAAAACCTCTGCCCTTGCCCTTCTGTCTGCAGTCTTGATTGCGCCCTCGGCTCAGGCGGGCGCGTTTGCAGAACAGGCCTATACTACGCCGCTGGCCGATATTTGCCCGAACCCGCTGATCTTGCAAAAGGACTGGCTGGCGCAGGCGGAACATGGCGGCTTCGTCCAACTGATCGGCAGCGGCGGCGACATGTCCCCCGGTGTCTATCGCGGCCCGCTGGGGTCGACCGGCATCGACCTGATGATCCTTGAAGGCGGCAGTGGCATCGGCCTTGGCGACGGCGAGACCTCGTATTCGGCGCTGTTCATGGGCAATTCCAAAGCCGGGGTGCTGCCGCATCTGGGCTATCAGGAACTCGACAACTCGGTCATCTTTTCAAAACGCTTCCCCACCGTGGGCGTCTTTGCGCCGCTGGATATCTCGCCCAGTGCGCTGCTGTGGGACGCGGCAACCTATCCCGAGGGCTTCCACTCTATTGACGATCTCAAGGCCTTTGCTGCGTCCGATGCAGGGAAAATCTATGTCTCCACGATCAAACGCACCTTCGGCAAATTTCTGGTGGATCAAGGCATCGATGCCGATGTCTTTGTCGAAGGCTATCGCGGCGACGGCGAAAACTTCGTGGTGAACAACGGCACATGGCTGAACCAAGGGTTCGTCACCTCCGAGGTCTACAAATTCGAGAATGGCAATAATTGGGCCAAACCGATCGGCTTCGTCAAAATCAACGATTTGGGCTATGTGAACTATACGGGGATTGTGTCGGTCGCCGCGGATAAACTGGACGACCTCGCCCCCTGCCTCAGCGCCGTCGTACCGCTGATGCAACAGGCCGCAGTCGACTACGCCACGGACCCGGACGAGGCCAACGCCGTCATCACCGCGTTCAACGACGCCGGCAACGGCACATCGTGGTGGAAGACCGAAGCCGCGCTGATGGACTATGCCACAAAGACCATGGTCGACGAGGCCATCGTCGGCAACGGATCAAACGACACGATTGGCGATTTCGACATGGACCGGGTGCAGATCATCTTCGATTTCCTTGCCGGGTCCTTGGACGAGCGGGCCAATCCCGACGCGACGCCGGAGATGGTCATCACCAACCGGTTCATCGATCCCACAATCGGGCTGAAGTGACACCTGTGACCAAAGCACTCCTTCTGGACGGCGATGCGCTCGCCGTCCGTCTTCGCGCCGATCTGGCATCCCGGGTCACCGCGTTGCGGCAGCGCGGACACAGCCCCTGCCTTGCCACCCTTCTGATCGGCGATCATTCGGCCAGCGATGCCTATGTCGCCCGCAAACATGCGGATTGCGCAGAAATCGGCATCACATCAAAAGACATCCGCTTGCCGCATGACATTGACCCGCAGGCTGCGCTGGCTGAAATCGCCGCTTTGAACGCCGACCCTTCAGTGCACGGCTTTCTGGTCCAGCTTCCGCTGCCAGATCATTTGGACGCCCAGACCCTAATTGAAGCGGTGGATCCAGCCAAGGATATCGATGGGCTGCATCCGGTCAATCTTGGCCGGCTCGTTGCAGCCGCGCCGGGGCTGCGACCTTGCACCCCGCAAGCGATCCTTGCGCTCCTGCGGGCCTATAACATCCCGCTGGCAGGCCGTTCGGTCGTGATCGTAGGGCGCGGGGCGCTTGTTGGCCGCCCGCTGGCGATGTTGCTGTCTTTGCCGGGCACCGATGCAACAGTCACCCTATTGCACCGTCAGTCGGCAAATAGCGCCGCTGCCATTGCTGCCGCCGATGTGGTCATCTCGGCGGCGGGCGTTCCCGATCTGATCCGTGGCGCCATGATCAAACCGGGTGCGGCCGTGGTCGGGGTTGGCATCAGCTATGACGCGGCTGGCCAGATGGTGTCCGACATCGCCGCAGATGTCGGCCAGATTGCGAGATGGGTTACCCCCCGGCATGGGTCGGTCGGCGCGCTGACACGCGCTTTCCTGCTATCGAATTTGGTCACGGCCATGGAACAGCCGTGACCGGTCGCGCTTAGGTCGGCGGACAGGTGTTAATCGGCGCGGATTTGGCAATCGGGAAGCACGCCTCCCACGCCTCGGTGCGCGGCGGCCATGGTGTCAGGAACTCGGGGCTTTCTTCCAGTTGCAGCACGCCCTGCGCTTGCAGGTCTTTCACCCGACCATCCAAATATTCCTTGATCACAGTAATCTTGTCGTCTGCGATCGTCGCGACCCATACATCGTTGACCACTTGGCGATTGCCCCGTTGAAAGGTCCGAAACTGCAACTCAGCCGCGATCCGGCCACTATCGACATCGATGTAGAAGGCATCGGCAGGAAAGAAGATGCTGGTATCGGTGGCCTGACCGCAGAAGGTTTCAAGATCCTTCAGCATGGTCGCCTTCCCTTCATAGGCCGTGGTCGGATAGGAAAACTTGACCGTATCCGCGACAGCCGATGTCATGGCCTCGACGTTGCAATCGGCCCACGCCGTTGCCAGATCAAAGATCAGATCCTGCATGGCCGCCCGTTTGCTGCCAACGGGTTCCACCACTCCGGCGAAGTCCACATTGGGCCGGACAGCCTCGGCGCGTCCCAGCGCAGGCACCAGCGCCGCCACGAGGACGATTGCAGACAAGACGGGTTTGACCATGACAACACCTTTTCAATGCGTTCGATTACCGAACTTCTGATCGGTAATCGTGTCGCCACAGACTGGCCATGGTCAAGCCTGGCATGTGGGCGGGACGCGACATTCAGTAAAATCCCTCTGCACTGCGTCACAAACAGGCACTGGAACCTAAAAACATACCGAAAGGTGACCCGGCGCCCGCGCCGTTGCAAGATCACCGGACTGGGTTCAGACCCACGAAGGGCATCTGAAACCGCAGTCACGCATGGCCAACACTCCCCCCTGCGACGCTGCGCCGCCGGATCGTGCTGCGGGTTTGGACATTGGCGGTTTTCGCGGTATGCAGCAACTTACGAGGACGGTTCATCAGTCGCCACCAAAGATTTTACCTAACGGACAATTTCAAGACGAGTGTCCAAAGCCAGAACGACAAGGGACATTTTTTGAAAACCCAAACGTTTCTTTTTGTTGCAGTCCTGCAGGCCAGCCCGGGATTTGCAGAAAGCCCATTGCTTAGCCTACCCAGCTTTCCTGATTTCGTGATGGTCGGGGTCGGGGCAGGACCACAATATATTGGCTCGGATGATCAGGTCTGGGCGGCGGCCCCGGCGGGGCAATGGGGTTTTGGGCATCGGTATGTGAGCCTGCAGGCCAATTATCTCAACGTGAACCTGATCAATGATCCAAACTGGTCGGCGGGTCCCGCTGGGATTTTGCGGTTTGGTCGAACAGACGTTGAAGACGACGCGGTAGATGCGCTTCCAGAGATCCCCATGTCAATTGGGTTGGGCGCCTTTGTCGGGTATTCGTTCGCTGGCGGCGAGGACCCGCGGAACCGATGGCGGATTGGGGCCGGCGTCTTGCAAGACGCAACCAGCCCCGATCAGGGCTTCGTTGCCGACGTGAATGTTCGGCGGTGGTTGCCGGTGGGGGAACACGCCGCGATGGGGATCGGGCTGGCCTCAAGCTGGGCCTCCGAAGATTATATGGACACCTATTTCTCCATCGATTCCAGCGGGGCCGCCGCCAGCGGTTTGCCCGTCTACTCTGCGGGAGAGGGCTGGCGCGACGTACGGTTGACGGCGCTTTTTGTCCAACCGGTCAGCCGGAAATGGGCGATTGGCACCGGATTTATGTATTCGTATCTTCTGGATGACGCCGCAGGCAGCGGCGTGGTCCGGACACGGGACCAAGTTTATGCCGGAGTAGGATTGGCGCGGCTTTGGTAACAGCCCCGCCTCATTAGGGGCTGATCGACCGCAATGGGCATACCAATGTGGATCGCCACCGTCCAATGAATAGCTTAATCAACTCCCCCGTCATGACCTGCTCGGGCGCAACGGGCGCCCCCAGTCCTGTGCCTGAAGGCTCAGAAGCCGGAGACGCGCGGCAACCAGGTCGAGATCGCCGGAACGAAGCTCAGGATCATCAGCAGCACCATGTTGCCGACCAAAAAGATCGGCATCTGCTTCAGGATCTCAGGCACCGGGATCCGCCCGACCGAGGAAATCACAAATAACAAGCTGCCGACCGGGGGCGTGACCAACCCCATGGTCAGGTTGACGATCACCACAATGGCAAAATGGGTCGGATCGATCCCCATGGAAAAAGCAATCGGTGCCAAGATCGGCACGATAATCATGACGCCGGGCAGCGGGTCCATGAAACAGCCGAAGATCAGCAGCGCCACGTTCACGACCAGCAGGAACACCACCGGCGACAGATTCAAGTCGATGATATACTGCGCTGCGTCTTGGGGAATACGCTCAATGATCAAAACCCACGCAAAGGCCCGCGCCGCCGCAAGGATCATCAGGATTGCGCTTGATGTCAGGCCGGCGGTCAAAAGGATCCCCGGCAATGCCGACAGTTTAAGGGACCGGTAGACAAACATCCCGCAAAGCAAGGCATAGAACACCGCCACCACGGACGCTTCGGTTGGGGTGAAGATACCGCCCCGGATGCCGCCGATCACGAAGACGATCAGAAACAGCGCGGGCAAAGCCTGCCACGTGTTGCGCAGGATCACCCGCAATGGCGGCACCGGCGACTGCGAACGATAGCCGTGGCGCGAGCTTTGGATAAAGTTGATCCCGGCCATGACAAACGCAATTAGGATGCCCGGCAGAATGCCCGCCATGAACAGCCCGCCAACCGACACCCGTTCGTCCTGCATGGCATAGATGATCATGGTGATCGACGGCGGCACGATCGGCCCGACCACCGCGGCCGACGCGGTCAGGGCAGCCGCATAGGATCTGGGGTACCCCTCTTTCTCCATCATCTTCATCATCATCGCGCCGGGACCGGCAGCATCAGCCAACGCCGAGCCGGAAATGCCGGCGAACAAGGTCGACGACAGCACATTGGCATAACCAAGCCCGCCCCGGGCCCGTCCGAAGAACTGGGCGGCAAACCGCAATAGGACCGTGGTCATCGCCCCGCCCGTCATCAACTCAGCCGCCAAAACGAAGAACGGCACCGCCATCAGGGGAAAGCTGTCCAATCCGGTGAACATCTCTTTCACCACCACGATCACCGGATACCGACCTTCGATCAGTACGGCACCGAAGGCGGAAATCGCCAGTGCGAAGACGACGGGAAATCCGACGATCAGGAAGATCGTGAACAGCAGAACAAGGGTCAGGGTCATCGGGGTCTCGTTATCCGCTGGCGCCGCTAACGCCGCCATGGGCGTCGGGCAGGTTGGCGTCGAAGCGGCCTTCGGTCAGAAAGCGCCGCGCGATCAGCAAGGTGTGAATCAGCAGCAACCCAAAGCCAATCGGCATCGCCTGATAAATATAGGCAAAGGAAATGCGGGTGGCCGGGGTCAGTTGCCGCCCCATCCGCGTGACATAGGTTTCACCGGCAAGGATCATCCAGCCGAAAAAGACGATCAGCACCGTCAGAATTGTTAGACGCAGCATGAACCTCAGCTTGGGGGCGAAGCGGCTGTGCACCTGACTGATCGCCACCAGAAGCCCCTCACGCAAGGCAAGGCCCGCCCCCAGAAAGGTCATGTAGATCATCAAATAGCGCGACACTTCCTCGGCCCAGATGATCGAATTATTGGTCAGGTAGCGCAGCATCACATTGGCGAAGATGATACACGACATCGCCGCTAGCGTGCCAATGACGGCCCAGCGGTTCAGGGCAAGAAACAGTTTTTCGAGGATCATCATCTCTCTCCGGTGCGCGCGATCACGGCAAAGGGCGGCCCTGTGCGAGCCGCCCTAAGATCATCTATGGCGCCGATTTACTGAACGTCTGCGATCTGTTGCAGCAGCTCGGGGCCAAAGGTCACGGCGTAATCGGCATAGGCCGGAGCCAGCGCCGTCTTGATCGCGTCTTTTTGCTCGGCGGTCAGGGCATTGATCTGCATCCCGGCTGCGGTCATCGCTTCGACGCCGTTGGTTTCGGCAGCATCGACAAAGGCGCGCATGGCCAGACCGCCCTCGACGGCACCAGCGCGGAAAGCTTCCTTGTCGGCGTCATCGAGACCGTCCCAGAAGATCGACGAGACGAACAGAATGTTGGGCGCATAGACGTGCCCCGACAGCGTCAGATAGGTTTGCACTTCGTTCAGCTTTGCCGACACGATCACCGACAGCGGGTTTTCCTGCCCGTCGATGGTGCCCTGTTGCAGCGCCGAGATCACCTCGGGCCACGCCATCGGGGTCGGTGCGGCACCCAGCGTCTGGAACGCTTCGATATGCACCGGGTTTTCCATGGTGCGCAGTTTCAGGCCGGCAAGATCCTCGGGCGTGTTGATGGCTTGGCGGTTGTTGGTGATGTGGCGGAAGCCCTGTTCACCCCAAGCCAGTGCGACCAGACCCTGATCTTCGAACGTGGCCAGCATGTCTTGACCGATCGGGCCATCCAGAACGGCGCGGGCATGATCGAAATCACGGAACAGGAACGGAACGTCGAACACGCCGACTTCGGGAACGAAGTTCGACAGGACGCCAGAGGACACGATGGTGGCCTCGACAGTGCCCAGTTGCAATCCTTCCAGAACGTCCCGTTCGCCACCAAGTGCCGACGAGGGGAATTCGACGAATTCATAGCGCCCATCAGTTGCCGCCTCGGTGGCGTCTGCCCAAGCGTGCGCGCCGGCGCCATAATGTGAATTCTCAGCCAGAGCATAGCCGATTTTAACGTCGGTCACGTCAGCGCAGGCCGCACCTGCGATCAGAGAAAGTGTTGCGGCACAAGCAGGTAGGTTCATCACGATATTCAATCCGCTTCGTTTGGCCAAAAATAAGGCTGAGTTTATGTTAACTGGTGTCTTTTTCCCCATTGGCTGATGATTGTAAAGGCAAGCACGCGGGCGTCCGGGTCTTCCACAGCGGGCGGCCCTTGGTTTCTGCCCCAAGGGCGCTCGGCCGCCGAGACCTTTTAGTCCGCCACAAGATGATCCCCTGCCCCGCCCCACGTTCACCGCACTGCCCCAAAGCACACGGCCCCCGTCGTCGGTTATCCGTGCGTCGGTAGCTGCGATTGCGAAACTGAGGCGAGACGTCGTGCCAACCGCGATCCTCTCCGAGCGCAACGTTTTGCAGGGCGATTTCCATGTCGAACCAAGAATGGCCAGATCGGCCACGTCAGCCCCCCGCCGCCATACCATCCCACATGTCCGGCTGTGTGACCCCCACGCCCGGCGTGCGCTTTACCGGCAGACCAACGGCTCCGCCCCACGATCACGCTGCGATCTTTGAGAAAAATGATCCGGTAGTTACCAAGATGTCACCAAATTTTCGCCCTGCCGTTAACTACATCAGGCAGGAACACCTTCATCCAACCGCTCTGAGTTGTGACAAGTGATTAAAGGAATTCCACTGATGATGTCCAAATTGACGCTGGTGTCAGCGACGTTGATGGCCACTGCATTTTCCGCACCTATGGCCGGCGCTGCTTCACTGTATAATACGCTGTCTGGCGAAGCGCCGGTTGTTGTTGCCCACCGTGGTGCCAGCGGCTATCTGCCCGAAGAAACCTTGGGCGGTTATGAGCTCGCGATGCAAATGGGCGCGGACTACATTGAGCCTGACATCCAGATGACCGCCGATGGCGCGCTGGTCGCAATGCACGACAGCACCCTGAGCCGCACCACCAATGTGGCCGCCATCTTTGAGGCCCGCAACGGCGGCTACAAAGTGTCTGACTTCACACTGGCAGAGATTAAATCCCTGACCGTGGTTCCGACCGGCGCACTGTCCTCGCCCGATTCCACCTACCCGGGCTTCACCCCCAGCATGACCGATGCCTACAAGGTCCCGACGCTGGGCGAAGTGCTTGACCTGCTCACCGAATATAATACCACCAATGGCACCGAGATTGGGATCTACCCGGAATCCAAGACGCCCTATAATTCGGCACAGAACCAGGCGATCGTCGCCACGCTGAAAGACAAGGGCTATGATGAGCCCTCCGACAAGGTCATCCTGCAATCCTTCGTGTTCAACTCCATCATCGAGATGGCCGAAGCAAGTGACGAACAGGGCGTAAGCGCAAGCTTCGCACAACTGGGCTCTGTGTACACGGTCGACGGTGAGTATGGCGTCTATGGGTCGGACGGCTTCAACACCCTGACCGATATTGCGGGCGTCGCTGATGGCGTCGGTGTCAGCTCTGGCGGCATTACTGAAGCTTTCATCACCGCCGCCCATGATCTGGGTCTGATTGTACACGCCTATACGTTCCGCCCGCTGAGCGAAGCGGCCGCGTTCGATATGATCCAGCCGATGCTCGACTGGGGGCTGGACGGGTTCTTTACCGACTATACCGATTTTGGTCGCCTTGTTGTCGACGCAAATGCCCCTGCCCCCGTGCCGCTTCCGGCAGCTCTGCCGTTGCTGATGGCCGGTTTGGGTGGTCTCGTCATGGTGCGCCGCCGCAAAGCCGCCTGATCATCTGAGCAGGAACCGTTGGGAGCAACTGGATGGTGCCCCCAACACCCAATTTCACCGTCCCGCGTCTTGGCTTCCGCGCTTGACGCAATGTTAAAAGCGCAGAAGGCTCGCCGTAACGATCGCCGTTATCGGTGCATGCCGCTCCGCCCAGCGGAGCGGCATGCACCGCTGGGCGGCCTCGTCCGACAGACCTATGCCTCCGGGCCATAATGAGCCCTCCCCCACGATTATGGAGCATTTTTGATGAATCACGTCGTCTTTTCAACCATTTTGATTGCAGCGGCGGCCGCAACACCCCTTGCGGCCCAAAACAGAATTGACGGGCAGTCGGCTGATGCACCCGAGTTGGCGGCCTATGGTGGCATGCCGGTGGGGGTACGCACTTTCGAGTTCGTGAATAAAGATCAGATCGACATGCTGGCCATTGATCCGTCAGCGCCGAAACCGGACGACTATCCGACCTATGATCGGTCCTTAGCGGTGGAAATGTGGTATCCTGCGGCCGAAGGCGCGACAGGCGACACGTCGTTCAACGCGTACCTGCGCGATGGCATCACCGAGGTCACCCTAGAGGGCCGGGCGATGCGCGATGCCGCTGCCGCCGAGACCTCGGCGCCGCTGCCGCTTGTTCTGTTGAGCCACGGATATCCCGGCAACCGGTTCTTAATGTCCCACTTGGCAGAAAACCTTGCCTCTAAGGGTTATGTGGTTGCCTCAATCGACCATACCGATTCCACCTACCGGACCCAAGGCAACTTCGCCTCGACCTTGGTCAACCGGTCGCTGGATCAACTGTTTGTTCTGGATGAGATGGCCCGGCTCAACAGTGACCATACCTCCGGCGTTGCCGGGATGATCGACACCAACAACACCGGCCTGATCGGCTATTCCATGGGCGGCTATGGCACGATCGTGACCGCAGGTGGCGGCGTGACTGAGGCGTCCACCGCTTATGCGCCGCATGATACGCTGGCGATCCATCAGCAGGGAAGCGACACCCACAACGCCCTTCCCGACGAGCGCATCAAGACGGCCATCGCCATCGGACCTTGGGGCATGAACGCGGGGTTCTGGGACGCCGACGGCTTGGCCGGGATCGACATTCCCATGCTGTTCATGGCCGGCTCTGCCGACCGCACGTCCGGCTATGAGAATGGCGTGCGTGCGATCTGGGAAGGGGCCACAAGCGTCGACCGCGCCTTGCTGACCTTTGACGGCGGCGGCCACAACACTGTTGCGCCGATCCCTGCACCGCTGGAAAGCTATACGGCGGGCGTATCGGGTCATTACACCGACGCTGTGTGGGATACGGTATTCATGAACAACGTCGGGCAACATTTCGCGACGGCATGGTTGGACGCCGAGTTGAAGGGCGACAACAGCAAGCAAGCTTACCTTGATTTGCTGGGCATCGGCAGCGATGGTGTCTGGTCGAAGAACCCAGACGGGTCGTTCAACGACGACCACACCTATTGGACCGGGTTCCAGCAAGGAACGGCGAATGGCCTGCGTTACGAGGTCCTGTCGGCCGCGCCAGCACCGGTTCCCCTGCCCGCCTCACTTTGGCTGCTGGGCATGGCTGTGGGAGGTCTGGGCGTCATGCGCCGCCGCCGCGCCTAACGCACCTATCCGCCGCCGCACTCTTGCGGGGCGATCCGCCCGACAACGCCTCTAGGATGTCGCGCGGATCGCCGAATGTAAACGACCCGCCCCGCTGCTCTGGCCGTCCAGTTTCGGACATCTGGCCATTTGTTGCCAAGGGGCGGGTCGTTTTTTGCTACATAATTCGGTGTCTATTGGTAACATTCCCTTGCCGGAAAACCGTGCAATGATCAAGAATGCACGCGGGCGTCCCACCGGGTAGCCCGCAATTCTGGGAGGAAGAAGATGATCAATATGAAAACCGCGTTGCGCGGGTGTGTCGTGGCATCGACGCTGATTGCGGCACCCTTTACCGCGTCAGCGCAGGAATTCATCAACGTGCTGACGGGTGGCACGTCCGGCGTGTATTACCCGCTGGGTGCAGGTCTTGCCAATATTTATGGCGAACAGATCGACGGCGTTCGGACCCAGGTGCAGTCGACCAAGGCCAGTGTTGAAAACCTGAACTTACTGCAAGACGGTCGCGGCGAGTTGGGCTTTGCCCTTGGGGATTCGGTGGCGGCGGCTTGGGCTGGTGATGCCGATGCGGGCTTTCCACAAAAGCTGGACAAGTTGCGCGGCATCGCGGCGATTTATCCCAACTATATTCAGATCGTTGCCAGTGGCGAAAGCGGCATCACGGACTTTGCCGGTCTCGCAGACAAAAGCCTGTCTGTCGGCGCTCCGGCCTCGGGCACAGAGTTGAACGCCCGCGCCATTTTCGGTGCGCTCGACATGAGCTATGACGATCTGGGCAAAGTGGAATACCTGCCCTTCGCTGAATCGGTCGAGTTGATCAAAAACCGTCAGCTGGATGCCACCTTGCAATCCTCGGGCCTTGGGGTCGCATCGATCCGCGATCTGGCGTCTTCGCTGCCGATCACCGTCGTCGCCGTGCCCGCATCGGTCGCTGAAACACTGGGCGCACCTTACGTCGCGGCCACGATTCCAGCCGGAACCTATGACGGTCAAACCGAAGATGTGGCGACGGTTTCGATTTCAAACTTCTTGGTCACCAACGAAGATGTCAGTGACGACATCGCCTATGCAATGACCAAGCAACTGTTTGAGAACCTCGACACGCTGGCCGCATCCCATCAGGCTGCCAAGCAGATCGACATCGCCAATGCGATTGCCGGCATGCCGATCCCGCTGCACCCCGGTGCCGAGCGTTATTACCGCGAACAAGGTCTGATCAAGTAGGCCTAGGCCCACTTGTCGATAACGGCGCGCCCCGGTGGTGCGCCGTTCATTTCTATCAGCCCTCTTAAAGGTAAGTCCGATGTCCAATACCGTTTCGCCCCCAGATCCGCTGGAGGGGCATGAGGTGTCCTTTGGCCTCGACGCGATGGGTCGCCTGCTCTTCTGGATCGCCATCGTTTTCTCGATTTTTCAGATCGTCACAGCAGCCCATATCGTCGATCTACCCAGCCAAATCACCCGCGCCTTTCACGTCGGCTTTCTGACATTGCTGGCATTTCCGCTGATCGCTTATGGGCGCGGAGTGTCGTTGCCGCTGCGGACATTGGCTTGGGGGTTTGCCGCCGCAGGTGTGGCGGTGGCGTTCTATCAATGGTGGGAATACCAGCCGCTGATCTTGCGGGCCGGTCGGCCGCTGACCCAAGACATCATCATGGGCGTGATTGCACTGATCGTCGTGTTCTCGGCCGCGTGGACGATGATGGGCTTTGCCTTGCCGCTGATTGCGGGGCTGTTTTTGGGTTATTGCCTGTTTGGCGAGTACCTGCCGTCGCCGCTGAACCATCGCGGCTACAGCTTTAGCCAAGTCATCGACCACATGGCCTATGGCACCGAGGGCATCTACGGCATTCCGACTTACGTCTCATCGACTTACATCTTCCTGTTCATCCTGTTCGGGTCGTTCTTGGAACGCGCCGGCATGATCCGCCTGTTCACCGATGTCGCCATGGGCATGTTCGGCCATAAACAAGGCGGGGCGGCCAAGGTCGCGGTGGTCTCTTCAGGCTTGATGGGCACCATTTCTGGGTCTGGCGTGGCCAATGTTGTCACCACCGGTCAATTCACCATCCCGCTGATGAAGAAATTCGGCTACCGGCCCGCCTTTGCTGGCGGCGTCGAGGCGACGGCATCCATGGGCGGGCAGATCATGCCGCCGGTGATGGGCGCTGTGGCCTTCATCATGGCCGAGACATTGGACGTTCCTTACGTTGAAGTTGTCAAAGCCGCACTGATCCCGGCGATCTTGTATTTCGCATCCGCCTTCTGGATGGTCCATCTTGAGGCCGGGCGCTATGGCCTGCGCGGCCTGAACAAGGCGGATTTGCCGTCAGCGCGCGACGCGATCAAAAAGAACTGGATGTTGCTGGTGCCACTTGGGGTGCTGGTCTACCTGCTGTTCGGTGGCTACACGCCGCTGTTTGCTGGCACCATCGGTCTTGGACTGACGGTCCTGCTGATCCTTGGCGGATCGGTGGTCCTGAACCTGCCTGCGGGGACAATGCGCGTCATCTTCTGGATGTGTCTTGGTCTTGTGGCGGCCGGATTCTTGCAATTTGGCATCAACGTGCTGATTGCGGCGCTGGCGGCACTGATCCTGTGGTGCGCCATCTCGAAAGGGGGCCGGGAGACCCTACTCCTGTGCCGGGATTCGCTAGCAGAAGGCGCGAAAACGGCGCTGCCGGTGGGTGTTGCCTGTGCGCTGGTCGGCATCATTATCGGCACTATGACCCTCACTGGTGCGGCCAACACGTTCGGCCAGTTCATCGTTGCGGTCGGTCAGAATAGCCTGCTGCTTAGCCTGATCCTGACGATGTTCACCTGTATCCTGCTGGGCATGGGGATCCCGACGATTCCGAACTACATCATCACGTCGTCGATCGCCGGTCCGGCGCTGCTGGCGCTTGGGGTGCCGTTGATCGTCAGCCACATGTTCGTGTTCTATTTTGGGATCCTCGCGGATCTCACGCCCCCGGTCGCGCTGGCCTGCTTTGCCGCCGCGCCCATTGCCAAGGAAAGCGGGCTGAAGATCAGTCTCGAGGCCATCAAAGTCGCCGCAGCGGGGTTCGTTATTCCGTTCATGGCGGTGTATACCCCGGCGTTGATGCTGCAAGCGGGCGGTCCCTTGGCCGAGGCGATCGGCTATTGGCCTGCGGTCGCCTATATCGTGTTCAAGACCTTGGTCTGTATCGGCATGTGGGGCGCGGCCGTGATCGGCTGGTTGGGTCACCCGCTGGGCTGGCCGTTGCGGGTCCTTGGGGTCATTGCTGCAATCACCTTGATCGCCGCCCTGCCATGGACCGATGAGATCGGCTTCGCACTGGCCGCGGTGTTTGTTGGGGCAGTGTTCTTGACCCGGCCCCGCGTCACGGCATGAGTGCCTGCCTCGCGGTCGGTGCAGTGGTACTGCAACTGGCCGCGGGCGGGTTCACTTTACACTGGACCCACTCGGTCGAACGGGTCGTGTGGGAAGAAGACTGGCGCGTCACACCCACCGCGTTGACACTGCTTCGATCCCGGATCAAAGGCTCTGGCGCCGGAATGGAGCCGGGGCCAGACGCCATCTGGCAAGACGGCTGGTGGGTGTCGCCAGGGCACCTCAGCGTGCCCGCACTGACCCTTGCGGCCTCAGGGGCGACCGGCCAGGGCTGGACGCTCTGCGCCGATGGGGTTTGCCGGGATATCGGCACGGACGCGGGAAAGCCGATCACATTGGCCCCTGCCCCCTGTGACATGGCGCCTGTCCACCGGGACGAGATCATGCAAAACTGACCGCCATGATCCGTGCCCTTCAGACCCGCACCTCCCCTGTCGTGTTGTGCTTCGCAGTGTTGGTTGCTGCGGGCGCGGGCTTCGGGGCGTATGGCGTTGCAATCGGCCGCATTGCCGACCGTTTAGACCAATCCCTGACCCTGACGCGTCGGTCCATCGAGACCGAAATCGACCGCTTTCGCTATCTGCCGGAAGTGGCCGAACAGGACATCCGGATCCGGCAGGCAATCATGGACCCGCAAAGCGCCCCATTGATCGCCGCAGCCAATCGCTATCTTGAAGGGGTCGCCGGAGCATCAGCCGCAGATCAACTCTATCTTCTGGATCAGTCCGGCATCGCCATTGCCGCAAGCAACTGGAACACCCCGGACAGTTTTGTCGGCAGCGACTATAGTTTCAGGCCCTATTTCACAGATGCGGTGGCCACAGGAATGGGTCGGTTTTATGCGATCGGCGTCACCACCGGCAGGCCGGGGTATTTTCTGTCGAGCCGCGTGGATTTCGCCGACGGCACCATGGCGGTGCTTGTCGTCAAAATCGATCTGGCACCGTTGCAGGCCGCATGGCGTCAGGCCGCTGTCGATACGGCCATCGCCGACGCAGATGGGATCGTGTTCCTGTCTGGCCAGCCGGACTGGCTCTATCAGCCGCTATTTAAGCTTGGGCCTGCAGCACGCGCACGGATCGCCGAGACCCGCCGCTACGATGGCGCCGATCTTGACGCCGCAATGCCGTTGGTAACGGTCGATCCGGCAAAACTGGACGACGGCCGTCCGGTGGACGTCATGGGTCGCCCGCTTCTGGTCCGGCGCGTCGCAATGGCCCCGGAAGATTGGCAAGTGATTTTGGCCAGCCCGGTAGCGGGGGCGTGGCGCACAGCGCTGGCCGTGGCGGCGATCTTCGGGCTGACGACCATTGTTTCTGCGCTGTTCATGCAGACGCTGTTTCAGCGGCGACGGCTGGTCGACATGCGATTGCGGCAAGGCCAGTTGCTAGAGCAGCGGGTCGCACAGCGCACGCGCGAGCTTGCCGCCGAGATTGAAACCCGGATCGCCGCCGAGACCGAGTTGAAAGGCGCACAGGACGCGCTGATCCATGCCGAGAAAATGGCCGCCCTTGGCCGCATGTCCGCCGCCATTGTCCACGAGATCAGCCAACCCTTAGCGGCAATGGAGGCAACATTGGCCGCGGCCACCATTGGCGCCACCAAGCCCGACCCTGCCACCTTGAAACGCATCGACGCGGCACGCGGTCATATCCGGCGGATGTTGCGGACCATCAAGCACCTGAAAAGCTTTAGCCGTAAAGACACCGGCACGCTCTCCCCCGTTGACATGGATCGGGCAATCGAAAACGCCGTTGACCTTGTCCGCCACCGCGCCGAGGCCATTGGGGTTGCGTTGACCCAGCAATCTGACGGCACCGCGCCCCCGGTGATGGGCGGTCTGGTGCGTCTCGAACAGGTTCTGGTCAACCTGTTGCTCAACGCGCTTGATGCCGTCGTGGCCAAACCCGATGGCCGGGTCACAATTTCCCGCAAAGTGACGCCTGACGCTGTGATCGTCTGCGTCACCGATAATGGTGTCGGGCTCGATCCTGTGGCGCTCGCCAAAATCGGCGAACCCTTCTTCAGCCACAAGCAACAAGGCGAGGGCCTAGGTCTCGGCGTGTCGATCAGCCAGTCCATCGTCGAGGATTTTCACGGCAGCCTGACCTATGCATCGACACCCGGCGCAGGGACATGCGCAATCCTGTCGATGCCCCATGCCAGCCACAGCAACAGGGCCACCGCAGCATGACCTCCGCCAACATCTGGATCGTCGATGATGACGCCGATCATCGCGACAGCCTGTGCGATCTCATTTCCGCCGCCGGGCACACGGCCACCGGTCTGCCCGGCGGCATCGCGGCCCGGGATGCCATCGCCACAGATGTTCCGGACTTGATCCTGTCAGACCTGCGGATGCCCGGTCTTGACGGAATGGGCTTACTTGAAGCGGTCCGCGCCGCAGGCATCGATGTGCCTGTTGTCCTGCTAACCGGTCATGGCGACGTTGGTCAGGCGGTTCGGGCCATCCAGCAAGGCGCGCAGGATTTCCTCGAAAAGCCCTATGATGCCGATCACCTGTTGACCGTCGTAGATCGCACCCTTGCCGCCGGGCGCCTGCATGCCGAGAATAAGAGGCTGCGGCAGCGCCTGAAGGACAAAGAGGCGCAACTGGTCGGTGACACGAAGGTAATGGCGGCCATTCGCCTGCAACTTTCCGAGATCGCAGCGCTTCCGGTTGATGTGATCCTGCTGGGCGAAACCGGAACTGGCAAAGATCTGGCCGCGCGCAGTTTGCATGCACTGTCAGGCCGCGCCGGGCCGATTAGCACGATCAATTGCGCCGCACTTCCCGACAGCGGGTTCGGTGCCGACCTGTTTGGGCGTGTCGATGGGTCGGGTCAGTTGCACCAAGGGCGTGTCGGTATGGCCGAGGGTGGCACCTTGTTCCTTGATCAGATCGACGAGATGCCTTTGGATCTGCAACCCTTGTTGTTGCGGCTCCTGCAGTCCCGGCAGATCGAACCGCTTGGCGCGCAGCACCCACTGGAGGTCGATTTACGGATCGTCGCCTCTGCCAGCGAAGACCTGCGCGGCTTGATCGCGAAAGGCACGTTTCGGCAGGATCTATATTATCGTCTGGCCGGGGTCGAGATTTCGCTGCCTCCACTGCGCCAGATCGCCCCGGACATTCCGGTATTATATGCGCATTTCCTGACCGAAGCGGCCGCCCGCCATGGCGTGCCTGTGCCGCGTGTGGACTTTGCCGATCGCAAGGCGCTGCAAAATCATCACTGGCCCGGCAATGCCCACGAATTGCGGCAAACCGCATGGCGGAAGGTTCTCGGTCTGGCTGGTGCACTCACCGAAACGAATGCGCCGCAGGGCAATTTGAAGGACAGAGTCGCGCGGTTCGAGGCTATGGAAATTGAACGGGTCCTCGAACAATGCCGCGGGAACACCGCCCGGGCCGCCGCGCAGCTTGGCATCCCGCGCCGGACGCTCAGCGCAAAGATCAACCGGCAAGGCATCAAGTCGTAATTTCGGACTCGCGTCCGCTTGGATCAAGGCAGCGAGCGACGAATGTCCTGCAATGCCCGGATGGGAAAGCCGAGCGCACACCTTGAGTGTCTAAGGTTATCCCTCAGCGCCAGATGGTGACAGCACAACAACGCGCTGAACTTTTGGCGACACTTTTGACACGGCTCGGGACAACCGGTCCAACGCGTGGATCGTTAGATATTGGGCGTGAAAAGCGGTCGGTGCCTGCAACAGTAAAACATCCATCCGCAACTCACGTCGGCGCAGCGCTGTTAGCCAACTGGCGTGAAAAGCCGGATCTTCGCGCGCCAGTATGCCTTGCGCCTGGTCCCATTCCGTCTCGCCGTCAATTGACAGGGTCGGCCCCGGAAAAGCAATCACTGTAGGGCGTGGCTCTGGCAGAACCTGACCGGTCAGACGCTGTGTGAAATCCGGTCCGACATTGTCCCAGCTTTCCCGGGTGTCACGCAGTATTATGGCCCAGTCGATGCTATAGGTTGTTACCCTGCCCCGTGCGGCTGGCCGCTTGACGGTGACCCAGTCCAGGTCCTTCAGCTTCGCCAGTTCACGCTTGACGGTCCGTTCGTTGACTTGCCACAGCCGCGCGATTTCTGTTCTGCCAATCGACAGTTCATCGCGTTGCCAGTTATAACGGGCGGTGACGAGGGTAATAAACCGCAGAACCAGTTTATGTTGGAACTTGCTACCAGCACAGGCATAGGCACCCAGAGCGGTGAGCATATCATACTTCTTAGAGGCAGCCCCCTGCCCTAAGGGTCGTGTAGCTAACATCGGCCCGCTCCTGTGACTGCCTGTGGGCTTTTGCCCTTATTCGTCCGACTCAGTTGCAGGACGCTTTTGGTAGTGTGCTTGGATTTAACGTCCGTTCCCCTGATCTGTCAACTGCGTTGGCATCGCGTTCGGATCTATCGCCCTAATTCGTAATTGATTTTGGTATCTAAGGTAATGGGGGCCTGCTTGGCTGTCCCCCTATTTGACGTTTTTGTCCCCCTATTCAGGGAGGAAGACTGGATCCCGCCCCCCCTTTTGGCACGGTACTGCTTCGTATGGCGTCGCGACCGGCGCTGCCTACGATTCGCGTAAAGGTCCTTGTTTACGATTGAAAATGGCACCGAGACGATTTTCGCTTGTTCCAGCATATTCCCTTTTGATTAATTTTTCTAATAGGCGTATTTCATGAACAGAGCAGAAATAGCGTCTTGTGAGGCCCCATGTATACCTATGAAGATCTCCACGTTCTTCAGTCGCAATCCCTGAAGATGCAGGGCTGGATTCGGAAGCAGACATTTTCTCCCGAGTTAGAGAAGACCCTGCGCCGCTTTTCGTCTTGGGAAGTGTCCGAGCTGATCTTTCAAGTGAACCAGTCGACGTTCCGCGGCAGGCTTGCCGCGGATCCGTCTCTGCCAGCCGGTGAGGTCGAAGAGGATGGGCGGCAGCGTTGGTTCTCTCTCGAAGAGATCAATGAGTTGCGCCGGCGGATGAAAATCAACCGGAAGACCCTTCTGCCCCGGCGTCCAGCGGGCAAGCGCGCAATCCGGGCGGCGATTGCGAATTTCAAAGGCGGAGCGGGCAAGTCTACGGTGGCGTTGCACTTTGCCCATGCGGCGGCGTTGGACGGGTATCGGGTACTGTGTGTCGACTTCGATCCGCAAGCCACTCTCAGTCACTCTATGGGATTGTCGGACGTGTCCGAGGACCACACGGTTTGGGGCATCATGGCGAGAGACCTGATCCGTGAGACTGATAGAATGAACGCCATGCCCAGCGGAGCGGCGTCCGGCGCATCGGTGCCGCAACGCCGCCTGCCCGCTTCGGTGCGCGATATGGGCCTCGAAGAGTTGCGGGTGTCGGACTTCATTCAAAATACCTCGTGGCCGACCATCGATCTGATCCCGTCCTGTGCAAACGCTGCCTTCGTTGAGTTTGCCTCGGCGCAGTACCGCCACCTCAATCCAGACTGGTCGTTCTTCGCGGCGGTCGCCCGCTATCTCGATGCCATTCCCGATGACAGCTACGACATGATCATTTTCGATTGTCCACCGGCCATTGGCTATCAGTCCATGAACGCCGTGTTCGCGGCCGATGTCCTCTATATCCCGTCCGGGCCTGGCTACTGGGAGTATGACAGCACCACCAGCTTCATCGGCCAGTTGAGCGAAGCCTTAGAGGATCTCAATGCTGGGTTCCGGGATGTGGCGTTCCCCGCGGGGAACCACGGGCGGCCGAAGGCGTTTCTTGACGTGCGGTTTCTGCTGACGCGATTTGAGCCGGGCAATGACCTTCATCGGGCGATGTATGATGCCTTTGGTAAGGTCTTCGGCGAGCGGCTTGCCGAGCATCCGATTGAACTGACCCGGGCGGTTGAGCAGTCTGGCCGCTTCCTGAGTTCGGTCTATGAAATTGATTACCGTAATATGACCCGGGAAACATGGCGGCGTGCTCGGGCCACCTTTGACAGGGCTTACGGTGAATTTCGCGACAACCTGATCGCCGCATGGGATGATATGGAGGACAAGGCATGAGCCGTAAGCGCAGAATGTTCGACATCGACATGCCAGAAGAAACGCCGGTGTCCGGCGATGACGCGCCGCGCATTTCCAGTGTTGGGGATCGGCGGGGGCCGATGGCCAGCGCGGTGCGCGAGAATGTCGACTCCTTGCGGGATCGGGCAGAGCGCGAGCAGGCCATACGGGCCGAGAACGACGCCCTCGCCCATGAATTTGTCGCGCTTAAAGCGCAGGGCTTGGTTCTTCAGCGCCTGCCGTTGGCAGAGGTGCATGCTGCAAAGTTGACCCGTGACCGCCGTGAGGTTGATATTGATGACCTGCAAGAGCTGAAAGACAGCATCAACGAAATCGGCTTGTCCAATCCAATTCAAGTAGAGGTGGCAGGCGATGGGTATGAATTGGTGCAAGGTGCGCGGCGTTTGTCGGCGTTCCGGGCCTTGTTTCAAGAGACCGGTGATGAGCGCTTTGCCTCTATTCCCGCAGTGGTTTTGGAAGCTGGAGAAACTCTTGATGCCCTCTACCGGCGGATGGTGGACGAGAACCTGATCCGGACGGATATTTCCTTTGCTGAAATGGCCGCGCTGGCCAGATCATATGCGGACGATCCAGCGACCACGGTGGCGACGGTGGATGAGGCGGTTCAGGTCTTGTATCGTTCTGCTGCAAAACAGAAACGCAGTTATATCCGGGCTTTCGCGCAGTTGTTGCAAGTCCTCGAGCCGCATCTGAGTTTTCCCCAAGCGATTCCACGCGCGTTGGGGTTGGCCGTCCGCAAGCGAATTGAAGATGAGCCGGACAGCGTCGCACTGTTGTTGCGCCGGCTTCGTTCCGCCACGATTCGAACCGCAGAGGATGAGCTGGTTCTGCTGCGTGCATTTACGGGTGAGGGGCCAGCGGCGTCGGCGGGGTCGAAAAATAGCGTGCCGGTCGGTTCCGCTAAGCCAGCACGAAGGGCACGGACAACCTTTCAAATCCGCAGTGCGCAGGGTGACGTGCGGTGTACCGCGTCGCAGGGGCGGATCGAGTTGAAGCTCGACACGGATTTCACCGCAATGGATCGCCGGAAACTGGAAGAAGCAGTGCGTCAGTTCTTGGGATCTTTGGAAGGGCAGGGGGGCGGGTGAGCCGTGCGTTCCCCGCGGGGAACGCACGCGCAGAGAGTTCAAATTTTTGTCGTTACGTCCGGTGAGCGGTTCAAATTGTATCGTGGTTGGCCTCGTGAGGCGGCCGCCATCCGGTTGCTTAAAAGGCGGGTTACGTGACCTGCAGTATCGCGCGGCCAGATGAACGGGATGAAGGCAGCCGCAGGCGGTCTGGAAGCCAAAGGTATGGTGTCGTCATGCTTGTCCGAAATGGTCAGGCATACTCAACTGAGGCCGTAAGTGCCTCTGTTCTTCCGTCAACTCCGGCGGCTCTACTGGTGACAAGTGCGGCTGACCCTGCACTCTCGAATTTGCCGTTGAGCTGGTCGGCGCCTGAAAGTTTCTGAAGCACGGTTGGAGGTTTGGCAATCCGGCCGACTGAATTTTGAAGGTAATCGGGCCCTTAAGCGCCAATTGGCGCTACCGTGTACGTGGGGTTCGATTCAATAAAGTTGGGGACATGGGCGGACTAGCTAAGTGATGGTCATAAGTGGGATGAAATGATTATTGAGATGATTTTATGTTGTACTATAATGGTTAATGTTTCAGTTTGCCTAGGCTACACACGGGACTCGGTTGCAACGTATTCGCAGTACTTGTTGCATTTCCTAAGGACTTCACAGAAGTGCCTCGGGCTCTAGATACGCTTTGACTGGTTGACCGAGACGCCTTGGAAGCCCCTCTGTCGGTCTTTGTCAGGCACACAGGCGTCTCTCACTTATTCACTCAGAGGCCACGGCCCTTTCGAGGAGATCCCGATCTCTGACCAACGGTGCAGATTGACCGATTGCGGGCTCTGTGTGTCCTTGACGGCAATCAGCGTTCTGTCCAAGTCATGCAGCGACGACTTCCCGAATGTCTGCTTTATCCGACGCAAGGGGACACCAAGTGAAAAGTTTGCAACACAACGACCCCTGAATTTCCTATGCGTTGTTAAACATAGGAACATCGAAACCTGCCTTAGGGCGATCTGAGGGACACACTCCAATGGCGAAGATTGCGACATCCCGCGTCGATAAACTGTTGTCGTCCATGGGCTATGGCTCACGCAACGACGTGGCGCGATTGGCCAGGGCTGGCGGTATCACTCTGGACGATGTCGATCTTCTGGATGTGACCAAACGCATTTCTGTAACGCCGGATTTGCCGACCCGAATGGAGATCGACGGCGAGGCGCTTGATCCCGTCGCGGGAATGGTTGTTCTTTTGAACAAGCCTTTGGGGATGACCTGTTCACATAAAGAGCATGGCGCGGTGGTGTATGATATTCTGCCCGCACGTTGGAAGCGGCGCAACCCGGCGCTGTCGACCATTGGTCGATTGGACAAGCAGACGTCCGGATTGCTGTTACTGACCGATGATGGCGACCTGCTGCATCGGGTCATCAGCCCCAAGCGCCATGTCAAAAAGGTCTATCGCGCCAAGCTGGCCCGCCCGCTTCAGGGCACCGAAGGCGACTTGTTTGCCTCGGGCCATTTGATGCTGGAGGGCGAAGATAAGCCGCTGGCGCCTGCCGAGTTGCAGGTCATCTCGGGAACCGAAGCTCGGCTGAGTGTCACCGAGGGCCGATACCATCAGGTGCGGCGCATGTTTGCGGCCATTGGCAACCACGTCTTGGAACTGCACCGGGAACGTCTGGGCGGACTGTGCCTGCCTGATGCCATGGCACCCGGCGCGTGGAAGCTGTTGGGTGAAAAGGAGATCGCGTCTATTTTTCAATAGTTTGGGGTCGCGATCTTAACAGATGCGAAAGTTTGAGGGCCACTTGCCTTGGCCGATTTCCTCGGGCGGACCGCCCCCGGCGTGACCTAATTGTTGCGGACTTTCAGGCATTGCGGCACAACAAAATGTCCATGCTTGGAATAGGGCAGGGCCGCATCGACCCCTTTATCCAAACCGTCAGCGCCCCAAAAGGCTGGCGTCCGCGACAGGATAGACTGAATCGGTCGGTTCCCGAATAAACGGTTCTGGGTGGATGGGCATGCTTGGTGTGACGATGTCGTCGACATGGGGCGCGCGCGTTCGCAGCCTTGGTTTCGCTTGGCCCGATGTGGTCTGACACGCTCGATCCGGGCTATGCATTCCATTCGGCTGAAGTCTTCCGCCGCCGAGTGTCGGCATCCCTCAAAGCGACCGTCGTGGTGGTTGTCGAGATGGCGGTTTCAGGTGTTTAAGGCTGGCCATGTCGACCTGACTGTGAACTGCTGGAAAGACGGCTCGCTTTAAAACTGGTAGAGCCTTGGCAGACAAGATGACCAGCACGAGGTGTCCCAAGTGACCACAACATTCGGCAATACAGATCTGAAGACCAGCCCGCTCGTCTATGGCTGCATGGGCGGCGCTGGTGCGTTCGGTAAGCAGGAAGAACAGGATTCCATCGAGGCCCTGCGAGAGGCCTTCAATTGTGGCATCAACTTCTTCGATACCGCCGAAGCGTATGGCAGCGGCTATTCAGAGCAACTGTTGAAGCGCGCCTTGGGGAACAAACGGTCCGAGATGGTCATTTCGTCGAAAGTGGCCAGAGACAATCTTGCGCCGGCAGACATCATCACGGCCTGCGACCGTAGCCTTCGGAATCTAGGCACTGATGTCATCGACATCTACATGCTGCATTGGCCGAACCGCGATGTGCCCTTGGCCGAAAGCATCGGCGCACTAAAGACGCTGAAGGACGCGGGCAAGATCCGGTGGTACGGCGTGTCGAACTTTGGCCGTCATGACATCGACGAAGCGACCGACCTTGGCGAAATATCGGTCAACCAGCTTCCCTACCATCTGTTCTTCCGCGCCATCGAATTCGAGGTGCTGCCGAAATGCGAAGCGGCGGGCGTGCCGATCATGTGCTACTCGTCGTTGATGCAGGGGCTGCTGGCCGGGAAATACAAATCTCTTGCCGAGTTTCCGGTCAACCGCGCCCGGACGAGGATGTTCGACCACCGAAAATGGGCCGAGGCGACCCATACCGAAGAAGGGGCCGAAGCAGCGGGTCAAACCCTGCTGGATGAGTTGTGGGCGCTGGTTGATCAAACCGGACTGAGCATGGAAGACTTGGCAATCGGCTGGTTGAAGTCGCGCCCGGCGGTTGGGGGCGTAATCGTCGGCACCCGTAATGGTGCGCAAAGCCGGGCCCTGAAAAAGCTAATGGATGTGTCGCTTGACCCCTCGGTGCTTGAGGCGCTGACGGCGGCGTCGGAACTGCTTAAAGTGGAACTTGGCTGTGATATCGATATGTGGGGTAAGAACAGAACCCGCTAATCGATCAGGCTAAGGGGCAGGTCGTCGGCAGACCCACGCAAGGTCAGGGAACGCCAACGGCCCCTCTGCATCGGTCAGGCCGAAGGAAAGCAGGAACTGTGAAACCTTGGCGATTCCGCCGCCATTGGCCAGACACTTAGCCAGTGGCGGCATGAGCAGCGCTTAAGACGGCGCACCCGTCCTTGCCGATCAACTTTCCCGCCTGTGGCCGGTTCAGCCACGGGCGGGGATGGCTGCGCCTTATGTGTCGGATCGCGCGCGGATCGCGGTCAGCCAGCCGAGGGTCGCGTCGGTATCGCCTCCGGGCTTGTATTCGGCCCCAAGCGGTGTGGGCCAACCCATGTCCCGGACGATGTCGAAGATGTGGGTATAGTTGACCTCACCATGGTCAGGGGCGGCGCGATCGGGGACACTTGCGAACTGGATGTGGCCGATGATCGGTTGCAAGTCCAACAGACGGTGGGTGAGGTCGCCCTCCATCAGTTGCACATGGTAGCAGTCGAACATCAGCTTCAGGTTCTGCGTGCCCACTTCGGCAATGATTTGGCGGGCTTGCGCCGTGGTGGTCAAGAAGTAGCCCGGCGCGTCGTAACGGTTGAGAGGTTCGATCAGGATGGTGATGCCGTGCGGTGCCGCCGCTGCGCAGGCATAGGCGAGGTTCGACAGGAAGGTGGCGTGCGCGTCGTCACCAGTGGCGAAACCGGCCATGACATGGATATTTGGCGCCCCGATGGCCACGGCATAGGCGATCGACTGGTCGATGGCTGCACGGGCGTCGGCGTCGCGGCCCGGCAGCGCCGAGAGGCCGTTCTCACCCGCCCGAAGGATGCCGCGACTGGTGTTGAGGCCCAGCATGGTCAAACCGGTCTCTGCCAGCGCGGCCTGGACGTCGGCGGCAGGGACATCATAGGGCCAATGGCATTCGACCGCGTCAAATCCCGCAGCCTTTGCCGCGCGGATCGCGTCGGGTAGCGGCCGGTCGGCCCAAAGAAAGCCGAGGTTGGCTGAGAATTTCATGCGCTCCACTCCACGTTGAATTTGGTGACCAGCGCCTGCACCTGCGTGTCGCTCAGACCGCGCGGATGGCGGCCTTGGGTGAGCAGGGTCAGCCGCGCCGTATCTTCTAACTCTTCGATGGCATTACAGGCAGCTTCGATATCCTTGCCCGCCACGACGGGCCCGTGATTGGCCAGCATGACCGCGCTGCGCTTGCCAGCCAGACCGCGTACCGCCTCCCCCATGGCCGGATCCCCGGGCATGAAATAGGGCAGCAGCTTGACGCGCCCCAGCTTCATGATGCCGTAAGGGGTCAGCGGCGGCAGGAAATTGTCTGGGTCGATGTCCGGCAGCATCGACAGTGCCACCGAATGGCACGAATGCAAGTGAACCACCGCCCCAGCCGTCGACCGCGTGTCGTAGAAGGCGGAATGCAGCGGCATCTCTTTGGTCGGTTTATCGCCGCTGATCAGGATGCCAGCGGAGTCAAACCGGCTTAACCGGCCGGGGTCGAGGCGGCCGAAACTGGTGCCAGTGGGGCTGACCAGTAATCCGCCATCGGCGGTCCGGGCCGAGATGTTGCCAGTCGACCCGCCGGTCAGGCCGCGGTCGAACATGGATTTGGCCAGCAGACAGATCTGCTCGCGCAGGGCGCTGTCAGTCATGCGGTCTCCAGTGCCGCCAAGGCCCCGGCAAAGAAGTTTTTCGCGCCGAAATTGCCGGATTTCAGTGTGATCGCGATGCGTTGGCCTGCGCTGTCCGCAAAGCACCACGGCACGCCGGGGGCGATTTCCTTGCCGACGTCGAGGCGGGTCACGGCCAGCGCTTGGGTAACGGAACCAGAGGTTTCGCCCCCGGCCACAACAAAGCGGCGGGCGCCTTGGTCGCGGGCGGCGACGGCCAGTTTGGCAAGGGCCTGCTCGACGATCTCGCCAGCGCGCGCTGTGCCCAACTGGTCCTGCGCCGCCCGCACTGCTGCGGGTTCGGCTGTGGCATAGAGCAGGGGCGCGTTGGCCAGATCTTGGGCCGCCAGCCAGTCGAGCGCGGCCTGAACGCCGCCACGATCCAACGTGAGCGGGTCAAGCTGGTAGGCTGGCTTGCCGCGGTCCGTGTAATCGGCCACTTGCGCCCGCGTCATCGCCGAGCAACTGCCGGACAGCACGACCGCCGTCGCATCAAGCGTCGGGATTTCCGTGCCGGTGGCTTCTGGGCTGAGGGTGCCATCGGCCAGCCACAATGCCGGAAGCGGCGCAGCGACGGCACTGCCGCCGGTCATCAGCGTCATGTCGCGGCACGCTTGCGCGATTGTCGTCAGATCCTCGTCGGCCACTGCGTCAACGATGACATGGACGATGCCCTCAGCTGCCAGCCGGTCCAACTCGGTTTTCAGCGCGTCCGGGCCCTTGGCCACGGTCAACCGGTCGGCAAGGCCCACCGGATGGGTCACCTGCGGTTCCAGCAGCCGCATGAGGTTCGAGTCGCGCATCGGGGTCAGCGGATGGTCCTGCATCGGGCTTTCCGCCAATGGCTGACGTCCGACAAAGAGATTGCCCATAAAGATGGCGCGGCCATTTTCGGGGAAGGCTGGGCAGTAGATCGTCTGGGTCGTGCCAAGTGCGGCCATCAGCGCTTCTGAGACCGGGCCAATATTGCCGTCGGCCGTCGAATCGAAGGTCGAGCAATACTTCCAGAAGAACCGCTGTGCGCCGGCAGCCTGCAACCATGCAAGCGCCGCTTGGGTTTCCGCAACCGCGTCCACCACCGGGGCTGTCCGGCATTTAAGGGCGATGACCTCGACCGCCGCGGTGTCTGAGGGGGGGCTGTCCGGCACCCCCATTCGCAGGCTCACTTTCACGCCCGATCGTGCCAGCATTCCAGCAAGATCGGTGGCGCCGGTGAAATCATCCGCAATGCAACCCAGTACTGTCGTCATGTCTCTTCCCTCGTCCCTTGTCCGTGTCGTCAAAGCCACATCTGAAGCCGCTCGGTTCATCGCCAGCGGCGTGCCCCGTGATAGGGCCGCGCCCAATCTCCGCCTCCGCCTGTCTGGCGGTAGCGGCGATGGGCGCGGCTGGCAATCAATCTTCCCCCGGCAACGCAAGCCCGGCATTGCGGGCATAGACCTTGGCAACTGCCGCGTCATCCTCGCCACCCAGCCCCATGCCCGCAGCGGCCAGAAACTGTTGCATCGCTGCGGCAGT
This sequence comes from Pseudoruegeria sp. SK021, assembly GCF_002119405.1. Classification (GTDB taxonomy): domain Bacteria; phylum Pseudomonadota; class Alphaproteobacteria; order Rhodobacterales; family Rhodobacteraceae; genus Meridianimarinicoccus. The sequence goes on along the minus strand of NZ_MTBG01000005.1, from coordinate 66,957 downwards.
GATCGGCGCCGAAAACTTTGCATCGCGGGCAATGTCCAGCACGATGCCCAGATCTTTGGGCCAGATGTTCACCTGGCTCAGCGGCGTGTAGTCACCGGCGACGATGTGCGGCGCGCGGTTTTCAAGCATCCAGCTGGTGCCGGCGCATTTCGAGATCACCTCGACGAATTTGTCCGGCGCGACGCCTTGGGTCATGCCGAAGGTCAACGCCTCGGCCATAGCGGCGATGTGGACCCCTGCGAGTAACTGGTTCACCGCTTTCATCGCGCTGCCCGCCCCGGCGGCGTCGCCCAGTTCGAACACTGTCGCTGCGGTGGCATCCAGCACCGGCTGCGCTGCGGCAAACGCCTCTGCCGTGCCAGAGGCCATGATGGACAGCTCGCCCGAGGCGGCCTTTGCGGCCCCGCCGGAAATCGGTGCGTCAAGGTAATGCACGCCCACAGCAGCGCAACGCGCCGCCATATCCCGCGCGAACGCCGGTGGCACCGTTGCATGGCCCAGCACCACCGCGCCGGGCGTCAGTTTGGCGACCACACCATCGTCGCCAAACAGCACCGCTTCAGTCTGAGGCGCGTTCAGCACCACGACCGAAACCGCGTGCAGATCGCCGGGCAGGGCCGCCGATTGGCCGCCCGCGCTGACGAACCGGTCCACCGCTGCGGTGTTCAGGTCGACACCCCACACTTGGTGCCCAGCCCGAAGGCAGGACGATGCCATCCCGTACCCCATCGAGCCAAGCCCGATCACTGCGATATTGGTCATGATCTTTTCCTTCTTACTGATCTGTCGGCGCGGCAATCCCGAGGCGGGTGAAGGCTTCGGGCGGTGTTTCGTTTGCGGCCCTTACCGCGCTCGTGCTCTGGACAAGTCTTGCAATGACGGCACGGTCCTCAATCGGGTTGTTCTGCGCCGGGTCGCTTTCAAGATCGAACAGGCGCCGGGTGGTGTCGGCATAGGGTCCTTGGCTGGCATGGCCGCAGGGTTGACCGGCCGCGTTCTTAAGCGCCGGAATTTTAAGAACCGGGTATCCTGCCGTGTGCGTGAAGTCACGGATCAACTCGGCCCCGTCGAACTCTTCGCGGGTGAATAGTTTTTCCCGCCGCATCGGCATCAGCGTGTATTCATAAAGACCCACTGCACGCATGTCTTCGGGAGAGTTGAAGTAAACGTACCGGCCATCAGTCACGTTGGCAGGGGATCCGAACATGCCGAAGATGGCGACCTCGCGCTGATGCGTGTCGCTTTGCAGTACCGGGATCAGATTTTTTCCGTCAAGCCGACAATGTTGCGTAGATCGGCGAGAGGGATTCACCTAGCGAAGCCTGACGGTTAGGTCGGGCGCATGAGTAAGCCCTCTCCGACCCGCTATCGCCCGAAGAACTGGTCATCCTACAACGCCGCACTGCGCAAGCGGGGCTCTGTGTTGGTATGGCATGATCCGGGCATGGTCTGGCACGCTTAGAAGGCGGGGACGGCCGGAGACCTTTGCCGATGCCGCGATCCAGACCCCGTATCGCGCCTCCGGGTAGCCGCTGACCCCGCTCATTGACAGCACCGGCACCAAGTTTCGCGGCAACGGCGAATGGGTGGCCTGCAAGCATGGCGTGTCGCGTCGCAGGTATTGGAGAAAGGTCCATACCTGTCCCCCTCGCACATTCCATAGCGATTTCTTCTCGCTCAGGGAAAGTCCGTTTTCGGCTCGTCAGGGAAATCGCCGAAGGTGCAAGGTGTGTGGGAGGCATTCCGCCAGAACGCCGAAACCACCGGAGTCCGACAGGTCCGGAAACACCCGCTTTGATGGCGGACAGCTCACTGGAATGACCTGCGGCCACACCCCGCCAGAACCGGCACAGATTCTCACGTTGCCAGACTTCCCGGAGAATTTAATTTGCCCCGTGTCGAACGTTTCGACTTTCGTCAGCCTGATTGTGTCATCTACACCTCCTAAAAAGGGGGGGCGACGACCGGTTGAATCCGCCTTGGGCGCCGCGATCTGAATGGTGCGCCAGCTCGGATTCGGGTCGCGTGAAATGAAGTCAAAGATCCCGATTGAAACCGGGGCGATTCATTCGTCCCCACGCTTCTGTCCCATAGACAGACGCGGTTGTCACAGTAAGTGTCGTTAAAGGAGCGGCATCACACCGCGACATGCCCGTTCGGAACAGCCCCCACAGCGTCGTCGGCTTACTTCTCTCTCAGCCAACTCAAGTAGTTGTCGAGCGTGCTTTCAGCCTCTGCTGAAAACAGGTCTTTCTGCTCAGAAACCAGCGTCCGAATAGATTCAAAGACGCGGTCGAGGTGACCCTCCATCGCAACGCCTGCGCGATCGGGATCATGCAGTTTCAATCCGGTTAGGATAGCGTCGTGTTCGGATAGGATAATGTCCAAGTGACTTGGCATCGGAAAGGCCAACCGCCGCACCCGATCAAGTTGCGCTTTTGCTGAATGTACGATCCGCCAAACCCGGGGAGAAGAGCCCACTTCAGCAATCAGGGCATGGAACGCTTCGTCCAACTCATAAAACTGCTCATAGTCGCAATCCTGCGCGAGCCGCCTTTGTTGATACATGTTAAAGTCAAACTGCCGTTCGGCATCGGCAGTCATTCGGATGGCGGCAAGCCGGACCAGCTTCATCTCAAGCGCATGCCGTACGAGTTGGCCTTCGAACACGGTCTCGAGCACGATCCGCGACACGAAAGTGCCGCTGTTCGGCACGATTTTGACCAGCGCTTCATCGTTTAGTTTGATCAGAGCTTCCCGAAGCGGGGTGCGGGACACACCTAACTCTTCGCAGATGGCCCTCTCGTTAATGATGCTGCCGGGGGGCAAGATCATTTCGATGATCGCGCGCCGCATGATCGTATACACCTGAGAGGCGCGGGGAGCCGAGGCATCAACTGCGGTCATGAATGACGCTGGAAATACCGATGCACTGGTATTTTTTAGGGCAGTTTCTTTTGCCTCCTTCCTTGGTCTTGCCATGCTGTCCGCTGCTCCAGTTGATCTATATTCGCCGATAAAAAGCAATTTTCACTCGGTATTATGACAGTGTTTGGCCATTTGGGAAAGGTGCATTCCCGCCTTGCATTAACCGATATATCGGTATATCGGTTGCGGAATACAAGGAGGGGCACCGCGATGTTGTCGCGCAGCCCCGTCCGCATTGGAGGATGCGCGCCGCATGACAATTACCGAACGAACGATTGAGGCCGACCAGACCGCACTGGTATCGCGCTTGGTCTCAAGCAGACAATTTTGGTTGATACTCATCAATTTGGCAGTGATCTGTACGTTGGGGGCGCTGCGCCCGGACAGCTTCCTGAGCTGGATCAATTTCAAAGCCGTCTTGTCGCTGATGTCGTATGACGTCCTTTTGGCGGTCGCGATGACGACGGTCCTGATTGTTCGCGGCCTTGATTTGTCGGTCGGATCGGTGCTGGCGCTGAGTTCGGTGGTCATGGCGATGCTGCTCCGCGACGGTTATCCGGTGTTTCCGTCGCTCTTGGCGGGGCTTGCCATTGCGCTGCTCTGTGGGTTCATCAACGGGCTTTTGGTCGTCAAGGCGGGAATTCTGCCCTTCCTCGTAACTTTGGGGATGATGTCAGCAGCGCGCGGCTTTGCGACGGTGCTGACGACCGGGCAATATGTCTCGTTCCCGCAAGCGCCGCGTTGGTTCTCCCGCTTTGCCCGTCAAGAGTTCGGATTTCACATTGGTGATATGTTCTACGGCATCCCGGCCCTGTTGCTGATCACGTTAGGGGTGACGCTCGTCTACGGGCTGTTATTGGCCAACTGGGTTCCCTTGCGCCGGATGTTCTATTTGGGCGAAAGCCCCGAGGCGGCGAAGCTGTCTGGCATGCGGACCGCGCGGCTGGGCATCTCGGCCTACCTGATTTCCGCCATCTTCGTCTGGATCGCGGCGGTTTTGATGACCTCCGCCAACAAGATCGGCTACGCCAACTACGGCATCAGCGCAGAGCTTCGCGCATTGGCAGCGGCCGTCATTGGCGGGGCAAGCTTGGCCGGTGGCAGCGGCAGCATCTTAGGCACGTTCTTGGGCGTCCTACTGCTCGCATTGATCGGCAACGGGTTCGTGCTGCTGAACGGGAACCCGAATTGGCAACAGGCCACCATTGGTGCGGTCTTGATCATCGCCGTCGGTGTTGATGCGCTGCGTACATTCCGGGCAAGGAGCTGACCGATGCTAAAAGCGACCGGAATTACCAAATCATTTCACACCAACATGGTCCTTCACGGCGTTGATTTCGACGTCCTGCCCGGTGAGGTGCACGCCCTGATCGGTGAAAATGGCGCCGGAAAATCAACACTGGTGAACATTCTATCCGGCAACTTGTCACGCGACACAGGCACGGTGCTGTTTGACGGCCAAGAGGTCGACTTTGCGCACCCGCTCGATGCGATGCGTGCGGGGGTAAGTGTGGTTCACCAAGAGTTAAGTTTGGTTCCCAATGCATCGGTTGCCGAGAACATCTATCTGCGGCGCGAAAAGACCAACGCGTTCGGCCTGAACGACTGGCCCGCAATGTTCAAAGCGGCGACCGAAATCTTCCAGCGGATGGGTGTGGATATCGATCCGCGTGCTCTGGCCGGAAGCCTGAGCGTCGGGATGCAGCAATTGGTTGAGGTGGCCAAAGCCATCGCCTTGAACGCCAAGCTGATCTTCATGGATGAACCGACTTCGTCTTTGTCGGAGAAGGAAATCCAAGAACTCTACGGCGTGGTAAATGATCTGAAGGCGCAAGGCCTGTCGATTGTCTTCATTTCCCACAAGTTGACGGAGCTGTTCGCGATCTCGGATCGCATCACCGTTTTGCGCGATGGCAAATTGGTTGGAACGCGCCCCACGAAACAGGCCAGTCCTGAGGAAATCATTTCGATGATGGTTGGCCGTCACCTGAATGATCTTTATCCGCCTCGGGCCAAGTCCATTGGCGAGGTGATTTTCAAGTGCCGCGACCTATCACTGTTTGGCGCAGTTAAGGATGTGTCCTTTGATTTGCGGCGCGGTGAGATCCTTGGGATTGCCGGTCTGATCGGATCGGGCCGCACGGAAGCAATGCGCGCGCTCATCAACGCCGACCGGCGTTTGTCCGGGACTTTCGAATTGAACGGTCAAGCGGTCACGCTGGACGATCCGGCTGATGCGATGGAAAAGGGCGTGATCTACGTCTCGGAAGATCGCAAAAGCCAAGGTGTCTTCCTAGACTATGACATGGTGCGCAACATTGGTGCGTCGACCCTTGACCGGCAATCTCGGGCTGGAATGGAAAACCGCAAATCCATGCGCCAGTCTGCGCTGAAGTTCATTCGCGAGATGGATATCCGTCCGGCACGACCCGGCACCCGCGTCGTTGATTTGTCTGGGGGTAACCAACAAAAGGTTTTGTTGGCCAAAGCGCTGAATGCCCGCCCGAAGGTCCTGATCGTGGACGAGCCGACACGCGGCGTCGATGTCGGCGCAAAATCACTGATTCACAAGCAGTTACGACGTCTGGCAGACGAGGGGATCGGGGTGATCGTGGTGTCGTCTGAGCTTCCCGAGGTGCTTGGGATGAGCGACCGCCTTTTGGTCTTCCGAAATGGCACCGTGGCTTCGCAACTTGACAATAATGATGGCAGCCTGACGCCCGAAAGCGTCATGGCCTCGGCCGTGGACTGAAGGATGGCACAGATGAAAACCGGCTTTCGCAAGGCGCGTCTTAATATCAATACCATCCAATATGTCGGCCTAGCCTTGGTGATCCTGGCGATTGCCTTTGGATTTCAGGCGGCCTTCGGCAATGTGATGACCACGGCGAACCTGCGCGTCATGGCGATGAACATGGTGTTCGAGGGCATCATGGCCCTTGGGATGACCTTCGTCATCATTATGGGCGGGATTGACCTGTCGGTCGCGTCGGTCTTTGCATTCGGCGAAATTCTGGTCGCAAAGCTGATGGTGCAAGCGGGTCTTCCGGTTCCGGTGGCAGTGGTCCTGACGCTGATCACCTGTGCGGGCATTGGCGCGCTCAACGGCGTGATGATCGTAATGCTTCGCGTGCATCCGCTGATCATTACCCTTGGCACCCTTCTGACGTTGCGGGGAATTAACCTTGCCATCACCGACGGGAAATCGATCTCTGGATTTTCCGAAGGATTTCTATGGTTGGGACAAGGCCGGATATTCGGGGTCGATTTTCCGATCATCTTCTTTTCGGTCACGGCGCTGATCCTCGGGTTGTTGCTGGCACATCACCGGTACTTTCGGCAGCTCTATTTCATCGGCGGTTCGGAACGGGCGGCACGGTTTTCAGGTGTCAACGTCTCGCGGGTCAAGATCAGCATCTATGTCCTGTCATCGACGCTTGCGGGCTGCGCCGGGATCATGGCCGCCGCCAAATACGGCGCGGCCCATTGGGGCCACGGCAATGCGTCCGAACTGAAGGCGATCGCCTCGGTTGCCATTGGCGGCGCGGATATCATGGGCGGCAGCGGCACCATCTTCGGCACTGTTCTGGGCGTGATCTTTTTGGCGGTGGTTCACAACGCGTTCGTGACATCCGCAGTCAACACATTTTGGTACGACGTGGTGAACGGCGTGATGTTGCTTTTGGCGGTTCTGATCAGCCGGTTCATCGCACGCCAAAACACCCAAAAGCTCAAGGCCTTGCGCCAGAGCAAGCTCGACCAATCACAGCACTATCAAACATCAAAGGGAGGTAAACCATGATGAAACTAGGAACTCGTTTGGCGGCCGTTACCGTTGCCGTAAGCACGCTACTCGGCAGCGCAAGCTATGCGCAGGATACTCAGGAACATTACGGCATGGTCGTATTCCTGAAAGGGTCAGAATTCTTCAACTGGTCCTATGCCGGTTTCCAAGACGCCGCCGCGACTGTGGGCGCCACCACCGAACTTCAAGGCCCCGCTGATTGGGATGCCTCTGCCGAAGCGCGTGCGGTTGACCAATTGGTTGCCAAAGGCGTGAAGGGGATCGCGGTCACCGCCGGTGATGCGGACACACTGGCCGGTTCGATCAACGCCGCCATGGCTGCCGGTGTGCCGACGCTGACGTTTGACAGTGACTCACCCAATTCCGACCGTTTGCTGTTCGTTGGCACCAACAACTACAACGCCGGCTTCGCAGCGGGCAAAGCCATCGGCGAAGAGCACGGCGACGAAGCGCGCGTCGGGGTTTCCTTGATCCCGGGCCTCGACTCGATCACGAGCCGTCTTGAAGGGTTCAAAGCAGGTCTGGCGTCGGTCGCACCGGGGGCCCAAATCGTTGCCACGGTCAACGATGAAGGGGATCTGCAAAAGGCAGAAACGGTGAATACCGCGATGCTGCAAGCCAACCCTGAAATCAACGTGATCTTCTGCGCTCACGGTAACCCTGCCACCGGCGCGCTGTCGGCAACCCGCAATGTCGGACGTATGGAGGGTGCCAACAAGATCAGCGTCTTGGCTTGGTCCTTGGATGTGCCGATCCTGCAGGGCATCGAAGACGGTGAATACGGCGCAACCGTCGCGCAAAACCCCTACATGATGGGCGTGATGTCGTTCTGGATGCTGTGGTCCGCCGCGCATCCGACCCAGTTCGATAGCCTGACATCCCCCGGCATGGGCCAAGTCCCAACCGCCGACCTTGATACCGGCGTCAAAATTCTGCGTCAGGGCGATCCTGCCGTGCAGGCTTTGATGAGCCCGCCGAAGATCTAATCGATCCGAGGGCGGGGCCATGCTCCGCCCTCATCTTCCCCCTTTAAGTATTTTAACTGAGGTTTCGAATGACCCAATCCGGAAAAATAGCTGTCGTCACCGGAGCAGCTGGCGCGATCGGCAAGTCGATTGTTTCGGCCTTAGTGTCGTCCGGCGCGCATGTCGTGATGATGGATCTCGATGCCGCAAAACTTGAACAATTATCCGCCAAATACGGCGACGCCGTGTCGGGCGTCCAAGTCGACCTTGCGAATACCGACCAATTGCTAGGCGCCATGGCATCGATCCTTGAGAAATTTAACCGCGTGGATATCCTCGTCAACAATGCGGGGATCCTGTCCAATAATAAGATGGCGGAAACGACGCTTGAAGAGTGGCGCAAGGTGCATGCAATCAACCTTGATGCTGCCTTTCTGCTGTCGAAAGCAGTCCTGCCTGGCATGGCGGTGGTCAAATGGGGCCGGATTGTGAATGTCGCATCCTATGCGGCGAAGTCCGGCGGATTGACTGCTGGCACAGCTTATTCGGTGTCTAAAAGCGGGATGATCGGCCTGACGTTTTCGACCGCCCGCGAGACGACAGCGAAAGGCATCACAGTCAATGCAATCGCCCCCGCCTATGTCATGTCTCCGATGGTGTCGGAACAGTTGACGGATGCGCAACGTGCCAAACAACTGTCAGAAATTCCCGTCGGTCGCTTCTGCGAGCCCGAAGAAGTCGCCCATGCCGTGACATTCTTGGCCTCGCCCTTGGCCGGATTCATCACCGGCGAAGTCATCGACATGAACGGCGGATTGTATTTCGACTGATGCGCTATGGTATGATCATCGGCCTGCACGCCGACAAAATTGACGAATACAAAGCCTTGCATGCAAAGGTCTGGCCAGACGTGCTGGCGGCGATCAGCCGGAACGGGGTGCGCAACTTCACCATATTCCTGCGCGAACCCGAGAACCTGTTGTTCGGGGTGTTTGACTATGACGGTGACGATTATGCAGAAGCCGCACGTCGGATCGATGCCGACCCCGTCACGCAGCAATGGTACAAGGTCACCGAACCGTGCCAGAAACCTTTGCCAAGCCGGTCTGACGGCGAATGGTGGAGCTTTATGGAAAACGTCTTTCATTTGGATTGAGCCATGATTGAAGCACTCGACGCCCACCACCACTTTTGGGACCCGTCCAAGGGGGATTACTCTTGGATGACTGACCATCACCAGCCGATCCGAAAAGTCTTTGCACCGCAGGATCTGGAACCCGCGTTGGCAGCGAACGGCGTGAACGGGACCATCCTTGTTCAAACATGGTCAAGTCTGGATGAAACGGTTGCGTTCCTTGAGCTTGCCACCCAAACGGCGTTCGTGCTTGGGGTCGTGGGGTGGGTCGACCTGACGTCGCCCGATGTTGGTGCACAGTTGGACCAACTGTTGGCCGGTGTTGGCGGCAAGTACCTCGTCAGCATTCGCCATCAGGTCCATGACGAACCCGACGCTAACTGGCTTTGCCGCACCGATGTCCGGCATGGCTTGGCACAAGTCGTAAAGCGCGGGCTGAGCTATGATCTTTTGCTGCGCCCCCGCGAAATCCCTGCCGCACTAGAGACGGTGGCGGCATTTCCAGATCTGCGGTTTGTCATTGACCATATCGCCAAGCCTGAGATTGCACAGAATGGGTTTGTCCCATGGGCAAACGCGATGGCGGGCTTCGCAGCCCACCGCGACCATGTCTGGTGCAAGCTATCCGGAATGACCACTGAAGCCGCGTGGGAGTCGTCCGACGACACGCAATTTACGCCGTATATCGATGAGGTTCTGAACATATTTGGGCCAGAGCGCTGTATGTACGGCTCTGATTGGCCGGTTTGTAATTTAGCAGGCGGGTATCGGCGCAGCCTATCGATTGTGCGTGATGCACTCCGCAATTTGCCTCTGGATCAACAGACTGCCATTTTGCGCGGAAATGCGGCGCAAGCCTATCAGCTGCGGCACAGTGCGCCTTAGGGGCCTGCCCCATCACGGCGGAACCGTTCACCAATAGCGGCAGGGCGCACGACCCGCAGCCTTGCACAGAAATTGACACTATCGTCGGTCATCCCGGCGTCCCCCTTTCGGGGCTGGAACAGGCAGAGACATGACCATGAAAACACGGCGACTTGGCAAAACAGACGTGGCGCTGTCCGAAATTGGCTTCGGGTGCGGCGCAATTGGAAACCTGTATCGACCGGTCTCTACCGCCGACGCCAATGACGTCATGCAATGCGCGTGGGACAATGGGTTTCGCTATTTTGATACAGCCCCGTTTTACGGACATGGATTGTCTGAACGGCGGGTTGGCGATTTCTTGCGGGACAAGCCCGAGCAAAGCTATGTTTTGTCGACAAAGGTTGGCAAGTTGCTTGATCCATGTCCCAGCGATGCAGTTCCGGATCATGGTTTCGTCAATCCTTTGCCGTTTGATGTTCGCTTCGATTATAGCGGCGATGCGATCCGCCGATCGCATGAGTTCAGCCTTGCGCGCCTTGGCCTGAACCGAACAGACATTCTGTGGGTCCATGATCTGGAACCCAAAAGTTTAGGCAGCGCCTATCAGAGCCACCTTGCGAACTTCTTGGATACCGGCATCGCCGCGCTGGAAGATCTCAAGCGTCAGGGCGTAATCCGGGGATTTGGTCTTGGCGTGAACGAGGTTCAGCCCTGTTTAGATGTGCTGTCCCGGGTCGATCTTGACGGCATCCTTCTGGCCGGACGCTATACATTGCTGGACCGCTCGGCAGAACGCGACCTGATCCCACTTTGTGCGAAACGGTCGACATCGTTGGTCATCGGCGGGGTTTTCAACTCAGGCATCTTGGCGACGGGGGCCGTCGAGGGTGCTCTTTATGACTACCGGCCCGCCCCTGACAATATTCTTAAGCAAGTCGCGCAAATGGAGCAGTCTGCAAAGGCTGCGGGGGTCACTCTCGCCCAAGCGGCCATGGCCTTTCCGCTTCGAAACCCCGTGGTCGCGTCCGTTCTGATCGGAACAGCCAAAAGGTCGTCGCTCCAGCGCAATATTGATGCGATGACGCATCCTGTTTCAGAAGCCTTCTGGGCGCAGGACTCGTCGCATACCACGGCGCGCTGAGTTAATCCCAATTTTGAACAGGCTCTGGCGTGATTGACGCCGCTCTCTGCTCCTGCTCCTGCTGATCGGGTTGGGGTTCGTCTTTTCTCAGCCAATAGACTACGCTTGGTGGTTTGCCGCCACGCGCCGAATTGGGGGCGTTTGCGGCTGAAACTCGATCCATCTGCCGGCCCCACCCCTGATCTATGAACGTAGGCGACAATGGCTGAATATGATGCCTGGGGGGGGCACGATCCAAACTCATGTCCGCGCCTTCCAGTTTCCATCAGAATTATCTGTCCCCGCGGCTTGTTTCAGATTTGTGCAAGAGCACCTGACGGATGGGCAAACCCTACGCACTGGTCCTTCGCGACCGGTCGAGGCTGACACGTTCAACCTGTGGAACGATTATGCCAAAGAACGGACCGCGTGAACGCTGCGTTCTTCTTGGGCTGCTTCGGGCGAACAACATGTCAAAGGCGTGGCGTGTTCCTTGGCCGTGCCTGCATCTCATTTGACTGCACCCGACGCCAGCCCACGCACCAGATGCCGTTGCATAATGGCAAACACGATCGCGACAGGTACCGTCGCGACAAGTGCTGCGGCCATCACATAGTTCCATTCGATCGTATAGCGCCCGGCGACAAGCGAAAAAATCTGGATCGGCAGCGTGTAGGACTCCTGACTTCGAAGCAGCGTTAAGGCGAGAACAAATTCATTCCACGCCTGCACGAAGGTAAAGATGCACGTCACCGCAATGGCGGGCAGGGCCAACGGCAGAAACACAGTGCGGATCGCAGTGGTGCGGCTTGCGCCTTCGATCCACGCGGCCTCTTCCAAGTCTCTTGGAATTGTCGAGAAATAGGATTGCAGAAGCCACGTTGCGAAGGCGATGGCAAAGGCCGCATAAACCAGCACGATTGACAGCTTTGAATCGAGCAGCCCCAAAGAGGCCACAAGCTGAAACAGCCCCAAGACCAGAACAATGGGCGACAGCATCTGGCTGATTAACAGAAACTGCCGGAATGCCCCTTTGCCGCGAAACGGCATCCGCGCCAGCGCATAGGCGGCAGGCACGCTGACGGCAACGGCCAGCGCTGTGGAGAAGCCGGACACCAGCAGGGAATTCAGCAGGGCGGGGCCGAAATTGGTGGCTTTCCACATCGCAATGAAATTGCCCCATTGTGGATTGCGCGGCCACCAATGAGGCTGCAACACCTCATCGGCAGGTTTGAGGGCGGTGATCAGCATCACGGCAAAAGGGAACAAGATCACCACCGCGATCGGCCCAATCAGCGCCCATGCGATGAGGGTATGGCGCATTTTGGTGTTCACGATTTTGCCTCTGTTTTGGTGACCAGCCGAACGTAAAGCAGGGTAATGGCCAAAAGGATCGCGAACATAATGATCGATACCGCAGCGGCTTGCCCCATTTGTCCAAAACGGAATGCCAGCTTGTAAAGATAGGTCACCAGAATATCGGTGGAATTGGCCGGGCCGCCTTGGGTCAGAACCCAGATGATCGGAAACGAGTTGAAGACGTAGATCACGTTCAACACCACCGCGAGGGTCATGAACGGGCGCAGCATCGGCAGGGTGATGGTGCGCAATTGCTGCCAACTGCTGGCGCCTTCAATCGACGCGGCCTCATAAATATCTTCGGGAACCGAGGAAAGCCCGGCCAGAAAAACTGTGACTGTGAACGGGATGGATACCAAAATTCCGATGCCGATCTGGATGGGGAAGGCCGTGGCCGCCGATGACAGCCAGACGATGTTCGATTCCGTGATTCCACCAGCACGCAGCGCCGAATTGAGCATCCCGGATTCACCGTTCAGGGCCCACCGCCAGACGACCGCTGTCATCGTGACAGACACCGACCACGGCAGCATGATGATCACGCGGGCCAAGGCGCGGCCATGGAAATCCCGGTTCAGGACCAGCGCGACCGGCACCGACAGGATCAGCGTGCCGCCGACAACGCCGATCGTCCAGATCAGGGTTCGCCACAGGGTGGCGATAAAATCGGGATCACGCCAAAGCTCGGCGAAATTGGCCAGCCCCGAGAACCCCCGAAGCTGGCCGAAGCGATTGACGTCATGCAGTGAAATGTTGCCGATCACGGTCAGTGGCCACAACACGATCACCGCCGCCAATACCAAGGCTGGCGCAATCAGCAGATAGGGCACCGCATGGCGACGTCGCGCGGCGCTGCGCTGCGCCGGACCGGCGGCCGAATGGGCGGTGCCCTCATTCATGACGGTCTACTTCCCAAGGATACGGTTGGCTTCCTTGGCGGCGCGGCTCATCGCATCTTCCGGGCTTTCCTCGCCCAGATAGACCCGCTGCAGGGCCGAAGACGCCACATCGGCGATCTCCTCCCAGCCGCTGACGACGGGGGCGAACCGTGCATCGGGCAGAACCCCGGCAAAGGCGTTCAGGTCGGCATTGTCGGCGAAGGCGGGCTCTTCCGATACGGCTTGGTTCACGGGCAGGAAGCCTTCCCCAAGGGTGAATTCCGAACGTGGGCCTTGCGTGAACAGATAGTCAAGGAACTGCCACGCCTCATCCTTGTTGCCGGAATTGGCGAACATGATGATCGAGTCGGTCACGCCATATGTGCCGCGGTCGCCGTCTGGCCCGGCCGGAATTGGTGCGATGCCATATTGCAATTCGGGCGCTTCGTCTTTGATTTGGTTGGCGAGGAACGGCGCGGTGATCATCATCCCGACCTTGCCTTGCTTGAACAGGTTCTGGACGTCTTCACGGGAATAGGCCGTGGGGCCGTCTTGGGTCAGGCCGTCGTCGATCAGCGATTTGTAAAGGGTCGCAGCCTGAATGGCGGCGTCGGACCCGAAGCCGGAACTTCCGTCCTCGTTAAGGATGTTGCCGCCGTAGGACCACATTGGGTAGTAGAAATAGACGTCTGTCTCAATCTCTTTGCCTTGAAGCCCGTAGCCGGAAATTCCCTCGCCAAGATCGGAAATGGCCTTGGCATCTGCGGCCAATTCGTCCCAAGTTTCCGGCGGGCCATCCAGTCCGGCCTGCTCAAACAACGCCTTGTTGTAATACATCGCCCGGGCAGATGCGGCGACCGGCAGGCCGTAGATCTGATCATCCATGACCGACGGGGACAGGAAGGTTTCAATGAAACGGCCACTGAACTCGTCGTCGATATACCCATCCAGCGGTTCGGCGATGCCTTGATCGACGAAATCAAGCAGCCAGCGGGTGCCGATGATCGCCAGATCCGCATTGGCATTGCCTGCAATGTCGGTGGTCAGCTTTTGCAGCAACACATCCCACGGGGTCACTTCCACGTCGATGTTGATGCCCGGGTTCGCGGCTTCGAACTCGGCTGCCATTTTGTCGAAATATGGCCCGGTCTTCGAGGAATACTCGGCCACCGTGATCCGGACGTCGCCCGCGTGTGCCATGCTGGCCATCATTGCCAGCGCGGCGCCACCCATGAGATAGGTCTTTAATTTCATTTTGTCGTACTCTCCATTGCTGGGTGATGGGCCATTTTTGATCGGCCTTCTGTGTTGTTAAGAAACGACGATAAAGGTTAGCAATTGAAAGGGAAGAGGTCGAATCCGACTTTTTAGGTTTAAGGACAAATCATGGCGACTCTGAAGACCCGGAATCTTATAAAGCGGTTCGGCCATATTCAGGTGCTGCACGGGATAGACTTGGATATCGCGGATGGTGAATTTGTGGTTCTGGTGGGACCCTCGGGCTGTGGAAAATCCACGTTGCTTCGGATGATCGCCGGGCTGGAAGATTTAAGCGAAGGCGCGCTTTGGATTGGCGACGACCGGGTAGAGCATCTGCCGCCACAAAAGCGCGATGTGGCGATGGTGTTTCAATCCTATGCTTTATTCCCGCATATGACCGTGCGCGAAAATATTGCCTATGGTCCCAAAGTGCGCGGCGAACCGGGCGACAAGGTGGAACCCGCAGCCGAGATGCTCAATCTCACGACGTATCTTGATCGTTATCCGCGCGAGCTTTCGGGGGGACAGCGGCAGCGGGTGGCAATGGGGCGGGCGTTGCAGCGCGAGCCGCGATTGTTTTTGTTCGACGAGCCGCTGTCCAACCTTGATGCGCAGTTGCGCGTCGCGATGCGGGCAGAAATCAAGGCGTTGCATACCCGGCTGAAAAATACCGTGATCTATGTCACCCACGATCAGGTCGAAGCGATGACCATGGCCGACCGCATCGTGGTGATGCGCGACGGGCTGATCGAACAGCAAGGCGCGCCGCTGGATATCTATGACCGTCCTGCCAATATCTTCGTGGCGGGATTTATCGGCTCGCCCGCCATGAGCTTTCTGCGCGGGCAGGTGGCCGGAGGAACGTTGACCGTCGGAGCGCAAAAAATCGCGGTCAACGCCCCCGATGGTGCGGTGATCGTCGGGGTGCGTCCCGAAGGGTTTGTGCGCGTTCAAGATGGCGCTGGCATCGAGATCGAAGTGCGGGTCATCGAGCCGATGGGGCCGGAAACCCATGTGTTGGCCAATCTGGTGGACGATGCGCTGGTGTATAAGCGGGCCGCCGACACGGCATCTGACATTCGCGCCGTGCTGCGCAGTCGGGTGACATTTGCCCCGGGCGAGCGGCAGACACTGTCGCTCGATCCTGAGGCGGTTCACCTGTTTGATCCGGAAACGGGTGTCCGGATCGACTAGTTCGATTTGCCGCGCGCGGCCACATCGAGCACCTGCTCCACGGTGTCGCCGCGCATCAGATGCACTTTGTCGAACAGGTTGACCACCACGCACACGTGGTTGGGGATCACCCGCACCCGGGCGCCGATCATGGGCTTGCTGTCGCAGGCAGATACATCGACGACCGCGTGTTCTTCGCTGAGCTTGGTCAGGATGGCATCGGGATATTCAATGATGTGGCCGTGGCCGGGGGCGGCACAGACATCGGCGGCCAGCGCCTTGGAGCCACCATCAAGTGTGGCACGCGTGTCCGTGGGACGGCTGACCACGGTCAGCAAGACGCTGAGGGCACAATCTGCCAAGGTGCCAAGACCGGCGGCCACCTGCATCCGGTCAGAATAGATGTAGGTGCCGGCGCGATGTTCGTCGATCCCGCCGCTTTCATGGGCGGAATAAAGCGTGGGCGAGCCGCCGCTTGAGAGCTTCGGTACGGCAATGCCATCGGCTTCGATGATCTGTTTGGCCTGTGCCAGCCACGCGCCCGTTGCCTTGGGATTGGACGGGGGATAGGTCAGCAGACCCGCAAACCGCAGCCCCGGTGCGGCGGTGATCCGGCGGGCGAGATCGAGGGCCTGTTCGCCCGATTGCACCCCGTTGCGTTCGGCCCCGGTATCGCATTCCACCATAACGTCGAGCGGATGATCGGGATCGGTAAAGCGGGCGGCATAGCCGTCGATCACCGGCACATTATCGGCCACGACAGCGATCTGAATGCGGGAATGAAGGGCCGCCAGCCGATCCAGCTTGGCCGCGCCGATGATGTTGAAGGTCACGAGGATGTCGGTCAGGCCCGCATCGGCCATCACCTCGGCCTCGCCCAACTTTTGGCAATTAATTCCTTGGGCACCAAGCTCCACCTGACGTTTGGCGAACAGCGGCAGGCGATGGGTTTTGACATGGGGACGCAGGGCGATGCCGTGATCGTTGGCGTAGCTCTGGGCGCGGCTTAAGTTGGCCTCGACCACATCAAGGTCGATCAGGATCGCGGGGGTGTCAATATCGTCAATGTTCATGGGGTCGCCTCAGGTGATCGCATCGATGAAAGGAAGGTTGCCGCCGCTAAGCCCCGCATCCACAGGCATGGTCACGCCGGTGATGCCAGAGGCCAGCGGGCTTGCCAGAAACAGAACCGCGTTCGCCACCTCGTCGGGGGTGACAAACCGGCCCAGCGGATAGAGTTTGGCCACGTTTTCCAGCACCCGTGGATCAGCGGCGATACGCGCATCCCAAACCGGGGTACGGATTGACCCGGGGCAGACCGCATTGGCGCGCAGCCCGAACCGGCCCTTTTCCGTGGCAATCGCACGCATCCAGCCCAGCAGGGCGGCCTTGGCGGCCGAGTAGGCTGGGTTGCCGTAATGGGACAGCCCGTTGACCGATGCCACGAACACCATCGCGCCGCCTCGTTCGCACATGCCCGGAACCAGCCGCGCCGACAGATCGGCAGCGCCGGTGAAATTTGCCGCCAATTCAGACGCAAGCCGATCCGGGGTCAGATCGTCCAGCACTTCGGCCGTGGTGACACCGGCGTTGGAGACGAAGATATCCGGACTACCGTTGGCAAGGATGGCGTCAGCGCCGGATGCCACGGCGGCAGGATCGGAGAGGTCAAAATGGTGCGATTCAAGATCGGCGGGCATGCAAGCGCCCGCACGATCACACACCACCACTTCTGCGCCGGCGGCGCGGAACGCGGCCACCAACCGAGTGCCTAAACCGCCTCCGGCCCCTGTCAGCACCACGCGTTTTTTATCCAGTTGGATCATGGCTGGCCTTCCGTGCACATCTGTATCAGGATCGCGCCACACCCAAAAAAGGAATATATGCAATGAGTAAGCAAACCTTCGGAGACAGCCACGTTCCGTTGTCGCCCGCAGTCCGGGCCGGAGATTTCGTTTTCATTTCTGGCCAAGTGCCGGTCGGGATGGATGGCAAAGTGGTGGCGGGCGGTGTCGGCCCCGAAACCGAGCAGGTGATCGCCAATATCGCGGCGGCGCTGAAACTGGCAGGCTGCGCTTTGTCGGACGTGGTGAAAACCACCGTTTGGCTGCGGGACCGTGATGACTTCCCGGCGTTCAACGCCGCCTATGGCAAGCATTTTCCCAGCGACCCGCCCGCCCGATCCACTGCGGAATCCCGGTTGATGATCGATATCGCGGTCGAGATTGAGGCCGTCGCCTACAAGCCGCTCTAAGCCAGTTCGGCGTAAAGGTCTGTGTCCCCGCGCTGCGTGCGCGGGAGGCATGCCAGCGGCCGTCCACGGCAGGGTTGGGGCGACGGATTGAGGCGTGGTTTGCACGGTTTAATCCCCCAGAGGTTCCAGAATGTTGCCGGTGCGGTGGTTCAGTGCCGCGTATTTGATCCGCCGCAGGCTTTCGCGCGCCGTTGGGCCAAGCGCATACCCCGTTGCGGCGGACAACAGATCAATGATTGCCAGATATGCAAACCGCGCGGCGGTCGGGGTGAGCGTGTTGGAGTTTTCAGGAATGGTCACCCCCAACGGATGCTGCACTGCCTCGATCAGGGGGCTGGCCATCGCGGTGATGGCGATAATGGTGGCGCCGTAGCCCCGCGCCAGATCGACCGCTTCAATCAGTTCCGTGGTCTTTCCCGAAGCCGAAATTGCAATCACCACATCGCCAGCATGTAACGTCGCAGCGGTCATCCGCATCAGATAGGGATCCGTACAGCAAACTGCCCGTACGCCATAGCGAAACAGGCGGTGCTGTGTTTCAAGTGCCAGAGGCGCGGCACTGCCGCCAAGGCCGAAGGTGACCACTTGGCCCGCCGTCGCGACGGCTTCGGCAGCCGCCAGCACCGCGGCTGAAGGCACCTGACGCTCGACCTCGCGCAGGGCCGCATGCGCATCGCCCAGCACCACATCCCAAAACGTCGGGTTTTGCGCATCCGTGCCATCGGAGGCCGGGAGCGCGGGATCGGCATTGAGGTAAAGATCGCCGACCACAAGGCTCTGGGCCAGCTTGAGCTTGAAATCGCGCACTCCGTCACAACCGATGGTGCGGCAGAAGCGCGTGACGCTGGGTTCGCTGACCCGGGCCCGGACGGCAAGCGCTGCGTTGCTGTCTTCGACAGCTTGGCGAACGTCGCTTAGGACAGCGGTAGCCACCCGTCGTTCCGCCGGGCTGAGCGTGGCAAGCGCGTCTTTGATCCGGCCCACGATGTCGGGCACATGTCGGCCAGACCAAGTGGCTTGCCGGGCAGAACTGTCGATGGGTCGGGTCGGGGGATTGGCGTCCATGCACACCTCTCGCGGTTAAGATATCGTCGCCAACGCGCAGCCCTTGGTCAAGAATTATGTTGGAATATCACAGCGTCGATGTCTGATTTTCCCCGATTTTATAACAAAACGCTGACGATGATGGAATCTCTTGACAGAAATGTAGGTAACTCACACAGTTTGAGTCGAAGGTGGCCAAGGCCGCACATCACCCAGTCAGGCGCGTTGGTGGGAAAGAATTTCTGACTTGCCACGGCAGAGCTGACCTGAAGATCGCGGGTGCCGTGCGGGTGTTCCATCCATCCTGACTGCCTTCGACCGTTGGCCGACCCACGACCCTCATGCGCTTTCCCTAAGCGCCGAATTCCAACGCCTGCTAGGAGCTCGACTTGCAGATTGTAATGATCATTAACCTTTGCCCTCATGTGATCTTATGAGCGGAAATCTGGTTCTTCGCGGTGGGCGCGTCATCGACCCAGCCAATGGTATCGACCGGATTGCCGATGTGGTGATCGCGGATGGTAAAATCGCTGGCTTTGATATTGATGCGCCTCGCAACGCTGAGGTGGTCGATGCGGCGGGCGCCATCGTCACGCCGGGACTGATCGATCTGCACACCCATGTCTATTGGGGCGGTACATCGCTTGGCGTGGATCCTGACGACTACGCCCTGAAATCAGCCTGTACGACACTGGTGGATGCGGGCAGTGCCGGTCCGGGCAATTATCATGGGTTCGCCAAGCACGTGATCGAGCCGGCGTTTTCGCGTGTCCTAGCCTATCTGCACGTGAGCTTCGCGGGGATCTATGCGTTTTCTTCCGGTGTGAGGGTCGGTGAATCCGATAACATGCGCTTGATGGCGGCACGCGAGGCGGCGATCGTGGCGCGGGCCCATCCTGATACGGTGATTGGCATCAAGGTGCGTCTGGGGGCGCACGCGTCGGGGCCGTCCGGGATCATGCCGCTGGACGTGGCGCTGGATGTGGCGGACGAAACCGGCCTGCCACTGATGGTGCACATTGACGAGCCGCCGCCAAGCTATGGCGAAGTGGTGTCGCGGCTTCGCAAGGGCGATGTCCTGACCCATTGCTTCCGGCCATTTCCAAACGCCCCGATGCATGGCGACGGAACGGTGCGGGCCGAGGTGCGGGCGGCGCGGGAACGCGGCGTGATTTTTGATATTGCCCATGGGCAAGGGTCGTTTTCGTGGAAGTCAGCGCGGGCGATGCTGGCCGAAGGCTTCCGCCCCGATGTCATCTCGTCGGACATCCACTCATTGTGTATCAACGGTCCCGCCCACGACAATTTGCGCGTGATGACCAAGTTCATGGCGCTTGGCTGGTCACTGCCCGAGGTGGTCGAGGCGTCCAGCGTCGCGCCCGCCCGCGCATTGCGGCGCGACGATCTGGGCCATCTGGGCATCGGTGCCGTGGGCGATGTCAGCGTGTTCCGCGAAGCGATGGGGGACATTGCTTTGGATGATGTCACGGGCCTGGTGATAAATTATGATCGCTGCCTGACCTCTGTCGGGATCGCCCGCGCCGGCATGTGGCGGGCCGCCTGATGCGCCATTCGGTCTGGGCCTATCCGTGGGATTTGCACGATCTGGGATGCGAGGACGCGCTTGCCGTCATCGGACAGTCGGGCGGCACCTGCATCAGCCTTGCCACCTCGTATCATGCAGGGCGGTTCCTGCAGCCCGGCAACCCGAAACGGCGGACTTATTTCCCCGAAGACGGCACGGTGTATTACAAGGTCGATCCCGCGCGATGGGCCAGCGCCGAAATCGCGCCGAAGCAGGCCGCGATCGTCGAGGCCGAAGGTGATATGCTGGCCAGAACGATCAAGGCCCGCGATGCGGGAGGGGCCGCAGTGTCCTGTTGGACCGTTTGCCTGCACAACAGCCGACTTGGGATGGCACATCCGGCCCATGCGCTGCGCGATGCCTTTGGCGATCCGGCAGTGTACGGGCTATGCCCCTCAAGTGATGCGGCACGCGACTATGTGGTGGGCATGGTGGCTGAAATCACCCACCGCTATCGTCCAGACCGGGTGGAATTGGAAAGCCCCGATTTCATGGGGTTCGATCACGGCTTCCATCACGAAAAAGACGGGTTGGGCCTTCTGCCGGAAGATACGTTCTTGTTGGGCCTTTGCTTTTGCGATCATTGCCTCGCGAGGGCGGGGCAGGCGGGAATTGACGGCAATGCCGCTCGCAAGGCGGTGGCCGACCACCTGACCGCCGCGTTCGCGCGTGAACTACCCGAAGCGCAGTTTCCCGAGTTCCCCACCACAGGATTGGCGGCATTCGATACCGTTCCAGCGCTGGCCGATTACCTGCGGTGGCGCAGCGAACCGGTGACCTCGCTGATCGCGCGGATCCGGGCAGAGGCACATCCAGAGACCGAAGTTCTGCTGATTGATGCGCAGGCGACATGGCAAGGCGGCGTTGATCGCGCAAAGGCCGCTGCAGCGTGCGATGGCCTGCTGTACTGCGCCTATTTCACGCCTGCCGACAAACTGGGTGCCGAGCTGCAAACAGTGCGCGAGGTGCTGCAACCGGACGCGACCTTGATCGCGGGGTTTCAACTGTTTCATCCTGAAGTTGCCAATGCCGACGATTTGGTCGCCCGTGTCTGTGCTGCCAGCCCCTATGTGGATGGGATGAATTTCTACAACCTCGGGCTGGTGCCGCGTGCCCGTTTGAACTGGATGCACCGTGCCATCACCACGGCGGCAACCACATGAATGGTCTCTTCGATCTCAGGGGAAAACGCGCCTTTATCACCGGCGGCAGCCGCGGCCTTGGCCGGGAAATGGCGCTGGCACTGGCGGCTGCGGGGGCCGATATCGCCTTGGTCGCCCGCCCGTCTGATGCCTTGACCGCCACCGCCGAAACCATTCGCAGCCTCGGGCGGCAGGCGTGGACGCTAGAAGCGGATATCGCCAATCCCGAGGCGACAGAGGCGGCATGTCATCGTGCGCTGGACGAGATCGGAACGTTCGATATTGTGATCAACAATGTCGGTGGCCGCCGCATCAACATCGCAACCGAAGACCTTGATCTTGCGACGTGGCGCGAGATGATGGATTTGAACCTGACCTCGACCTTTTTGTGTTCGCGCATCTTGGGCAAAGCGATGATCGCGGCGGGCACCGGCGGGCGGATCATCAACATCGCCTCGATCAACGCATTGGTGGCGGGAAAAGGGATCGGCGGGCGGCATTATGAAACCGCAAAGGCCGCGGTGCTGCAATTCACCCGCACACTTGCGGTGGATTGGGCCCCTCACGGGATCACGGCAAACGCAATCTGCCCGGGTATTTTCGCCACAGAACCAAACCTGAAATGGCAGCGCACCAACCCCGAAATCATTGCTGGCATCGTCGCTGACATCCCTATGGGGACCATGGGCGATCCAAAAGACATCGGCGCACTTGCGCTGTATCTCGCATCGGATTCCGCACGTTTCATGACTGGCGCAAGCTTGGTCATCGACGGCGGCTATACCTGCGTCTGAGTAATGGGCGTCAACAACGAGGAGCGACAAATGACATTCGAACGGGTAATTGGAAGTGTAGCCTTCGCCGCTTTGCTGGCATCGCCCATTTCGGCGCAAACCCTACGGTATGCCACGGTCAGCGAACCTCCCAGCCTTGACATTCAGATGGGCACCGCGACCCTTGCCTCGACCATCGGGCAGCATATGTTCGAGACGCTGTATGCCTTTGATGCCTCGGCCAAACCGCAGCCGTTTCTGGCCACGGGCGAAACCATCTCGGATGATGAGAAAACCATCACGATCACCCTGCGCGACGGCGTGACGTTCCACGACGGCAGCGCGATGTCCGCCGAAGATGTGGTGGCCTCGCTTGAGCGGTGGTCCGAGTTCGGATCCCGCGGCAAACTGCTGGGCTTGGAAAGCGCCGAGGCCACAGGACCGCTGGAAGTGACCTTGACGTTGTCTGCGCCGAACGGTGCTTGGAAAAGCATGATGGCCTATCCCAATGGTGGCCCGGTGATCTACCCCGCCGAAGTGGCGTCTGCGGCGGGTGGCGATGCGATTTCGCCTGAAAATTATATCGGCACCGGCCCCTACAAATTCGGTGAAATCCGCCCGAACCGCTATGTCGAACTTGTCCGTTTTGACGATTACGCCAAGGTCGATGCCCCGCTCGATGGCGAATCCGGCGGGCGCGAGGCGCTGTTCGAGAAGTTACAATTCATCCCGGTTCCAGATGTCGGCACCCGGATGAGCGGCGTTCAGGCGGGCGATTACGACTATGCGGAATACATCTCTGGCGATCTGTACGGTCTTGTGAAGGATGATCCATCGGTTCAGGTCAAGATCAGCGCGGCCCCGATCTTTGGGCTGATGTTCATGAATTCCGAAGCAGGCCCGCTAAAGGACAACTACGCCCTGCGCCGGGCCATCCTTGCCTCCCTCAACATGGAGCAAGCCTTGCAGGTGTCCGTGGGTGAGCCGGAATTGTTCAAGGCTGACGGCGCGTTCTTTCCCGAAGGCAATGTTTGGTACAATGAGGCCGGCACCGACGCTTACAGCGAGGGGGACGCGGACAAGGCCCGCGCACTGGCGACCGAGGCGGGCTATGATGGGACGCCGATCAAGCTGTTGGTCTCGACCAATTATAAAGAGCATTTCGATCAAGCCACCGTGTTTACCCGTCAGCTTGCCGATGCAGGCATCAACGTGCAGATGGTGGTTGTAGATTGGGCCACGCTGCTGACCCTGCGCGGCCAACCTACCGAATGGGATATGTTCATGACCCATCACGGCGCGATCCCTGATCCTGTGCTTCTGACCGTGATGAATGACAGCTATCCCGGCTGGTGGAAATCCGACGAGAAGCACGCACTGGCCGAAAAATTCACTGGCACCTCCGATCTTGAGACGCGGGAGGCCGCTTGGGCCGACATTCAATCGCTGATCTATGAGCAGGTTCCAGTGGTGAAGGTGGGCAATGTCTATTCCTTCGACATCGCGTCGCCCGGGCTGACCACGCCATGGGACGGCGCTCCGGCCTTTCCCCATTTCTGGGGAGCCTCGAAATAGGCGCGATTGGGATTATCCTGTAAATGTTTCGATACGTCATAAGACGCACGGGCGCGGCGATCTTGACCTTGGTCGCCGCATCCATCGTGATCTTCGGATTCATTCATATGATCCCCGGCGACCCGGTTTATGTGATGCTCGGCGATGGCGCGACCCCCGAACAGGTGGCAGCCCTTCGAACGCGTCTCGGGCTGGATGAGCCCCTTGTGCTGCAATATCTGATCTGGGCTGGAAATGCCTTGCAGGGCGATCTGGGGCAATCAGTGTTTTTTGAAACCCCTGTCACACAGGTGATCGCAGACGGCGCTGAAACTTCGATCCTGCTGGCGACGATGACGATGGTATGGATCGTCGGGTTCGGTATTCCGGTTGGAGTTCTGGCCGCGATCCGGCAGGGGCGATGGATCGATCAGGGGCTTTCGGGGCTGGCGATGCTGTTGGCCTCGGTGCCCACGTTTTGGGTAGGCCTGTACCTGATCTTGATCTTCGCCGCAGGGCTGGGATGGTTCCCAAGCTCTGGCTTTCCGTCGATTTTTGACGAAGGTGGGCTGTCCAACCTGCGCTATCTCATCTTGCCCAGCATTGCGCTGGCGGCGCCCAACGCCGCGCTGATCCTGCGGCTGACCCGGGCATCGATGTTAGATGTCGCGCGCGAAGACTACGTTCGCACCGCACGGGCCAAGGGCATCAAGCCCTATCGGGTGGTCACACGACATATCTTGCGCAATGCCTTGCTGGCGGTGGTTTCGGCCTTCGGCTTTACCTTTGCGGCGCTGATCTCTGAAGCGGTCGTGACCGAAACCGTATTCGCCTTGCCCGGTGTCGGGCGCACCGTGGTGCAATCAATCCTGCGGCGGGATTATCCGGTTATTCAGGGCGTGATCTTGGTCATCGTCTGCCTGTATCTGGTCATCAACCTTCTGGTGGATCTCTCATATCGGATGCTCGATCCGCGGGTGGAATTGGAATGACTGCGCACTTGATTTCCCTGACCCGTCAATTTGCCATGCGCCCGCTCACAACACTTGGAGCCGCCTTTCTGGTGCTGGTCGTTCTAAGCGCGGTCTTTGCCCCGCTGATCGCGCCATTCCCGCCCGATGCCATCGACCCGGTGAACCGACTTTTGCCGCCCGGAGGGGCGCATCTTAT
The DNA here is from genome assembly GCF_002119405.1 of Pseudoruegeria sp. SK021. Classification (GTDB taxonomy): domain Bacteria; phylum Pseudomonadota; class Alphaproteobacteria; order Rhodobacterales; family Rhodobacteraceae; genus Meridianimarinicoccus. The sequence continues at coordinate 41,945 of NZ_MTBG01000005.1, read as the reverse complement.
GGGCACCGATCATTTTGGCCGCGACACGTTCAGCCGCGTGGTCTACGGCGCCCGACTTGCGCTGCTGATCGGGGTGGGCGTGGTGTCTTTCTCGCTGGCTTCGGGGGTGCCCATCGGGGTGCTGTCAGCGCTGTATCCGCGCCTTGGCCGGGTGCTGATGCGGATGGTGGATGTGTTGATGTCGTTCCCGTCTCTGCTGCTGGCGCTGGGATTGATCGTGATCCTCGGGCAGGGGGTGTTCAATGCAATCCTTGCCATCGGATTGATCTATCTCACCACCACGGCGCGCATCGTGTACGGTGTGGCCCTGCGTTTGCGCGCCGAACCCTATGTTGAAGCAGCGCGCAGCATGGGGGCCGGCACTTGGTGGGTGGTGACGCGCCACATTTTGCCCAACATGATCTCGCCACTGATGGTACAGGCCAGTTTCGTGTTCGCGTTTGCGCAACTTGGGGCGGCGGCGCTGGATTTTCTTGGTCTGGGGGCACCGCCTGATGTGCCGTCATGGGGGAACATGTTGGCTGAATCGCGCATCTACATCACCCGTGCGTCGTGGCTGTTGCTTTGGCCCGGAATGATGATCGTCTTGACCGCGTTTTCCCTTAACCTTGTGGGTGATTGGCTACGGGATCGGATGGACCCGCGCTTCCGCGATGTGGTGCGCAAATGACCGCGCCTGTTCTATCTGTATCAGACCTAGTGGTGTCTGCAGGGCCGAAATTTGACATCGTGCGCGGCGTGTCGTTCGATATTGCCCCCGGTGAAATCCTTGGCCTTGTCGGCGAATCCGGTTGTGGCAAAAGCATGACCTCCCTTGCCGCCATGGGGCTTCTACCATCGGGCATACGGGTGTCCGGCGGAAGTATCCAACTGAACGGCACCGACATCATACGGCTTGCGCCGCACCAGCGCGTGCAACGGGGCTGCGGGCGCATGGCGATGGTCTTTCAGGAGCCGATGACCTCGCTCAACCCGGTGCTGCGGATTGGTGAGCAAATCCAAGAAGCGGTGCGCGTTCATGACCGCGCTGCATCGCCCCCCGCGCGGGCGCGTGAGTTGCTGGATATGGTGCGCATCCCCGATGCGACGCATCAACTTCGTGCCTATCCCCATGAACTGTCCGGAGGGATGCGCCAGCGCGTGATGATCGCCATTGCGCTGGCCTGCCGCCCTGCCGTGTTGATTGCCGATGAGCCGACGACGGCGCTGGACGTGACCGTTCAGCGGCAGGTGCTGGGCCTGATCCGTGAACTTTGCGACAGTCTTGATATGGGTGTGCTGTTCATCACCCACGACCTTGGCGTCGTGGCCCAATTGGCTGACCGGGTGGCCGTGATGTATGCGGGCGGGCTGGTGGAAACCGGTGATGTGGTGCCACTGTTCGCAGCGCCACGGCACCCCTATACAGCGGGGCTGATGGCCTGTTTGCCGGACCCAAACTCCGATGATCCGATGCTGGCCACCATTCCCGGCAGCGCCCCGCGGCCGAATGAAATCAAACAGGGATGCCCTTTCGCGCCGCGGTGTTCGCGGGTGGATGACATCTGCCGTCGCGGGGCCGTGCCGATCACGTTCAACGACAGCGGGCAGGCGGCACGCTGCCATTTCCCCTTGACCTGCGAGGCGCCGGAATGAGCGAACTAGTTCTGGATATCCGGAATCTTAGAAAGGTCTACCGGGTGAAGCGGGGCGGTCAAAACCGGGAAATCCGGGCTGTCGATGATATTTCATTGGCGGTGCGGCCGGGTGAAACGCTGGGCATCGTGGGCGAATCTGGATGCGGAAAATCCTCACTTGCGCGGGCGATCATGGGGCTAACGCGGGCCGATGAGGGCGAGGTTCTTCTCAACGGCACCAACCTGCTGACCCTTGATCGCCACGCGCTGGCCCGCGCCCGGCTGCATATCCGTATGGTGTTTCAGGATCCCTACGCCTCGCTCGATCCACGCCGCTCGGTCGGGGATTCCGTGGCCGAAGCGGGCGACATCCATGGCATTTTTAAAGATCGGGCGGAGCGGGCGCAGAGGGTCGGCGAGGCGCTTGATCGTGTGGGGCTTGGGGCCCGCTTCGCAGATCGGTTCCCGCATGAGTTGTCCGGCGGCCAGCGTCAGCGCGTGGGAATTGCCCGCGCTATCCTGCCCGAACCCAAGCTTGTGATCGCCGATGAACCGGTCTCTGCCCTTGATGTGTCGATTCAGGCGCAGGTGCTGAACCTACTGGGGGAGTTGAAAGCGCGGCTTGGCCTGACACTGATGTTTATCAGCCATGATCTGAGCGTTGTCGCCAAAATCTCGGATCGGGTGGCAGTGCTGTACATGGGCCGCGTTGTCGAAATTGCGCCCGCCCGGCCGTTGTTTCGCGATCCGCGCCACCCCTATACGGCGTTGTTGATCCAAGCGATCCCCCGCCCCGATCCCAGCACACGGATCACCGGGGCGATTGACCCGGACGAGCCGCCCAGCCGCTTTGCCCGTCTTGAGGGATGTCCTTTCAATGATCGCTGCCCGCGCCGCACCGCCCTGTGCGCTACGGATGCGCCCGCCCTGCGCGAGATCGAACCGCAACGCTTTGTGTCCTGCCACCACGCCTGATAGCGCGGCAAGGTCGGCTCTGTTGCAACCTTTTGAGACGGCGTCGGCTGTGTTGCAGTACTCAGGCCCGAGAGGCGACCGCCTCTTACCCCGCTGACGTCAGGCAACGCGAACGATCTCGGCGGTACCGAGGGCGTTGAAGGGGTTCATGAGTGCGATGCAGATGTGGATTTCTGGGGTCTGGCGGTCGGGGTCTCTTGCCACGATGTGCGCGCCGACGGCTTTCAGATCGCGCATCCTCGCCCCGAGGCCGCTGCGGGCATGGTCTCCCGAAGGCCCTGCCGGTCGATGATCGCGGTGTGGCCGCTCCGCGTGTCGAAGGCGCCAACTGCGGCCACCGTTCCGATCTGATCGACCTCGGCAATCTGGCCGGGCAGGTCTGGGAGAATGGGGCTATCGCCGTCGCGGCTGGGGGTGAATTCCATGGCGCGGGCACCGGATAACACCGCAGGCCGTCCGGTCCAACCGTCACGCGCATCTGGATTGATGTACGGGCAAAGGGCGGCGGCGATGCCGCGGCATTTTCCACCCCTGCGTGGGCGGATGACGACGCCACCGCTCGGCGACTCTTTGTGGCAAACCATACGCCGTCCACGATCACCGCCAACGACCTCGGTCATTCAGAGCAACGCTGGACCTTCGATGTCGCAGGCCCTGCAAAACTGTACCTGACGGCCTCCGAAGCCTTCGTCATCGCCGTTCGGGTCGAGTCCCTGAACCGCGGCTTGTCCCTTAACAGCCACGGCGACCATGCCGACATAGAGATGTCGCCCCCGCCACGATCGGGGCAATCGAAGGACCGCGCGCCTTTCAGGTCGTCAGCCATGACGGAGAGGGGGCAACGGTCTGACCTGCTGACGCCAATCCCGAGGCACCCGAACCGGGTGCGCCGTTGAATTTGAGAACCGTAAAAGATACCAAGAATAGCGGTCCTTCCAGAGAAAAAACTTTGGAAGGTTCCTGATGCCGATCAGATCTGGAGGGCGGATATCGAAACCGTATCGCATCCAAATCTCGCGCGTGGCCGCCGTTACGCGCGATATGGCTCGATCCTGTCCGCTGACAATGCGTACCCAATGTCTGCGAGATGCGTGCTTAATGATGACACTCCGAACATCCCAATGACATTGACCGGTTCGAACAGGCCATCGATCTCGTAGGGTTTTGAGGTCGTGACAAAGATAAGTTGGTTTGCTGGCGGCGGTGGCACGTGAATGCACGCACCCACAAAAGGCGCCAGTATAAATGCAGTAACGCCGGTGCCCGTATATTCGATCGGGATGACATACCCAGGGAGGCGCACAACTTTGCCGTTCCAATCCGTCCTGACGCCGCTTGACGCAGGCTGTTGGCTTGATAGCTGGGTCCCTTCGTCATGGGGCTTCACATCGGGCAATGCGCTTGGGACAGGTGTCTGGCCGACTGGCAGTAAGTCCTCCCAATCAAGGTCGATGTAGTCTTCGGCGCGGGCCATGCTTGGCATTAGTGTTGACGCGGTTATCGCAGCAAGTAGCTCACGGCGCTGAAAATGGCCGCTCACCACTCGTAGACGTCCATGTCAGCAGCCGCGATGGAATAGCCGGTTTGACCAAGGCTGGTGGATTGCAGTTGCGTACTCATCCGGCCGGTCACCCAGACAGGATCCCAAAGTTGTTCGCTCGGCCAAGGCTCCGCTGCAGTGACCATCACCAGCTGGTTTGCGGGTGGCGGCGGGGTATGGAGACACGCGCCAACATAGGGGACAAGCATGAAGTCGGTCACACCTTCGACACCCGTTTCAAACGGGATGATGAACCCCGGCATTTTAATGTAGGCACCGTTAAGCTCTTCGTTCAGCTTGGTCGCGTTCTCATCGTAGATCGGGTTCCACAGATCGTTTGCTTCGTCCAATTCGCCTTCTCCGATAATTTCGGCATACGGCAATCCCGGCGGGAGAAGGTCATCCCAGGTGATTTCTCGTGGTGTCGCCGCGAACCCCATCTTTGGCACGACGACAGACCCGGACAAAAGCATCAATGCAGCCCTGCGGTTCAACATAGCATTTCTCCCTTTCTTCGCGTCACGTTTTTACCATCATGCCATCAGCAACGGACATTCTGTAGGCACGAAATGCGGGCACGAGGCTCACAATTGCACCAGCACCAATGACGCTGATGATAACCCTGAATTCCCGGATCGTCGGCGCATCAATCGGCAGCCATAGGCCAAAGGCGCTGTCCATTATCGGCTGTGCGACAACCAAGCCAATGTACAACAGGACCAAGCCGAGCAATCCGCCTAACGCCGCCATCACCATCGCCTCAAGAACCAACATGCTTAGGATGGTGAAGGGCCGCGCGCCCATGGCCCGAAAAATCGCCATTTCGCGGCGGCGCTCGTTAAGGCTGGAAAAGATCGTTGCCATCATCCCGATCAATGCTGTGACCACCACCATGGCGGACACGGCGAGGAGGGCCGTTTCTGCGATGCCAACAATACCCCAGAGTTCTTGTAAGGCAACGCCGGGCAAGATCGCCAGCAATGGTTCTTCTCCGTACTCGTTGATGGCGCGTTGCAACGTGAAGGTTTGCAGGGGACTTTCAACACCAACAAGGGCTGCGGTTATCGCCTTGGGGGTGAGGTCCATCTCGCGGATCACGTCGGCTGATGTCGATTGGCCGGGCACCTGTGCGCCACGTTGCCAATCCACGTGGACAGCCTCGATCGCCTCCATACTGACGATGACGGTACGGTCGACCGGCGTGCCGGTCTTTTCCAGAATGCCCGAGACCCGGAAGGGCTGATCCTTATGTTCGGTGAAGGACGCAAGGCCATGGGCGACGACGATGGGGTCGCCAACGCTATATCCCAGCACAGCAGCGACGTCGGCACCGATCACCGTGTCAAACAGGTCGTCCATAATGGACCCGTCAGACACGGCCAGTGATCTGCCTTGCCGGTATTTGTAATGATCGAAAAACGCCCGGGTCGTCCCCATCACCCGGAACTGACGATGGCTGTCGCCAAGTGAAATTGGCACAATCCAATCGACGTCAGGCCGCTCTGCGATGTCTTGATAGCTTTCCCACGTCACATTGTTGGTGGCATTGCCAATGCGGAACACGGAATAAAGTAGCAACTGCACCGACCCTGACCGTGCACCCACGATCAAATCAGTCCCTGAAATCGTGTCAGAAAAGCTGGCCTTGGCCCCGGTTCGCACCTTTTCAACGCCCAAAAACAGGGCCACCGATAAGGCGATAGCAAGGATGGTCATGCCCACGGTCAGCGCACGTGCAAAGAGCGAGGCAATGGAGAGACGCAAGATCATGCTGCCGCCCTTTCGATCTGCGCGATGTCTTCCATGCGGATCACCCGATCAAAGCGTTCGCCCAGACGCGGATCATGGCTGACCATCAAAAGTGAGGTATTGTGCGTCGCCGTTTGCGTGAACAGCAAGTCAAGAAAGACAGCCTGACTATTTGCGTCGAGGGCCGAAGTCGGTTCATCCGCGATAATCAGCGGCGGTTGTCCGATCATCGCGCGTGCGACGGCCACGCGCTGTTGTTGGCCAACACTTATGGCTGTGGCTTTCACACCGGTCACGCCCGCAGGCAGACCAAGTGCGGAACACAACCGTGATGCCTCTGCGGTGGCATCACCGACCCGCTTGCGTCGCATAGGCGCGAAGTGAAGTGGCAGGAGAATATTGTCGGCGACAGTGCCAAAAGGCAGCAGATTAAATTGCTGAAAGATCACGCCGATCTGCTCAGCCCGGAACTTATCGCGCGCCCCGCTCGACAGGGTCGCAATGTTTGTTCCTGCGATATTGACCCTGCCTTGGTCTGGCAGGATTGTCCCACAGATCAACGACAATAACGTCGATTTCCCTGACCCGCTTTCGCCGAGGAGCAAGACAGACTCGCCCCTCGCGACGGACAAGTCAGGGACGGTCAGGCGAAATCCGGCCTGTCCCGGCCAACGATAGCGCAGTTCGGTGATTTGAAGGGTCGTGTCTGTCACTTGGGGTCAACGCCCCAAGTCTAAGGTGGGCGTGTCACGCGCGACTTCAAATGCGTGTGCGCCGGATATGGTAATGATCTGAACGTCAACTTCTTGCGCATTCGGGAAGGCATTAAAATAGGCAAACGTGATTTCGGTCAGCGCATCAGGGTTGTCACAGGTCAGCGTGTATTCGGCATGGAATTCCGTGTGCCCAGCGTCGTCAGCATGATCATCTTCGTCGTGATCTGCATGCGTGTCATGCCCCCCTTCGTCGTGATGGTCCTCATGGTGGCCTTCATGACCGTCGCCGCCTTCAAGGTCAGCCTGTGCCTCGACAACACCACAGGCTGCCGCATCTGGCATCACGAACAGTTCAAGAGGCGCACCAAGTGCGGCCAGTGCTGTATCAATCGCGGCGTGGTCGGCATCACTTTTAGCGGCATATTCGAACCCAACAATATCGGCGCCGGGGGCTTCGAAGGCCATCGCGACGGTCGTGCCGTAGATCGCAATATCGAGCGCCCCGACGCCATGTTCATGGGCGTCCAACTGGCGTGTTTCCTCTGCAAATGCAGGAAAAGCCACGAGAAGTGCAATAAGGGGAAATGCTTGTTTCATGGGTCACACTATATGGATGAATTACCAGAATTAGGCTGCGCAGGTGCCGCACAGCCCGTGAATTTCGACGATATGCCGGTCCGCCTGAAAGGCTGTCCGATCCGTCAATGCCGTGAGTGTCGGCAGCAGGTCGCTCCCGTCATGTTCTTCGACTGCTCCACAATCTTCGCAGATCGCCAATACCGGCACACTTTCGGCGTGATTACAGCGACACGGCACAAATGCTTTGATGGATTCAAGGCGGTGCGCGCGTCCCTGATGGGTCAAAGCCGAGAGCGTGCGATAGACGGTCGGCGGCGCAATATCCGGCTCACTATGTTGAAGTCGTTCAAGAATTTGGTACGCTGTCATCGGCTTCTCGCATTCTCTCAAAACACTCAAAATATCCGTTTGACGGGCCGCCGCGCGTTTTCTCATAGGCTGAACTTCCTCTTTGAGGCGATTTATTATTTTATAAAATAACACACAGCAAGGTGGCAATGCAGAAATTGCCAAACCCATCGACGGAGGGGTCTTGGCAAAAGCTCTGAGAGGTGGTCGCCAGAATTCGGATCATTTGCTGCGGCGGTCACCGGCAATGGGGCGACAATGCCCGAGGTTGTGGCGTGGGTATTGTAAGCAGAGGCATGACGGGCTGAAGCGACATTACAGTCCCCGGACCCACCACCATTGCGTTGACCGCACCCTTTTGGAAATCGGCGGCAGACGGCCGGTTCATCCTGCAACAGTGCGGGGGGCCTGCCTGTGTCATGTGTTTTGTCCGCGCAATCTGTCGCCATTGCTGGTCAGCGCATCTGCAATGGGTTCCGGAATCGGGGGGCGGCAGGCTGAAAACCTTTATGATCGCCCACCGGCCCGGTCATCCCGGCTGGCTGTGACCCACAACACGGTCGGGCCGGTGGCCAAGCGCAGCCCCACCATGTCGATGGGCGATATCCATGCCTTTACGAAGATGACGGGAATCGCAATCCGCTGCATTATGACGACGCACTGGCCAAGACCACCTCATTCGGAAAGTTGATTGTGCAAGGCAGGGTCACTGCTGGTATTCTCAGTGCTGTCGTGGCCAAGGTTGTGCCGGGGCCGGGGGTCGTGGTCCTGAATACCAATCTGAATTTCAAGAAGGCTGTTGGCATTAATGAAACCATCTCCGGCAATGTTGAGGTCCTGAGCGTGCGTAAGGATAAACCGCTCTGCACATTGAAAGTGACCGTGGTGGACAGCGACGGCGCGAATTGCGTCCAAGGCCAAGCCGCCACCTATACTGTGCCGCTGGACGGTCTTTGCGATGACGGATGTCGTGGCGGAACCTTCCGGGGCTGCGGGACGCTGGGCCATGCTCGCGCTGATTTGCGTCGGTGTGGTCGGTGTTCTGGGCGGAGTTCTGTCGGATCGCATCGGGCGCTGTCTAACCACGGCCGGAATGATGGTGGTCTCGGGGGCCTGCGCCGTCTTGATCGGGTTTGTGTTCGATGGGCCGACATGGGCCCTTGCGCTAATTGCGGTGATTTGGGGCATTTCAGTGATCGGCGACAGTGCCCAGTTCTCGGCTGCGGTGACGGAACTGGCCGACAGCCGGTTTGTCGGCACGGCGGTGACGCTGCAATTGGGCATCGGCTTTGCCTTAACCGTTTTGGCGATCTGGGGCCTGCCCTTGCTGGCGGCTTTTGTCGGTTGGCAATGGGTGTTTCTGATGCTGGTGCCAGGGCCGGTGCTGGGCGTTTGGGCGATGTTGCGGTTGCGCCAGTTGCCAGAGGCCCTGCGGATGGCAGGTGGTGCGCGTTGATGTGATCGGTGCAGCAGCGCCGCCCGAAATGCTTGCCGTCAGGATAGGTGAGAAACCGCGCCCCTGACGGGACTTACGGGCATTGCTGATAGCGCAGGGATACCGCGGCTGCATCGCCGCCAGTTTCCTGCCGTTCCAACGTCTGACCGGCATTTTGAAGGTCGAGCGATTCCCGATAGGTCCACGCTATCCCCTCACCCAAGAAATCGAAATCGGCCTCCAGATGATGATCCGAACGCGCATAAACCTGTGCCATCTCGGCACGGGATTCGTAGAACGTCAGTGTGGTCGCTGAGACCAACATCAGGCCTTTCGCGTCGCCGCGTGTCGAGGTGCAATCGGCAGGCACCAGCCCCCACCGCCCTTGCAGAGCTGCCGGGATTTCTTGTGTCGCGGAGGTCTCTGGCGGAGGGGTTGCCTGCTCGCAGGCCGGAAGCATTGCCAGCAGCATCAGAAGGACAGTCCGTGACATCATTGCGGTAATGCTCCGTATAGATCGGATTTGTATACGAGCCTTTGGTGCCAAAATCAACGGAAGTGGTCGGGCCAAACCGGGCCGCATCCTGAAGGCGCTGATCCGCTCGCCGTATCCCGGCGCTGGCGATCTTTTGGGTCGCTAGACTTGGGCATCAGGTGCGGGCCCGTCTGTCGAACTGACTGGCGCTGATGCGCCGTTACCGGGCTGTGATGGTCAGGAAAATAACGGCCGAGATCGCCGCCGCCGCGGGTACTGTAATCACCCACGCCGCGATGATTGTCATGAAATGCGAGCGCCGGACCAGTTTGCGCAGGTGGCGCTCTTCTTTGGCGAAGGCCCCGTTGGACGGGGCGACCGCGCGGGCCGTGCGCCGACGGCGATCCGCCTCCCATTCCCGGTAGAAGCCGACGCCGAATACGCCGCCAACGGCAATATGGGTGGAACTGACCGGAAGACCCAGTGAACTGGCGAAAATCACCGTGATTGCCGACGACATCGCCACGCAAAACGCGCGTATGGGGTTCAGTTTGGTGATTTGTCCGCCAACCATGCGGATGAGCTTGGGGCCGAACAAGGACAAGCCGAACGAGATGCCCAATGCGCCGATGACCATCACCCAAGCCGGAATTTGCAAGGATGTACTCATCCCTTCCAATTGTGTCGCGTGAACAATCGCTGCCAATGGCGCGACGGCGTTGGCCACATCATTGGCACCGTGGGCAAAACACAGCAAGGCCGCGGACACCATGAGCGGAATGGAAAACAGTATCTTTAACGATTTGTTCCGGTTCTCCAGCCCGGCGGATTGCCTGCGGATGACGGGGATCATGATGGCCCACACCACGACCCCGACCAAGGCGCCAATGGCCAGACTAGACTCCAGATCGATCTGAAAGGTCTTCTGCAGGCCTTTCAGTGTCAGGTAAGACACGAAGGCGCCCGCCATCGTGCCAACCAGAACCGGCACCCATTTACGTGCGGCGGCAATCTTGTCCTCTTGATAGACGATGCGCGACTTGACGAACCATAGGAAAAAGGCGGCGATCCCCCCGCCCAGAACCGGCGAGATCACCCAGCTGGCCGCGATCCCGCCCACCGTGGACCAACTGACGGCATCGACCCCAGCGGCAGCGATCCCGGCCCCCATCACTGCGCCCACAACGGAATGTGTGGTCGAGACCGGCGCACCGACCCAAGTGGCAAGGTTGACCCACAAGGCCGCAGACAACAGCGCCGCCAGCATTGCCCAGATAAAATTGGATGACGATCCGACGCTTTCCGTTGCCAGAATGCCGTTCGCGATGGTTTCGACCACATCGCCGCCCGCGACCAGCGCCCCGGCGCATTCGAAAATGATGGCAATGGTGATGGCGCCACCCATGGTCAACACATTGGCACCGACTGCCGGACCGACATTGTTGGCTACGTCGTTGGCACCGACATTCAGGGCCATATAGGCCCCAAGGCAGGCTGCGATGACCACGATGACCGAATGGCTGGTCTGGCCGAAGGCCAGAAAGGCGCTGAGGCCGACCACAAGAATGAAGATCAGCGCAAGGCCCGCGCCCATGATCGGACGCGAGAGATAATTGGTGGCCAGTTCAATCTTTGAATAGCGCGCAAGTTCGCGATCCAAGGCTTCAAGCTGCCGGGGGTCGTCAGGTGTTTGTCTCATATCGGTCCGTCCCAAGCCGGGACGGATACCTACCGACGTCAGGGCGGAAAGATCAACTCTGGATTTCTTTGTCAGCCATTAAAGGTCCAGAAAAATCGCCTTAAGATCGACTTCTTGAACCATTTTCGCGGCATCCTTCGCCTTGACCCAAATTCGGGTGCGTTCATGCGCTTCGGGAAACTCGTCGGCCAGATCATGAACTCGGACCGAAAATACTTGGATCCTGACCGGAATGGACCATCCAGAGGGTTGCCTCTTGCTGTAGCTGAACGCACCGATGGGGTCGGTTGAGGCCGTACTGTTTTGCACACCCGCTTCTTCCCAAGCCTCTTGCAGGGCGGTCTCGTTCAATTCAAGGCCGCGGATCGGCCAACCCTTGGGAATGACCCAGCGCCCGGTATCCCGGCTGCTGATCAGCAGATATTCCCGGTCGGCACCGTCGCCGCGATAACACAGGGCCGCGACCTGTAATTTCTTTGGACGCTGCACCAAGGGTCTGAGGAACGAATCCCACGCACCGTGAAGTAACTTTTTCATTTTTGAACCCACACAGATGACCTTACGACGCGGTGCAGGTGCGCTATGACACCGCGATGACAAATTTTCAATCGTGGCGCGGTAACGCGTGCGTGTTTTGCCTTCAAGCGGGGCGAATTTCGGGGGCGCGGCGGCCAGTGTCGACTATCGCGTCCTTGCGTCGCGACCAATTGGGCTTGGATACTCGCGCCGCCAGTACCGATGAAAGAACGGGTGCCCGACGCTGGATTTTGCCTCGGCAACATACAGGTCCGCGTTCGCTTGGGTCAGACCTTCGAGAAGCTGCTTGGTCAAGGCTGCGTCGAGCTGACCGCGCACCGCTTCGTGGTTGCCGATGAGGTTCTGGGTTTCTTGTGGGTTCGCGGCCAGATCAAACAGCGCTTCTGTGCCATTGCGATACCGGACCAGTTTCCAGTCTTTGCTGCGGACCATTGTCCCAAGTGAGGTCACGCCCACAATCGTCCGTGCCTCGTCCGCCGTGCCCAGCGTCATGCCTGCTGCGATGGGACTCGGGGCAATGCCAGCCCATGCCAGAAAACTCGGAAATAGATCGAGCAACGAAACCGGGGTGCGATCGACCTGCGCGTTCGGGGCTCTGAAGTCGGTGACAATCAGCGGCACCCGGATCGATGGCTCATGAAAATAGGCTTTGCCGACAAGGCCAAAATCGCCCAGATAATCGCCGTGGTCCGAGGCGACGACGACGATGGTATTCTGCAGCTGTCCGGTCTCGCGCAACGCGTCAAGCAGGCTCGCCACGTCTTCATCCAGCCGTTCGACCAACGCGGCATAGTGGTGGCGGATTTTCTTGATCTGTGCCGGCGACAAATCGCTGTAATCCAGATCGGCCCAGTCCCGTTTATAGGCGGCGATGAAGTCGTCGTGATGGGTGCGGCTTTCTGCGGTCGCAGGGATCGCGGGGGGAATCCGGTCTGGGTCTATACGGTCCAACGCCTCGGCCGGCGGGTCATAGGGGCAGTGCGGGCCGGGAAAGCCCACCATCATCGCAAAGGGGCGGTCTTTCGGAAGCTGCCGGATCCGGTTGGCAGCCTGCAAGGCAACCCAGCGATCCGGTTGCAGATGGTCGGGCAGCGGATTGACGGACGCCCCCTTTTGGTCGGTATATCCGGCATGGCACCGGGCATGGTCCTTGCGAAAACCTTCGGCCTCCAGCGCGGCGTGATAATCATCCTGAATGTGGATGTGGCGTTTGTCTTCGGAAATAATCCGGTGTTGAAAGCCTTCGTCGATGTCCCATGGATAAAAATGCATCTTGCCGACCGCTTCGGTCCTGTAGCCGGCTTGGCTGAGATGCTCTGGCCAGGTGGCGATCCCCATGTGTTTGCGGTCTGGACGCAACCAAGCCAGATTATGGATCACACCGGTGGCATGGGCGTGTTGGCCTGTCAGCATCGAGGCCCGCGCCGGCACGCAGATCGGCGATGGCGAGATCGCGGTTTCATAGCGGGTGCCCTTGGCGGCCAGCGCGTCAATCGTGGGTGTTTGCAGAAAGTCGGCCCCATAACAGCCCAGAAAATCGTGGCGCAACTGGTCGGGAAGGATGAACAGGATGTTGGGTTGTCGGGTCATGTCCGCGCTCCGGTCTGGGGGGATTGGGTTTGTTGCAACAGTCCTGCGATCACGATCAGCACGATCCCGCACCAGGCATAGGGTCCGGGGACATAGCCCCAGATCGCCGCATCGAAGATCAGCGCCCAGAACACGCTGGTATAGCGCAGGGGGGCGATTTTGCTGACAGGCGCCTGACGCAGCGCCAGAACGATAAACAATGTCGAGCACAGAAAAGACGCGCCGCTCAGCAGGATCAGCACGATGTCATGCCGGTCGGGAACCATCCAATCGCCTGCGGGCACAAGCGTGAGAGCGGCCAGCGTCACCAGCCCAAGCGCCAGTAGGACCACCTTGCGGGTGTCTTGGCCTGCGGGCAAGCGGCGGGTGACCACATCGCGCAGGGCAAAGGTGAGGGTCGATACCAACGCCAGTGTGATGCCAAGGGCGGAAAACCCAAGCCCGGGCTTCAAGATCAGGACTGTGCCGGCAAGGGCCAGACACAAGGCGACCAGCGTTCTGGGGCGCAGCGGTTCGGATAAAATTAAGGCCGACAAGGTCACCGAGACGATCGGCAGGGTGGCAAGGATACTGGCCAACAGGCTGAGCGGCAGATTGAAGATCGCCAGTGCGAAGGTCAGTCCGGCAACGGCGTCCATCACCGCGCGCAGCAGGCCAATCCACCCGACCCCGACCTGACCCCGGCGCGGCCAAATCACCACAACCGCACCAAGGCAGCAAAAGGCGGTCAAGGCGCGCAGGGTGACGGTCTCTCCGTGCGGGGCATCCACGACGCATTTCAAAAAGACCCCAGACAGCGTGCCGCAGAATAGGGCGATCAGGGCCAATACCTGTGGCCGCGCTGAAATCTGCCGGATCAAGAGGCCGCATCCGGCGCGGGCGTATAGGCCGAGAGGGGCCGGCCTAAAATGGCATCCCGCCCGCCCGCCGCTTGAAGGCGGCGGTGTTGGGACTGTTTGCAGGCGGCGTCAACGGCGCGGGGGTCAAGCTGGCGATGCAGTGCGTCATTGAAATGGGATAAGACCGCAGCATAGTCGGGGTGGTCCGCCAGGTTCCGCGCCTCGGCTGGGTCGGCGGAAAGGTCGAACAGCATTGGCCTTTGGTCCGGCGCATAGATGTATTTCCAATCGCCGTCCGTGAGGGCGAATGTCCCGGATGTCACGCCCGCGCAATGTTGCTGCGCAAGGATCATGCGGTCCTCCACGGGGGCGGCGGCGATCTTGCGCAGGGACGTGCCAGTGCGGTCCGCATCCGCGACCGCCGGGGCAACCTGCATCACGTCAAGCACGGTGGGATAGATGTCCAGAAGTTGCACCGGCGTTTCGCTGACCTTGCCTTCAGGGATGCCCGCTCCAGCAAGGATCATCGGAACGCCAAGCGATGGCTCCAACATGCTGCATTTGCCATAAAGCCCATGATCGCCCAAGGCTTCGCCGTGATCGCTGGTGTAAAGGACGGTGGTGTCATCGTGCAGGCCGGCGGCCTCCAAAGCGGCCAGCACCGCCGCAATCCGGCGATCCAATGCGGTGATATTGGCGTAATAGGCGGCGGCAATGACCTTGATCTGATGCGGTGACAGGTCGGCGCGATCAATGTCGAAATAGGTCCGCAACCCGTCAATGCCCGGCAGGTCTGGAGCCGCTGCAACCGCATCTTGGCAGGGCGGCGGCAGGTCCATCGCCATGTAGTGATCGAACAGGTCTTTTTGTGCCACGTAAGGCGGGTGCGGATTGAGAAATGAAACGGTCAACACGAACGGCGGCGCATCGGGCCCCCTCTGGCCAAGCCACGCGACGGCATGATCGCGCACCCTGTCGTCGAAGGTGCCATAGCTGGTCTCTCCGGCCCCTGCGGTTTTCAGAAGATCGGAGGCTGCGGATATGCGGGGCATCGGATCGCGGATCAGTGAGGTGAAGGTGCCGGTGCCATTCACCACATGCATCGTCGAGATTTCTTCGGTGAAACCGTTATCGTCGGCTGCGGATCGAAAATGCAACTTGCCGATGGCGGTCACCTCGGCGCCGCTGTCGCGGGCGCGGTGCATGAATGAGGGCACCTGCCCATGGTAGGGGTCGGCATTGTCCCACGCCGGAATGGCGTGGATGGGAAGGCCGGTGGCAAGGCTGGCGCGGGACGGCACGCAGATCGGGGCGTTACAATAGGCTTTGGAAAAACGGGTGCCACGGGCCGCAAGACCATCCAGCGCCGGGGTGTCCAGCACGGGATGGCCTGCGCAGCCAAGGGAGTCGCGGCGATGCTGGTCTGACATCAGGATCAGCAGGTTGCGGGTCATTTGATGGGGGCCGTCAGTTCAACCAAGTTGCCGGACGGGTCGCGAAAGAACACGAAATCCACCCCTGAGATGCCGCGACGTACCGGCGTGGTGGGGGTGATGCCCGCTCTGGTCAAGTGTTCCAGAACGGGCGCAAGGTCGGGCGCGTGCAGGCCGAAATGGGCATCCGGTGCCGGTGCCGTTTCGGACGTCTTAACCAATTCGACGAAGCCCGCGGCGCAGGACAGTTGCTGAAGGATGATGTCCCCAGAACCATCCCGTTTGCAGAACTTCGGCGCCATGCCGAACGCCCGGTAGAAGGTGACAGACCGGGCGATGTCCCGCGTCGGCAAGGCGACATGGGACAGCCCGAGTTCTATCGGATCGCTCATGCCGGCACGTCCTGAAACCAAAGCTGCTGCGCGGCCAGCAGTAATCCGGCCCGGGTGGCGTCCTTGGCGTCGATCAAACGGGAGGGAATTCCTCGGAACTCCAGCGCGGCGGCGTAACGGTCAGCCAAAACCCCGCTGGCCAGCAACACGACCTCGGCCCCGTCCGGGATCGTTTGGGCGGCAATTTCGGCACCGATCAGAATGCCCGATAAATAGGATGACAGCGCGGTTGGGGTGAGCGTCCCGCCCAATGTATTGGCCCGTGCAGCAAAAACGGCATGGGACAGCGGGTAATCCGCGCCGCGCGTCACCCCGCGCCGAAACGCGGCGGCGTCATAGGCATCGCCGTCGGCGAGGGCGCCCAGCAGGCTTTGGTTGCGCAGCAGTTGGAACAACTCGCCGGTCACAAAGGTGCGGAATTCGGCCAAGGCGCCGTCGTGGAGCCGTGCCCATTTGCAATGGGTGCCCGGAATGCAGATCACCGCATCGGACAGGCCTGCGGTCTGGACCAGACCCAGAAGCTGCAATTCTTCGCCGCGCATCACGTCAAGATCCCCGTGCGCGTTGCGGGTGCAAGCGCCCGGCAGAATTGCAAGCCTGTGGCCGTCCATGGTCATGTGAATGGCTTGCTCCGCCAATCCTGCGGGCAGAACGGGGCAGTCGACATAGGGCGCCTCGGCCCATCCGGTGCGCGAGCCCACCATGCCACACAGCACAATCGGCACCTGTGGGTTTGCCGACAACCAGTCGCCACAGCTGCGGCGGATCACAGCCTCAAAATCACGATTCGTGATCGATTTCAGGCCGTCTTCGGTTGATTTCGCCTCAAGAACGGCACCGTCTAGGGTCATTGCCCAAGCCCTAAAGGCCGTGCTGCCCCAATCGACCGCAATAAAATCCGGGTTTTTCATAAGCTTGGCTCCCATGGCCGTAAAGGTCATTGACACGGTAGCCATTTGAGCCAATAGTTTCAACTATGAAAAACGAGTTGCAAATATAGGGACTGAATATGAATAAGCTGGAAGGCGTCCTGCCGATCGTGCCCACACCCTTTGCCGAATCCGGACGGCCAGACGCGGACTCCTTACGGCGCGTGGCGCAAGAGGCCGTTCGGGCCGGTGCTGCGGCGCTGGTCTATCCCGGCGTCGCCAGCGAGGATGTGCATCTGACCGCGCAAGAGCGTGCCGCCTGCCTTGACGTGGTTGTGGACACCGCCGCAGGCCATGTGCCGGTGATTGCCGGGGTGAACTCGGCCGATCCTGAGGAAATGGTGGCTTTGGCTGCCGGGGTGACCAGACAGGGTGCGCAGGCGATCATGGCCATGGCGGTGCCGGCAATGCGAGATGATTTGACCGGTTGGTTCCACCGGCTGGCCGATGCGACCGGCGGGCTGCCGATTATTTTGCAGAACCTGTTTGCCCCGCGCGGCGCCGATCTAAGCGCCGCCGAGATGGTGGGGCTGGCGCAGAGCGTCCCGTCCATCCGGTATGTGAAGGAAGAGGGGATCCCCTCGGGGCCCAAGGTCAGCGAATTGGTGGAAGCCTGCGGCCCGGATCTGGATGCGGTGATCGGTGGCGGCGGGGCGCGGTACCTGCTGGAGGAATTGGATCGCGGCGCGGTGGCCACCATGCCCGCCATTGAATTGCTCGATCTGCATGTGGCGCTGATGGCAGCCTATAAGGAGGGGCGGCGCGACGATGCGATCGCGCTTTACGAGCGGTCGCTGCCCCTGTTGCTGATCCAAGCGCCCTATCGCATGCGCCTGACCAAGCTGATCCTCAAGCATCGCGGCTTGATTGACTGCGATGCGGTGCGTGAGCCATTGCCGGAAATGGATGACGCGCTAAAGCGTTGGTCCATTGAGTTGTATGAGCGGGCGATGGCGCGGGATCTGTCCGATGCATAAGGCCATCGACCGCATTCAGGTCTTCGTCTTCGAACGCGACCGCGAAGAGGCCTATCTGGGCAATCAGGGCGACGCAGAATTTGCTTTGAACGCCCATCATATCGTGCGCCGGTTCAACGGCACGGTCTATCCGACCCGGGATCGGTCTCTTGTGGTCAAGCTGACGGATACGGATGGCGCGGTCGGCTGGGGCGAAACCTATGGCTTGGTGGCGCCAAAGGCCGTGGCGGCGATCATCGATGATCTGCTTGGTCCCTATCTGAAGACATTGGCGCCCGGCATGCCCGACACCGCGTGGGATGCGCTGTATGATTTGCAGCGGGTGCGCGGTTATTGGGGCGGATATCTGGCCGATGCGCTGGCCGCATTGGACATTGCCCTGTGGGATTTACATACGCGTAGCACCGGGGTCAGTCTGCAAGCCGCGTTGGGTCGCGACGGGGCCGGGACCCTGCCGGCCTATGTGTCGGGCCTTCCGCCCAAGACCACAGCGGAGCGGGTTGAGATGGCGGCCGACTGGCAGGCGCGGGGCTTTGATGCGGTGAAGCTGCCGCTAAGTGCCACCAACAACGGCGATGCGCCGGGAGAATTCAAGGCGTTGCGGGACCGCTTGGGCGAGGATCACAAGATCGCTTTGGATATTCACTGGACCAAGGATGTGGCGGAGACGTTGCAATTAGACCGGGATCTTGCGCCCTTTGCGCCGTGGTTCCTTGAGGCGCCGGTCAAGCCCGAGGACATCGCGGCCCAGATCGATGTGGGCCGGGGCATCACCGCACCGCTCGCACTTGGCGAGGAATGGCGCACCGAATGGGACTATATCCCGCGCGCCGGGGCCTGTTCCATTGTCCAACCCGAAATGGGCCATACCGGGATTACCCAGTTCATGCGCATTGCCCGCCGCGCGGGTGAAATCAGCAGCCGGGTTATTCCGCACGCCACCATTGGCTTGGGCATATTCATGTCGGCCAGCCTGCGGGCGGGCTTTGCCGTCGGGGCCGAAAGCCACGAATACCAGCACACCATCTACGACCGGAACGCCGAACTTCTGGACGGGCCTGCATCCTGCACGGCGGGGGCGTTCCACATTCCCGATACGCCGGGCCACGGGGTGGAGCCGAACGCAGACGGCCTGGCGCATCTGACCGAAATCATGCTTTGAACTTGATACCTTGGAGGAGGAACCATGACACATCTTTCTAAGATTACGGTGATGGGGGCGTTTGCCATCAGCACTGCCCTGACAGCGCTGCCTGCGGTGTCTGAGACGCTGGTCTTTGTCAGCTGGATGAAAGACGAGCCGGGCTATGGCGATTGGTGGAACGAAATTATCGCGGAATATGAGGCCACCCATGATGGGGTCGACATTGAAATGACCCGCGTGGCCCGTGACGACTATGCCAATGCGATGTTTACCATGTTTGCCGGTGGGTCGCCGCCCGATATCGTTCATCTGGCCGCCTTTGAATATCAGCCATTTGCCGATGAAGGCTGGCTGGAGCCGTTGGACGCGTGGATTGAAAACTCTGAGCTTGATCTGACCGGTTGGGCCGGGCAGGGCACCTGCGAATGGGACGGCAGCACCTATTGCATCATGCTGCTTTATACCGGCTATATCATGTCCTTTAATGAGCAGATGCTGGCCGATGCCGGGATCGATGCCGCCCCCGCCACGTGGGACGAGTTCCTGACCGCAGCGCGCGCCATCACCAAAGACACCGACGGCGACGGGCTGATCGATCAATACGGGATCGGTCTGCCGACCAAGGGTGCGGGTTCAGTTATGCATTCGATGTTGAACTTTGTACTGGACGCAGGCGGCGCCTGGACCGTGGACGGGGAGCCGACGTTCAATTCCCCTGAAACCATCGAAGGGATCTCCCGTTTCAAGACCATCTTTGTTGAGAAACTCAGCCCGCCAGAACTGGGCTCGGGCGATGTGCGGCAACTGTTCATCGAAGGCCGTGTGGGCATGACCGTGGATGGGCCTTGGGTCTATAACATCGTCAAAGGTGCGTCCGACGACATCCGCCCCGACCTGAAACTGGCCAAGACCCCGTTCTCACCGCCGGTTGGTGGCACCTCGAACGTGCTTGGGATGCCCAGCGATCTGTCGGATGATAAGAAGCAGTTGGTATGGGAATTCATCGAACTGGCCACCTCTGAACAATTCCAGCAGCGGTTCGCAACGCTTGGCTCGTCGCCGGCGCCGCGGCCCGGGCTGGATTACTCCGAGGAAATTGCCAAGGATCCCTACTTTGCCCTGTTTGATGCCGCCAATACCGATGCGGCCGCAGCCGGGATCGACCGTCTGCCCAAAGGTCTGGAGATTGAATTCGCAGAGGTCTCGAAGATCGTACTGGAAGAAACCCAGCGGATGCTGATCGAAGATCTGGAACCGGCCGAGGCTGGTCAGCGGATGCAAGACCGGGTGCTGGCGCTGAAGTAAGGCTGCGCTTCGGGGTCGGGTGGTCCAAACATCGATCACCCGACCCCAGTGCGTCTGAGGACACGAAATGACCCATCTCACTGAAACCACCATTCTCACGAAGCCTAAGGGGCCACGGATGATCGACTTTAGCGCGCCCAGACACCGCAAGAAGTTTGGGTATTTGCTGCTCGCGCCTGCCGTCATCCTGATGGCGCTGATCATCGTTTATCCGATTTTGTTGTCGGTCGATATCAGCTTTCAGGACGTTCGCATCGCCCGCGTTGGCGCCAGCGACAAGCCCTGGACATTGGACAACTACCGCTGGCTGTTTGCCTCACACGAATTCTGGCGCGCCTGCTGGGTGACCGCCAAGATGGTCGTGTTCGTTGGCGGCACCGCCCTGGTGATCGGGCTGGCCACAGCCCTTCTTGTCAATCAAAAATTCAAAGGTCGCGCGCTGGCCCGGCTGTTCGTGGCGCTGCCTTGGGCTGTGCCAGAGGTCGTGGCCACAGTGATTTGGGCGTGGATGCTGGACAGCTCGTTCGGTGTGGTCAATTGGGCCTTGCTGCGCCTTGGGATCATCAGTGAGGCAATCCAGTTTTCGCAAAATTCCACCGCAGCCTTTTTCGCGGTTTGCGTTGTCATGATCTGGAAAGGCTATCCGCTGATGACGATCATGCTGCTGGCCGGACTGCAATCCATTCCGGAAGAACAGTATCAGGCCGCTAAAGTGGATGGCGCCAGCGTCTGGCAGCGGTTCTGGTATGTGACCGTGCCCAATCTTGCCCCGGTGATGGGTGTGACCCTGATCATGACGACGCTGTGGGTGTTCCGCGACTTTGCGATCATTCACGTGCTAACCGGTGGCGGGCCTCTTGGGGCGACGACCACGCTTTCCATTATGACCTTTGAGCAGTCGTTCTCGTACTTCCGTATGGGGCAAGGCGCGGCGGTTGGTGTTGTGACCATGCTGATCTGCGCCTTTATCAGCCGGGCCTTGGTCAGCCGTTTTGCCAGCAAGTCGCATTAGGAGGGACCATCATGCAACGATCCAAACTTGGTCAGATCGGCATCTATACCGCCGTCATCGTCACCGTCGTGCTGCTGCTGTTTCCGATCTATTGGATGACCATCACCGCGTTGTCACCTGCCAACCAATTGCGCAGCTTCCCGCCGGTGTTCTTCCCTGAAGAACCACAATGGGGGGTGTTCAGCGAGTTGCTGGCGACCCAGCCATTTGCGCTTTGGCTGAAGAATACCATCCTGATTGCGGTCGCCACCATGATCTTGGCCCTGTCGGTGTCAATCTTGGCCGCCTATGCCTTGTCCCGCTATCGGTTGCGGGGCGGGGCGACCATCGGGATGTTCATCCTGACGTCCAAAATGCTGCCAGCAACGCTGTTGGTGATCCCGTTTTTCGCGATTTTCAAGCAGATGGGGCTGGTCGGATCGCTATGGTCGGTGGTCATCACCCAATCCACCCTGATCGTGCCCTTCTGCACGTGGATGCTAAAAGGCTATTTCGACACCATCCCCGAAGAGTTGGAGCACGCAGCCCTAGTCGACGGCTGTTCGCCCTTTGCCACGATCTTTCGCATCGTGCTTCCGGTCGCGGCGCCGGGGCTGGCGGCAACGGCGCTCTATGCCTTCGTGATCAGTTGGTCCGACTTCCTGTTTGCCCGGACCTTCCTGCAAACCTCGGAATCGCAATGGACCCTGAACATGGGCATCGCGGCCTTGAAAGGGGAATATATCACCGACTGGAACGTAATCATGGCGGCCTCGTTAATGGCATCCATTCCGATCCTGCTGGTCTTTCTCGTGCTTGAACGTTTCCTCGTTGGCGGCCTCGCGTCAGGCGCCGAAAAGTAAAGGAGCCATCCTATGGCAACTGTTGAATTCAACCATATCAAGAAATCCTATGGCAGTGTCGAGGCGATCCGCGATTTCAATCTGTCGGTGGATGATGGCGATTTCTGTGTCTTTGTCGGGCCGTCGGGTTGCGGCAAATCCACCGCGCTGAAAATGCTGGCGGGTCTGGAGGCCACCACATCCGGCACAATCCAGATCGGTGGCCGTGACGTGACCGAACTGGGGCCGGGCAATCGCGACATCGCGATGGTGTTCCAAAACTACGCGCTTTACCCGCATATGACGGTGCGTAAAAATATCGGCTTCGGGCTGAAGATGCGCGGCATGCCGGGAAATGAAATCAACGCCAAGGTCGAAGACGCGGCGAAGATTCTGGAACTGACCAACTATCTTGACCGCAAACCGAAAGCCTTGTCCGGCGGTCAGCGTCAGCGGGTGGCACTGGGGCGGGCGATCGTGCGCGAGCCGAGTGCCTTCCTGATGGACGAGCCGTTGTCCAACCTCGATGCGAAGCTGCGGGTGCAGACCCGGGCCGAGATTGTGAACCTGCAAAAGCGGCTGGGGGTGACCACGATCTACGTCACCCACGACCAGACTGAGGCCCTGACCATGGCGAGCAAGATCGTCGTGATGCGCGATGGCATGATCCAGCAAATCGGCACATCCCATGAATTGTTCACCCATCCGCGCAACATCTTCGTGGCCGGGTTTATCGGCTCACCGGGGATGAATTTCTTTCGCGGTCCGGTGGAACTGGACGCAGGCCAGCCGGTCACCCGGTTTGGCGGTCATTTGGTGCGCCTGCCTGCCGCCACTGCAGCGCTGGCAGGAACGGATGCAGTGTTCGGCATTCGGCCCGAGCATATCCAACTGACCACCAGTCCGATCAATGTAGGTCTGCGCCTTGTCGAAAGCCTCGGGACCGAGAAAATTCTGCACTTTCAGATCCCAAAGGGCCAAAGCCTGACCAATACCGAAGCCGATTTCGGGCCTGACGATCAAGACCGCGATGTGCAGTCCATGCTGATCCGGGTCATCGACGATCACATCTATCAGGAAGGCCAAAGTGTGTCGCTGCTGTTCCCGCAAGACAAGATTCATGTATTTGATCCTGCAACGCATGCGGCAATTGGATAAATCGGTTGAACAAGTTTGATGACATCGCGAAACGCTTTCCTGGGGCGGGAACGCTGGTCAAAGGCATCCAAATTCTGGAGTATCTGGCAGATTCCGGTCAGCCAAGCACGTCGGCAGAATTGCTGCGCCATACCCAGCTGCCCAAGGCGACGCTGTACCGCTTGCTCGGCGCGTTGGTTGAGTTCCATTATGTCCGCCATGATACCCGGCTGAAAACATATGGGCTTGGGCAACGGTTGATCGAACTTGGCGGCAGTTCGCTTGCGACCATCGATCTGCGCAGTGCGGCGCAAAGCGAACTGACCCGGCTGGCGGCGCAAACGAACGAAACCGTCAGCCTGACGATGCTGGAACAGGATCGCACCATCTATGTGGATGTCCGCCGCTCGTCGAACCCGCTGACCGTCGGCATCGAGATCGGGAAATCCTTGCCGGTGATCGAAAGCGCCTCGGGGCAGGCGGTTTTGGCCGCGATGCCGCCGCATCGGGTTAACCGTGTGCTGGCATCGCTGCCGCGCGAGCATCAGACCCGGTTGTTGGCCGATTTCGCCATCAGCCGGGCGCGCGGCTATACGATCGCGCCGTCTCAAACCATCGAAGGTGTTGTGGTGATCGCGGTGCCAATTATCGGCCCGCCGGATATGGGCAATGGTGCGATTGTTGTCACCGCGCTGGCCGACCGGATCCCGCTGGAACGTCGCCATGTGATCGGCCGCGATCTGATGGAGGCCGCCCGCCGGATCATGGGAAATATAGGAAGTGCCTCGGTGAGTATTACGCCAAACCCGCGTCCCAGTCGCCATGTGGAAGAAACCCTGCAATGTGTCGCCCCGGCTGGGGCGATCGTTGGCGAAGGCCCGGTCTGGGACAGCGCCGCCAATTTGCTGCGTTGGGTCGATGTCGCGGCCCCCGCGATGCATGCCTATGATCCCGATACCGGCGAGGATCGGATGGATCCGGCCCCCTACCTCGTCAGTGCGGTGCTTCCTGCGGCAGGCGGGCGCACCATCGGCATCACGCAGAACGGCATCGAAGCCTATGATCCAAAGACCCGGACCTTCAGTCCGCTGTACGATCCCGAAGCCCACCTTAGCAACAATCGCTTCAACGATGCCAAAGTCGACAGTCGGGGTCGGATCTGGGCCGGATCAATGAGCCTTGATGCCTCAATGCCGTCGGGATCGCTGTATTGCTTTGACCAGATCCGGGCCGCCCGGGCGGTGGATGGCGGGTTTCAGGTTTCGAACGGGCTGGGCTGGAACGGCGATGACACCCGCTTCTATTTCGTGGACAGCGCCTTGGGCACGGTTTTTGTCTATGATTTCGACCCAGAGGCCGGGGCGGTCTCGAACCGTGAAGTGTTTCTGTCCTTTGATCCGAAAGACGGAAAGCCAGATGGGTTGTGCGTCGATAGCGCTGGCAATCTGTGGATCGCGTTCTGGGATGGCTGGCGGGTTGGGTGCTATGCGCCCTCAGGCGAATTGATCCGAACCATCGACATGCCGGTGCCGCGCCCGACAAGCTGTTGTCTCGGCGGGGCAGAGTTGAAAACCCTCTATATCACCAGTGCCTCCATCCGGTTGCCCGCCTCTGTGCTAGAAGACGCGCCGCTGTCGGGCGGGCTGTTCGCGATTGAGGTCGATGTTCCCGGATTGCCAACCAATGAGGTCCGATCATGGGCGTGATTTACGACGATTTCAAAGACCGCCACGCCATCGTGACCGGGGCTGGCGCGGGCATTGGCCGGGCCATTGCTGTCGCGCTGGCCGCGCAGGGGGCGCGGGTCAGTGCAATCGACATCAATCAAGACGGGCTGTTGCAAACGGCGGCCCGGTCCGAACACATCACCGCGATGCCCTGCGATTTGACCAACCCTGACGCGTTGCGGGCGACGGTGACGGCTGCCCTGCGCGCCCGCGGGAAAGTCCGCTGTCTGATCAACAACGCCGGTGTCGACCGCCGCATTCCGTTTCTGCAGACCACCGCCGAAGACTGGCATTGGATGCTGACCGTCAATCTGGATCATCAGATGCTGGTTTCGCAATTGGTTGCGCCCGAGATGGACCTGAGCGACGACCATGCCGCCATCGTCAACATGTCGTCCTCGGCTTGGATGAAACTGGCCGGAAACTTGGCGGCTTATCATACGGCCAAGGCGGGGATTATCGGCCTGACCCGGGGTCTGGCCCGCGATCTGGGCGGGGCCGGGATTACCGTCAATGCGATCGCTCCGGGCCGAGTTATGACGGAACGCGTCGCGGAAACCACAACTGAGGCGTGGGAGGCTGAGACAAAAACGCTCCAGTGTGTGCCGAAACTGATCACCCCAAAAGACATTGCAGGGGCCGCAGTCTGGTTGTCCTCATCGGCGGCAAGCACAGTGACCGGGCAGACTTTGATCATTGACGGCGGCGTGGTCTAGGCGGGGGACCCCCGGGTCCCTGTCCTGACAACCTGTCCCACCGCTCATCGCGCAGAATTGGCTTTGAACGATCGACGCGATTGCGCGGACGTCAGAGCCGTTGGTGTGTCTCGGGCTGCGTTCATGCAAAAACATCTGGACTATCGAAACATCTGATGTTTTAAGTTCTGCATGACAGAGCTTCTTTATTATGACCTCAAACAAGCGAAACCACTGACGCCCGGGCTTTCGGCGCAGGTTTGCCGTGAGTTGGGGCGCCGGATCGTTTCAGGAACCCAAGCCGAAGGCAGCCTCATCGACGATGAGACCAAACTGGCCGAGAAATTCAGTGTCAGTAAGTCGGTGATCCGTGAAGCCATCAAGCTGTTGGTCGGCAAGGGTCTGATCGAGGTGCGCCGGGGCAGTGGTACGCGGGTGCTGAACCGGCGGCACTGGATGCTGTTGGATGACGACGTGCTGGCGTGGCATCAATCGGTGACCCCGTCGCCGGGATTTTTGCGTCAACTCATGGATATGCGCCGCTTGATGGAACCGAAAGCGGCCAGTTGGGCTGCAGAGTTCGGGTCAGACGAGGCGCATGACGCTATCCGGCAAGCCCATCAGCGGATGGAATTAAAGGCGGCTTCGGTGGAAGATTTCGTCGTAGCCGATGCGCTGTTTCACCGGGCTATTCTGCGCGCGGCGGGCAATGAGTTTTTGCTCAATCTGGAAGGGGTGATCTTTTCCGCGCTGCTGACGTCGATCAAGCTGACAAATGCGGATCCCCGAGAGAACGAAAGCTCGATCCCCGTTCACCGTGCGGTGATGGAGGCGGTGCTTCGGCGCGACCCGGTTGCGGCGGAACGAGAGATGCTGGCGCATCTTGACGATACCACCCGCCGGTTGTCCGCAGCCGTGCAAGGGTTCGATCTGCGCTGAACCTCACGGGAATTTAGAAATTACCCCGTTTCGACTGGTAACCGAAACGGTGGCGGCGATCACAGGCAGAGCTCAACCAAACCTGTGACCGCCAATGACCCGCCTCGCAAGAGGCTGCACCACCAGACGACAGCGTGCCTATGGCGCGCTGAGCATCATCAGGGAGGATAGGATGCTATCTCACTTTAAGAAAGGTCTGCTTGCGACCTCAGTCGCAACAACGGCCCTTATGGGCACAGCAGCCACAGTCTCTGCTGCCGATATGGTGGCGCTTTTGCTGCCGGAAAACGTCAATCCGCGTTGGGAACAACAAGATGCCGCCGCGTTTGTCGCTAAGATGGCCGAGATTGCGCCGGATATAACGGTCGAGGTTTTCAACGCCAACAATGACACATCGGTGCAACAACGGCAGGCCGAACAGGCGCTGACCCAAGGGGCGAAGGTTCTGGTGGTCATTCCGATCGACGGCGAAAGTTCGGCCATCATCGCCGACACCGCCGCCGAAGAGGGCGTGCCGACCATTGCTTATGACCGGATGATCAATTCGCCCAACACCAAGTTTTGGGTGCAGGCCGATATGTTCGCCACCGGTGCGGCTCAGGCCCAGCACGTGGTCGACAACACCCAAGAGGGCGATACGCTGGTTCTGCTGAAAGGATCGCCCACCGATCCGAATGCAGCGGTGATTGCTGCCGGGCAAGTCTCGGTCCTGCAGCCGCTGTTCGATTCTGGCGCGCGGAAGATGGGCTACGAGAATTGGACCCCCGGTTGGGATCCCGCCATTGCCCGTCGTTCGATGGACCAGGCGCTGACGCAACTTGGCAACGATGTGCAAGGGGTGGTGTCGTCCAATGACGGCAATGCCGGCGCAGCCATTGAGGCCATGGAAGAGCAGGGTATGGCGGGTACGGTGCCGGTCTCGGGGCTGGATTGTACCGTGCAAGCCCAGCAATTGATGCTTCTGGGCAAGCAGACCCAGTGTGGCTGGCGTCCGCTGCATGAAATGGCGGCGGCGGCGGCCGAGGTCACGGTGCGGTTGCTGTCCGGTGAGGACACGGCCGATCTGGCGACCGAGGTGGTGCAGAACGGCGTCGGTGCCGATGTCGCCTTTGTGCCGGTTGACAGCTATTCTGCCGTCGGTGCCGACGGGGTTGCCTATGTCGTGGAGAACGATCCGTCGATCACCAAAGACATGATTTGCCAAGGCGACGCTGCCGCAACTGACTTCTGCCAGTAATCACAACGATGAGTCAGGTAACGGACCAATCGGCGGGGCTTTTAGCCCCGCCACCCCATTTGCGTGTGCGTGGGATTCATAAAAGTTTCGGCGGCGTGCATGCCTTGCGCGGCGTTGATTTCGAAGTTGCCCGTGGCGAGGTCATGGCGCTGGTCGGTGACAACGGCGCCGGGAAATCCACCTTGATGAAGGTTTTGGCGGGGGCGATTGCGGCCGATACCGGGGACTTCTTCCTTGATGAGCGCCCGGTCTCGGTCACCAGTCCCAATGATGCGACGGATCTGGGCATTCAGATTGTCTATCAGGACCTTGCCCTGTGCGAGAACCTTGATGTGGCGGCCAACCTGTCCTTGGGAAATGAGCCGGTGCGCCCCGGCTGGGGGTTTCTTCCCCGCATCCTGCGTCCGATCGACGATTTAGAGATGGAGGTCAAAGCCCAGAAGGCGATTGCGCGGTTGCAGGTGCAGACCCTTAAATCGGTGCGTGCCCGGGTCGGCGGCCTGTCGGGCGGACAACGGCAGGCGATTGCAATTGCCCGCGCGGTCGGGGCTGAAAGCTCTGTCGTGATGTTGGACGAACCCACTGCGGCGCTTGGCGTGGCCCAGACCCGGCAGGTTTTGGACGTGGTCAAGCGGTTGCGCGATACCGGCCATGCGGTCGTTTATATCTCGCACAACATGCGCGACATTTTCGAAGTGGCCGATCGCATCTGTGTGCTGCGCCACGGTGGCAATGTGGCCACGTGGCGGACGGCTGACACGACAACCGACGAAATTGTGGTGGCGATGACTCGCGGCCTTGACCAAGGGGCACCCCATGCCAGCTAACCCTTCTTTGTCACTGGTCAACCGGTTGCGCATCCTGCGCGAGACCCAGTTTGGCGCTTTTGTTCCGGTGCTGTTGGCGCTTGCGGCGATCTGGGGCTATTTCGGACTGGCCATGCCCCTGTGGGAGCATCTGACCGACCCCACATCCGACGGGCTGCGCCTGATTTTCCTTAGCCCGCGCAACATTTATAACCTCTTCATGCAATCCGCGGTCATCGCGACGCTGGCGGTGGGTATTACCGTGGTTTTGCTGCTGGGCGATATTGACCTGTCAGCCGCCGCCACTGCCGGGGTCTGTGCCGCTTTGCTGGGCGTGCTGATGCTGGCGGGCGTGCCGGGATGGCTGGCCTGTTTGATCGTGATGGTGGTCGGGACGGTGATGGGGGCGGCGCAAGGGCTGTTGATTGCCTATGTTGGTATTCCGTCCTTTGTGGTCACATTAGCCGGGCTTCTGGGCTTTCAGGGCGTGATGCAGAAAATCCTGCCCACCGGAAACTTGAATATCAGCGATCCCTTCGTGCGCGGCATTGCCCGTGTCCTGATCCCGGACCTGCTTGGCATTCTGATCGCCTGTGCGTTGGTTGGGCTTCTGGCCTTTGCCGCGCTTCGGCGGCGGGCGCAGCGTGCGGCCAAGGGGCTTGAACTGGACTCAACGACAGCGTTGTGGGGACAGATCGGCTTTTTTACGGTCCTGGTCTTTTCAGCCGTGCTGACGATGAACGCCTATCGGTCGGTCCCGTTGTTGATCGTGTTGCTGATCGGTCTGACGGCTCTGATCGGTTGGGTCACCACGTCGACCCCATTTGGCCGGTCGATCTTTGCAGTGGGCGGCAATGCCGAAAGCGCCCGCCGGGTGGGTATGGATGTCAAACGTATCCGGGTGGCGGCATTTGGCATCGTCGGATTGTTGGCGGCCATCGGCGGGATCTTTGGCGCATCGCGCTATGGATCGGTGTCCTACACCGCATTTGCCGGGGGCTCACTGCTGCTGGAAAGCATCGGGGCGGCGGTGATCGGGGGCACGTCGTTGTTTGGCGGTCGCGGCTCGGTCTGGAACGCGATCCTCGGGGCGCTGGTGATCGGATCTTTGGGGAACGGGCTGGATCTGTCCGGGGCCAGTGCGGCGGACAAGCTGATGTTTTCCGGGGCAATCTTGTTGCTTGCGGTTGCCATTGATGCGGTCTCGCGCAGCGATGGGCCCGGCGGGCGTTAGGGGGCGGGTTCATGACACTTATCCTAGAGCCATCCTTGCGGGCCGTGCTGGACCTTAGTCTCGATCTGTTGATCCCGGCAAATCCAGCGCGGGATATTCCCAGCGCCGGTGCGCTTGGCGTCGCAGACTTTGTCCTGCGAACTGCGCAAGCTGCGCCCGCCGATGCGGCCCATATGGCGCAGATCCTGCAGGCATTGCAGGCGCTGGACGGCCCGCCCACTCCTGACGCCCTTCGGGCCGTGGAACAGGCGATGCCAGAGGCGTTTCAGACCCTTCTGCGCCTGACGTATATGGGCTATTATAGCCGCCCCGACATGCGCGAAAAAGTCGGGGTGGCATCTTGGCCGGTGCATCCGAAAGGCTATGACGTGCCGCGGGAATCCTCGGCCCTGATGGATGCTTTGACCGCTCCGGTCCGGGCACGCGGCCGGATCTATCGCGATGCGGTCGTCATGACGGGGGACCTTTCATGACCGATGACACTGTCGATGTCTTGATTGTTGGCGCCGGGGCTTCGGGGGCGGCCTTGGCGTGGTCGCTGCTGGAAACCCGGATGCGGATCCTGTGTCTTGAGCAGGGGCCGCATCTGCCCGACAGTCAATTTCCAAGTCGCCGGGATGATTACGAATTGGCCCGCTATGCCGAGTTTTCCTGCGATCCGAATGTACGCGGTTTGCAACAAGACTATCCGATCAATGTCGACGACAGTTGTATCGCTCCGGTAAACTTCAACGGGGTTGGCGGGTCGACGATCAACTTTCTGGGCCATTGGCCACGCATGAAGCCATCGGATTTTCGGACCAGATCGCTGGACGGCGTGGCTGCGGATTGGCCGGTGGATTACGCGACGTTGGCGCCATTTTATGATCAGAATGACCGCAATACCGGGGTGTCTGGGCTGCCCGGAAATCCGGCCTACCCCGATTATGCGCCCGAATTGCCGCCGCTTCCCATCGGAAAATTGGGGCAGACCTTGGCGGCGGGGTTCAACGCCTTGGGATGGCATTGGTGGCCGTCCGATGCCGCGATCCTCAGCCGCGATCACGAGGGCCGGTCGAAATGCGTGAACGCGGGAACCTGTGATTTGGGCTGTGCCGCGGGGGCCAAGGGCGGCACGAATTTTACCTATTGGCCGATGCTTCAATCTGCCGGGGTGGAATTGCGCACCCAGTGCCGCGTGCGCGAGGTTCGGGTTGATCCGGCGACCGGACTGGCCTCCGGCGTTCTCTATTACGGGCCGGACGGTCAGCTTCACGAACAAAAGGCCGAACTTGTGGTGCTGGCCTGTAATGGCATCGGCACACCCCGATTGCTGTTGAATTCCAAGTCGCAGCTTTTCCCGGATGGGCTGGCCAACCGGTCGGATCAAGTGGGGCGGAACCTGATGTTTCATCCGCTGACCGGGGTGTCCGGGGTCTTTGATGCGCCCCTGGAGGGACATAAGGGGCCGATGGCCTGTTCGATCCTGAGCCAAGAGTTCTATGAAACGGACCCCGGGCGCGGCTTCGTGCGCGGCTACGGGCTGCATTCCGGGCGCTCGACCACGCCGATGACCTATGCCCTTGGCGGGTATGGCATCGACCGGCCAATCCCTTGGGGGGCGGCGCACCGCGAAATCATGGATGAGGTCTATCCCAATCTTGCCAGTCTGACCGTGGTGGCCGAGGACCTGCCCGAAGCGCATAACCGCGTCACCCTCGATCCCACCCTGACCGATAGCGATGGGATCCCGGCCCCAAAGGTCAGCTATCGGCTGGGCGACAACACCCGGGCCATGCTGGCCCACGGCACCGACCGCGCAACCGAACTGCTGCTTGCGGCAGGGGCGCGCCGGGTTCTGGCCAAGGGCGAAGACGCGGTATGGTGGCGGGCCGGGTGGCATCAGCTGGGCACCTGCCGGATGGGGCCGGACCCCGAGACGTCGGTGGTCAATGGCTGGGGGCGCTGCCATGACGTGAAGAACCTGTTCATTGTCGATGGCTCAGTATTTGTCACCGCCGGTGCGGTTAACCCGACCTCTACCATCCAGGCGCTGGCGCTGTACGTGGGCGACAGCATCAAGACCAACATTTCCACCCTATTCGACTGAGGCATATCATGAACTTTTCCAAGAAGATGTACATCGCAGGCGAGTTGACGGATGGGGTGGGTTCGGTTGACGTGTTCAATCCCGCAACGGAAGACTATGTCGCCACCGTGCCCACTGCCGGATTTGCCGACGCGCAGCGGTCGCTGGACGCGGCGCGGGATGCTGCGCCCAGTTGGGCCCGGACATCGATTGCCGAACGGCAGATGTGGATGGGCAAATTGCGCGATGCGGTGATCGCCAATGAGGATCATTTGCGCGACTGCATTCATTACGAGATGGGCAAGCCGTGGGCCAGCACCCAAGAAGATGTTGATAGTCTGAAGAACGCGCTGGCGTTTTATGCTGAAGAAATCTCCCGGGTGCATGACATTGGGCTGGCGGATCGGGCCGGCACCCACTGTCATCGGCTGGTGCACGAACCGGTTGGCGTGGCGCTGGCGTTTTTGGCGTGGAACTTTCCGTTGCTGAACCTTGCGTTCAAGCTGGGTCCTGCGATGGCGACCGGCTGTCCGATCATCATCCGCCCATCCGAGCAGACGCCGATTTCGGCCTATGCCGTGGGCGCGCTGTGCCACCAGATTGGCCTGCCGCGCGGCGTGGTGCAGATCCTGTGCACCGATGGCTATGACGTGGCTGATCACCTGTCGGCATCGCCGATTCCAGCGATGATCACCCTGATTGGGTCCACCAAGACCGGTCAACATATCATGCGCACCGGGGCAAGTTCGATCAAACGCTATTCGATGGAATTGGGCGGCAACGCGCCGGTCCTTGTGTTCCCCGATGCCGACCTCGATCAGGCCGCCGACATTGTCTGCGGGGTTAAGTTCAGCAATGCCGGGCAGATTTGTGTCTCTCCCAACCGGGTCTTTGTTCATCGTGATGTGCTGGACGCGTTCACCGAAAAAGCGGTTGCCCGGGCAAAGGCGGCGACCGTCGGCTGGGACAAGACCGCCGATATTCAGACCGGTCCGGTGATCGACGGACGGGCTTTAGCACGATTAACGGGCCTGATTGACGACGCGGTGCAGGCCGGGGCACGCATCCTTGCCGGCGGCACGCGGCCCTCGGGGTTACCGAAAGGGCACTTCCTTGCGCCAACGGTACTGGCAGGCGTCACCGAAGATATGCAGGTCTATCGGCAGGAAACCTTTGGCCCCATCGTCAGCATCGTGCCGTTTGATGACACCTCCGACCTTGCGCGCATGGCCAATGATTGTGAAGAAGGTGGGCTGACCGCCTATATCATGACCTGTAATCTGAAGCGCGCCGAAGCTTGGGCGGCGATCCTGCGCTATGGCGAGATCCAGATCAACGGCGTTAAATACGATATCGACCTGCCCCATGGCGGGATCGGCCAGTCCGGCATCGGCCACGATTGCTCGGCTCTGGCGCTGAACGACTACCTGATTGTCAAACGGATCACACGAGCATTGGACGCCGCATGAAAATTACCGCTATCCGCAGCCATGTCCTGCAATGCGACATGCCCGAAGAGCTTGGCTATTCCCAGCAATTCTACGCCAAGCGCACCGCCCATTTGGTCGAAGTCAGCACCGATGAGGGCCTGACCGGTTGGGGCGAATGTTTTGGTCCCGGCAATGTCGCCTTGGCCAATAAGACCATCGTTGAGCGGGTGATCGCGCCCATGGTGATCGGGATGGACCCGCTTGACCGCGATGTGATCTGGCACAAGGTCTATAATCTGTTGCGTGATCACGGCCAGAAGGGGATGCCGATCCAATCGCTGTCTGGGGTCGATATCGCCCTTTGGGACATCGCGGGAAAGGCCGTGGGTCTGCCGATTCACAAGCTGATTGGTGGCGCGCATCGGACCGGAGTGACCGCCTATGGCTATGGCATGATGTTGAAGCGGGAAAGCGTCGACGATCACATCGCGCGGTTCACCGACGAGGCTGCGGCGATCATCGGCATGGGCTTTAGCGCGACCAAGATGAAGACCGGCCTTGGGCCCAAGGCCGACGTCCGGCTTTGCGAAGCGGTGGCGCGGGGCGTGGGCGAAGCGCGTTTCATGGTGGACGCGAACCACTGCTACACCACCTCAGACGCATTCTATGTCGGGCGGGCGTTGGAAGAACTGGGCGCCTATTGGTTTGAAGAGCCGATCGCGCCAGAAGATCTGGACGGCTACCGCGAATTGCGCGCCGGTTTGCGGGTGAATATCTCGGGCGGCGAAGCAGAATTTACGCGCTGGGGCTGGCGGCAAATTCTGGAAAATCGCGGGATCGACATCGCCCAGCCCGAAGTCTGCGCCCTTGGCGGGATCACCGAATATCT
Source organism: Pseudoruegeria sp. SK021 (assembly GCF_002119405.1). Taxonomy (GTDB): domain Bacteria; phylum Pseudomonadota; class Alphaproteobacteria; order Rhodobacterales; family Rhodobacteraceae; genus Meridianimarinicoccus. The sequence goes on along the minus strand of NZ_MTBG01000005.1, from coordinate 7,672 downwards.
GCGGGTGCTGGCACTGGCCCATGCCCATTTCACCCCGGTCATTAACCATGTCTGGGGCAGCGCCATCGCGGTGGCCACCAACCTGCAACTTCTTGCCGCGATGCCGCCCATGCCCGGTGGGCTCAATCCGTGGGAGCCGATGCTGGAATTTGACACCACCGAGAACCGGTTCCGCGATCACCTTCTGACCGAGCCTCTCGACATTCAGGCGCAGGTCGCGCGCAATGGCGGTAGGGTGGCCATTCCCACTGCTCCGGGACTGGGGGTCGAACCGGACCTCGCTTTCATCAAGAAATACGCGATCCAATAGTACCCATCGCGATTTCGGCCCAATGAAGACGGCCCGTTGACTGGCGGGGCCGGTGACCGTTTGCGGTCACCGGCCCTACAGTCTTGTGCAGGATTTTAGGCAAAGACTGAATCCAGATTGTCCGTCGCCCGTGACCCAATTGGGCCACGGGCTGATAGCGTTTTGGCATGCAAAGCGCTGAACCAACGCCGCAATTTCACCTGCTGTTGGCATCCTGTTGACATAAGCCATCACGCTGCTTATACGTATAACTGCTAATACGTATAACTGAGGCGCGCATGGCCCGAAGACTGACCCAAAAAGAGATTGCGAAGCGGGCTGGCGTCAGTCAGGCAACGGTGTCGCTTGTGCTAAATGGTGGGGCGCAGGGCAGTCAGCGCATTCCCGAAGAGACGCGCCAGCGCATTCAACAAGTGATCGCAGATACCGGCTATGTGGCCGATCCGGTGGCGCGCCGTATGGTCAATGGTCGCAACAATATTCTTGGCGTGTTTACCTATGAGCCGGCATTTCCGCAGGCGCAGGCCGATTTCTTTGCGCCATTGTTGTTTGGCATTGAAGCCGCCGCGCAAGAGCGGGGCTATGATCTGTTGTTGATGACCTCTGCCGGAAAGGAAGCCGACGGCAGCAAGCGGATATTCGGAAAGACCAGCCGCCTCCGCATTGCCGACGGCTGTATTCTGCTGGGGCGGAAATTCGACGCGGATGAATTGGCCCTGATGGTGAAAGACGATTTCGCCTTTGTTGCCATCGGGCGCCGTGACGACGCTGGTGGCCCCGTCCCCTATGTTGGGGCCGATTACACGGCGGCAACACGGGCGTTGGTTGACCGCGCACGGTCGTTGGGTCACCGGAAATTCGCGTATGTTGGGCAAAGCGATGGCGCGGAATCCATCGCTGACCGTTGGGCCGGGTTCGGTGCGGGGCTTGCCGAAGGTGACCAGCTTGTTTTGCATGTCGACGAGGTTGGGCTTGCGTCCGATCGCTTGGTTGATGAGGTGCGCATATCTCGCGCAACTGTCGTCTTTTTCATTGAGCTTGCCGATGCGATCCCGTTCAAGCGGGCCGCCACCGCAGCCGGGCTGAACGTCCCGGGCGATATCTCCATCGTCGTGCTGGGCAGCCATATCCGCCCTGATGATACCGGCACCCGCTTTACCACCTATTCAATCCCCCGCGAGGAAATGGCCCGAAAAGCTGCGCTGGCGCTGATTTCTTGGCTTGAAGGTCAGGAGCACGCCAAACAAACGCTGCTGTCCTGTGCGCTTATTGATGGAGAAACCCTTGGAATTAATAAAGAAACGAGTGTAACGTGAAAGAATTCAAAACGGATATTGCAGTCATCGGCGGAGGCGTCGGTGGCGTCGCAGCGGCGCTTGCTGCGCTAAGATCTGGCCGTAGTGTTGTGCTAACCGAAGCCTTTGATTGGATCGGTGGACAGTTGACCAGCCAAGCCGTTCCGTCGGACGAACATTCGTGGATCGAACAATTCGGCGGCAGTCGCACCTACCGCGACTTGCGGACGTCAATCCGACAGTTTTATCGTGACCATTACCCGCTGACCGAAGCGGCGCGCCAATGGGGCGACCTCAATCCCGGGGCCGGGTGGGTCAGCCGTCTCTGTGTTGAGCCTCGGGTGCCTGCGGCGGTGATGGAAGCTTTGCTGATGCCCTATATCGGCGCTGGTAAGCTTCAGTTGCTCAAGCCCTATGAACCGGTTGCGGCTGAAATGGACGGCGACCGGGTTTCGGCGGTCACAGTGCGCCATGTTCGGACCGGGGCCGATGTGCAGATTTCGGCAGCTTTTGTCATCGACGCGACTGAGCTTGGCGATCTGCTGCCACTGACTGGAACCGACTATGTCACCGGCTTTGAAAGTCAGGCGCAAACAGGTGAGCCCAGTGCCCCAACTGAGGCGCAGCCGCAAAACCAGCAAGCGGTGTCGATTTGTTTCGCCGTGGACCACGTCGACGGCAATCACGTCATAGACAAGCCGAAAAACTATGACTACTGGCGCGCGGTGCAGCCAGATTTCTGGGGCGGGCCGTTGATCGGGTTCAAGTCTCCGAACCCGCGCACGCTGGAAACCGCAACCCGTAGCTTTACACCCAATCCGGGCGACAATCCGTTGCTTGTCGATGCCGACCAACGCCGCAATCCGGGCGACGGCAACCTTTGGACCTTCCGCCGCATCGCAGCCCGCGAGAACTTTGTGTCCGGTGCCTATGCCTCGGACGTTTGCCTCGTGAACTGGCCGATGATCGACTATTTTGAAGAGCCGATCATTGATTGCACCAAGGAAGAATATGACGCCCGGATCGCGCGGGCGGCTGAACTGTCTTATTCCGTCTTCTACTGGCTACAAACCGAGGCGCCGCGCGAAGATGGCGGGCAGGGGTTCCAAGGTCTGCGTTTGCGCGGCGATGTCACCGGCACGGATCATGGGTTGTCGATGGCCCCCTATATTCGCGAAAGCCGCCGTATCAAGGCTGTCACCACGATCGTCGAGCAAGACCTGTCCTATTCGGTGCGCGGCGACGCCGGGGCTGTGTCCTACCGCGATAGCATCGGCACCGGCATGTACCGGGTTGACCTGCACCCCTCGACCGGGGGCGACAACTATATCGATGTGCCATCTTGCCCGTTCGAGATCCCGCTGGGGGCGTTGTTGCCCGTGGGTCGGTCGAACCTGCTGCCCGCTGGTAAGAACATCGGGACGACCCATATCACCAACGGGTGTTACCGATTGCATCCGGTCGAATGGAATATTGGCGAGGTCGCCGGGCTGTTGGCCGCGCATTGCCTGAACACCAACACCGAACCGCATGCAGTGCAGGCCGAGGATCGCCGGCTGAGCGATTTCCAAGACCTGCTGTACCGGCACGGCGTCGATATCCGCTGGCCGGATGTGCGCGGCTACTGATCCACGAACCAGACGTTTGACTCAAGGGAGGAGACCTAAATGACAAGGTTCACGACAATCGGCGCCACTTTGGCAATGACCACGGCGCTTGCGGGGGCTGTGTCTGCGCAAGAGTTGCGTATGACCATCTGGAGCGCGAATGAAGCCCATCTGACGCTGTTCAATGACATCGCCGATAGTTTCACGGCGACCCATCCGGGTGTCAGCATCACCTATGAATCGTTGCCATTCAGCAGCTACACCACCACGCTGACCACGCAGATTGCAGGTGGCAATCCACCCGATCTGGCATGGATTCTGGAACGCACGGCGGCAGATTTCGTCAATTCCGGCGTGCTGGCCCCTCTGAACGATGGCTTCATGGCCGCAGACGGCTTCGACTATGACGACATTCTCGCCAAGCCGACTGAATTGTGGCGGTTGGACGGCGAACTGTACGCAATTCCATTCTCGACGTCGCCGCTGGCGATCTTCGCCAACAATGATCTGATCCGGGCCGCAGGTGCGCCGACCCCGGCTGACCTGATCGCCGCCGGAGAATGGACTTGGGACAACGCGATTGATGTGGCCGCGAAAGTTGCCGCTGCCGACAGTGAGGGCATCATTGTCCGGGATTTCAACTTCCAGACTTGGCAGAACTTGGCCGCGATCTGGCGCGGATGGGATGCTGCCCCCTGGAGCGCGGATGGCGCGACCTGTACCTTTGATGAGCCGCAGATGGTCGATGCGATGACCTTTATTCACGACGCGATCTTTGAAACCGGCGCCACACCGGGACCGGGTGAAAGCGTCGATTTCTTTGCGGGTGATGCGGCAATGTCAATCACGCAGATTTCGCGGGCATCGCTGTTGCCAACTGGCGACGATGCGTTCGATTGGGATCTGGTCCCGCTTCCGACCGGCCAGGCGGGCGATTATGCGGTGATCGGGCAGGCCGCCATTGGCGCCTTCCAGCGCGGCGATAATGTTGATCTGGCGGTCGCGTTTCTGGCCCATATGACCAACCCGGAAAACAGCGCAAAGCTGGCGCAGTTCTTTCCGCCAGTGCGGGCAAGCTTGTTAAACGCGGAAACGCTGGGCGCGACCAACCCGCTGCTGACCTCGGAAATGATCGACAGCGTGGTAGTCGATGGGATCACGCGCGGCGAGGTTCTGCCGGTCCATGAGGGGTATTCCGAAATTCAGCAGGTCGTGCGGGCCGAACTGGATTCGCTGTGGCAGCCGGACGCTGATGTTGCCGCCGTGCTTAGCAATGTGTGTCAGCGCATTCAGCCGCTGCTGTAAAAGGGAGACCCAAGCATCATGACTGTCGTGGCTTCTCCATCTGAACTATCGCGCCGAAAGCGCCCCTACTGGACGATGGCGCGTCGCGACAGTCTTGCCGGGTATGTGTTTGTCGCCCCGCAGGCCATCGGCATTGCCGTCTTCGTGCTGGTGCCGTTGCTGCTTGTGTTTTGGTATTCCCTGCATGAGTGGAACGTGTTGGCCCAAACGTTTCGCTTTAAAGGCCTTGAAAACTATCACCGGCTGCTAAGTGATCCGGGCCTACCAGAAGTTCTGATCGCGACTGCGATTTTCTCGATCTTTCTGGTAGTGTTCAACATGTCGTTGGCGCTGTTGCTAGCGGTGCTTCTGAACCAGAAATTGCGCGGGATCACAGTGTTCCGCACGCTGTTCTTCTCTCCGGTGGTCGTGTCGCTGGTGGCATGGACCATCGTCTGGAGCTTCTTGCTGCAGAACAATGGCGGCCTGAACGGCATTCTCGACCACTTCGGCATTGAAGGCCCCAATTGGCTGCGCCACCCGACCACGGCAATGATCGCGGTGGTTGTGGTGCAGGTGTTTAAGAACGTCGGCCTGAACATGATCCTGTTCCTTGCTGCCTTGCAAGGTGTGCCAAAAGAGCTGTACGAAGCCGCCCGGGTCGATGGCATTCCGGCATTCCGACAGTTCCGCCGCATTACCCTGCCGATGATCAGCCCAACGGTGATGCTGACCTCAATCATCACCATTGTCGGTTCGCTGCAAGTCTTCGCACAGATCGCGGTGCTGACCCAAGGCGGACCGGGCATGTCGACCACAGTACTGGTCTATTACCTTTATCAGCAGGCGTTCGAGTTCCACAATTTCGGCTACGGCGCAACGTTGTCGATCTTGCTGTTCGTGATCGTCGCGGCCCTGACATTCCTGCAATGGCAGATGCGCAAAAGGATCGTATTCTATGAAAACTGACCTCTCGCCGCGCATGAAAATCGCCCTCTATGGGCTGATGCTGATCCTTTTGGTCCCGTTCGTTTTTCCGACATGGTGGATGGTGACCTCTTCAGTGAAGCCGATCTCGGATATCTTTGCTTTCCCGCCTGAAATCATCCCAAGCCGATTTGATTTCTCGACCTATGGGCAGGCGTTTGAATTGCAGCCCTTCGCCAAGCAATACTGGAACTCGGCGTATATCGCTGCAATCGTGACGGGTGGCACCCTGATCTTTTCCTCCATGGCCGGCTACGCGTTTGCGCGGATCGATTTTCCGTTCGCGAACACGCTGTTCATGGTGGTGCTGATCGGGTTGCTGATCCCATCCGAGGTGACGATTGTGCCGTTGTTCCGGCTGTTTCTGAGTTGGGACATGATCAACACGCACTGGCCGTTGATCTTGGTGCCGGTCTTTGGCGCCCCGTCCGTGTTTGCCACTTTTATCATGCGGCAGTTCTTCATCGCGCTGCCAAAAGAACTGGAAGAAGCGGCACGGGTCGACGGGTTGGGCCGGTTCAAGATCTTTTGGACGATTGCGTTGCCCTTATCGAAGCCGGCACTGGGTGCGGTCGCGATTTTCACCTTCCTGCATTCGTGGAACCTGTATCTGGAACCGATTGTGTTTTTGTCCTCGCCAGAGAAATTCACCCTGCCACAGGCTTTGACTCAGTTCACCGATGCCTATGGCGGCGCGATGTGGAACATCCAACTGGCCGCCGCGACGATGACCGCCTTGCCGGTTCTGATCGTCTTTGTAATTGCCCAGCGTCAGTTCGTTGAAGGACTGGCCCATACCGGACTGAAGGGTTAACGATGGCTCCTGTAACTTTTTCAAACGTCAAGAAATCTTACGGCGCCGTTAAGGTGATCCATGGCGTGGATATTGACATTGCCGACGGTGAATTCGTCGTGCTTGTTGGACCGTCGGGTTGTGGCAAATCCACCTTGCTGCGGATGCTGGCCGGGTTGGAGACGATCTCAGATGGTGAGATCGCCATCGGGGATCTGGTCGTGAATGATCTGGAGCCGAAACATCGTGACATCGCGATGGTGTTCCAGAATTATGCGCTTTATCCCCATATGACCGTCGAAGAAAACATGGGATTCTCGCTTCTGCATCGCGGGGCGAGCACGGCTGAAATCAAAGAACGGGTCGATTGGGCTGCAGGCATTCTTGGGCTGGCAGAGTATCTTGGCCGGCGCCCGGGACAGTTGTCGGGCGGACAGCGCCAGCGGGTCGCTATGGGGCGGGCCATTGTGCGCAATCCGAAAGTCTTTTTGTTCGACGAGCCCTTGTCGAACCTTGATGCAAAGCTGCGGGTCGTCATGCGCGGCGAGATCAAGGCCTTGCATCAAAAGCTGAAGACGACAACGCTTTACGTCACCCATGATCAGGTCGAGGCGATGACAATGGCCGACAAGATTGTCGTGCTGAATGGTGGTCATATCGAACAGATCGGCACGCCGCTGGACTTGTACGACAATCCGGTCAATCAGTTTGTCGCCGCCTTCATTGGGTCGCCATCGATGAATTTCATCAAAGGCCGGGTGGACGGCGATCATTTCGTGGCCGGTGACGCACGGCTTCCGGTCCCGCCGGGGGCCGCAGAAGGGCGCGATCTTGTGTATGGCATTCGTCCTGAGCATTTCACCCTTGCGGCAGACGGCGGTATCGAGGCCGAGGTGGTTGTGGTTGAGCCGATGGGGTCTGAAACGCAGGTGACCATGCGTATTGCCGGTCAAAACGTGTTTGGCACCTTCCGGGAACGGGTTTTGGCCCTGCCCGGATCGCGGCTGACGCTGAATGTGGACCCGGCTGACACCCATCTGTTCGACGCCGAAACGGGCCTGCGTCTGCCGCGCGACGCGGTGTGAGCCAAAGTGGCGACGAGATGATCTCGATCCGCCCCAGCCGGTTTTGGCATTGGATCCGTCCAGTGCCGACCGGGCAGATGCTGGACCGCCTGATTGCGCTGTGCGCTGCCATCCGACCCAGTGCCGCCCTGTCCATGCGCCGCAAGGATGGCTGCGGCTCTGGCCATAGTCGGATACCCACCACCTAGCAGCCTCGGCGGGCCTCCTCGGTTTCCCAGACCAAAGGTTGGCCGCCGTCCAGCCGCATCCGCTGACGCAGGTGCCGCGATATGCGGTCGATGGCATAGGTCAGCACCACCGCCACCGCCAGC
>NZ_MTBG01000004.1 GCF_002119405.1 Pseudoruegeria sp. SK021 | reverse complement strand
TCTGCTCCCCTGATGAAAACCGAGGATCGCGAAGCCATTTATGGATCAGGTTGGTATTCATCGCGTAGCGCCGCGCAACCTGCGCAACCGACACCCCGGAAACCCGCGCCTGCATGCAGATTGACCGCTTCTCTTCGTCTGACCAAACCCGCTTCTTCTGCCCCTTCTTGCCCGCCATCGCTTACCTCAAGATGTCCACTATCCATGGTGGACATCTAGCAGGCACTCCATCACGCCGTCAGAGCGGGGACACCGGACGGATACACCTCTTCCGACCGCGTGGGACATTTTCTGGATCTGGATCAGGTCGGAGTGTATGGAAACGATTGGCCAGAAAAACGTTGCGATCGTCACAGCATCCATCTCGTTCGCGATACACTTCCGCAAAGTCTTGGACGGTGACAACATGGTTCCCGTCACACAGGGCCAGTCTCGGTGCCGCGAAACTCCGGATAACGAGCTTGTTGACTCGACATCACATCATCGCGCTGATGCTGTTGAACCCACTTGATCAGCATTGATAATCCCACCCCCAAACCGGATGAAGCCTGCGGTCGCGTCCGACCGCTGGTGGTTGCGATGCGCACAGCATCACGGCGAAACTCGTTGCCATTTCTCGTCCCCTTCATAGCAAACATTACTCGAAAGGGACCGGATCCAAACCGAGGCAACACCATGCAGGCCTGAGTTCTGCTACAATGCCCCGCGGTGCAGTCCACTGAAGAAACTATTTTTGCGCCGGTCACAAATATAGGCCTCCTGCGCGAGGCGAGTTTGGTTTATCCGTTGATATTTGGGGCTGCGGCACAGCCAGAAAAGCGGTATTGTCTGAAAAACATGGGCGTTGGAACTCAACTAGGGTCGAAGATGAATAGGGTTTGAAGCGGGTTGCAGCAGTGTTGCGCGTTGATTTTGTTGAAGGGTCAGTGGCGCATCGACTTCGGTTCGGTGGTGGTCGTGGGCAAGACTTAGCGAAGGCAATGGGACTTCGTGCAGGCAAAACACCAACGATTATCGACGCGACGGCGGGACTGGGCCGGGACGCATTTCTTTTAGCGTCTCTAGGTGCGCAAGTGACTTTAATTGAGCGCTCGGAGGAAATGCATAGGTTGTTGGCCCAAGGCATGGAACGCGCTGAGAGAGAGGGAGGCCAGTTTCGCGAGATCATTGGCCGCATGACCCTTTTGAAGGGGGACGCCAAGGATTTGATCCCTGAACTGTCTGGCGAAGCAATTTTGGTTGATCCAATGCATCCCGAACGGAAGAATTCGGCGCTGGTGAAGCAGGACTTGCGTCAAGTCCGTGACATCGTCGGCAGCGATGAGGACGCCGGTGATCTGGTACGGTTGGCGATCAAACATGCGCGCAAGCGGGTGGTGCTTAAGTGGCCTGCCAAGGCTGATCCGATTGAAGGCGTTCAGAAATGCACACATCAGATCCGTGGCAAAACTACACGATATGATGTGTTTATGATTGGTTGAGAAGCTGCCCGCTCTCTGGTGGCAACGCCGCGCGTCCTTTACGGTTTGCGCTGCAGCCCAACCCTGGACCGCCGTAATCTGGAGTTTTCCAGCTCTTTCACGATGGCGGGCTGGAGGCTCCTTCGGGATAATGTGTGTTGATCGGGACGTTATGTCCGATCGCGCGGTAGGGGCGGTCTTCGGTATTGTTTCGCCGCCAATCCTCCAGCTTTTGGTGGGTTTCCGCAGGCCGATGAACCAATGATCGTTCAGGCATTTTGACCGGAAATTGCTGGTATACGCCTCGAAAAAGCCGTTCTCCGTGGGCTTGCTGGGGCTTGGGAAGTCCAGAGTAACGTGGTCGGCATGGGTCCAAAGGTCGAGGTGGCGCGCGATAAATTCGCTGCCGTTGTCGCCTCTTATCGTCTTGGGATAGCCGGTGCGGGCGCAGACCCATTCCAGAGTTTGAACAACGTCCTCGTCGGCATAAGAAAATTGCGGATCGACCGCCGGGCAGAAGCGAGAATGCGTGTCGACCATCGTCAGGATTTGCAGTTTGTTGCCCTTTGCAAGCTGGTCGTGGACGAAATCTATCGCCCAAACACGTTCGGTTCAACGGCCTCCTGCCGGCCTTCCCGCAGCGTCGCCTTGATCCGACGCTTCGGGTGCTTGCTGCGCCGTTGCAGGCCTAACTCATTGTGAATTAGTCTCGTATTCTTCATGTTGATCCCTCATCGTTCGCGGCGTGGCCGCACATGCCCGCGACGGTAGCCTGGTCGGCGCCCCGCGGTTCGACACGCCCCAATCGATGCTCATTTTGCGATCCAGCGCTAAGCATCCGGCAGTGAACGGACCAACTTTTCTAAGTCCCATTGTCGCATTCTTATAAGCAACCTTATAAGCAACAAATCCTCACCTGAGGGGGGGGCCGAAAGCTGGACACTGACGTATGCTCTGATTTGCTGTCTGCTGATCTTCACCATTGAGGAGATCGAAGATGCCGAAACGAAAGCAACACGCCCCTGAGTTCAAGGCGAAGGTGGCGCCTGAAGCGTTGAAATGGGAGGAGACCATTTCCGGAGATGGCGAGTCGGTTCGGCGTGCATCCGACGATAATCAACCATTGGACACGTGCGCTGCTCGACGGCGCGTCTGGTGTCTTTGAACGCGGCGGCCGCAAGACGCCGGCCATCGATGAAGGCCAAGTCAGGGACCTGCATGCCAAGATCGGGGAATTGGCGGTAGCCAACTCTTTTTCGGAAAGAAAGCTAATACTGTGGGGCGGGACGTGAGGCGCAGCATGGTTGAGCGCGACCATCCTGACCTGTCGGTCGGTCAGCAGTAAGCGCTGCTGTCGATCCCGCGATCGTCGTTCTATTCTAGCTGCAGGGTAAGGTGGAGTTGAACCGCGCGCTAATGCACCTGATGGGGTTGATGCCGATCTATCAGAAGTCGAACCCCAGCAATCCAGCGAAGGGACATAAGCCCTATCCCCACCTCTTGCGTGGGCTGCGGGTGGGCAAGCCAAATCAACTCTGGTGCGTGGACATCACCTATCTGCCGATGCGCCGCGGATTCCTCTATCTGATGGCGATCATGGACTGGCATACCCCGATGGTTCTGTCGTGGCGGATCTCGAACACGCTGGACGCGGACTTCTGCGTCGAGGCGCTGAACGCAGCAATCTATCGGTTCGGACCGCCGTGCATTATGACCAGCGATCAAGGATTGTAGTTCTCGTCGTTTGCTTGGACTGACCGCCTAAGGCGGTCAGTCCAAACAAACGAAGTGCCACCGAGCAGGCGGCGTTGATGTGATGCCTGACCCACGAACACCAGACGGGCCCGCGGTATCTGTGAGGACGCATCATGAGGCTGGAGTTATGTCCGCACCCGACAACACGTCAGAAAATGCTTCAAAATCCCTACTTGCGCTTGGGGCGGTTACAAATGTTGCAAACCTGACCCTTGAGGTGTGAATTGCCCATTGCCCATTGCCCACTGGATGCCGGAAGGTTGCCTCCAGCATCCAACTGGAATGGTCGTTCCCATCACTCTGAAGTGGTGTGGGACGCAGCGGTCCGGTGCTGGATCAGACCGCAGCGACGATGATGATCTCGACCTTGTGATCTGGCGTTGCCAATGCGGATTCGCCGGTGGCCCGTGCCGGAGGATTGGCGGGATCGACCCATGTATCCCACACGCCGTTCATCGTCGCGAAATCGGCCATCGAAGCCATCCAGATCGTGGCTTGCAGGATCTTCGACTTGTCTGACCCGACTTCTTCAAGAAGTTTGTCGACGTTTGCGAGGATCTCTTTGGTCTGGGCGGCAACGTCGTCTCCCGGTGTTCCCACCTGACCTGCCAGCCAAACTGTCCCATTATAAACAACGGCTTGGCTCATGCGGGGGCCAGGGTGCAGGCGTTTGATCGTGCTCATTCTGTTCATCCTTCAGTGAAGTATCCAAGGCCAAGGCTGGCCCATTTAGAAGAGAACCTGCGCAGAGCGTCGCCGTGCGCGATCCGGCAGGTCGTGAGGCTGCGTGCTCGCAGGGAATACGGGCCGACCTAAAACCTGACAAGCCCTACTTCATGGTTCGCAGTGCCGCGTTTGCAAAAGACGACGGCGGTTCGGGCTTCTGCGATGCGGTTTGCCCCAGCGTGAGCCGTTGACAGTGTGCCTTGCGCGCGCTCAATACCAGTCATGGAACAGTTTTCTCTTCTCGATCTTTCGCCCGTCCCAGAAGGCCAAACCGTCGCGGATGCGCTGGCCAATTCGGTTGCGCTTGCCCGCGCGGCCGAAGCCGCCGGTTACCACCGCTATTGGCTGGCGGAGCACCACAACATGCCGGGGATCGCCAGCGCGGCAACGGCGGTTGTGATCGGCCAGATCGCCGCGGCGACACAGACCATGCGGATCGGGGCAGGTGGGATCATGCTGCCGAACCACGCGCCCTTGATGGTTGCGGAACAGTTCGGCACCCTCGCAACGTTGTTTCCCGGTCGGATTGATCTCGGACTGGGGCGGGCACCGGGCACTGACATGGCTACCGCGCGGGCTCTGCGCCGTCACATGGCCCCAGAGGACAGCTTTCCTCAGGACGTTCAGGAACTGATCGAATACTTGGGCGATATGCCCGATACCGCGCCGGTACGGGCGATTCCGGGAACGGGCACGAACGTTCCGGTCTGGATACTTGGCTCCAGCCTTTATGGGGCGCAACTGGCGGCCTATTTGGGACTGCCCTATGCCTTCGCCTCGCACTTCGCCCCGGCGATGCTGGAGCAGGCGCTGGAGGTTTATCGGAGCAGCTTTCGGCCATCCGCCACATTGAAGCGGCCCTATGTCATGGTCGCGGCGGGCGTCTGCGCCGCCGATACCGATGCCGAGGCCAAATTTTTACGATCGTCCCAGATTTTGGCGTTTGCCCGCCTGCGAAGTGGCCGTCCCGGGAAGTTGCCGCTGCCGACCGACCATCCAGAAGCCGAATTTCCTGCGCCTATTTTGGCGCAAGTCGATCAGGCCCTGTCCTGTTCTGCGACGGGCAGCCCAGAGACGGTCTCGCGGCAACTTGCGGATATCCTTGCCCGGTATCGGCCGGACGAATTGATCGTGACCGGGATGATCCACGACCACGCGGCGCGGGTCCGATCCTTCGAGATCGTGGCGCAGGTTCTGACTGGAATGCGGCAGTCGGCATCTGCGACCAGCCCCTGAGGGCCGACTACAGCAGTCTTCGCAACCCGCGCGCAAAAATATGTGGATTGCCGCCGTTCCGCGCCTAAAAACGTGCGAAACGGCGGCAAAACTTTGCCCCATCAAGGGCTGCCGTCAGAGTGCGGTCCACTGTCCATTGGCGGTGGAGGACGCGACGCAGGCGGCGATAAACGCCACCCCTTCCATGCCATCCGCCAAAGTGGGGAACGTGACATGCGGCGGCAGGGCGTCGCCGGTGCGGTGGGCGCGAATGGCCAAGGCCGCCTCGCCATAGATATTGGCGAAGGCTTCGAAAAACCCTTCGGGGTGGCCGGGGGGAATGCGGGACAGGCGCTGCGCCGCCTCTCCGGTTGACTTCGACGCCCGGGTGATCAGCGTGGTCGGCCCCCCCAAGGGGGTGACCTTCAGAACATTCGGGTTTTCCTGCTGCCAGTCCAGCCCGGCCTTGGTGCCATAGACCCGAAGCCGCAGGCCATTTTCGGCCCCGGCCGCCACCTGACTGCACCAGAGCATGCCGCGCGCGCCGCCAGCAAACCGCAGCAGCACGTGGGCATTGTCATCCAGACGCCGGCCGGAAACAAAGCTCTGTAGATCCGCAGACAGCGCCTCGGGCTGCAAGCCGCTGACGAAGCGGGCGATGTTCCATGCGTGGGTGCCGATGTCGCCGATCGCGCCGCCGATGCCGCTGAGGGCGGGGTCGGTGCGCCACGCGGCCTGTTTGTTGTCTGGGCTCGGGTCTTCGGCCAGCCAGTCTTGTGCATATTCCACTTGTACCAGACGGATCTCGCCCAAGGCGCCGCTGTCCACCCGGGCTTTGGCCTCGCGCACCAGCGGATAGCCGGTGTAATTATGGGTCAGGATGAAGACCGCATCTGCGGCGTCGGCGGCCGCCTTCAAGGCCGTGGCATCCGCCATCGTCCCGGTCAGCGGTTTGTCACAGATGACATGAATTCCCCGTTCCAGAAACGCGCGCGCCACCGGCAAATGCAGGTGATTTGGGGTGACAATCGCCACCGCTTCGATCCCGTCCGCACGGCGGGACTCGCGCTCGGCCATCTCGGTAAAATCATGATAGATGCGGTCTTCGGACAGCCCGATTTCAAGCCCTGATGCTTTGGCCTTGTCCGCCGTCGAGGACAACGCACCGGCGACCAGATCGAACGCGCCGTCTAGGCGCGCGGCGATGCGGTGGACCCCGCCGATCAAGGCACCTTGACCACCGCCCACCATCCCCAGACGGATCGGCCCTTGCCGGTCGGCGAACCGGCTCATCGGTCCAGCCCCAGCATCGCCCGGTTGGCTGCGTCGTCGGTGCCGCCGGCGGCAAAGTCATCAAAAGCGTGGGGCGTGACCCGGATGATGTGATCGCGGACAAACGCCGCCCCCTCACGCGCCCCATCTTCAGGATGCTTCAGGGCGCATTCCCATTCCACAACCGCCCAGCCGTCGAAATCCATTGCCGCCAGCTTTGAGAAGATCGCGCCGAAGTCCACTTGCCCATCCCCAAGGCTGCGGAAACGTCCGGCGCGATTTACCCATGACTGAAAGCCGCCATACACGCCCTGCCGTCCGGTTGGGTTAAACTCGGCATCTTTGACGTGGAACATGCCGATCCGATCCGCGTAAATATCAAGGTTATCAAGATAATCCAGACATTGCAGGACATAGTGACTGGGATCGTACAGCATTTTCGCACGGGGGTGCTGGGCGACACGATCCAGAAACATTTCAAAACTGACCCCGTCATGCAGGTCTTCACCGGGATGAATCTCATAACACAAATCCACCCCGTTCTCATCGGCCAGATCCAGCAGGGGGCGCCAGCGCTTGGCCAATTCATCAAAGGCCGCCTCGACCAACCCTGCGGGACGCTGTGGCCACGGATAGATATAGGGCCATGCCAGCGCGCCCGAGAAGGTCGCAACCGCGGTCAGCCCAAGGTTGTGCGAGGCGCGGATCGTCTTTTCGACCTGCGCCACGGCCCATGCTTGCCGCGCTGCGGGGTTGCCGCGCACCGATGGCGCGGAAAACCCGTCGAAGGCGGTGTCATAAGCCGGATGGACCGCAACCAACTGGCCCTGCAAATGGCAGGACAGTTCCGTTACAACAATGCCATTGGCCTGTGCCTGTCCGGCCCAGTCGTCGCAATAGCCCTTGCTGTCAGCCGCCAGATCAAGGTCGATGAGGCGGTTGTCCCAGCTTGGCACTTGCACGCCTGCATACCCGCAATCGGCTGCCCATGCGGTAATTGCAGGCCAGCTGTTGAATGGGGCCGTGTCGCTGGCAAACTGCGCCAGAAACAAAGCCGGTCCTTTAATGGTCTTCATGTCCCCTCCTTCCCGCCTGCTCCAAGGCGGGTCACAACGATAGTGGTCTGGGCGCAAGCCTTTCAGAGACCGCGGCCGTGAACAACTGAAATCCCTGAACCTGCATGATGTTGCTGGCATCGCGGTGCCGGGGGTTGGTTATCCCAGAGACGGGGGCCGGACAAACGCCGCGCCTGCTTACCTGCTTTGGCCCACAGCAGTTCCATCCGATAGGACGATGACATCTTCGGCCGCGACAGACAGGGCGACCTGCTCTCCCGGCACGGGGGGCGGCGCAGTGGGGCGGTTGAACATATCAAGCGACATCACGCCTGACCCGGTATCGACCTTGACCCGCACCACCGAGCCAAGGAAGTCGACGGCGACGATGCGACCGGGCAGAGATAGCGCTCCGTCGCTCTGAGGCCGAAGTGACAGGGCTTCGGGGCGGATCGCCAATCCAACCTCGGTGCCGGTCTTGGCGGCCAACGGGCGTCCAAGGGTGACAGAGTCCGCGCCGATTTGAAGGGTGCCGGTGCTGGGATCTTGGATGGTCGCAACGATCTGGTTCAAAGTGCCGACGAATGACGCGACGAACCGGGTCTTGGGCGTGTTATATATCTCAAACGGGGTGCCGACCTGATCGGCCACACCTTGGTGCATCACGACGATCCGGTCAGACATCGACAGGGCTTCTTCCTGATCATGGGTCACATAGATGGTGGTGATGCCGAGGGTTTTTTGAATGTCTCGGATCTCGGACCTCAGGGACACTCTGATTTTCGCATCAAGGGCTGACAGGGGTTCGTCCAGCAACAAGACCTGGGGTTGCACCGCCAAGGCGCGGGCCAGCGCAACGCGCTGCTGCTGCCCGCCGGACAATTGAAACGGAAAGCGCGCACCGAATTCGGAGAGGCCGACAATCGCCAGCATTTCAGCGACCCGACCGCGAATTTTAGCCTTGGGCGCACGGGCGACGCGCAAGCCGAAAGCTACATTCTGTGCGACTGTCAGATTGGGGAATAGGGCATAGCTTTGGAACACCATGCCGATATTGCGCTGGTTCGGGCGCTGATCAACCACGTCCTTGCCGTTGATGCGGATGCGCCCACTGGTGGGCGTTTCAAAGCCGGCAACCATGCGCAGGGTGGTGGTCTTGCCGCAACCCGACGGCCCAAGGAAGGAAATAAACTCGCCTTTCTCGATGCTAAGATTAAAGTCCTTCACGACTTGGTTTGTCCCATAGAACTTTTCGAGATGCTCAATGTCGAGAAAACCCATCAGCGCGGTGCTTTCGTATGTTTGGAGAACTGGGTGACCAGTTGAATGAGACCCATGCACGCCCAGGTGATGGCGAATGAGATCACCGCAAGCGCGGCCGGCTCATAGGCACGGTTGGCGCCGATTAGCTGCAAGTAGGGGCCAAATGCCGGCCGGTTCAGCAACGCGGCCAGAACGAATTCGCCGATCACGATGGCGAAGGTCAAAAATGCCCCCGACAGAACCGCGATCAGGACATTGGGCAGAATGACCCGGGCCAGAATAAGCACCCAGCCTGCGCCCAAAGATTGCGCCGCTTCGGTCAGGCTGCGCACGTCAATGGCCCGCAGTCCGGTATCGACTGCCCGATACATATAAGGCAGCGACAACGTCGCATAGCCGAACATCAGCAGCAGATTGGTGCCCATGGCCGAACCCGTTAACGGCAACAACGATGACGTGTTGTACATCCGGATATAGCCGAACACGATGACGATGGGCGGGATCACCAATGGCAATAGGGTGATGAATTCCAGCAACGGGCGCAGACGCGGCATCTTTAGGCGCACCCAGTAAGCCGTCGGCACCACCAAAAGCACGCCAAAAACGATGGTACAAATTGCCATGATGACCGAATAGCCAAAGGTTTCATGAAACCGGGGGTCCGCCAGCACCGCGCGATAGGCATCGAGGGAATACTCACCGCGCCGCATCCGCAGCGAAAATTCGATGGTACCGAGCAAGGGCAGCGCGAAGTAGATCACGCCGACCGCGATGGCAAGCCAAGACCAGAAGCGGTTCACTTTCATCGCGTCCACCGCTCAGACCGGGCCCGTAACCAGACATAGAGGCCATTCGCGATCCCTGTCACCACGATCATCCCAAAGGCAAGCGCGTAGCCAAGGTGCGGGTCTTGCAGCACGTCGCCGCGGATTTGCGCAAACAGCACAATCGGCACAATCGACAGGGACGAGCCGGTCAGCGCATAGGCCGTTGCGACGGCGCCGAACGCGTTGGCGAACAGAAGGGCGAAGGTGCCAAGGATCGCTGGAAAGAGGATCGGAAAGGCCACCATGCGCCAGTATTGGAAGCCGCTTGCGCCCAGAATTGTGGCGGCCTCTTTCCATTCTTTTTTCAAACCGTCCAGCGCCGGGGTGATAATCAAGACCATCAATGGGATCTGGAAAAACAGATAGACCAGCGTAAGCCCCGAAAAGCTGAGCAGGTTAAACCCCATGGCATAGATGTTGATGCCAAACCAAGATTTCAGCGTCACGGTGACCAACCCCAACCGCCCCAGCGTTGCCAGAAAGGCAAAGGCTAGGGGCACCCCGGCGAAGTTGGACGCCACGCCGGAAAAGGTCATGAGCGGGCCACGCAGACCTTTGGGCAGATTGCCCAAGGTGACGGCCGCTGCGATCGAAAACCCGATCACACAGCCCAGCAGGGCCGAGGCGACAGAAATACGGATCGAGATCCAATACGAGGCAAGAATGGAGGGGGTGAACAGGCCACGGATATTCGCAAGGGTGAACCCACCATCCGGCGTTCGGAAGGCGCCGGTCACGATATACAAGGCCGGACCAATCAAAAACAGCAGAGCAAACAACGCGAATGGCACGATGCCAAGCCAATGCAGCGGAAGGGGTGTCCGGGGCGTGGCCGGGCCGTTTGCAGCCATACGTTTCGTCCATAATTAAGTCGTGTCAGGATGTTGCGCCCCGACACTCATGCGGGACGCAACTGGTTGGTCCGTTTATTGAACGCTTGCGCCGACCACGCTGTCCCAGCCACCGGTCACCACGTCTTTGCTTGCGCTTTGCTCTTCAAGCGTCGGAAAATAGGCGTTGGCATAGGCCGCCGCGGGCGGCAGCGCGTCCAGCAACTCTTGCGGGATCACATCGCGCTCGGCCATGTCGTTGAACCGGATCGGATGGCAGTAGCCTTGCAACCACAACGTTTGACCTTCGTCGGAATAGAGATACTCCATCCACAGCTTGGCAGCGTTGGGATGCGGCGCATAGGCCGAGATGGCCTGCACATAGACACCGGCCACCACGCCGGACGCAGGAACCACCACAGCGACCGGCGGATTACCGTTCAGCGTGTCACGACCCGCCAATGCGTTGTAATCCCACTCGATCACAATCGGCGTCGCGCCTTGGGCCAAAGTCCCGGTTTTGCCAATGACGGGCACGAAATTCCCCGCAGCGTTCAGTTTGGCGAAGAAATCCAGCCCCGCCGTGCCGGACGCATCCCCCGGGGCGCCGCCTTCGGAAATCCCTGCTGCCATCACGCCCAGAATGGCTTGATTAGAGGCGCGAGGATCCCCGGCCAATGCCACAGAGGCCGCATATTCCGGCTTCAAAAGATCCGACCAGTCGAGCGGCAGTTCGTCAATGATATCCCGGTTCACTGCAAACGACAGCACGCCGTAATAATCGCCGTACCAAAAGCCGTCCGGATCCTTAACCGTCTCTGGAATGGTGTCCCAAGTGGACACTTTGTAAGGCTGCAACAGGCCTTCTTCTTTCGCCGCGGGACCGAAGGCAAATCCGACGTCAATCACATCCGGCGCTTGCGGGCCGGTATTGTCCTTGTTGGCGCGGATGGCTTCCAGTTCGTCGGCGCTGCCGGCGTCGGGGTTCAATTCGTTGACCTTGATGCCGGGATATTTGGCCTTGAAGCCGTCAATAACTGCGCCGTAGCCGCACCAATCATGAGGCAAGGCGATTGTCGTCAACATGCCTTCTTCGGTGGCGGCAGCCACAAGGTCTTCCATCGTCTGGGCCGAGGCTGTCGACGCAACGAGGGTCGCGACGCTTGCCGAAATCATCAAATTCATTCTGCTGGACATGAGATACGGTTCCTAATTCTAGCGGATCGGCCGAGTTTCCCCGTGCCATGATGCGAGCGCAGCGATTGCGGTGATCCGTCTGATCGAGGCAGCACGCGGGGATGGGACTGTGCTTGCGATCCAATAGCAAGGAATAAATGCGCTGGTTGTTGAATAATTCATCAAAACAGACACTTCAACCAACTATCACACCGGGAAATTCAGGCGATCGTGTTGGGACGTGCGAGGCAAACGCGTCGACAACGTGGCGGAGCGCTATGTCAGTATCTGCGCGGTGTCCGCAAGATGGATCGTGATGGCGGCGTAAAAGGTCACGGTGGCGACCAAAACGAACACGTGCCAAATGGTATTGTGAAACGGCAATCGTTCCCAAAGGTAAAAGCCCATGCCCACTGTGTATAGGCCGCCTCCGGTCAGGATAAGCGCCTTCACCGGCCCGGAAAACTGAGAAATCAGGCCCCAGCCACCAAAGACTCCGGCCCAGCCCATGGCCAGATACAGCGTCAGGGCGAGCCAGCGAAACCGGTTCGGTGCAAAGATACGTAAACCGCATCCAGCGAAGGCCGAGGCCCATAGGCTGCTGAGCAGAAGCGCGACCGGCGCGCCGCTGAGAAGGGCCAGCGGAGTGAACGTGCCGGCGATCTTGAGATAGATTGCCGAATGATCCAGACGCCGTAGCCATTTTTGCCAAGATTGACGGTGCACCATGTTATAAAGAGCCGAGCAAAGGATCATGGCGACCAAGGTCAAACCATAGATCGTGACCCCCAGAATGGCGGGGGTGTCGCCGCGCCAGACCGCCGACAGTGCAATCAGTACCGGCGCCGAGATCAGCGCAGCCACCAGCCCGACGATGTGAACGACCGCATCGGACCTCAGTTCAGCCCGGCTATATTGAGAAAGGTCAGACCGCGATGATGTCATCTCCTGATCTTATCGGGATTTGTTAACGCGGCAATCTCGGTTTTGCGGC
Source organism: Pseudoruegeria sp. SK021 (assembly GCF_002119405.1). GTDB lineage: Bacteria > Pseudomonadota > Alphaproteobacteria > Rhodobacterales > Rhodobacteraceae > Meridianimarinicoccus. The sequence goes on along the minus strand of NZ_MTBG01000004.1, from coordinate 135,705 downwards.
AGGCCGAACAAAATTTTATTGGCAGGACCTGATGCCCCGCCAGCGCAGCGTTGGACCTGCGGGCAGACATCTGGCCCCCCTTGAAAGGGAGTGGACACAACGTCGCAGACGCGCTAAATCTGCCATACAAGTTCAAACCAAGCGACGGGACGATCGCAGCTTACTTGTAGTCTGGGAGGACACATGAATACTCTGAAGAAAGCGTTGCTCGGCGGCGCCATATCGGCTGTCATGGCGACACCGATCTATGCAACCGAACTGGTCGGCGCTGTTCAGTTTGACGACAACCATTCCTATGGCAAAGCGTTGCGTGAATTTGAACGTGTCGCGGGTGAATGTTCGGGTGGATCACTGACGTTTGAGCTTCACCTGAATTCTGAACTGGGTCTGGAAAAGGACTATTTCGAGAATATGAGCCAAGGGATTGCGGTGGATTACGCCATCGTCAGTCCTTCGCATATGTCGACCTTCAGCCAAATGGCGCCGCTGATGGATATGCCGTTTTTGTTCCGTGATTTGGATCACTGGAACGCGGTGATGGATCAGGATGCGCTGTCCCCGCTGGCGGATGACGTGCTGGCAAAGGCCAATGTTCGGCTGATCGGCTATGCTGGCGGCGGCACCCGGCAGTTGATCGTCAACCGACCGATTACCAATATGGAAGAATTGTCGGGTCTGCCCATGCGCGTGATGGGGGCCCCAATTCAGACCCAGATCTTCGAAGCGATCGGCGCGGCCCCGTCGGTAATTGCCTATGACGAGGTCTATAACGCCATTCAGACCGGGGTTATTGATGGTGCTGAAAACGAAGCCTCGGGTATCGAGCAGATGAAGTTCTATGAGGTCGGACCGGATATTTCGCTGACCCAGCACGCCATTACTGTGCGTCCGATTGCCTTCTCGAACGCCACATATGAACGGCTGTCGCCGGAAGAGCAGGCCTGCGTTCTTGAGGCCGGAAAGGCCGCCGGAAAGCTGGGCCGCGAATTGGAAAGCGGCCAAGACAGCGCCAAGTTGCAAGCTATGGAAAAGGACGGGTTGCTGACGACCTACGTGTTCACTGAACGCGACAAGCTTCTGGAACTGGCGGCACCAGTCAAGGCGTCCTATGCGGAAAGCCTTGGTGCGTCGGAAGTTCTGAAATCGATCGAAGCGGTTCAGTAATTCCGCGTGTGGCTTGCGGGGCGGGTGCCCCGCAAGCCACACCCCCCCGCGAACCCTGTCCTGACCTTAAAACGAGAGCCACCATGCGTGTGCTGATCGAAGGCTATTATCGCCTTCTGAAACTATTATTAACGCTGTTGATCACCGCTTTAATCGTGCCGGTATCGATGCAGATCCTCAGCCGTTATACTGGCGTGATCCCGCGCTATATCTGGACTGAGGAAATCGCCCGGTTCTGCTTTGTGTGGATCATCATGATCGGCGCCATGATCGCTGTGCGCGACGGCACCCATTTCGATGTGGATCTGCTGCCCCACAGCCCTAATCCCTTGGTGGAGTTGATCGGCAAACTGATCGTGCATGCCGCGATCCTGCTGATGGCGGTGTCGTTCTTGATCTGGGGCTATGATTTTGGGATTCTCGGCTCCCGCCAGCGTTCCGAAATTTCCGGGTTGCCCATGCTCTCGATCTACATCGCATGGCCGATCGCCGGGGCAACATGGGTCCTGTTTACGGCTGAGCGGGCTTACAACGACATTAATGACTATCGCAAAGGAGCGCCTCATGGGGCCAGGTGAGGTTGCTGCGATCCTGTTCGGGACATTCGCGCTGCTTGTTGTGTTGCGTGTGCCGGTTGCATTCGCGCTGGGACTGGCCGTGGTGCCGGTATTTTTCATTGATCCACGGCTGACGCCAGTGTTGCTGATGCGAGAGATGTTCAAAAGCTACAATTCGTTCGTGTTGTTGGCGGTGCCGTTTTTCCTGTTGGCCGCCAATTTGATGAATGGCGCGGGGATCACCGACCGGTTGATCCGGCTGGCGCGGGCTATGGTCGGCCATTTACCCGGCGGTCTTGGCCATGTGAACGTGATGGTGTCGATGCTGTTTGCCGGAATCTCGGGCAGTTCAACAGCGGACGCTGCCGGGATCGGTTCCTTGCTGATCCCGCAGATGAAAAAAGAAGGCTATGACAGTTCGTTCGCGGTGGCGATCACGGCCTGTTCCAGTGTGATGGGTGTGATCATTCCGCCGTCGATCCTGATGGTCGTCTGGGGCGGGTTGATGTCCGTTTCCATCGGCGGGCTGTTTCTTGCAGGGATCCTGCCGGGGGTTCTGATCGCCGGTTCTCAGATGCTGACGGTCTATATCTATGCCAAACGCCGGGGTTATCCGGTGCATGTGCGCTCGACATTGATTGGCCTGCTGACCGCGACACTGTCGGCATCGCTGGCGTTGATGACGCCTTTGATCATCGTCGGCGGTATTGTCGGGGGGTTCTTCACCCCGACCGAAGCCTCGGTGGTTGCGGTGCTATACTCGCTCATTCTGGGGGTCGTGGTCTATCGCAGTGTCACATTGCGCGCGCTTCCGGGCATTTTGTATGACAGCGCCCGGTTTTCCGCGATCACCTTGTTCTGCATCGGGACGGCCTCGGCCTTTGGCTGGTGTCTGGCCTATTTCAAGATCCCGGCAGCCTTGGTGGCCCAGATCGAAGCGTTGGGACTGGGCATCACCGGCACCGGCATCATGTGTGCCTTGGCATTCTTGTTGATCGGCATGTTCATCGACGCAATTCCAGCGATCATCATTCTGGGGACGGTGCTGTATCCGGTGACGGTTCATGTCGGGATGCATCCGATTCACTTTGCGATTATCGGCGTGATGTCCTTGGCTTTTGGGCTTGTGACGCCGCCCTATGGATTGTGTCTGCTGATTGCGGCCTCCATCGGCAAAATACGTCTGGTGGACGCGATGCGTGATGTAATCGTGATCTTGCTGCCAATGATCGCGGTCTTGATGTTCATCATTCTTGTGCCAGATGCCATCTTGGCCCTGCCGCGCTGGATCATGCCGAAATTTGTGCAGTAACTCTAATGGCGGTTCAGGATGCGTTGCCTGAACCGCCATAGGATTCGTCCGGTTCAGGCGTGGTGAAGGTTGCAGCTTCCGGGGTTGTGGTCGGAATGGACGGCACGTGCATGAATGCGCCCTTGGAGTGGCCCTTTACGGCGGCCCGGACATTGATCCGCCACAGGGCGAACAGAACCATCAGCACATGGGCCATGAGCGAGGTCATGAACAGTCCGCTGACCCCGATTGTGCTCATGCCGACGCCGGCAATTAACGGGCCGACGATGCAACCCAATCCGAAGACCATCAGCAATCCGCCGCTGGTCTGAATGAAGGTGCCGTCTTCGGCGTGGTCGTTGGCATGGGCGAGGATGACCGGATACATGGCAAAAATTGAGGCACCATACAGGCTGACGGCGGCAAGGTATTGGAAGGTGCCGTCAAGGCGCATCAGGATAAAGATCAGATCCGCAAGCATGCCCATGAAGGCCAAACCGATCAGGACCTTGCGGCGGTCCATGCGGTCCGACAGGTATCCGACGGGGATTTGGGATAGGGCACCCACCAGAATTGGCAGGCTGGCAAATAGCGCGACACTGTTTAGCGGCAACGCGACCCGTTCGGCATAGACGGCCGAGAGGGTGCCGAATGACCCATTAGAGATGCCAACCATGAAGACGCCGAACACCGCAATCGGCGAATTTCGCCACAGCGCTGGCACGTTCAGTGACACCGACACCAGTGGATTTGGCGACACGCTGGAGGAGATTGTGATCGGGATCAACGCCAGACAATAGATGATCCCTCCGACGACGAAGAAGAAAAATCCGTCGATATCCCCGAGGGTTATCGACATCTGCCCGCCGGTGGAGGCCAGCAGGTTGACCATGGTGTAGACGCCAAAAATCTTGCCGCGCGAGCGGGCTTCGGTGCGTTCGCTGAGCCAGCTTTCGACGATCATGGCGGCCCCGGCAAAACAGAAGCCGGTGACGGCCCGAAGCGGGATCCACGCCCAAGGCGAGATCAGCAATAGCGACCCGAGGATCGAGACGGCGGCGAATGAGGCCATGACGCCGAAGGCGCGGATATGGCCGGTGCGACTGACAAGGCGCGGGGTGATCAGGCATCCGGCGACATAGCCGCAGGCCCAGCCGGTGCCCAGAAGCCCTAGAGAAATCGCAGAAAATCCCTCAGCCGACCCGCGCACTGGCAAGATCAGACTGTTCAAACCTCCGGCAAACAGCAGCAACGCTGAACCGAACAAAAGGGCGCTAATGGGAAGAAGATACCGAACCATCCGGTGACCCTATCACCGGTAACGCGGCGTGATCATCTCCTTTTTCGTCGCATGACCCCGCCGGGGTGCCAGCGCGATTTTCGGCAAAATCCGGTGTCGGATTTCTTTCGGACTTTCGTCGGACTTTTGTCGGACCGCCGCGCGGTGGTTCGGGGTGGGTGCGATGCCCGAAAGGCGGGCGGTTTCGATCGGTCGGCAGGGGCATGGCGGCGGCGCAAGCGCAGAACGGGGCGGTTGCGGCGAAAGAAATTTTCGCAAGGGATTTACTGCGCCGAACCGGCGGCCCTAGGGTCGGGTCAGGCGCTACGCGGAATTGGAGAGATCATGACAGAAGCCCGGATGATGGATGGATCAAACCTGTCGCAGTGTCGGCAGGCCGTGCGGAACCGATATGGGTTGGACGAGGCGACCGTAATCCGGGATCTGACGAGACGCATAGCTTTGTCGGCCCCGGACCGCGCCGCAGTGGCGGCGGCAGGGGCGCGGATCGTCGAGCGGGTACGCAAGGAAACCTCGCCGTCGATGATGGAGGCGTTTCTGGCCGAGTATGGCCTGTCTACCGATGAGGGCGTCGGGTTGATGTGTCTGGCCGAAGCGCTGTTGCGGGTGCCGGATGCCGAAACCATCGACGATCTGATCCATGACAAGATCGAGCCATCGAACTGGGGCGCGCATCTGGGCAAATCCTCGTCGCCCTTGGTCAATACCTCGACTTGGGCGTTGATGTTGACGGGCAAGGTTCTGGATGATGATCCCAAGGGTCCGGCGCGGGCGCTGCGCGGGCTGGTGCGCCGGATGGGCGAGCCGGTGGTGCGGACCGCTGTTGCCCAATCCATGAAGCTGCTGGGCCGTCAGTTCGTGTTGGGCCAGACCATCGACGAGGGATTAAAGAACGCCCGTGCGTTGGAAGGCAAAGGCTATACCTATTCCTATGATATGCTGGGCGAAGCGGCCCGCACCGATGCCGATGCGGTGCGCTATCATCTGGCCTATGCCAAGGCGATAGCGGCGATTGCCAAGCAGTCGAAGGGCGATGTCCGGTCGAGCCCGGGAATCTCGGTCAAGTTGTCGGCGCTGCATCCGCGTTATGAATACACCCACAAGGCGACGGTGATGGCCGAACTGGTGCCCCGCGCGCTGGATCTGGCCAAGCAGGCGGCGAAGGCGCAAATTGGCTTTAACATCGACGCCGAGGAACAAGACCGACTGGACCTGTCGCTGGATGTGATCGAGGCGATCCTGTCGGACCCGGCGCTGGCGGGCTGGGACGGGTTTGGGGTGGTGGTGCAGGCTTACGGTCGCCGTGCCGCTCCGGTGATCGAGACGCTGTATGACATGGCCGAGCGGCTGGATCGCAAGATCATGGTGCGGCTGGTCAAGGGCGCCTATTGGGATACGGAAATCAAACTGGCGCAAGAATTGGGCGTGAACAGCTTTCCGGTGTTCACCCGCAAGATCAACACCGATCTCAGCTATATGGCCTGCGCGCAGATGTTGATGGACCGGCGTGACCGGATTTATCCGCAATTTGCCACCCACAATGCCCATACCTGTGCCGCCGTGCTGGCCATGGCGGGCAATGACACCGATAGTTTTGAATTTCAGCGTCTGCATGGCATGGGCGAAAGTCTGCATGGCATTGTCAAATCGGGCTCGGGCACGCGGTGCCGGATTTATGCGCCGGTCGGGGCGCATCGCGATTTGCTGGCTTATCTGGTGCGGCGATTGCTGGAAAACGGCGCGAATAGCAGTTTCGTCAATCAGGTGGTGGACGAGGACATTCCTGCAACTGATATTTCCCGCGATCCGGTGGCCGAGGTTGAGGCCTTGGGCGATGCCATTGCCAATCCGGCGATCCGGCTTCCGGGGGAATTGTTCGGGCCAGATCGGGCCAACTCTCGGGGGTTCCGGGTGAATGAGCCGGCTTCGATCTTGCCGTTGCTGGCGGCGCGTGAGGCCTTTGCCGACAGGCGCTGGACGGCTGGCCCGATGATTGCCGGCAACCCGGCCCCGAGCGGCGCGGGCCGCAAAGCGCTGTCGCCTGCCGACCCGAACCGGGTGGTGGGCGAGGTGTTCGAGGCAACCCCGGCTGAGGTGCAGGCCGCATTGGCGGCGTCTGCGGATGGCTTTGCGGAATGGTCGGCAGTGCCGGTGGCCGAACGTGCGGCGATCTTGCGCAAGACGGCGGATCTTTATGAAGACAACATTGCCGAACTGACCGCGCTGGCAACCCGAGAGGCCGGGAAATCCGTGCCAGACGGGATTGCCGAAGTGCGCGAGGCGGTGGATTTCCTGCGCTATTACGCGAATGAGGCCGAGCGGTTGGACGAGGAGGACCCGGGCACCCCCTGCGGCGTCTTCGTCTGCATCAGCCCGTGGAACTTCCCGCTGGCGATTTTCTCGGGGCAGGTGGCGGCGGCGCTTGCGGCGGGCAACGCGGTGCTGGCCAAACCGGCTGAACAGACCCCGCTGATCGCGGCGCTGGCGGTGCGTCTGATGCGGCAAGCCGGGGTGCCCGAGGCGGCGTTGCAACTGCTGCCCGGCGATGGGCCGACGGTGGGCGGGCCGCTGACGGCGGCACCGGGGATCGCCGGGGTCTGCTTTACCGGGTCGACCGAGGTGGCGCAGATCATTCACAGGGCGCTGGCAGAGAATGCCGGGCCAGAGGCGGTGCTGATCGCTGAAACCGGCGGTCTGAACGTGATGATCGTCGACAGCACCGCGCTGACCGAGCAGGCGGTGCGCGACATTCTGCTGTCGACGTTCCAGTCGGCGGGGCAACGCTGCTCGGCACTGCGGATGCTGTATGTGCAGGACGAGGCCCGAGAGCGGTTGCTGGAGATGCTCTATGGCGCGATGGAGGCGCTGTGCATTGGTGATCCGTGGCGCAGCGATACTGATGTGTCGCCGGTGATTGACGCTGATGCGCAGGCCGAGATTTCGGCTTATGTCGCCAAGGCCCGCGACGAGGGGCGGCTGTTGAAGACGCTGGAGGCCCCGGCGCACGGAACTTATGTGGCGCCGGCAGTGATCACGGTTGGCGGCATTGGCGATCTGGAGAAAGAGGTCTTTGGTCCGGTTCTGCACGTGGCCAGTTTCAAGGCCCGGGATATCGACAAGGTTGTCGATGCCATCAATGGGCGGGGCTATGGTCTGACCTTTGGGTTGCACACGCGGATCGACGACCGGGTGCAGCAGATCGTCGAGCGGATCCATGTCGGCAATACCTATGTGAACCGCAACCAGATCGGCGCGATTGTCGGCAGTCAGCCGTTCGGCGGCGAGGGGCTGTCGGGAACCGGGCCAAAGGCGGGCGGGCCGCTGTATCTGACGCGGTTCCGGCGGACGGGAAAGGCGGCGCACTATCCGGCTCCGGTTGGGCCGATCGTGTCGCAGGACGCGGTGCAGGCACTGATCGACACGCCGGATGCGCGCAACTGGGCGGCCCGGCCTGATCGGGTGGCGGTGTTGCGCAAGGCGATGTCCGGCGCGAACGGTGTGGTGCGGCGGGCGCTGTCGGCGACGGCGGCCCTGGATATGGGGGCGCAGACCCTGCCGGGACCGACTGGCGAAAGCAACCGGTTGAGCCTGCATCCCAAAGGCGGCGTGCTGTGTCTGGGGCCGACGGCAGAGATTGCGGTGGCGCAGGCGGTTCAGGCCTTGGGGGTTGGCTGTCCGGTGGTGATCGTTGCGCCGGGAGCGAAGGCCGCTGCCGCGCCGCTGATCCAAGCGGGAGCGCCGGTTGTGACGGTGGATGGTACGGTCGCCGCCGCTAGTCTGACCGGGCTGACGGGCATTGCGGCGGTGGCCGCGGCCGGAGGGTCGGATTGGACCCGCGATCTTCGCCTTGCGCTGGCGCGGCGCGGCGGGGCGATCGTGCCGTTGGAAACGCAGGTCATCGCCCCGACCCGTTTTGTGGCAGAGCGGCACCTGTGTATCGACACCACGGCTGCCGGGGGCAATGCCAGTCTGTTGGCGTCGTCCGAATAGGGCAGACTGACCTGACCGCCTCGCGCCCGGATCGCTGCTGATCCGGGCGCGAGGTCGGCCCGCACCCTTGTCGTCGGTTTCCTGAGACCTGACCGCGCGCCCAAAAGGGCGGGATCGCGGCTTTTTGGGCTCGTCTGGGCCGTCTGATGCGGCGGCGCACGGCGCGATCCGGCAGGGCTGCGCAATTTTCTCTTGCCGAAACCGGTTTCGGACGCAAGTGTTGGTCAGGGAGAAAAAATTGACCACCACAGTTGGACCAAAAACCAGCAAGAAAAAGCCACGCCCTCGGGTGAAGATCGTCGATTTGGCGCAGGCATTGGGGCTGACCAAGGGGACGGTGTCCCGGGCGCTGAACGGGTATCCGGATATTTCCGAAAGTACTCGGTTGCGGGTGCGCAAGGCGGCCGAAACCATGGGTTATGTGCCGTTCAGTTCGGCCCAATCGATCCGGTCGGGGCTGTCGCACGCCCTTGGCATGGTGCTGCGGATGGATTCGCATGATGCGTATCGCTTGTTTGTGGCGGATTTTTTGCACGGAATTTCGCGGGCTGCTGGGGCGCGGGGGTGGACCCTGACTATCGCAACCGCCGTCTCGCAACAGGACGAAGACCAGACGCTTCGCCGCTTGGCCGGTGAATCCAAGGCGGACGGGTTCATCCTGCCGCGCACATTGGTGCAGGATCACCGGGTGTCGACCCTGCGCGATGCCGGCGTGCCGTTCATTCTGTATGGCCGGACGGATCTGGATGCGCCGTATTCGTGGCTGGATGTGCTGAGCGAAGACACCACCGCCGATGCGGTCGCGCGGCTTGCGGCGCTTGGCCATACGCGGATCGGGTTCGTCAACGGCGAGGACGGCTATATGTATGCGCGCCTACGCCATCAGGGCTATCTTGCCGGATTGGCCAGCGCGGGACTGCCAGAAGATGCCGGGTTGGTGCGCCGCAATTGCGTGACCGCAGAGCAGGGGGCCGAGGCCACACTTAGTCTTTTGACCCAAGACGTGCCGCCCACCGCCATTGTTTTTGCCGTCGATGGCGCCGCACTCGGGGCCTACCGGGCGGCCCGAGATCTGAGGCTGGAGATGGGCCAAGACCTGTCAGTGATTGGCTATGACGGCAGCTCGGATGGCCGACTGATGACGCCGCCTTTGTCCACGTACAAGGTTGATCTGCGCCTTGCGGGCGAGCGTCTGGCCGACCTTTTGATCGACCAGATCGGCGGCGCAGAACCCGAGACGTTGCACGAGGCGCTTCATGCCGAATTCCAAGGCGCTGGGTCGCACGGCGCGCCGCGCCTGACCCCCGATGAGCTTGCGCGGATGATCCGCGCGCAACACCAAGAAACCAAGGGAGAGATTGACCAATGACTGTTTTGACCAAACGTGCCGCGCTGATGACCGGGGCCGCGACGGCGCTGGCGCTGCTTGCGGGAACTGCCGGGGCGGATTCGATCCGGTTCTGGACCACCGAGGAACAGCCAGAGCGACTGGCCGTGCAACAGGAAATGGCCAAGGCCTTTACCGCCGAAACCGGCACCGAGGTTGAGGTGATCCCGGTGACGGAAACCGATCTCGGTACCCGCGCCACCGCGGCCTACGCGGCGGGCGACCTGCCGGATGTGATCTACCACACGCTGCAATATGCGCTGCCATGGGCCGAGGCGGGAATTCTGGATACGGATGCGGCAACCGAGGTGATCGAAAACCTTGGTGCGGACACCTTTGCGCCCGGCGCATTGGCGATGGCAGCGGTTGAGGATGGCTGGGCGGCGGTGCCGGTGGACGGCTGGACCCAGATGATCATTTACCGCAAGGATCTGTTTGACGCTGCCGGACTGGCGGCCCCGGCCACCTATGCCGATGTGAACGCGGCCATTGCTGCGCTGCACAACCCGCCAGAGATTTATGGCTTTGTGGCCGCGACCAAAGTGGACGAAGGCTTTATGAGTCAGGTGCTGGAGCATGTCTTCCTCGCCAATGGCGTCTCGCCGGTCGGCCCGGACGGATTGCAGGAACTGGACGAGGCCAAAACCATCGAGGTTCTGGACTTCTATAAAGGTCTGGTCGAGGCCTCGCCCGATGGCGAGCTGTTCTGGAAGCAGTCGCGCGAGCTGTATTTCGCTGGCAAAGCCGCGATGATCATCTGGTCGCCGTTCATTCTGGATGAGCTGGCGGGCCTGCGGGACAGCGCGCCGCCGACCATCAATGACGATCCCACCACCCGTGAGTTGGCCGCCGCCACCGGCATCGTGACCAACTTTGCCGGTCCCTCGAACCCGGATGGGGCGGCGTGGGGCGATCTGCGGTATTTCGGGATCACCTCGGATGCCGATATCGATGCAGCCATCGACTTTGTCGAATACAGCATGGGCGAGGGCTATCTCGACACGCTGTCGATCGCGCCGGAAGGCAAGTTCCCGGTCCGCCGCGGCACCGAGGATTCGCCGCAGATGTTCATCGACGGCTGGGCCGAGTTGCCGGTCGGGGTGGATCGCAAGGCGCCGCTGGGCGAGTTGTACGACCAAGTGATGATCGACGAGATCGTCGGTGGTTTGGATGTGGCGCAACGCTGGGGGGTTGAGGATGACCAACTGGCGCTGGCCTCGAAAATCATCAACAGCCAAGTCATCAACCGCTTGGTGCGTGAATATGTTGATGGCGCGCGCAGTGGCCCCGAGACGGTTGCCGCGCTGAACGATGAGATCGCAAAGATCGAATAACGACCACAGCCGGGGCGGTATGATCTGCCCCGGCGCCGGTCGACAGAAAGGCTGACCCCATGACTTCTTCGATACCGCCCGCAGGCACAGGCCCCCTGCAAGCCCGAGAGGCACGCTTGGCGTGGGGGCTTCTTGCCCCGACGTTGATCAGTGTGGCGATCGTGATCATTTTGCCGCTGATTGCTATCTTCTGGATCAGTTTCAAACCGATCGGCTTGGCCGATCTGCGTCCACCTGCCCCGGAAGCCTATGAACGGGTGCGCGGCGATCTGGATGTAGCCGGTGCCGAAGCGACCTTGGAATATCGCCTGAAGAATTCCAGCCGGGAATATCCGGTGACCGGGGTCCGTCTGACAGATGTGCTGCCCGACGGCTTGACGATCACCGAACTGGACCCGCGCTGTGCGCTGGATGGCGCCGCACTGAGCTGTGATCTGGGCGATTGGGAGGCGGGCTTCAGCGAACGGATGCGGATGCCGGTCACCGCCAGCCAAAGCTTCGTCGACAGTGAAGCCGAAGTGCGCGATACGGCGGCGGTTTTGACCGGACGCGGCAATTCGGTGCTGTTCAACGGCACCTTCACCTTGGAAAATTTCGCCCGGGTGTTCAGCGCCGATGAGTTCTTTTCGGTTCTGTGGGTGACGCTGTTCTACACCATCGTCGGCACCATCGGCGCGTTGGTGGTCGGATTGATGGCGGCGCTGATCTTGGATCGCGATTTTAAAGGGCAGGGCATTATGCGGGGGCTGTTCCTGTTCCCTTATGTCGCCCCGGTGATCGCAGTGGCCTTTACTTGGGTGACGCTGTTTGATCCGTTTTCCGGCTCGGCCAATGCGCTGCTGTTGCAGATGGGGGCGATCGACACGCCGATCAACTTCTTCGGCGAGCGGCCACTGGCCCTGATCATGGTCACGGTCTTTGAGATCTGGCGCTATTTCCCGCTGTCCTTCCTGTTCATTCTGGCCCGGATGCAAAGCATCGACACCGATATGTATGAGGCGGCGGAAATGGATGGGGCGTCGCCGTTCCAGCAATTCCGGGCTTTGTCACTGCCGCAGCTGTTGGGTATCCTCAGCGTGTTGTTCCTGCTGCGCTTTATCTGGACCTTCAACAAGTTCGACGACATTTTCCTGCTGACGGGCGGCAATGCCGGGACCCGGACGCTGACCGTGAATGTCTATGAACAGGCCTTTGCGATCAGCAATATCGGGGCCGGGGCCGCTGTGGCGGTGGTGATCTTCGCCTGCCTGCTGCTGTTCTCGGTCTTCTTCTTCCGCTTCATCAGTCAGGAGGAAGGGTTGTGATCCGGTCCTATCGTCGACGCGACACCTATCTTGCAACATCAGTGACGGGGGCAAAGGCATGAAACGGCTTTGGTACGGATATGTGACGGCACCGCTGTTGGGCGCGCTTTGGGCGGTGACGGTTGCGGTGCTGGTGGCGGTGGTCATGTCGTTTTCCACCGGAGATGCCTTTCGACCCTCGGCCAGCCTCGCGCTGATCTGGGGCGCGGCAGCGGGCTATGCGCTGTTGCGCTGGCGGGCGCAGCCTTGGGTCCGGGCGGCGGGTGTCGCCCTGATGACGGCGCTGGTGATGCTTGGCATCGGGCCGGTTCTGGCCGGGGCCGAGGTGTCGGTCGTCAGCCGTCTCTTGGCGGGCGTGGCTCTGGGGCTGGCGCTGATCCCGCCGTTGCGGCGCATCATCGGAGACCTGCCGCAGGGCGATCTGGACCGGCACGAATTTGAACATGCGGTGATCCGGTTCCTGACCGGGTTCGGCTATGTTTTCTTTACCGCGATTGTGCTGATCCCATTCTACGTCATGGTGATGACCAGCCTGAAATCGCAGCAGGCGCTGTTGGCCAACCCGTTGGATTTCAGTCTCGACCTGAGCCGTGGCCTTGATCTGTTCCGGTCCTATATCGAGCTGTTCCGCGACTTTAACTTTGGCCGCTATCTGCTGGTCAGCGTGTTTGTGTCGGTGATGACGGTGGCGATCACGCTGCTGTTCAGCGTGCCGGGGGCCTATGCCGTGGCACGGCTGCGCTTCAAGGGGCGGGCGATGATGTCCCGGTCGATCCTGCTGATTTACATGGTGCCGATGATCGTATTGGCGCTGCCGATTTACATCGGCTTTTCCATGGCCGGGCTGCGCAATTCGATCTGGGGCATCCTGATGATCTATCCTGTGACCACGGTGCCAGTGGCGCTGTACATGCTGCAGGGCTATTTCCGCGGGCTGCCCGCAGAGGTGGAAGAGGCCGGTCTGATGGATGGTCTGAACCGCTTGCAGGTGATCTGGAAGATTACCTTGCCGCTGTCGCTGCCGGCGTTGGCCAGTGTCGGTCTCTATGTCTTCATGATCGCGTGGAACGAGTTCCTGTTGGCGTTCATGCTGCTGGATGATCCGTCGAAATTCACTCTGACGCGCGGGGTGGCGATGCTGAATTCGTCAGAGATTCCGCGTCAGCATCTGATGGCGGGCGCGGTGATCGCGACCGTGCCGATTATGGTCCTGTTTCTGGGACTTGAACGATTTATGACACGCGGCCTGACGGCCGGTTCGGTTAAGGGATGACCCAAGCAATGACACTTGCAGCCAATCACGACGCAGCAACCACGGCAGAGCTGGACGCCCGGGCCAAAGCCATTCTGCGCGGCAATGACCGGGGCGGCTATACCGTGCCGACCGAGGGCCTGTATCCGTATCAGTGGAACTGGGACAGCGCCTTTGCCGCTTGGGGCTTTGCCGCCTTTGATCTCGACCGAGCTTGGGTCGAGCTTGAGACCCTGTTCTCGGGCCAATGGGCCAATGGTATGGTGCCGCATATCCTGTTTCACCGCGAAGATGCGGGCTATTTCCCCGGGCCGGATGTCTGGGGTGCGGGCGAGACGATCCCCTCGTCCGGGATCAGCCAGCCGCCGGTTGCCGCGACCATGGCGCGGGCGATCTTTGAGCGGGACCCGCAGGCCGGTGCACCGCGCATGGCGCCGCTTTATGACAAGCTGCTGGCATGGCACCGCTGGTTTTATCAGCATCGCTGCGAAAGCGGCGCTTGCTGCATCACGCATCCTTGGGAATCCGGCCGGGACAATGCGCCTGATTGGGATGGGGCGCTGAAGGGGATCGATACCAGCAATGTCGGCCCCTATACCCGCCGCGATACCAGCCATGTGAACCCGGACATGCGGCCCACCAAGCGCGATTACGATTGCTATATCACGCTGGTTCAGTTTGGCCGCGCCTGTGACTGGGACGAGGCCGAGATTTTGGCCAACAGCCCGTTCCGGGTGGCCGATCCGACCATGACCTTTATCCTGCTGCGGGCGCATCGCGACCTGAAATGGCTGGGCACCACCTTGGGGCATGACACCACTGAAATCGATGGTTGGATTGCGGAATTGGAAGCCGGTGTCGAAAGCCTGTGGAACGACGATGTCGGGGTTTATGATGCCCGCGATCTGCGCAGTGGCGAACTGGCGGGCAGCCCGTCGAACGCGTCGTTCCTGTGCTGGTATGCCGGGGTCTCCAGCCCGAAGACCGAAGCGCGGCTTGCCCGGATCCTGTCCAAGGTGACCTATGGCGTGCCCAGCTATGACCCCGAGGGTCCGCTGTTCGATCACATGCGCTATTGGCGGGGTCCGGTCTGGGGGATGATGAACACCATGATCGGCATGGGGCTGGCCGATGCCGGTCTGACCGATCTTGCCACGCAGGTTCGGGACGATACCGCAGCTTTGATCGCGGATCATGGCTTTGCGGAATATTTCAGCCCGCTCGACGGCACGCCCGCGGGCGGCGGCACATTCACCTGGACCGCGGCGGTCTGGCTTGGCTGGGCTTCGCCCAGTGCACAGAAGGGGGCTTGAGATGGGTGCGATTGAACTGAAGGCCGTCGAGAAATGGTATGGCGATGCGCAGGTCATCAAAGGGATCGACCTGAGCATTGAACCGGGCGAATTTGTGATCTTTGTCGGCCCGTCGGGCTGTGGCAAGTCCACGCTGCTGCGGATGATTGCCGGGCTAGAGGAAATCTCGCGCGGGGATCTGTTGCTGGATGGCAAGGTGGCCACGGATCAGCCACCCTCAAAGCGGGGGCTGGCGATGGTGTTCCAGTCCTATGCGCTTTATCCGCATATGACCGTGGGCGAGAATATGGGCTTCAGCCTGAAGACCGCTGGTGCATCGAAGGCCGAGATTGAAGACAAGGTTGGCAACGCGTCCCGGGTGCTGAAGTTGGATCATCTGCTGGATCGCCGTCCCAAGGATCTGTCTGGCGGGCAGCGGCAACGGGTGGCGATCGGGCGCTCGATTGTTCGGGACCCGACTGCCTTTTTGTTTGACGAACCGCTGTCGAACCTCGACGCCAGTCTGCGGGTCGAGATGCGCTATGAGATCGCCAAGCTGCATCAGACCCTCGGGGCGACGATGATTTATGTCACCCATGATCAGGTCGAAGCGATGACGCTGGCCGACCGGATTGTGGTGCTGGAGGGTGGTGTGATCGCGCAGGTCGGCAGTCCGCGTGAATTGTATGAACGGCCCGGCAATCTGTTCGTGGCGCAGTTCATCGGCTCGCCCAAGATGAACGTGCTGGATTGCACGACCAGTGACGGTCGGTTCAATCTGACCGGCGGGCGCGGCGGGGCCTATGATCGGCCCAAGGCCGCAGTCAAGCTGGGCATTCGTCCTGAACATATCGTGTTGGGGCCTGAGGGCACTGGCGAAATCGACGGCACGGTGGATGTGACCGAATATCTTGGGTCGGATACCTTTGTGATCGTCGATTGCGGTGCCGAGGGCAAAATCACCGTCCGCGAGTCCGGCGACACGGTGCTGCGTCCGGGCGACCGGGTCGGGGTGCAATGTGCAGCCGAGCATCTGCATTTCTTCGATGCGGACGGGCAGGCGGTGCCGTCCGCATCGTGAACCGGCGCGTCCTTTGCGGGCGCGTCAGTTTCGCAATTGTGGGACGGTCGGATTTGTCTAGTATGGGGGAATGGCACGTAAACCCTATCCTTTAATCGATGCGACCGGGCGCGGTCCTTATGACCCCGATCCGCTGGGCGAAGAGGATCTGTGGTTCATGCCGGCGGCCCCAGACGAGGGCATGTCACCGGTGGACCTGCCATGGCCGGTGGCGGCGCGGCCCACTGTGTCCAGAACCAGCGACTGGGGCGAGGCCGAGGCGGCCAATGCGCAATTGCTGGCCCGGGCGGCCATGGCGCTTGGGGCGCTGGACGAACGCGTGCGGCAAGGTCCGCCCGGTTGGCGACGCCGTTTGATCTGTATGGAAGTGGCCGATCTGAGTTGGCATCTGGGGGACCGGGTGGCGGTGGATCGTCTGGCCTTGTTTCTGGTCCTGCGCCTTTCGGGGGCCGGAGAAGACGGCCAAGCCATGGCCCGGGCAGCGTGGGCGGTGCGACGGCTGGAACGTGATACCGCCATGGATTTGGCCGATCTCAGCGGTTTTCTTGGGCGGGAGCCGGTCAACGACGCGTCAACGGACCCGGATCTGATGACCCGGCCCATGGGCGCCGAGTTTGAGGCGCTGGCGCAGGAGTGGCGGGGCTCACTGGCACAGGCAGAGGCGCTGCATCCCTTGACCCGGGCTGCGCTGGCTTGGATCGGCTGGCGCCGGATGGGCATGTCGGGCGAGGATGCCCAGCTTGAAGGCGCGATTGTGGCCTCGCGGATGGCGGCGCAGGCCCTGCGGCGCGCCGGTCTGGGCTTTGTGCCGCTGGCCTTGGGCGGGGCCGATGCGCTGCGGGCAGTGGCCCCGGCGGGCACGTGTTTGCAGGCGTGGTATCAGGGGGTAGAGAACGCCGCCCTGCGCGGGCTGATGGAATGCGACCGGATGGAGGTCTGGCAAACCCGCGCCGGTGAGGCGATCAAGGACCTGTCCGGGCGGACCCCGCGTCATCTGGTTCAGGCGCTGACCCAATGGCCGCTGGCCTCGGCGCCGATGCTGGAGCACGAAACCGGATCCTCGCGCGCTGCGGTTCAGCGGAACATGACCCGGTTTGAAGGGCTCGGTCTGGTGCGCGAAGTCACCGGCCAGTCCCGGTTCCGGTTCTGGCAGGCCGCTGTCCAATAACCGCACGGCGTCCGGTTGACCGGCTATGTCCACGTTCAACGCCGCCAATGGGGGCTGGCATCCCGTCGCCGGACTGCTAGACCTGCGGGAGCCGGACCGGGTGTGACGGGGATAAGCGGGGGAACGCATGGCGCAGGATCGCAGATTGGACGACTTAGAGGTCGGCTATGACATACCGGCCGCGATCGGCATGGACGAAGCCGCCATTCAGACGCCGTGCCTGATTCTTGATCTGGATGCGCTGGAGCGGAACATTGTCAAGATGGGCGGCATTGTGGCGGCGCAGGGGCTTCGGCTCCGCGCCCATGGAAAAATGCACAAATCGGCCGATGTGGCCCGGTTGCAGATGCGCCTTGGCGGGGCCACTGGCCTGTGTTGCCAAAAAGTGTCCGAGGCCGAGGCATTTGTGCGGGCCGGTATTTCTGACCTACTGATCAGCAACGAAGTGCGCGACCCGGTCAAGATCGACCGGTTGGCGCGGCTGCCGCTGCGCGGTGCCCGCATCGGCGTATGCGTGGACGATCTGACCAATGTGCCGGACTTGTCCGCAGCGGCGGTCCGTCATGGCACCCGGCTGGAATGTCTGGTCGAGATTGATTGCGGCTCTGGACGCTGCGGTCTGCGCCACGCGGCGGATGTGGTCGACCTTGCCCGGGCCATCGGCGCGGCACCCAATCTGCATTTTGGCGGCATTCAGGCCTATCAAGGGGCGATGCAGCATCTGCGGACCCATGCCGAGCGTGCGGTCAAATCGGCACAGGTGATTGCCAAGGTGCGCGATGTCCTTGCGGCGCTGAGTGATGCGGACATCGCGTGTGCCACGGTCACAGGCGGGGGAACCGGGTCTTACGGGTTTGAGGCCGCGTCCGGGCTCTACACCGAACTGCAATGCGGCTCTTATGCGTTCATGGATGCCGATTATGGCCGCGTTCTGAATGAGAACGGGCAGAGGATGGATGAAGGAACATGGGAGAACGCCTTGTTCTTGCTGACGTCTGTGATGTCGCATCCCGGCCCGGATCGAGCTATTGTTGATGCGGGTCTGAAGGTGCAGTCGTTGGATAGCGGCTTGCCAGAGGTCTTTGGGCGCAGCGATGTGACCTATACTGAGGCCTCCGATGAACATGGCATTGTGGCCGATCCGTTGGGGGTGCTGAAGGTTCACGACAAGCTTCGGCTGGTGCCGGGGCATTGCGATCCCACCTGTAACTTGCACGACTGGTATGTCGGGGTGCGCAAGGGCAAGGTCGAAACCCTGTGGCCGGTCACGGCGCGCGGCAAGATGCTTTGAGGGCAAACCGGCACAAGGCCGCGGCACGGTTCGGGCTGGACGACGGCGAAACTGCGATCCATATTGCCGGCAGGGAGAGGACGGTGACGGGCGCGCAATGCTTTGATCCGCCGGGTTTAGTACTGGGTGGGGGTGTGTTGACACGCTGTGCCGCAGAAAATGGGAGCGTGACATGTCGACCATCGTGATGCCGGTGCCCGATGCCGAAGTCATCGAACGCAAGGATCAAATCGTGGCGGCGCTGTGTGCGGCGCTTCCGGCCGAGACGGTGATTTCGGATGCGTTTGAAACCCGCGCCTATGAATGCGATGCGCTGACCGCCTATCGGTGTCCGCCCTTGGCCGTGGTCTTGCCCCGCACCACCGAAGAAGTCGCCATCGCGTTGAAGATTTGCCATGACATGGGCGTCAATGTGGTGCCGCGCGGGGCAGGGACATCTTTGGCCGGTGGGTCATTGCCCACTGCCGACAGTGTCATCATTGGCACCGCCCGACTGCGCGACACGCTAGAGATCGATTACGACAACCGCTTTATCCGGGTGCAGACTGGGGTGACGAACCTGTCGGTCACAGGCACGGTGGAAGAGGATGGGTTTTTCTATGCCCCCGATCCGTCGTCGCAACTGGCCTGTGCCATTGCCGGGAATATCGCGATGAACTCCGGCGGGGCGCATTGCCTGAAATACGGGGTGACCACCAACAATCTGCTCGGGGTGCGGATGGTGCTGGTCACCGGCGAAATCGTCACCTTGGGCGGCGCCCATATGGATGCGCCGGGCCTTGATCTGCTGGGCGTCATCTGTGGCTCGGAAGGGCAACTGGCCATCGTGACCGAGGCCACATTGCGCATCCTGCCCAAGCCCGAAGGCGCCCGCCCGGTGATGATCGGCTTTGATGATGCCGAGGTGGCCGGGGATTGCGTGGCGCGGATCATCAAATCCGGTGTCCTGCCGGTGGCGATCGAATACATGGACCGGCCCTGCATTCGGGTGGTCGAGAATTATGCCAAGGCCGGTTATCCCCTGTGCGAGGCGCTGCTGATCGTTGAGGTGGAAGGCTCTGAGGCGGAAATCGCCGATCAGCTGGACCGGATTACTGCGCTTGCTGAACCGCTTGGCCCGGTCGAGATCCGGGTCAGCAAATCAGCCGAAGAAAGCGCCGCGATCTGGAAGGGTCGCAAGTCGGCATTCGGGGCCATGGGCCAGATCAACGATTACATGTGCCTTGACGGCACAGTGCCGGTCTCGGCCTTGCAATTCACCCTAAAGCGCATTGGCGAATTGGCGATAGAACATCAGATGGAGGTCGCCAACGTGTTTCACGCCGGCGACGGCAACATGCACCCGCTGATCCTGTTCGATGCCAATAAACCCGGGGACCTCGAGCGGGCCGAGGCCTTTGGCGCGGCCATTCTGGGGGTCTGCGTCGATGTTGGCGGCTGTTTGACCGGTGAACACGGTGTCGGTATTGAAAAGCGCGATCTGATGATCCGGCAATTTTCGCCCGATGATCTAGAGGCGCAGATGCAGGTCAAGGACGTGTTCGATCCCCATTGGATTTTGAACCCTGCCAAGGTGTTCCCGTTGGCGGCAAGCGCCGCACGGCGACAGCGCCAACATTGAAAGGACCGCTATGACCGCGCCTTTGACGCCGGACAGTGAAGACGCCTTGTGCGACGTGGTGCGTGCTGCGGCTGCGGCGGCGACGCCGCTTAGGATCGTGGGGGGCGGCACCCGGTCTGGGATCGGCCGCCCGGTGGCTGCGGCCACACCGGTGTCGACGGCGGGCTTGTCTGGCGTCACCCTGTACGAGCCGGGGGCGATGACCCTGATTGCCAAAGCGGGCACCCCGTTGGCTGAGATTGAGGCGCTTTTGGCGACCGAGCGTCAGTATCTGGCATTTGAGCCGATGGATCATCGGCCTCTGCTGGGCAGCAACGGCACGCCGACAGTTGGCGGCGTTGTCTCGGCCAATGTCTCGGGGCCGCGCCGCTTGCGAGCGGGGGCGTGCCGGGATTTTCTGCTGGGCTTGCGGTTCGTCGATGGGCACGGGCGGCTGGTCAAGAATGGGGGCCGGGTGATGAAAAACGTCACTGGTCTGGATTTGGGCAAACTGCTTTGTGGCGCTTACGGAACGCTTGGCATCGTCACTGAAGTGGCGCTGAAAACCCTGCCGCGCCCGGAACGGGCGGCGACGCTGGTGTTTGATGGGTTGACCGACGCGCAGGCGGTGGCCCTGTTCTGCAAAGCGCTCGGCACCCCGTTTGAAGTATCGGGTGCGGCCTTTGTCGATGGGCGCGCCCTGTTGCGGATCGAAGGCCTGACCGATCAGGTCGGCTACCGCATCGACCGCCTGACCCAGTTGTTGGAACGGCCCGACCGGACTGTGATCAAAGGGGCCGACCATACCCGCCTTTGGGACGATGTGCGCGACGTGCGTACTTTTGCGGACAGCACCGGGTCGGTCTGGCGTCTGTCGGTCAAAGCAACCGATGCGCCGGCGATCACATCGGCCTTGCAGCAGAGCCTTGGGGCGCAGACCGTGCTCGACTGGGGCGGTGGCTTGATCTGGGCGCGGCTACCGCAGGACGCGCCCGCGGCAGCCGGTGCGCACATCCGTCAAATCTTGGCACCGCTTGGTGGCCATGCGACCCTTATCCGCGCGGGCGCAGACTTGCGGGCCGAGACCGATGTGTTTCAGCCTGAACCGGCGCCGCTTGCGGGCCTGTCCGCCGGATTGCGCGCCCGGTTCGATCCCCAGAATATTCTTAATCCCGGCCTGATGGCGGTCTGAAAGGCCTTTTCCGATGCAAACGACATTCACGCCTGAACAATTGCAAGATCCCGCGATTGCGCGATCCAACGAAGTGCTGCGCAGCTGCGTGCATTGTGGCTTTTGTACGGCGACGTGCCCGACCTATCAGGTGCTGGGCGACGAGTTGGACAGCCCGCGTGGCCGCATCTATCTGATCAAGGATATGTTGGAGCAAGGGCGCAAGCCGGATGCCAAGACGGTGCTGCATATCGACCGGTGCCTGTCCTGCCTCGCCTGTATGACCACCTGTCCGTCCGGGGTGCATTACATGCATCTGGTCGACCATGCCCGCGACTACATTAACAAAAATTACACGCGGCCTTGGGATGATCGGGCGCTGCGCTGGGTGCTCGCCCGGCTGTTGCCGCATCCAACCCGGTTCCGTCTGGCGCTGGCGGCGGCGGGTCTTGCCCGACCGCTGCGCAAATGGGTGCCGGATGCCCGGCTACGGGCGATGCTTGAAATGGCGCCAAAACGACTGCCGTCGGTCAGCCGCAATGATGATCCGCAAGTGTTCGCGCCAACAACGCCAAAGCTGAAGCGGGTGGCGCTGATGACGGGCTGTGCCCAGAAAGCCCTGAACACCGATATCAACGACGCCACCATCCGGGTGCTGGCCCGCCATGGCTGCGAGGTGGTGATCAGCCCCGGCGCCGGATGCTGCGGGGCGTTGACGCATCACATGGGCAAAACCGACGAAAGCCACGCCAGCGCGGCGAAGAACATCAAGGCGTGGGTGGCCGAGATCGACGGCCCCGGGCTGGATGCCATCGTCATTAACACCTCTGGATGCGGCACCACGGTCAAGGATTACGGCCATATGTTCCGCGATA
The DNA here is from genome assembly GCF_002119405.1 of Pseudoruegeria sp. SK021. Taxonomy (GTDB): domain Bacteria; phylum Pseudomonadota; class Alphaproteobacteria; order Rhodobacterales; family Rhodobacteraceae; genus Meridianimarinicoccus. Next base: position 113,648 of record NZ_MTBG01000004.1, on the reverse strand, counting down.
CCGATTTGGCCGAAGATGCGGCGCGGGTTTCGGCAATCGCGCGGGACATCTCAGAGGTGATGGTGGAGGTCGGCCTGAGTGATGCCACCCGTGCCACGCCGCTTAAAGTTGCGTATCATGCGGCCTGTTCGTTGCAGCACGGCCAACAGATCAAGAGCCACCCGAAGACCTTGTTGAAAGCGGCGGGTTTCACCGTCGTAGAGCCCAAGGACAGTCACCTGTGTTGTGGGTCGGCCGGAACCTATAACCTGTTGCAGCCCAAAATCTCGTCCGAGTTGAAAGCCCTCAAGACAGCGACACTGGAAGCGACCACCCCGGATGTGATCGCCGCCGGAAATATCGGATGCATGATGCAGATCGGCAGCGGCACTGGCTTGCCGGTGGTTCACACCGTGCAGTTGCTGGATTGGGCGACGGGTGGGCCGAAGCCCGGGTCCTTGAATGAACTGTAGTTAATTATTATCGTAAATCAATAATTTGCGCCGCATTGCTCATGCGGCGTTGGGGGTCACCGTTCGCCGCGTCTGTAGGGCTTCATCAAGGCCTGTGGCACCCGAACCCGCCGTGACATCGCCACCAGTGCCACGATGGATAAAACATAAGGCAACATGAGGAAAAGCTGGTAAGGCACTGCTTTTCCGAAGATTGTTTGCAGGCGCAGTTGGTAGGCGTCGAACAAGGCGAACAAGATCGCCCCCAATAGCGCCCGACTGGGCCGCCATGCCGAGAACACCACCAGTGCGATGCAGACCCAGCCCCGGCCTTGCACCATGGTCGGAAAGAAACTGTTGAACGCGGCCAGCGTCAGATAGGCGCCGCCCATGCCCATCAGCGCCGATCCGACCACCACAGCCGCAATCCGAATGCGGATTGGGTCGAGGCCCTGCGCCTCGGCGGCGTGGGGGTTCTCGCCCGTCATCCGTACGGCCAACCCCAGCGGCGTCCGCGCCAGAAGATAGGCCAACGTCAGCGCCAGGCCGATTGCCAGATAGGTTGGCGGCGTTTGAGAAAACAGCGTGGGCCCCAGAAACGGCAGGTCTGACAGCCACGGGATCGGGTAGGGCGCAAACGGCTCAATGGTAGGCGGCGTGCCTTGCACCGGAACTGCCAGCCGAAACAGATAGTAACTGAGCGAGGAACCGAACAGCGTGATGCCAAGCCCGGTGACATGCTGCGACAGCCCAAGGGTGACGGTCATCCCGGCGTGTAGCAGCCCGAAGATCGCGCCAGACAGGGCCGCCATCGCCATTCCAGTCCACAGATCGCCGCCGTTGAACACGGTCAGCCAACCGGCCATGGCGCCGAAGGTCATGATGCCTTCGATCCCCAAATTCAGCACCCCGGCGCGTTCACACAGCAAGGCCCCCAGCGTGCCAAAAATCAGCGGGGTCGCAATGCGCAGCACCGATGACCAAAGCCCCACGGTCATCAGGATATCCCAAAGATCACTCATCTGCGGATCCTGAATTGTGTCAGGAACAAGGCGATCAACATGGTCAACAGCGCAAGGGACACGGTGACGTCGGCAATAAAGCTGGGAACCCCCATAGCGCGGCTCATTCCATCCGCGCCAACGAACATGGCCGCCACGAAGAGGCCGGCAAAAATCACGCCGATCGGGCTGAGCGCGGCCAGCATCGCCACCACGATCCCGGTATAGCCAAAGCCCGGCGACAACGCGGTTGAGACATGGCCCTTGACCCCAAGCACCTCAACCGCACCCGCCAGCCCGGCCAAGCCGCCGGACAGGCACGCGACTTTCAGTAGGGTCAGCGAGATCGGTGCCCCGGCAAAGCGGGCGGCGTCGGCTTGCAGGCCAGCCGCCCGAGATTGCAGGCCAAACACCGTGAAGCGGTTGATGGCGAAGACGACCAACGCGGCCCCGACCGCCACGATCAACCCGGTATGGAGACGCGACTGCGTGACCAATTTCTCCAGCCGAGCCTCAGGCGGAACGGGGACCGATTGCGGCCAGCCAAAGGCCAAGGGATCCCGCAGGAACCCTTCAATCGCCAAGGACACAAAAAGCAGCACAATGAAATTCATCAACAGCGTCGTGACCACCTCATCGACGCCAAACCGCAAACGAAGCGCCACCGGCACGATCAGAAGGATCATGCCTGCCACGGCCCCCGCGACCAGCAGCATAGGGATCAAAAGATAGGCTGGGGCCCCAAAGGGGTTCGCGGCCCCCAATGCCGCAACCGCAAGTGCGCCCGCGTAAAGCTGGCCCTCGGCGCCGATGTTCCAGACCTGCGCCCGAAAGGCCACGGCGGCGGCCAACCCGGTCAGGATTAGCGGCACAGCCCGGGTCAAGGTTTCGGTGATCGCCAGTTTGCTGCCAAAGGCCCCCACCGCCATTCGCCCAAACGCCTCAAACACCGGTGCGCCAGAGAGGCCGACCAAAAGGCCCGCCGCCATCAGGGCGACCAGCACCGCGCTGACCGGAGCCCCGATAACCAGCCAAGCCGGCCGCGTTTCGCGCCGTTCAATGCGCATGCGCGTGTCCCGACCATTCACCAGCCATCATCAGGCCGACCTGCTGTGCATCCAACCCGTCGGTTCCGACTGCCGGACTGAGGCGACCCTTGACGATGGCTTGCACCCGGTCGGCCAGTGCCAAGACCTCATCCAGATCCTCTGAGATTAAGATCACACCACAACCATCTGATCTTGCGTTCAGAATTTCCTTGTGAACGGCTGAAATCGCGCCTTCGTCCAAGCCTCGGGTCGGTTGCGCCGCAATCAGGACTGCAGGGCCATCAATCATGTTCCGTCCAAAAATCAATTTCTGAATATTGCCGCCGGACAGCGTTGCTGTCTCGGTTTCCGGACCACCACCGCGGACGTCAAACCGGGAAATCACATCACGACAAAAGGCCCGGGCGGCGCTGCGTTTGACCAGCCCCCACGACGCAAATCGCGGATCTCCCAAACGCTCCAGCACCGTGTTTTGCCACAGGGGAAAGCGGGCGACCACCCCTTCACGATTGCGATCCTCGGGGATGCGGGCAACACCCCGGCGCAGCAACTCGGGCGCGGTGAGACCTGTGATGTCTGCCCCGTTCAGTTGCAGATCCCCGGAGTGCGGCCGGGCCAGCCCACTTAAGATCTGCGCCAGCAAGGTTTGACCATTGCCGGAAACGCCGATGATCCCCAGAATTTCGCCCTTGTGCAAGGTGAAGTCGATGTCACGCAGCGCCGTCCGCCCGGCCGTTGCGCACAGCCCGCTGGCCTTGATCAGAACCGGGCCTGGGGCCGTGGCGTCGCGCACCGGACGGGTCACCCGGCGTCCCACCATCAGCTCGGCCAGCTCTTCGCGACTGGTGGCCTCGGTGCGCCGCTCGGCCGTCACCCGCCCGGCACGCAAGACCACCACCCGGTCGGCAGTCATTACCTCGTAAAGTTTGTGCGAGATGAAAATGATCGACAAGCCGTCCTTCGCCATCACCCGCAGGGTTTGAAAGAGCCGGTCCGCCTCGGGGCGGGTCAAAACAGCCGTTGGCTCATCAAGGATCAGGATGCGCGCCTGATTGTAGAGTGCCTTCAGGATTTCGACACGCTGCTGCTCGCCGACCGACAGATCATGCACCCGCGCGTCGGGATCAATGGCCAGCCCAAACCGGTCGGCCAAATCCGCCAGTTTCGCCCGTGCCGCCGTGGTTGCCGAGGCCGGATGCCACAGGCGTTCGGTCCCGGTCATGACATTTTCCAGCACCGTCAGATTGGGTGCCAAAGTGAAATGCTGGTGAACCATGCCGACCCCGGCGGCAATCGCATCGCGCGGCTTGCCAAGTGTCAACTCCCGCCCGTCCACCGCCACCCGACCTGCGTCGGGAAGGTAATGGCCAAACAGGATGTTCATCAAGGTGGTCTTGCCAGCCCCGTTTTCGCCAAGCAGGGCCAGGATTTCACCCCGGCCCAACTGAATGGTCACGTCCTCATTCGCCACAATCGCGCCAAACCGCTTGGTGATGCCGTCGAGACGGAGGATTGGGTCAGAGGACATGGTGCGCCGCTACCGCGTGGATCAGGACGGCTCGGACAGATCGATCGGCACTTCGAATGTACCGGCCTTGATCGCCGCGCGGACTTCCTCCATCGGGCCAATGGCTTCGGCTGGAACCATTTCAGGCACGAACAGGATGTCGTTGCCGCCGTCTTTCATCAGGCAGTACTCGGTGTAGTTCCGTCCGGTTCCATTGCCGCTTTCGGTGTCGGCAACAGCCGCCATCAGCATCGGCGTGAAGTACCACATGGCATTCGAGAACACGGTCTCAGGGTAACGCGGCGTGTAATCGATCAGAGATCCGATGGCTTTGACCCCACGCTCTTTCGCGGCATCGGCGGTGCCGATCCGTTCCCCGAACAGGATATCCGCGCCGGCATCGATCTGCGCCAAGCCGGCTTCGCGGGCCTTGGGCGGATCAAAGAAGGTGCCGATGAACCCGACCAAGTGGGTTGCGTTGGGATCGACTGCATTCACACCTTCGCGGAAGCCATTGATCAGCATGTTAACTTCTGGGATCGGAATGGCGCCGACTGCCCCATAGACATTGGTCTGGCTGATGCTGGCCGACAGCATGCCGCACAGATAGGCCGCCTCGTGAGTCCAAGTGCCGAAGGTGCCAAAATTCGGGGACTGTGGCCCGCCAGAGGATCCCATCAAGAACATGGTCTGGGGGTATTGCGCCGCGATCTCACGCATTTCGGCTTCAACGGCATAGGCTTCGCCGACGATCAACTGCACGCCTTGCAGCGCATATTCCCGAGCCGCCCGGCCGTAATCCGTGGCGCTGACACCTTCGGAGAACACGTAATTGATCGCACCGGCCTTGTCGGCCGCGACCAAAGCTTCGTGCATGCGCGAATTCCAAGCGTTCTCAACTGGCGAGGAATGCAGACCGGCAACGGTGATCTTCTCTTGCGCCATCAGGCGCGGGGCGCTGAGGGTCAGGCCCACAGCGGCGGCCCCTTTCAACAGCGTACGGCGCGGCAGGGTAAGGCGTGAGGTCATAGGGCGTTCCTTTGCGAAGTCAGTCGGATTTCGGAGCATATTCTGCGGGGTCAACGGTGGCCGGACGGCCGGGTAAGGATAGGGCACTGCGCCGCGCGGGGGTTTCAGAGATCACCGTTCCGCCCCGAACCACGGCCAATCGGGTGGCACGCAGGCGGATCGCCTCGATTGGGTCAGTGGCTTGCAGGATCACCATATCGGCGCGATGGCCCGGCGCGATGCCGTACTCAGTCAGGCCCATGGCGCGGGCAGCATTGACCGTCACCGCATCAAAACACGCCCGGATCCCGTCGCGTGAGGTCATTTGACCCACATGCAAGCCCATGCTGGCCACCTCAAGCATGTCACCCGAGCCCAGTGAATACCACGGGTCCATCACGCAATCATGGCCGAAGGCCACGTTCAGGCCCGCAGCCATCAGTTCCGGCACCCGGGTCTGGCCACGGCGCTTGGGATAACCGTCGTGGCGTCCCTGAAGCGTGATGTTGATCAAGGGGTTGGCGATCACCTGTAGATCGGCTTCGTGCATCAAGGGGATCAGTTTCGAGACATAGTAGGTGTCCATCGAATGCATGGAGGTCAGGTGCGAGCCCGCGACCCGGCCCTGCAGCCCGTGGCGCACCGTCTCGGCGGCCAGTGTTTCCACATGGCGCGACAGCGGATCGTCACTTTCGTCGCAATGCATGTCTACCGGCAGTCCGCGTTCTGCCGCGATCCGGCACAGCGCCGCGACAGAGGCGGCTCCATCCGCCATGGTCCGTTCGAAATGGGGGATGCCGCCAACCACGTCGACGCCCATGTCCAGCGCCCGGGTCAGGGCCGCAATCGCGCCGTCACTGCGGAAATAGCCGTCTTGCGGAAACGCCACCAGTTGCAGGTCGAGATAGGGTTTGACCCGTTCGCGCACGTCCAGCATGGCTTCTACGGTCAAAAGTCGGGGGTCGCTGATATCGACATGGCTGCGGATCGCCAACAACCCTTGACTGACCGCAAGGTCGCAATAGCGCAGGGCGCGCTCGACCAGACCATCATGGGTCAATTGCGGCTTCAACTCGCCCCAAAGCGCGATGCCTTCCAGCAGGGTGCCGGACTGGTTCATGCGCGGCATGCCCAGAGACAGCGTTGCATCCATATGGAAGTGACAATCCACAAAGGGCGGGCTGACAAGATGACCAGCCGCATCGATGCGGCGGGTTGCTGGGGCGGTGATGCCGGGCTCTACGGCGGCAATCTTGCCATCCAGAACGGCAATATCCATGCCGCGCCGCCCATCCGTCAGAGTGGCGCCAGACACGATCAAATCGAACACGTCACAGGTCCCCGCTCTTGTTCACACGACAGTTATCTTGCGTATTTCACCGGTAAACTGCGGCAGGGACAAGCGAAATCGCCGCGGATCGGGAATTGTCGCCCGGAATTTCTGCGCCAGACGCGCAAAAAAAGGGCAGAGCGTCGGGTATGTGGTGGCCTTGACGCCTCAAATGGCCCGTCCTACCACTGCAATAGCATCGCAGAGGCAGGCCATGATCCCGGATTCCCCGATCGCATCCTTGATCCAACATGACGGCCCGGGCGTATTGGCGGTGATCGTCGGGGTCGAAGGCCCGTCCTATCGCCCGGTTGGGGCCATGATGGCGGTGTTCCCAAACGGCGATCGCAGTGGCACCTTAAGCTCTGGATGTATTGAGGCGGATATCGCGCTTCACGCCGCCCGCTGCCTTGAGGAAGGCACGCCTATGCAAATTCGCTATGGTCGCGGGTCGGTCTATCGGGACATCAGCCTTCCGTGTGGCGGAGGCCTGGACATTCTTCTGCTGCCAAATCCTGACCGTGCGATCCTGTCTAAGCTGAGTGCAGCACAGGCAGCGCGACATGTGGCCAGCCTGCGCATTGATCCAAAGACCGGGGGACTGAGCCTCTGTGAGGATGGGCCGACCGGCTGGGATGAGCACGGGTTCCGGCTGCAGTTCTGTCCGGAGCTGAGGTTTCTCATTTTTGGAAAAGGTCCGGAATCCAACAGCTTTGCGTCGCTTGTTCATGTGTCTGGTTTTCCCGCACTGCTGTTATCCCCGGATACGGAGACCCTCGCGCATGGTGCGCAAGCGGACTGTGCGACGCGCCATCTGGTTCAGGCGGTCTTTCCCGGCGATCTGGCGGTCGACCCGTGGACCGCGATTGTGTTGTTCTTCCATGATCATGAATGGGAGCCGCCGATCCTAACCGCCGCGCTGAGCAGTCCTGCGTTCTATATCGGCGCGCAGGGAAGTCAGCGGGCCCGAGACGCGCGAAACCTGATGTTGCAGGCCGAGGGCGCAACTCCGGCAGAGCTGACCCGCCTGCGCGGTCCGATTGGGTTGGTGCCATCAGCGCGGGATGCACGAACTTTGGCCGTCTCGGTCTTGGCCGAGGTTTTGGCCGTCGCAATGGCAGAGGGGCTGTGATCCGGGTCGGGTTGGTTCTGGCGGCAGGGCAGTCGTGGCGCTTTGGTTCAGAGAATAAACTCTTACAACTTTATAATGGCTTGCCGCTTGCAGATCATGTGGCTGACACCTTTCGGGCGGTGCCGTTGGACCATCGGATTGTGGTCGTGTCAGATCCGCAGGTGGCCGCGCTGTTCGATGGGTTTGATGTGGTTCACCTTGACGACGGCACCAGTGAACAGTCGCGCAGTCTGCGCCACGGGGTGCGGCACGCGGTTCACCGAGGGGCGGAGCGGTTGCTGATCGGGTTGGCAGATATGCCGCTGGTGGATGCGGGGACCCTGACGCAAATCCTGACAGGGTGCACAGACACGACCGCGTCTTGTGCGCGGGGTGTCGCTGGCCCCATGCCGCCAGCCTGTTTTCCCACAGCCATGTTGTCTGATTTGATGACGCTGAAGGGCGACCGGGGTGCCGGGGCGCTATTACGGGATATACCGGTGGCGGCGCAGGTGCTGGTGCCGCCGGACCGACTGCGCGATGTGGATACCCCGGCAGATCTGGCGGGGCTGGATCAGCCGGGCTCGAAGACCTGACCCGACCCAGACGTGGATTCACGCACCAAAAGCGTTGGCGTGATGTCGAGGAACCGTGGCTCGGACGGCGATGCCTTATTTTGCAAAAGGTCGACGATCATGGCGGCGGTCTGTTGTCCGATCTCGCTGGCATGGGCGTCGATGGTGGTCAGGGGCGGCACGGCAATATCGGCAATCTCATAGTCACCGAAACCGGCGATCGCGATGTCGTTGGGCACAGAGATCCCGCGCCGTTGGCATTCGGTCAGCGCCCCGAAGGCCGACAGATCGGACACGCAGATCACCGCCTGAATATCCGGATACCGGGCTAGCAGCGTGCTCATTGCGCGGGCACCTTCGCGCATCGAAATCGGCGGCGGGCCGCTGGCAACCAGACGCCGGGGATCCAGCCCCTGTGCGGTCATGGCGTTGACATACCCGCGTCGCCGATCAAGGCCGCGGGTGTCCCGGTCTTCATCGCCGCCGATAAAGCCGATGCGGCGATAGCCTTGGTTGAACAGATGGGCGACCAGTGGGGCCATCGCGGCTGCGTTGGAAAACCCGACCACATGGCCGATGGGATTGTCGGGCAGATCCCAGATTTCGACCACGGGCACCCGGGCATTGGCCAGCATGCGCCGGGTCTGGTCGGTGTGCTTGCCGCCACTGACCACGATGGCTTCGGGGCGGCGGCGCAGAAACTGGCCGATCAGATGCTCTTCTTCCAGCATGTCGTAATTGGTATAGCCCAACAGGATTTGCAAATCGTGCTGGGCAAGGCCCGTGGACAGCGCCCGGACGGTATCGGCAAAGTTGGCGTTGTTGAGAGACGGGATGGTGACGGCGACAAAACCGGTGCGTTGTGATCTGAGGTTGGACGCCGTGGTGTCGAAGACATAGCCCAACGCGTCCGCCGCTGCGAGAATGCGTTGCCGCGTCGTCTCATTGACCGACGCGTCCCGGCGAAATGCCCGGGACACAGTCATGGGAGAGACCCCGGCCGCCTGCGCCACGTCGATCATTCTCGGAGCTTTGGCCATGATGTCCTATTCCCGGTGCCCGTTACTCAATCGGCAAGTGGTCCCTTCTGCGGGCAGGCCGCGCCCAATCGCTCGGGTGCGCACCTGTCTTAGATTGTGTTATGGTCTGACCAAGCGCTATCGGTCAAACGTCAACCAATGCGCCTTGTCCCTGCACCACTTTTGCAGACAGGGCCATTCCGGCTTCGGCGGCGTCAGCCAACGTGCCCCCTTGCAGCCAAGCGGACAAGAAACCGGCGTTAAAGCTGTCGCCTGCTGCGGTGGTGTCGATCACCGCCGGGGCCGGGGTCGGTTTGAAATAGTTCAGCCCATCGTCTTTTGACCAAATGGTGAGGGGATCAATACCGTTCTTAACCACCACCAAGCTTGCCCCGGCGTCTTCATAGCGTTTGGCGGTCTTTTCGGGCGACCGGTCCCCGAAGGCTGCGGTCTCTTCGTCGAACGAGGGAAACATGATGTCAGAAACTGCTGCAACATCCATGATGCTGGCGCACATTTCTTCGTTGCTGGTCCAAAGGCGTTGGCGCAAATTGGTGTCAAACGCCACCACGGTTCCGGCTTTCCGGGCGGCTGCCAAGGCCGAAATCAACCGGTTCCGGGCGTCTGGCGCAAGGATTGCCACCGTAATCCCCGACAACAGAACCAAGCCCGCTGATGTCAGCATTGTCTCTAGCCGGGCCGGATCGTCGGCCAACAACTTGGCGGCGGATTGCCCGCGCCAATAGGAAAAGCTGCGTTCCCCCCGGTCAAGTTGGATCATATAAAGACCCAAGGTCCGGTCAGAGACCCGTTGGATGTACTGGCTATCAATGCCCTGTGCGTCGACATAGGCCACCAACTGATCCGACAGCGGGTCGGTGCCGACGCAGGTGCCAAATGCTACGGCCCAATCGGCGCCCAACTGCCGGCGAGCGTACCATGCCGTGTTGAACGTGTCGCCGGCAAAGCCCATGCGAAAGGCCCCGTCCTGTTGCGGCGCCAGTTCGACCATGCACTCCCCTAGGGTCAAAAGGGATTTTCTTGCAACTTTCATAACGACCTCGCCGTGGGTGTCCTGTGGCATGGGCTGTGGCTGCGCCACGAACCCTTTGCCATTATCCGGGAATGGTATACCCACATCCCGAGCGGACGAAAGTGGGGAAATGGGCCACGAGACTTTAGATCGCCCCGATCCGTCCCAAGGAGGGCAAATGACGAGCACGCAACACAAGCCGGTCATCGGGTTTATCGGCGTCGGATTGATGGGTCATGGCATGGCCGCAAATATCCTGAAAAGCGGCTATCCATTATGGGTCGTGGGCCACCGCAACCGGGCGCCGGTCGATGATCTTTTGGGCAAGGGCGCGCAAGAGGCAGACAGCCCGCGCGCATTGGCATCGGCATGCGCGATCATCCACCTTTGCCTGAGCAATTCGCAACAGGTCGACGCGGTCATGCGCGGGCCGGATGGCATTCTGGCCTCGGGCAAGCGCGGCCTGATCGTGGTCGATTCCACCACCTCTGATCCCGGATCCACACGGGGGTTGGCGACGGAATTGTCCGCAGCAGGCATGACCCTGGTGGATGCTCCGCTGGGTCGCACACCAGTCGAGGCCGAGGCCGGCACGCTGGATGCCATGGTCGGTGCCGCGCCTGAGATGTTTGATCGTCTGCGCCCCATCATCGACTGCTGGGCTGGCAATGTCACCCATACCGGTCCGGTCGGTTCGGCCCATACCATGAAATTGATCATGAACTTCATTTCGCTGGGCTATGCGTCTTTGTTCAGCGAGGCTTTGACCTTGGGGGTGAAATCCGGCCTGTCGCCACAGATCGTGCGCAATGTGATTGGAAGCAGCCGGATGTCGAACGGGTTTTTCGAGACCTTCATGCGCTATGCGGTAGACCGCGACCCGGATGCGCATAAGTTCAGCATTCAAAACGCCTCCAAAGATGTGCGCTATGCCGCGAACATGGCCAGCGACGGCGATGTGGTAAACTTGATGGGCGCGGCGATGAAGCAGTACTTCACTCATGCTGAGGCAACCGGTCACGGCGCGGCCTATCTGCCGACCATGTCGGATCACATTGCCCGGCTCAGTGGCGTCGATCTGGCCGAGGCGGTCAAGAAGGGCGCACGCGCTGACGACGAATGACTGCGGACGGATTCCAGACGTAACTGGCCGGGGAGGGACAGATGCTGATGAAGAACCACGTGATCGCCTTTGAACAGACCGGATGCCTCCTGCCTGCGGATCGTTCGGCGGCATCAAGCGCGGCCATGATACGCTGGGTGGACGGCTGATGCGCCGAGTGGCCCTCATCACCGGCGGCGGGCGTGGGATCGGACGGGCGACAGCCCGGCTTGCGGCGCAGGCCGGTTATGATGTTTGCATTGCCTATCGCCGCGATCATCTGGCAGCCCAAAGCAGTCTGGACGCTTGTCTTGCACAAGGCGCGGTTGGCACCCTGTTTCAGGCCAATGTCAGCGACCCGGTGCAGGTCGACGCCCTGTTCGCCCATTGCGCAGCGACATTGGGCGCCCCGACCTTGCTGGTCAACAATGCCGGGGTCATCGGCGGGGCCACGCGTCTGGTCAATCTGGCGCCCGAGACGCTGCAAGCCACCTTTGCCACCAACGTCTTTGGCAGCATCTATTGCTCCCAAGCCGCGGTGCGCTGCATGTCGACGGAGTTCGGCGGGCGCGGCGGTGTCATCATCAACCTGTCTTCGGTGGCAGCGGTGCAGGGCAGTCCCGGTGAATACGTCCACTATGCCGCCACAAAGGGCGCGATCGAAACCCTGACGATTGGTCTTGCCAAAGAAGTCGGGCCGCAAGGCATCCGGGTCAATGCGGTTCGCGCCGGGACCACGTTGACCGACATTCATGCCCATGCAGGCAACCCGGACCGTCCGGGAATGGTCGCCCGCAACGCGCCGTTGCGCCGGGCTGCAACGCCTGAGGACATTGCTGAGGCGATCCTGTGGTTGGCCTCTGACAAGGCCAGCTTTGCGACGGGTGCGATCCTGCCGGTCACCGGCGGGCTTTAGGGCATTTCCCAACCTTTGCCGGGTCTTCGCCTAATCATAGCCCTTGCATTTGGTATACCAGACCGGGAAGATGCCGGCAAAACCTGACCCGCTGTGACCAGATTGGATCCACTCATGAGCGACACCCGCGCCCACAAGAAATTCCGCTCGCAGGAGTGGTTCGACAATCCCAACAATCCCGGGATGACTGCCCTCTATCTGGAACGCTATCTCAACCAAGAATACACCCGCGAAGAATTGCAGGGCGAACGGCCGGTGATTGGCATCGCCCAGACCGGGTCTGACATCGCGCCCTGCAACAAGATCCACGTCTTTTTGATGGATCGGGTCAAGGCAGGCATCCGCGATGCGGGCGGAATTCCCATGGAATTTCCCGTCCATCCGATTCAAGAGACCGGCAAACGACCAACCGCCGCACTGGACCGCAATCTGGCCTATCTGAGCCTTGTGGAAGTGCTGCACGGCTATCCGATCGACGGGGTGGTTTTGACCACCGGCTGCGATAAGACAACGCCGGCCATGCTGATGGGGGCCGCAACGGTGGACCTTCCGGCCATCGTGCTAAGTGGCGGACCGATGTTGGACGGGTGGTGGAACGGTAATTTGGCCGGATCGGGAACCATCGTCTGGGAAAGCCGCCGCCTTTTGGCCGAAGGTGAGATCGAATATGACGAATTCATCAGCCGGGTCTGTGCCTCTGCCCCCAGTTTGGGCCACTGCAACACCATGGGCACCGCCAGTACGATGAACGCGCTGGCCGAGGCATTGGGCATGAGCCTGACCGGCTGTTCGGCCATTCCGGCCCCGTTCCGCGAACGGATGGCGATGGCCTATCAGACCGGTCGCCGTGCGGTTGGCATGGTGCATGAAGACCTGAAGCCGTCGGACATCATGACCCGGCAAGCCTTTGAAAATGCGATCGTAACAAACTCGGCGATTGGTGGATCGACCAACGCGCCGCCGCACCTTCAGGCGATTGCCCGCCATATTGGTGTCGATTTGCATGTCACGGATTGGCAGAAGATCGGGTTTGACGTGCCGCTGTTGGTCAACATGCAACCTGCGGGAAAATACCTTGGCGAAAGCTTCTATCGCGCGGGCGGTGTTCCGGCGGTGATGGGCGAATTGCGCAAGGCGGGCCGCTTGCACGAGGATGTGGTGACGGTCAGTGGTAAATCCATGGGCGAGGCGCTTGGCAAATGGGAAAGCCGCGATACCGATGTGATCAAAACCTACGATGCGCCATTGCGCAAAAACGCTGGTTTTTTGGTGATTTCGGGCAATCTGTTCGACAGCGCCTTGATGAAAACCTCCGTCATCTCTGAAGATTTCCAGAAGCGGTTCCTGTCGCGCCCGGGCAAGGAAAACATCCACGAAGCCCGCGCCGTGGTGTTTGAAGGCCCCGAGGATTACCATGACCGGATCAACGATCCGAACCTCGGGATCGACGCCGACACCATCCTGTTCATTCGGGGCGTCGGCTGCGTCGGCTATCCGGGTTCGGCTGAAGTGGTCAATATGCTGCCGCCAGATTCCGTTGTAAAACAAGGCATTAACCATCTCCCAACCGTTGGGGATGGCCGCCAGTCGGGCACATCGGAAAGCCCGTCGATCCTGAATGCTTCGCCGGAATCGGTGGTGGGCGGTGGCCTTGCCTATTTGAAAACCGGCGACCGGGTGCTGCTGGATCTGAATGCCAGCACGTTGAATGCCTTGGTGCCGGACGAGGAATGGGCGGCGCGCAAAGCCGCTTGGACGCCGCCGACCATTGTCAACCAAACCCCGTGGGAAGAAATCTATCGCAGCCATGTGGGGCAATTGTCCGAAGGTGGCTGTCTGGAACTGGCCACGGCCTATCAGAAGACCGCCAAGGATTTACCGCGCGACAACCACTAAGCCTTTGAGCTTGGACCAAAATACAGCATCGGACTGACGTCGGACTTTTGTCGGACTTTTATCGGACCGTCACAGCGGTTCGACGTTAGTGCCCCTAAGAGGAATTGTTCATGACTGACACGCAGAAAACCATCTTGATCACCGGTGCCGGCAGCGGAATTGGCCGGGCAACCGCCCGACGCTTCCTTGATGCGGGCTATCGGGTGGCATTGGTGGGACGCCGCGCCAGCGCATTGGAAGAGACCGCAGACGGCCATAACGATGCGCTGATCCTGCCATGTGACGTGACTGACGAGACACAAGTGATGAATGCTTTCGTCACGTTGGGAAAAGACTGGGGGCACTTGGATGTGCTGTTCAATAATGCCGGCGCTGGCCTGCCCAGCACCCTGATTGACGAAATCTCGGTTGCCGATTGGCACAAGGTGTCGAGCGTCAACATCACCGGCATGTTCCTGACGGCCCGGGCTGCCTTTGCGATGATGCGCCGCCAAGACCCGATGGGCGGACGGATCATTAACAACGGCTCAATCTCGGCTTCGGTGCCGCGCCCCGGTTCAGTGCCCTATACGATGTCGAAACACGCGGTGAGCGGGTTGACCAAAACCCTGTCGCTGGACGGCCGCCCCTTCAACATTGCCTGCGGACAAATCGATATCGGCAACGCCCTGACCGACATGGCGGTGGCCATGACCAAGGGTGTGCCGCAGGCCGATGGCAGCAATAAGATTGAGCCGGTGATGGATGTGGCCCATGTGGCCCATTCCGTGCTGCATATGGCAGAATTGCCGCTGGACGCGAATGTGCAATTCATGACCGTCATGGCGTCGGCAATGCCGTTGATGGGACGTGGCTGATACATAATAGAGACGGAAGAGCGGCTTAAGCGCCGCTCTTCACGTTAATCCGTCGATATATTGGCGGCGGTCCTATCGCGGGCCAAGGTCCGTTCCCGCATCCAGATATAGATGCCTGAACCGACGATGATCAGCGCACCGACCACGGTCCACATCGTTGGCGGCGTGCCAAAGATCAGCAGACCGGCCAGCGTTGCATAGACCAGTTGCACATATACCACCGGTGACAGGATCGAGGCATCGGCAAAGCGATGCGCGATATTGGCCACGGAATGGCCAACGATGCCAAACAGGCCAATCACCGTCATCACGACATAGCCGGTCAAGGTGTCGGGCCATTCCCAGTGCAGAATGACAAACGGAAACAGGGCGAGGGTCGCAATGCCGCTGGTCCATAATTGGCTGGTATCGTTGCTTTCGATCCCGGCCAACATACGGGTCAGCAGGAAATACAGCGCTGCACAGCACAACGCGCCGAGGGAGAAGATCATGGCGGGGTGAAATTCGGCCCCCCAAGGCTGTACTGCCACGATGACGCCGACAAACCCGATCCCCACGGCAGACAGCCGCCGTGGCCCGACTTTTTCGCCCAACATCGGCACGGATAGCAGCGACACCACCAAAGGCACGGCGAACATGATGGTCGTCGTCAAGGTGATCGGCAGATAGGTCAGCGCCACGAAATTCAGCAGGGTGCTGAACAGCAGAAACAGCCCGCGCAGAAATTGCAGGACTGGCCGGTTCGAATGGAAGGCCCGCAAGCCTTCGTTCGGCAAGAACACCACCAAAGAGATCAGAAAGTGCCCCGCATAACGGGCGAAGGCCACTTGCAGCGCGGGCAAGCCTGCCAATATCAACCACTTGGCCGATGTGTCGATGGCGGTGAAGCACAGGGCTGCACCGACCATCATCAGCACACCAAGGGTTAGGCGATCTTCGCGCGGACGTGCGCTGCGCATCAGTGACGCCGCAGGCCAGACAGAGGTCGAGTGGTCATGCGTCCGAGAACTTCCGCGACAGGAAATCAACCATTTCCGGCACCATGTGATCGCCGAAATCCTGATCGACAGCCTCGGCGAGGGTGGCGCTGGCGCTGCCCGCCATCCGGGACATCACGCCCAATTCCTCGGCCATCTGGCGGTAATAGCCCACATCTTTGTTGGCGTTGCGCACCGAGAAGGCCAAGTCAATCTGACCGTCCGTGGCATAGTTCTTGACGAAATCCATCATGCCGGACCGTAGCGGGCCAGCGGACATCACGTCATAGAGCCCTTGACGCGGCAGACCCGCCTTGTCGGCCATAGCGAAGGCCTCGGACATGGCGCAGGCTGTGGTCATGGCGAAGAAGTTGTTGATCAGCTTCAGCTTGTGACCAGAGCCAAGCGGACCGACGTGAAAGATATTCTCGCCCAGATCATCCAGGACCGGCTTGATCCGCTCATAGGCTTCCGGCGCGCCGCCGCACATGATGTTCAGCTTGCCGTCTTTGGCGTGGGACGGCGTGCGGCCCAGCGGAGCGTCCAGGAAAAACCCTTGTTTCTTAGCGACTTCTTCGCCGATCTTAAGGCTTGACGCGGGCAGCGAGGTGCCAAAGTCGATCACGATTGTGTCTGGCTTCAGGCCATCCAAAACGCCGTCTTTGCCATAGATGCGGGATTCGACGCTGGCCGTGGTGTCGACACAGATCATCACAATGTCCGACACAGCGGCCAGTGCGGCTGCGGTCTGGGCTTCGCCCGCGCCCCGCGCCACGGCGGCATCTACGGCCGTGCGCGACCGGTTGCCAAGGACGGTCAGGGAATAGCCCTTGTCCTGAAGTCGCCCGACCATAGCCGCGCCCATCAGGCCGAGGCCAATGAAGCCAATGGTAGGTTTCGTCATAGGTGTACCTCAAAAATTACTCGTGTGCGGTGGGCACGGGCCAAAGCCTATCTAGCCTCGGCCCATAGGTCTTGGCCAGTGTCACATTACGGCGCCGATCTGCCAAGGGACGAATTCGTAGTCGCCCAGACCTTGGGCTTCGGATTTTGTCTGCTCGCCCGAGGCCACCCGCAGCAGCGTCTGATAGATCTCGCGCCCGACCTCTTCGACGGTGGCACCGTCGGTCAGGATGCGGCCCGCGTTGATGTCCATGTCGTCGGTCATCCGCGTATACATGTCCGTGTTGGTCGCGATCTTCAGCGACGGCGCAGGCTTTGCGCCGAAGGCCGAACCGCGACCGGTGGTGAAGGCGATCAGGTTGCACCCCGAAGCGATCTGACCGGTCACAGAGGCCGGATCGTAGCCGGGGCTGTCCATGAACACGAAGCCGGGGGTGGTGACCGGTTCGGCATATTTGTAGACACCGGTCAACGGCGTGGTGCCGCCTTTGGCTGCGGCCCCGAGCGACTTTTCCAAGATGGTGGTCAGCCCGCCTTTTTTGTTGCCGGGGCTTGGGTTGTTGTCCATCGAGCCTTTGTTGCGCTTGGTGTAATCTTCCCACCATCGGATCAGCGCGACCAGTTTTTCCCCCACTTCCGGCGACACGGCGCGGCGGGTCAGCAGATGTTCGGCACCATAGATTTCCGGGGTTTCAGCCAAAACCCCGGTGCCGCCTTGAGCCACCAGAAGATCGCAGGCATAGCCAAGCGCCGGATTGGCGGTGATCCCGGACATGGCGTCCGAGCCGCCGCATTGCAGGCCGACCATCAGGGCCGAGGCCGGACAGGTGCTGCGGGTTGTGGCGTTGACGAGGGGCAGCATGGCCTCGATCTTTTTGATGCCAAGGGCAACGGTCTTGGCCAGACCGCCCACATCCTGAATGTTCATGGATTGAAACAGCGGCCCCGGGGTCAGGCCATAGGCCTCGACCAGCCAGTCGATCTGGTTCACCTCGCAGCCAAGACCGGCCATCAACACGCCGCCGACATTGGGATTACGGGCATAGCCCCACATGGTGCGTTGCAGCGCCGCGAACCCGTCGCCATCATCGGCCATGCCGCAGCCGGTGCCGTGAACGAAGGCAGTGACCCCGTCCACATTGGGATAGTCGGCCAACCGTTCGGCGGTGAAATGCGCCGCGATCATCCGCGCCGCGGTGGCCGAGCAGTTGACGCTGGTCAGAACCGCGATGGTATTCCGGGTGCCGATGCGGCCATCCGCCCGGCGGTAGCCTTGGAACGTGTCTTGGGTCGCAGGCACCGCGGCAGGTCTAAGATTTGTTGAAAAATCATAGGATTGCGTGACGTTCCTAAACTCAAGATTATGCGAATGCACATGCTCACCCGCGGCGATGTCGGCGGCGGCATAGCCGATCACCTGCGCATATTTGACCACCGGTGCGCCTTTGGCGATGGCCTCTGCCGCCATCTTATGGCCGCGGGGGATCAGGGCCAGCGCTCCGCCGTCACCGACCTCCAAAGGGCGGATGGCTGTGACGACATTGTCATCCGGGGACAGGCGAAGCGTAGTCATGGGCATTCTCGGTTCTAAGTTTAGGACAGGTTACAGGAAGACAGCGATCAGTGGCGGCCAAATCAGCAGAAGCGACAGGGCCAAAAGCTGAATGCCGATGAAGGGCAGGAAGCCTTTGAAGATGTCTGTCAGAGAGATATGCGCCGGGGCCACGGATTTCAAATAGAAGGCGGCGGGCCCGAATGGCGGTGATAGGAAGCTGACTTGCATGTTCATACAGAACACCACGCCGAACCAAATCGCCACATGCGATTTTTCCAACGTACCGAACAGGCCTAGTTCTTCCACCGGCAGGCGCAGCACGATCGGCAGGAACACCGGCATGATCAACAGGACGATGCCGACCCAATCCATCAGCGCGCCCATGAACAGGAAGATCAGCATCATGATCAGGATGATGCCCATGGTCGGCAATTCAGCCCCGATGATCAGGTTGGCGATATAGGTTGGACCGCCAGCAATGGTATAGGCTCCGGCCAGCGCGGTGGCGCCAATGGTGACCCAGATGATCGTGCCGGTGGATTTCAGGGTCCGTTTCAGGCTGTCCCACATCAGGGTGACGGACATTTCCCCGCGCATCAGGGCGATCACAGCCACCGCGATCACGCCCATGCCGGCCGCTTCGGTGATGCCGGTAATGCCGCCATAGATTGAGCCAAGCACAACGCCGATCACGACCATGGGGGCCACGAGGCCTTTCCCCATGCTCCAGGCTTTTGCGGTACGGGCCCGTCCGAAGAGGAACAACAGCGCCGCGATCATCACCGCCAAGGCGATGCCGAAGGTCATCGCGTCGTCGGGGGTGCCAAGGGCGATGCGGTCGACGCCGACGGCCTCGGCGTTTTGGCCGGTGACGGTGAAGAACAGCGCCCGCAGGAACAGGGCTGCACAGAAGCCGCTGGCGATGACGGTCATGAAGGCGGCAAACAGGATGCCTTTCTGACCACCGCGCGGTTCGCCCGGGATCGGCTCGGGCAGTGGCGCGAGTGAGGGGTTCAGCTGGGTCCGCACCACGATATAGATGATGAAGAAGCTGGCGAGGATGAAGCCGGGCAGGAAGCTGGCGGTGAACAGGGCCTTGATCGAGGTTTCGGTGATCAGGCCATAGATGATCAGCACGATGGAGGGCGGGATCATGGTGCCAAGCGAGCCTGAGGCGCAGATCGTCCCGATGGCGAGGTTTTGGTTATAGCCAAGCCGCAACATCTGGGGCAGGGCGATCAGCCCCAGCAGGACCACCTCGCCGCCGATGATCCCAGACATGGCCGCCATGATCACGGCCATGATCGAGGTGACGATGGCGATGCCGCCACGGGTGCCGCTGAGCCAGATGTTCAGCGAGTTGTACATCTCTTTGGCGATGCCCGATCGTTCGAGTAAATTAGCCATGAAGATAAATAACGGGATTGAGATCAACACGTAGTCGGTCATCAGGCCATAGACCCGCTGCGCGAGGATGTTGAGGGGGCCGGTGCCGAAATTGCCGAACAGGAAGTCCGGGCCGAATTTCATGAACAACACGCCAACCGCGAGGGCGGCGGAAGCGAAGGCAAGGGGCATCCCGATGGCGAGCAGCAACAGCATGCCCAGCAAAAGAACGAGAGAGATTGTTCCGGTATCGAACATGGGTCTACTTTTCCCCCCCGACAGAGTGGATGATGTCGTCGATTTCATCTTCATCGACAACGGCGTGAACGACAGCTTCCTTGGACCAGTCCGCAATCAGATTGGCGATCGCCTGAAGCGCGACGATCAGCATTCCGATCAGGATCATTGGTTTCATGGTTGCCGGGATGGGTGGGTCGAAGGCGGTGCCGAAGGTCTCCCAGCGCAGGAATTTGGCCAGCGCTTCGTTGTAGCCGCCCCAGATCAGACAGATGGCGAAGATGGCGATCAACAGGGTGGAAACCGTGTCACAGACCCGTTGCAGCGACCGGGGCAGGACATCATAGAGCAGGTAAATGCGGATATGGTTGCGTTGCTGCATGGCATAGAGGCCCGACAGCAGAAAGATGAACCCGGCCAGCCAGAGCGACAGCTCGTTCGCCCAGAGCGTCGGCTCTTCGAAGACATAGCGCAACATCACCTCGTAGAACATGATCGACACCAGAATGACGATCAGCACCATGGTGACCCGGCCCAGAAACAGGCTGATCCGGTCGACCAGATTGACAGCCTCCAGTTCGCCGGATGTGGCATGGGCGGTCTTGACCCCGAAAAACAGCGCGATCAGCACACCGGCCAAGACCAGATAGTCGATGGGTCCGGCGGCGGTGTATTGCGAGGTAAGATTATCGTTGGCCAGTCCCGCGACGATGATCAGCCTTGGAAAGTACCAGACTGTGTAGCCGAGACACAGAATGAAGGCCAATGGCCAGAGAATACCATCGGGTCTGCTGGAGCTTTGCATGACAGAAGCCTCGTCCGAGCTGAGGAAAGGGGCCGGCACCCGGTCTGGATGCCGGCCCACGACGTGCTGGTGATCAATTAGAGATCAGGCCAAGCTTGTTGAGGAAGGCCACGTGGCTGTCCACCAAGGCCCGGGCTTCGGGTGTTTTGTCAGCCCAAACCTGCCAGGAATCCTGTGCGGCCTTGCGGAAGATGGCGCGGTCTTCGGCCGACCATTCGTACAGGGTGACGCCCTGTTCGCGCAGCATGGCGGCGGCTTCGTTATTGGCAACCTCAAAGGTCAAAGCGGTCTGGAAGGCCAGCTTTTGCATCGCCACATCGATGATGCGCTGAATGTCTTCCGGCAGGCCGTCCCAGACGTTCTTGTTGATGGTCAGGTGGTCGGACGGCATCGAGTGGAAGCCGGGATAGGTCGCCGCGGTGGCGATGTCATACAGACCCAGACCCACATTGTTGGCCAGACCCGAGGCATCGGCCCCGTCGATAATGCCGGTTTCCAGCGCCGTAAAGATTTCGGTGAAATCCATCACGATCGGCTTGGCGCCCAGATTTGCAAAAATCTCGGTCTCAAGACCGGGGGGCGAGCGGAACTTCCAATCTTTCAGGTCTTCCGGGCCTGCAAGCGGCTTGGTCGAGGCCAGTGATTCCTGACCGTAGATCCACCAACCGATCAGCTCCATGCCGTATTGATTGTACAGCTCGTTCGCGACTTCTTTGCCGCCATTATAGAGCCAAGCATATTGCTGCCACGGCGTGTCATAGCCGCCCATGATGTCGCCGACGAACTGAAAGGCCGGATTTTTGCCAGTCTGATAGGCGCCGCCATGCATTTCGCCGTCCAAAATGCCCGAGGCGGCGGCATCAAAGCCTTCGACCGATTTCACAACCGAGGACGACCAGAACATTTCGATCTTCACGCGGTCTTGCGACATTACCTGAACGTCGTCGATGAATTGCTGGGCCAATTTGCCCGAGGTGGTTTCCGGTGCATAATGGGATTGCAAGCGCAGGGTGAATTCCTGCGCCAGTGCCGCAGACCCCAAAAATGCGGTTGTCGCCAAGGCGGCCACCGACGTCATCACGCGAGTGAGTTGCATTTATTTCCTCCCTATCGACGCCGAAACGTCGTTTTATCATGGCGCGGTTCGCGCTGTTTTTAGAGCAGCTTCCTCCCGCTCGTGTTGGGACGCTAACCAACTCTGTATCGACAAGCAAACAGTTTTGGTATACCAAATCCCGAAACTTCAAAGGCACAGAAACTTTAGAGGCGCACCGGCGCGCATGGCCCATGATCTTGACACTGGTCTGACCTCCACTGACCCGCCGGCGGGTACGTTGGCGCGGAAGATTGCGAACGACCTGCGCCGCAACATCCTGCTAGGGGTTTTGGAACCGGGTTCCGCTGTCAAGGAACGGGACAATGCCGAAGAGATGGGGGTTAGCCGCACCCCGATGCGGGAAGCGATCCGCATTCTTGCCCAAGAGGGGCTGATCATTCTGCGGCCATCGCGCAGCCCGATCATCGCCAATCCGTCGCTTCAGGAAACCTCGGACGATCTGGAGGTGATCATCGCGCTGGAAGTGCTGTCGGGCGAATTGGCGTGTCGCAATGCCTCGGACGCGGATCTGGCGGCGCTGGTGGCGATCAACAAGCGCTTGGTTGCGGCCTATGATCAGGCGGACCCGTTGGTTCTGTTCGAGATCGACATGGATTTTCACCGGGCCATTGCCCTTGCAGCCCATAATCCTGCGCTGGCGCGGACCCACGCGGCCTATCTGGGCCGGTTGTGGCGCACTCGGTTTCTGAACGGTCGACGGCGGCGCAATCGCCAGCGGGTGATCTTGCAACATGGCGCCATTCTGGATGGGTTGCTGGCCCGGCACCCCGAGGCGACAGGCACCGCCATTCGGGTCCACCTTGAAAATCTGATGCCAAAGACCCGAGAGTTCTATTCCCTCCGAGACGATATGGCGGCGGTCAAACAGCCCGCCGCCCTGGCCCGTCCGGTTACAGACAGGTCTTGATCCGCGCGATGGCGGTCTGGATGTTCTCTAGGCTGTTGGCATAGGAAAACCGCAGATAGCCTTCACCATAGGCACCAAAGCTGGTGCCCGCGACGGTGGCAACCCCGACCTCATTCAAGAAGCGGTCTTGCGCCTCACGCGAGGTCATGCCGGTGCCTTCGATATTCGGAAACGCATAGAAGGCCCCCGCCGCATCCGCACAGCGCACCCCCGGCAGGTCATTCAGGGCAGAGACGATGGCGCTGCGGCGGATGTCAAACTCGGCGACCATGGCGCGGGCTTCGTCTTGCGGCCCGGTCAAGGCGGCCAGACCAGCATATTGCGCCGCCGCGTTGACGCAGGAGTGGTCGTTGATACACAGACGGGTGACATGCGCCACCATCGCATCAGGCCAAACCGCATAGCCAAGGCGCCAGCCGGTCATGGCATAGGTCTTGGACCAGCCATCCAGCAGGATCAGGCGATCGCGGATTTCGGGGTATTGCAACAGGCTGGTATGGACCCGATCCCCATAGAGCATCTGGCTATAAATCTCGTCCGACATTAGCACGACGTCGGGATGATCCATCAGCCCCGCCACCAGCTTGTCGATTTCAGCCTTGGGGGTGACGCCGCCGGTCGGGTTGGCCGGGCTGTTGATGATGATCAGGCGGGTGGCCGGGGTGATCTGAGCCAGCACCTCATCCGCATTAAAGGCAAAGCCGCGATCCTCGGACAGCCGGATCGGCACCGGGGTCGCGCCGCTGTAGCGAATGACCGATTCATAGATCGGAAAGCCCGGATTGGGATACATGATCTCGGCACCGGGCTCGCCCAGCATCAGGATCGCGAAGAACATGGTGGGTTTGCCGCCCGGCACCACCACCACATTGTCGGGATTGACGGCCGCACCGTGGCGCCGTTCCAAATCGGCGGCAACGGCTTCGCGCAGAACCGGCAGGCCGTTGGCAGGGGTATAGCCGTGATGGCCGTCGCGCAGCGCTTTGATCCCGGCCTCGACAATATGCTCAGGGGTGCGGAAATCCGGCTGGCCAATCCCGAGATTGATGATGTCGCGGCCTGAGGCGGCCAGCTTCTGCGCCCGGGCCAGAACCTCGAAGGCGGATTCTGTTCCCAGACGGTCAAGGTTTTGTGCCAGTCGCACCATGGTCTTTTGCCCTCCCGGCAATATCTGTTCCTGTGCCTGTCATGGCGGTGCAGAGGCGGCAAGGTCAAGGCGACAATCGGCGCGGCACCGCGTGGAGCGCGGCTGGTCCGGCGTCAGAGCCAGCCTTTCCACTTGAAAAATCGGTACGTTCCAAGCGCCGAGATCAGCATGGTCAACAGCATCACCGGGTAGCCCCATTCTGATTGCAGCTCCGGCATGTTGACGAAATTCATCCCATAGATCGACGATAGCAACGTCGGCGGCATGAACAGCGTCGCCACGACCGAGAGGATCCGTGCGGTGCTGTTCTGTGCAAGATTGATCATCCCGAGGGTGGTGTCAGTGGATAAACCGATCCGCTGGGACAGGAAATCGGCATGGACCCCCAGCGCCTCAATATCGCGCAATTGGGCGGCCACCAGCTTGGGCAGGGATTTGCCCTCGGCCTTCACATGGGGCAACTGGCTGAAATGGCTGAGGGCGCGTTCCATGGTCAGCAGGCCAAGGCGGACGTTGTTCAAGCGTTCGCCCTGCCGTCCGATATCGGTCAGGCAGGCGCGCAGATCATCCGGGCGCTGGGTGACATCCAGATCGAAAGTGTGATGACCGACATCATCAAGGGTCTTGCCGATGCCTTCCATCAAATCGGCGAGGCGGCCAATGATTTCTTCGGTTAATCCCAGCAATACCCGGCCGGATGTGGTGCATCCCGCCGCCGACCGCCCCGAATGCTGCGCGAAGGTGTCAAACGGTGTCGGGGAATGATGGCGCACCGTCACAAGGGTCTGGGCGGTCAGAATCAGCGTCACCGGGCCAGAGGTCGGCTTTTTGTCATGGGACATGCCGGGCAGCATCACGGTCATGTAGATGGCATTGTCGTCATGATAGAGCCGATTGGACAGTTCGATCTCTTCCATCTCTTGCCGGGAGGGCACATCGACCCCCAAGGCATCGACGCGCGCAACCTGTTGCGGCAGGGGCGACAGAAGATCAATCCAGATCGCGTCCGCAAGCGGTGCCTCCGGCGGTTGAACCTCTAGGTGACCGTCCACAGTGAGATAGGAATAGAGCATAATGTTCGGCCCCCGGGAAACAACTAGACTTGCGGCTGTCTATACCGCTTGCATCTGGGGTCCACCCCTCGTTCTACGAGGGGCGCGTCACGCCGGACCAGCCAGCACCGCGCGATGCAGATGACGGAACCGGCCCTCGGCATCCTCGCCAAGGATCGTCAGGTCGCCAACCCGGAACGGCACGTCAAGGACCGGGGCAAAATGGTGATGAATCTGCGGCACCAGCGCGGCGCGTTTTGCGGCATCGCATGACCCGGTTAGGGTAAGGTGGAAGCGGAATTCCTCCATCACATAGGGATAGCCCCATTGGATCAGCAATTGATCCTGCGCCGGGGTCAGGGTCGCGTTGGCGCGGCGGCGGGCCAGATCCGCCGCGGTGGCCGGGGCGCGGAACGGGTCCAGCGCGGCCACCGTCGCCGCAGCAAGCGCGTCCAGCGCCGCGGTATCGCCGCTCGGGACCAACGCCAGAAACTGGCCGATCTCGCGCGGCACCAGCGGGCCAAGGGTCAGTGCCGACTGGCTGGCGCAAAACGCATCCGTGGCGCGGATCAGATCGGCAAGGTCAAACCCCGGCGCCAGCCGAAACGGCGGTTTCATCGTGCCATGCAGTCCGTAACGGCGCGGCTGCGCGGTGATCTGGTCCAATGCGCCGGGCATTTCGGGATGCGGGCAGGTCTGGGCCGTTGCCGCATCCCAGCCCAGCCATTGCGCCCCCAAATCGGCAAAAATCCCCGGTGGAGGCGTGACATAGATTGCATATCGGCTGAACATGTTGGAAGTCTCCGGCGACAGACACAAAGCTTTGGAACAAGGTACGCCTGACATGACACAGGATCTGCTTCTCGCCAATGCGACGCTGGTTCTTGGCGATGAAACCTTGCGCGGCCAAGTGCTGGTCCGGGACGGGGCAATTCACGACATCACCACCGGGACGACGGTGCCGCGCGGCGCGGTAGATTGCGACGGCGACTTTCTGGCGCCGGGGCTGATTGAGTTGCATACCGACAATCTGGAACGCCATATCGCGCCGCGTCCGGGTGTGGACTGGCCGCATCAGGCCGCGATTGTCGCCCATGATGCCGAATTGGCCAGCACCGGCATCACCACCGTCTTCGATGCGATCCGGGTCGGATCGGTCCTGTCGAACCCGTCGGCCGGCTATGGCAAATATGCCCGGGGCATTGCCGATGAGATTTTGGCGATCCGCGAGACCGGCATCTTAAAAATCCGCCATCATTTGCATCTGCGGGCCGAGATTTGCTCGGAAACCCTGATTGAGGAACTGGATGAGTTCGGCCCAAGCGACCGGGTCGGGATCGTCAGTTTGATGGATCATACACCGGGCCAGCGCCAATACCGGGATGTGTCGAAGTTCGCCGCCTATGTCCTTGGCAAGAATGGCATGACCCAAGCCAAATTTGAAGAGTACGTGCGCTATCTGGAAGGGTTGCAGCAGCGGCTGGGGGCGCGCCATGAAGCGGCTGCCGTGGCGGCTGCATCCCGGTTTGGCGCCACGTTGGCCAGTCATGACGACACGACGGCGGCGCAGGTTGCAACATCAAAGGTCCACGGGGTCAGGGTGGCAGAATTCCCAACCACGCAAGAGGCGGCCGAGGCGTGCCGCGCGGCGGGCATTGCCGTCATCATGGGCGGTCCCAACCTTGTTCGGGGCGGATCGCATTCTGGCAATATCGCGGCCAAGTCGTTGGCCGAGCAGGGGTTGGTGGATATTCTGTCGTCAGATTATGTCCCCGCGTCGTTGCTGATGGGCGGGGTGATCCTTGGTGCCATTTGGGGCAACATGGCGCGGGGGATCGCCACGGTCACCGCAACCCCGGCAGACCGGGTCGGGCTGACCGATCGCGGACGTCTGGCCCCGGGGCTGCGGGCGGATCTGATCCGCTTTCGGACCAGCGGAACCACCCCGGCCTTGCGCGGCGTGTGGTGCGACGGACGTCAGGTGGCCTGACGATCAATACAGCAAGAGTGGCGCCCGGTTCTGGGCCCCACTCTTGCGCCGGATCAGCCCCGCCGCGGCACTGATCCGGGTGACCTACGGACCCGGGCGCAAGGCGCGGGTCCAGACACTGCGGCAGCCGGACGTCCGCCGCACCCTCAGATGGATCAGGTGTTGCCTTGGGCCGGGACGGCGTCGATGGAGAAGTCGCGCACGATCACCGAGTCCTCGACCGCTTTGAGATCGATGTTGGCCTCGAAATACTTTCCGGCCTCAATGTTGCCGATGGCGGCCTCGAGGTTTTGCACGGTGCTGTCATAGGGCAGCAGCGCCGCCGAAACCTGCAGATCGATGGAGGCCACGCGCAGGACCTCAATGGCTTCATCTGCCGCTTCGGTCTGGAACAGTTCCGCTGCCTTTTGCAGGGCCACCTGATCGTCAGGCGTTGGCACGAAGGTTTCCGACAGGGCCATATTCAGATCGAACGGCAGGTAGAAGCCGGTGTTATCCGCAGCCTGAAAGTCGCGCATCATTTTATCAGCGGCATCTGCTTTGGCGGCCTCAAG
Source organism: Pseudoruegeria sp. SK021 (assembly GCF_002119405.1). Classification (GTDB taxonomy): domain Bacteria; phylum Pseudomonadota; class Alphaproteobacteria; order Rhodobacterales; family Rhodobacteraceae; genus Meridianimarinicoccus. Next base: position 86,183 of record NZ_MTBG01000004.1, on the reverse strand, counting down.
GGCGGTCTTCGCAGCGCTCAGGTCAGTCTTGGCGGTGTCCAGTTCATTGTTAAACAGGGCCAGACGGGCAGAATGGATGCTGGAGATAGCAACAAGCGCCTCTTCGGCGGTTTTCAACATTCCGGTCTGGGTCGAATAGGTGCTGGCCGCAGCTTGGGTCGTGGCCGGCTCGGCGGCAAACAGGGCCATGGGCGCAGCGGCGGACGAGGCGATCAGGGTTGCAAAGGCCACGCGGCGCAGGGTCGAAATCGGCTTCATGGGTCAGCTCCTTGGGTCTGGTAAATCACAATCAACCATTTGAGGGGCCAGCCTGACGCATGCCTGTCGGTCGGATTACATATTTGTTAGCCGCAAAATGGGGCCCGCTTTTCGGGTGCCTGCGGGGCGGAACACCACGTCGACGCCCAGCTTGCAGAACTGTAATGTTCCAGAGGATACTCTGTAATCTGCATGGCGTTGGACTGGCCCATCGGGTTCGGACCGACATAGACCGAGGACACATGAAGCTTTTAGTGGTGGAAGACGACGAGACAACCGGATCCTACATCGCGCGGGGCTTGCGTGAAGAAGGACAGACCGTTGATCTGGTCACAAGTGGACGGGACGCGCTGATCCAAGCGACGTCGACAACCTATGACGTGATGGTTGTGGACCGGATGCTGCCGGAGATTGACGGGATCACCTTGGTGAAGACCCTGCGCGGCGCGGGCAACAAGACACCGGTGCTGTTCCTGACCTCGCTCGGCAGTGTCGAGGACCGCATTCTGGGCTTAAATTCGGGTGGCGACGATTATCTGGTCAAGCCATTTGCGTTCGGGGAACTGTCGGCCCGGGTGGCCGCACTGGCCCGGCGCCCGCAGGCGTTGGAGCAAGAGACGATCCTCAGCGCCGGTGATCTGTCCATGGATCTGATCGCCCGCGAGGTGACACGGGCAGGGCAGAAGATCGATCTGCTGCCCCGGGAATTTGCCTTGCTGGAACATCTGCTGCGCCGCAAAGGCCGGGTGCAGACCCGCACCATGCTGCTGGAAGCGATCTGGGACATCAGCTTTGATCCGATGACCAATGTGGTGGAAACCCATATCAGCCGCTTGCGGGCCAAGATCGACAAGCCGTTCGACACGGAACTGATCCGCACCATCCGGGGGGCGGGATACCGCATTGATGCGTGAGTGATCGGTTGATGGCGTTGCTGCGCTCCATGCCATTCCGCCTTGCGATGGGGTTGGTGGCGCTGTTTTCGGTGGTCAGTCTGATCAGTCTGGCGGCCAGTTATGTGGTCACCCAGCGGTCGTTTGATCAGGCGATGCGCGCCGATCTGATGCAGGACATGGCCGGGTTTCGCGCCGCCCCGACGGCGGCCGCCCTTGCCGCGCTGGTCGAAGCCGAAGCCCGCGAAACCGACCCCGCCCGCATGGTGCTGAGTTATAGTGCGCCGGGCCTTGGGCATTTTGGCAATGCCATGATTGCCCGCGATGATGACGGGTATCGTATTGTCTCGGTCACCCAAGGCAATGCCGAGATCGATGGCCGGTTCTTGTCGCTAACCGCGTCGCTATGGGGCGGACAGTTGACGGTGGCGCGCAGCCGCGGCGAAATTGATGCGCTGCGCGATGTGTTTCTCAATATTTTGGCACTCAGCTTGGTCCCCACCATCCTGATCGCGCTGTCGGGGGGGCTGTATCTGGCGCGGCGCAGTGCACGGCAGGTTCGGATCATCGGCAAGACGCTGGACCAGTTGACCAGCGGCAATCTTGCGGCCCGGGTCGGGCCCACCCGGGGCTGGTCGGATGATCTGGCGCGGATCGGCGAGAAGCTGGACCAGATGGCCGAGGCGCAGGAAACCTCGGTTGCGGCGATCCGGCAAGTGTCGTCGGATATTGCCCATGATCTGAAAACCCCGATCCAGCGGGTGGCGGTGCATCTGGATGATCTGTTGCGGCAAGACGATTTGCCGGACCGAGCCGTCGTGCTTCTTGAAAAGGCGACCGACCAGTTGGACGGGGTCGTGTCCGTGTTCCATTCGCTGTTGCAGATCGCCCAGATTGAGACCGGATCGCCGCGCAATCAGTTTCGCGCCGTCGATCTGGTGGAATTAGCCCGAACCTTTTGCGAGATCTATGAGCCCTCGGCCAGCGACAAGGGCCAGCATCTGGTGTTCATAGCGCCCGACGCCCCGTCATTGCGGGTTTGGGGTGATCGCAATCTACTAGGACAGGTGCTGGCCAATCTGATCGAAAACGCCCTGCGCCATACCGATGCCGGGGCGCGGATTGAGGTCGGCTTGCGCCACCACGGCCAGAGCATTTGCCTTTGGGTGGCCGATGACGGCCCGGGCATCCCCGCGGTTGAACGGGACCGGGTTCTGCGGCGGCTCTATCGTTTGGATCGCAGTCGCACCACGCCGGGCAATGGCTTGGGGCTGAGCCTTGTGGCCAGTATCGCGGCCCTGCACCAGACCAAAGCGGTACTGCTGGACAACGGGCCAGGCCTGCGGGTCGAGATCACCTTCGCAGAGGTTCAGCCGGACCCTGCCAGTGTCCCAACCGCGTCCGCGCCGATTTCCGCAAAAATTGAAGATTTGTAACCTTGATCGCAGGTCTGGGTAAACTCACCCTATGTAAACCCCATGATGCTGCCATTCCATCCTGACGAGGCCGTTCTGATGCTAGAAAATAAGCCCGCCGCTTTTGCGGCCCATGCCATTGCCGACAGCCTGCGGGCCCAGATCAACGACGCGATCGTGGGGCAACCCGGCTTTGTGGACCGCCTGTTGCTGGCGCTGTTTGCCGACGGCCATATTCTGGTCGAGGGCGCGCCGGGTCTGGCCAAGACCAAGGCGATTGTGACCCTGTCGCAGGCCATCGAATGTGACGAAAAGCGGATCCAGTTCACCCCGGATCTGTTGCCGGGCGATTTGACTGGCACCGAGGTCTACCGTCCCGAACATGGCACCTTCTCATTTCAGCCCGGCCCGTTGTTTCATCACCTGATCCTCGCGGATGAAATCAACCGCGCCCCGGCGAAAGTGCAATCAGCGCTTCTGGAGGCGATGGCCGAGCGTCAGATCACCGTTGGCGGCACAACCTATCCGCTGCCAGAGCTGTTCATGGTGATGGCAACCCAAAACCCGATCGAACAAGAGGGGACCTATCCGCTGCCCGAAGCGCAGCTTGACCGGTTCTTGCTGCATGTCAAAATCGGCTATCCCGATATGGCCGCCGAACGCGAGATTCTGGCGATTGTGCGCGGCGAAGCCCTTGGCCAGCCGAAAGTGGCGCATAACCCGGTCACGCCCGAGATGATTTTTGCAGCACGGCGCGAAGCATTGAATGTTCATGTCTCGGAAGCCTTGGAAAGCTACATGCTGCATTTGATTTTCGCCACCCGCGCCCCGGCGCAATATGGCGAGGATCTGGCCGAGATGATTGCCTTTGGGGCCAGCCCGCGTGGCACCATCGCGCTGGATCGCTGTACCCGGGTCCATGCCTGGATGCGGGGGGCGACCTTTGCCACGCCGATGGATGTGCAGGCGGTCGTGCATGACGTTCTGCGGCACCGGTTGATCCTGACCTTCGAGGCCGAAGCCGACGGCATCACCAAGGACAGCTTGATCACCGAATTGCTGCAACGCGTGCCGGTCAGCTGATCCAATCCATCCGAGAAAGACCCCAGATGACGCACGCTTCCGACTTCTTGCCCGGGATCGAACTGAGCCCGTCCGCCTTGATCCGTCTGCGGCCCGACCGCGCGGTTACCGGCTTTGCCCCCGGTGGCCGGGTGCGCACGCATTTGTGGGGCGCGAACCGGTCGGTGTTTTTCGGGCGCGGGATGGAATATGCCGAAAGCCGGACCTATCAACCGGGTGACGATCTAAAGACCATCGACTGGCGGCTGACGGCGCGGTCAACCGATGTGCATACCAAGATGTTCCATGAAGAGCGGGAACGCCCGGTCTTTATCCTGCTCGACCTGCGCACCATGATGCGGTTCGGCACCCGCAAGCGGTTCAAGTCCTGTTTGGCCGGAGAACTGGCCGCGCTGCTGGCTTGGGTTGGCCATGATGGCGGCGACCGGGTGGGCGGCTTTGTTCTGACCGCCTCCGGCGTGACCGAGTTCCCGGCGGCGCGGACCCGCACCGCGCTGCTGACCTTTCTGCATGCGATCAGCGATGCCAGCCGGATGCCCGGTCCCGAAGACGCGCCGACGACGGACGAACCGGCGCTACATCTGGCCCTGCGCAAGATGCGCCATGTCTGCCGCCCCGGCACACTGGCCTTTGTCATCAGTGACTTTTCGGACCGCGAGGCCCAGATGCAGACCGAAATTCAACGGTTGGCGCGGCGGGCGCATGTGACCTTGCTGTTTGTCAGCGATCCAATGGAAACCCGGTTGCCGGACAAGGGCGGGCGCCTGAGCGACGGCAGCCGCCTTTTGGCTGTGGACCGGATCGGGAAAGCGGGTCGGATGGGCCACACCGCTGCGTTTCAAGCCCGGCGCGAGATGCTCGAGACGCTGACCCGCAAACGCGGTCTGGCCTTTGTGCCGGTGTCGACCTTGGATGAGCCGACCTCCATCCTGCGCCCCCGTGGCACGGCAAGACCGGGCCACAGTCAGGCACGAGGCGCGGCATGACCCCGGACATGATCGCAGAACTGGACAAGCTTCGCGACATCCGGCTGCCCGATCCGGTGGGGTGGTGGCCGCTTGCCATCGGCTGGTGGGTTGTGTTGGCTCTAGGTGTCTTGGCAATGGGCGGGCTGATCTATGCCTATTGGCAGTATCGCCGCAGTCTTCGCCGGCTTGCGCTGATTGAATTGGCCGACCTAAAACGCCGACTGGCCGCTGGCGCACCGGCCCATGGCATTGCCATCGATCTGGCCGTGCTGCTGCGCCGCGTCGGGCTTCATACCACCCGCAGGTCCGCCGTCCCCGGATTGACCAGTGAAGCTTGGGCCCGCGAATTGACCCGCGGCGAGGCCGGGTTGCCGGAAGAGGTCGCAGAATTTCTGGCGCAGGCCCCTTATGCCCCCGAAACCGCGGACCGCACCCCGGCAGACGCCGCGCTTTTGAACACGGCGCTATCCGACAGCGCCCGCTGGATCCGAAGGAACAGCCGATGACCTTTCTTTGGCCTTGGGCCTTTGCCGCGCTACTTCTGCCACTGCTGGTGCGCTTTGGCACGAAACCGCTGGCACCGACCCCGGACGGGGCGCTTCGGGTGCCGTTTTTCGCGCAGCTTTCCGGCGATCGCCAGCGTTTGGCAACGCGCAGCGCCGCAAGTTGGCTGCGGCTGGCGACCGCCACAGTTATCTGGGTGCTGCTGGTCGCGGCCCTTGCCCGGCCAGCGCTGGTCGGCCCACAAGTGGCGCTGCCTGCCGAAGGCCGTGATATCATGATTGCGATCGACCTGTCCGGCAGTATGGGGCGCGAGGATTTTGCCTCGAATGGTCGGATCGCCAATCGTCTGGATGTGGTGAAAGAGGCCGCCGACGACTTTATCTCGCGCCGCGTCGGTGACCGCATCGGTCTGATCCTGTTCAGCGACCGCGCCTATGTTCAGGCGCCGCTCACCCCGGACCGCGACGTGGTGCGCGATCTGCTGGATGACGCTCAGGTCGGTTTGACCGGCACCGAAACCGCCATTGGGGACGCGATTGCCATTGCGATCAAGCGTCTCAAGGATCGGCCCTCTGAGGACCGGGTGCTGATCCTGTTGACCGATGGCGCAAACAATGCGGGCGTGATGCAGCCGCTTGAAGCGGCGACCTTGGCCAGCAATCTGGGGGTGCGAATTTATACCATCGGGGTCGGGGCCGAGCACATGCAGGTCAATGGCCGCTTTGGCCGCCAAATCGTCAACCCGTCACAGGGCTTGGATGAAGAGACGCTGACCGGGATCGCCGAGCAGACCGGGGGGCAGTATTTCCGCGCCACGGATGTTCGCGGACTGGCCAGCATTTATCGCCAGATCGATCAGATCGAACCGGTGGCCGACCTGCCGCAATTCACCCGGCCAGCGGTGTCGCTGTTTCACTGGCCATTGGGACTGGCGCTTGGTTTGACCGCGCTGATGGCGGTTGCACAACTGGGCCTCGTCCGGTTGGCCCGCAAACCGGAGACCATCTCATGATCATGGGGTCTTTTCACTTCTTGCGGCCGGAATGGCTGTTGGCGTTGATCCCTGCGGCGGTGCTGATCGCGGCCGCGTTCCGGCGCACCCAGCAGAGCGGCCGCTCGGAATGGGCCGGATTGGTCGACGCCCATCTGCTGTCGTCTCTGGCGATTTCGGGGCAGGGCGCACAGCGCGCGCGGTGGATGAGCCGGGCCTTTGCGGTCGGTCTGCTATCTGCGGTTCTGGGCATGGCCGGACCAACATGGCTGAAGGTGCCGACCCCCACCTGGCAAGGCGGCACACCCTCTGTGATCGTGCTCAGTTTGGCGCAATCGATGAACGGCACCGATTTGGTGCCCAGCCGCCTGAGCCGCGCCGGTCACAAGCTGCGCGACATCTTGGACCGCAGCCATGGCGACGATACTGGATTGGTCATTTATTCCGACCGGCCCTTCGTCGCGGCGCCGCTGACCGATGACAGCGCGGTGATCCATCAGATGCTGCCAGAGCTATCGACCAGCTTGATGCCCGTGCTGGGCAATCGTCTTGATCTGGCGATCGACGAGGCCACCGCGCTGTTGCAGCGTGCCGGGGCGCCGTCGGGCCGGATCGTGGTGCTGGCTGACGATGCCGGACAAGACGAGGGCGCCAGTCTTGCTGCCGTCCGCCGGGCGCGCGCGGCGGGATATTCCGTCAATGTGTTGGGCGTGGGAACAGAGGCCGGTGCGCGGCTGCAAACCGCCGAAGGTCGGGCGATTCAGACCGAGACCGGGCAGGACGTCCGGGTCGAGTTGGACACCGACGCCTTGGTCGCGCTGGCTGAGGCCGGTGGCGGCACCTATGCTCCGATCTCGGCCACAGATCGCGATCTGGACACCGTCTTTCCAGATCTTGGCGACCGCATGAACACCGCCGGGGACCGGTCCGATCGGACCAGTGACACGTGGCTTGATCTTGGGTTCTTGGGGCTGCTTATTCCGGTGCTGCTTGCGCCGCTGGCGTTTCGGCGCGGGCTGCTGATGGTGCTGTTAGCGGGCGGCCTGTGGGCCGGGTTGCAGCCCACAGGGGCGCAGGCCGGGATCTGGGCCGATTTTTGGCAGACCCGCGATCAACAGGCCCAACAGGCCTTCGACCACGGAGACTTCGACGCGGCGGTGGACCTGTTTACATCCCCAGAGCGGGCGGGCGGTGCCTATTATCGGGCCGGTCAATTTGGCCCGGCAGCCGAAGCCTTTGCCGCAGAGAGCTATAATCAGGCCACGGCCCTTGCCAAATCGGGGGCCTTGGAAGACGCGCTGGCAGCCTATGACGCTTATCTTGCTGCGGCGCCCGACGATGCCGATGCCCAGTTCAATCGCGACATCGTGGCGGCGCTGTTGGAGCAACAGCAGCAGCAACAAGACCAGCAGCAATCGGACCAAGACGATCCATCGCAGCAAAACGACGGCAAACAGGATCCGCAGCAGGGTCAGGATGGCCAACCCAGTGACGAAAACAGCGGCGGCGGCGAGCCATCAGAAGGTCAGCCTCAGGACGCGGACGGGCAACCGGCATCCGAACAAGACGACAACGACGATGGCGACCAACAAGACCCCGACGCCGAGCCAGATCAAGACGGCGCCGAGTCCGAGCCTGCTGATCCGCCCGGCCAACCCGAAGAGACAGACACCGACGAGGCCGGGGACGAGCAACCGATGGAAGACACCTTTTCAGACCAGATGGACGCGCAGCTTGACGTCGGCGACCCCGCAAATCCCGCCGAAGCATCGCAAGGGAACACGTCCGGCGCGGCTGTTCTTGATCAGGCCGCAGAACAACAGTTGCGCCGGGTGCCGGACGATCCGAGCGGATTGCTGCGCGCCCGTATCCGGGACCACTACTCCCGCCTGCGCGGGACACGCCAGTGAGGAGCGTACAAATGACCCGATGGATGCCAGCGTCTGGCCTGATCGGCCTTGTCTTCGCGGTCGCCTTGGCGGCGCCCGGTCTGGTCGGGGCTGCCGGTCTCGACGCCAGCGTCACGACGCAGCAGGTTGCAGACGGCGACACCCTTCAGTTGATGCTGGGCGGTGATGCGGCTGAATTGACCGCCGCACCTGATCTGGCACCCTTGCGTGCGGACTTCGAGGTGGTGGCGACCGGGCAATCCCGGCAGACCCGGATCGTCAATGGCGACCGCTCAGAGCGCTTGGTCTGGCTGATCACCCTGCGGCCCAAATCGCGCGGCACCCTGACCATCCCGGAACTCTATGCCGGGTCCGCCAGCAGTGCTGCTATTGAGATCGACGTGCGCGATCCTGCCGACATGCCGGAAAGCGTTGTAGCTGGAGCGCCCGAGATCTCGGTCACGGCTGCACCGGGGAACTACTATGTCCAGCAGGAAATTCCGATCACCTTGCGGGTCACCAGCAAGACCAGCTTGCAGAGCGCCGAAATTGTCGTGCCGGACAGCCGTGACTTCCTGCTCAGTCCCAACGGCCCAGATCGGATCGAGCATGGCAGCGAAAATGGCGCGCCCATTGTTACTGTGGAGCGTGACTACCTGTTGCGGGCGCAAACCAGCGGCACCTTGACCCTGCCGCCCATCCGTTTGAATGCGGTTATTGACGATCCGGCTGGGCGCGGGCGGTTCACGGGCGGCCCGTTCCAAGCGATGCCGGGCGGTTCCCCGTTTGCAAATTCGCCGTTTGCCGGGATGATGGCCGACCCGCTTGCCGCAATCATGGGGCGCGGCACCGAGGTGACGGTCCGCTCGGAGCCATTGACGCTGAAGATCAAAGCCGATCCCTCGACAGAGCCGGGCTGGTTTCTGCCGGCCAAAGCCGTCCAGATCAGCGCGCAGTGGGAGCCGCAATCGCCGACCTTCACGGCAGGCGAAGCCGTCACACGGGTCATTCAGGTTCTTGCCATCGGGGCCACCGGTGTGCAGCTTCCTGATCTGGACATCGGTGCCGTCGACGGGGTGCGCATCTATCTGGACGACAGCGATGCCCGGACTGTCCGCGCTGGCGACAGCAATGCCGCAATTCGAGAGTTCCGCTATTCCGTCGTCCCGACCCAAGGCGGCAGCGTTACCCTGCCAGAAATTCGGTTGAATTGGTTCAATACGGACACGGAAACCCAACAAACCGCAGTACTGCCCGCCCAACGCATTGAAGTTCTTGGTCCCGCTGCACCACTTGCGCCGACGCCCGAGATGACGGCGGTGGAACCCACCACGGTTGAGACGCTTCCGCCAGCCATGTCACTGCTGCACAAGCGGCTGATTGCCGCCGGGGTCCTTGCGGCGGCAATCGGGGCACTGTTTGGGATCAAGGCGTTGCGGGCACGGCAGGCACCGTCAAGTGACCGCCGCCCAAGCAATCCAGAGCGCCGCGCCCAAGCCTTGCGCCAAGCCGACATGGCCGCGAGATCGGGCAACGTGCAGGCGCTTTATGCGGCGGCACAAGCTTGGCTGATGGCCGAAGGCACCACAGCAACCGGACAGAGCAACGATTTGCAAGCTCGGTATCCCGACCTTGCCAAATCTTGGGCCGTGCTTGAACGCAATGCCTTTGCCGATGACGCGGCCCCAACCGCAGGCTGGAGCCCGGACACCTTCGTGACCTGTCTGCGCCGGGCCGACAAACAGGCCGCCAAGATCGTGCGAGGCCGGAAACGTTCGGGCCCAAAACTGGGACCGCTTTATCGCACGGACAGCACAACCATGGCAGGTTAAACCAGACCCGGGCGACGGCTTGGGACCAGCATAAAAGCGCAGTTATTTGTCATAATATCGATTAGTCATGTCTTTGGCGCGATCAGAATCGACATCGGCGCGATGCCTTGATCGCGGCCTCTGTCCCGACTACCCTATCTTGACCAGAGAAAGCAGCGCAGCGGTGGCGGCCAGTGACGCGGGATCGTTCGCGGAGGTCTGAGATGCTGATGGGTGTGAGTGCGGACGACTATATAAAATCGCGCGACAACGCCAACATGCTGGTCAGGGGCGTAACGCCTGACGGCGGGCTGCGGACGGCGCAATGTCCGGAGGTTCCGAGAACCGACGCGCCTTCAGAAATAGACGCGGGTGGAGTTTCGCTGAAAGGTCGTTCGGTCGCGGGGCAACAAGCCATAGACGATGCTTGTGCGGCCTTGGACTGGTTGTTGGCGCAAGGTTGCCGCCAGATCGAATTCAAGTATTGCTCGACCTTCGATTCGACGCGTGCTGGCAATTTCGGAACACTAGTATGTTTCGATAAAACATTTGCCCTGATGGAAGGACGGCCATGACCGGAGAAACAGACCTCACCAAATTGTTGCGTACCATGTCCGCCGACTTGGTGGGCGGTCTCTTTGTTTTTGCGACCGTAGCGGACGGGATCGTTCCTGCGGGTCTGGACCCTGTGATGACCTGCCGAGAGGCCGAGGGAACCACGGTCATTGTCCCGAAAGACACCGCAGAGGCGCAGGGGATGACCTGGGACTTTCCTTGCCGGATGATCACCTTGCAGGTGCATTCCTCGCTTGCCGCCGTTGGATTTCTGGCCCGGATCACACAGGCGCTGGCGCAAGGCGGCATCGGCGTGAACCCGGTCTCAGGTTATTTCCATGACCACCTATTCGTGCCGGATGGACGTCAGGACGAGGCACTGGAAATCCTACGCGATCTCGCCCAATCGACCGGCCCAGCCTAGGAACTGCCTAAAGCGAGGCCGTGATGCCACCGTCGACATACAAGATATGACCGTTCACAAAGCTTGAGGCTGGCGCGCTCAGGAACACACACGCACCGACCAATTCATCGACATTGCCCCAACGACCCGCAGGGGTGCGTTTTTCCAGCCAAGCACTGAAGGTCGGATCGGCAACCAGCGCAGCGTTGAGTGGCGTGTCAAAATAGCCCGGCGCAATGGCATTGCACTGAAGTCCATATTTCGCCCAATCGGTCGCCATGCCTTTGGTCAGATTGCCGACCGCGCCTTTGGTGGCGGTATAGGGCGCGATCCCGGGCCGCGCGAGTGCAGTTTGCACCGATGCGATATTGATGATCTTACCCGCGCCCCGGGCAATCATGTGGCGCGACACCGCCTGCCCGACGTGAAAGACCGACGCAATGTTGGTCTGAAGCAGTTTCTCGAACGCCTCGGGTGGAAAATCCTGCAATTCGGCCCGGTGCTGCATTCCGGCATTGTTCACCAGAATATCGATGGCGCCGGAGGCCGCTTCGAAACCGTCGACGGCAGCCCGCACAGCGGCATGATCGGTGGCGTCGAACGGCAACTCATGGATCACACCGCCTTCGGATCGCAGCGTGGCAGCTGCGGTCGACAGCTTGTCGGAATCGCGGCCATTCAGGACAATCTCGGCCCCGGCCTGCATCAACCCACGGGCAAGCGCGAAGCCGATCCCTTGCGACGACCCCGTGATCAGAGCCCGCCGTCCGGTCAGATTGAACAATTCCTGAGACTCAGCCATGTTGTGTCCTCCCGTTTGCGTCGCCCGGCAATTCCGGCTTCCGGTCGTTATGTTATCGGTATCATTCGGCGTCAAGGATCATTCCTTGATCCAGCAGGCCCCCTGCTGCGCCCGATCAAGACGGTTGACGCCAACGAACACAACGCCGAGATTGCCCGCGATCGAAGCCGGCGCCACCTGTGACCCACCATAGACCGGCAGGTCAGCGACAAGGGAGACGTTTATGTCATTTTTCCAGATTATTGACCCCATTTTTCAATCCTATGTGCTGTTCAATGCACCGGTCAAGCAACTGGCGACCGGGTTCGACTGGACCGAAGGCCCGGTTTGGTTCGGAGACGCAAATTGCCTGTTATTTTCCGACATCCCCAACAACCGGATCCTGCGCTGGACACCCGGCTCGGGGCTTAGCACCTACCGCGAGCCATCTAATTTCACCAATGGCCACACCCGCGACCGTCAGGGCCGTCTCATTTCCTGCGAGCATGGCACACGCCGGGTTACCCGGACAGAACTTGACGGCTCCATCACGGTGATCGCCGATAGTTTCCAAGGCAAGCGCCTGAATTCGCCCAATGATGTGGTGGTGAAATCCGACGGGTCGATCTGGTTTACAGACCCACATTATGGCATCGGCTCTGATTACGAAGGCCATAAATCCGAACAAGAATTGCCCTGCAACCTCTATCGTGTGGATCCCGCAACAGGGGCGATCGAGGTCAAGGTGGATGACGCGAACTGTCCCAACGGCCTTGCCTTTTCGCCGGACGAGGCCAAGCTTTACGTCGCCGATACTGGCCGGATGTTCACCGACGATCCCAAACACATGCGGGTCTTCGATTGCTCGGATGATGGCGATTTAAGTGGCGGCGCGGTGTTTCATGTGGTCGACACCGGCGCGTCGGACGGGTTCCGGGTGGATACCGACGGAAACATCTGGACCTCGGCTGGGGATGGCGTGCACTGCATCGCCCCAGACGGTCACCTGATGGGCAAAATCTTGACTCCAGAAATCGTCTCGAATGTGTGTTTCGGCGGACGGGGCAAGCACCAGCTTTTCATTACCGGCACCACCAGCCTTTACGCGGTCGCGCTGAATCGCAGAGGCGTGCAGTGGCCATAATCTTGGCCTGACATAACAAAAATGGCGGCTCGGTGATCCGGCCGCCATTCCCAAATTCATTCTTCTGACGGAAAACCGTCAGATGTCCTCAGAGGAGGGCCAGATCGCCAGCCGACTGCTTGCCGTCACGACCGGTTTCCAGCTCATAGGACACCTTTTGGTTGTCCTTGAGGCCGGTCAGACCAGCGCGCTCAACTGCGGAAATGTGTACAAACACATCGTTGCCGCCATTGTCGGGTGCGATAAAGCCGAAGCCTTTAGTAGAGTTGAACCATTTTACGGTGCCGTTGGCCATCCGTGTATCTCCGAATAATTGACACAGGCAATATGCCTGTGAACGTCTTGCAGTGCGGTCTAATTCTGAAACATTCTACCTGCACGAAGCGTCGGAAGATTCGGTGAAAGACAACTCCACTCGACGTCTATAAAGCGCCAGCACGAGATTTGCAAGCGTCTCGTGACATTGCCTTCAGCCTCTTAATCACCGGGGCGCATCTTGGGCCGATAAAAACAGGGAACCGGGGTTCAGGGTGCCGTCCGGATCCATCAGCGCCTTGATCGCCGCCGAAAGCGCAAGGACCGCAGGATCGGCATGGTCTCTATAGGCTTGGCGCCGCGTTCTGCCAATCCCATGCTCGGCGCTCAAGCTGCCATCGAACCCGTCAAGCACGTCGTAAAGCCGGTTCAGCAACACCGGAATCATCCTGCATCGGCCGTCAATCGCCAGCGTCTCTGGCGGCAACATATTGTAGTGCACATTGCCGTCGCCGATGTGGCCATAGGCCAGTCGTTTCCATTCTGGCGCCGCGTCTGCCATTGCCGCATCCGCGGCGCGAATGAAGGCCGGGATGTCGGCCACCCGGACCGAGACATCGGTGCGCAGATGCCGTTCCACCGGGGCCTGCGCCAGCACCAACGCCTCGCGGATGGCCCACATCGCGGCAGATTGCTGGCCGTTGCTGGCAAGGGTGCCGTCGACGACAAGCCCCTCCTCCATGGCAGAGGCGATGAACTGTTCAGTCAGCTCGCGCAGATCGATCGGTCCGGAACAGCTGAGTTTCAACAAGACATAATAGTCATGACGTTCGGCCAGAGGCGCGCGGAGATCGGACTGATAAGCCAGTCCAAGATCAATACAGGCCTGCGGGATCAGTTCGAACGCGGTCAACAGATCGGCGCAATGGGCACGCGCCTGCCCGAACAAGGCGATCGCGGCGTCCAGATCCCGCAGGGCCACAAAGGCCGTCTCTTCGGAGGTATGCTGGGGGAACAGCTTCACCGTCACCCCGGTGATGATGCCCAAGGTTCCTTCTGCCGCGATAAACATTTGCTTCAGGTCGATGCCGCGATTGTCTTTGCGCAAACCCGACATCAGATTCAGCACTTGGCCATCCACCAGCACCACTTCCAACCCCAGCACCAAATCCCGCACCATGCCAAAGCGCAGCACGTTCAGCCCACCCGCATTGGTCGAGACCGCGCCCCCGATCTGCGCCGACCCCATGGCCCCGAACGACAGCGGAAACAGCCGGTCCTGCGCGGCGGCGGCATCACAGAGGGTTTGCACAATGCACCCGGCATCTGCCGCCAACGTATGGTTGGCCGCATCGATCTGCCGGATCCGGGTCATCCTGCCAAGGTTGAGGATCACGCAGCGGACCGCATCGCTGGCCACAGCCCCGCCCACCAACCCGGTATTGCCGCCTTGCGGGATGACCTGCAGGCCCGCCCGGTGGCAATATACCATGACTGCGGCGACCTCGTCTGTCGAACCGGGTCGCAGAACGAGGCAACTCTCAGACCGATAATCGCCCGTCCAATCGGTGAGATAGGGCGCGACATCCTTAGGGTCGGACAGAACATGGGCCGCGCCCAGAATGCGCGAAAGGTCATCAAGAGCGGTCATTTGAGGCAATCGACTTTCGGTTTGAGACGAGGCGTCTGTGGCGGGTTTGCGTCCCAAGTATACCCACAGTCACAAAAACGCCTAACAAAATCAGCGGCCTATCGCGGGCGTCCATCGCAAGACTGTCCTGAACAACGCGGGCATCACAGCCGGGGCATCGAAGGGCGGTGTAGCCGCAGATCGGGGCCCTCGGGACAGAACAAGCCGCACGCGATCAGGAAGCAAGCGGTTTTCTTGCGTGAAAGTTGCGCCACCCCGATACCGGTCTTTGACAGCACCAGCCCGGCGCTGTCAGATAGGGGCGGAAAGGCGCCTCACATGCCCAAAACTGCCAAAACCGACAGCGTAACCGCCAGAGCGCTGCCGCGCACAGCGCTTGTCATCGGCCTTTTGGCGGCGCTTCTGGCCGCGTCCTCGGTCGTCGGGTACCGCGCGATGGCCCGGACATTTCACCTGGAATTGGCCCGAGATGGCTATGAGGCGCTTGATCTATACGGCGAAATGACCCGGGGCTGGCTGAACCGATATCGCATGCTTGCCCCGATCTATGCCCGAGACCCCCGGGTTCTTGCGGTGTTGCGCGATCCGTCGGATGCTGCGGCCCGTGATGACCTGCAAGCCGAGATGGAAATCTGGAATGTCGCGTCGGGAACCTCGGTGACCTATCTGATGAATATGACGGGGATGACCGTCGCCGCGTCAAACGAATCCGACAGCGACAGTTTCAAAGGCATGAATTACGGCTTTCGGCCCTATTTCCGCGAGGCCGCCGAAGGCCGACTTGGACGGTTTTTCGGGCTGGGCACGCGCACCCGGCAACGGGGTTATTATTTCGCGGCCCCGGTGCGTGATGGCGACCGCACCCTTGGGGTCATGACGGTCAAGATTGAGGTCGACGCGCTGGAACGCGACCTGCGCCTCAGCCCCTATCAGGTCTTTCTGTCCGACGGGTCCGGCGTCGTGATCCTGTCGGGCAATCCGATCTTTCGCCTCACCACGCTGGCCCCGATCGACCCGGAGGATGCACTGCGAATTGCCACGGCCCGGCAGTTTGACCTGTCTGTCATCACACCTGCGCCGATTACCCAGATCGGAAGCTGGCTGGACAATCAACTGCCCGTCGTTCGCGCCCCGACCGATCGCTCGGAAGTGCAAACCGGCGCTTTCCTCCATCTGACCGAACCGATGATGGCCGAAGGTTGGACGCTGCATCTGTTGATGGACACGACAGAGGTGCATCATCGCCTGTGGTACATGGTACTGCTGCTTCTGGCATGCGGTTTGGCGATTTGCGCCACGGCAACCGTGATCTGGCAGAGGCGGCAGCGGTTGCTAGAGCATTTGCGCGTGCGCGAGCGGATGCAAGCAGTGCTGGAACAACGGGTCCTTGAACGCACCCACGACCTGAGCGCCGTCAATCAAAAACTGCGCTCAGAAGTGGGCGAGCGGCGCGCGGCCGAAGCCAGTTTGCGTCAATCGCAATCCGAACTGATCCAAGCCGGGAAACTGGCGGCTCTGGGGCAGATGTCGGCGGCACTGACCCATGAATTCAATCAACCGCTGACGGCGATCCGCACTTATGCCGAAAACGCCGCGGCCTTTGTCGATGCCGGGGCCACAGAAAAAGCCCGCGAAAATCTGACCCGCATCCAGCGGCTGACCGAACGGATGGCGCAGCTGTCGCGGCACCTGACTCGCTTTGCCCGACGGTCTCAGGACACCGTCGAACGGGTGTCGTTGCGGGACACCCTGAACGAAACGCTGGCCTTGCTACAAGGGCGGCTGGAACGGGCCGATGCCAAAGTGACGATCACCGGCAATCAGGACCTCTGGGTTCTGGGGGGGCAGGTCCGATTGCAGCACGTGATGATGAATTTGGTGGGCAATGCCCTCGACGCCGTACCAGAGGGGCGTCGCCCTGAAATCGACATCGACATCACGCAAGATCGCGATCAAATCATGCTTGTGGTTCAGGACAACGGCGACGGGATTGCCCCCGAGGTGTTGCCGCGGATATTCGATCCCTTTTTCACCACCAAGGACGTTGGCAAGGGGTTGGGTTTGGGACTGTCGATCAGTTTTAACATCGTTAAGGATTTTGAGGGTGCATTGCGGGCCGAGAACCGACCCGAGGGCGGTGCCCGCTTCACGGTCTCATTGCAGACCGCCCCTGCCCTGACACAGGACGCCGCCGAATGACCGCCTGCCCTATTCTGCTGATCGACGACGACGAAGATATCCGGCTTTCGGCGCAACAGGCGCTGGAACTGCGCGGCCACACGGTCACCGCCTTTGCCCGGGCGGATCGGGCGCTGGACCGGCTCGGCCCGCAGTTTCCCGGTGTGGTCGTCAGCGACATTCGCATGCCGCGCATGGACGGGCTGCAATTTTTAGAGGCCGCCCTTGCCCTTGATCCGGACCAGCCGGTAATCTTGATCACCGGGCATGGCGACGTGCCGCTTGCAGTCGAGGCCTTGAACAAGGGGGCCTATGATTTCATCGAAAAGCCCTTCTCTATGGATCATCTCGGGCAGTCGATCCTGCGCGCGGCCGAAAAGCGGCGGATGACCCTAGAATTGCGGGCAATGACCTCGGACAGCCCGCCGGACGATCCGCTGGATGGTCAACTGCTGGGGCGCGCTCCGGCAGTTGTAGAATTGCGCCGCAAGGTGCGGGCCACTGCAGAGACTGACCTTGATGTGCTGATCGTCGGCCAGACCGGCACAGGCAAGGAATTGGTGGCGCGGTCCATTCATGGCCTGTCAGATCGCCGTGACAAACCGTTTGTCGCCATCAATCTGGCCGCCCTGCCCGCCGCAAGCCTTGAGGCCGAACTGTTCGGCCACACCGCCGGGGCCTTTCCCGGTGCAATCCGCGCCCGAACCGGTCGGCTGGAACATGCGCGTGGCGGTACGGTGTATCTGGATGAGATCGGATCGACCCCCCTATCCGTTCAGGTCAAGCTGTTGCGCACCCTGAAAGACCGCGCCATTGAACCTTTGGGCAGCAGTGACCGGGTCGATCTGAATGTGCGCTTCATCGCGTCAACCCGTGATGCTTTGGAAGGGCTGGTCCAAACCGGCCAATTCCGCGACGATCTGTTATATCGTCTGAACCCGGTGACACTGCGCCTGCCGGCCTTGCGGGAACGGCCCGAAGACGTGCCGCGGCTGTTCCAGCATTTCGTCTCGCTGGCGGCGCGACGCTATCGCCGTGACCCGATCACCGTCGCGCCCGAGCGGTTGATGCAAGTGTCTGGGCTGGATTGGCCCGGCAATCTGCGCGAGTTGAAAAGCGCGGCCGACCGCCACGTGTTGGGCATCGACAGTGACCTTCCCGGCAGCGACACAATCGGGCAGAGCCTTGCTGATCAAATCGACCGGTTTGAAAAACAGGTCCTATGTGCTTCGCTGTCGGCCAATGACGGGAATTTGAAAGCGACCTACGAATCTCTCGGTCTGTCGCGCAAGACGCTGTACGAAAAAATGCAAAAGCACGGCCTGCGCCGGGACGATTTTGGGGACTAATCCCCGGCAGCGGCACCGAATGATCCGAACTTCACCCATCTGTTGTCCGGTTTTGGGTGCAAGCTGACACACCCGGCCTTGGCTGCCCCCCTAATTTTCGCATAACTGCCCTGCACTGCTTGCAAGTGAGCACGGGATGGGACTTTGTTGTGCATGGTCGTTTTTAAAGGCCGTACACCAGATCGAAGAGTCTGGACAACAAACTGCTTTTGGAGGAATTTATGACGTTTCGCACCACTCTGGCCGCCGCTGCAAGTGTGCTGGCCCTGACTTCCGCACCGCTGTTCGCCGCCTGCGAAGATGGCGAGATCCTGATCAAATTTGCGCATGTCACCAACACCGACAAGCACCCCAAAGGGATCGCGGCGCAACTGTTCGCAGACCGGGTCAACGAAGAAATGAACGGCGTGGCCTGCGTCGAAGTCTTTCCGAACTCGACCCTTTACGACGACGACAAGGTTCTAGAAGCAATGCTGCTGGGCGACGTTCAGATGGCCGCGCCGTCCTTGTCCAAGTTCGAGACGTTCACCAAAAAATTCCGCCTGTACGACCTACCCTTCGTGTTCCGTGACATCAATGTTGTCGACGCGTATCAGATGTCCGACGATGGCCAGGCGCTGCTGGACTCGATGCAGCGCAAAGGCCTTCAGGGGTTGGCCTATTGGCATTCCGGCATGAAGCAGATGTCCGCCAACACGCCGCTTTTGGTCCCAGCCGATGCTGAAGGCCTGAAATTCCGCATCCAAGCCTCTGACGTGCTGCAGGCGCAGTTCGAAGCCATCGGCGCGAACCCGCAAAAGATGGCGTTCTCGGAAGTGTACGGCGCCCTGCAAACCGGGGTTGTGGATGGCCAAGAGAACACATGGTCCAACACCTATGGCCAGAAATACTTCGAAGTTCAGGACGGCATCACCAATACCGATCACGGGGTTCTTGATTACCTCGTCGTTGTTGGCGCCGAATGGTGGGATGGTCTGCCCGACGATGTCCGCGATCAACTGGCGACTATCATGATGGAAGTCACGGTTGAGCGGAATGCGGCTGTCACCGAGGTGGAAGAGGCCTCCAAGCAGGCGATCATCGCCACCGGTGCGGAAGTCCGCGAATTGACCCCAGAACAGCGCGCGCTGTGGGTCGAGGCGATGCAGCCGGTCTGGGCGCAGTTCGCCGGCGACATTGGTCAGGACGTGATCGACAACGCCGTGTCCTATAACGAGCTGACCAACTAAAATGCGGATGCGGGGGCGGTTACAGCCCCCGCATCCCGCTTTGGGCGTAAACGCCTGATTTAAACCAAAACCGATAGTCCATCGACCCATGAAGCCGCCACCGGAGTCCCGAGGGGCAGCTCATCACCGTTTTTTCCGGGAGGAGCCTACCATGTCTGCCACGCCGCAAACGGCGCTGGGGCGGGTCATCAACACCATTGAGGAAACGCTGATCGCGGTCATCCTCGGGATGATGACCATCATCACCTTCGCCAATGTGATCGCCCGCTACGTCTTTAACTCCAACATCCTCTGGGCCTTGGAAGCCACCGTGTTCCTGTTTGCTTGGCTGGTCTTGCTGGGGGCCTCGTATCTGGTGAAAATCACCGGGCAGTTGGGTGTCGATGCGGTGGTCAATCTTCTGCCGGCCGGCCCCCGCCGTTGGGTGACGCTGGTGGCCGCAGCATTCTGCATCATTTATGCGGGGCTGATGCTGATCGGGTCGTGGCAATATTGGTCGCCGTTCGTCGGCAAACAGGCGTGGTACGAGGTCAACGATATTCTGATGTTTGATTGGCTCCGCTTCATTGAGCCGATCATGAACGAAGGCGAAGCCTACGAAAAACTGCCCCGGTTCATCCCCTACGCCGCTCTGCCCATCGGCATGGCCCTTCTGACCTTCCGCTTTATCGAAGCGGGCTGGAATGTCTGGACCGGACGCGCCGAATTGCTGATCGCCAGCCATGAAGCCGAAGATCTGGTCGAAGACGCGGCCGCCAAAGCGAAAGAGGTCTAAGTCATGGATGTCGTTCTTCTGTTCGCGATGGTCATTGGCCTGATGCTGATCGGTGTGCCGATTGCAGTCAGCCTTGGGCTGTCCTCTATCGTCTTTCTGCTGGCCTTTTCCGACACGTCACTGGGCTCGGTTGCCCAGCAGATGTTCAACGCGTTTTCCGGCCATTACACCCTGCTTGCGATCCCGTTCTTCATTCTGGCCTCGACCTTTATGTCGACGGGCGGCGTCGCGACGCGGATCATCCGGTTTGCCGTGGCGATGGTCGGGCATTTCCGCGGCGGTCTGGCGATGGCGGCGGTGTTTGCCTGCATGTTGTTCGCGGCGCTGTCCGGGTCCTCGCCCGCAACCGTGGTCGCCATCGGGTCGATTTGCATCACCGGCATGGTCAAAGTCGGCTATACCAAAGACTTTGCCGCAGGTGTGATCTGTAACGCCGGCACCTTGGGCATCCTGATCCCGCCCTCCATCGTCATGGTGGTCTACGCGGCCTCGGTCGATGTGTCGGTTGGCCGGATGTTCCTGGCGGGCGTGATCCCGGGCCTTCTGGCCGGGCTGATGCTGATGATCGGGATCTATATCGCCGCCCGGTGGAAAAATCTGCCTGCACAACCTTGGGCCGGTTGGGGCGAGGTGTTCGCTTCGGCACGGGATGCCGGTTGGGGCCTGTTCCTGATCGTGATCATTCTGGGCGGAATCTATGGCGGGATTTTCACCCCGACCGAAGCCGCAGCCGTGGCCGCGATCTATGCCTTCCTGATTGCCAACTTCGTCTATCGGGATATGGGGCCGCTGGCGACGGTTGACGGGCAGCCAAACCACGCCCTCTACCGCCGCCCTTGGGCCCTGCTGACCGCATTCGTGCATCCTGACGTCCGCAAGGCCCTGTTCGAATCCGGCAAAGTAACGGTGATGCTGATGTTCATCATCGCCAACGCCTTGATCCTGAAGCACGTGCTGACGGATGAGCAGATCCCGCAGATGATCACCAACGCCCTGCTGGATGCGGGCTTCGGCCCCATCATGTTCTTGATCATCGTCAATGTGATCCTGCTGATCGGCGGTCAGTTCATGGAACCTTCGGGCCTTGTGGTCATCGTGGCACCGCTGGTCTTTCCGATTGCCATCGAACTGGGGATCGATCCGATCCATCTGGGCATCGTCATGGTCGTGAACATGGAGATCGGGATGATCACGCCCCCGGTCGGTCTGAACTTGTTCGTGACCTCCAGCGTGGCCAACATGCCGATGATGCATGTGGTCCGCGCCGCCCTGCCTTGGCTCGGCATCCTGTTCCTGTTCCTGATCATCGTCACCTATGTGCCGATCATCTCCACATGGTTGCCGACGACCTTCATGGGCCCGGAAACGATCATCAGATAGCGCAGTACAGTCCGTCCCGATACTCCCTCACATCGGGACGGACTGATACGACGAAACGGCGACGACAGGTCCCCCTGCGTCGCCGTTTTTGTTTGTCTTAGCGGCGGTGCCAGCCCCCGGATGATCAGGCGGCAGCATGGCCCTTTGTGCGTTTAGTCGGCCAGCAAACTGCCCATGCGGCGCATGGCCAGCGCATAGCCGTCCACCCCAAATCCGGCAATCACCCCGTCAGCCCGCAGCGATACGTAGGATTTATGGCGAAAAGCCTCCCGCTTGTGGACGTTTGAGATGTGGACCTCAAGCACGGGGCCATCATAGGCATTCAGGGCATCCAAGATCGCCACCGAGGTATGGGTGAACGCCGCCGGATTGATGATGATCCCAGCCGCCTTAAGACGCGCCTCATGAATCCAATCGATGATTTGACCTTCATGGTTCGATTGCAGCAGCTGTGAGGTCAATCCGACCTCTGCCGCGACCGCAGCGCAGGTTGTGGCGACATCGTCGAGGGTGGCGTGGCCATAGACCTCGGGCTGGCGTTGCCCCAACAAGTTGAGATTGGGTCCGTTCAATATGGTGATCAGCTTAGTCATGGCGACGGGGTTCCGTTACAAGTCAGGGTCGAGGACCGGTGGCACCGGGCTCTAAGACCCTACGCATTGCGATGCGGATGACAATGCCAACGGCGCGTCGGCACCGGTCAGGTCCGGCCAGCGAAAGCCGCCAAAGCGCCGTTCCAGCGAGGCCCCCAAGGTCATCAGCCGCGCTTCACTGTCCATCGGACCCACCAATTGCACGCCGATCGGCAGGCCGTCACTGGGCGCAGGGATGGCCAGCGCCGGCAGCCCGGCCGCATTCACCCAACCGGTATAAACCGCCGAGCCGCGGGGACCGACAGCCAGACCATTGATCTGTCTGGGATAGCTTTCAGTCGCATTCCAAGGCATGGCTGCGGCGGTGGGGGTCATGATGACGTCACAAGTTGCAAACAGATGCGGGGCCGCGGCCCTCAGTTCTGCGATCTGGTCAAGAATGCGATAAAGCTCGGTCGCCGGTGCCGACGCCCCACGCGCGGCCATCTCTTGATATTTCGGGGCGGCTGTGGCGGCCACGTCAGGCTCGTCGGCGAAATACCGGGCGAGGCCGATCTCGGCGATCCGCGGCCATGCACGGTTCAGCTCTGTCAGGTTCAGCGGAAATGCCGCTTCGGTCACGTCATGACCCAGATCGACCAACGCATCTGCTGCCGCCTTGAGCGCTGTCAGGATCTCTGGATCGCACGGCGCATCGCCCATCCGCGGCACCAGCAGAACCCGCAACGGCCCACCTGCCCCAGACCGGACGGGGTGCCCAGAAAGGATGCTGTCCAGCGAAGCCACATCCCGCATAGACCGGGCAATCGGTCCGACATCTTCAAAATCCAGCAGAACTTGCGCCAAGCCGCCACTGCGCGGCACACGCCCCTTGCCCGGCTTCAACCCCACCAGTCCGCAATAGCCCGCAGGGCGCCGAATCGACCCGCCGCCGTCGGTCCCCAGACCGGCCCAAGCCAGCCCCGAGGCGACCGCAGCCACCACTCCGCCCGACGACCCGCCCGGTGTCAAACGAGCATCAAATGGGTTCCGGGTAGGCCCGAATGTCAGATTGTCCGTATAGCCTTCGACCGCAAATTCCGGCGTATTTCCTTTGCCCAATACCACCAGACCTGCTGCGCGCAGCCGGCCCACAGGACCTTCATCCACGTGACACCGGCGCGACGCTAATGTCCGATTTCCCCACGCGGCAGGCATCCCCGCAGCCACCAGATTATCCTTTAAAATAATCGGCACCCCGTCCAGCGGGCCGCGTGTTACGCCGTTGCGCCAGCGTTCGGTCGCCGCAGCCGCCTCGGCCTTCGCCATGGGATTTCTCGCACTATAGCAGCCAAGCTTGGGGTCCAGACGCGCAATGTCTTGTTCAACTTGCTCCAACGCTTCGGTCGGGGTCGCGGTGCCTTGAGAAAACAGCGCCGCTAGGCCTGTAGCATCGAATTGGGAAAGTTTCATTCCGCGTCACTCCGGGGCGATCATAAAGCTTCTTCGACCGTTATGTAGACCAAGCGATATCCGTCTTGAGATATCGCTCTTACGACGGACAACATCTATCCGATCTGTAAACCAGCGGCCGTTCTTACGTCATCATGCAAGATTATGGGACAGTTTCAATGCCATATCCATGTGTTCTGAGCGCTTTTAAGCGGATGAGACCAAATTGCGCCACAGATTTGCATCGCGTGGGGATGCAAATTTCTGTCTGTTGATGCGGCGCCTACCGCACCGGTCGCGCATAAAAAAAACCGGGCGGATGACCGCCCGGTTATGGTGAGACCCGAAGGCCGGATTTATCTGTACTTCTTGATTTCGCCGGAT
The DNA here is from genome assembly GCF_002119405.1 of Pseudoruegeria sp. SK021. Lineage (GTDB taxonomy): Bacteria > Pseudomonadota > Alphaproteobacteria > Rhodobacterales > Rhodobacteraceae > Meridianimarinicoccus. The sequence continues at coordinate 62,263 of NZ_MTBG01000004.1, read as the reverse complement.
TTCAGGCGTCTCAAGTAGGAATTGACCTCACGCTTGACCACCGGCATCAGCACATAAAGGGCAACGATGTTGACCACTGCCATAGCGAAGATCGCGGCATCCGAGAAGTCGATAACCGGACCAAGACTGGCCGACGCACCGACAATCACGAAGAAGCAAAAGATCAACTTGAAGATCAGTTCCTGCGTCGCCCCTTCACCGAAGAGATAGGTCCACGCTTTTATGCCGTAATAAGACCACGAGATCATGGTCGAAAAGGCGAACAGCACCACCGCGATGACCAGAACGAACGGGAACCAGCTGAGCGCCGATCCAAATGCCGCCGACGTCAGACCAACGCCCGAGGTATCGCCGATGGTGGCAATGGTTCCGGACTCGTTCATGATGTAGAGACCAGTTTCAGGATCGATCATCAACTGCTGGGTAAAGATGATCACCAGCGCCGTCATGGTACAAATCACGACCGTGTCGATGAACGGCTCCAGCAGCGACACAAAGCCTTCGGTGATCGGCTCTTTGGTGCGGACGGCCGAGTGGGCAATCGCTGCAGAGCCAACCCCGGCTTCGTTCGAGAACGCCGCCCGGCGGAAGCCTTGGATCAATGCGCCTATCGCACCGCCCGTGATGCCCATATCGGTGAACGCGCCTTCAAAGATCTGGGTGAAGGCCCAGCCGATGCTGCCGATGTTCATCAAGATGATGACCAACGCCGTGCCGACATAGAGGATGCCCATAAACGGCACGATCTTCTCGGTGACCTGCGCGATGGATTTCACCCCGCCGATGATTACGATGAAGACAATGGCCGCAAAGATGATGCCCGTGATCCAGCCGGGATAGTCACCAAAGACGCCGGTCAACTGCTGGTGGGCCTGATTGGCTTGGAACATATTGCCGCCGCCAAGTGCGCCCAAGATACAGAAGATCGAGAACAAGATCGCCAAGAACCGCCCGCCGGGGACACCCTTTTCCGCGAAACCCTTGGTCATGTAATACATCGGACCACCCGACACCATGCCATTGGGATACTCGTTGCGATACTTAACGCCGAGGGTACATTCGGTAAATTTCGACGCCATCCCCAGAAGACCGGCAAGGATCATCCAGAAGGTGGCTCCGGGTCCGCCGATGCCGATCGCAACCGCAACGCCCGCGATATTCCCAAGGCCGACAGTGCCAGACAGGGCCGTGGTCAAGGCTTGGAAATGGCTGACTTCGCCGGCGTCATCGGGATCGGAGTAATCGCCCCGCACCAGTTGCAGCGAATGCCGGATCACACGGAACTGAATGAAGCCGAAATAAAGGGTGAAAATGCTGGCGGCGATCACCAGCCACGCCACAATCCAAGCAAAATTTGTGCCGGGAATCGGCGCGAAGATGAAACTGACGAACCACCCGGTGGAGGCCGCAAAAATGCCATTGATGGTTTCGTCCATCGTTTGCGCACTGGCGCTGCCGGCAAGCAGCGTCAAGAGTGCTGCAATCGACAGGGCGCGCGCGTCCATACGTTGAATCATTCTATCTACCTGTCTGTTGAGTTCAGGGCACAATGGTGCATGGCACCGGTGCGATCTGCGCCAGCGAGCCTGCGACGGACCCGAAAATCCGGGCCGCAAATCCGGTTTGCCCGGTGCGGCCGACAATGATTTCTGACGCCCCGACGTCTCTGGCAACTTTGACCAAGGTCTCCACGACATGTCCGAACCGGGTCATGGCCTCGACCGTGACGCCTTTTCTGGCCAGATCCGCAATCAGAGGTTTCAGGATCGTGTCCTCGGCGCGGCTAATTTCTTCTTTCCGGCGGCCATGCCGCTCTTCAATTTCTTCGGGTGTGAGAAAGCTGTAGGGCGACCATTCCAACACGTGGACGATCACCAACTTGGCATCCGCCGCGCTGGCACGGGTGATGGCGACCTCCACAGCGCGCCCGGCTGCTGCGCTGCCATCATAGGCCGCGACAATCGTATTTGGCATAAATTCAATTCCCTTGTTGTGGCCCCAATATTACTTTGGGTAACAGAACTGTGACGTAATGCTGGCAAATTAATAGAGAAAACTGCCCGAAAGCGGTTTTTTTGTCCAAAAATAAGGCATCCATCGTGTTCGCCCCGCCAAATTCACAGCGGTCCCGCCGCCGTCCGATGCCGGGTCACAGCGATTGCAGCCGCGATCATCACAGGACATGATCGGCGGGCGGACAGCCCGCAGACCACATAGAAACGGAGCGTTAGATATGGCGGCAGGACTGGCCCCTTGGATCACGGCGCGGCGGGACGGCGCGATCCGGTCCCTGCGCGGCGCCGTCTCCGCGACACATCTGGAACGCCACCGCCAAGGTTTTGGCTGGACGGTCCGGCCGGTTCCGGGGTCAATCCTCGCCTCGCCGCGAATGAGCGCATGGGATCCCGAGCCGGATTATTTCCATCACTGGATCCGCGATGCGGCAATCGTCATCCGGGTCTGGCCTGACATTCTGGCGGACCTCCCCGAGGCCGAGCACGACTGGTGGGTGCAAGCGTTTCACGACCATGTCACCTTTTCTCTGGCCATTTCCGATCCGGCCCGGCCAGCGCCAAAAACCAATCCTCTGGCTGCCACCACTCGCGCGGATCACCGCCAATTTTTGCGCCCTGAGGCCGAATTGCGTCTGTTGTCCGGTGCGGCATGGCTGAACGAGACCCGCTTTGCCCCCGATGGCAGCCCCGACTCCGAACGCTGGAGCGCGCCGCAATTCGACGGCCCGGCCTTGCGGGCCTCGGCGATCATGGCGGTGACAGCAGCCCTGCCCGCGCTATCCAGCCCGAATGCGGACCGCCTGATTGCCCGCGATCTGGCGCATGTTCTGGCCCATGCCGGTCAACCCTGCATTGGCCCATGGGAAGAGCCCCCCGCACGGCGGCACAGCTATACCCTGATCGCGCAATGGGATGCGCTGGACCGTGGGGCGATGTGGTCGGCAGCACACGGTGACGCGGCACTGGCCGCACGCTGCACTGCGGCTGCCAAGCGTTTGATCACCCTTATGGAGGGCGCGGCGGACCCCCTCCAAGACGCATGGATCGAAAGCCTTGAGGGTGCGCCGGGTCAGGTGGATGCGGCCACGGTGCTGGCAATCTTGCAAGCCGGACGTGGCGACGGGCCCTTTGCCCTAACCGCGCCGCGCACGAGGGGAACAGCGGCGGCGCTGGCCCAGCAATGCGCGTCGCTTTATCCGATCAACCGGGGGCGGGCAGTCCCTGCCATAGGGCGTTGGGCCGAGGATGCCTTTTTCGGCGGCAATCCGTGGTATCCGGTGACCTTGGGCTTTGCCGAGTTGTACTACCGGATCGCGGCCCAAACCGGGGACACCGCAGCCTTCGCCAAGGCCGAGGGCTGGATGGACCTGATCCGCGAGGTCGCACCAAGCGGCGATGCCCTGCCCGAACAATTCGACCGGTCAAGCGGCGCGCCGACCTCAAGCCTTGAGTTAAGCTGGAGCGCGGCCGCGTTTATCGCCGCCGCCGCCGCGCGGGATGCGGCCTGCGCCCGATGTCAGGACAGCTCCGCACTGGACAGGCCATCGCCCTGAAACCCCAGCGCCGCCAAACCATTGCGAATTTCGGGCCGCGCCATGACCAAGCGCCAGATCAGGCCCGAGCGGTAATTTTCTAAGCCGATCACAATCGGCGCCTGATCGATGGCAAGGCGGCTTTCGGCGATCCAGTCCTGATCCAGATTGAAGGCATCGACAAATCCCGCCTCGCCCCAGATCCGATCGCCAAGGCAGTCATGGAAATGGCGCAAAGCCTGCATGGATTCGACCGGAGTAAAGGCGAACGAGCCAAGCGCGGCGGTCGGGGTGATTGTGCCGGTGTCATGATGCGGCGCATGGGCGGCATATCCGGCCGGGTCATCACTGGCGGTCAGGCCCCAACAGTCCGGGCCATAGCCGGTCCAGTGATGCGGGTTAGCCAAACAATGCGCCCGATTGACCAACGCATGCGCCCGCGCCTGCTGACCATAATCCGCATAGGCATCGCGCAGCCCGCGTGGATCGATCCCGAGAAACGGATACTGCGACAGAAACAGCGGCCCGCCCCGGTCCGGTCCAAGCGGCAAGACGATCCCGTCATAGCTTTGGCCATTCAGAAATTCAGGCGCGCGGGCCCAACTGTCGTGATAGGCCCGGGACGGCAGCGGATGCGTCGGCGATCCCGCGCCAAGGATAAAGACCGGCAGCGCCTCGTTCCAGCCGCGGATCGGCAGAGCGTGCTCGGCCCAAGGGGTGGTCGGATGGCGATGCCACATCACCGCGCAATCGGCTTGGCGCAGATGGGCGGTCCATTCCACCGCGTTGAACAGCGCCTCGATCCGAACGCCCAGATCGGACAGTTCCGAAAAGTACTGGGCGGCCGCCAGCAGGCCGGTCATTAAAAAGGCGGTTTCGACCAGATCACCGCCAACATCACCGGGAGAAAACGCAATGACGCGCCCGGTCTTGCCGGACAGAAAATGCGGAAAAACCCCGTGAAAGCGGTCGGCGGTTTCCAGATAGTCCACCAAGCGATACAGCCGGTCGGCCAAATCGCGACGCGGCCGCCAACCCCGCTCGGCGACGACGATCTGCGCCATCAGGCCAAAGCCGGTGCCGCCGGTGGTGACGGTGTCGTCAATGTCATAGCCGAAATCCCCGGCACTCCGCTCGCGGGCCATGCCGCTGGTGGGATGGCTCCAATCGGTGAAGTAGCTGGCCGTGGCTTGGGCCACCCGATCGCGCAGCGCCGCATCGTCCAAGCCCCGGATCACGCCAGCCATGTCAGCTCTGCCATTTGGGTGTCGCGGCTATTGGGCCCCACATGAAGCTGGATCACCCCAGGGTCCCAGACCTGCTGCGCCAAATCCATTGATGGCGCCAAGGGATAGCTGATCTGATCGCAGGTGACCGTGAACGGAACCGAGGCCGTCTCGCCCGGCGCCAGCGCGACCTGCCGGAAATCGATCAACATCCGGGCCGGGCGGGTGATCCGCGCCACCGGATCGGACAGATAGAGCTGGACCGTTTCGACAGTGGCCCGGTCGCCGTCATTGGTGACCGCGACCGTCAAGGTAACCTCACCCTCCTGCCCGGTGGCGGTCGGGGCCGACAGAACCGGCGCACCGTAGCGGACCGAACCGTAGCCCAAGCCAAAGCCGAACGGAAACGCGGCGGCGGCATCGGCGTCATCAAGATCAAGCCAACCGGTGCGGAACTTTTCAAACCGGCCTCGATTGGGTCGCCCGGTGGTTTCGGCGGCATAGCTCAGCGGGCCTTCACCGGGATGAGCTGGCAGGCTGACCGACAACCGCGCCGAGGGGGCCTCATCGCCAAACAGCACATCTGCCACCCCTTCGGGTCCGGCGGTGCCCCCGTGCCACGCATAAAGCAACGCGTCGGCAGCGGCGGTCGCACTGCCAAGCGCCAGCGGACGCCCGGCGAAGACCACCACCACCAACGGCGTGCCGGTCTCGGCCAGCGCCGCCAACAACCGGCGCTGCGGCGCGGGAATGTCGGGCATCAGCCGGGACGACGATTCGCCCGCATGTTCCTTGGCCTCGCCAATTGCCAAGATCACCACATCGGCGGCACGGGCGGCCGTCACTGCTTCGGCAATCATCTGGGCAGGATCACGCGGATCAATCTCCACGGTGGGTCCATGCACGTTCAAGCGGTCGGCCAACCACGGGACATCGACAACATTCGCACCGCGTGCCGTCGTGACCTGCACCCCAGTCCGGCTGGCAATCGCCTCGTGCAGGGTCGTCACCTCGCGCGCATCAGCAGAAACCGCCCAAGTGCCCAGCATGTTGGTGCGATCGTCCGAGAATGGCCCGATCAGAGCTATTCGACCCTCGGCGGGCAAGGGCAGGACCCCATCATTTTTCAGCAGAACCGCGCTTTGCGCCGCCGCACGACGGGCCAACGCCCGGCCTTTAATCCGGTCCGGCGCGGGCACTGCCCCATCCAGCCCGCGATAAGGATTGTCGAGCAACCCAAGGCGCGCCTTGAATGTCAGCACCCGCAGGCAGGCGCGATCAATCAAGGTGACGATGGATTCGGCAGATAGGCAAAGGCCGCAATCCGGCGCATCCAGCCCCGAAGCCGCCAGTTCCGGCAGTTCGGCCAGATAGCTTTCGCCCACCATATCCATATCGATCCCGGCATGCAGCGCCCGCGCCACGATGGCCGGGCCACTGCCAAGGCCGTGGGCGGTCAGTTCCGCCACACCAGTATAATCCGAGACGACCAGCCCGTCGAAACCCTGTTTCCCGCGCAGCCATCCCTCGATCAAATCACCATTGGCATGCATCGGCACTTTGTTGACTGCGTTGAAGGCGGCCATGACCGACGCCGCACCGGCCGCCAAACCGGCCTCGAACGGGGGCAAATACAGACCCAGCAGATCCTCCCAAGCCAGCGACGCGTTGTCATAATCCCGTCCGCTCAGCGGCGCGCCATAGGCCACGAAATGCTTGAGGCACGCCGCAACCCGCCCGGGACCGGCGGGATCGTCGCCCTGCAACCCCGCAGTCATGGCCACCGCCACCCGCGCAGCCAGATACGGATCCTCGCCCGGGCTTTCGGCAACCCGGCCCCAGCGCGGATCCCGCGTCACGTCAATCATCGGCGCATACACTTGGTGCAACCCTTCGGCGGCAGCTTCGGCAGCGGCAAAGGCTGCGGTGTCCTCGATCAGCCCCATGTTCCAGCTAGAGGCCAACGCCACCGGCAGCGGAAACACCGTGCGGTGACCATGAATCACGTCCTCGGCAAAAAACAGCGGAATGGCCAGGCGCGACCCGTCCAGCGCCCGCTCCTGCATCGCCCGGGCCGAGGCCAGCGATTTGGTCCCGAAGATGGCCCCAATCATCCCGGTATCAAGCCGGGTGCCGAGGGTGGTGGGGCCACCTGCCCCGGTCGCAAGGCCTTCACCTGCCGCCAAAAGATTGAGCTGCCCGATTTTCTCGGACAGCGTCATGCGCGCCAACAGCGCCTTGGGATCAACCATAAAAAGAACTCTGCCTGTTGAAGTTGCTCAGGTCATTCCGCCGCGAAGCGCGCAATCCGGGGCAAGGCCACCGGCCGCGTGCGCCCGACCTGATGCCGGATATCGAGGATCGTATCGTAGAACGGGTTGCCACCGGGATCGGCAGGAACGCTGTTGCCATGCAGAACCGCCAAGACAGCCGCATTCGGCACCCGCTCACGCAACGCCAGATGAAAGTCGGTGGCGCCTTGCGGGTCCATCGCCGAGGTGGCTTCGTCCAGCAACACCACATCGGGCTGCTGGACCAGAATTCGGGCCAATACGAGGCGCTGTTTCTGTCCGCCAGACAGAACGCTACGCCAATTCTGGCCTTGATAAAGGTCATCGTTCAGCACCCTGATAAACGCCGCCAAGCCGACCCGTGCCAGCACATCTGCCACCTCCAGATCGTGATAGGCCGTCTCGGGTTCTGGATAACAGACCAGCGCTTTCAGCGTAAGCCGGTCTGGCACATCGGGGTCCTGACCCGCGAAAAACAGCCGAGTCCCCGCCGCTTGCCCCACCCGGCCGCTGCCATAGGGCCAAAGCCCGGCAACCGCCTTGAGAATAGAGCTTTTGCCGCAGCCATTATCGCCGCGCAAATAGACCCATTCTCCGGGCACAACGCTTAGATGCGGCACCGACACGAACGGATCGGTGTGCTTGCCGCGGTGGTGCAGCGCCAGATCCTGAACGTGAAGCGTGAAGTCGCCCGCGTCCGCGACGCGATCAAATTGGCTGACCCCGGTTTCCTGATAAAAGCGATCCCGGTCGCGGACCCGTTCAATCGCGGCGGCCAATTCCGTCAACCGGTCGGCATTCGCGCGCAGGGTGGCGATGGCGGGCATCACATTGATGAACCAAGACACATCGTTGATCAGTTCTGCCGTCAGTTCAGACGACGCCGCGAAATCACGAAAGCTCAGCCGTCCGGCCATGAAGGCCGGCAGGGCCGGAAGATAGGCCAGCATTCTCCGCGACAGAAAATTATAGACGTCGGTGAACATCATCATGCCCGCATCCCAGACATTCTGACGACCCCAGGTCTTGTCGAGATCCGCATAAAGCTGGCCATTGATCCGGCGTTGGGTCCGCTCGCCACGCGACGCGGCCATTTGCGAGACCCGGGTCAACATCCCGGCCAGTTCACCGCGCCATGAGCCGTTATTTTTCTGGCGCTCGACGGTGAGCCGCTCCAGCACCCGGCCAATCATCCACGCCAGATAGGTAACAAGCGGCACATAGGTAATGACCAAAGCAACCGTCAAAACGAGGGTCCCGTACTGACCCGGCGCAAGGTCAATTCGTGCCGCCAGGTCGGGGCCGACCACGGAGGCAAGTCCCGTTTGCAGGGACGCGGCCCATGTCTCGAGGAAGGCCACCGTTTGCGTGCGCTCCAACAGGGCTTGCGTGATGAACCAGATTGACGCCACAGCCCCCCACAGCCCCATCGCCAGCCCAATCACCCCGCCGTAAAGCCCAACCGAACATTCGTCGATCCGCTGATCAATGGCGTCTGGCAGGCGCGACTGGCTGCCGTCAGTCGCCCGGTCGCTCATCAGGTCAAGAGCGATCCGAGGGTCCGACAGGATTTCACGGTTGAACTGCTGCGCCAGCCATCCGCGCGCGCGCCGATGTAAAGTGGTGGACAGAAAATGTCGAATGGCGACGATCCCGGCGCGACAAACATGCACCCCGACCAAGATCAACGCCGCGGTCAGCAGCAGGCGCGACGGGTTGACGACCGCGTCGTCGTGAAACCCGGCAAGAGCCGCGATAAAATCGGCGCTGGCAAGGGCTGCCCAAACGCTTGCCTTGCTCAACAAGGTGGTAATCGCGAACACCAGAACCGTCAGGAACCAGGCTTCGCGCCAGCGTTCGGATACCCAGTAGGCCGATAACAGGCCCCAGAAACTCCGGTAACGGTTCACCCGCGTCTTCCTCAAGAAGCGACAACCATTCTGATCGGGCGCACGGGGTCCGTGCGCCACGACGGGGGCGTCGCATTTTTATGGTTTTCGGCGCAGGTCCCGAGACGGGCGATTGCGGGTCTCGACCCTGCGCCCCACATTGATCGGCGGTTCTCCGCTCAAAGTCCACCCAAATTATCCCAAAACTCTGGATTTCCGCCTGACGCCGTTAATTGATATTGCAATCTTCCGCTGGGTCAGCCTTGGAATCTGGCCGATTCGGGCGCGGAACTTTCGGCCAAAATGCTGAAATGCGGTAAAATTTTCCAGCCGGCCTTCATCAGCCCTGACAATCGAGGCTGTTGCATAATCTCAACTCGGCTGACACGAAAATTATTTCTTTCTTGCGCGCCGGAAGGGGATTTTTGCCAAAAATTGCGTCGCAAACAGAGTCAGTTTAGACTCATGCCCGTCGGAGTTGCCTGAAGAAGATCCCCCCAATCGGTCCGATAAGCCATTTCCGCCAACACAGCTTCAGGCAAGAATTCCTGATTCTTCCGCACTTGCCAGCCGCCGCCCAGACCTTTGTACAGGGCGACAAGGTTGGTCGATGCCGCAGCCCGGGCAGTGATCAGGTTGGCTTGCGCACGCAACAGCCCTTGCTGGGTGTTCAGGACCCGGGTGTAATCCACCACCCCATCGCCATACTGGTCAAGCGCGATCTCGGCCGCCCGTTGCGAGGCGCCAACGCTGGTCTGTAAGAAGCCAACCTCTTGGTTGGCCTTTTGGTATCCGACCATGGCATTTTCGACCTCGGCATAAGCCGACAAGACCGTGTTCTGATAGTTCGCGACAAGTTCCTGAAAAGCCGCATCCTGAACTCGGACATTGTCCTTGATCCGGCCATAATTGAAGATGTTCCAGACGACGCCGGGGCTGGCCAATCCGGTGACACTGTCGGTGCTGAACAATGGATTTCCCGGGCTGGCCTGCACCCCGATCGACCCGGACAGAATGAATTGCGGATAGAGATAACTGACCGCGACCCCGATCTGGGCCGATTGGGCGGCTGCAGTCAATTCTGCAGCCCGGATATCGGGACGGCGGCGCAGCAATTCCGCAGGCACGCCGACTGCGACGCGCGAACTGGCCGAAGGAATGCGTCCAGACCCTTTCAGCAGGTCTGACATGGCCGAAGGCGGTTGGCCCAGCAGCACCGACAGCGCATTTTTCGCCTGTTGCAAATCGCTCTCAAGCGCCGGGATCAGCGCCTTGGTGTTGTTCAAAAGCGCGGTGGATTCCTGCACATCCAACTCGGTCGTCACCCCGTTTTTGAACCGCAGGTCCGTCAGGTCGAGCCCTTTTTGTTGCAGCGCAATATTCTGTCGTGCCACTGCCAGCGTTTCCTGAAGCGCGCGGATGTTGATATAGACCGAGGCGACGTCGCCAGTGAGAGTGACCAGCGCATCATCATAGCTTGCCACTTTTGCGGCCAGATTGGCGCTGGCCGACTCGACCCCGCGCCGCTGGCCGCCCCAGACGTCCAATTCCCACTGCGCGTCAAAGCCCACCTGCGCCGAGGTGAAGGTCGTATCGACATCCACGTAATTTTCAAGTTCGGGCAGATTGCCAATGTTATCGCTGATCTTGCGGCGGCTGTACGACGCCCCCGCGGCCTGTGATTGCGGGAACATATCACCATAGGCGATGCCGAGTTGGGCCCGCGCCTGCAATACCCGGGCCCCAGCGACCTGCAAGGATAGGTTCTGGGCATAGGCCTGTGCCACCAGTTTGTTCAGGGTCGGATCCTTGAACGTCTGCCACCAAGCAACCGATGGCGCGCTTCGCGCGGTCAAGCCGCCGCTGCCGCTGGGCTGTGGTGCGTTTAATTCCATCCATTGCTGCACAACGGGCGAATTTGGCCGCGCGAAATTCGGCCCCACCGGGGTGCAGGCGGCCAAAGCACCCGCCAATGTCAGGGCCATCAGACCCAATCCTCTGCGTGCCGGACCTGTCTGCGTGTACCTCATGGGTGTTCGCGCCTTTTGGGTTGCGGATTAGATGTCCAGCGGACGGATGAAGTTGCCGAAGGAATAGAGGCGAATGTTAATCCGACGGAGGAAATCAAAGCTTGTCGCCCCGCCGGTGTAAATTGCGACGGTCGCATGGCCACCGGCCGGGAAGAGATAGCCGTCCGGCACGTTCACCTTGATCTGCACCGCGATCTTGCCGGGCGGCTTTGGCAGAATGAAGGACGGGGTCATCCCTGAGGGCAAATATTGCCCTTGCCCGGTGCCCCACCACACCGTTTCCACCGTGCCGGTCAGAATATCACCCGGATACAGATCCAGCGCCACTTCGACCTCTTGACCCGGCTTGACGAATTTCAGGTTCTGCTGCCGGAACGTCGCCAGAATATAGGGGTTATCCTCGGTCACAAAGGCCGCGATGGCCCCGAGACGCACATCGCCGACCACCAAGCCCGGACGCGCCTGTTGCGAGACGATCATGCCGTCTTCGGGCGCGTATAGCGTGGTATTATCCAGAAAATACTGGGCTTCGGCCAATTGGGATGTCGCCTGCGCGACCGCGGTATTGACGCCATCAATGGTCGACTGCTGCGCCAGCAGCGCTTTTTGCAACTCTGCCTGCTTTTCAAGAACCAAGGACTGATCTTCGGTCACTTGCTCGTTCCAGCGGTCAAGGTCATCCTGAGGCGCGCCGCCCTGCGGAACCAGCGTGGCATAGCGGACTTGCTCGGTCTGGGCATAGGCCAGTTGGGCTTCGGCCCGGATCACCGCCTCTTGCATCGCCTTGACGTTTTCATCAAGGATCTTGGCGTTCTGCTGCGCCGCAACCAGCTGGGCTTGGGCCGAATCCACCTGATTTTGATACACCGTCGCATCAAAGCGATACAGCGGATCGCCTTTCTTGACCGGAGTATTCGGCGTCACCAGAACTTCGGTCAGGATGGTCGGCTGCGTCAGTTTCGGCAGAATTTGGATGGTATTGCGAACAACATGGCTGTCGATGGAATACGGCTGATAAAACCGCAGAGTCACCAGAAAGATCAGCAGCAGATGGGCCCCAACCCAGAAGGACACCACCCCCCAGACGATGCTGAATTTCAGCAGCTTGAACTTAAAGAAAATCGCCCAGACGAAGATGAGGTAAAAGAGGGTGATGCCGAGGGCGAAAAGCATGACGAATGGTTCCTGACGTTATTCGACGATCGCAGCGTGGGCGGACATGGATACCTGCATCAGACCGGTTTCGTTGCGGTCGTAGCTTCCTGATCAAAGGCTTCAAGTTCAGCCGGAGACTTGCCGAGACGGATCATTTCGCGGCGGATCGCGGCGCGCTCTTCCTTTGGAAACCGGCGAACATCAACGGTCATTGAGTCATGGAAGGCCCACATAAATGAGTGGACCCACGGCACCACCGCCAGAAACCCCATCCAGCCCATGATATTCACAGCTTCCGCATGCGGATGGTTGCGCTTTTTTGCGATCCGACCGGGAAGCCCCATGAGGAACATGATCACCGCCATACCCGCGGCCAGCATCAAGATCAGAGCGCCAAATGTCAGAAAATCGTAGTGGTCAAACGACCGACCGAGCAGCGACATGTTTTGCGGGTCAGTCATAATCGAAAACCTTTCGCTAAAGGAGGCATGCAACTTGACCTTAGGTTACCCGATGGAATGCCTCGCTCAACCCTGAGCGCCCCGCGCGTGCAATAAAGCGCAAGGCGGCCTGAAATATGGGTCCTCTGTGCAACAATTTTGCAGGATTTGCCGCCTCAATGCGATGATGGCCTCTTGGTGCCGACCGGGTGGTTGGCCCGGTTCGTCAGGGCATTGGCACATCCGAGACGAATTTTGGCACATGATAGCCCGCTTGTACCGCTGGGCGTTCGGCGATGCGCACATACCAATCCCGGACGGCGGGATACGCATTCAGGTCAATTTGCTGCCACTCAAACCGCGAAATCCAAGGCCAAGCCGCCATATCGGCAATGCTATACTCGCCGCGATCCGCGCCAGCGATGAAATCCCGCGTCGCCAGATGGGTGTCCAACACCTTATACAGCCGCTTGGCCTCGTTGCTGTACCGTGTTTCGGCGTATTCTGACTTGCCGGCATTGTATTTTACGAAATGATGGACCTGCCCCAACATCGGCCCAAGCCCGCCCATCTGCCACATCACCCATTCCACCATGCGCCAATATTCCGATCCGGCGCATTGAAACCGATCATATTTGTTCGCGAGATACAGCATGATCGCGCCGGATTCCATCATCTGGACACCGGTCTCGTGGTCGACGATGGCGGGGATCTTGTTGTTTGGAGAAATGTTCAAGAAGGCCGGGTCGAATTGCGCGTCTTTGCCAATATCGATCGGATGCACGGTATAATCGACGCCAAGTTCTTCCAGCAGGATAGAGACCTTACGGCCATTGGGCGTCGTCCACGTGTAAAGATCGATCATCGGGCAGTGCCTCGCAAATGTCAGGAACAGAACAGTCTTGCGCCACCACAGCGGCCCGCGACGCCACTGTCAAGCCATCCGGCAACGGCAGGGCGCAAAGGTCGGTCCTGTCACGCGGCGGGATGGGCAGATTTGGTCAGCCACAAGACTCCCGGAAGGCTGGACACCAGCAGGACCACACCAAAGGCGACACTGGCCGCGACGCCAGCCTCGGGCAATGCCCCAACCAGCGGAAACACCAATGCAGCAGCCCCTTCGCGCACACCCCAGCCGCCAATGGACAAAGGCAAGATCATTGCCGTCATGATCAGCGGCCCCAATGTCAGAATGGCTTCCAGAGACAAGTCAGTCCCCGTCGCCAATGCGCAAAACGCAAATGAGGCCAGATTACAGGCAACGATGACCACACCTAGAACGACTTGGCGTGGCCAGACCCGGGGTGACAGCAGGCCCAGTCGGATCGCTTCGGCAAAATTCGACAGCCATGGAAGCCGGGTACGGATCATCGCGCGGCACCAAATCCAGATCCCAGCCATCAGGATCAACCCCCCGGCCAGCAGGAGGGCGCTTTTTTCAATGACCCAAGGCCAAGCCACCCCGCCCGGCAGCACAAAGGCAATGCCGAACGCCGAAAACATCACCGTGAACAGTGCAGCTTGGCCCGCCATCCGTTCGGCCACCACGGCCTGACTGGCGCGCAACAGATCCGCACTGTGCCGCGCTCGGATTGCGCGCCCGGCATCTCCGATCATGCCGCCCGGCAAAACTTGGTTCAAAAGCTGTGCCAGATAGTACTCGGCAATGGCGGCGCCGGTGGTCAGGCTCTGGCCCAATTGCGCCGCGGTCAACTGCCACCGCTTCGCCAGCAAGACAATCTGGACATTGGTCGCCACAGCCGCGGCCAACAGCCAATAGGGGTTTGCTCTGGCCAGGCGCGCCACCACGCCCGGCCCATCAAGGAAATACCAAAACAGCAGCAACATCACCACCGGAACTGCCACCCGCAAGACCCAGCCAAGACGCGCCCATCGCTTCGGCGCGGGCTGGGTTGGGGATGATGGTGAGGACGGAGCCGCCACAGTCATACTGGGGGCGTCCATACTGGCCGCGTCAGCCGCGGAAAGCGCCGACATCGGGGTGTCGCGCTGGGTCATGATCTGCCCCCGCAGGACATGACGCCGCCCACGGTGGCGCGATGCTGCTTCGGCTTAGGGGAACGGCGCGTCCCGGTTTCCACGGCGGCGCGACCAGCGCATGCACGCAGGTTTGGCGACCATGGTCGGGGCGTTGTGCGGAATGCGACTGACATTGGCAGCTTTTAGAGTGGACGTCGCGCCGCATCAAGAGACTGGATTTGGGGACGGTTATTCGAAGACCCGGACCCTACGCCGCCCGGCGCGTTTCGATTCCATTTTCGCCAAAATGCTGCAGTGCCGAATCGCCGGACCCCATGCCGGATCTCAAAGGGGTGCAACCAACGGATCGAAACCATCGACCCCGACCGAAAACTGCACGAATAACAGACGCAAAGCGTTACAAAACAGCGACATCTTGCTCATATCATGACGAGAGATGATGAGGATCTTGCATATGCCCGCATTGCACACATATCTCATCCCTGCCCGCCGCCCGGTACTGTCCCGGACCTCGATTGGAGCCTTGCCTGATGTCGACTACTCGCGCCGCCACTTCCTTAATTCATCGCCGCCAATTGCTTGGCTCAGCCGTGTCTGCTGCGGTGTTCGCCGCAGCTTTCCCCTCTGTCCTTGGGGCCCAAGATGCGTCTGACATCGCCCCCGAAGTGGCCCCCTTCTCGTTCGACACCCTGACCGACCAAATGCGCCTGCGCCGGGACACGCCTTGGACAGAAGCGACCCCGCCGGACGGGTTCTTGGCGGAATTGAACTATGACGATTACCGCCAAATCCGGTTCCGCGAAGACAGCGCGCCGTGGCGGGACACTGGATTTTTCACCGTGCAGGCCTTTCACATGGGCTGGCTCTTTGGCGCCCCTGTTCGCCTCTTCGAAGTGACCGACGGCACCGCGCAGGAAATGCTGTTTTCGACCGACGATTTTGAATATCGCAACACGCTGGCCGACCGGGTGCCCGAGCATTTTGCCCTGCCCGGTGTGGCCGGTTTCCGCCTGAACACGCCGTTGAACCGTCCTGATATTTTTGACGAAGTGGTCGCGTTTGTTGGCGCCAGCTATTTCCGCGCCTTGGGTCGCGACAGCGCCTACGGCATGAGTGCGCGTGGCCTGTCGATCAACACGGCCAGCCCCGCAGGCGAAGAATTCCCGCTGTTCACCGAGTTCTATCTGGAACGCCCCGCCGACGGGAGCCAAACCGTGCTGGTCTATGCCGCGCTGGAAAGCCCCTCGTTGACCGGCGCGTATCGGTTTGTGATCACTCCCGGGACCAATACCATCATGGACGTGACGGCGCGCCTGTTCTTCCGCAAGGATGTGGAACAGCTGGGGGTTGCGCCGCTGACCTCGATGTTCTTGTTTTCCGACGGGGTTCACCACCGCTTTGACGATTATCGGCCTAGCGTTCATGACAGCGAAGGCTTGCGCATCGTCCGCGCGAATGGTGATGAATTGTGGCGGCCGCTGAACAATCCGACCCATCTGGCCAATTCCTTCTTCACGGAACAAACGCCGCGCGAATTCGGTCTGATGCAGCGTGATCGCACATTCGACAAATACCAAGATCTGGAATCGAATTTTGAACGGCGTCCGTCGCTTGCGGTGGAACCGCTCGGGGATTGGGGTGCCGGTTCGGTCCGACTGGTCGAAATCCCGACCGATCTGGAAGTGAACGACAACATTGTCGCCTTTTGGCAGGTCGAGGGCACCGTCAAAGCCGGGGACGAGCGCGAATTTTCTTATCGGCTAATCTGGGGCGATCTGTCCCCAGATGCGAACGGCACCTTGGCCTATGTCGATGAGACGCGGTCGGGGCTGGGCGGGGTATCTGGCGTCGCCAACACCACCGGCCACCAAAAGTTTGTCATTGATTTCAAAGGCGGAATTCTGAGCGAGATGCCAGCCTCTGATGAAATCCAAGCGGTCGTCACGGCCGCAAATGGCGAAGTTGTTACAACCACACTTGATCCGATTGCGGGAACGGATCTTTGGCGCCTCGTGCTGGACATTGCAGCACCGGCGGGCACGACTGTGGAACTAAGCGCCCATCTCGCAGGTTATGGCAGGAAATTGAGTGAAACGTGGCTATACCAATGGGTCAACGAATGAAGCATGAACTGTATCTATCCTCCGACGACGCAATTGACCTGACGATTGTCAGCATGGGAACGCTGCCTGATGCGCCGCTTCCAATGCCCAAGCAAGTGATTGAATCGGACCTTCGCGGCACCGTCTTTCGGCGGATTGCCCATCTTTTTGGACCGAAACAAGTCTCCGCCGGCCACTGATTGATGGCGACACAAAACAGGCAGGAGCGGGTGGCAACGCTCGCTCGGCAAGTCGCTTTGGCGGTCAGCTTCAGTGCGGCCGTCACTGCCTGCCTGATTTTTGTTCAGATCGATGCCGCCAACGGCATTGATGCCTTTGACATCGTCCGCAGCCTGTTGATCCTCGTCTCGACGTGGTGGCTGGCTTGGGGGGCCTCACTGGCCCTTTTGGGACTGGTCGGTGGCCCGGTGGAGCCGCAGCATAGCGATGCGCGGACTCAGGGCCGCACGGTCGTGCTGGTTCCGGTCTATAATGAAGAACCGGTCACCACCTTTTCGCGCATCGCAGCGATGGAGAAATCGCTGTCTGCATGCGGGCCTGACGGCAAGGCGGTGCATTTCGCAATCCTGTCGGACACGCGGAACGAAGACATCGCCAAACTAGAGCGGGTCTGGTTCCTGCGCCTGCTGCGGGAATGTGATGGGGAAGGCAAAATCTTCTACCGACGCCGCAGCGACAATAGTGGTCGTAAGGCGGGCAATATCGAAGATTTCTTCAAGCGCTCTGGCGGCGCCTATGATTACGCTTTGATCTTGGATGCCGACAGCTTGATGGAAGGTGAGACCATCCTTGAGATGGTTCGCAGAATGGACGCCGATCCGACACTTGGATTGCTCCAGTCGCTGCCAAAGGTGATCCGTGCCCGCACCATTTTCGGACGCGCCATGCAATTCGCCGCCAGCTTCAACTCACCGGTGTTCGCCCGCGGCCTAGGCCTGATGCAGGGTCGCACCGGGCCATTCTGGGGCCATAACGCCATGGTGCGGGTTCGGGCCTTTGTCGAAAGCTGCGGTTTGCCTGAACTGTCCGGACGCCCGCCTTTCGGCGGTCACATTATGAGCCATGATTACGTCGAAGCCGCACTGTTGGCCCGCGCAGGGTGGCAGGTGCGCCTCGATGTGGATTTGGAAGGCTCTTATGAGGAAGGCCCGGAAAATATCCTCGATCACGCCAAACGGGACCGCCGTTGGTGCCAAGGCAATTTGCAACACACCCGACTGCTGCTGGCGCCCGGACTGAAACCTTGGAGCAGGTTCGTCTTTGTGCAGGGCATCTTCGCCTATATCGCGCCGCTGTTTTGGCTTGGCTTTCTGGCCGCCAGCATCACGGCCCCGGCCTTCACCCCGCCCCCGGATTACTTTCCGGTTGAAGACTGGCGGTTTCCAATCTTCCCCAGTTATGAAACTTCGACAGCGATCGCCTTGCTAGTGGGCATTATTGGTTTGCTGATCCTGCCAAAACTGCTGGTGGCCGTCGATGCGATCCTGCGTGGACGGGCCGACGGCTTTGGCTGCTGGCGCCAGACACTGAGATCGACATTGGCCGAGCTGTTGCTGTCCAGTGTCACCGCACCGGTTCTGTTGGTGTTTCAGACCCGGTCGGTCCTGCAAGTGCTGCGGGGCAGCGACGGCGGCTGGCCGACCAACAACCGCGGCGATGGCAGCCTGACCTATGCGACCGGATGGGCCGCCAGTTATTGGATCGTCAGCTTCGGCCTTGCCGGACTCGGCGCCGCCTATTTCATGGCCCCATCGCTTGTGCCATGGCTTTTGCCGGTGACGCTGCCGATGATTCTTGCGCCCGTCCTGATCGTATGGTCCTCACGGCCACTGGCGACCTCGCTATTCCTGACACCGGCAGAAAAATCGCCGAGCCCGATCCTGAAAACCCAAACCGATATTCTGGAGGCATGGCGCCAGACGGAAGACTCACTGTCCAGCCTGCTGGGGACTGACGAGCTGCCGCTGGCGGCCAACCGAAATCCCGCCTGATCCGCAACGGCCCCGCGTCGCGATTAAGCGGCAAAACCTGACCACACGGGGTGGCACCGCTTGGGACAATCACGTTAGGATCGTGGCAGACTGCCGATCAGGCCAGCGCTGTTCCGGCGTCGGCGCAGACTGAGCATGGTCTGGCTACGGCCTGACCGGCAAATCGCAATGGCGCAGATCCCGAGTTGCGTCGGTGAGAAGGACCATCATGACCCTGAGCGAGCGAATTAACATCGATCTGGACGCAGCGCTAACGTTGACAGAAGAGTGCCGCAGGCATCATCACACCGCCCGTACGGCGCTGGACGCCGAGCAACTAATTGCCCGCCATCTTGGAGGTCAGGTCAAAGACGATGCCGCCATCTTTGGCTTCTGGACGCCAGAACTGCTCGACTACCATGTGCCGGACGGCGATGTTTTCCTTGAAATTCTGTCCGCAGATGGGGGGCTGGACCTGACCCGCACTCATCAAGAGATCACCTTCGACCGGGTACTGGTGCCCGTCGAACGCTATGAGGCCTATTGCTTCGCGGTTGTGCGCGGAATGCGCGCCGGCACCCGCGCCCAAGTTGGCGACTTCTATGCCCTCACTTGGCGGGACGCAGATGACGTCTGGCATCGCATTTTGGATCCGCTGGCCGCGTCACTGCCGTTCGGGGCGCTTGCTCCGGCTGAACTGTATGACATCGCGCAGATGCAGGCGGTGCGCGGCGATGCGGCCTATTTCCAACAGCTCAAGGCCGAGGCACCGCACAAATTTGGCCCGCCCAGCAACATCTTGCAAATTCACATTCCCACTGCCACTGCGGGTGGCACGTTGGCCAGCCTGACCCGCTATTACGAACGTTTAAGCGACCGGGTTGCCAATAATCTGGCCTTGGAGCCAGCAGACCAGATCTTTCTAGGCTACGACGCGGTGCAGTTGTTACCGGTCGAACCCACGACAGTCTATGAAAGTGGCCCTGATTTCTGGCAGGACGGCACCCTGTCCGACACCACCGCGACCGTGCATTTGTCGCGGCCCGATACGCTGAACTGGGGCTATGACATCGTGATTTCCGGCACTGCTGCCGTCAATCCCGTTCTGCTAGAGACGGGCCGCCCGGACGAGTTAGTCGATTTCGCTGCGGTATTGCACAATTTCCCGACGGGCCCGAAGAAGCTGGTGCTGGATATGGTGTTTGGCCATGCCGACAATCAGGGGATCAGGGCGCTGAATCGGCACTTTTTTGCCGGGCCGAACATGTACGGCCAGAACCTCGATTATCAAAACCCGACGGTGCGGTCGATCCTGCTGGAAATGCAGCGCCGCAAGGTCAACTTCGGGGCCGATGGCGTCCGGGTCGACGGCGCGCAGGATTTCAAATGGTGGGATGCGGCCGAGCAAGAATTAAAGCACGACGACGAATTTCTGCAATCCATGGCCGATCTTGTGCAAGACGTGGCCGGCACCGCCTATCGGCCATGGTTCATCTTCGAGGATGGTCGGCCCTGGCCAGACGAGGATTGGGAGCTAAGTTCGACCTATCGGGCGGTCATCGAAAATCAGCGCGACGACGATGTGTTCCAGTGGGGACCGCTGACTTTCGCCCATAATACACCCTTTCTCTATACCTTCTGGCTGTCAAAATTCTGGCGCATTCAAGAAATTCTTGAGGTCGGATCGCACTGGATCTCTGGCACCTCGAACCATGACACCTTACGGCGCGGCACCCAAGTCAGCCCGAAAATGAACATCAACACCCGGCTGGGCCAGTCGAAGATGGAGATCCTCGACAAGGCTTATGACAATCCGGTGGTCCACACCTTGACCTATATTGCCCTGCCGGGCGTGCCGATGGATTTCCTGAACGCCACATCACGCACCAGTTGGGGCTTTATGCGCAATCAGGATGATCTTTATGGGGTCAAAGTGGTGGCGGAAGAGGCGATCAGCCTGAAGTGGCAGGTCGATGGCTATAGCTATTCTGTGGCTTCGAACTTTCATCGCCTCAAGGCCTTGGGGTTTGAAACCCGCGAGGATCTGGCCCGGTTTTTCGACTTTCTGCCCGCGCTGGTCGAAGTGACAGAATACGACCTGAACGAGATCGTCCGATTGCTAAATCAAGCCGAACCCGATTTGGCCGGTCCCGCGGTATTCACGGTCGAGAACCTTAAGGAAATTGCCCGGGCTTGGATGTGTGACATGCACGATTATTGCAACGTCGCATGGTCGCTGTCCTCGCTTGATCCAAAACGCACGGCCTATGCCTTGGCTTTGCGCAATTTCCGG
Source organism: Pseudoruegeria sp. SK021 (assembly GCF_002119405.1). Taxonomy (GTDB): domain Bacteria; phylum Pseudomonadota; class Alphaproteobacteria; order Rhodobacterales; family Rhodobacteraceae; genus Meridianimarinicoccus. The sequence continues at coordinate 41,298 of NZ_MTBG01000004.1, read as the reverse complement.
CGCGCCCGGCCATGGCTGTCCGAAAACTATGGCCCGAAAGATCACTTCGATTATTTGCGGCCAATTGACGGGCGGACGGTCTTTGCATCGCTGCGCCATGGACCGGACGGCGAGCAGGTCTTTTCCGTCTTGCACATGGAAGGCAAAGCCACCGAGGAATTTGACCCCTTCGCGCTGGATATTCCGGGTCTGGCGGGTCCGGGCTGGAGCTTGGCGCTTCAGACCCCGGAAATTGGTGAGGATTATACTGGCGGCCCCATCGTCCTTCGGGATTCCATGGGGCTGGTCTATACCCGGACCGTCTGACGCAAACGGCTGCTCCCCACCCATCGTGACGTCGATGGGCGGGGGGCGCGTTTCAGGCGACCCGCCGACCGCCGGACCACACCGCCCGGATCATCACTGCGTCATCCACCACCCGGAACTGCACAAGATCGGCGCGGTGTCCCACGGCGATCTTGCCCCGGTCGGCCAACCGAACCGATTGCGCCGGCGTCGCTGTCACCGTGGCGATCCCCTTTGCCAGATTGCCCCAAAGCTGGCCCAGCTGGATCGCGCCGATCAGCAACGATGCTGGCACGTAATCCGACGACAGAATGTCGAGCCGGTCCAACGCGGCCAGATCACGCGCCGCGACATTGCCGGAATGTGACCCGCCCCGCACAAGGTTCGGCGCCCCCATGATCGTGGCGATGCCCAGGTCGTGACACGTGTTCGCGGCGGCAACCGTGGTGGGAAATTCTGCCAAGGTTACGCCATGGGCCTTACTGACATGCACCTGTTCCTCGGTGGTGTCGTCATGACTGGCAAGTGTCGCGCCATACCGTGCTGCGGCGGCGACCACCCCGGCTTCATGATGGGTCCCCACCCGCGCCCGCAAGGCATGGAGCCGGTCCACATGGCGGCGAAAGCTATCCTTGGACATGCCGCTTTTCCCCCGGGAGTAGTCCTCGTATTTCGACAGATCGGTGAACTGCCGTTGTCCGGGTGTGTGGTCCATCAAGGACACGATTCCGACCCGGTCCTGCGGGCCAAATTCGGCCAGTTCCTCTAACAGAGAGGTCGAACAGACCTCGGCCCGCAGATGCAGGTGATGGCTGATCTTCAGCGCCTGCACCTTGCGCAATGCCGCGATCTCATCGGCAACGGTGCGGGCATATTTTCCAACACCGCTGGACGCTTCGTCGACCACGAAGCCGACCCGGATCGCGTCGAACACGGTGGTGATCCCGGTTCCCGCCAGTTCCCGGTCATGGGCCAGAATGGCGGCCCGGTGCGGCCAGTTGACCTTGGGGCGCGGCGACAAATGCCGTTCCAGATTGTCAGTATGCACTTCGATCAGGCCGGGGCACAGGAAATCCCCCTCGCAGTCCAGCGCCCCAGCCGCCCGTGAGATGCCGTCGTCAATCTCTGCGATCTGTCCGTCTCGGACACAGACGGTGCCCGCGCGGTCGCCATCGGTCAGGATCAGCCTTGCATTGGTCAGGATGGTATCTTGGGTCATGGACGGGCTCGCACGAATAAACTGGAAACAACTAGGGCCGGCGGCATCGGTCAGCGCCCGGCGGGGTAAAGCAGATCGACAACTGCATCGATCGTCCGGTCCAAAGGACCATCATTGGCAATAGCGTGGGCGTGCACGCTGGCGGGAAGCGAAAATTCAGACCGGGCAAGGCGGCGGTCAATATCCGGCGCAGTTTCCCGGCCCCGCGCGCGCAGGCGCGCATCCAGCGCCGCATGCGAGGCGGTCAGCGCGATCACCACGCAGGCATCGAACCGGGCCTGCGCTTGCACCAAAACCGACCGGGACAGATTGGCCACGACATCTCGGCCCGCGGCCAGATCGGCATCAACCGTAACGGGAATGCCATAGCGCAGGCCGTGCGCAGACCAATGCAGCGCGAACCCGCCCGCGGCTAGCTGCGCATCAAAGGCCGCGTCGGTCACACCGTCGAAGGCCTCGCCCCCGGCGTCGGTCGGGCGCGTGATGGTCCGGCGTGCCAGAACCAATCGGTCACAGCGCGCCGCCAATCCGGCCATGACACTGTCCTTGCCAACGCCAGACGGGCCAACAATGGCGATGAACCGCCCCGTCACGCCGCCACCTCGGGCGTGAAGGCCCGGACATCGACGCTACGATCACACAGACGGGTGCGGGCGTCCTGATCGTGGAAAATGCCGATGATCGCCGCCCCCTGCGCCTTGGCACCAGCGATCAGGTCCAGCACAATTTCCCGATTGGCCGGGTCCAGACTGGCCGTCGGCTCATCCAGCAGCAACGCCGGATAGGCATGGGCAAAGCCCCGGGCGATGTTCACGCGCTGCTGTTCACCACCCGAGAACGTCGTCGGGCTGAGCCCCCATAACCGGCTGGGAATATTAAGCAATGTCAGCAAGTCTTCGGCCCGTGCTACGGCCTCGGCGCGGGGCACCCCCGTTGCAAGCAGCGGGTCGGCCACCACGTCGCGGGTCGCCACGCGGGGCAAGACCCGCAAGAATTGGCTGACATAGCCCAAGGTGGTCCGGCGCAGGTCAATGATCTGGCGCGGGGCGGCGCTTGCCACATCCAGATCGCCGACCCGGATGCGGCCAGACGCCGTCAGGTAATTGCCATAGATCATCCGCATCAGGGTGGATTTTCCTGCACCAGAGGCACCGACAAGGGCCACGCATTCGCCCGACGCCACCTGCAAGTTGGCGCCCCGCATCACCGGAATAACCGCACTGCCCTGATTGTGCAGCGTGAAGGACTTTGAGACATTTTCAACAGAAATCATGCGCTTAAACCTGAAGGACCGAGGACACCAAAAGCTGGGTATAGGCGTGTTGGGGATCGTCCAACACCTGATCGGTCAGACCGGCTTCCACCACGTGACCGTCTTTCATCACCATCAAACGATCCGCCAACAGCCGCACCACCGCCAGATCATGGGTGACGATGATGGCGCTGAGGCCCATTTCGCGGACCAATCCCCGCAACAAGTCCAGAAGCCGGGCCTGCACACTGACATCAAGGCCGCCAGTGGGTTCGTCCATAAAGACCAACCGCGGGCCGGTGACCAGATTGCGCGCGATCTGCAACCGCTGCTGCATCCCGCCTGAAAACGTCGTTGGGCGATCGTCAATCCGGTCCGCGCCAATTTCGACGCGGCCCAACCAATCGGTCGCCGCCGCGCGAATGTCGCCGTAATGCCGCGCACCCACGGCCATCAGCCGCTCACCGACATTGCCGCCCGCGCTGACGGACATCCGCAAGCCGTCGCGCGCATGTTGATGCACGAAGGCCCAATCGGTGCGGCCCAGCATCCGCCGTTCGGCTTCGGACATGGCGCCGGTATCGCGCAGGCCGTGTTCGCGGGTATCGAACCGAATGGCCCCCCGATCCGGGGTCAGATGCCCGGCCAGACAGGACAGCAAGGTTGATTTTCCCGACCCGCTTTCGCCGACAATGCCCATCACTTCACCCGGGAACAAATCAAACGACACGTTCGCACACCCAATGCGCGGGCCATAAGATTTTGCCAGCCCGTCCACTTGCAGCAACGGGGTCATGCCGCGCCCTCCGTCAAAGTCATGCGTTGCGCCCCGACCTCTCCGGCGGCGCAGCGGGTGGCGCAATAATCGGTGTCAGAACATAGGAACATGCGCCCTCCCGCGTCATCGATGATCAGTTCATCCAGATAGCTGTCGCTCGCACCGCACAAATCACAGGCGTGGTCGGCCTTGCTGGGGTCAAACGGGAAGTCTTCAAAATCGAGGCTGACCACGTTGGTGAACGGCGGGATCGCATAGATGCGCTGCTCGCGTCCGGCACCGAACAATTGGATCGCAGCCATGGACAGCTTGGGATTGTCGAATTTCGGGATCGGAGACGGGTCCATGACATAGCGCCCTTCAACCTTGACCGGATACGCATAGGCGGTGGCGATGGCGCCGTGCCGGGCGATATCTTCGTAAAGTTTAACCTGCATCAGCCCGTATTCCTCTAATGCATGCATCTTTCGGGTTTCCACCTCTGAGGGTTCCAAAAAGCGCAGCGGCTCCGGGATTGGCACCTGATAGACAAGGATTTGCCCGTCATGCAGCGGCTCTTCGGGAATGCGGTGTCGGGTCTGGATCACGCTGGCCAAGCTGGTTTTTTCGGTGACGGCGACTTGGGCGGTCTTCTCAAAGAACCGCCGGATCGAGACCGCGTTCGTGGTGTCATCGGCACCTTGATCAATGACCTTCAAGCAATCGTCAGGTGTCAGAATTCCGGCTGTGACCTGCACCCCGCCCGTCCCCCAACCATAGGGCATCGGCATTTCCCGACTGGCAAAGGGCACCTGATACCCCGGAATGGCCAAGCCTTTCAGAATGGCCCGCCGCACCATGCGTTTGGTCTGCTCGTCCAGATAGGCAAAATTGTAATCGCTCATGATCCTGTCTCACAGTCCTGCGCTGCTGTCGCGGTGGCTGTGACGCCCCCCGCGGCTGTCTGCGCGCGCAATTTCCGCACCAATTCCAGTTCGGACTGGAAATCGACGTAATGGGGCAGTTTGATATGCTCTAGAAATCCCGTCGCTTGGATGTTGTCCGAATGGTACAGCACGAATTCGGCATTTTGCGCCGGTGCGCCGCTGTCATCCTCGCCCAGTTCCTTCCACCGCAAAGCCCGGTCAACCAGCGCCATGGACAGCGCCTTGCGTTCCGACATTCCAAACACCAAGCCATAGCCACGGGTGAACTGCGCCGGTTCGGTCTTCGACCCGGTGAACTGGTTGACGGTTTCGCATTCGGTCAGGGTCATCTCGCCGATCTCGATGGCGAAGCCCAGTTCCGGGATATCCATCTCAACCGCGACCGTGCCGATCCGCAATTCGGCGACAAAAGCGTGGTTTCGGGCGTAGCCGCGCTGCGTCGAATAGGCGAGCCCCAGAAGGAAGCCTTCGTCACCGCGGGCCAATGCCTGCAACCGCAACGCCCGTTCGGCCGGCAATTCCAGCGGGCTTCGGGTCAGATCGGGCGGGGTGTCGGGCCCCTCTGGCTCGGATTGGATCAACCCCTCTCGGTCCAGAAACCCCATGATATGTGGGGCGGTTTCCGGCAGTGGATCGGCGGTCGGCGCCGGCGGCACCGTGCCCTCGGCGGCCAATTTAAAATCCAGCAACCGGTGCGTGTAATCGAATGTCGGCCCGAGAACCTGCCCCCCCGGCGCATCCTTGAACGTCGCCGAAATTCGCCGGTCGCACGCCATGGTGCCGGTATCGACCGGGCGTGACCCGCCAAAGCGCGGCAACGTGGTGCGATAGGCCCGGATTAGGAAAATCGCCTCGATCAGATCGCCTCGGGACTGCTTGATCGCCAGCGCTGCGAGGTCTGGATCATACAGCGACCCTTCCGCCATGACCCGGTTGACCGCAAGGCGCATCTGTTCGCGGATCTGCGCCACGGACAATTCCGGAACCTCCGGGTCGCCGCGCCGGTCTTCCGCCAACCATGCATGGGCATTATCGATGGCGCGTTCACCGCCTTTAACCGCGACATACATCAGCGCACCTTTGTGGTTCGCGGCAGACCAGCAAGGCGGTCGCCGCATGTAAAGAGATAGTCGAGCCCGCGGGGAAACAACCGGGCATTGGCCTGAAAGGCGGCAATTTCGGGAAGCGATAATTCGGCGCTGGTTTCGATTCCCGGTCCCTGCAAGGTCGCCCCTGCGGCAGCAAGTTGGGGCAGTTCGACAATCAGTGTCGCCGAGCGGTCAGGATACTCAGCCGTACCAAGAGGGAACCCGCCCTGCCCCAGTTCAGACCACAGCCCGAGCCCAAAGGCGGCGCGATCCGCCGCAACCAAGGGCGCACCAGTGTGAAAGGTAATCCAGTCGCGGATCGCAGCCGTGTTCCGGCTTGGGGCCAGATAGACCGGCGTTTCTGGGTCACATAAGGTCAGCACCACGACCCCTGCCGCTCGGGAAAGCGGCGCGGGCGGCTCGGCGCCGGCCAGCGTGACGATTGTTCCCGGGCAGGCCATGGCCCGCATCACGGCGCGAAAGGCATATGCTGCCTCGATCGGAGCATTGTGAAAGCCGCCATCCAGCGATTGGGTTTGCATCAGTCCTCGCCCCGCACCATCGTAAAGAAATCAACCTTGGTGGCCGCTGCACGGGCAGACCGGGCCGCCGCGGCCTCGGCCAAAGCCGCACGGAGCGGTTGCAACAGTTGTTGCTCAAGCACCGGCGCCGCAGCGGTTTGCATCAGCGCATCGACCAGTGCAGCCGTCATTGCTTTGGCCTTGCTGCGCCCCTGCACATAGCCATGCCCGACCGTCCCATCCTCCAGCCGGACCGAACAACGGGTCACCGTCATCTCGCCCAGATTGAACGCGGCCCCGACGGCCCCGGCCCGCCCCCGCACCATGACGGCGCCGGTTTCCGGGGCGCGCAAGACCCGGTGCGCCGGCTCCGGCCCGGCCGCCGACCAAAGCCTGGCGAGCCCGTCCTCGGGGGCCTTGGCCAGCAGGCTCATCCAGGCCTGTCTGGCGGAAGTTGGATCGGATGCAGGGTTCATCTAGACACCTTGTGATCTTAACTATACAACTAGACAAATCATACGCAGACGCCCCGCCTCTGGCAATCCCGCTTCATGTGAAAGTTTTATAAACCCATGGCCCGCACCCCGATCTGGTCCGCCATCCGCATCAGCCTGACACAAGACATTGCGGCCGGGCGCTATGGCTCGGGCGACAAACTTCCGACCGAGGCGGCTTTGGCGGCGCGCTTTGGGGTCAATCGCCACACGGTCCGGCAAGCCCTCAGCGCCATGGCTGACGAAGGGCTGGTCCACGCTCGCCGCGGGTCCGGCGTGTTCGTCGCCGCCACCCCCACCGATTATCCCATCGGCCGCAGGACCCGGTTCACGCAGAACCTGACGGCTGCGGGGCGGGTGCCGGCGATCACCGTTCTTACCTTGGAAACCCGGTCTGCAGATGCCCGCGAAAGGACGGTCCTTGGCCTGAACCCCGCGCCAGAAGAACCGGCCGACGTACATGTCTATGAAGGCCTGTCATTGGCCGACAACCAGCCCATCGCACTGTTTCGAAGTGTGTTTCCCGCCGCACGGTTCCCCGGATTTCTGGACTCGCTGCGCGACACCCAATCGGTCACCGCCGCCCTGTCCCGCCACGGCATCGCGGATTATACTCGGGCCGAAACCCGCCTCACCGCAAAAGCCGCCAGCGCCACGCAGGCCCTTCACTTGCGTATTCCAGAACAGGCCCCGATCCTGCGCTCGGTCGCCATCAATGTCGATCCCGAGGGGCGACCGATTGAATACGGCCATTCGTGGTTTTCTGGCGACCGCGTGACCTTGATTGTCACCCCACAGGACATGGCGTCATAAGACTGACACGACGATCCGGCATCCTGTCCGCACACCCAGGACAGAGACACAAGGTATGCAACGGCCCATCACTTCATTGACCGTGACCGGCGCGCAGGTTCTTCAGGATCGCCGCATTCGCCCCGGCATGCTCAGTATCCAGAACGGGCGCGTGGCGTCGTTGAACGCCTCGCTCTATGGACCGGTCCTCGACTTACCCGACTATTGGGTATTTCCCGGGATCATCGACCTGCATGGCGATGCGTTCGAACATCAACTTGCGGCCCGGCCAAACGGCGCGCGGCCCGCCGCCCTAGGACTGGCCGCTGTCGACCGGGACGCGGCCCGTCACGGGATCACTACCGCGTGGCTGGCGCAAAGCTGGTCTTGGGAGGGCGGCCCCCGAGGGCCAGAGTTTGCCGAAGCGGTTCTGGCCGAACATCACGCCTATCAGCCCCGCGCCCTGACCGACCTGCGGGTGCAGTTGCGCTGTGAAACCTACACTGTCGACACCAAGGCGAGACTTTTGGCCGCCATCCGCCGCTATGGCGTGGATTACGTGATCTTCAACAACCATCTGGACGCGGCGCTGGCCATGGCCCGCACGACGCCGGAGCAGTTTCAGGCATGGGCCGCCCGGGCAGGCCGAAGCGGCGACGCGCAACTGGCCATGCTACGCGCCACAAAAGACCGCGCCTGTGAGGTTCCCCGCTATCTGTGCGACCTCGCCACCGCGTTCGACGCCATGGGGGTCCGCTATGGCAGCCATGACGACGGCGATGGCGAAACCCGGGAATATTTTGCCATGATCGGGGCCGCCATCTGCGAATTCCCGACCGCCTTCGCCGCGGCACGGGTAGCCAAGGCCTCTGGCCATCCCGTGCTGATGGGCGCACCGAACGTCCTGCGCGGCGGATCGCACTCTGGCAATGTGGCGGCCAGCCTGCTGATCATGGAAGGGCTGTGCGACGCACTGGCATCGGATGGCCACTATCCGGCAATGGCCCGCGCCGCCTTTGCCTTGCGGGATGACGGGCTCATGCCGTTGGAACAGGCGTGGGCGATGATCTCGCGCGTGCCCGCTGCAATTATGGGCCTGTCCGATCGGGGCACGTTGCAGCCCGGCAAACGGGCCGATCTGGTCGTGATCAACGGTGAAACCCGCGAGATCGAGGCCACGATGGCGGGCGGTCGCTGGTCCTATCTGTCCGGCAGCATGGCGGACCGGCTGACCGGCGGCAGCGCCGCCGCGACCTTGGCAGCCGAGTAATCAGGCGTGTATCTCCAGAAACGCCGCCCCCGAAAGCCCCCGGAAATCTTCAAGAGGCGCGTAGCCGCGCTTGCGCCCCATCGGCCCCAAGCCGGGTCAAACTGCCCGGCCCGAGATCACCCGACGCCGCAAGACGCCAGACAGCCAATCCATCGCCATCACCATCAAGATGATCAACACGATGTAATAGCTGACCTCTTCCCAATCCTTATGGGTGATGATGGCCTGTGTCAGCAGCAGACCGATGCCGCCGCCGGTGATCGCACCGATAATCGTGGCCGAGCGGGTGTTGCTTTCCAGCAAGTACAACACTTGGCTCAGCAACACCGGCACCACCTGCGGGATGACCCCGAAGCAATACCGCTGCACCACGTTGGCCCCGGTGGACTGAACCCCTTCGATCTGCCGGTTGTCGACGTTTTCTAGCGCCTCAGAGAAGATTTTGCCGAAGGTCCCGGTGTCGGTCAGCAGAATTGCCAAAGTCCCGGTCAACGGCCCCGGACCAAAGGCCCGCGACAGCAGAATTGTCCAAATCAGCCCGTCGACCCCGCGCACGAAGTCAAAGACGCGGCGCACCGAAAAGCGCAGGGCAGCCAGCGGCGTAAAATTCCGCGCCGCCAAGAACCCTAACGGAAACGCGATGATGGCGGCCCCGAACGTGCCGAGAAAGGCCATCAGAATGGTTTCACCCAAAGCCCACGCCACTTCGCCGTGATGCCACATGGCGTTGCCCCAGAACCCGTCCCACATTCCAACCAGATTGCTCTGCGCCGGGTCCAGTTGCGGCCCGAACAGCAAGGCAAACAGGCTATGGCCGTAATAGGGGCTATCCAATGTGAACCAGAATAATTCCCAGCCAAAGGCATAACGAAAGACCTCGGTGCGGTTTCGGGTCACGGACAGGCGGCCGGCCGAGGTTTTCACATCCACCCGGGCCGAGGAATAGCTGATCCAGTCGGGCAAGGTGTCGGGATTGCGGTTGAGGGTGATCTCGCGACCAGACCGTGTGGCGGTCAGCAAGCCATAGCCCGGGATGTCCCAAGAGGTCGTGTCGGCATCGAAGGTGACGATGTTGTCGGCGTCCAGCCCGACGGTGGTGACACCGTCGAGGGTTGAAACCCAACTTGGCTCGGTCCCCGGCGCATAGGTGCCACGACGCTCGCCTTCAATGGCGACGGTCACGTCCCCGGTCCGGGTGTCGCGGGTGACGTGGGTTTTGTAGCTGTAGGTGTCTGACAGCAGGGTCATGACATTATCGACCCGAAGGCGGCCCATCAGCCCGCCAATGTCGAAGGCCACGAAGATATAGGCCAAATACGCCAGAACCCCGAGGGGGATCGCGGCGGTCATCAGACGCTGGCGCGAAAAACGACCGGTGGTCTGGGTGTAGATATCAGCAACGGTCATCGCGCGGCTCCGCCATGGGTCAAACGTTCACGGAAATAGCTGGAGATCTGATCGAAGAAGACGATGCTCAGGAACAGCAGCAGGAAGATCGCAGCGGCGGCATCAAATTTGCCCGGCCCCCACGTAATGGCATTTTTCAGTTCATAGCCGATGCCGCCCGCGCCGACGAACCCCAAGATGGCCGAAGCCCGAACGTTGACCTCGAAGCGCAGCAATGCGTAGCTGAGGTAGTTCGGCGCGACCTGCGGCACCACACCGAACAGCATCCGCTGAGCCCAGCTGGCCCCGACCGAGGCCAAGCCTTCGACCGGCTTCAGATCGACGTTTTCGTTCACTTCCGAGAAGAGCTTACCAAGCGCGCCCGCGGTATGTAGCGCGATTGCAATCAGCGCGGGCACCGGCCCACCGCCCAGAAGATAGATCAGGACCAGTGCGATGACGATATCGGGAAACGCCCGCAAGATATCCATGAAGCGCCGGAACACCCCGATCATGCGCGGCCACGGTGCCAAGCCACTGCTGGCCAGCAGCGACAACACAAAGCCCGACACGGCACCAATGATGGTGCCCGCCGCAGCAATATTGAGGGTCTCGACCAGCGCCGGAAAATACTCAACCAACAATCCGGGGATCAGCGCCCGCTTGCGCCACGCCTCTTCCACCACATCCATGGGGAAGTTCAGGATACTGGTGAATCCATTGATGAACCCTCCGGCATTCCGATCATCCGCCACCCAGAATCCCGCCGACATCACAGCGACGAACAGGATCAGCAGCAATCCGCTGTAAAGCCTGCGTCGGCGGATCAAGCTGAGATAACTGTCATAGGCGGGAATCGGGGGAACCCCCGAAAAAACTGCGTCGGCCATTATACCGGAATCCTTGAATGAACCGGACCCCGACAACTGCCGGGGCCCGATGAGTCAGGTCGAAAAGAGTACGATCAGTTGGCCGACGCTTTGCGCACCGCGATGATCGAGTCGTAGGCGTCATGGCTGATCGGCACGAAACCTGCGGTCTCGCCAGCGGCAACACCGTAGGCACATTCGGCATCGGACGAATGCAAGCCCTGCATCAGCTCAACCATTTTCGTCTTAACGTCTTCCGGCAGGTCCTGACGCAGAACGATCGGGCCTTCCGGGATCGGCTTCGACTTCCAGATCTCGACCATGTCATTCATGTTGACGAGGCCCGCATCCACGGCCTTGCGCAGCGCGCCCGAGTTATACCCGTCTTCCCATGCGCCTTGGCCATCGGCCCAAGTGACACCAGCGTCGATGTCGCCATTGGCAACCGCCACGATGGTCTGCTCATGGCCACCGGTAAAGACGACCTCACCGAAATACTCTTCCATCGGCATGCCCAGAAGGGTCGGGATCTCGACCGACGGGATCAAGTAGCCGGAGGTGGAGTTCGGATCGCCGAAGCCAAAGACCTTGCCCTTTTCATCTTCAAGAGAGGTCGCGCCGCTGTCTTTGCGGGCAAAGCCGATCGAATGATAGTTATAGGTGCCGTCCAGATTGGTCTTAACCAAAACGACGTCGACCGCCTCGGGCTCTTGCAGGTAAACGGCGGCATAACCCGACGCGCCCAGCCATGCCATGTCCAGCGTCCCGCCGATCAAGCCTTGGATCACGCCGTTATAGTCGGCCGGTGCAAACAGCTTGGTCGGCACGCCCAATGTGTCTTCCGCATAGGCACGCAAGCACTCGTTCGAGGCCAGACGGTCTTGCGCGTTTTCTCCGCCCATCAGGCCGATCCGGAATTCGGAAATGGTATCCTGAGCGACGGCCGTTCCGGCCAAAGCGGTCGATGCGACGAGGGCAGCAATAAGCGTTTTCAAGGGATCTACTCCTGTTGAACAAACCATGTCCCGCAACCGGGACACAGACGGTAATGGTGAGGGGTTACAGGGTGGCTTCGGCCTGACGGATCAGGTCCTCGGCCCGGGTGATGGTTTCGATCTGGGTGGATGTCGTCGCTTCTGAGAACGAGGCATCCGCGCCATAAATATCGCGGGCAACGCCAGTGGTCAGTTGATCGGGCCGGCCGTCAAACACCACCCGCCCGGCCAACATGCCGATGACCCGGTCGCAATAGCGCCGCGCGGTGTCCAACGTGTGCAGATTGGCAATGACCATCCGACCGTCTTCGTCATGGATGCGCCGCAGGCTATCCATGACCACTTGCGCGTTCATCGGATCGAGCGAGGCAATCGGTTCATCGGCCAGAATAATCTTTGGATCCTGCATCAAGGCTCGGGCGATGGCCACCCGCTGTTGCTGACCGCCGGACAAGGCCTCAGCGCGCTTCGGGGCGTGCTCGGCAATCCCCAGACGATCCAAGATGTCGATGGCGCGCTTGATGTCCGAATTCGGATAGAGATTGAACATCGTCGTCAGCGTCGAGTGCCGGTTCAATGTGCCATGCAAGACGTTCGACACCACGTCCATCCGCGGCACCAGATTGAACTGCTGAAAGATCATGGCGCATTGCGATTGCCAGTGGCGCTTGGCTTTGCCGCGCAAATGGGTCACGTCCTGGCCGTCGACGCGAATGTCGCCCGAGGTGCTATCCGTCAGCCGATTCAGCATCCGCAGCAGGGTCGATTTCCCCGCGCCAGACCGACCAATAATGCCGATCATCATCGGACGATCGATCTCGAGCGTCACATTGTCCACGGCTGTCTTGCCGCCGAAGGTTTTGGTCAGTTGGGTGATGTGAAGCATGTCTGTCGTGTCCTTTGTCGAGATGGTCACTGACAGCGGTTTTCGTCATTTATGCATCGATACGGCGAAGTTATTGTAACAATGCGCCTGATTGCCGGACCTTTCGATGCTGCGCGGACGTTGACAGTGTTCTGCGCGTCGCACGGACGTAACGACGCCTATAGGACGTACCGAAGGACGTACCGATCCCGGCGCGCGACGCGACGGGGAACAGCGCGCAATCGCCCTCGCCATACCTGACTAAAAGTATCGGATTGACAATCCCGACTGATTAACTCAGTTATTGCGTATGGATGGCCACAGGACGGAGACGGGACATGCAAAGACCGCGACAACAGCTCAACCCATTCAATGCTTTTGGTCCACAGCCCTGTCGCGTGGGGCGCCGCCCATGACCGCTCCTGCCAGCAATCATTCCGGATCGGCCGACGCAAATACCCTGCCAACCCACCATGCAGAGGACCTGACCTCGGGCGGGACTTTGGCACAAATCATTCTCGGTCCCAGCACCTATACCCTGCGCATCACCCGTGCGGGCAAGTTGATCTTAACCAAATGACCGGTGCAGCATGACACAAGAGCGCACTTTGCGTGGGGTCGCCGCCGTTGGCCATTTGGCCGAATTGCCCCCGGTGGAAGCCGCGGCTGTCCTGTATTTTCGGCTGTGGCACGACGGTCCTGCGGCGCAGGCCCAGGTGATCGCTGACTTCACGATGGCACTGGGACCCCACGCCGGACGCGAAGCCACCCAAGCGCTGGACCAGATCTGCGAGCTGTGCGCCCGCCTTGGGCGTCGCCCGCTGATGCGGCACCATCTTTGCTGCAAATGTCTGGGCGCGGACGAGGCCTGTTTCGCCCAGTTCATCGCCGCCGCCAGCGACGGTGACCGCGAAGATGCGGTGCTGATTGCCACCCTTCTGGTTCGGGCCGACATGGCCCCAAGCCTTGCCTCGTTAGCCGAATTTTGGGGCCTATCGATCAAACGCCTGTCGGGGCGATCCTATGACCGGCCCATGGCCTCACCACTCTATCACTGACAAAGGACGATATTCTGATGACCCACCACATCCTTGCCACCAGCGCACTGGCCCTTTCATTCGGCCTTGCAACGGCAGCCGGAGCCGATGTCAGCAAGACAGAGGTGTTGACCACATATGTCGACATTGCCGCGGCGAAATACGACGACAGCTTGACCACAGCCAAAACCCTTCAGGCCGCCGTCAACAATCTGATCGATGCCCCCTCTGAAGAGACGCTGTCAGCCGCGCGAAGTGCATGGCTGGACGCCCGCGTCCCGTATCAGCAGAGCGAGGTCTATCGTTTCGGCAACCCGATCGTTGATGACTGGGAAGGCATGGTGAATGCGTGGCCGCTGGACGAAGGCCTGATCGACTATGTGGACGCAAGCTATGGTGGCCCTACAGATGCCAATGAACTGGCGGCGCTGAACGTCATCGCCAACCCGTCGCTCAGCATCGCGGGCAAAAGCATCGACGCCACCAGCATCACACCGGAGTTGATCTCGGACACGCTGAACGAAGCTGACGGCATCGAAACCAACGTGGCGCGCGGCTATCACGCCATCGAATTCCTGCTTTGGGGTCAGGATCTGAACGGCACCGGACCCGGGGCGGGCGAGCGGCCTTATACTGACTTCGCAACCGGCGATGACTGTACCAACGGCAATTGCGACCGCCGCGCCGATTACCTGCGCGCGGCCACCGATCTTCTGGTTAGCGATCTGGAATATATGGCCGCACAATGGGCGCCGAATGGCGCAGCCCGCGACACCGTCCTGACCTCTGAAGGGGCCGGATTGGTTGCCATCCTGACCGGCATGGGCAGCCTGTCCTATGGCGAGCAGGCCGGCGAGCGGATGCGTCTGGGATTGATGCTGAACGATCCCGAAGAAGAGCATGATTGCTTTTCCGACAACACCCACAACAGCCACTATTACGATGCGTTGGGCATTCAGAGCGCCTATCTTGGCCGCTATGTGCGCCCGGACGGTTCTGTGATCGAAGGCCCGTCTCTGGCGGATCTGACTGCCGAGGTTGACCCAGCATTGGACGCTGAAATGCAGTCCAAGCTGGAAGCCACGATGTCGGCCATGTCCGATCTGAAAGCGGCTGCCGATGGCGGGTTTTCCTATGACATGATGCTTGAGCAGGGCAATGCCGAAGGCGAAGCGTTGGTCATGGGCGGAGTGAATGGTCTGATCGACCAGACCCGCACAATTGAGCGGATCGTCGTCGCGCTGGGACTGGACCAAATCGCGTTTGAAGGCTCGGACAGCCTCGACCAACCCGAAGCTGTCTTCGAGTGAGCGGTGTGCGCACGCGGCCTCCCCACCACCGCGTGACGCACGCCGACCACAGCATCTAGGCGGCAATCGCCTAGATGCATCCGCAGCCCCTCCTGCGGATGCAGTCATTCTTGACTCTGGTCGGGAATGGCTGCGCTATTTTTAGCCGGTCGATGCCATGCGACCATGCCAACTTAGAAGATGCCCGCCATGCCCCCCCTTCGAACGCTTCCCCCAAGACCCGCTGCGCGGCCCGCCCTGTGGCCCCGGATCACGTGCCTTGTCGGCCTGCTTGGCCTGACCTGCGGCACAGCCCTCGCACAGGCAGGACCAGACGCCCATCTGGCGGTCGTCCCACGGACAGCGGCAGAAACCGCGCGGATCGCGGCAGTGACGGCACCCACCACCGACTTTTCGGCCCCCGAGGCGTTTGAAACCTTACCCGGCGGGGCCGCCACAGTTCGGGTGCGGACCAATGCCGACGCGTTCTCGCAACCGTCAGCCAATATCAGTTTTGAACGGGAACTGGATTTTAAAGTCGGCAACGGCTTGTTCCGGAAAATCTGGGTGGCGGCACCGTCCTCGACCTTGGCCTCGGATGGGCTTGGCCCGCTCTATAATGCGCGCGGCTGCCAGAATTGCCACATCAAGGACGGACGCGGCCACCCGCCCGAGGGACCGACAGACCCGGCTGTGTCGATGTTTCTGCGGATTTCCATTCCGGGCAGCCCGCATGACGTGGCCAATATGTCCGAGATCACCGATTTCATCGCGACCGTTCCAGACCCGACCTATGGCGGGCAATTGCAAGATTTCGGAACGCCCGGGCATCTGGCCGAATATCGCCTCGACATCACCTATGAGGACATCGAGGTTCCCCTGTCAGAGGGTGAGACCGTGGTGCTGCGCAGCCCGACCTATCGCGCCGCCGATCTCGGCTATGGCCCGCTGCACCCCGAGGCCATGCTGTCGCCGCGTGTCGCGCCGCAGATGATCGGCCTCGGCCTGCTGGAGGCGATCCCGGAAGCCGATATTCTGGCCCTTGCCGATCCCGACGATGCCGATGGCGATGGCATTTCAGGGCGCGCAAATTGGGTGTGGTCGGTGGAATTCGACCGGCCCATGCTGGGGCGGTTCGGCCTGAAAGCCGGTGCGCCGACGGTCAGGCAGCAATCCGCCGCCGCCTTTTCCGGCGATATCGGCATTTCGACGCCGCTTTTTCCGGACCCGTGGGGCGAATGCACCCCGCAAGAGGCCGCGTGCCGGTCGGCCCGCCATGGCGATGACAGCGCCCAAAACGGCTTCGAGGTTGATGACAATGCCCTTGATCTGGTGACCTTCTATAGCCGCAACCTCGCGGTGCCGGCCCGGCGCGATGCCGATGACCCACAGGTTTTGCGCGGCAAAGAGGTGTTCTACACCGCCGGCTGCGCCGCCTGCCATACCCCGAAATTTGTCACCAACCGCCTGCAAGACCAGCCGGAGCAAAGCTTTCAGTTGATCTGGCCCTATAGTGATCTGCTGCTGCATGACATGGGCGAAGGCTTGGCCGATCACCGGCCCGAAGCCCGCGCCACCGGCACCGAATGGCGGACCGCCCCGCTTTGGGGCATCGGGTTGACGGAGCAAGTCAGCGGTCATAGCACTTTCTTGCACGACGGTCGCGCCCGCAGTCTTCTGGAGGCGATCCTGTGGCATGGTGGCGAAGCGCAGCCCGCCCGGGATGCGGTCGCACAGATGCCCAAAACCGACCGGGATGCCCTGATCCGATATCTGGAGAGCCTATGAAACACCTTGCCGTCCTGATCGCGCTTGCGCCGCTGTCGCTGCCTGCCTCGGCCGATACCGCGCGGGCAGTCAACGACCTGATCCTGCCCAGCTTTGAAAATTTCGCGCAAGGGGCGCAGGTCTTGCACCAAACCGCGCTTGCCGATTGTCGCAGTGACGCCGTCGCCCCCGCCTATCAGGCCGCGTTCGACACGTGGATGGGCGTCAGCGGGCTGCGCATCGGGCCATCGGAAACCGGGGCGCTGTCCATCGCGTTTTGGCCAGACGACCGGGGCTTTACCCAACGGACCTTGGCACGGCTGATCGACACGGAAGACCCGACCGGTCTGGACCCAAGCGAATACCATGAGATGTCGATTGCCGCCCGGGGCCTTTTTGCGCTGGACATGCTGCTCTACGATCCGGCCTTCAACACCTATGGTGCCGGGGACTATACCTGCGGGTTGGTGCAAACCATCACTGCGGATCTGGACCGGCAAGCAGATGCGCTAAGCACAAGCTGGGCCGAGGATTACGCCGAGGTGCTGATCGGGGCCGGGGCGCCGGACAACACCATCTACCTCAGTTCGGACGAGGCGTTTCGCGCGCTCTATACCCAGTTGCTGTCCGGGCTTGAGTTTACTGCCGACACCCGCCTTGGCCGTCCCATGGGCACGTTTGAGCGGCCACGGCCAAAGCTGGCCGAAGCATGGCGCAGCGACCGCAGTCTGGGCAATGTCCTGATTTCGGCGCAAGCTGCCCAAGGGCTGGCCCATGCGCTTGCCGGGCCGGAATTGCCGCAGACCGATGCCGCGTTCTCTCAGGTCATGCTTGCAGCCGACCGGGTGTCCGACCCGTCATTTCAGGATCTCGACGATCCTCAGGCGCGGCTGCGGGTCGAGGTGTTGCAGCAGCGCGTACGCGCCCTTTATGGCGCCATCGAGATCGAGATCGGGGCACCTTTGGGCATCACGCCGGGCTTCAACTCGCAGGACGGAGACTGAGCCATGACCTCGCGTCGCAGGTTTCTCGCGGCCCTGCTGGCGGCCAGTGCCGCACCGCGTCTTGGCTGGGCCGCGGCGGGCAGCCCGTCTTATATTGCCGCCGCCCGTGAACCGGATGGCCGCTTTGCCCTGTTCGGTCTGGATCAAGGCGGGGCGCAAACCTTTCGGGTGCCGCTTCCGGCGCGGGGTCATGCCGGGGCGGCACATCCAAGCCGGGCCGAAGCGGTGGCTTTTGCGCGCCGTCCCGGTCCGTTCGCGCTGGTCATTGATTGTGCCGCCGGATCGGTGCTGCATCACCTGACCCCGCCCGACGGTCGCCAGTTCAACGGCCATGGCATCTTTGCCGAGGGCGGCGCGGTGCTGTTCACCTCTGAGCAGCGCAGCGATACCAGCGCCGGCGTGATCGGAATCTGGGATGTCGCGTCGGGCTATCGCCGGATCGGCGAGGTTTCGACCCACGGCATTGGCCCGCACGATCTGCGCCTGATGCCGGACGCCAAGACCTTGGTGGTGGCGAATGGCGGCATCGCCACCGACCCCTCGGATCGGACCAAGCTGAATGTTCCGACCATGCGGTCGAACCTCAGCTATCTGGATGCCACCGGCACTTTGCTAGAGCAGATCGAGCTGTCACCGGATTTGTGGCAAAACTCGATCCGGCATTTGGCCATTCGGCGCGACGGGCTGGTCGCCTTCGCGATGCAATGGGAAGGTGCAGAGAACGCCGCGACACCGCTGCTTGGCCTGCACCGGCGCGGCGCCCCCCCCGTGTTGGCGGCCGCGCCGCTGGCCGATGAACTGGTGATGCAGGGCTATGCCGGAAGCGTCGCCTTCGCCGGCGATGGCACCGAGGTGGCGATCACCTCGCCCAAGGGCGGGCGGGTTCACCGCTTTGCCGATGACGGGGCCTTTATCGGCCCGGTCTCGCGCAGCGATATTTGCGGGTTGGCTCCGACCCGGACCGGCGTTTTGGCCAGCGATGGTCTTGGCGGGCTGCTGGCCATTCAAGGCGGCACTCCGACCCTGCTGTCCCGGGCCAATGTGGCGTGGGACAATCATCTTGTCAGCCTGACCACCTGACCGGCTCCAGCGGGGACCGGTCAGACGTGAGCGCTAAGAATTATGTGGCGTTGGGCCGGACAGCATAGGCCGACAGATCCACCGGGGACAGCAACGGCTGGCCAGCAAAGAACGCGCCAAGGTTGTCGACCAGCAATTGCGCCATCGCATCCCGGGTCTCGACGGTGCCGGAGGCATGATGCGGGTACAACGTGACATTGGGCAAAGCGGTCAGGCGCGGGTCGGGATTGGGTTCGTTCTCGAACACATCCAACGCCGCCGCGCCAAGCCGTCCTTCACTTAACGCCGCGATCATCGCGGGCTCATCAATCACCGATCCCCGCGCTACATTGATCAGCAATCCGTCGGGTCCAAGCGCGTCCATGACCGAAGCGTCGATCAGGTTCCGGGTGCCCTCGCCCCCGGCGACGATCACCACAAGGTTATCGCTGTCCCGGGCCAAGGTGATCAGGTCGGGTTCAAACGCCCATGGCAGGTCTTTCGGGCGTCGGTTCCAGTAGCGCACCGTCTGACCCATGGCCGCGCCCCGATGCGCAATCGCCTGTCCGATCGTGCCCATGCCGACAATGCCCAACGTGCGCCCCTTCAGGCTGCGCTGAAGCGGAAACATACCTTCCCGGCCCCAACTTCCCGAGCGGACATAGGCATCGCCCGGCACCAACCCGCGCCGCGCGCCCAATAGCAGCATGATCGCGGTGTCGGCCACATCATCGCAAAGGGCCGACGAGGTATTCGTCAACGCCACGCCGCGCTCGGCCAACGCCGTCACATCAAATGTGTCAAAACCCGCTGACGAGCAGGACACCAATTTTAAATTTGGCATTGCCGCGACCATTGCGCGATCCACCGGCGCGTGGCCATGCGTGGCGATCGCGGTGCATGTCGCGCCATGCTCGGCAAGGATCGCAGCTTTGTCTTCCGCCAAATCCCAGCGATGCAGGGTAAAGTTGGCCTCCAATTGCGCCATGGCATTGGGGCGTTGGCTGGCCAGCAGCATTACATCAGGCTTGGTCATCGGTCGGATCCTCCGGGGTCAGCCGGGGGGCGATCCGGCGGCAGTTGCAAAACACAGGGCGCGCAAGCGGTCCGCAGGATCGGATGCATGCCGGACGTTTGCGACGGCGGCTCTCAGCCAGCCGCCATCGCCAGAAAAAAACCCGCCCGCAACAGCGGACGGGTTCAAACGATCTGCCGTGTCGACCTTATTTCAGGTCTTCAGGCAATACCGCCTCGGGAATGCCTTGGTAGCAAACCGGACGCAGGAAGCGGCGGATCGACATGGTCCCGACCGAGGTCGCGCCAAAGTTGGTCGAAGCCGGGTAGGGTCCGCCGTGAACCATGCTATCGGACACCTCAACGCCGGTCGGGAAGCCATTGGCCATCACCCGACCCGCTTTGCGTTCCAGCACTGGCAGCAACTTGCGCGCCAAGGCGGCGTCACCGTCATCCATGTGAATCGTCGCGGTCAGCTGCCCTTCGAACCCTTTAGCCAGTGCGACCATGTCCTCGGCGCTGTCGACACGGACCACCAAGCCCAGCGGTCCGAACACTTCTTCCCCAAGCGCGTGGTCTTGCAGGTAGGCTGCCGCGTCGGTTTCATACAGCGCAGGCTTTGCCGTGCGGCCCTCGTTCTGGCTGGCCAGCAGCGGCGTCACCGAATTGCGGCTGTCAAATCGTTCCTGACCATCGCGATACGCCTTGGCGATGCCATTGGTCAGCATGACCTGCTCACCGGCCTCGGCCAGAGCGGCTTTGGCGGCAGCAACGAACGCGTCCCCGGCAGCGCCGGTTTCAATAACAGCAATTCCGGGGTTGGTACAGAACTGGCCCGCACCCATGGTCAGAGACCCAGCCCAGCCCTTGCCGATGGCTTCGCCGCGTGCTGCGGTCGCTTCGGGCAGTACGAACATCGGGTTCACAGAGCCAAGTTCGCCGAAGAACGGGATCGGCTCGGGGCGTTGTGCACAGAGGTCGAACAAAGCGCGTCCGCCGCCCAGCGAGCCGGTAAAGCCCACCGCTTTGATCAGCGGATGCTGCACCAACGAGGAACCCACTTGGCGGTTGCCACCTTGGATCAGGCTGAACACGCCCTTGGGCATACCGCATTTCTCAATGGCAGCATGGACCGCTTCGGCCACGATCTCGCCCGTTCCGGGATGCGCCGAGTGGCCCTTGACCACGACGGGACAGCCAGCCGCCAGCGCCGCTGCGGTGTCGCCGCCCGCGGTTGAGAAGGCCAGCGGGAAGTTCGACGCGCCGAAGACAGCAATCGGGCCAATCGGCCGTTGGATCATCCGCAGATCAGGGCGCGGCAGCGGCGCACGGTCGGGCAAGGCCGCATCATGGCGCTTATCCAGATAATCACCGGCCCGGATATGGGACGCGAACAGACGCAACTGACCGGTGGTCCGGCCACGTTCGCCCTGCAAACGCCCCTCGGGCAGACCGGTTTCCTGCGAGCCGATTTCGGTGATGGCTTCGGCGCGGGCGTCGATTTCATCTGCAATGGTATCAAGGAACACCGCGCGCTCTTCACGGGTCGTGTAACCGTAGGTCCAAAAGGCCTCTTCGGCGGCTTCACAGGCGGCGTTTACCAGATCGACGGTTCCGACGGAAAATTGATGGACCGGGCCGGTTGCCGGTTCGGACGGAAAGGTCTTGTCGGATGCAACCCATTCCCCTGCAATCAAATGTTTCCCATGGGGGGTGAATTTTACGTTATCGAGCATCTGTTTCTCCTGTTTCCGTACACCAGCCGGATTGGTGGCGTGAGCACGTCATCGCCGCAGCGAATTGATCTGTCCTCTGGCGCATGACTTGCCATGTATGACTGGAACTGTCCAACGCAAGAGCGGCATAAAAACCAAGATAATCAAATGGCAGGGACGCGGGGCAAAAAATGGCCCGCGCCGCGCGTCAGACGAGGCCGTTCGCGGCGATGAAGTCATCCAACAGCGCTTTTTGCGCCGACGTAAGCGGCCACGCCGACGGTGGCCGGGTTGGTCCACAATCCCGGCCAAGCGCCTGAAGCGCCGCCTTGACCCCGGTCACGTTGGTGCCGTTCATTTCTTCCGCGCGGATATCCTCAAACGCCTTCATCCCGGAGATCAGGGCGTTCGCTGCCATATAGCTGCCGGCCTCAAGCGCAGCATGGATCGCGATGGACCGCTCGGGCCAGACATTGATCAAACCCGACGTGAAGCCCCGGGCACCCACTGCATAAAAGGACGGCGCCCACACCTCGGCCAAACCGCCCACCCAGATGATCGACGGATCGCACGCCGCCTTGGCCTCGGCCAGCTTCATTGGGTTCGGCGTCGCCCACTTCACGCCCTTGACCCCCGGTACTGCGCAGAAATCCACAATGGCCCCAGTGCCGACCTGATCATTGCGCAGGTACAGCATCATCGGCAGCCCGCCCGAGGCATCAGCGATCGCGCTGAGATAGGCCACCACACCGCGGGGCGCGACAAACGGATCGGGCGGCTGGTGCACCATCAACGCCGTCGCCCCCGCCGCAGCCGAGGCCTTGGCCAGCACACAAGCATCCCGAACGCCCCGCCCGACCCCGGCAAGAACCGGCGCGCGCCCGGCCACTTGGCTCACCACCGCGCGGACCATGCTGCAAGCTTCGGCCGTGGTCAGGGCGTAGAACTCACCGGTATTGCCGTTCACCACCGGCATGTGCAGCCCGGCCCCAAGCGCCCGATCAAGGATCGGATTCAGCTTTTCCGGCGCGATATCGCCCGCATCGTCATAGGGCGTCACCAGAATTCCGGAAATTCCTGTCAGCGCCTGATCAAGGGTCAATGGCATGCACGTGGCCTCCGTGGAATGTGTCTAAAAGATATCAGGTTCACCTGCGACCGGCCCGAAGTCATGCCCAAGATAGTCGAAATCGCAGCCCTTATCAGCCTGACTGACATGTTGGGAAAACATCCACCCCCAGCCCCGACCAAAGCGCGGCGCGGGCGCGACCCAGTCGGCACGGCGTTGGGCAAGTTCGTCGTCCGGCACCAGCATATCCAGACGGCGATTTGCCAAATCCAAGCGGATGATGTCACCGGTCCTCAGCAAGGCAAGCGGTCCGCCAACATAGCTTTCCGGCGCCACATGCAGGACACAAGCGCCATAGGACGTGCCGGACATGCGCGAATCCGACAGTCGCAGCATATCGCGATGGCCCTGTTTGATCAGGGCCTTCGGGATCGGCAACATGCCCCATTCCGGCATCCCCGGCCCCCCCTTCGGCCCGGCATTGCGCAGCACAAGCACGGTATCGGGCGTGACGTCGAGATCCTCGTCGTCAATGGCGGCCTTCAACTCGGGATAGCTGTCAAACACCAGCGCGGGCCCCTCATGGTTGTAAAATTTCGGATCGCACGCCGCAGGCTTGATCACCGCCCCATCCGGGCACAAATTGCCGCGCAGGACCGCCAAAGACCCCTCTTTATAGACCGGATTGGTCAGCGGGCGGATCACATCGTCGTTGAACACCTCGGCCCCGGCCAAGGTTTCCCCAAGAGATTTTCCAGACACGGTCAGCGCCGTCAGGTCCAGCTTATCGCCCAGTTGCACCATCAAAGCACGCAGGCCGCCCGCGTAGAAGAAATCCTCCATCAGGTAGTCTTTGCCCGAGGGGCGCACATTGGCGATCAACGGGCTGGTCCGGCCAAGTGCGTCCAGATCATCGAGGGTCAGATCGACCCCGGCGCGGCCTGCGATGGCCAACAGATGCACCACGGCGTTGGTGGAACATCCCGTCGCCATGGCCACAGTGGCAGCATTGCGCATGGCCATAGTGGTGACGATCTTGTCCGGAGTCAGGTCTTCCCAAACCATGTCAACGATGCGCCGTCCACATTCTGACGACATCCGGATATGTCCCGCATCGGGGGCCGGAATCGACGACGCACCGGGCAGGGTCAGCCCCATGGCATCCACGATCGACGTCATAGTGCTGGCAGTGCCCATTGTCATACAAGTGCCGTACGAGCGCGCGATGCCGCCCTCAATCCCCAGCCATTGCTCATCGGAGATATTGCCGGCCCGGCGCTCGTCCCAGAATTTCCACGCATCCGACCCGGACCCAAGGATCTTGCCCGCATAATTGCCCCGCAGCATCGGCCCCGCGGGCAAGAAGATCATCGGCACCCCTGCGGTCAACGCCCCCATCACCAGTCCCGGGGTGGTCTTGTCACAGCCGCCCATCAACACCACCCCGTCAATCGGATGCGAGCGGATATGCTCTTCCGTCTCCATGGCCAGCATGTTGCGATAGAGCATCGAGGTCGGCTTAGTGAAGGATTCATCCACAGCCAGCGCCGGCAATTCGACCGGAAAGCCACCCGCCTGCAGGACGCCGCGCTTCACATCATCGACCCGCGTTTTGAAATGCGCGTGACATGGGCTGAGATCGGACCACGTGTTCAAGATGCCGATGATCGGCTTGCCCATGAAGTCCTCGGGGGCATAGCCCATCTGCATCATCCGAGACCGATGGCCAAAACTGCGCAGATCGTCGGGCGCGAACCACCGCGCACTTCGCAAGCTTTCCGGTGATTTTCTCTCGCTCGCCATAGCGCCCTCTTTCATGGGTTTGAGTGCCGCGAGTCGCCAAGCGTTCTGCGCGGGGATCTGCCTGAATGTATTCGCATACATTTTGAGAGGTCAATCTTGTTCCCCCAGTTTCGGTGAGACGCCCGTGTTGACTACCAAAATCTGTTGAACATGGTCCGGATTTGGCCAAGCCATGGTCAGAAAAATATCCCGGTGAATACGCATACAACCCACTGCGCTGGCGCATCGCCGCACGGACCCATCGCGCCTTGGTTTCCGCCCGTCGCGCAGGTAGAATGCGGGTCCTAACTCTGGAAGCTGCTGGAGCACCGCATGACGCGCAAGGGCGATACACGGACACGAAAATCCGGCGGTGTGACCATGTCCACCATCGCCACTATGGCGGGCGTCACCCAAGCGACGGTTTCGCGCGCTTTGAACCACCCAGAAGTGGTGTCGCCAGCCACACTGGACCGGATCCGCGCGGCCATTCAGGTCACTGGCTATGTACCGAATTTGGTGGCAGGCGCTCTGGCCTCATCGAAAAGCCGGATGGTTGCCGTCGTCGTCCCATCGATCACCAATATCGTCTATTCCGCCCTCATCCACCATTTCATCGACCTTGTCCGCGACGCCGGATACCAGACCATTCTTGTGGAAAGCGGATTTTCCGCCAGCGAGGAAGAGGCGCTGGTCACCGCCCTGATTTCCCGTCGCCCGGATGGGATCCTGCTGACCGGCGTTCATCACACCGCGCAATGCCGCAGCCTATTGCTCAGCGCGGGATTGCCCGTGGTTGAGATTTGGGACCTGACGCAAAGCCCGATCGATATTTGCGTCGGGTTTTCCCATGCCGATGCCGGATCAGACGTGGCCCGGTTCGCCAGCAGCCTACGCTATACAAACGCGGCAGTGATCGCCGCAGATGATGAACGCGCACGCCGCCGAAAAGCCGCGTTTTGTAAGACCTATCAAGACCTTGGCTTCGACTCCCCGCGCGAGGTTTGTGTCGATGGCGCCGCCAGCATCGGCGGCGGACGCCGCGCGTTGCGTGCCTTACTGGACCAAGGCATGCAGAACGGGGTAATCTTTTGCAGCTCCGACCTGCTGGCACACGGCGTGCTGATCGAAACCCAGTCTCGCGGCCTGTCAGTGCCCGGCGATTTTGGGGTGATCGGCTTTGGCGATCAGGACTATGCCGCCGATTTGGTCCCGCCATTAACCAGCGTTCGGGTCGACCGGTCCGTCCTTGGCCGGAAAGCCGCTGACGCGCTGCTGGCGCGAATTGCCGGGATCACGCCCGACACCCATGCGTTCGACGTTGGATTTCGGATCATACCGCGCGGGACCACATAGCCCCGCCTGCGCTCACTCGCTGACGACCCGGACAGCGACGCCCCATTCGCGGCACCGTTCGGCCAAATCCCCCGGCAGCGGCCGGTCGGTAAAGATGGCGTCGAGATCGGCCAACGACGCAATGCGCGCCGGTGCGCTGCGGCTGAACTTGGAATGATCGGCCACCAAAAAAGTTTGGCGCGATTGTCGGATGATTGTCTGACTGACGCCGACCTCTTGAATGTCGAAATCCAACAGATCCCCGTCCAGATCCAGCGCAGAACATCCGATCACCGCCAGATCGAACTTAAAGCGATTGATGGTTTCCACCGTCAGATTGCCCACCAGCCCGCCATCCGACCGGCGCAACGTGCCGCCCGACACGATGATGTCGCAATCCCGGTTCACCACCAGAATGTTCGCCACATTCATGTTGTTGGTGACCACCATCAAATTGCGATGCGCCAACAGCTCATGCGCCACCGCTTCCGTCGTGGTGCCAATGTTCAGAAACAGCGATGCGTCTTCGGGGATTTCTGCTGCACAGGCTTTGGCGATCCGCAGCTTGGCTTGCTGGTGCAGGCTGCGCCGTTCTTCGTAACCGATATTGATTGTACCGGACGGCAGGACCGCGCCGCCATGCACCCGCTCTAAACGCCCCGAATCCGCCAGATCGGTCAAATCCCGGCGGATGGTCTGCAAGGTCACGCCAAAATGTTCGGCCAGACCTTCAACGGTGACCTTGCCATCGCGGCGCGCGATCTCAAGGATCTCTGGATGGCGAAACACTTGCGACATCGGAACGAACCGCCTGTTGGGAACATCCGCAAAAAATAGCAAGAATCCGAACATAAACGCAACGCACGACTCAAATTTTTCCACAGGCGCAAATTTCAGGCACACTAAGTTGGAACGGAGGTGCCTCGATTCGCCGCAGCGGCGTGATTTTACGACGGTCTCCACCTCAAGCTGGAGGAAACACATTTTTTGAACCAGTTTTTATTGTGATATTTTGGACCCCTGCACTAAAACGAACAAAAGCGAATATATTTCGTTTTCTTTTACGCCGCAGATCAGTACAACACCTGTGAGACCGCAAACTTGGGGAGGAATTGCGTGACACCACTCGGAACAGCCGGGCTCCTGCGCCTCGCAACCAGCTTGCGCCGTGCGGGCAGATGCACCGACCCATCCGTCCCAGCGGCACGCCAGACGCGCGTCGCGGCGAAGGACGGTTCGCAATGACGTTGGTCCTGGACGGCGTTTCCAAGGTTGTCGGCGCGGACACCCACATTCATCCCACCAGTTTAGAGCTGCGCAATGGCACGATGAACGTGCTGCTCGGCCCGACGCAATCCGGCAAAACCTCATTGATGCGGCTGATGGCTGGGCTTGATGTGCCAAACACGGGCCGCGTCTTGTGGCACGGCACCGACGTCACCGGCGTTCGGGTTCAGGATCGCAAGATCGCCATGGTCTATCAGCAGTTCATCAACTACCCCTCGATGACCGTCTACGACAACATCGCCTCGCCCATGCGCCTGCTGGGCAAATCGGCGGACGAGATCGATGCGGCGGTTCAGAAAACCGCCGATCTGATGAAGTTGACCCCGATGCTTCAGCGCAAACCCTTGGAATTGTCAGGCGGGCAGCAACAACGCTGTGCCTTGGCCCGGGCCTTGGTGAAGGATGCCGGTCTTGTCTTGCTGGACGAGCCCTTGGCCAATCTGGATTACAAGCTGCGCGAAGAAATGCGGGTCGAGATCCCCAAAATCTTTGAAGAGGCGGGCAGCATTTTCGTGTACGCTACCACCGAACCCGAAGAAGCGCTTTTGCTCGGCGGCAACACCGCGACCTTGTGGGAAGGCCGCGTCACCCAGTTCGGGCCAACCCCGTCGGTCTATCGCCAACCGGTCGATGCCACTACGGCGCGTGTCTTCAGCGATCCACCGATGAATTTCCTGTCGGTGACCAAATCCGGGCCAACCCTGACCTTCGGCAAAGGCCAAACCGCGCCGGCAACCGGCCCGCTGGCCGATCTGGCCGACGGCCAATACCTCGCGGGTTTCCGCCCCAACCATCTGGAGATCAAACAGCACACCGCGAATGCGCTGCCTTTCACCGCCGAGTTGAACGTCACCGAGTTGACCGGATCAGAAACATTTATCCACCTGACCCATCAGGGCGATCGCTGGGTCGGATTGATCCACGGCATTCATAAGCTTGATCTGGGGGGGGAAATGACCGTCTGGCTTGATCCGGCGCATATCTACATCTTTGCTCAAGACGGCAAATTGCTGGCCCCTGCCGCCTATGCGCTTGCGGCTTGAGGAGGAGGGACCATGGCAAAGATCACACTTGATAACCTCGCACATTCCTATCTGCGCAATCCGAAAAGCGAAGACGACTTCGCGCTTAAGGAACTGAACCACGACTGGGCCGATGGCGAAGCCTATGCCCTTTTGGGATCATCCGGTTGCGGCAAGTCCACCTTGTTGAACATCATTTCCGGACTTCTGCATCCCTCGCAGGGCCGGATTTTGTTTGACGGCAAAGATGTCACCAATGCGCCCACCACCGAACGCAACATCGCGCAGGTGTTCCAGTTCCCGGTGGTCTACGACACCATGACGGTCCGCGAAAATCTGGCCTTTCCGCTGAAAAACCGCGGCGCGGATGCCGCCTATGTTGCCGCCCGCGTTCAGGAAATTGCCGGAATGATCGGAATGGAAGCCACCTTGGACCGCAAGGCAAGGGGCCTGACCGCCGACGCGAAGCAAAAGATCAGTCTGGGTCGCGGCATGGTGCGCGAAGACGTGAACGCGCTGCTGTTTGACGAACCGCTGACCGTGATCGACCCGCATATGAAATGGGAACTGCGCACCCAGTTGAAATCGCTACACCACAGCTTTGGCCATACGATGATCTACGTCACCCATGACCAGACCGAAGCCCTGACCTTCGCTGACAAAGTGGTGGTGATGTATGATGGCCGGGTGGTGCAAATCGGCACACCGGAAGAATTGTTCGAACGGCCCGCCCATACCTTTGTCGGCTATTTCATTGGCTCGCCCGGGATGAACCTGCTGCCCGCCGAGATCGCGGGCACCACGGCCCGGATCGACGGCGTCAATATCCCGATGGCATCCGGCTATGGCCCCCTGTCTGGCAAACTCGAAATCGGCGTCCGACCAGAATTCACCCGGTTATCGGCAACCGAGGGCCTACCGGTCCGGATCCGCCGGATCGAGGATGTCGGGCGTCACAAGATCGTCCGCGCCGACTTTCAAGGCACCGAAATCAACATCATCGCCGAAGAAGGCGCCAGCATCGGCGCCGATATGACCAAGGTGACGTTCGACGCCGCGCAGATCAACGTGTACGCCAATGATTGGCGCGTCCAGGGGGAGGCCGCCTAATGGAAAAGACCGTCAATCAAAAGGCATGGTTTCTCGTCCTGCCAGTGCTGTTCCTTGTCGCCTTTTCCGCCGTCCTGCCGTTGATGACAGTGGTCAACTATGCGTTTCAGGACACGTTCGGCAACAACCAGTTCTTTTGGGCCGGGCTCAGCTGGTTCTCGGATCTTCTGCACAGCGACAGAATGTGGAGCGCGTTGGGCCGTCAGATGGTCTTTTCGATCATCATTCTGGCCATTGAGGTGCCTTTGGGGATTTTTGTCGCCCTGAACATGCCCAAGAAAGGCTTCTGGGCGTCGTTTTGTCTGGTGACCATGTCGCTGCCCCTGCTGATCCCTTGGAATGTCGTCGGCACGATCTGGCAGATCTTTGGACGGGTGGATATCGGCCTGCTGGGCTATACGCTGGACAAGCTTGGCATCCCCTATAACTACACCCAAGAATTCTATGCCGCTTGGGCCACCGTGATTGTCATGGATGTCTGGCACTGGACCTCGTTGGTGGCGTTGCTGGCCTATGCCGGGCTGCAATCGATCCCGGATGCCTATTATCAGGCCGCCAAGATCGATCAGGCCTCGCGCTGGAAAGTGTTCCGCTTCATTGAGCTGCCCAAGATCATGGGCGTGATGATGATCGCGATCCTACTGCGCTTTATGGACAGCTTCATGATCTACACTGAACCATTTGTGGTGACAGGCGGCGGGCCCGGAAATTCCACCACCTTCTTGTCGATCGACTTGGTGAAGATGGCACTGGGACAGTTCGACCTTGGACCAGCGGCGGCATTTTCGCTAATGTATTTCCTGGTCATCATGCTGATTTCATGGGTCTTCTATACGATTATGACCAACCTAGAAAAGCGGGAGGGCGCGTAAATGGCCGATCAAAGCCCAAGCCAGATCGCCCCCCGGTCCTTCGCCCTGCCCCGCATCAAGGGCCGCGTCGTGGTGATGACGCTGTACCTGCTGTTCTTGTTGCTGCCGATCTATTGGCTGCTGAACATGAGCCTGAAGACCAACACCGAAATCCTGAACACCTTTACCTTGTGGCCGCGCAATCTGACCTTCGCCAACTACGCCACCATCCTGACCGACCCAAGCTGGTACATGGGCTATGTCAATTCGATGATCTACGTGGTGATGAACACGGCGATTTCGGTCGCGGTGGCGCTTCCGGCGGCCTATGCCTTTTCGCGGTACAGCTTCATGGGCGACAAGCACCTGTTCTTCTGGCTGCTGACCAATCGGATGGCCCCGCCCGCTGTGTTCGCCTTGCCGTTCTTCCAACTCTACAGCTCAATCGGGCTGTTCGACACTCACATCGCCGTGGCGCTGGCCCATTGCCTGTTCAACGTACCGCTGGCGGTGTGGATTTTGGAAGGCTTCATGCGCGGCGTGCCCAAGGAAATCGACGAAACCGCCTATATCGACGGCTATAGCTTCGGGCGGTTCTTCATCAAGATTTTCATCCCGCTAATCGCATCCGGTGTCGGCGTCGCGGCGTTCTTCTGCTTCATGTTCTCATGGGTCGAATTGCTGCTCAGCCGGACCTTGACCTCGGTGGATGCCAAACCAATCGCGGCCACAATGACCCGGACCGTCGGCGCATCAGGCATTGACTGGGGCGTATTGGCCGCTGCCGGGGTGCTGACCATCCTGCCGGGCGCGTTGGTGATTTATTTCGTGCGCAACTACATCGCCAAGGGCTTTGCCTTGGGCCGTGTGTAAGCATCAGACTGGAAAGGACGCATTATGGCCTGGATGGCATGGACTTGGCCCACAGCCGCCTTCTTTGCAGTGATCGCGGGGTTGCTGGTCACCTTCACGATCCTTGCGATCAAATTTCCCGAAACGCCCCGGGTGGGGGTTCTTCAGATCGAAACGACGCGCGGCGACCGGCTGTTCATTTCCTTGCTGGGATCAGCCTTTATCAATCTGGCTTGGCTTGGCGTGATCGGGCAAAACCAACCCTATGCCCTGATCGTGTGCCTGATTTACGCCGCTGCGGTGTTCCGGTGGGTCTAAGCGAAAGCAAGTTTTACACCGGCCCGCATGCTAAGTTCCGAGCCGACGACGATACGACCAACTGACGACTATTGGGAGGAAACCATGAATTTGTCACTTAGATCAACCACGGCACTGGCGCTTGCGCTCGGCCTGACATCCGGGCCGGTTCTGGCCGGGATGGACGAGGCCAAGACGTTCCTCGACACCGAGATCGGCGATCTGTCGGTGCTGGACCGCGCCGGCCAAGAAGCCGAACTGCAATGGTTCATCGACGCCGCCAAGCCGTTTGAAGGCATGAGCATCAACGTCGTGTCCGAAACCATCGACACCCATATTTACGAGTCGCAAGTCTTGGCGCCGGCGTTCAGCGCCATTACCGGCATCAAGGTCACCCATGACCTGATCGGTGAAGGGGACGTGGTCGAAAAGCTGCAAACCCAGATGCAGACCGGCGAGAACATCTATGACGCCTATATCAACGATTCCGACCTGATCGGCACCCACTGGCGGTATCAGCAGGTGCGCAATCTGACGGACTGGATGGCCGGCGAAGGCGCGGACGCCACCAACCCGGGTCTCGATCTGGACGATTTCATCGGCACGTCGTTCACCACAGCGCCGGATGGCAAGCTCTACCAATTGCCAGACCAGCAATTCGCGAACTTGTACTGGTTCCGGTACGATTGGTTCAACGACGAACAGAACCAAGCCGATTTCAAAGCCAAATACGGCTATGACCTTGGCGTTCCGGTCAATTGGTCGGCCTATGAGGACATCGCGGAATTCTTCACTGGTCGCGACCTGTCGCGTCTCGGCGTCGAAGGCGAAGTCTTCGGCAACATGGATTACGGCAAGAAAGACCCCTCTCTGGGTTGGCGGTACACCGACGCGTGGATGTCCATGGCTGGAATGGGCGACAAGGGCGAACCGAACGGCCTGCCGGTTGACGAATGGGGCATCCGCGTCAACGACGCCAGCCAACCTGTCGGCGCTTGTGTGGACCGGGGCGGCGCGACCAACGCACCGGCGGCAGTCTATGCTGTCAACAAATCCATCGACTGGCTGCAAAACTATACGCCGCCTGCCGCAATGGGCATGACGTTCTCTGAGGCGGGTCCCATCCCGGCACAGGGCAATATCGCACAGCAGATGTTCTGGTACACCGCATTCACGGCCGCCTCTGTGTTGCCCGACCTGCCGGTGATGAACGAAGACGGCACGCCAAAATGGCGGATGGCCCCCAGCCCGCACGGCGCCTATTGGGAAGAGGGCATGAAAGTTGGCTATCAGGACGTGGGGTCTTGGACGCTGATGAAATCCACCCCCGTCGACCGTGCCAATGCGGCGTGGCTGTATGCCCAGTTCGTCACGTCCAAGACTGTGGATGTGAAGAAAGCTGATGTCGGCCTGACGTTCATCCGTCAATCGACCATCGACAGCCAGCACTTCACCGACCGCGCCCCCAAACTGGGTGGACTGGTCGAATTCTATCGCTCGCCTGCCCGGGTCCAATGGTCGCCGACCGGCACCAACGTGCCTGACTATCCGAAGCTGGCACAGCTTTGGTGGCAGAACATTGGCGATGCCATGTCCGGTGCGAAAACCACGCAAGCCTCGCTGGATTCGCTGTGCTCGGACATGGAAAAGGTGATGGAACGTCTGGAACGGGCCGGGATTCAGGGGGACATTGGTCCGAAACTGAACGAAAAAGAAGACCCGGAATACTGGCTCAGCCAGCCCGGCGCCCCCAAGCCCAAGCTTGAGAACGAAGACGAAGACCCGATCACGATCAGCTATGACGAGCTGATCAAATCCTGGCAGTAAGCCACTGATCTCGGCCGAGGCACCCTGCCTCGGCCGATGTCGTTTGTCCCGCTGGCACCGCCCCTTTTGGCGTTGCCTTCCCTGCATTGGCAGACGCGAGTTTGGCTGATATCCTTGGCATTAGCGACGGTTCAAACAGCCGTTTCCGCGGAACGGGAAGGGAACCTACGCGTGACATCTAATTTAGCATCTCTGCAGCGTTGTCTCGATCTTGACCTTGGCCTTGGGGAATCCCCGGTCTGGGATGATCGAACCAACACACTGTTTTTCGTCGATATTCTGGCACCTGCGTTATACCGATACCATCCGGACAGCGGAGACGTGCAGCGCTGGGATATGCCGGAAACGATCGGCAGTTTCGGGCTGTGCGACGATGGCCGTATCGTGGCGGCCTTGCGCAGCGGGGTCTACCTGTTCGATCTAGAGACCGAGGTCTTGGAGTTG
The DNA here is from genome assembly GCF_002119405.1 of Pseudoruegeria sp. SK021. GTDB lineage: Bacteria > Pseudomonadota > Alphaproteobacteria > Rhodobacterales > Rhodobacteraceae > Meridianimarinicoccus. The sequence continues at coordinate 7,797 of NZ_MTBG01000004.1, read as the reverse complement.
CTGGCCCAGCCCGAACCGGACCGCCCAGAAAACCGCCTGAATGATGGCAAAATTGGTCCGGATGGCGCGTTCTGGATCGGCAGCATGAATGATACTGCGGACAAGACCGCAACGGCGGCACTGTACCGGGTGACGATGGACGGAACCGTCACCCAAATCACCGATGGCTTGATCATCTCAAATGGGCTGGCGTGGTCTCCGGACGGAACAACCATGTACCATTCCGACAGCCGCGCCGCGATCCTGTGGGCCTATGATTTCGACATCAGTACCGGATCGGCAACCAACAGACGGGCCATCAAGCAATTTTCCGGCGAGTCCGGGCGGCCAGATGGCGGCGCTGTCGATGTTGAGGGCGGCTATTGGTCCGCTGGTGTGTTCGGCAGCCGCCTGAACCGGATCGCAGCCAATGGCACGCTTCTACGCCGGGTCGATCTGGGCATTCCTGCGCCGACCATGCCCTGCTTTGCCGGCGACGATCTGCGCACGCTTTACCTGACATCCCTTCGCACAGAGCAAGACGGCGTCGTGGTCCCGGGAGGGCTTTACCGGCTTGAGGGCGGTGTCGGCGTGGCAGGCGTGCCGGTCCACCGGTTTGGCGCAAAACCCTCGTCGGACTAACATCGGACATCTATCGGACGTTCGTCGGACTTTTCGCAACGCCCGCGCCCCCGCCACACCGAGTCTAGACGGGATGTGGGGGCTGGCCAGATTAGGGCCACAGGGCGATTGGACCCCGCCCAAAAACAGCGCGCGCCGCGCGAATTACGCTGGACCAGTCTGCCTGATAATAAGGCAGGACCAGATTCCTTTTAATTCAATCCAATCAAATGAAGGAATATGACAAATTAAAATACAGCTATTTACAGATTTTATGCGAATACTTTTCTTTTTTTGAATTTAATTGCGGTCGCCCTTGTCTAATTGTTTCAAAATTTAAATATAACCAACTCAATCTGACCCAACCATTGCTGGCAGGATAACATGTATTTTGATTCTGGTATTAGTCGTTACGAAACACAGTCCCCCCCCCGCCTAGAGATGACACCCCCTGCCCGTGCCAAAAATATGGGCACGAGATGAGTTCGAAGATCGGCCGACCAGAGGCCAACCCATCGGCAACCTTAGCCGACGGGTCGGCACCCCGCCTTGCGAGCACCGTCTATGACCAACTTCGTGAGATCATCACGGACAGCAATCTGGTGGTGAATCGGCGCCTACCCTCGGAAGCCCGACTGGCCGAGCTTTGCGGCGCGTCGCGCCCGGTGGTGCGGCAAGCCTTGGCGCAATTGCGCAACGACGGCATGATCGTGTCCCGCAAGGGATCGGGCTCGTATGTCACCCAACCGCCCGTGACGGGTGTCAGCACCCTTGCGCCGGTGTCGTCCATTGCCGATGTTCAACGCTGCTTCGAATTCCGCATCGGGATCGAACCCGCAGCCGCAGCGCTGGCAGCGCGCCAATGGACCCCGGCGGATATCGACCGGATCGACACCGCGCTTGCCACACTGGAAATGTCGATCCTCGCAGGCAAGCTGGGGACAACCGAAGACGCCGATCTGCACGATGCTATCGCCCGCGCAACGCACAACCCCTATCACATCGGTGTTCAGGCCCAAATGCGGCCGCACGTGTCGACCGGGATGAACATTACCCGCGCGCTGACGCTGGAGCACAGTCTGATGTGGTTGCAACTGGTGCAGGACGAACATGTGGCCGTCGTTCGGGCGATCCGGAACCGCGACGATCATTCGGCCTTCAAGTTGATGGATGCTCATATCCGGGCCGCGCAGAACCGCATGTTCAAAGGCATGGGAAATGTGCCGGACCTGCGCTGAGACCCTGCCCCATCTGGGGGCAGTCACCGCCCCCCCCACACACTACCAAACAGCTCTCTGGTGCGAAGCCGGAGAGCGACAGTTTTTAAGGTGGTCGCTTAACGCACGGACACGACATTCCCCTTGCGGGATCATGTCCTCTGCATCACCGAGGGTGAAGCTGCCGGTTGTCTGGCGCGCGGGAATTCGTCGAATGTGACGCGAAAATCGACGACTTGTTCCGTTGCCGGCAGCAACAGGAACATATGGTCAAGTTAGCATTCCCAACAGGTGTTCGAGGTAAGCGATGCGCGCTCATAGGACCCGCGGATTCAAGAAAACCGCCGACTGCACGCCGAGTGACCTGCGGGGCACGCCAACGCTGACGCCCACCCCGCAAGCCCGGGCGGAGCGCCGGAACCGGCGATCAGTTGCCACGGCCACGGCGGGCGACCTCTGCCTCGACCGCCAGCACGGTGCCATCTGAGAAGGTTAGAACAAGGGGAACCCGGCCCCCTTCAGCGATGGAAGCTGCCGGGCCCATCAACATGATATGGGTGCCGCCGGGGCGCAGCGCGACCGTACCGCCCGCCGGGATGTCCAGCGCTGGAATCGCAACCATCGAGGCAATACCATCGACGTCGACGCTGTCATGCACCTGCGCCTTGGCGTAGTCTGGGGCGGAGATACCGGTCAACACCACGGCATCTGCGCCCGCATTGTGCAACGTCAAATAGGCCGCATGCGCCCGCACCACCGGGGGCGCAACCGGCACCCAAGCCGCAGTGACAGACACCTGCGCCGCCGCAGGACGCGGCAGTCCAACGGTCAACGCCGCAATCAACAAGAGGCGAAACGCTGGAAAAAGGTTCATGATCCGAGGCCTTGTTGTCGCCCGCATCGTGGACGGGATGTGCAGACCGTCCTAGCAACACCGGCGACGCGGCGGCAACCCGTCATCCTGATGTCAGTTCAGCGGGCTGCCTTGTCGCGCAGGGTCCGAGGCGGTTGCGCCGACCAGCGCCGAACCGCGCGGGTAAACGACGGGGCCCTAGCATAGCCCAAGCCAGCCCCGATTGCCCCGATCGGCCGCTGGCCCGAAACCAGGGCCTGCATGGCCAAATCCCGGCGCACCCGGTCCAGCACATCGGAAAAGTTGGTGCCCTCTTCGGCCAAGCGCCGCTGCATGGTGCGCAAACTTGTGCCCCCCGCCGCCGCGACCCATTGCACACTGGGGACCTCGCGGCCTTGGGCCAGCAAATGCTCAAGATAAGTTTCGACCGTTCCGGCATAGCCGGCCGGACCGCGCAGCGCGGGAAACCGGTCATGCTCTGACGTATCCGCCCCAGACAAATGCGGCGGCACCCTGCGGTCCAACACGTGATCGGGCAGAAACACCCGAAGTTTCCGGCTTGCGCTGGCCCGCACATCCGGCCCCAGCCAACCCGCCAAGGGCGCAACGCCCAATTCCGGGTGCGGCGCAATCTCAACCCGGCCAAACGGATCCTCGGCATAGCCGGTCAACCGGCACAGCGACCGCAACAGCGCCAGCACATATTGCTGGCACAGGTGCCGCGCCCGGGGGTCGATATTGAGCAGCATCTGCTCGGTGAACTCTGCCCCGCCCGGCCGCGGCACCAGCGCGAATTGTTCATGGGTGACGTGGCGCGCCATCTCGACCGAAAGCCGGGTCAACGCCGCCCGCAGCGTCGGCGCGCCCAGCAGAATATCGCTGACCGGCCCCAGTTCAGTCGCCCCGGACCCAGAAACCATGCGCCAACCGATATCCGCACCTTCCCGGTCACCCAGAATGCGCAGCAAATCCAAGGCATGTTGCAGCGCGATCAGCCGGTTGGGCGTCTCGCAGATCGCACCATGAAGCTGCGCCTGTCCAAGTATCTCTGACACCGGCCGTCCCGACCTTTGCAGCCAGTTCACGACTGGAAAAATATCCGCCGCCCGCACCAGTGGAAACGCAAAACTCATCTCTGTCGCACCTCTGGTTCAGCCTCGTCCCGCTCTGGCAACATGACCAAAGCGCCCCCGATCTCTCTCTTTCGCATGATCGCGGCCAAATTCCCAGAGACCGCCCCGACGCGCCCGCACAGACCCGGCCGCGCCCCCTTAGCTGCCGGCCAAGATGCACGCCGATTTTGGCACGAAAAGAGAATTGGGCGTTTTACAATCATGGCCGTTCTGACACTATACTCCGCAAGCGGATGCGCCCTGTTACGGAGAATTTCATCAATGATTAGTCGATCTGTCGGTGTTGCGGCGGCCAGCGCCTGCGCCCTGATCTGTGGCCCGGCCAGCGCGCAGGATTCTGACTGGGTCTACACCGTCACCCCCTATGTCTGGGTGCCGTCGTTGAACACCAATATCGGCACCGCGGTCGGCGAGATCACCGCCGATAGCAGCAGCCGCGACACGCTGGACAGCCTCGACTTCGCCTTCATGGGCACCATCAACGCCCAGAACGGCCGCTGGAGCGTGCTGGCCGACCTGATCTATGCCGACCTGTCGACCAGCAAGGACACCCCGTTTGGCCGCCTGTTTGAAGAGGCCAAAGTCGAAGTCCAACTGTCGGCGTTCAGCGGCTATGTCGGCTACCGCGTTCTCGAAGCATCGCAAGGGTCCATTGACCTACTGGGCGGGTTCCGGGCCTATGATCTGGATATGACCTTGTCACTGAGCCCGGGCACACGTCCGGGACGCAAAACCAGCCTGACTGACAACTGGGTCGATCCATTGGTTGGCGCGCGCGGTGCCTATGCCTTCAATGATCGGTGGTCAGTTGAGGCCGGGTTTGATGTCGGTGGCACCGATCGCGACAGCAACTTTACGTGGCAAGCCTTGGCCACCTTAGGCTACGAGATCAACGAGCACTGGTCCGCACGCGGCGGCTGGCGCTATCTCGACATCGAGAAATCCATCGATGGCCAAGACGTCACCGTCGAATTGAACGGTCCCGTCATCGGCCTCGCCTATCGGTTCTGAACTTCTCGGGGGCGACATCGCTTCGCCCTCTCACACAAGGATTTCCAAGCCTTCATGACCCAGCCAAAATCTTCCGCCCCGTCGGGCCTGCACCGTCCCAGCCGCCGCAGCCTGCTGGCCGCCCCCTTGGCCTTCGCGGCTGCATCCAGCCTTGCCCGGCCCCTTGCTGCGGCGCAAGACAGCGAAACCGCTGATTTCCTGTTCGTGCAGACCGCCGACTCGATGGCCTATGCCGCCGATGCCAACCGCCTGACCCTGCATGACATCAGCCCGGTCACATTGTTCTTCTCGGATCGCCCGGAACGCATCGCCGGCAATATGTCGACGTCCAAGTTCATTCCGTTCTGGTCCGAAGGCAAGAACAGCTTCCTGATGGACCCGCCAAATGCCGATCTGTCAATCATGGAAGATGGCGTCTTGCGCCAGACGGTTGTGGTGCTGTCCGATCCCGTTCTCGACAACGGCGACCTACATTACACCGTCAAGATCATCGACGGTGACATGCCGGTCATGGGCGAAGAAGTGTCAATCTTTATCGACATCATCGGCATGCCCCTGACCCCGGTCTCAATCGCAGGGGTCCGCCGTCGCGAATTCCGCCGCGCCGTCTATCGCTAAGCTGATGACAGGGGCCCCTGCGGCCCCTGCCGTCCACCCGTCTAAACCAGGAGGGCTTCCTTATGAGCCAAGCACTTAAACAAACCGCATTTCTGAGCCTATGCATGGCGATGGCCAGCGGCGCGCAGGCCGATGTTTCCCAAGCGACGTTGGACGCGCTGGCCGCGCCCGACCGCATCGAGACCCGCATCGGCACCCTAGAATTCAAGGACGGCGTTCCAACCGCCGAGACAGCCGAGACCGTCTATGACGCGCTCGACTTCACCCGCGCGCTGAACGTCTATAACAACAGCTTCCGCGGGGCCTCGGCGCTTGCGATCAAGAAAGGCTTTGAAAGCCTCGGTGCCGCCCCCGGCGACGTGGTGATCTTTTCCGAGCTGATGGACTCGGCAGGCGTCTTCCTGACCGGCAATGCCGACACCGTCTATTATCTGGCGGCCCTCGACCTGTCGAACGGCCCAATCGTTATCGAGCAGCCGACCGACGCCGTGGGTACGATCAACGACATGTGGTTTTCATGGATCATCGACATCGGCAAACCCGGCCCGGATCGTGGCATGGGTGGCAAGTACCTGATCGTTGGCCCGGACTATGACGGCCCGCTGCCCGAGGGTGGCTACTTCGTGGCGCATTCCAAGACCAACGCGGCACTTTATGCCTCGCGCGCGTATCTCTCCGATGGCAAGGACCCCAAGCCAGCGGTCCAGAACATCAAAGACACCATGAAGATCTACCCCTATGTGCCGGGCAGTTATGGGACCAGCATTGCCCACGCTCTGACTGGCGAAGTCGATCTGGCCGGTGAGCCTAAGGTCCCTGAGATGAAGTTCATCGAAGGCACCGATGCCAGCTTTAACACCATCCCGCCCAGCGATTACGGCTTCTTCGAGTTGATCAACGAGAACGTCCAGTCCGAGCCCGCCACCAGCTATGACGTGGAATTGGCCGGTCAACTGGCCGCCATCGGCATCGTCAAAGGCAAAGAGTTCGCCCCCGACGAGAAGATGAAGAAAACCCTCACCGATGCCGCAGTCGTGGGTCAAGCCACCGGACGGTCGCTAAACTGGCGCTTTGCCCAACAGCACCCCGAATGGGCGTATTACGAGGGCAGCAACTGGGGCAACATGTTGTTCGAGGGCGGCGCGTTCTTCGAAACACCGCCGCCCGCATTCGAAAAAGGCGCGTTCAAGCCTTATCCGGCGACCGGCGCCCGCACGCTGGATTCGCGGACCGCGTTCTACTACGGCTATACGCTGGATAGCCCGGGCATGATCATGCGCATCCCCGGCGTCGGATCGCAGTATCTGATGAACTTCCTCGACGCGGACGGCACCCCCTATGACGGCGCGAAAACCTATAAGGTGACCCTGCCCAAGGACATCCCTGCCGAGGCGTTCTGGTCCTTCACCGTCTATGACAACCAGACCCGGTCGATGTTGAAGACGCCGCAGAAATACCCCCGCGCCGGATCGCAAAGCTTCCCATCACCGGCCGCAGAGGCCGCCGAGGATGGATCGACCACGGTCTATTTCGCGCCAGAACAACCCGAGGGCGTCGCGCGCGGCAACTGGGTCCAGACCGACCCGGCCAAGGGCTGGTGGACGATCCTGCGCCTCTACAGCCCGATGCCGTCATTCTTCGACAAAAGCTGGCAGCCTAGCGAAATCGCCGTCGTCGAGTAAACGTCGCAACATCTAAGGCACGCGTGCGGCTTCGGCGCGCGCGTGCCTCCTTCCACCGCAGTGTCTCAGCAACGGTTGGTTGCGAATGCGGCACGATCCCAGAAAACAACTTTCGATTCTCTCCGGCTTGGCCCAATACTCATTCCATTGATCCGATCCCAAAACCACAAGAGTTCCCCTATGAAAAATCCAGTCCTGAGCCTTGCCACCGGTCTCTGCCTGATCGCCTCAGGTGCGCTGGCGCAGGCAACATCGGGGGAGACCCAAGCGGCCGACGCCGCCGAAGTTCAAGCAAGTTCTGGCGACGACAGCGTCGAGTTGGCCAAAAAGCTGTCCAACCCGATTGCCAACCTGATCTCGGTCCCGTTCCAGTACAACTACAACAGTGGGTACGGCGCCGATGGCGACGGCGAACAAAGCTACGTCAACATCCAGCCCGTCATTCCGTTTTCGATCAGCGAAGACTGGAACGTGATCTCGCGGACCATCCTGCCTGTGGTCAGCCAAAACGGCATCGTCCCAGGCGAGGGCGATCAATTCGGTTTCGGCAACACGGTTCAAAGCTTTTTCTTCTCGCCCAAAGCACCCACCAGTGCCGGCCTGATCTGGGGGGTTGGCCCCGTCATCCAGTTGCCCACCACCACCGATAACATCACCAACCCGCAATGGGCCGCTGGGATCAC
>NZ_MTBG01000003.1 GCF_002119405.1 Pseudoruegeria sp. SK021 | reverse complement strand
ACGTGATCGAGATGTCTGGTTTCGGCTTTACGTCAATCGACGACCTGCAGTTCTTCAAGTTCTCAAACAACACGTTTGTGTACATCAACATGGAACAGACGATCCTGCTTGAGGGCATTCCAGACGCCTCGGTGCTGGATGAAAGCTGCTTCTTGTTTACCTAAGCGCCCCCGCCGCGATTTAAATCTAAACCCAGCCCGCGAAATCTTTCGCGGGCTGGGTTTATTTTGCTCCATCGAGAGTGGGCTCAGCTATTGATCGTGTCGAATGCGAAGAACCGGGTTTCACCCGAAAAATCGCCTTCACCCCACCCGGTCCCGAGCACCACCATTACCGAACAGGTTGGTCTTATTGGCAGCGGCTGCGCTGATCATCAGCGCCAACACCGCCGTGAGGCGGGTGCAACGGTTGTCACCTGTGCTTTAGCGTTCAGATATCTGACAGGGGATTGACCCGTGCAACGTGACCACCCTAGCTTTGTGCTGGTGTTTTGACCCCTGAGTGCGCTCCGTTGCCGTTGCCGTTGCCGTTGCCGTTGCCTCTGTCGTGGATCGCGGGCAGGGTGCGCAGCAAACCCCTTGCCGGAGCGTCTCTCGTTGTCCATCGATCTTGCCTATGCCAACATTCCCTTTATCCCCGATGGCGCCGCTTATCCCGAGCGTTGGGCAGACGACGCGCAGGTTTGGCGCCAGTTGCAGGCGGATATCGGCCGGGCGCGGCTGAACCTGCCCTATGGGGCGGCGGAACGGCAGAGTTTCGATCTGTTTCTACCGCAGGGCCGGCCATGTGGACTGCTCGTGTTTGTTCATGGCGGGTTCTGGCACAAGTTTCACCGCAGTGACTGGTCACATTTTTCCCGCGGTGCGACGTTGGCGGATTGGGCCGTGGCGATTCCGTCCTATACCCTTGCGCCTGAGGCCCGGATCAGCGCGATCACGCAAGAGATCGCGGCGGCAATCCACGCCGCAGCAGCCATGGTCGCCGGACCAATCCGGCTTGCGGGGCATTCTGCGGGCGGGCAGTTGGTGTCGCGTATGGCGATGGCGACTGGTCCCCTTGAGGCAGCCGTGCTTGCCCGGGTTGCGCATGTGGTGCCGATCTCGCCGGTCAGTGATTTGCGTCCGTTGGTGCCGTTACAGATGAATAACGCCCTGCGCCTTGATCCGCCCGAGGCTGCCGCAGAAAGTCCGACCCTGCACAGACCCTATCCGGGCCTGCCAGTGACCGTCTGGGTCGGGGCCGAAGAACGCCCGGCCTTTCTGGATCAGGCGCGCTGGCAGGCCGAGGCGTGGTCGGCTCCGTTGCGAATCGCGCCCGGCTGTCATCATTTTGATATTCTGGACGGGCTGGAGAGCCCGGATGCCCCGCTGACGCGTAACCTGTTGGGCCTGTAACACCGGGTCCCGTCAGGGCGGGGAACCGAACCGGCTTTGCCAGCTTGGTTTCACATCGCCGGGGGCGGATGTCGCCTGATAGATCGCCCGGGCCACGGCGCGGGACAAACACAGCGCTGCGACATGCCCCAACTGAAACGGCGTTTCCAGCGGGTCGGGCAAGGGCTGAGTGCCGGTCGCTGCCGCAAACACCAGATCGCCGTCGACAAGGCTGTGGGACGGCACGATCGCGCGGGCCAGCCCGTCATGGGCCGCGGTTGCCAACCGGGTGGCTTGGGCTTGGGTCAGATCGGCATCGGTGGCGATGATGGCAATGGTCGTGGCTTCGCCGGGGGAGACATTGAGGCGCGGCAACTCGACCGGGGCCAGATCCGGGCAGACGCCAAGTCCCCCGAATTCTGCGCCAATCTCGAAGGGGGCGGCCCAAAATTGGGCGCTATCACCGACCGTGACCGAGCCGACGGCATTGACCGCAACCAATGCGCCGATTGTGATGGCACCGACCCGTGCCGAGGCCGAGCCGAGCCCGCCTTTCAGGGTGGCCGTGGTGGCGCCGGTCCCGGCACCGGCGCTGCCAAGGGCGAAGTCGGTGGCGGCAGCGGCCAGCGCACGGGCCCCGAGTGTGCCGTATGGATTGACGGTCCACGTCTTGTCGCCGCCATTGAGCAAGTCGAACAGAATTGCGCCGGGAACGATGGGCACGGTTTGCGACCCAACCGCAAAACCACGGCCTTGTTGGCGCAAGGCCTGGCGAACCCCATCGGCGGCGGCCAGCCCAAAGGCCGAACCACCGGATAGGACCAGCGCATCGACCTGCGTTACCAATTTGTCCGGCGCCAGAAGGTCGGTCTCGGTTGTGCCGGGGGCGCCGCCCATGACCTGCACGGCGGCAGTAAACGGTGCTGCGGCGGTCAGAACTGTCACGCCAGAGCGCAGCGCGGCATCGCTGGCGTTTCCGACCAACAATCCGGGCACATCGGTGATTAGATTGCGGGGTCCGGTCTGCATCGCGCATGGTCCTTGACTGGTGTGGCGTCGATGGTGCGGGGTTCGGCGGCGGGCGTCAACTGTCGCAGCATTTGACGGCACCGCACTTGAACTGATTTATAGAGCGGGACGGAGCACACCGGCCCCGGGAACAGCGGCGATCACCGATTGGAGACAGGCAATGGCCTTCCTGCGCTTATTCGCCATGATGTTGATCCCCCAGACTGTGGTCTATGTCTGTGTCTACCTGTATCTGCGGCAGGTCAAACGCGAGACACTGGAGCGTGACTACAATGCCTCGGCAACCGATCGCGAGCGGACGGCGTTTGTAGAGGCCGGCGTTCGCGCCTATGGTGCGCGGATCTGGCGATGGCTGGCCGTTACGGTATATCTAGGGCCATGGGGCGCCCTTGCGGTGACGATTTATCTGAGCAATTTCAAGTGAGAGACCGATGACTTACATCAAATGGACGTTTCTGGCCCTCGTGGCGCTGCTGATCGGTGGGTTTTTGCATTATACCCTGCCCAGCAATGATGTGGTCCGCATCGTCGAGAACGAAGTGCGCCGGGTCGAGATTGGCAATAACGGTCTGTTTTGGGGCGGCTCAGAGCCGGCGGACGCGACCACCAACAATCGCGACGTGAAATTCATCAGCGCCATTCGCGAAGGCGGCGGCACCATCGTGTACCGCAACGAAGATACCGGCTGGGGTTGGCCGCCTTATTACAAGTTCAACTCGGCTGACATCCAGGCCCGGGCCGCCGATCTGGTTTCGACCAGTCAAGCGCCGCAATGGGTGCTCATCAAGCATTATGGCTGGCGCAATCAGCTGTTCTCAATTTATCCCAACGTGCTGTCACTGAAAGCGGTCGACAGCCCCGATGTCAGCACCATTCCGTGGATCAAGATTTTGGTTCTGGGCGGGCTTTTGGCACTGGCGCTGTTCGTCCGCAGTGTGCTCAAGCGGTTCTGGGCCAATCGGGTTGATCCGGTTGTTGCGGATGTGGCCGACGCGTTCGACGACGCTGGCGATCGGGTTGATGCCCGAGCCAAGAAGTTCCGGGGACGCCGTCAGCGATTCCGGGAGTGGTGGGTCGAAACCTTCGGCTGAGGGGCTACGGCTCCGCTCTCATCAGAGCGGAGCCTGCGCTGGTCGCGGCAGCGGCCAATCAGTCTATCGTGTGAACCGTGGCATCTGCTGCGGTCAGGGTGCCTTGGCTGCGATCGAAACGCAGATAGGCAATGCCATAGCCGCCGGACTGCGTGTAAAGTGTGCCCGCAGCTTTGCCGTCCTTGGTGATCTCGGTGCCGATCGGTGCCGTTCCATCCACTCGGACCCGGACCAGACCTTTGCGCAATTCGGTCTTGTGGCGCATCCGCGCCGTGACTTCTTGCCCGACATAGCAGCCTTTGCGAAAATCGACCCCAGACAGACGATCAAAGCCGGCTTCCAGAATGAAGGTGCTGTCCGGGATCAATTCAATACCAGTTTCCGGGATCAAATTTTGCACCCGAATGGCGTCCCAATCCACCGGATCGGTGGCTTCGGGCACCGCAGGGCCATAGGCGCGCCAGCCAAGCGCCGGATCGCGCGGATCGGCAAAGGCACCGGCAGGTACCGGACCCACGCCGCAGGTGACCTGCACCGGCGACGGCGTGATCTGCACATCGGCCCGCAGGCGGTACATGGTCAGACGGCGCAGCAACCCTTGCGCAAGATCGGCTTTCACGTCCAGTCCGATGCTGCCGTCTTGCGGCACCAGAAAAAAGTCAGCCAAATATTTGCCCTGCGGGCTTAGCAGGGCGGCATAGACCAGCCCGTCTTTCAGCCCTGCCACATCATTGGTCACCAGCCCTTGCAGAAACCCGTCGCGGTCGCTGCCGGTGATGTCGAAAAGCTGCCGGTTCGAGGTCATGCTGTGCGCTTCCTTCTAAGTCTTTGGTGACATATAGCACCGGTGTCCTCTGGCGAAAGGCCTGCCATGCCCGCTCCTGTAAGTGTTGTCATTCCGACGTTGAATGCTGCCAGTGATTTGCCGGAAACACTGGCATGCCTGATGGAAGGGGTGTCCGGCGGGTTGCTGCGCGATCTGATCATCAGCGATGGTGGATCGCAGGATGCAACCCACGCGATCGCCGCCGCATCCGGGGCGCGGCTTGTCACGGGTGCGCCGGGGCGTGGGGCGCAGATCGGGCGTGGGGTGGCACAGGCCACCGCCCCGTGGGTGATGGTGCTGCACGCCGATACCCACCTGTCCGATGGGTGGTCAAAGGCCGTTGCCGCGCATTTAGAAAAGGGCAGCGACAGGGCGGGATATTTTTCGTTAAAGTTCCGGGCCACAGGATTGGGGCCACGGGTGGTTGCTGCGGGCGGCAATGCCCGGGCGCGGCTGTTTGGTCTGCCTTATGGCGATCAGGGGCTGGTGATTGCACGGACGCTTTTGGATGCGGTCGGCGGTTATCCCGACTTGCCCCTGATGGAGGACGTGGTTCTGGCCCAACGTCTGAAAGGCCGGATGACGCCGCTGCCAGCCACGGCCGCCACGGGGGCGGACCGCTATCAGCGCAATGGCTGGCTGCGACAGAGCACCGCGAACCTGCTGAGATTGGCACGCTTCCGCACCGGTCTGGACGCCGCAACCCTCGCTAAGGATTACGACGCCACTTAGTCGGTGTTGGCGTCGGGGTCTTGTTTGGACCGGAATTGCAGCCTGTAGAGATCGCTGTACATCCCGCCCTTGTCCAACAGTTCGTCATGGGTGCCTTGCTCGACGACCTGTCCGTAATCCATCACCAAAATCTTGTCGGCATTGCGGATCGTCGACAGGCGGTGGGCGATGACCAAGGTGGTGCGCCCGGAGCTGAGACGGTCAATGGCGGCCTGCACCACGCTTTCCGACCGGGTATCCAATGCCGAAGTCGCCTCGTCCAACAGCAGGACCGGCGTGTCGCGCAGCAGCGCCCGCGCAATGGCGACCCGCTGACGTTGCCCGCCCGACAGGTTTGAACCGCGCGGTCCGGCTTCGCTGTCCAGCCCTTTCGGCAACTGGGGCAGGAATTCGCTGACATGAGCAGCTTGCAGAACCTCGTTCAGTTGCGCCTCGCTGACATCGGTGCGGCCTAGCAGGATATTCTCGCGCAAGGTTTCGTCGAACAGCAGCGCATCCTGTGTCACCACGGAAAACTGTCCCCGCAATGCGCTGAGTTCGAGCTGCCGGGTTGAGACGCCGCCCAACAGGACATCGCCGGTATTGGGGTCGATCAGCCGGGTCAGCACATTAAAGATCGTGCTTTTGCCCGCGCCAGAAGCCCCCACCAAGGCCGTGGTTTTTCCGGCCTCGGCGACGAAGCTGGCGCCTCTGAGAACCGGCAGGTCGCCATAGGCCAGATGCACATCGTCGAAGCGGATTTCGGGCCGTTCCACGTCGTGCCGGGCCGGGAGGGCCGGTGTGGTGATCGAGGGCTTGGTTTCAAACAGCGCCTGCACCCGTTCCAGACTTGCCGCCGCCGTCTGCCATGACCCGCCCAGATTGGCCAATCGGCGCAACGGTTCAAACGCAAGGGTCATGGCGGTGAAGAAACTCATGAATTCGCCGATGGTTTTTTCGCCGCTAATGATCTCATTGCCGCCGAAATACAAAACAGCAACGAAGCCCGCACCGGCCATGATATCGACCATGCCGGGGATCAAGGCGCGTCCGGCTCCGGTGCGCATCGCCAGCGCAATCGACCGTCGGCGCAGCGTGTTATACCGCAGCGACTGATAGCGCTCGAGGGAGTTCAGCTTGATCTGAGTGATGCCGTGGAACACCTCGTCCAGTCGGGTGCCGACCTGACCGGCCAGTTCCCGGGCTGCGCGCGACTGCGACCGGACAAAGCGCTGTGCCAGAATAATCGGCGCAATTGTGATTGGCACACCGATCAAGGCAATCAAGGTCCAAGCCCAATCCATGTACAAGGCAACGCCGATCAGTGAGATTACCGCAACCACGTCCCGGCCCAAACCTTGGATCAGCGCGCTCCAGATCGTGGAAACGCCGCCGACATCGCCCTGTACCCGGGACATCAAGTGGCCCGGAGGGTGGACCGAGTGAAAGGTGGTGTCCAGTTGCATGACGTGCTGCAACAGCCGGTACTGGATATCGGCGACCGAGTGTTGCCCGATATAGGTCATCAGCAGTTTTTGGGCCATGCCTGTGATTGCACGGGTCAAAAAGATCGCCAGAATGGCCATGCCGACCCATTTCATCGCCGATTGGTCGCCGTCAACGAAGACTTTGTCGAACATCGGTTTCAGGACGTAGCTGAGTGCGCCGGCGGTACTGCCTTCGATGGTCATCAGGACAAAGGCCCCTGCCATCAACATGCGGTAGGGGCGCAGGAAGTCTTTCCAGAGCCATTTGAACAGCGGCCAGCTTTTTGCCAGCGGAATTTCGGGGCGTGGGCTCATTTCCGTGTCGCCTTCCAGCTTTCGGTCAGGCGTGCCGCATCATAGCGTGTGGTGATCCACGCTTCCAATGACATCGGTTCCTGCGCGGTCTCGGCTTCATAACTGTCAAGCACGTGGTCCAGAATATCGGTATCTCCGCCCGGCAGATGCAAATAGCGCCAGTGCAGATGTTTGCGCGCCTCGGGCAGGGGGCGCCCTTCGACAATCGCCAGATACAGCGCCGAGGCAAACCCGGCCCGGTCGGCCCCGGACTTGCAGTGCAGCAACATTGGCTTCTCGGCGTTGCGCATGATTTCAATCAACCCCAGCAGGTCCTTGCGCGACGCCAAAGAACGCGCGCTTAGGGTGATGTCTTCAAGGATCAGCCCTTCTTTGGCGCAGGCCTCTTCCTCGAACAAATAGGGCGAATGTTTGCGCTTGCCACGCAGGTTGATGATCGTGCGAATGCCCATCTCGCGATAGCGCTTGATGCGGGCCTGCGAGGGTTGATTGGACCGCCAGACGCCCGGGGCGATTTCTTCGAGGTTCCACCACCACACCCGCAGGAAGGCGTGGTCCAAGATCTGAAAATGCCACCACGCATGGCGCCGGGTTTTTGGTGTGGAAATATCGCGCCCGAAGCGCTTTCGCAGCCCACGTTCCATTTTGGTGAACTGGGATTTCAGGCTGAAAGCCATAGGGTGAAACGCCTTACAAGGAGGGGTGCTTGGACCCACTGTTGCCCTATGTTTAGTCTTGTGCAGGACCACGTTCAAGCTGACGCTGGGTCAGAACGTTGCAGAGTTTGACGGCTGTTGCTGTTTGGCATAGCTGAAAATTGACAACTCCACTTTGAAAGTGTGCCGCATATGTCCCTCGTTCATGGTCGTCCCTACCTTGCGATTCCCGGCCCGTCGGTGATGCCCGACCGGGTGCTTCAGGCCATGCACCGTCCCGCGCCGAACATTTATTTCGGCGAATTGGTCGACATGGTGGCCTCGATCATCATTGATTTGCGCCGCGTCGCCCAGACACGGCATCACGCGGCGATCTACATCGCGAACGGTCACGGGGTCTGGGAGGCCTCTGTCGCCAATATCCTGAACCCGGGTGATCGGGTGCTGGTGCTGTCTACCGGTCACTTCGCCAAGGGTTGGGGCGAGATGGCGCGCCGGATCGGGGCGGTGGTCGAAACCTTGGAATTCGGACAGCGCAGTGCGGCAGACCCTGCGCGGCTGGCCGACGTTCTGCGGGCGGACCGCGATCACCAGATCAAAGCGGTGCTGGCGGTGCAGGTCGATACCGCGACCGGCATCCGAAACGATGTTCCGGCGATGCGGGCCGCGCTGGACAGCACAGGGCATCCGGCATTGCTGATGGTGGATTGCATCGCGTCACTGGGCTGTGATCGGTTCGAGATGGATGCTTGGGGGGTCGATGTCATGGTGACGGCCTCGCAAAAGGGGCTGATGACGCCGCCGGGCTTGGGCTTTGTCTTTTTCAATGACAAGGCCGCGGGTGTTCGCGCCGGCGTCACGCAGGTCAGCTCGTATTGGGATTGGGTGCCACGGGTCGATCCGGTGCATTTCCCCAACCATTTCTGCGGCACGGCGCCGACGCATCATCTGTTCGCGCTGCGCGCCGCGCTGACCATTCTGCTGGACGAGGAAGGGCTGGACGCCGCCATGCACCGCCATGCGCGGCTGGCGCAGGCGGTTTGGGCGGCTTGTGATGCATGGGGCGCGGCTGGGCCACTCGAAATTAACGTGACCGATCCGGCCGAGCGGAGCCATGCGGTCACCGCGCTGCGCATCGGGGCCGAGCACGGCACCCGCTTGCGCAATTGGGTCGGCGAGACCACCGGGGTTACCCTTGGGATCGGTCTTGGCATGGCACCTGCGGACACGCCGGACTGGCACGGGTTCTTTCGAATTGGACATATGGGACACGTCAACGCCCATATGATTATGGGTGTTTTAGGCAGCATTCAGGCGGGGTTGACGGCTTTGGACATCCCGCATGGGCCGGGCGCGTTGGATGCGGCTGCCGCTGTCATGGCGCGGGGATGACCTTGCGGTTTTGGCTCGAACTAGGGCCGGGGCTGTGGCAGTGTTTGCGCGCCAGCCGGGCCGAAATTTTCCCGGTGTCGGCTGGGTGATTGAGAAAATCGAACTTCACATAAGGAGACGGCAATGTCCGATCTTATTGCGATCGTTTATCCGACCGAGGCCAAAGCCGAAGAGGTCCGCCAGAAAGTTCTTGAACTGACCAAGGATTACTTGATCGAGATTGGCGACGCGGTTGTTGCTGTCAAAAGCGAAAAAGGCGTCAAGCTGAACCAGATGGTGAACCTGACTGCGACCGGCGCGGCCAGCGGCAGTTTCTGGGGCTTGCTGGTTGGCGTTTTGTTCATGAACCCGCTGCTGGGCGTTGCCGCAGGGGCAGCCAGCGGCGCATTGGCCGGTCGGCTCAGCGATATGGGCATCAACGACAAGTTCATGAAATCGCTCGCAGAAGAAGTTCAGACCGACGAAGCGGTTCTGTTTGTTTTGGTCAAGCGCGTCACCGGGGACAAGGTTCTGGAGCGGATCAGTGGCGTCGGCGGCCGCATTCTGCAAACCTCGCTCGATCACACCGCTGAAGAGGCGCTGCGCACCGCACTGGCCGCGCATGAGGCCGAAGTCGCAGCCCCGGCGCAAAGCTAAGCTGACATCCACTGGTCCTTGCCCGGTCAGAGCCGGGCAAGGGCGTCTTTCAACGCGGCGGCGAAAATGTCCAGATCGGCCTTTGGCCCGACCGAGACCCGGATGCACCGATCCAGCGGCGCTACCGCCGGCATCCGGATAAACACGCCCTGTTGCATCACCTCGGCCAAGACCTTGCGCGCGAAGTCGCCATCGCGGCCACAGTCCATCGTAACAAAATTGGTGGCCGAGGGCAGGGCGACAAAGCCGTTTTCATCGGCGATCTGGCCCAGCCGCGCCCGGGCGATCTGGGTTTCGGATCGCACATGGGCCAGCCAGTCGGTATCGGTCAGCGCGGCCAGAGCGGCAGCCTGAACTAGACGCCCCACTCCGAAGTGATTGCGGATTTTGTCAAAGGCGCGGATCAGGTCAGGGGCGGCCAAGGCATAGCCAATGCGCAGCCCGGCCAGCCCATGCGCCTTGGAAAAGGTCCGCATCCGGATCAGGCGGGGATCGTCGGCAGCCACGTCGGGCGAGGTGCCGTCCGGGGCAAGATCGAGATAGGCTTCGTCCAGCAGCAACAGGCAATCCGGTGGCAATCGGTCGAGCATGGCCAAAATCGCCGCCCCGTCATGCCAGCTTCCCATGGGATTGTCTGGATTGGACAGATAGACCAGTTTTGTCCGGGTCTCCCATGCCTTGGCACAGAGGGCGGTCAGATCTTCGCGGTCGGCGCGATAGGGAACGTTGTGCAAAACGCCGCCAGCCGCCCGAACGTGATAGCCGAAGGTCGGATATGCCCCGAGCGATGTCACCACCGGGTCGCCGGGATCGATCAACAACCGGACCAGCGTTCCGAGCAAGCCGTCGATGCCTTCGCCCAGCACGATGTTGTCGAGGGTGGTGCCGGTCTGTTCTGCGATGGCGCTGCGCAGGGCCAATGCCTCGGAATCGCCATACATCCAGACATCGGCGGCAGCCCGGGTAATGGCCTCGCGCACCGCAGGCGAGGGGCCAAAGATGCTTTCATTGGCCCCCAGCCGGGCGCGAAAGGATCCGCCCTGACGCCGCTCCTGCACCTCGGGCCCAACAAAGGGGACCGACGCGGGCAGTGAGGCGATCAGGGCGGCATAGCGTGGACCGGCAACCATCAGGGACGCGGGCCTCGTCGTTAGGTGATTGGTGCGACGGGAATATCCTGAACCGCGCTCAGCAGTTCCGGATGCATGACCAGCACCTGATCGCCTTCGGTTCCGGCGCCGCCAACGCTGGCCAGAAGCCCGGTTGCCAAATCCTTTTCACCGCCGATTGACTTGCCGGGCAAATCGCAGCCGATGGCTTCGGCCAACGCGCGGCCAAGCTTGGCATATTGCAGGTTTGCGGATTTATACCCGGCATAGCCTGCGGCATCGGCCAAATCTTCGGTCGACAGGCCTTCGGCACCTGCTGCTGCATGGGCGCGCAGCATGGCAAGTTGACCGCCATGTGGCTTGACGATGGACAGGCCGTCGGCAAATTCTTCCTTGGTCGGAACGTCCAATGCCAGCAGGTCATCGTGACGGCGATCCGAAAGTGACTTCGCTGCGGTCTCGTCCAACTGTTGCTTTAGCTGTTCGATGGCGTCTTCCACGGTGGAGGCCGTAGCTTCTGCAACGGTGCCCTGTGCGCCGCCGGTCAGGAAGGCACGGGCGGTGGGCACCTTGTTCAGCACGGCGGCACGCAAGGTATGCCGACCGTGGGTCAGGGCCGTGGTTTTGAGGGCGGGTGTCTTGTTCGGTTTGTTCATGAGGCAAGCTCCGCCAGTCGGGCGAGGGCCGAGTGAATTCGGGCCTCTTCCTGTTGTTTTTGCGAAAGAAGTTCGCGGTTCTCTTCGACGATTTCGTCGGGGGCCGAAGCGATGAATTTCGGGTTGTTCAAGCGCCCTTTCAGGCCGCCGATATCCTTGGCCAGCTTGCCAAGGGCTTTGTCCAGACGAGCGCGTTCTTCGTCGAGGTCAATGGCCCCGGCCAAGGGCAAGCCGAAGGTGCCGCCGTCAACGGTTAGGGTGGCACAGCCTTTGGGCATGGTGTCGACCGTGCTGACGCTTTCGATCCGGGCAAGGCGCAGAATCAAGGCTTCCGAGCGGGTAAACGCGGCCTGTCCGGCAGCGTCCAGATCAAGCTGCAATAGCGGCAGTTTCAACCCGGCGGGCACGTGCATCTGAGACCGCACAGAGCGGATTTCCTCGATCATCGATATCACCCAGTTCATTTCACGGTCAGCAGTTTCGTCAACCATGTCAAGGGCTTGGTAGGTGGGCCAGTCCGTGTGAACCAGCATCTTTTCCCGGGTCGCTGTCAGGCCCCAAAGCTCTTCGGTGATGAAGGGCATGGTCGGGTGCAACAGTATCATGCACTGGTCCAGAGTCCAGCCCATGACATCGCGGGTCTCGGCGATGATCGCCTCGTCGCCGGAGGCAAAGAGCGGCTTGGCAAACTCAACATACCAGTCGCAAACCTTGCCCCAGACAAAGGCGTAAAGACCGTTGGCCGCGTCATTGAAGCGGTAGGAGGCAAGGGCGGCGTCGACCTCTTCGCGGATCTTCGCGGTCTCGCCCATGATCCATTTATTGGCGGTTTGGGTGACGTCGGATTTGTGTCGGACTTTCGTCGGACTTTTGTCGGACTGGTAGACGCCGTTCATTTCCGCGAAGCGCACGGCGTTCCACAGCTTGGTGCCGAAATTGCGATAGCCCGCAATCCGGTCTTTCGACAGGCGCAGATCCCGCCCCATCGCCGCCATGGAGGTCAGGGTGAAGCGCACCGCATCGGTGCCGTAGTCGTCGATCAGGTCGAGCGGGTCCAACACGTTGCCCAGCGATTTGGACATCTTCTTGCCCTTCTCGTCGCGGACGAGGGCATGCAGATAGATGGTGTCGAACGGCTTTTGTCCGACCACGGCATATTGCATCATCATCATTCGGGCGACCCAAAAGAAGATGATGTCAAAGCCGGTGATCAGCACCGATGTTGGGAAATATTTCTCAAGTTCCGGGGTCTGTTCGGGCCAGCCCAGCGTCCCGATTGGCCAGAGGCCGGACGAGAACCAGGTGTCCAGCACGTCGGCATCGCGCCAGACCGGGTAAATCAGGTGGGTCGGGTCTTGACTGACCGCATACTCCGCAAGGCTGGCGGCAAAGGCATGGTTGGCGGCGGCGCGGTCGGCCACTTCGACGATGCGAGCGGCGTTTAGCGGCACGGGCAAGGACGCGAGATCGGCATGGAAGCCGTCAACGACGCCGTCAAAGGCGGAGGCGCAGTGATGCCGGGTGCCGCGATGCACGATGCCTGACTCGATCAGCAGATGGCCGATATCGACCTCGTCCAAATCGCCGGAGGTGTCCTCGGGCTGGTCGTCGGACAGGTCGAGCCCGTACCAGACCGGGATCTGGTGGCCCCACCACAGCTGGCGCGAGATGCACCACGGCTCAATATTGTCCAGCCAGTTGAAATAGACCTTCTCCTGCTGCTCGGGCAGGATCTTGATCTCGCCGCTGCGCACGGCGTCGATGGCCGGGCCGACGATGGCTTCGGCATCGACGAACCACTGGTCGGTCAGCATCGGCTCGATCACCACTTTCGAGCGGTCCCCGAAGGGCTGCATGACCTTTTTGTTCTCGACGTAAGGGATCAGGGCTGGGCCGGGCTCTTCGGCGTCAGGATCGTATTTGGGGTTCGCGATCATCACCGCGAGGCCCTCGGCGGTGATCTGGTCGATCACGGCCTTGCGGGCCTCGAACCGGTCCAGTCCGCGCAGGTCTTCGGGCACCAGATTGATGGTGTCGACTTCGTTTTCCGACGCGGTATCGCCGGCCGCCAATTGGGCGGCCCGGGCGGCGCTGTCGTCATAGGACAACCCGTCGTCGCGCAGGGTGCCTTTGGTGTCCATCAAGCGATAAAGCGGAATGCCGCCGCGCTTGGCGACCTGATAGTCGTTGAAATCGTGCGCGCCGGTGATCTTCACCGCGCCGGAGCCGAAATTCTGATCGGGGTATTCATCGGTGATGATCGGGATCAGGCGACGGGTCTCTTTCGGGCCGACCGGGATTTCGCACATCATGCCGACGATGGGGGCATAGCGGGCATCCGACGGATGCACCGCAACCGCGCCGTCGCCCAACATGGTCTCGGGCCGGGTGGTGGCAATGGCGATATAATCCCGGGTCTCGCGCAGGGTGACGGTGCCGTCTTCGTCTTTCTCGACATAGTCATAGGTGGCCCCGTCTGCGAGCGGGTATTTGAAGTGCCACATATGGCCGTCGACTTCAATATTCTCGACTTCCAGATCCGAGATGGCGGTCTGGAAATGCGGGTCCCAGTTCACCAGCCGCTTGCCGCGATAGATCAGGCCCTTGTCGTACATGTCGACAAAGACCTTGATAACGGCGTCATGGAAATTGCCGCCCTCGTCTTCGGGGGCGCCGGGGGCGCCGGACATGGTGAAGGCCAGCCGGTCCCAGTCGCAGGACGCCCCAAGGCGCTTGAGCTGACCGATGATGGTGCCGCCGGATTGCTTTTTCTGCTGCCAGACCAGATCGGTGAATTCGGCGCGCGTCATGTCGGTGCGGCGACGGCCCGATTTGGCCAGTTCGCGTTCCACCACCATCTGGGTGGCGATGCCGGCGTGGTCGGTGCCGGGCTGCCACAGGGTGTCATGGCCGCGCATCCGGTGCCAGCGGACCAGAATATCTTGCAGGGTGTTGTTAAAGGCGTGCCCCATGTGCAGCGAGCCGGTGACATTGGGCGGCGGGATCAGGACCGAGAAGGTTTCCGCCCCGGGTTTGGCGTTGGCTCCGGCGGCGAAGGCGTGGGCATCTTCCCAAGCCTTGGAAATCCGGGCTTCCGCTTCGGCGGCGTTAAAAGTCTTGTCCATAGTCATGATCGGGCGCCTCTGGCTGGTCGCGTACGTATTCCTCTCGCATATCGAAGGACGGGGGCAAGGCCAAGGGGCGGCGGCGCAGGAGGGGGCAGGGGACGGGAAAAACCAGCCTGAAAATGCGTTCTGCCCCGGTAGAATGTCTATTCCCCGTTAATCCGCCGCCTGTAGGATGGGACGGAAACGGCAAGGGCGGCATGGACCGGTGGACAGGCAAACAGCACAAGACCGGCCCGGATTGGCGGGCGATGGCAAGGCCGGGGTCGCGGCATTGGGCCTGCGGCGGTCGCGCCGGGCCCGCTGTCATGTGATTTTTCTGGACGGCACCTTGTCGTCGTTGGCGGCGGGGGATGAGACCAATATCGGCCGGATTTATGGCATGCTGAAGGGGCTTCCGGCGGGGCAGCGGCCGACCCTGTTCTATGAAGAAGGGATTCAATGGCGCGATTGGCGCGCTTCGGTGGATGTGATCACCGGCACCGGGATCAACCGGCAAATTCGCCGGGCCTATGGGGCGCTGGCGACGCGGTATCGGGTCGGGGATCGGATTTATCTGTTTGGCTATTCCCGGGGCGCGTTCGCGGTGCGGTCTCTGGCCGGGTTGATCGACCGGATCGGGCTGATCCGGCCTCGCTTTGCCACCGAGCAGATGGTGCGGCAGTTATACCGGCATTACGAGCGCGACCCGCATGGGCCGCAAGCGCGGGTATTTGCACGCCGGTTTTGCCATCCCGAGGTCGAGATACAGATGGTCGGCGTGTTCGATACGGTCAAGGCGCTGGGATGGCCGCTGCCGGTGGCGTGGCGGCTGAGCGCGGCCCGTCATGCGTTTCATACCGCGCATCTGGGGCAGCGGGTGCGGCACGGTTATCACGCGCTGGCGCTGAATGAGACGAGGGCCGCGTTCGCGCCGTTGCTGTGGCATTGTGCCGACGATTGGACCGGTCACGCCGAGCAGGTTTGGTTCCGGGGCATTCACGGCGATGTTGGGGGGCAAGTGGCGGCATTTCCGCCCGCGCGGCCTTTGGCCAATATCCCGCTGGTCTGGATGTTGGAGAAGGCGGAAGGCTGCGGGTTGCCGTTGCCGTCAGACTGGCGCCGGGACCTGCCTTGCGACGCCAGCGCGCCGTCATTGGGCGGTTGGCGGGGCTGGAGCAAAGCGTTTCCGCTGCGCAAGCGCCGGAGTGTTGGCTTGGACCGATCAGAGCACCTGCATCCCAGCGCGGTTGGGGCCCGCAGTCAGGTGGATGGCCTGCCCTTGGCCCCGGATGACGGCTTTGGGGCCGCGAGCGAAGCTTGAGGCAGGAAACCCGGCGATGACTGCCGGGGTGTGGGCTGGGCTATACTTCCGAATACGGGCAGGGGTGTCACCGCCAATTCGGCGGAGCAGATGGCCTTGCGCGTGTTTGGACGTCAGGGTTGGGCCGTGCGGGTGCTAGGCCACGTGTTCCAGCGGTGTGGCCGATGTGACCCCCAACGCGGCGCAGATGTTGCGGGTCAGATGGGGCTTGTTGAGGGTGTAGAAATGCAAATCCTCGACCCCTTCGGCCATCAGGCGGCGGCACAGATCGACGCACAACTCGGTCGCGACTTCTTCTGAGCGTCCGTCTTTGGCGGCGGCGTCAAACGTGTCGTCAAGCCAGCCGGGTATCGCGGTGCCGCAGCGGGCGGCGAATTTGCGAATGCCGGTCCAATTCTCAATCGGCAGAATGCCCGGCAGAATCGGCGCGGTGATGCCTTGGGCCACGCAGGCGTCGCGGAAGCGGAAGAAGGTGTCCGGTTCAAAGAAGAACTGGGTGATGGCGCTGTGCGCACCGGCGTCGACCTTGCGCTTAAGCCAAGTGACGTCACTGAGTGTGTCCGTGGCTTCGGGGTGCGGGTCAGGATAAGCGCCGACCCGCAGTTTGAACTTTCCGGTGGCGGCCAACGCTTCGATCAGTTCGCAACTGTCGGCAAAGCCGTCCGGGTGCGGCACAAAGCGGTCACTGCCTTTCGGAGGATCGCCGCGCAGGGCCACGATTTCCGTAACGCCGACATCGGAATAGGCTTGGGCGATTTCCAGCGTTTCGTCGCGGCTGGCATTGACGCAGGTCAGATGCGCGGCCACGTTGAGACCGTAATGCTTGTGAATGGTGGCCACAGCCTCGTGCGTCAGTTTGCGGGTGGTGCCGCCTGCGCCATAGGTGACTGAGACGAATCCGGGATCCAGCGGCGCCAGCGCCCGCACGGTTTCCCAAAGCCGGAACGACGCGTCCAGCGTCTGCGGCGGGAAAAATTCGAACGAGATGCGTGGCTTCGACATGAGGGGTCCCTTTTTGACTGGCAGCCTTTATGACATGGGAATCGCCGTGAAACAAATTCATAATCCTCAAGAAGATTATTAGGAATCCGTGAAATGCATCTAGAGTTAAAGCATTTGCGCGCGGTGCAGGCGATTCATGAGGCGGGCGGATTGGCGCGCGCGGCAGACCGGCTGAATCTGACGCAATCGGCGTTATCCCATCAGATCAAGGGACTAGAGGCGCAGGCGGGGGTCGATCTGTTTGTGCGGCGGGCCAAGCCGTTGCGGCTGTCAGTGGCGGGCGAGCGGCTGTTGCGCTTGGCCGAGCGGGTGCTGCCCGAAGTGGCTGCGGTCGAGGAAGAATTTCTTGGGTTGGAAGCCGGGCGCGATGGACGGTTACATATTGCGATTGAATGCCACGCTTGTTTCGATTGGCTGCTGCCGGTGTTGGAGCTGTTTCGCCACAGTTGGCCGGATGTGGATGTGGACATTCGGCCGGGGCTGTCCTTTGCCGCTTTGCCGGCCTTGCAGCGCGAAGAATTGGATCTGGTGGTATCG
This sequence comes from Pseudoruegeria sp. SK021, assembly GCF_002119405.1. GTDB lineage: Bacteria > Pseudomonadota > Alphaproteobacteria > Rhodobacterales > Rhodobacteraceae > Meridianimarinicoccus. The sequence continues at coordinate 154,908 of NZ_MTBG01000003.1, read as the reverse complement.
TCGGATCCCGATGACTTGCCCGGCATCGTGTTTACGCCGTTGTTTGACTATGATCCGGTCTTTGTGGCGGCGCGGGGCCATCCGCTGGCCCGCCGCGACTCTGTGGTGGCCGAAGATTTCGTCAATGAGACCTTGATTACCTATCCGGTGGATCCGGCGCGGCTGGATGTGTTCATCTGTCTGCTGGATCCGGCCGGGCTGCGTCCGCGCGAGGTGCGGCAAGTGGAACTGACGGCGGTGATCTTGATGTTGGTGGCCTCGGGACGGGGGGTGGCGGTGCTGCCGGATTGGGTGGTACGCAGCATTCGCGGCAACCCTGACTATGTGGTGCTGCCATTGACTGAAGCCGGGGTGACGCGCCGCCTATATGCGGCAACCCGCGCCGGGGATGAGGCCAAGCCCTATGTCGGGCATTTGTTACGGTTGGCCAGCAGCGAGCCGCAGAAATTGCAGCGGGTCTGATCGCGCGGGGCGCGTCGGATAGGCCAAGGCAAAGCTGGGTGACATCCCGCCTTGGCATCTGGCTTCCGCGCGCGTATACGCGCCGCTTGAATAAAGGAGCACGCGGATGAAAAGCAGCGCCAATCTGAATGTCATGATGAAGGCCGCGCGCAAGGCGGGACGGTCGCTGGTCAAGGACTTCCGCGAGGTCGAGAACTTGCAAGTGTCGTCAAAAGGCCCCGGCGACTTTGTGTCCAAGGCCGATCTGGCTGCCGAAGCAATTCTGAAAGAGGAATTGATGGGTGCGCGCCCGTCCTATGGCTGGCTGGCCGAGGAATCGGCGGAAATCCATGGCGACGACCCGACCCGGCGCTGGATCGTCGATCCGTTGGACGGCACCACCAACTTTCTGCACGGCTTGCCGCATTGGGCGGTGTCCGTCGCGCTTGAGCATAAGGGCGAGATCGTGGCCGGGGTGGTCTATGACGCCGCCAAGGACGAGATGTTCTATGCCGAAAAGGGCCAGGGCGCGTGGTTGAACCAGTCACAGCGCCTGCGGGTGTCGGGCCGGTCGTCGATGATCGAAGGGGTGTTTGCCACGGGGCTGCCGTTTGGTGGTCGCCCGGAATTGCCGGCGACGCTTCAGGATCTGGCGCGTCTGCTGCCGCAATGTGCCGGGGTTCGGCGTTGGGGTGCGGCGGCGTTGGATCTGGCCTATGTCGGCGCGGGCCGGTTTGACGGCTATTGGGAGCGCGGGATCAAGCCGTGGGATGTTGCAGCGGGTCTGTGCATCGTGCGCGAGGCGGGCGGTTTTGTAATGCCGATCCGTGACGGGCGCGATCTGTTGACCGATGGCGGCGTCATTGTCTGCAACGATCCGTTGTCGGGTGCCTTCGTCAAGACCATCCGCAATACCTGATCAAGGCGGCACAGCCAATGCCGGAACCGGCGCTGGCTGATCTCCCGACGATCCTCCATTGGCCAGTCCCGCCATCCGTTGCGGGCAACTGGGGCGGCGGTTGGGGCGCGGGGGCACGGGGTGCCGGGGCCGCCTGTGCGGATAGCCCGTAACGCGGCGCTTTGCCCGCGCGGGAGCCTCGGTTTCAAAGAGTTATGCTGGACATTGGCGGTTTCGGTCGCGGCGTGTCTTTACACCGCCGACACGTGCGTTATGGTCCGGCGCGCGCTAGCGGGCGTGATGGAATGGTAGACATACCAGACTTAAAATCTGTTGGGCGTATGCCCGTGTGGGTTCGACTCCCACCGCCCGCACCACTTGCCTTTCTTCTTTAGTGTTCAGACCGGTCTTTGCTGCGCCGTCCTGAGGGTTCGGGCTACGCGAGGCCCGCTTGTGCCGCGATCAGCGTGATGACCCGCCGCGCCGCAGGTGAGACGGCATCGCCCTTGCGGGTGATCAGGGAAAAATGGCTGACCTGCATGTCCTGAGCCACGTCAAGGATGTGGATGGGCCCGCCCGGTCCGTCCGGCCCGGACTGCCCGGCATAAAAGGCGGCGACGGAGCGCGACACCGGGGCCACGGCATCGGTATCGCCGATCAGCGCCATGGTCAGCAGCAGCGACGAGGTGGACAGAACCTTGGCAGGCAGCGGCAACCCCTGTTCCAGCAGATAGCCGTCGATGGTGCGGCGCAATACGCTGCCCGGGGCCTGCATCACCCAATCGAACGCCAAGCATTCTGACAGGGCGAGCGGGGTTCGCCGTTGCAAGGGATGGCCGTTGCGAACGATCAGGCACAGGGGCTCGGGCCGAATCGGGCGCAGGGTGACGCTGCGCGGGTCGATATTGTCCAGCACGCGCCCAAGATAGAACTCAAGCTCTTGCGCGATCAACGCTTCGCCCAGCTTGTCCGAAGTATCGACCTCAACGGACAGCTCGATCTCGGGGTGGGTGTCCTGCAACTGCCGGATCACCGGCAGCACGATCTCAAGCCCCGGCCCGGTGACCGTCCCAATTCGGACCCGGCCACGGGCACCGGTCTTGATTTGCGCCACCTCGGCTTCGGTCTGATCCAAGGCACCAAGGATCTTGCGCGCCCGTGTGGCCAAAAGCGCGCCCGCTTCCGTCAGGGCGATGCCGCGGCTGTGGCGCTTGTACAAAGGTTGGTCGAGGGTCTGTTCCAACTCAGCCAACAGACGCGAGGCCGCGGGTTGGGTCATCGACAGTTGCGCGGCGGCTGCGGATATTTGGCCAAGATCCTGCACCGCCACCATCAGGCGCAGTTGCGGCAGCCGCAGACCGCGCCGGATCAACTGATCGCTGTGCAGGGCGGGGGGGACGGTTGGTTTAAGAGGGGGCATAGAGGCTCGGATCAATATATCACAATCGGTATATTGATAGTTCAATTTATGATTTGAATGCAATGCGCGCGCTGGGCATTGTGCGGCGCAATGGCTGCCAGTTCAGGATGGCGATCCTGACCGCGTGTCAGCCCCTCCGTCCGGTCGCCACCCCACCCAACCGCGCCGGGCGCTGCGGTGCCTGCGCACCCATTCTTCCCCGTGACCCGCGCTGCGCTGAAAAGGATTCGACATGACGTTCCAACCGGCAGACTGGCCCCGCAAGCTTCGCTCGCAAGAGTGGTATGGCGGCACCTCGCGCGATACCATTTATCACCGGGGATGGCTGAAAAATCAGGGCTATCCGCATGACCTGTTTGACGGGCGTCCGGTGATCGGCATCTTGAATACGTGGTCCGAACTGACGCCATGCAACGGTCATTTGCGTGATCTGGCCGAAAAGGTGAAAGCCGGTGTCTGGGAGGCCGGGGGCTTTCCGGTGGAAGTGCCGGTGTTCTCGGCGTCGGAAAATACCTTCCGCCCGACGGCGATGATGTACCGCAATCTGGCGGCCATGGCGGTGGAAGAGGTGATGCGCGCCCAACCGATTGACGGCGCGGTGTTGCTGGTCGGGTGTGACAAGACCACCCCCAGTCTGATGATGGGCGCGGCGTCCACCGATATTCCGTCCATCGTGGTCACCGGCGGGCCGATGCTGAACGGCTGGTTCCGTGGCGAGCGGGTCGGGTCGGGCACCGCGCTGTGGCAGATGTCGGAAGACATCAAGGCTGGCAAGATGAGCCAAGAAGACTTTCTGGAAGCCGAACAGGCGATGAGCCGGTCTTCGGGCACCTGCAACACCATGGGCACCGCCAGCACCATGGCCTCAATGGCCGAGGCGTTGGGCATGGCCCTGTCTGGCAATGCCGCCATTCCGGGGGTCGATTCCCGGCGCAAGGTGATGGCGCAACTGACGGGCCGCCGCATCGTGCAGATGGTGAAGGATGATCTGAAACCGTCGGACATTTTGACCAAACAGGCGTTCGAGAATGCCATTCGCTGCAACGGCGCGATTGGCGGCTCGACCAACGCGGTCATTCACCTGCTGGCGCTGGCGGGCCGGTGCGGGGTCGATCTGACCTTGGATGACTGGGACCGCTTGGGCCGGGACGTGCCGACCATCGTCAACCTGATGCCGTCAGGCAAATACCTGATGGAGGAATTCTTCTATGCGGGCGGCCTGCCTGTGGTCCTGAAACGTCTGGGCGAGGCGGACATGCTGCATCGCGACGCTTTGACCGTGTCGGGGCTGGGCATTTGGGATGAGGTCAAAGAGGCCCAAAACTGGAACGAGGACGTGATCCTGCCGGTGGACAAGGCGCTGACGGCCTCGGGCGGGATTGCGGTTCTGCGGGGCAATCTGGCACCGAAGGGCGCCGTTCTGAAGCCTTCCGCCGCCAGTCCGCATCTGATGCAGCATCGCGGCCGGGCGGTCGTGTTCGAGGATATCGACGACTACAAGGCGCGGATCAATGACGACGCGCTGGAGATCGACGAGACCTGCATCATGGTGATGAAGAACTGCGGACCGAAGGGCTATCCGGGCATGTCTGAGGTCGGCAATATGGGCCTGCCGCCGAAGATCCTAAAGAAAGGCATCACCGATATGGTCCGCATATCGGATGCGCGGATGTCGGGAACGGCCTATGGGACCGTGGTGCTGCACACCGCGCCGGAAGCGGCGGCAGGCGGGCCACTGGCGATCGTGCGCACCGGTGACATGATCGAGTTGGATGTGGCGGCACGCCGAATTCATCTGGATCTCAGCGATGCCGAGATCGCGGCGCGGTTGGCGGACTGGACCAGCCCGGTGGTGCCACCGGTGGGCGGTTATCCGAAACTGTTCGTCTCCACCGTGGAAGGGGCCGATACCGGGGCCGATCTGGACTTCCTTAAGGGCGCACGGGGCAATGCGGTGCCGCGTGACAGTCACTGAGGCCGCGTGGGCGGTGGTTTGACCGCCCGTTCGCTGGCCTCGTGTGTGGCCGGTGTATCGACAGCCCCTCCGACGCCTTGAACAACAGGGCGTCGGGGGGGCGTTTGCGCCGTAGCTTAGCGGGCCAGCCAGCCGCCGTCGACGTTCAGCACCGCACCGGTGACATAGGACGAGGCCGGGGCGCACAGAAACGTCACCGCGCCCGCAATGTCGGCGGGATCGCCAAAATCGCCGGCCGGAATGCGGCTGAGCAGTTCGGCCGTGCGCTTGGGATCAGCGCGCAAGGCAGCGGTGTTGTTGGTGGCGATATAGCCCGGCGCGACCGCGTTGACGTTGATCTTTTTGGCGGCCCATTCATTGGCGAAGATCTTGGTCAGCCCGACGATCCCGTGCTTGGATGCGGTATAGGCCGGCACCCGGATGCCGCCCTGAAACGACAGCAGCGAGGCAATGTTGACGATCCGGCCGGGGGTGCCGCGGGCCATTGCCTGCTTGGCAAAGGCCTGAGACATCAAGAACACCGCTTTCAGATTGACGTCCATCACGTCATCCCAATCGGCTTCGGCGTAATCCACGCTGTCGTCGCGCCGGATGATCCCGGCATTGTTGATCAGAATGTCCAGATCGCCCAAGCTGGCAAGGGTTGCTGCCGCCGCTGCCGGGTCCGACAACTCAAGGGTCACGGCTTCGGCACTGCCGCCAGCCGCTTCGATCAGTCCCACGGTGTCGGCGCAGGACGACCGGCCTGCGGCAAGGACATGCGCCCCGGCTCGGGCCAGACCAAGGGCGATGGCCTGACCGATGCCGGTATTCGCCCCGGTGACCAGGGCGCGGGTGGCGTCGATGCGGAACGGATCGCTCATTTCAAATCCCCAATCGCGATCATATCCATATCGGTGAAGTCGACATTGTCACCGGCCATGGCCCAGCAGAATGTATAGGCAGCGGTGCCGACACCGGAATGGATCGACCATGGCGGCGAAATCACGGCCTCTTCATTGGCCATGACAATGTGCCGGGTTTCCTGCGCTTGGCCCATGAAGTGGAAGACGCGCTGATCGTCGCTCATGTTGAAATAGAGATAGGCCTCCATCCGGCGATCATGGGTATGGGCGGGCATCGTGTTCCAGACCGAGCCTTCGGCAAGTTGGGTATAGCCCATCAGCAGCTGACAGCTTTTGCAAACGTCCGGGTGCAGCAGTTGGATGATCACCCGTTCATTCGCCGTCTCTTTCGAGCCCAGTTCGACGCGGCGGGCATCCTCGACGCGGATCAGCGTGGTGGGATAGCTGTGATGCGCTGGCGCAGAGAGAATGTAGAACCGGCCGGCGCCTGAGAAGTCAATCGCGCCCGCGCCCATGCCGATATACAGCACCTCGCCATGCTTGACCTCGTAAGAGGTGCCGCCGACGGCCACCGTGCCGGTGTCACCGATGTTGAGAACGCCCATTTCCCGGCGATCAAGAATGCTGGGCGTGCCGGTTTCCCGTACCTCATCAAGGGTCAGGGTCTGACCTGCGGGCACGGCGCCGGCCATGATCAAGCGGTCGTAATGGCTGTAGATCAGGGTGATTTCGCCGTCTTTAAACAGGCCGCCGACGTGGAAATGGCTGCGCAAGCCTTCGGTGTCGAGGGTTTTTGCGGTGACGGGATCAATCGCGTAGCGGGTTTCAGCGGGGGTCATGGTCTCTCCTCGGAATGGGTCGATTGGGGCAGGGCGGTCACAGGCGGTAGGCGGCTTTGGCAAGGCCATAAGCCAAGTCCTGCGCCACCTCATGGGCGTCGGCTTGCGACAGCCGCCCGGTGGCCACCAGTTGGGCCAGATAGGCGCAATCGGACCGGCGCGAGACGTCGTGGCGGGCCGGGATCGAACAGAAGGCGCGGGTGTCGTCGTTGAAGCCGACGGTGTTGTAGAAGCCGCAGGTTTCGGTGGTGGCCTCGCGGAACCGTTTGATGCCCTCATAGCTGTCATGGAACCACCATGGCGGACCAAGGCGCAGTGCCGGATAGGCTCCGGCCAAGGGGGCCAGTTCCCGGCTATAGGCGGTTTCGTCCAGCGTAAAGAGGATGATGGTCAGGTTCGGGTCCATCCCGACCGCGTCCAGCATCGGCTTCAGGGCGGCGACGTAATCGGTGCGCGACGGGATATCGAAGCCCATGTCCCGGCCATAGGCGGCGAAGGTCTGGGCCGAATGGTTGCGCCATGAGCCGGGATGAATTTGCAAGACCAGCCCATCATCCTGACTCATCCGGGCCATTTCGGTCAGCATCTGGCCGCGGAAGGCATCGGCCTCGTCCGGGGTGCAGGTTCCGGCGCATGCTTTGTGGAACAGGTCCTCGACGACCGCGCGGGGCAGGTCTTCGGTGCGGGCGGACGGATGGCCGTGATCGCTGGCCGTGGCACCCATGGTCTTGAAGAACGCGCGCCGCGCCCGGTGCGCGTTCAGATAGCCGGCATAGGTGGCCGTGTCCTCGCCGGTGATTGCCCCCAGTTGCACGACGTTCTTGGCGAACCCTTCAAATTCGGGATCGACGACCGCATCGGGGCGATAGGTGGTCACAACCTTGCCGGGCCAATCGCTGTCACGGATCATCTGGTGCCACGACAAATCGTCCAGCGCGCTTTCTGTGGTCGCCAGCGCGTCAATCTTGAAGCGATCGAATAGGGCGCGGGGGCGATAGGCGTCATCGCCGAGTTTGGCGTCAATATGGTCGAAATATTCGGTGGCGGTGCCAGAGGTCAGGGGAATGTCAATCCCGAACACATGCTCGAATGAATGATTGAGCCACATGGCCGAAGGGGTGCCGCGCAGCAGGTGGAAATTGTCGGCGAACACCTGCCAGATCTTGCGCGGGTCCCGTTCGGTGGTGCCGCCATCGACGCGGGACAGGCCGAGCGTGTCCATGCCGATGCCCTGCGAGACCAACATCCGAAAGATATAGTGATCCGGGATCACAAACAGTTCGGCCGGGTTCGGGAACCGCTTGTTTTCCGCGAACCAGCGGGGGTCGCAATGGCCATGCGGACTGAGGATCGACAGGTCGGCGATGCCTGCGTACAGGTCTTTTGCCAGACTGCGAAGGGCAGGCTCGACAGGAAACAGTCGGTCAGGATCGGTGAGGCTCATTGCGCGACTTTCAAATTCAAACGGATGTGAAACTGATATGCTAGTGCGCCAGTTCAAGCAATATGCTATTCATCCGCTTGCGGCGGCTGCCGGCTTCTGCAAGGCCGCACGGACACAGAAGGGAAGGGCGGTCTCGCCATGTCGGAGCAAGGTACAGGCGCATTGAAAAGCATCGGGTCCGTGACGTCGACGGCGACGGATCAGGCGTTTGAGATCCTCTATAACGCGGTGGTGTCGCTGGAGCTTCCGCCCGGAACCAAGGTGTCCGAGATCGAGGTGGCCAAGCAGCTCGGCGTGTCGCGACAACCGATCCGGGACGCTTTTTTTCGGCTGTCGAAATTGGGTTTTCTGCTGATGCGGCCCCAGCGCGCCACGCTGATCAGCAAAATCTCGGAAGAGGCGGTACTGCGGGCTGCGTTTGTGCGCACGGCGCTTGAGGTGGAATGCGGCCGTGAGGCGGCGGTGCGGGCCGCGCCTGCCGATCTTGCCGATCTGGATCTGCTGATCGCGCAGCAAGAAAAGGCGGTGGCCGCCGGGGCGTTATGGGATTTCCACGATCTGGATGATCAGTTCCATCGCCGGATCTGTGCCATGGCCGGGCAAGAGCATGCATGGGCGGTGATCCAAGAGCAAAAAGGCCATATGGACCGGGTCCGGTTTTTATCGCTGTCCTTTGGCAAGCAGGACGCGGTCACCGGTCACCGGGCGATTGCCAGCGCCTTGGCGAATCGCGATCCGGTGCAGGTCGAGGCGGAAATTCGCGCTCATCTGGGCCAGATCAGGGCCATTCTGGCAAAGATCCGGGACGCGCAGCAATCCTATTTCGACGACGCCGAGGATTAGTCCCGGTCGTCTGGCGTGGTTGGCCGGTGGGGCTTAGCTGTGGCGGCGTACGTAGCGGGCGCAGCCGGTGAGGGCGGCGTAGTCATCTTCCACCATATGGATCGCGAAATCGTCCATGAAGGTGCTGAAGCGGCCCTTGTCATGAAAGGCGTCGCTCAGCCCGTGGGTGGCGAAGAAGGGGGACATGGCCCGGGCCATGCCGCCGATCAGATAGATGCCGCCCCATGGCAGATGGACCAAGGCCAGATCGCCAAGAACCTGCCCGAGCAGTTGGCAGTACAGGCCTGCCGTGGCGGTGTCGGTGGCGGTCGGCGTGCCCGAGAGCGCGGCAATCAAGTCTTGGGTGCTGTCATGCGGTGCGGCCCCGGATTTCGCCGCGACAAAGGCATTGATCGCCAGCAGGCCGCGCCCGGCCAAGGCCTCTTCGATCGAGGCGAACCCATGCGCCTTGCGCAGGCTCAGGGACAGATCGAGCCCGGTTTGGTCCTGCACCGGCATGCTGGCATGACCGCATTCCGAGGCCACAACATAGAATTCAGACCCGTCCTCGACCGGATGCACCGGGGCGGCGTTGAAGCCGGTGCCCAAGCCCACCACAAGGCGGGTGCTGGTGGCGGCGGCAGGCCGGCCATGGCCAAGAACGCAGCGGGTGTCCACATCATCAAGGGCATGGCCCTGCGCCTCAAGGTCGTTGATCACGAACCCTTGGGCGGCACCGGTGGCCGTGCAAAGCGTCGCGCCATCCATCACCCAGTCAAGATTGGTCATCCGGCCGATCCCGTCCCGCACCGGCCCCGCGACGGCCACACATGCCGCCGAGCAGGAGACGCCATCCAAATCGGCAAGGTACTGTTTCAGCACCGCTTCCAGTGAGGCGAATTCGGCGTTGCGAAACCGGCGGACCGAAGTTGGCGTCATGTCTTCGTCGAAGAATATGGCGACGCGGGTATTGGTCCCGCCGACATCGGCGACAAGGGTGGTCATGGGGTCAAGCCTTGGGTCAGGGATGCGAACAGGGTGATCATGACGTTACAAGCATGGACTTCAGCGAATGCCAAGAGGCCTTGGGGGTACGTTTCAGCGTCTCAAAGTCCACATGGACCAGTCCGAACCGCTTTTCATAGCCAAGCGACCATTCGTAATTGTCCAGCAGCGACCAAACGAAATAGCCTTTCAGCGGCACGCCATCGGCGATAGCCAGACGCGCTTTGTTGAAATGTTGATCCAGATAGGCGATCCGGGCGCTGTCATCGATCTGTCCATCGATGATCACGTCGGGGTTGGCCATGCCGTTTTCAGTCACATAAAGCGGCAGATCGCCGGTATAGTCTTGCGGCACCATCTTGAGGAAATGCGCCAGACCCTCTGGGTTGATTTCCCATCCCATCTGCGTCTTTGGCAGCGGGCCATCGACCTCTTGCAGCGCGGGCCACGGCGTGGCTGCTGGGGCGATGCGCTTGCAGGTGTAATAATTAAGCCCGACCCAGTCGAGCGGGGCTTGTATGGTTGCGAAATCGTCCTGCCAGCCTTGGGGCAGATGCGGCTCTAGCCCTTCCAGCACCAGATCGGGGTAGGTGCCTTTGAACAGGCCGGACAAGAAGAACTGGTTGTAGATCGCGTCATAGCGCGCGGCAGCGCCAGCGGCTTCGGGCGTGTCATCTGCGGGCAGGGCGTATTCGAAATTACACACCGCCCCGAGATTGGTCATGCCATGGCCGCGCATCACCTCGATCGCGGTGCCGTGGGACAGCAGGACGTGATGCATCGCCCGGGCCGCGGCGCGGATGTCACGCATACCGGGGGCGTGATGACCCATGAAATGCGACAGCCACGCGACGCACCACGGCTCATTGATCGGGGCGGTACTCCACAGGCGGTCGCCAAAGCGGCGGGCGATCAGGTCGGCGAACTCTCCGAACCAGTTCGGCATATCGCCATTGCGCCAGCCGCCGAGATCGGCCAGCGGCTGCGGCAATTCCCAGTGATACAAGGTCGCGGCGGGTTTGATTCCCCGTTCCAGCATCGCATCAATCAGCCGGTCGTAGAAATCGAGGCCCTCAGGGTTCGGGGTGCCCCGGCCTTCGGGCAGGACCCGCGCCCATGAGGTCGAAAACCGATAGGAATCAAAGCCGGCAGCTGCGACCAGATCCAGGTCCTCTGGATAGCGGGTGTAGTGGTCGCACGCCCGGTCGCCATTTTCACCGCGCACGACATTGCCGGGGGTGGCAGCGAAACTGTCCCAGTGGGTCGGGCCAGCGCCGCCCTTGGCCGTGCCTTCGATTTGATAGGCCGAGGTGGCGGCCCCAAAGACGAAACCTTCCGGGAAATCGTTACGGGTCAACATGGTCGTGTCCTTTCCGAATGGGGGGCGGGCCCGCTGGACGGGCCGAGAACCAGCGCCGCCTCTAACTGGGTTTGCAAGGGGGCAAGCGTGGGGTCGTCAATCATGGCCAGCAGCATTTCAGAGGCGCGTTTGCCGACATCGCGCACCGAGGACCGGGTGGAGGTGAACATCGGCGCATCGTCGCCATTGGGCAGATACGACAGGCCGTCATCATGGGTGACAAGCGACACATCCTGTCCCATCCGCAAACCGCGGGATTCGAGGGCTCGGCGCACCCCAAGGGCCACCAGCAAGGATGAGGTCAGCACCGCGCTGGGCGGGTTCGGCCCATCCAGCAATCGGCAGGTGGTGGCAAAGCCATAGGTCTCGGTCATGGCCTGCTGGTACATCAGGGCGGGGTCGGGGGTGATGTCGCGGGCGGTCAGGGCGGTCACATAGCCGTCCCGGCGGCGAAACGCGAAATCCATGGCTTCAAGGCCGTTCAACAGCGCAATCCGGCGATGGCCGAGGTCGAGAAGGTGATCGGTGGCCCGGCGAAAGGCGCGGCGGTTGTCGACGTCGATCCACGAATAGGCCGAGGTCTCGTTCGAGGTCCGCCCATGCACGACGAACGGCAAGCCCAGCTTTTGCAGCATGCCGATGCGCCAATCATCGATCAGGGGCGCTTGCAGGATCACGCCGTCGACCCGGCCCCGGGTGGCCAGCGACCGATAGGCCCCGGCCTCGTCCTCGGTGGCGCCAGAGGCCAGCGACAACAGCACATCATAGCCCCGTTCCACCAACAGCCCGCCGGCACCAGCCACGAAATCGGCGAAAATCGGGTTCACCACCTCTTGCGGCGACGCCATCGGCAACACCATCCCGATGGACATGGACCGCCCCGTCGCCAATGACCGCGCCCGACTGTCAGGGCGATAGCCATAGCGCGCGGCGGCCTCCATTACCCGCTTGCGGGTGCCTTCGCTGACTTCCGGATAGCCGTTCAGCGCCCGGCTGATTGTCGTCTGGCTGACGCCAAGAACTTCTGCGAGGTCTTTCAGGTTCATCGGCAAAACCTTGCGTTTAGGGTCGCCGCGAATATCCGGGCTGTGGGTCGGCAGGTCAAAAATCGGGCGTCCTTTTATCCGTAGCTGTCAGCGCTAACACCCATTTGTTTTCAGGTTCAAGTCATCATTGGATCGGCGCGAGCCCGCGTTGACAGGTGTCCAGACTAGCGTATTGTTGCCACAGTCCAAAGCGCTTTGAAACGATTCGTCAATTGCGCATAAAATTGGCAGCCCGGGTGACGGCGGGCGTATCAACGTGGAGGTTTGTTATGAAATTTGGCTTATTGGCGTCAGTGGCCGGGTTGGCTTTGTGCGCGGGCGCAGCCAATGCACAGGAGTTGAAGTTTGCCCCGGGAGAGGGCGATTTCAACTGGGACAGTCTGGAGGCATTCGCGGCGTCGCATGACTTTGCCGGGCAGCAATTGACCATGACCGGCCCTTGGACCGGCGCGGACAAAGCGCTTGTGGAAAGCGTGATCGCCTATTTCGAGGACGCGACTGGGGCGAGCGTCAATTATTCGGGCTCGGAAAGTTTTGAGCAGGATATCGTGATCGCCATTCAGGCCGGATCAGCCCCGAATATCGCGATCTTCCCGCAGCCGGGCCTTGCCACGGACCTCGCGGCGCGCGGCGGCTTGACCCCGCTGGCCGACGGCACCGAGCAATGGATTCTGGACAATTATTCGGCCGGGCAGTCCTGGGTTGATCTGGGCACTTACGCCGATGCGGATGGCGTGGATGACCTGTTTGGCTTTTTCTACAAAGTCGATCTGAAATCCATCGTCTGGTACATTCCCGAAAATTTCGAGGAAGCCGGCTATGAGATCCCCGAAACCATGGAAGAGCTTAAGGCGCTGACCGACCAGATTGTTGCGGATGGCGGCACCCCGTGGTGCATCGGGCTGGGATCGGGCGCGGCGACCGGCTGGCCCGCCACGGATTGGGTTGAGGATATGATGCTGCGGACGCAGCCGCCGTCGGTCTATGACCAATGGGTCAGCAACGAGATCCCGTTTAACGACCCGGCTGTGGTGGCAGCGATCGAAGAATATGGCCATTTCGCCAAGAACGATGCCTATGTCAGCGGCGGCAGCCAAGCGGTGGCGACCACCGATTTCCGCGACAGCGCGACCGGTTTGTTCGGCTTTCCGCCAGAATGCTACATGCACCGGCAGGCGACCTTCATCCCGACCTTCTTCCCCGACGGAACCGCTGTCGGCGAGGACGTGGATTTCTTCTACTTCCCGGCCTACGCAGACAAGGATCTGGGCAAGCCAGTTCTTGGGGCCGGAACACTGTTTGCAATCACCGACGATGCGCCAGTGGCCCACGGCTTCATCGAGTTTCTGAAAACGCCGATCGCCCATGAAATCTGGATGGCGCAATCGGGGTTTCTGACCCCGTTCAAGGGGGCAAACTCAGCGATGTATGCCACCGATACGCTGCGGGCACAGGGCGCGATCTTGACCGACGCGACCACCTTCCGCTTCGACGGGTCCGACCTGATGCCGGGCGAAATCGGGGCCGGGGCGTTCTGGACCGGAATGGTCGATTACACCACCGGTGCCAGCGCCGAGGACGTGGCCAAGGGCATTCAGGACCGCTGGGAGACGATCCAGTAAGGCGGATCACCGTCTGACGGGGGCCAGCTGCTCTCTGCGGCTGGCTCCGCGTGTAACCGATCCGACCTGGAGGGGCCGATGAACCCGTTAATGCAAGGTATTGTGACGATCTTCGTCGGTGTCGGGGGCTGCGTCGCGTATTTCTACTTGTCCAATCTGGTACTGGACAAAGTGATCTTCCCGGCGAAAGGCCGCCATATCGGCCGCAACATCAACCGGGCGAACAAGTGGCGGCCATGGCTGTTCTTGTTCCCAGCCATATTCGTGTTGGGCTTGTATCTGGTCTATCCGGTCATCGGATCGTTGGTGCGGTCAATGTACAACCGGTCCGGAGATGGGTTCATCGGGCTTGGCAATTACAGCACCTTGTTGGCGTCACCGGATTTCCGCACCGCGTTTTTCAATAACCTGCTGTGGGTTGTGGTGGTGCCGGCGGGATCCACCTTCTTCGGCTTGCTGGCGGCGCAACTGACCGACCGCCTAAGCTGGGGCAATATCGCCAAATCGTTGATTTTCATGCCGATGGCGATTTCGTTCGTCGGCGCTTCATTGATCTGGAAATTCGTCTACGCGGTCGACGCGGATATCGGATTGATCAATGCGCTCCGGGCGGCCTTGTTTGGCTCGGACCCGGTGGATGTCTTGCAGATCCCATTCTGGAACAATTTCTTCCTGATGATGATCTTGATCTGGATTCAGACGGGCTTTGCCATGGTCATTCTGTCGGCGGCCCTGCGCGGGATTCCCGAAGATACCATCGAGGCTGCGATCATCGACGGGGCCAACCCGCTGGAGATTTTCTTCCAGATCAAGGTGCCGCAGATCATGCCGACCCTCGTGGTGGTCTGGACCACAATCACCGTCGGAACCCTGAAAATTTTTGACATCGTTTATGCCATGACGGGCGGCAATTTCGGCACCGATATCCTGCCCAGCTATATGATGTCATTCATGTTCCGCGACGATGGCCGCGCGACGGCGGTGGCCTTTGTCATCATGCTGGTGGTGTTGCCGGTGATGATTTGGAACATCATGCAATCGCGCAAAGAAATGCGCTGAGGGAAGGGCCCGTCATGGACAATATCGCAGGACGCAAGTCCGCTCTCAGCATCGCCACCCATTTGTCGGTTCTTTTCCTTGTGCTGCTCTGGCTGATCCCGACCGTGGGCTTGTTGGTGTCGTCATTCCGCGAGCGGGACCAGATCTCGGCCTCGGGGTGGTGGCAGGCGCCGTTCTCGGTTGAACTGACCTTCCGGGGGCGGGCATCTGGCACGCCGGTCGAAGAGGGCACCGAGTGGGTCGTCTCCGGCAATATCTTTGATGACGCGGAAGTGCGCGCCAGCTTCGGCGATGGCAGCGGGACGGTGACCGGGTTCGGCACGCGCGGGGTTGCCCCGGCTGAATTTCCGGCCGGAACCGTGGCCCAGTTAAGCGACGGCGAAAGCCTTGTGGTCAATGGCGATGGCAGTTTCAAATTTACCGCGCCCGCCGATCCCGGCAGCCGCGGGCAACGGGTCTATTTCGCCGCCAAGACGCCGCCGCAATTCACCTTGGCCAATTACCGGCAGGTGTTGACCGCTGACAACATGGACCGGGCGTTCATCAATACCCTAACGGTCACGGTGCCGGCCACGATCATTCCGATCCTGATCGCGGCCTTTGCCGCCTATGCGTTGGCATGGATGGATTTTCCCGGGCGTGGCTTGTTGATTGCGGCGGTTGTCGGCTTGCTGGTGGTGCCCTTGCAACTGGCGCTGGTGCCGATGCTGAACCTGCACAACCGGATTGGCATCGGGCAAAGCTTCATGGGGATCTGGTTTGCGCACACTGCGTTCGGGATGCCGTTGGCGGTGTATCTGCTGCGCAATTACATGGTGGGTCTGCCGCGCGACATCATCGAAAGCGCCAAGGTGGATGGGGCGACGGATTTTCAGGTCTTCACCAAGATCGTGTTGCCGCTCAGCCTGCCGGCGCTGGCGGCGTTTTCGATTTTCCAGTTCCTATGGACATGGAATGACCTTTTGGTGGCCAAGGTATTTCTGCCGTCCAACGACGAGGCGCGGGTGATGACGGTCAAGATTGCCGATGACCTGCTGGGATCACGGGGGGGCGATTGGGGCATTCTTGCGACGGCGGCTTTCGTGTCGATTGCGGTGCCATTGGTGGTGTTTTTCACAATGCAGCGGTTCCTTGTGCGTGGATTGCTGGCAGGGTCGGTCAAGTAGGAGACAGTTTTATGAGTTTTGTCAGCGAAAGCCCGGAACAGACCGCGGCAAACCCCGGCGGGGTCGACCCGGATTGGTGGCGCGGTGCTGCGATCTATCAGATCTATCCGCGGTCGTATCAGGACAGCAACAATGACGGCATCGGCGATCTGTCGGGGATCATCCACCGGATGGATTACATCGCCAGCCTTGGCGTCGATGCGATCTGGATTTCACCGTTCTTTCGGTCGCCGATGCTGGATTACGGCTATGATGTCAGCGACTATCGCGATGTGGATCCGATGTTCGGGACGTTGGGAGATTTCGATGCCTTGATCGAGCGGGCGCATGGCGCGGGCCTGAAGGTGCTGATCGATCTGGTGTTGTCGCATACCTCGGACCAACATCCGTGGTTCAAGGAAAGCCGCTCCAGCCGCGACAATGCCAAGGCGGATTGGTATGTCTGGGCCGAGGCCAAGCCCGATGGCAGTCCCCCCAATAACTGGTTGTCGATCTTCGGCGGCTCGGCTTGGGAATGGGATGCCGAGCGGATGCAGTACTACCTGCATAATTTTCTGACCGAGCAACCGGATCTGAACTTTCATTGCGAAGACGTGCGCCATCAGATGCTGGATGTCGCCCGCTATTGGCTGGAGCGTGGTGTCGATGGGTTTCGCTTGGATACGGTGAATTTCTATTTTCACGATAAAGAGTTGCGGGATAACCCGCCGCTGGATCCCGCCGACCGCAATGACAGCACTGCACCATCGGTGAACCCCTATAATTTTCAGGACCACATCCACGACAAGACCCAGCCAGAGAACTTGGATTTCCTGCGCAGTCTGCGCGCGATTTTGGATGAATTTCCCGGCACAACCACGGTGGGCGAGGTCGGCGAAAGCCAGCGCGGCATGCAGGTGCAGGCCGATTACACCGCAGGCGATGCCCTGCTGCATCAATGCTATGGCTTTGATTTCATGGCCTCGACCTATCCGGCCGGCACCGTCGTGGCAGACGTTCTGACCCGCTTTGGTACCGTCGCCCCGGACAGCTGGGCGTGTTGGGCATTTT
The DNA here is from genome assembly GCF_002119405.1 of Pseudoruegeria sp. SK021. GTDB lineage: Bacteria > Pseudomonadota > Alphaproteobacteria > Rhodobacterales > Rhodobacteraceae > Meridianimarinicoccus. The sequence goes on along the minus strand of NZ_MTBG01000003.1, from coordinate 137,916 downwards.
CGAACCATGATGTGGTCCGGCACCCGTCGCGGTGGAATTTGGGCGACGAGGCGCGCCGGGTCTTTGCCGCGCTTCTGATGTCGATCCGCGGATCGGTCTGCCTGTATCAGGGCGAAGAATTGGGACTGACCGAGGCCTATGTCGGCTTCGAAGACCTGCAAGACCCGTATGGCAAACGGTTCTGGCCCAAGTTCAAGGGCCGTGATGGGTGCCGGACGCCGATGCCGTGGATCGCGGACCATCGCAATGGCGGCTTCACCGATGTCAAACCGTGGCTGCCGGTGGCGGTCGAGCATCTGCAACGGGCCGTGGCCGAACAAGAGGCGGATGCCACCTCCATGTTGGACTTCTATCGCAACATGCTGGCGTTCCGGCGCGCGCATGAGGTGTTGCGCAAGGGCGAAATCCGTTTTGTCACCGTCAGTGACGGCGCGCTGTCGTTTCTGCGCTGCCATGATGGCGCCGAGATGTTCTGCGCCTTCAACCTGTCCGGAACCGCAATCCCAGTTGAGATGCCGCCGGGCGACTGGCGCATTGACCGCGGCGCGCCGTTCACAACCGTCACCACGGAACGGGGGCTGCAACTGCCTCCCTACCAAGCCTGTTTCGCTGTGCGGCAAGATGGCTGAGTTTTTGAAAAGGGAGGGAGATCATGGCTGAAGTCAAACTAAAGGACGTCGCCAAAGCCTATGGCGAGGTCAAGGTCCTGAGCCATATCAACCTCGAGATCCAGAGCGGCGAGTTGGTGGTATTTGTCGGCCCGTCAGGCTGCGGCAAGTCCACCTTGCTGCGGATGATCGCCGGGCTTGAGAAAATCACCGCAGGGACCCTGTCCATTGACGGGCAGGTGGTGAATGACATTCCCCCGGCGCAGCGCGGCATTGCCATGGTGTTCCAATCCTACGCGCTTTACCCGCATATGACGGTGCGGGATAACATGACCTTCGCCCTGAAAATTGCCAAGAAGTCGAAAGCCGAGATCGAGGCCGCCGTCACCAAGGCCGCGCGGATCCTGCAACTGACGCCCTATCTGGACCGGCTGCCCAAGGCCCTGTCCGGGGGGCAACGACAGCGGGTCGCCATCGGTCGGTCGATTGTGCGCGACCCCAAGGTCTATTTGTTCGACGAGCCGCTGTCGAACCTCGACGCGGCCTTGCGTGTCGCAACCCGGATCGAGATCGCGCAGCTGAAGGAATCCATGCCCGACAGCACCATGATCTACGTCACCCACGATCAGGTCGAGGCCATGACTCTTGCCAACCGGATCGTGGTCTTGGCAGGCGGCGGGATCAGCCAAGTGGGCACGCCGCTGGAACTGTACGAGACGCCCGCGAACACGTTCGTCGCGCAGTTTATCGGCTCACCGGCGATGAACATCTTTAAGGGGCAGATCACCGGGACAGGCGCAGAGACCCGTCTGCGGGTGCCGTCCGGCGTCGAGATCACCTCTTCCGTGCCCAGCCCAGCGCATTTGATGGGGGCAGAAGTTGAAATCGGCGTTCGGCCCGAAGACCTGACAGTCGCCCGTGGCAACGAACTGGCGTTTTTGGATTTCGAGGTCGAGTTTACCGAGAAACTGGGGGAATTGACGGTTCTCTACACCAAGCCGCAGGAGGGCGGGAACCCGATGATCGCCAAACTGCCCGGGATTGTCTTTGTGGATCGCGGATCGGTGATGCACCTCACGGCGGCGCCGAACAAGGTGCATGTCTTCCATGAAGGTACCTCTTTGCACTACCTCTGATCGCAGTCGGCACCGGCCCCCCGCGGGCCGGGCCAGCGCGGCATTTACAGCGTTTCGCCATTATCCGCTTTCCCTGACAGCCTGTGCATGAGATAGGGACGCGCCAAACGATATTCCCCAAGGAGAGACCTATGGAGATTCGCGAGGCTCTGACCTTCGATGACGTGTTGCTCGTTCCCGCTGCAAGTTCGGTGTTGCCGTCGCAGGCCGATACGTCGACCTATGTCACCAAATCCATTCGACTGAATATTCCCCTGCTCAGTTCTGCCATGGATACCGTCACCGAAGGCCGGATGGCGATCACCATGGCACAGGCTGGCGGCATGGGCGTGATCCACCGCAATCTTTCGGTCGAAGAGCAGGCCAATGCGGTGCGGTTGGTCAAGCGGTTCGAAAGCGGTGTGGTCTATAATGCGATCACCCTGACCCCCGATCAGACCCTAGCGGATGCCAAGGCGCTGCAAGCGCGCTACAAGATCACCGGCTTTCCGGTGGTGGATGCGCAGCGCCGGGTCGTCGGGATCGTGACCAACCGGGATATGCGCTTTGCCCATGATGACCGCACGCCGGTCAGGGCGATGATGACCTCGGACAATCTGGCCATGCTGCGCGAACCTGCCGATCTGGATGAAGCCAAGGCTTTGATGAAAGAGCGCCGGATCGAGAAACTGCTGGTGGTGAATGCCGATGGCATGCTCACCGGTCTGTTGACCCTGAAAGACAGCGAGCAGGCGGTGTTGAACCCGCAGGCTTGCAAGGATGATCTGGGCCGGTTGCGGGTTGCTGCGGCCACCACCACCGGGGATGCCGGGTTTGAACGGGCCGAAGCCCTAATCGATGCCGGTGTCGATATGGTCGTTGTGGATACGGCCCATGGCCACTCGGCTGGTGTCGCCGATGTCGTGCGCCGCATCAAGTCTGCGTCGAGCGGCATTCAGGTGGTGGCCGGAAACGTCGCCACTGCTGAAGCAACCCGGGCCCTAATTGGTGCCGGAGCGGATGCGGTGAAGGTCGGGATCGGACCGGGATCGATCTGCACCACGCGGATGGTCGCGGGGGTCGGCGTGCCGCAATTGACGGCAATCATGGATTGCGCTCGGGGCGCCAAGGACAGCGGCGTGCCGGTGATCGCCGATGGCGGCATCAAGTATTCCGGCGATTTCGCCAAGGCAATCGCGGCGGGCGCGTCCTGCGCCATGGTCGGATCGATGATCGCAGGCACCGACGAAAGCCCGGGTGAAGTGATCTTGTACCAAGGCCGCAGTTTCAAAAGCTTCCGCGGCATGGGCAGCCTTGGGGCGATGGCCCGAGGATCGGCGGACCGGTATTTCCAAAGCGATGCCGCCAGCGACAAGCTGGTCCCGGAAGGGATCGAAGGTCAGGTCCCCTACAAAGGGTCAGCGACAGCTGTGGTTCACCAGATGGTTGGCGGTCTGCGGGCGGCGATGGGCTATACCGGGGCTGCGACGATCGAAGAGATGCGCACAATCTGCCAGTTCGTGCGCATCACCGGTGCCGGGCTGAAGGAAAGCCACGTCCATGACGTGCAAATCACCCGCGAAAGCCCGAATTACCGGATCGGGTAACGCCAGAAACTAGCACGATGTCAAAGGGCCGGGCGCGCAATCGCCCGGCCCTATTTGGTTTTCTGTCGCCGGGTGTGACCCGCTGGCCGCCAATGGGTTAGGCCACGACAGCCTTTAGGGGGCGATGTTGGCCCTAATCCCGCCAGTCCTGTCGCTGACCCAGTCGATCAATCAGATAATCAATGAAGATCCGGGTCTTAGGGGTCAGGACGTTGCTGCGGGGATAGACCAGCCAGAGAACGGCTTGGTCATTCGCGCGCCAGTCCGGCAAGACGCGGACCAAGCGCCCAGAGCCAAGGTCTTGCGCCACGCTCCATAACGAATTGATCGACAGACCTGCGCCGGCAATGGTGGCTTCGCGCTGTGCGTTGCCGTCATCCAGAATGACCCGGCAAGTCATGGTGCTGGGGTCGAGGAGGGCGGTCTCTCCGGCGGTGTTGATCAGATACCGCGCTGCCAGATTGGACCACGCGATGTAATCGTGGCCCGGCAGGTCCACTGGCGTTTCGGGGCAGCCACGCGCCGACAGGTATTCTGGCGATGCGCACAGGACCCGGGTGTCATCCGACAGCTTGCGCCCTTTCAGGCTGCTGTCGGTCAAGGGGGCGCTGCGCAGGGCAAGATCAAAACTGCCGTCGATGGTGTCAAACCGGGTGTCGGACAGGCGCAGGTCCAAGGTCAGCTCGGGGTATAACCGGTGAAATTCGGGCAGCAGTGGCATGATGTGCAACTGCGCAAAGCTGCTGGGGGCGGCAAAACGCAATGTGCCGGTGATCCCGCCACTGCCACGCCCCAATGCCGCCCGCGCCGCGTCGGCTTGGGCAAGGATTTCGCGGGCGTAGGGCAGAAAATCTGCCCCTTCCAAAGACAGCGATACCTTGCGGGTGGTGCGGTGCAGCAATTCCGCGCCGAGCTCTTGTTCGAGTTTGGCCAGCCGGGCGCTGGCAACGGCGGGTGCCAGCCGCAATTCCCGCCCCGCCGCGCTGATGTTCAGGCGTTCGGCCGCCATGACGAACAAACGCAGGCTGTCGGTGTCCATTTCATTATATCCAAAAACAGAAAACTGAACCCGAAAATGCGCAGTTTTATCGCCTGCATCAATAGGTATCTTGGAGGAAATACCCCACATCTGCGATGGAGACGAAAGATGAAAGCAATTGGATATGTAGCCGCCGGTCCGGTGGATGCCCCGGACGCACTGGGACAGTTTGAGGTCGCAACGCCGCAGATCGGCCCGCGCGATCTGCTGGTCGCGGTCAAAGGCGTTTCGCTTAATCCAGTGGACGTCAAGCTGCGCGAGAGCCGGGCACCCGCTGAGGGGCCAGATATCCTGGGTTTCGACGCAGCGGGCATCGTGGTTGAGGTTGGGTCCGACGTGACCGCCTATCAGGTTGGCGATGCGGTCTTTTACGCGGGCGACGTCACCCGCCCCGGTTCCAACGCCGAGTTTCAGGCCGTGGACGAACGCATCGTCGGCCGCAAGCCGACATCGCTGGACTTCACCGACGCCGCCGGGATGCCGCTGACCGCGATCACCGCGTGGGAAATGCTGTTCGATGCCTTTCGCCTGACCGAGGGCGATGGCGCGGGAAAATCCCTGCTGGTGATTGGCGGCGCGGGCGGCGTCGGGTCGATCTTGATCCAGCTTGCTAAGACGTTGACGAAGCTGACCGTCATTGCCACCGCGTCGCGTCCCGAGACCCGGGATTGGGTGCGGGAAATGGGGGCCGATCACATTGTCGATCATCGCGGCGACGTGGCCCAGCAGGTCAAGGATTTGGGGCTGGCCCCGGAATACGTGGCCTCGTTGACCGGAACCGAGCAGCACTATCCGGCGATCCTTGACCTGATTGCGCCGCGCGGCCATATCGCCCTGATCGACGATCCACAGGGGCTGGATATTGGCCCGGCCAAGTTCAAGGCGCTGACGCTGAGCTGGGAATTCATGTTCACCCGCTCGATGTTTGCCACCGCGGATATGGCGGTGCAGCGCGATCTGTTGAACCGGGTCTCTGCGATGCTGGATGCCGGAACACTGCGATCGACCGTGACTGAACGGGTGGGCCAAATGAGTGTCGAGACCCTGCTTGCGGCCCATTCGCGTCAAGAAAGTGGACGGGTGATCGGCAAGCAGGTTCTGAGCGGCTTTTGACCCTCGCAGCCGCCCGGTAGGCCCGGGCGGCTGTCCCGAATAACCTGACGGCCAATTGTCACCACGTAAGGGAAATTTCATGTCCAAGACCATTCTGATCACCGGTGCAACCGACGGCATCGGCTTGGCGACGGCGCAGGTTTTCGCAGCCGAAGGGCACCACCTGCTGATCCACGGTCGGAATGCCGCCAAGCTTGCTGCCACCGCCGACGTGTTACGCGCTGTCTTCGGTTCTGGCCCGGTTGAGACGTTCTGCGCTGATCTATCGGATCTGGCCGAGGTCGCCAGCCTTGGCCGGGCGGTTCGTGATGCCCATGACAATCTGGACGTGCTGATCAACAATGCCGGTGTGTTCAAAGCCGCGCATCCGATTGCGCCGGATGGGCAGGATGTACGCTTTGTGGTCAATACGCTGGCCCCGGCGTTGTTGACCCGGATGCTTTTGCCGATCCTGACACAGGCAGGTCGGATCGTGCATTTGTCGTCGGCGGCGCAAGCTTCGGTCGATCTGGCGGCAATGGCCGGGGCGCGGCATCTGGATGCCGGGGCGGCCTATGCGCAAAGCAAGCTGGCGCTGACCATATGGAGCCAGGCTTTGGCGGTGGAACTGGGGCAGGCGGGCCCGGTCACGGTGGCGGTCAATCCGGGGTCGTTATTGGCGACGAATATGGTGCGGATCGGCTATGGTCTTGCTGGCAATGACATCGCCATCGGGGCCGACATCCTGCACCGGGCGGCGCTGTCGCCGGAGTTTTCCACGGCGACGGGGCGGTATTACGACAATGATTCCGGTCAATTTGCGCGGCCCCATGCCGATGCGTCCAATCCCGAAACGGTCGCCCGGGTGGTGGCCGCGATCGAGGCCAGAATTGCGCCGATGCTGGGATAGGGTAGGATCATCTGAGAACTGAGCATGTGCTGCGTGCATATCGGTCAGGCCACAACAAGGGACGTTTCATGACGATCGCAGTCACCGCAGTTTCAGGGCAGCTTGGCGCCGCCATCATCCGCACCCTTCAGGCCAAGCCCAATGCCGGGCCGCTTGTCGGTCTGGCCCGGACGCCGGAAAAAGCCCTTGGCCTTGGGATAGAAGTACGCCCGGCGGATTATGAGCAACCCGAGCAGTTGGCGGCCGCGCTGGCGGGTGTCGAGACTTTGCTTTTGGTGTCTGGCATGGAGGCCCCTGACCGGCGCATCCAGCAACATCGCAATGTCATCGCGGCGGCGATCAGCGCCGGGGTGAAAAAGATTGTCTATACCAGCGTTCAAGGGGCCGAGACCGGCACCGGCTTTTCACCGGTCATCCAAAGCAATCGCCAAACCGAGGCCGATATCCGCGCGAGCGAACTGAATTGGGTGATTGGCCGCAATGGCATCTATATCGAACCGGATGTGGACTATATCGACCGCTACAAGGCGAGCGGCGAAATCGTCAACTGCGCCGGGAGCGGCATGTGCGGCTACACCACCCGCTCGGAACTGGCACACGCTTACGCCGAAATGCTGCTTGGGTCGGCGCATCACGGTCAGACCTACAATTTGCACGGCGAAGGGCTGACGCAGGCCGACCTTGCGGCCCATCTGACCCGAGCGTTTGGTACGCCCCTTGTCTATCGTCCCATGTCGGTCGAGGCATACAAGGCTGATCGGATTGCCGAACTGGGGGATTTTATCGGGACCGTCATTGCCGGAATTTATCACGGCATCCGGGTCGGCGCGCTGAATAACCCAAGCGACTACAATCGCGCAGCCGGGCGTCCACACCAAAGCTGGCAGACGTATTTCAAGGCACTATCTCAGATCTGACCGCGACGGAATTTCCAGTGGCCGTCGTTAAACGAGGGAAGTCACGGAAATTGATGATGCTCAGTCTTAGATCACCCCAGCCCGTCCGCAACAGGATCGGGCCGTTGTTCGGCCATTCGATGTGCCGCATCGCCATGGGGCGGGTCGGCGGTGTTCAGGATGGTTTCGACGGTATTCTGCCTTGGGCGGTCGCAGGATCGGAACGGGTCATCGTCCCCGAAAGGGTGGCTGTGCCTGCGGCCATGCAGGGGGGGACGCGCGAATGACGCTGTGGGCCGCTTTGCGGGTTCTGGCCCGCACGCACCCGCTGTTGACCGGTGCCTTCGCCGTGGCTTTGCTTGCGGCGGTATACTTCGCCCTCCGCATCGTGCCAGTGCTGATCTTCTTTGCCGATCCTCGGCACCAAGATCAGCCGATTGCGGGCTGGATGACCGCCCGCTACGTCGCCCTGTCCTATGATCTGCCCAAAGACGTGATGCTGACGGCGCTGGGCCTGACGGGACCGGAAGGTAGGATCGTCACACTGAGTGACCTCGCGCAGGCGCGTGGCGTGCCGGTGCAAGTGATCCGTGCCGAAGTCCGTGCTGCAATAGCCGCTTACCGAGAGGTCGCCCCATGACCGAAACGCTGTTGGGGTTGGTCCCCGCCTATGGGTTGTGGCTGCTGGTCACTACGATCTTTTTCAGTTGCCTTGCAGCCCCGTTGCCGACCTCGGCGCTGCTGGCCTCGGCCGGCGCTTTTGCCGCCAGCGGCGACTTGCAGCTTTGGCAGGTCTTTGCCGCCGGGATCACCGCCACGTTGGTCGGGGATCAGTTCATGTTTCAGTTGGGGCGCACCGGTAGCGCCCGGTTTGCCGCCCTCAGCACAGCGCGGTCACGGCCGTTCGCCCGGGCCGAAGGCCTGATCGCGCAATGGGGCGGGCTTGGTGTGTTTCTGAGCCGGACCATTCTCAGTCCGGTGGGCCCCTATGTCAGCTTTGTTGCCGGGGGGGCGCAGATGCGTCGGGTGCGCTTCACACTCGCGGCGGCGATGGGTGCCTTGATCTGGGTCGGGGCTTATGTCGGGATCGGCTATCTGGTCTCGGGCCAGTTGGAAGCCGCGATGGATCTGATTGCCAGTGGCGGCGCAATGATCGCAGCGGTTCTGGTGGCCGTGGTGATCGGCGGGCTCTTGTGGCGGCGGCTCAAGTCGCTTCTCGCGGACCACGCCGGGGGGTGAGGGGCATCGGTTGCGCGGGGGGCAACCCAACGCCCCGCGCATCCGCCGCGGTGGCCGGGGGGCCAGTTAATGCAAGAAGCGGCCGGGCCGGAACGGTGCCGGATCGATTGCAGGCGCGGCCTCGGTCATCAGATCGGCCAAGATGCTGGCGGTCCCCGGTCCAGTGCTGAAGCCGATATGCTGATGGCCGAATGCCAGCCAAAGTCCGCTGCGCCCCGGGGCTTCGCCGATGATTGGGCGGCTGTCGGGCAGGGTGGGACGCCGTCCCATCCACGGGGCCGGGTCCAAGGCCGCGCCCAGCGGAAAGGCTTGTCGTGCCGCGCTGGTGGCACTGGTCAGTTGCGACAGATTCCGCGGGGCGTCACGGTCGGTCAATTCAACCCCAGTGGTCAGGCGCAAACCCTGTTCCATCGGCGACAGGACGTAACCGCCAGCAGTGTCATAGATCGGCCGGGCCAAGGTTGCGTTGCCTTCGGCGCCGTAATGCATGTGATAGCCGCGTTCGAACCCCATCGGGACGTGGATGCCGATGCGGCTCATGAATTCGGGGGCCCAAGGCCCCAGCGCGACCACCACCCGGTCAGTCTGATGCCGGGACCCGTCTGTATCGGTGACCGACCAGCCGGACCCGTCCGGGATCACGTCGCGCAGGTCGGAGCGGCGGATCACACCGCCACGATCCGCGAATAACTGCGCATAGGCCGCGACAAGGGCGGAGGGATTGTCGACCGAATGGGCATCCTTGATCCAGAGCGCCCGGTGAAAGATCGGGGATAGGCTTGGCTCCATCTCTGCCAATGCGCCCGGATCCAAAATTTCGGACCGGACCCCATAGGACGCATAGCAGGCGCGCCCCATTGCAGCCGCGTCGAACCCTGCCTCGGACCGGTACAGCATGAGCCAGCCATTGTCGCGCAACCGGGGCAAAGCGCCCGCCTGCGCCATCAAGCTGAGATGCTCATCTATGGACAGGCGGATCAGGGCATCCAGCGCCGTCGTGGTCTCTTGAAAGGCTCGCCCACGGGCACGCGCCAGAAATCCGGCGGTCCAGCGGATGTTTTTCAGCAAAAAGGGCAGGTGATAGCGCAGGGACGTGGTGCGGTTGGACAGCAGCTTGGGCAGGGCCTTCCACAGGCCGGGATTGTTCATCGGCATCAGTGACGAGCGCGCAAGCACACCTGAGTTGCCATAGGAGGTTTCTTGGCCCGGCTCGCGGCGATCGATCAGCGTGACGGTCATGCCGCGCCGTTGCAGTTCCAAGGCACAACAAACGCCCACCATGCCGCCGCCAAGTACTGCAACTGTGGTCATGCTACCCTCGATTCTGAATGTCCGACTGCCATGGCGTTTGTATGTCCTTCGTGCAGACCAAGGTCCACCCGACATTGTGCCCTCGCCGAGGTCGCGCCCGCGCGGGGGAGCCATCACCGCCCGAATTTCGGCGCGAAGCTTCGCCTGCAGCACAGGTCTTGAATGTGCCTGCAAAGCAGGCAGAAATAACTTCCATGACCAATGAATGCCGGTCCGCCTGTTCCTGTCTTCTGCCGAGGATAGGTGGTGTGCCTGATTAGCCAACTGCGCTAGGATTGAATCAATTCTGGGCGCTGGCCCTGACCTTGTCTGTCTTTTCTGGGAGTTGCCCTTCTTGATTCGCCGTATCCTGATCGCTTTCAGCCTGTTCTGTGGTGCCGCACCGGCCCTCGCACAGGACGCTCCGTCCTATGTTGGTTCCGGGCAATGTGCCGATTGCCATATTGATGAGGTTGAGGCGTGGAACGGGTCGCATCATCAATTGGCATGGACCCTGCCAAGCCCGGAGACGGTGGTTGCTGATTTCGATGGCACCAGTTTTTCCGGTTCCGGCATGTCCGTCGCCTTTTCTCAGGATGCCGGGGGCTATCACGCGCAGGTCACCGAGACGGATGGGTCGATGTCCACGTATGACGTCCATTCGGTCGTCGGCATTGCCCCGTTGCAACAGTTTCTGTTCGAAACAGAGCCCGGAAAACTGCAAAGTTTTGATGTGGTGTGGGATGCCGACGCGCAGGAATGGTACAACCTTTACCCCGATCAGATTTTGCCGCCGAACGATGGGTTGCACTGGACCGGGCCGTACAAGAACTGGAATGGCCGTTGCGCCGAATGTCATGCGACCGGGTTTGAGAAGAATTTTGATTTCCCCAGCCAAAGCTATGCGTCGGTGCAGGCCGAAATCGGGGTAGGTTGCGAGGCGTGCCATGGGCCCGGATCTGACCATATCGCGTGGGCCACAAGTCAATCGCCGATGGAGGCCGATCATGCCACCTATGGCCTGACGATGGTCCCTGATGCGGATGGCGAGGCATGGGGGCAACAATGCGCCGGATGCCATTCGCGCCGCGAGGCCTATGGCGACGGCAACCCGGTTCCCGGAACGCCCTATCACGACGCCTATCGGTTGTCGTTGCTGACGCCGAACCTGTATCATGCGGACGGGCAAATTCAGGACGAGGTGTATGTCTACGGCTCTTTCCTTCAGTCGAAGATGTATGCCGAAGGCGTCACCTGCACGAATTGCCATGACCCGCACAGCGCCCAGCTTGTGGCCGAAGGCAATGCTGTGTGCACCCAATGCCATTCCCCGGCGGGCAACCCGGATTTTCCGACGCTGCCATTGCAAGAATTCGACACGCCAGAGCATCACTTTCATGAGGTCGGCAGCGCCGGTGCAGAATGCAAGAACTGCCACATGGCGGAACAGGCCTATATGGGGATCGATCTGCGGGCAGATCACAGTTTCCGCATCCCGCGTCCGGACTTAGATGCCGTAACTGGCGCACCGGATGCCTGCACCGCTTGTCATCAAGATCGTACCCCGGACTGGGCTGCTGACGCGATTGCAGGCTGGTATCCGCAATCGACGCATCGAGGCTTTCAGTTCGGGACCGTGTTTGCCCGCGCGCGTCAGAACCCGGCCTATGCCCGGTCTGATCTAGAGGTGCTCGCACAGGATACCGAACTGGCCGATCTGGTTCGGTCGACGGCGCTTTACCTGATGGAAGGGGCCTCTGACCCCGCAACCGCCGAGGCAATGGCCGATCTGCTAACCGATGACAGCCCGCTCGTCCGGTCGGCGGCAGCGCCGCTTCAACGAGGGGCAAGCCCGCAAGATTCGGTGCTCAGGCTGGCGCCGCTGCTGAATGATCCGTCGCAGTCGGTGCGCTTTGCTGCCCTGCGGGGCATGTTGGGACTGCCGATTGCGCGTTTGCCGCGCGCGATGGAGGCAGACCGGGCCCGGGTGATGGCCGAATGGCAGGCCACCTTGTCGACCCGGTTGGACTTTCCCGAAACCCATCTGGTTCTGGGCGGCATTGCCTTGACCTCGCGGGATTATCCCGCCGCGCTGGGCGCGTTTCGCCAAGTGGTCGCGCTTGATCCGCAGCGGACAGATGCATGGAGCATGGTGATCCGGTTGAGTGCGGCGCTGGATGGCGAGGAAGCAGGCCAAGCGGCTGTGCGCGACGCCCTGACCATCCTTCCGGATGATCCCATGGTTCAGGACTTCGCCCGTCAGTTCGGTGTCTCCACGGCGCCCCACTAAGGGCGCAAGGGGGATAGGGGCGGCGACCGGTGTAGAGCCGCCCGTTTGCTACCGCAGAGCGGTCCTTAAACGTGGCGCTCTGCGGTGTGGTGCGGTGGCCCGGCGCGCGGGTTTGCCCTCACAATGTTCGATCCGTCTGCATCCGGGACGCCGGGTCACAGGCGTTTTCAGCCCGTTCTGATCTGGCCGAAAGCCGCTGAAGTGGTTAGGTCGGGCCAGATCAACATCCGGCACCAGCCTTGGTCCGGGTGGCGGGCTGATGCGGGGGGTGAATCCCAGCCTCAAACCTGCTATTTGGCACCGAAGAAGCGGTCAAACCGCGAAGGGACCGTGACGTCGATGACACAGAATTTAGCCTTGGCCTCGCGGCTGTCCGTCGCCCCGATGATGGATTGGACGGATCGGCATTGCCGGTATCTGCACCGGCAGTTTTCCCAGCACGCGCTGCTGTATACTGAGATGATCACCGCCCCCGCCTTGGTTCAGGGCGGCGCGGTGCATTTGCTGGAGTTTGATCCTGCGGAGCAGCCGGTTGCGGTGCAGCTTGGCGGCTCGGACCCGGTGCAGCTTGCCAGCGCCGCGCGCATGGCCGAGGCCGCTGGGTATCCCGAGATCAACTTGAATGTCGGCTGTCCGTCGGACCGGGTACAGTCGGGGTGTTTCGGCGCGGTACTGATGAAGCAACCCGACTTGGTCGCGGCCTGCGTCGCGGCCATGCAAGACGCGGTTTCGGTTGAGGTGACCGTCAAATGCCGCATTGGCGTTGACGATCAAACGCCGTCCGAGGTGTTGCCAAGGTTCCTTGAGACGATCAGCGCAGCCGGGGTGCGCCGGGTCGCTGTGCATGCGCGGATGGCGTGGCTTCAAGGGCTCAGCCCCAAGGAGAACAGAGATGTGCCGCCGCTCGATTATGCGCTCGTTCTGGCGATGAAGCAGGCGTTTCCGCATCTGCACCTGTCGGTCAATGGTGGCATTGCCGATCTGTCTCAGGCGGAAGCGTTCCTAGTGGCCGGGTTGGATGGGGTGATGATTGGCCGCGCGGCCTATCATACGCCCACCGATATCTTGCAACAGGCTGATGCCCGTATCTTCGGCGGTGCGCAGGGACCTACGCCAGAGACCGTTGCCCGCCAGATGATCCCCTATCTAGAGCAGCACCTGTCGGACGGTGGCCGCGTCCATTCGGTGACGCGCCACATGATGGGGCTGTTTGCCGGACGTGCGGGCGCGCGGGCGTGGCGGCGCCACTTGTCGCTGGCGCCGTCACAGGCCGGCGCGGGCCCCGAGGTGATCGAGGATGCGCTGGCCTTGGTCGCCGCCGCCGCAGAGGTTTTTGCCGACAACGCGAGCGCCGCCGAGGATCAGCCTAGATCGTCCGGTCAGGCAGAGCCCGCATGATGGCGGCACGTTCCTCGTCGGAATAGCGGGTCCAAAGGGCGATTTCCTCGCGGCTGCGTTTGCAGCCTGTGCACATCCGTGTGACCGGATGGATGGCGCAGATGGAGATGCAGGGCGAGGCCATTTTCGGGCGGTCGGCAGCGTTGGAACGGGTCATTTGGCCCGCCGCATATGGCCAAGACGGTCCAGTGCCCCCTGCAAGATGAAACTGGCTGCGACGTGATCGATGACTTCGCCGCGACGCTTCCGCGAGGTGTCGGCCTCAAGCAGGGCGCGCTCGGCGGCGACGGTGGACAGGCGTTCGTCCCAAAAGCCGATGGGCAGCGGGATGAGCCGCTCTAGGTTGCGGGCAAAGGCGCGGGTGGATTGGCAGCGGGGGCCTTCACTGCCGTCCATGTTGCGCGGCAATCCAAGGATTAAGCCGCCGATCTCACGGTGGGCGCAGATCGCCAGCAGGGCGTCAGCGTCTTTGGTGAACTTGGTTCGGCGCACGGTCTCTAAAGGGCTGGCCACCGACAGCAACCGGTCCGACACCGCGACTCCGATGGTTTTTGTGCCAAAATCCAGACCTGCAATCGCCTGCATCGGCGGCAACGCCGCTGCGAATGCGTCAAAATCATCAAGGATCATTCCTGCAATCCTGCTTGTGCGGCGGCTGCGGCCAGCGTTGTTAGCGCGGCGTCATTGCCGGCGAACACGCCGCGGGCCTCCAGCCAGATGTCGCGGGCATTGTCGGTTTCGCCCAACACCCCAAGGGCGCCAATGAGCCGGGCCCATTCTTCTGGACTGCCGCCTTGGGTGGCAAGTCGGTCTGACAGCCCCGTGACCATTGATTGGATCATTGCCATGCGGTCTTCCGGGGCCATGTCAGCGGCAGCGTCGATATCAGCGGCACTGGGACCGGCCAGACCGGCGATGGCGGCCTGATCCGGCAAAGAATAGCGGATCCCGGCGCGGGCGGCGATGTCGGCAATCTGGTCGCGAATGGCGGGGAGCCAAGGTTCATCCGTAGTGCTGGAGTTCAAAAGGCGGCTCCAGATCTGAAACGCCAAGTCAGGCCGGTCAGTCTGGGCAAACATCAACCCGGAATAGTATCGGGCGGGGCCATTGTTGGGATCGCGTTCCAACGCTTGGGCCAAGGCAGATTCCGCTTCTGGCGATACGTAGCCCCCTGCCGCCAAGATCAGCAAGTCTGCCAGATCGGCAAAGTCATTGGCTTGTGCGGTGTCGCCCAAAAGGGCGACAAGGCGGGTTTGGGCGGCGCCTGCGGCGGCGTAATTGCCCAAAGCCGCTTCATTGCGGGCGAGCAGGGTCAGGCCGCGCGTGTCGTCGGGGCGATCCTGCAAGGCCGTGCGCAATTGCGTCATCAGTTCCGCAAATTGCGGATCCGGCGCGGCCGGGGGGGGCATCAAATTGGCCGCCTGACGTTCGGCTTCCGCTTGATTGGGACGCGTCGCATACAAGGCCTGGCTGGCCTCAAGTCGGGCGGCCAGTGGCAGATCGCCGTAACCCGGCGCGCCCAGCTGGCGATACAGCGCCCAAGTTCCCAAGATCAGCACCGCCGCGACGATCCCGATCGCAATGCGGGTTGCTGTGGCAGGGGCCTGTGACGTGATAACCGGCTCTGCCGTTTGATCCGCGTTCAAAATCCGGCGGGCGATCTCGGTGCGGGTGCGGGTGGCGGCCTCGTCAGTCACGATACCGCGCGCAAGATCTCGGTCCACCCCATCCAACTGAGCGCGGTACACGGCAAGGTCAAAGTCCGACCGTGATCGCTGTGTCCCGCGATTGCGGATCAGAACCAGAATCAAAAGCGCGGTTACAAGCCCGGCCAACAGAAGTGCGAGAATCCAGAATGTCATGCCGGCAGACATAGTGCCTTGCCGCTCTGGGCAAAAGCCCTGAATGCAGTGGGTTTGAGTGGGGGGGTGCCCCTTGCGCCCGTCGGCGAAGGGACAGTACTTCCAGCATCGGTAGAGGCCCGCTTCGGAACCTTCTGGGCTGCCCGGGGTTGACGTCCAGAGTGGCGGGGGTCAAGTAACCCTTACGCGAATGATTTCCCTCAAAGGAGGCCATGATGGCATTCGAACTTCCCGATCTTCCCTATTCCCTTGACGCGCTCGCCGATCTTGGCATGTCGCGCGAGACCTTGGAATATCACCACGATCTGCACCACAAGGCCTATGTCGACAACGGCAACAAGCTGATCTCCGGCACCGAGTGGGACGGTAAATCGCTTGAAGAGATCATCACCGGAACCTACGATCCGTCCGCTGTGGCGCAATCGGGGATCTTCAACAACATCAGCCAGCTTTGGAACCACAACCAATTCTGGGAAATGATGGGTCCAAGCGAAACGGCGATCCCGTCCGAACTGGAAGCCGCTTTGGTTGAGAATTTCGGCTCGGTCGATGATTTCAAAACCGCCTTTTCGGCAGCGGGTGCCGGTCAGTTCGGCTCGGGCTGGGCGTGGCTGGTCAAGGATGCCGATGGCAGCCTGAAGATCACCAAGACTGAAAACGGCGTCAACCCGCTGTGCTTTGGTCAGACCGCGTTGCTGGGCTGTGATGTGTGGGAACATTCCTATTACATCGACTTCCGCAACAAGCGTCCGGCTTACCTGACGAACTTCCTGAACAAGTTGGTCAACTGGGAAAACGTCGCCTCGCGGCTGTGATCTGGGTCATCTCCCACCCATCAGCTTGACGGCGTTTGGGGAGCGGTAGTGTTCCGTACTCTCGGACTGATATCTCGCCTGCCGCCGATTTTCGGCGGCAGGCTTTTCTTTGGGATCATCCCGCAGGCGTTACTTCCAAGCGGCAAACTGCGCGCGCGAACCGATGAACGTGTTGATGTCCACGCGCCCTTGCACACCCGGAACGCGTCCGGTTCCGGTATATTGCCAGAAGGTCCAATCGGCACCCGGATAGACCTGCGCCGGATGTCCCGCGACCGAGCGCAGCCAGAAATTCTCGCCGCGCAATTGCCCAATCCCAGTCTCGTGGTAAAAGTCGACCGAGGTATAAATCACCGGTCGCTTGCCGTAATGGCTTTGCAGAATTTCCAGGAATATCTTGGCTTCGCGCCGGATGGTTGCGCCGTCGGGACGGTAGGTGCAGGTCTTAGAGTGCGGCGTCCATTCCAAATCCAATACGGGCGGCAAAGCTTGGGAATCCCGTGGCACATTGGCGATGAACCACTGCGCTTGTTCCAGTGCGCTGCGGCAGAAGTAATAGTAATGGTATGCCCCGCGTGGCAGGCCCGCCTGACGCGCACCGTCCCAGTTGGCGTCGAACATCGGATCGACGAAATCGCCGCCTTCCGTGGCCTTGATGAACGCGAAACTGATCCCAGATCTGCGGACGCTTGGCCAATCAACATGGCCTTGCCAGCGCGAGACGTCGATGCCGTGAACGTCATAATGTGCAGGGGTGTGCCCGTCCCACGAATGGGGTTTGTCATCGCCGAACACCAGTGCTCCGGACGGGTTGGCCCGCCCTGTCACCGAGACAGTATCCGAATTGCGAGACCCGCCGCCGCACGCCGTTAATGCCGCCAAACAAATGGCGAGAAAAGATTTTTTAAACACGATGATTTGCCCGCTCGATTTTTTTCAAGCTTAGCGCAGGCAGGGCGAATTGTCCGCAATTATTCGCGCATGGACGCAAGGATTGCGTGGGTTCCGCATTAAGCGGAAACCCCCAACCGCCTGACGGGGGCGGGCGCGTGGTGGCGATGCTGGCCCAAAGGCCGCGGGTCAGGCGGCGCTCAGAAGGGTCGCCTGACCGGTCATGTGGGCCGTGTCCTTAGGCGTTCGACAACGCGTCGACGATAGGACCGAAATCTGCGGCCTTCAGAGAGGCACCGCCCACCAAAGCGCCGTCTACATTCGACACGGCAAAAATCTCGGCAGCGTTGCCCGGCTTGACTGACCCACCATAAAGCAGCCGGATTGCATCGCCTTCGGTGGTGCCGAGGCGGGCGTTCAAATTGGTGCGGATGAAATCGTGAACCTCGCCGATTTGTTCCAGTGTCGGGGTCAGGCCCGACCCGATCGCCCATACCGGTTCATAGGCGACGACGACCGTTGCCGCCGTGGCGGTATCCGGCACCGAGCCGTCCAATTGCGCGGCGATGACATCCAAGGTCCGCTCCGCTTCGCGGTCTTCCAAGGTTTCCCCGACGCAGATCACCGCGACAAGGCCTTCGGTGATCGCAGCGGACGCTTTGGACTGCACGACGGCATCGGTTTCGCCGTGATCCTGACGCCGCTCTGAATGGCCGACGATCACATAGGACGCGCCGGCATCGGCCAGCATCGCCGCCGACAGATCGCCGGTATGGGCGCCGGTGGTCTTGGCATGGCAATCTTGGCCACCGATCTTGATGTTGCCGCTTGCCACAACCGACATGCGATGGATCAAGGTCGCCGGTGGGCAGAGCAGGACCTCGCAAGTCGGGCGGCCCATCGACAGGACAAGGCTTTCAACCTCGGCCAGCGATGCGGCAACGCCGTTCATTTTCCAATTTCCGGCTGCCAGTTTTCCGCGCATGGGACCTCCTGAATGTCATGTTGATGTGTCCCGGCCCTTAGATCGCCTTCGCCCGCGCACCGCAAGGCGGTGCGGCGCGGTTCGTCCCGGCCACCGTCGCGGGGGTGGGTTATTTTCCAGAGGGCGCGGCGGTACCTGCTGTCAGGGCGTCGTCAAATTTGATCGACTCGCCGCAGCCGCACGCATCCACGACATTCGGGTTGCGGAACTTGAATCCGGCTTCCAGCAAAGAGCTTTGATAGTCGATCTCGGTCCCGAACAAAAACATCTGCGCCATTGGCGCGATCATCACCCGTGCGCCATCTTGTTCGATGACTTCGTCCATCGGATTGACTTCGGCGACATAATCCATGGTGTATTCCATGCCAGCGCAGCCGCCCTTTTTGACGCCGATCCGCAAACCTTCGGTCCCGTCGCGACGCATCAGCTTTGTGATCTGGCTTGCGGCAGAGGGGGTCAGGGTCACGGCCTGTTTTCCGGGAATGCCGAACATCGTGGTCTCCAAGGGTTAGTTATAGGTCTAAAATAGAACTGAACCCTGTGTCTCACAAGGGGGCAGGGGATATTGGTCGGGCCGGGTTTTCGGCAACGGTGGTTGCGGGGGCGACATCTCGGGTGACAACGGCCCCGGTCCCGATGATCGCGTCGTCGCCCACCGAGACCTCGGGCAGAAGCAACGCGCCGCCGCCGATCCAGACATTCGCGCCAATGGCGATCGGCCGGTCCAGTGCTAGCCCTTTGGCGCGGCTGTCCGCATCACGCGGGTGATCGGCGGTTAAGATCTGCACCATCGGCCCGATCTGGGTGCTAGCGCCGATCACGAATGGGAAAGAACTGGGGTGCCGGGGGAATAAAGCCCGACGGACACCCTCTGGGTCCAATCGGTGCTGTCAGCAGGGATTACATGAACCCAAGTTCAAGCCGGGCTTCATCAGACATCATGTCCATGCCCCAGGTTGGCTCAAAGGTCATGGCAACATTGACGGTCTTCACGCCGGGCAACGGTTCGATCGCATCCGCCACCCATCCGGGCATTTCACCAGCAACCGGGCAGCCGGGGGCGGTCAGGGTCATAATCACCTCGACCTCTGCCTCGGCATTGATTTCGATGGTATAGACCAGACCCAGATCATAGATATTGACCGGAATCTCTGGGTCATAGACGCTGCGGCAGGCCTCGACGACCTGCTCATAGAGCGGGTGATCGGTGGTTGACGGCTTGATCAGCGGCGTCCCCTCCATCGGGGCGGCGGCATCCATGGCGGACATGAGAAATCCCTTACTGTTTCACACAGGAATATAGGCCGTGGCGGGCCGCGCGTCTAGGGGGCCTGCCTTTTGGTGATCAGCCCCGGACTTTGCCAAGGCGTCGCGACGGGCTGGGACGCACCCGCTTTTCGATCTCGTCAAAGACCATGGACGCCAAATTCAGGCCGCTGACGGTTTCCAGAACTTGCAAGGCCGGACCGGGGTTCACCTCGATGACTTTGGGGCCGTCTTGGGTGCGCAGCAAATCGACCGTGGCCAGATTGAGGCGGAACGCCTTGGCGGCCCGGGTGGCGGCCCGGCGTTCGTCGCGGCTGATCTTGACGCGTTCCGCCCGGCTGCCCTCGCCCTGATCGGCGCGAAATTCGCCGGACCCGGCGATTCGGCGGATCGAGGTGACCACCCGGCCGCCGATCACCAGACACCGGATATCTTCGCCCGCGCTGTCTTTCATATAGGGTTGCAGCAGGAAATTGGCGTGCAGCCCGCGAAAGGCCTCGACCACCGATTCCGCGGCTTTGCGGGTTTCGGCCAACACGACGCCTTTGCCATGGCTGCTGTCCAGCAGCTTGACGATCAGCGGCGCACTGCCCACCAAGCCCATCAGATTGGCGGTGTCCTTGGGTGACGCGGCAAAGGCGGTCACCGGCATCCCGATCTGATTGCGCGCAAGCACCTGATGCGCGTGCAGTTTGTCCCGGCAAGCGGCAATGCCGTGGGCTGGGTTCATGCAATAGGTGCCCATGGCTTCGAATTGCCGGATGACCGCGCCGCTATAGGGGGCATTCCCAACGCCAGCACGCGGGATCACCGCGTCATAGCGGGGCAATCGCTTGCCGTCGCAATAGACCTCCTGCGCGTTCGGCGTGATGGCCATATAACAGCGGGCGGCGTCAATGACTTCGACCACGTGACCGCGCGTTTCGCCCTCGGCGATCAGGCGGGTGATGGTTGCGCTTTTGGTGTCACGGCCAAGGATCGCGATCCTAAGTGTGCGCTTCGGGGCTTCTGACGTCAGCAGGGCGGATTGGTAGACATCGTAATTCAGCTCAGGTTGGCAGAAACTTGACATCGGCGTGACGACAATATCCTCGCCCAGTGCCTGCCGCCCCAGCAACATTCGATAAGCCATGGAGCCGCGATCGGTTAGGGTGACGTCAATCGGCCAACGCCGTCCGCCGACAGAAATCGTGGTGCGGATGACATAGCGCCATTCTGTCTCGCCATTGGATGACGTGACTTCGCGCCGGTCGATGACATTGGCCAAGCAATGGACCGAGACGTCGTCTTGCCCCGGGATCGGGTGGATGCCAAACCGCACACGGGGGCGGCTTGGCGGGCCAAAAGGTTCAATATCAAAGGCATGCAGCGCCGAGGTCCGCGCGCCGGTATCAACTTTGGCCTTCAGGGTGGGAAGGCCAAGGTCGGGAAGACTGACCCATTCTTCCCATCCCAGACGGAAATCCCCGGACGTGTCCGCATCAGTCATATCAGGCCCTCGGTTGTTTTCTCGTGGCGTTCTGCCGCCGGACAGCCTATCACGCCTCCCCAAGCCAATGACAACAGTGCCAATGACCCGAAATATAAACTTTCAGCTTCATGCCACCGAAGGCCGGGCCCGGACCGGCACCTTGCGGACGCCACGCGGGGATATTCGGACCCCTGCATTCATGCCCGTCGGCACCGCGGCCACGGTCAAGGCAATGTTGCCCGGATCCGTCCGCGCCACCGGCGCCGACATCCTTTTGGGCAACACGTATCACCTGATGCTGCGCCCAACCGCCGAGCGGATCAACGCTTTGGGCGGGTTGCACCGCTTTATGAACTGGGATCGGCCGATCCTGACCGATAGCGGCGGCTTCCAAGTGATGAGCTTGGCCGACTTGCGCAAGCTGACCGAAGAAGGCGTCACCTTCCGCAGCCATATCGACGGCTCCAAACACATGCTCTCGCCCGAGACCAGCATGCAGATCCAAAAGCTGTTGGGGTCTGATATCGTCATGTGCTTTGACGAATGTCCGGCATTGCCCGCTGACCGGGATCGGATTGCCGAAAGTATGCGTCTGTCGATGCGGTGGGCGCAGCGGTCGCGGGACGCCTTTGGCGATCGCCCGGGCCACGCGCTGTTCGGCATCCAGCAAGGTGGCGACATCGAAGACCTGCGCGGTGAAAGTGCCGAAGCTCTGCGCGCCATCGACTTCGACGGCTATGCTGTTGGCGGTCTGGCGGTGGGCGAAGGGCAGGAGATCATGTTCAAGGTGCTCGATTACGCCCCCGGCATGCTGCCCGAAGACAAGCCGCGCTATCTGATGGGCGTGGGCAAGCCCGACGATATCGTCGGGGCTGTGGCCCGTGGCATCGATATGTTTGACTGTGTTCTGCCGTCTCGGTCGGGCCGGACCGGGCAACTCTTTACCCGGCGCGGCGTGGTGAACATCAAGAATGCCCGTCATCAGAACGATCCACGCCCGATTGATGACCAGTGCACCTGTCCGGCTTGTACCGGATATTCCCGCGCCTATCTGCATCATGTGTTTCGTGCGCAAGAAATCATCAGCTCAATGCTGTTGACGTGGCATAACCTGCATTACTATCAGGAGTTGATGTCCGACATCCGCGCCGCGATCGCAGCCGGAACGTTCACTGAGTTTCAGCGTGAATTCAACGCGCTGCGTGCCCAGGGTGATCTGGAGCCGCTTTAATTTGTGCACGGGGGTGGCCACGCACAGCATGGTGATGCCCCCTTGCGAATTTGGAAATCGAGATACATCTATTGCAGACCCAAGGCGCTGTCCCAATGACAAGCAGTTGAAAGCGGCGCGGGTTTGTCCCACTTTAAGGACGATGTAACAGGGAAGGGCCGATGGTCGCCGCTGTCGGGGCCCGGGTCCTTCGCCAATGAGGAAAAGAGCATGCAAGAGCAACTCAACGCATCCTACCCCGTCTTGCCGCTGCGCGATATTGTGGTCTTTCCCCACATGATCGTGCCGCTGTTCGTGGGCCGGGAAAAATCCGTCAAGGCGCTGGAAGAAGTGATGGCCGATGACAAGCAGATCCTGCTGTCCAGCCAGATCGATCCGGGCGTTGATGATCCGACCTCCGATGGCATCTATAAGATCGGTGTTTTGGCCAATGTCCTGCAACTGCTGAAACTGCCCGATGGCACCGTGAAGGTGCTGGTCGAGGGCCGGCAGCGCGTGGCGATTGCGGAATACATTGAAAACCCCGATTTCTTCGAGGCTCGCGCCGTCGAGCTGGACGAAGAAATGGGCGATGCCGATACGGTCGAGGCGCTGTTGCGCACCGTCGGAACGGAATTCGAACGCTATGCCAAAGTGCGCAAGAACATTCCCGACGAAGCCCTGAGTGCGATTGCCGAGACCCATGAGCCCGGCAAACTGGTGGATTTGGTGTCGGGCCATCTGGGCATTGACGTCGACCAGAAGCAGAAGCTTTTGGAGACGCTGAACGTGGCTGAGCGTCTGGAGAAGGTCTATGGCCTGATCCAAGGTGAAATGTCGGTGCTGCAGGTCGAAAAGCAGATCAAGACCCGCGTGAAATCGCAGATGGAGCGGACCCAGCGCGAGTATTATCTGAACGAACAGATGAAGGCGATCCAGAAGGAACTGGGCGACGGCGAAGACGGCCAGAACGAAGTGGCCGAACTGGAAGCCCGGATCATTGCCACCAAGCTGTCGAAGGAAGCCCGTGAAAAGGCCGATGCCGAATTGAAAAAGCTCAAGAACATGAGCCCGATGTCGGCCGAAGCCACCGTGGTGCGCAATTATCTGGACTGGATGCTGGCGATCCCGTGGGGCACCCGCAGTCGGGTCAAGAAAGACCTGAACGCCGCACAAAAGGTGCTGGACGACGATCACTATGGTCTGGTCAAGGTCAAGGAGCGCATTGTCGAGTATCTGGCGGTGCAGCAGCGGTCCAAGGCCCTGAAAGGCCCGATCATGTGCCTTGTGGGCCCTCCGGGTGTCGGCAAGACCTCGCTTGGCAAATCGGTTGCGCGGGCAACGGGGCGGGAGTTCATCCGCATCAGCCTTGGCGGCGTGCGCGACGAATCCGAGATCCGTGGCCACCGTCGAACTTATATCGGCTCCATGCCCGGCAAGATCATTCAGGCGTTGAAAAAGGCCAAGACCACCAACCCGCTGATCCTGCTTGATGAGATTGACAAGATGGGTCAGGATTTCCGGGGCGATCCGGCGTCGGCGATGCTTGAGGTGTTGGATCCGGAACAGAACGGCAGCTTTGTCGATCACTATCTTGAGGTCGAGTATGACCTGTCGAACGTGATGTTCCTGACCACGGCCAACAGCTATAACATGCCCGGCCCGCTGCTGGACCGGATGGAGATTATCCCGCTCTCTGGCTACACCGAAGACGAAAAGCGTGAAATCGCGCGTCAGCACCTGATCGATAAAGTGACCAAGAATCACGGCTTGAAGGCTGCGGAATTTGAAGTCACGGACGAGGCGCTGACTGCCATCATCCGCGTCTATACCCGCGAAGCCGGGGTGCGGAACCTTGAGCGTGAGATCGCAAAGCTGGCCCGGAAGGCGGTGACGCGGATCGTGCGCAAAGAGGCCGATAAGGTGGTCGTCACGCCCGAGGTGCTGGAAGACATGCTGGGGGCCAAGCGGTATCGCTATGGCTTGGCAGAGGTCGAAGATCAGGTCGGTGTCGTGACAGGACTGGCGTGGACGCAAGTGGGCGGCGATCTGTTGTCCATTGAGGCGCTGCGCCTGCCGGGCAAGGGCCGGATGAAGACCACCGGTACGTTGGGCGATGTGATGAAGGAATCGATCGACGCGGCATCCAGTTTCGTCCGCTCGATTGCGCCCTCTGTCGGGGTCAAGCCGACGGTGTTCGACAAGATCGACATCCACGTGCACGTGCCCGAAGGCGCGACGCCCAAGGATGGTCCATCTGCCGGGGTGGGGATGGTCACGTCGATCGTGTCGGTGCTGACACAGATCCCTGTGCGCAAGGACATCGCCATGACCGGTGAGGTCACCCTGCGCGGCAACGTTCTGGGGATCGGCGGGTTGAAAGAGAAACTGCTGGCAGCCCTGCGTGGTGGTATCACCACGGTGTTGATCCCGCAGGAGAACGAAAAAGACCTGCCTGAGATTCCGGACAACGTGAAATCCGGCCTGACCATCATTCCGGTGCATCACGTCCGGGACGTTCTGGCCCACGCGCTGGTGCGGATGCCGGAACCCATCGAATGGGATCAGGAAGCCGAAGACGCCGCGGCACAGGCCGCTATTGAGGCCCGCAGCGGCAGCGAAGGCGTGCGCGCGCACTGATCGCCGCGCGATCTTCACAACTTTGGAAAGGCCCGCCATTTGCGCGGGCCTTTTCGTTTAGGTCTGATTGGGCAAAATCCCGCAAGCACCGCCTATTCGGACAAGTCCCGTAATGCTGCGGACAGCGCCCGCAGTGATCGTGCACCCCAGCCGCACGGCCATTCGACCATTCCGGCGACGGGCAGGCCGCAAATCTAGCCGCCGTCGTCGTAGGCCCACACAATGGCCGGTGATGCGAAGGCCGGTCAGCACCACTTTGACCGCGCATCGCCACATTCGGGGGTTGCAGACCGGCAAGGGCAAAGTTAGAACCCGCGGCCAAGGGTGATTAGCTCAGTGGTAGAGCGCTTCGTTCACATCGAAGATGTCAGGGGTTCAAATCCCTTATCACCCACCATTTCCCCCCTCATGCACGGCCCTTCCGACCCAGATGCCGAGGTTGGCCGTGATGGAGACATGATTGTGGCTGCCATCTTTCCCGAACTTCTGGTCATCCGTCACGGTGAGACCGAGTGGAACCGCCGGGGCCGTATGCAAGGCACTCTTGATTCGCCTTTGACCCAAGCCGGCCGGACGCAGGCGGCGATCCTTGGCGATCTTCTGCGCGCGCTTGAGGTCTCCCAAACCTCGCACCGCGCGTTTTCCAGCCCTCAGCCCCGGGCGCGTCTCACCGCCGAGATCGCCCTGTCCGCCGTCGGCCTTGTCGCGGTGCCGGATCCGTCGCTGCGCGAGATCGACGTCGGTGATTGGACCGGCTTGGACCGGGCCGAGATCGCCGGGCGCTGGCCGGCACCCGTCGCGGATGAGCCGCTTCTGGACTTCTATGCGCGCGCACCGGGGGGCGAGACGTTTCCCGCGCTCTGGGACCGGGTGGGGGGCTTTCTGGACCGTCTAGAGGGCCCCTGCGTGGTGTTCACCCACGGCATCACCTCTCGCGTGTTGCGGACGCGGGCAATGGGCTTGGGCTTGGATGACCTCGCGGCACTGCCAGACGGGCAGGGCGTGATTCACCGGGTTCGCAACGGTTCACATGATACCGTGATGGCAAATTCGAAAAGCTAGATTTTTGCGGGTGTTCGCTGCTGGTTTGCCCTTGCAGCCCAACCCCGAGGTCGGCTATGACCCCGTTGAGCGGGTGATTAGCTCAGTTGGTAGAGCGCTTCGTTTACACCGAAGATGTCGGGGGTTCGAGTCCCTCATCACCCACCATAGTTCCAAAACTTTGCGCACCTTAAGTGATCCCGGAGCGCCAGTCCGTCTGCGGATCATCAATGTGGCGACATCGGTGAATTTCTAGATCGATCTCGGTGCAATCACTGGTACGCCTGTTGCGGTGAAGGCGATGGCCGTCCGCCCGATCAAAGGGCGGACCTTCGCGTTGGCAATGGCGCAACGGCTCGACATCAATTTCAGCGTGCCGTCCGAAGCGACCGCTTTGCCAATCTTGGTGCAGCGCGAAGGCGACAGGACGCGTAGCAGCCTCGTTCTGGCACCGCCTGACGGTCAGCACGGCGTCGTCGGCGATACCCGGTCGAGCTATTTGAGGCACGCAAAGCCTCGATTTGCGTGCTGCCCTGCGCAAGGGCCTTGGCGGCCTTAGGCAGAATTCCTTCGGTCGCGATGACGCCGCTGCCTGCGGTGAAAATGCGGCCTTTTCGTCTTTGGGGGCTTGGTCTAGATGGGGGACATGCGGCGCCCCTTGTTCCATCGGATTGGTCTGTTTGCTGCGGTCTGTCTTTTGGCCGTGATCAGCATTGTGTCCGCAGCGCGGATGGCCCCGAACGCGTCTGACTCGGCGGAAGTTGCGGCCTTTCTGGCGGCAGGTGGAACTTTGGCGGATCTCTGTGGCGATCTGCCCTCGGATCACGATCATCCCTGTCCCTTCTGCCGGTCGCTGAACGATCCGCCAGCAGTGGCCTTCGCGCCGCGCGTTGACCGGGTGATCCCCTATGTGGCTTGGCAACGGCTGCGGGATCTGACCCATGGGTCGCAACAGGACAATCCCGGTGTTTCTGCCCGCGCGCCTCCGGCGCGGGCCTGATCCGTGGCGTCCCACCGGGCGCTTCCCTGATCAGCGGCGGTGCGCAGCATCGCCATCGACCTCTGCGTCGGCAGCGGCCTGTCCGCGCGCGCAACTTTTCGGAGAGACAGAATGCAAACGATCCTTTTTTCAGCCCTCACTCTTGCCTTGTGCGCCACGTCCGCAGGGGCGCATTCCACCTTGGAACAGCAAGACGCCAAGATCGGCACCACGACCAAACTGACCCTGCGTGTGCCACATGGCTGTGATGGCGCGGCCACCAACGCGGTGACCATTGATCTTCCCGAGGGCATCTACGCGGCCAAGCCGATGCCCAAAGCGGGCTGGACCCTAGAGGTGACAACCGGCGCCTATGCTACGCCGTTCGACAACCACGGCACCGAAATGACCGAAGGCGTCCAGCAAATCCGCTGGAGCGGGGGGCATCTTGAAGACGCGTGGTACGATGAGTTCATTTTCCGCGCCAGCGTTGGTCCTGAACTGACCCCGGGCACGATCCTGTATTTTCCGACAGTGCAGACCTGCGCTGACAGTGTTGCGGATTGGACCGATACAAGCGGGTCGCATAGCGTTCCCAATCCTGCGCCAAGCCTGCTGTTTCTGGCAGGGGGCGACGGTCACATGGGACATGGTCGCCATGGGATGACGGCGGACCCTGCTTCGGGTGCCGGCGAATTTAGCGTAGGGGACTTGACCATTACCGCCCCGTTTTCGCGAGCGACCCTGCCAAACGCCCCGGTCGCGGGCGGGTTTCTGAGCATTGCCAACGCGGGCGCACAGGATGACCGTTTGATCGGTGTGGCTGCGGATGTGGCCGGGCGTGCAGAGATCCATGAGATGGCGATGGACGGCGATGTCATGAAGATGCGCAAACTGGATGACGGGCTGCTGGTTCCCGCCGGTGGAACGGTTGTTCTCAAGCCGGGTGGCCTTCACCTGATGATGATGGACCTGACCCAGCCTTTGGTCGAGGGCGAAACCGTCGCCGTCACCCTGACGTTTGAAACAGCGGGTGAAGTGATTGTTACCCTCCCGGTCGGCGCCCCGAATGCCCGCGACGCCGGTGACGATCACGCCCATCACGGCACGCATGACAGCGGTCACGCTGGCGGCCACAATCACGCTCCGGCAGAAAAGTGAGACCTGAGATGAAGACGAGTAAAAAGTTTTTTCTGATCGTCCTGTGGGCGTTAGCCATTCTGGCCATCGCCGCAGTGGTCTGGGTTCGCGTGGTCGAGCCGCGCATGACCGAGACAGTGGCCGATACTCTTGGCCGCGGCGATTATGTGCTTACCGGAACCGATGGCTCGGTTGTTACGGAAGACACGCTGAAGGGCACGCCGACGGCGGTGTTCTTTGGGTTCACCCATTGCCCAGAGGTCTGTCCGACCACGCTTGGCGATGTGGCGGATTGGCAAGAGGCGCTGGCCGAAGACGGCGAGGCATTGCGCGTGCTGTTCTTTACCGTCGACCCTGAACGCGACACGGCCGAGGTTCTGAGCGACTATGTGTCTTGGGTTCCGGGGGTTGTCGGCGTGACTGGCACCACCGAAGAAATGACCAAAGCCACCAAGGCGTTCCGGGTCTATGCGCAGAAAGTGCCGCTGGAGAATGGCCACTATACTATGGACCATTCCGCTTCGGTCTTGTTGTTCGACAAGTCCGGGACGTTCTTTGAACCCATCGGTTATCAAGAAGGCTATGATCGGGCAGTCGCCAAGATACGCCGGATGATCAAGGGCTGAAACGGCTGAGGGGCCGCCCAGACAGGCCGCCCCTCATGCTGTAGTGCGGGGCGTCGGCGGTGATGCCTGCCGAAACCCAAAAGCGCCGATTAGTTCTGGACCGGCGTCTTTTGTGAGCTGGGAAGCTCTATATTGATTTCAAGGCTTGAGAATTCATCGCCCCGCTCAAGCTTGATGTCGACGGAATCCTTGTCGATCTTCATATGGCGCCGGATCACTTCCATGATGTCCCGCTGCAACAGCGGCAGGAAATCAGCATTCGACGTGTCGCTGCGTTCATGGGCAAGCAGAATCTGCAACCGTTCTTTAGCAGTCTGCGCGGTGTTGGCCTTGCGGGGGCGGAGCATAAATCCAAACATGATTACGCCGTCCGTCCGAGAAGCCGCTGAAAGAAGCCGGGCCGCTCGCCACTGTCGAGGCGCATTTCGATCTGATCGCCCATCAGCCGCGACACGGCATCCTCATAGGCTTTTCCGGCGCCGGATTTTTCATCCAGAACCACCGGCATGCCAACGTTGGAGGCCCGCAGAACCGTGGAGCTTTCCGGAATAATGCCGAGCAGGGGGATCGCCAGAATTTCCAGCACGTCCTCGACGGTCATCATCTCGCCGCGAGCGACCCGCTGGGTGTCGTAGCGGGTCAACAGCAAGTGCGAGCGCACCGTGTTGTCGCCGCCTTTTTCCGCCAGATAGGTTTTGCTGTTCAGCAGGCCAAGCACCCGGTCGCTGTCGCGCACTGACGACACTTCGGGGTTGGTCACCACGATGGCTTCATCGGCGTAATACATCGCCAGATGCGCACCGCGCTCGATCCCGGCAGGGCTGTCGCAGATGATATAGTCGAACTCTTCGCGCAGCTCGTTCAGGATTTTCTCAACGCCGTCCCGGGTCAAGGCATCCTTGTCGCGGGTCTGCGAGGTCGGCAGGATGAACAGGTTCTCCAACCGACGATCCTTGATCAACGCCTGCTTCAGCTTGGCATCGCCCTGAATGACGTTGATGAAGTCAAACACGACCCGGCGTTCGCAGCCCATGATCATGTCGAGATTGCGCAAGCCAACGTCAAAATCGATGACGACGGTCTTGAAGCCGCGCATTGCGAGGCCGGCACTGATAGCGGCAGAGGAGGTCGTCTTGCCGACACCGCCTTTGCCGGAAGTGACAACGATGATCTTGGCCACGAGAGTCTCTCCTTTGGAAGTGAGGTTACTTAAGGGGTTCTACGCACAGCTTGTCGTCCATGAGGAACGCCTGCACGCGTTGTTTCCGAATAGCCGGGCCCAGGTCTTCACTGGTCCGGTACAGACCCGCGATGGCCAGAAGTTCGGCGTCGAGGCCCTGACAGAAGATGCGGGCCGTCGTGTCACCATTGACGCCAGCCAAAGCGCGACCACGCAGATGCCCGTAGACGTGGATGTTGCCGACTGCGATCAGTTCAGCACCCGCCCCAACGGACGAGACCACCACCAGATCGCCACGGTCGGCAAAGATCTTCTGGCCCGAGCGCACCGGCTCGGTGATCAAAAGCGACGCAGGCTGCGGCGCTTCGGGCGCTTCATCGGGCATTTCCGGTGCTTGCCGGACGCTGCGCTCGACACGGTCCACCGGCACGTCGCGGCCGCTGGGCAATGAAATCAGCCCGGCCTTGACCGCCGTTGCGGTCTGCGTGGCAGTGCCGTTCTGCACCCCGAAGACCGACAGCTTGCGGTGGCGCATCTCTTCGATCAGACGAACCAGATCCCGGGCCTCTGTCAGGCTGTCGGTTTGTTCCAGATCGATCACGAAGGGCGCATTGGCGAAGAAGTTGGGCGTATGCCGCAACTGCACATCCAGCGCATCATAGAAGGCTTGATCCGCGTCGCCTTCGGGGCGCAGAGCAACAGCCGTGAAGAACCGACCGCGAATTTGAAAGGGCTTGACCGACACGGGTGTCACTCCGGTGGTCTCTTTTGATTGTAGTGATTGCACGCTCGAAACAATGCCTTTGCTCTGGGTCGTGTTTTATGGTGGTTCACGCCACGATTTTCCGGACTTTCTATCGCTGACCGGCCTGCGCGTCTACCGTAAATGGGGGGATTTGGCACCAAGGCGAGATTGAGCCCGTCTGCAATGGCGTGGAAGGCCCGAAACTGCGGCGCTGCGCCGGTTTGGCCATGCCGTCTGCACCCCTGTGCTGGTTCTGTCCGAGGTTGGGGGGGGTGGTGCCGGTCGAGGGACTCGAACCCCCGACATCCTGATTACAAATCAGGCGCTCTACCAGCTGAGCTAGACCGGCCCTTGCATGTTGCCCGCCGCTTATAGCGTCGAAAACGGGCGGGTAAAGACCCAGATTAAAGATCGTTTCCGGGTTTTTGTCGTAAGTGCGTCAATCATGGCTATTTCAGCGATCGCGCCAAGATCAGAACCGCCGTCAGCCCGACAAGAATGACCATCAGCGCAGGCGGGGCTGCGGCGCTAATCCGTTCCAGTGAGGCCTGATCGTAGACCCGGGTTGCCAGCGTGTCGAAGTTGAAGGGGCGTAACAGCAAGGTTGCCGGCAATTCCTTGACCGCGTCCACGAAGACCAGCAACAATGCAGTCCCGATGGACCCACTGATCAGGGGCAGGTGAATTCGGCGCAAGGTTCCACCCGCCGATCGTCCAAGCGACCGGGCCGCAAGGGGCAGATTTGGCGAGACCCGGCCAAACGCCGAATCAGCCGCCCCTTGGGCAATGGCGAAAAACCGCACGACATAGGCCACGATGATGGCGAAGGTGGTGCCAGTCATCAGCAAGCCGGGATCCACTCCGAACACGGCCTCGATTGCGTCGGCGATCCGGTGATCGGCCCATGCCATCGGCAGCAGCAGGCCAAGGCCCAGAACAGCGCCGGGTGCGGCATAGCCAAGGGTTGTGACCGGAAGCAGGGCGCGCGGCAACAGCCGTCCGGACAGGCGCACCCCGTACACAAGAAACAGGGCGGCTGTAACAGTGACAGCCGCTGCCACGCCGCTAACGAAGAGGGTGTTCCACAACGTCTGAAGCAAGCGCGGATCGGACCATTCGGCGGTGTTGCGCACCGCCAGAACCGTAATCACGCCAGCGGGCAGGACGAACCCAATTGCCACTGGCAGCGCGCAGAGGAAGCTGGCCATCCAGGCCCGCCAACCGGTCAGGGTGATCCGTTCGGTCGGGCGTTGTTGGCGCGACATCTGGTAAAAGCGGCTGCGCCGACGGCTGTTTTTCTCTAAGGCGACCAGCCCCAGCACGATGGCCATGACCACCAGCGCAATTTGCGCGGCACCACCGGCATTTCCGGCCTCCAGCCATGTGGTGAAGATGCCTGTGGTCAGGGTTTGCACTGCGAAATACTGCACCACACCGAAATCGCTGACGGTTTCCATCATCGCAATCGCAGTACCAACGGCAATTGCCGGGCGCGCCAATGGCAACCCGACCCGCAGAAACCGCCGCCAAGGTCCGGCACCCAAGGTCCGGGCGACGTCAAAGGCCGATACGGATTGTTCCAGAAATGCGGCCCGGGCCAGAAGATAGACGTAAGGATAAAGGGCAGCCGCCAGAACCACCGACGCGGTTTCCCGGGACCGAACCTCGGGAAACCAATAGGCCCGTGCATCCGCCCAGCCGAACAGGGTCCGCAGCCCGGATTGAACCGGCCCGGCATATTCCAGCAGATCGGTAATGGCGTAAGCGCCGATATAGGCGGGAATGGCGAGCGGCAGCAGCAACAGCCATTCCAGCCAGCGCCGTCCGGGGAACCGATACATCGTCACCAGCCACGCCGTCACCGTTCCCGTCACTGCGACCATGACAGCAACACTGGCCATCAGGATCAGGCTGTTGCCAAGATAGCGGGGCAGGGTTGTGGCCAAAAGATGGGGCCAGATATTGTCACGCGGTGTCAGGGCGATCCAGAGAACAGAGGCCAGCGGCGTCACCACCAGAACCGCAATCACCAGCGCGCCTGCGGACCATGGGCTGAACCGAAGACGTGGCGCGGTCAAGTTTTGGATGTGCATAAATGGCTTCCTTCTGGCGGGCGGCATCCGGTCCCCGTCGGCGCTGCGGTACCTTCGGTGGCGGTGAAGTTCAATGTCTCTCGTCGTCTCGGGGCGGGGATGGGCTAGCCGCCGTTGGGTCTTGGGGGTGCAAAATCCGGGCAGGGGCGTGATGATTTGCAGCGGAAAACGGCGCCTGATGTCAATTCCGGCAATGACAGGAAAGTGAAGGTGCCGTACCGTCGTTTTTTGCTATTTCAAAATAATGTTTGCCCGTACGATCTGCTTGCCGGTCGTTAGCAAGACCCGGTGGAGTTCTGGTCAATGTTTAAGTTTTTCGGACAATTACTGATCGCGGTCGGGATCGTCGCAGCGACTTTGGCGATTTGGGTTGCCTTCGTGCCGGGCGCGATGCCCGTCCTTCACAAATATGGCGTCGCCGATCTGTTGGGGTTGGAAGACGTGGCTGAGGACGGCGCTGGGCAAGGGGGCGGTCCTCGGCGTGGCGGTGGGGCCGTTTCGGTGATCACGGCGGCGGTTCAGGGGGCGGTGCTGAATGATCGGGTAACGGCCATCGGGGATGGCCGTGCACTGCGTTCGGTGGCGGTCCGCTCGGAAGCCGATGGTCTGATCACGGGGCTGTATTTTGCCTCAGGTGCGCGGGTCGAAGAGGGCGATGTCATCCTGCGGCTTGCGGACGAAGCGCAGGTCATCGCCTTTGAGCGCGCCCGTCTGGTGTTGGCCGATGCCAAGGACGAACTGGATCGGTTTACCCGGCTACAGGGGGCAGGCACCGTGTCTGGTGTTCAGTTCCGGGCCGCGCAATTGGCGCTTGAGACCGCTGAACTGGCAGTGCGCGAGGCCCAGTATGATCTGGATGAACGAACGGTTCGCGCCCCGATTTCAGGCTGGATCGGTCTGTTGACGGTGGGCGAAGGGGATCGCCTGAGCAGTGCCACCGAAATTGCCGTCATCGATGATCGGTCGCAGATTCTGATCGATTTTCGGGTTCCTGATCGCTTCGTTCGCTCCATTCGCCCCGGCACCCCGATACAGGCGACCCCGCTGTTTGATCCGTCTCTGACCTTGGATGGCGAGGTTCGTGCGGTCGACAATCAGATCGACCGGGCCAGCCGGACCCTGAGTGTTGAGGCGCGGATCGATAATGAGGGCGACAGCCTGCGGGCCGGGATGGCCTTCTCAATTGCGATGGAGTTTGAGGGCGACCGGTATCCGGCCATTGACCCATTGGCGCTGCAATGGTCGAGCGAAGGATCATTTGTCTGGGCTGTGCGCGACGACAAGGCCGTGCGCGTCCCGGTGGTGATCCGGCAACGCAACAGCGATTCCCTGTTGATCGAGGCCGACCTGCACGAGGGCGATCTGGTGGTCACCGAAGGGGTGCAAACCCTGCGGCCCGGCAGTGAGGTCAGGATTGCCAATGCGCCCACGGCGCAAGCGGATGGTGTGGCTAAGGCCAAGTCGGAGAACGATACATGACGCCGGTCAGCCCGCCACCCTCTGAACAAGATAGTCTTCCGGCCTCTGGCAGTTCCGGCACCGCCCTGTTCGTGCGCCGGCCAATTCTGGCGTTTGTGCTGAATGCGTTGATCGTGATCGCCGGGGTCGCAGGCTTGGTCGGGGCGGAAATTCGCGAACTTCCCGATGTTGACCGCCCCGTGGTGTCAATCACCACCGATTTTACCGGTGCATCACCGGAAACCATCGACCGCGAGCTGACCAGCCGGATCGAAGGGGCGGCCGGGCGGATTGCCGGGATTAAGGCCATCTCGTCCAATTCCCGGTTCGGGCGCAGCCGGGTGACGCTGGAATTCAATGACAACGTCGATATCGACATTGCCGCCGCGGATACCCGGGATGCGATTGCCCGGATCCAAAACGGATTTCCCGAAGATGCGGACGATCCGCGCATCGTCAAGGCGGATGCCGATTCCCAGCCCATTCTGCGGATCGCAGTGACCTCGGCCACGCGCTCGCCGCAGGATCTAACCCAGATCGTACAAGACCGCATCGAGGACCGGTTGATTTCAATCGATGGTGTGGCGGATTTACAGGTCTATGGAGATCGCAGCCCG
Organism: Pseudoruegeria sp. SK021; assembly: GCF_002119405.1. GTDB lineage: Bacteria > Pseudomonadota > Alphaproteobacteria > Rhodobacterales > Rhodobacteraceae > Meridianimarinicoccus. Next base: position 103,413 of record NZ_MTBG01000003.1, on the reverse strand, counting down.
ATTTTTCGGGTCGACATCAACCAGTTGGAACTGGCCAGTCGCGGTCTGACCCTTGCAGACCTGCGGGCGGTGTTGTCGGATGCCTCGTATGATGCGCCATCAGGGGACCTGAGCGGCGATCGCCAGTCGATCAACGTGCGGACCACGGCCTCCATCGTCAGTCCGGACGCGTTTGAAGCGTTGGAAATCCGGGATAATGTCTTTGTCCGGGACGTGGCGACGGTCACACTTGGTCCGTCCCCGAATGAAACCGTACTGCGCGCGAATGGGCAGACCGGGATCGGCATCGGTGTGATCCGGCAAGCCACCAGCAACACGCTGGAAATCTCGGCAGGGGTTCGTGCGGTGGTGGCGGACCTTATGACCACGCTTCCCGACGATGTTAGCATCTTTGTCACCAGCGACGATGCCGTGTTCATCAACGGATCGATTGAGGAGGTTATCAAATCGTTGGGTCTGGCGATTCTAATCGTGATCGCGATCATTTTTGTCTTTCTGCGCGATGTTCGGGCGACGTTGATCCCGGCAGTGGCCATTCCCGTGGCGCTGATTGGCACCGTTGCTGCGATCTATCTGGCGGGGTTCTCCATCAATATCCTGACCTTGCTGGCGCTGGTTTTGGCGACGGGCATGGTGGTGGACGACGCGATTGTCGTTCTAGAAAACATCGTTCGCCGCCGGGCGCAGGGGATCGGACCCCGGGCTGCGGCGGTTCTGGGCACGCAAGAAGTGTTTTTTGCGGTGATTGCCACTACGGCCACGCTGGCTGCCGTCTTTGTGCCGCTGTCTTTCTTGCCCGGACAGGCCGGCGGTCTGTTTCGTGAGTTCGGCTTTACGCTGGCCATCGCGGTGTGCCTGTCTTCGTTGGTGGCGCTGACCCTGTGCCCGGTTCTGGCCAGCAGGTTCTTGACGAAGGACATGGAGGCCGGCGCGGCGCGCGGACCACTGGCGTGGCTTGGGCGGGTTCTGGGCGGCTTTTACGCCCGCACATTGCGCTGGGCTTTGGCGGCGCCGTTCATCGTCATCCTGATTGCGATTTTGTTCGCGGCCACCGCCACAATCATGGCGGGAAACATTCGTCAGGAACTGACCCCGCCAGAGGACCGTTCCGTGGCGCTGTTGCGGGTCTCGGCGCCGCAGGGCGTGTCCTTGGCCTATACCACGTCGAAAATGCGCGAAATCGAAGACTTGCTCGCGCCGCTGCGTGCGTCGGGCGAGATCGCCAACATCTTTTCGATCACCGGGTTTGGTGGAACTGACAACGGCGGCTTCATGGTGATGTCACTGGCGGAATGGGATCAGCGCGCCCGCAGTCAGCAAGACATCGTGGCCGAGATCAATGGCAAGTTGCGCGGTGTGATTGGGGTTCGTGCTTTTGCAATTCAGCCGAATTCATTGGGCATTCGGGGGGCTGGGAATGGTCTGAGCTTTGCCGTCACCGGCAGCAATTACGACCAGTTGGCCATCGTGGCGCAACGTCTGGTCGAGCGGATGCAGGACAACCCTGATTTCGGCGACACGCGTCTGGAGTTTGAGACGACGCAGCCGCAGTTGTTCATTGAGATCGACCGGGCCCGGGCCTCTGATCTGGGCGTCGATATTGCGGGCTTGGGTGAGGCGCTTCAGGCGGTGTTGGAAGGGCGCAGCGTTGGTGAGGTTTTCATCGACGACAAAAGCTTCGACATCCAGATGCTGACAACCACGACCCCGGTGAATGATCCCGGCGATCTGGAGAACGTCTTTGTGCAGGCCGGGGACGGCAAGATGATCCCGCTGTCCAGCTTTGTCGGCTTGGAAGAACGCGCTGTCGCCCCTGAACTGGAACGAGAGGGCCAGAACCGCGCAGTCACGATCTCGGCAAGTCTGACACCGGCGATGTCCTTAGGGGCGGCAATGACGGCGGTGCAGGCCTTGAGCGACGATATCCTGTCCGATGAAAACCGGATCGTTCCTCTGGCAGAAGCGGCGACGCTGAGTGAAACCTCGTCCGGAATGCTGATGACGTTCGGCTTTGCAATTCTGATCGTCTTTTTGGTTCTGGCGGCGCAGTTTGAAAGCTTTATTGCGGCGATTGTGGTGATGTCGACGGTGCCGTTAGGGCTGGCCTGCGCGGTCTTTGCGCTGGCCTTTACCGGTCTCAGCATGAACGTTTACAGTCAGATCGGCTTTGTGATGCTGGTCGGGATCATGGCCAAGAACGGCATTCTGATCGTGGAATTCGCCAACCAGTTGCGCGATGAGGGCGAAAGCCTGTTTGACGCGATCTTTAACGCCACCACCATCCGGCTGCGCCCGGTGATGATGACCATGACCTCAACGGTTCTGGGCGGCGTGCCGTTGATCCTGTCCACCGGTGCCGGTGCCGAAGCGCGTGAGGCGCTGGGATGGGTGATCGTTGGCGGTTTGGGCTTGGCGACCGTGTCGACGCTGTACCTGACCCCGGTGGCCTATTTGCTGCTGGCGCGGTTTTCCAAGCCGAAAGCCGAAGAAGAGCAGCGCCTGCAACGGGAATTGCGTGCCGCCCATTCGGCCCGGGTCTGACCGGGCCGAGACGATGGGCGACCTCAGATCACCGTGACTTCGAACTGACCGACACCGTCGATTGCGCCGACCAGCACGTCGCCCTTTGCCACCGGGCCGACCCCGGCGGGGGTGCCGGACAAGATCAGATCGCCAGCGGCAATGTCATAGTACTGGGACAGGTAGGCGATCATTTCCGGCACTTTCCAGATCATCTGGTTCAGATCGCCGCTTTGACGCAATTCCCCGTTTTGGTGCAGGGTAATCGCGCCTGCGGTCGGATGTCCGATCCGCTCAGCCGGGATTAGCGGCGACATCGGGGCCGAGCGTTCAAACGCTTTGCCGATTTCCCACGGGCGGCCCATCTTTTTCATTTCGGATTGAAGATCGCGTCGCGTCATATCCAGCGCGATGGCGTAGCCGTAGACATGGTCCATAGCCTGCTGCACCGGGATATCGCGCCCGCCACTTTGCAGGGCTACGACCAATTCAACCTCAAAATGCACATCTGAGGATTTTTCCGGATAGGGAAATACGCCGCTGGTGTCGATGTTATCCGGATTCTTCTGGAAAAAGAACGGCGGTTCCTTGTCCGGGTCATGCCCCATTTCAATGGCATGATCGGCATAGTTGCGGCCAATACAGTACACCCGGCGAACCGGAAATAGATCCTCCGTGCCGGTGATTGGGCTGACAGCCTGAGGGTGTGGTGGGATGGCGTAGGTCGGCATGAAGGCATCCTTGATGGTCTGGCGCGGCCATGGAAATCGAATGTTGCCGCCCGGGTCAAGGGCACCCACCTGAGCACGCACGCATTAAGGTGTGCCGGGCGGAAGCATGGCTGCGCACGGGTTGGGCCCGCCAAAGGTTTTGACCCCGCATTGCCCCTACACCATCGACGTCCGGTTGGCCCATCTGTACGCGGTCAGCCTTGTTTTGCGCGCCGTATCACGAGCGTTCTTCGTTAGAGTGCCGCTGTCGGTTTTTACACGCGACCGGAGGGGTGGTCTGCTGGTGCCTGCCTCGAAAGGCTGTATATGTCACCAATGATGACGATGCCGACAGAACCCGACCTTAAAATAGCCCAAGCGAACACCGCGATTGCCCGTATCGATCCGGTCCGCGCTTTACAGCAGATCCTTGCCGGGCAAGAGCTTGCCTTCCTCGATGTGCGCGAAGATGGCGAAATCGCAGCGGGCCATCCGTTTTTTACCGTCGCCTGTCCCTACAGTCGTCTAGAGACCGAGGTTGCTGCGCTGGTGCCAAGGACGACGGTTCCGGTCCTGCTGCTGGATGGCGGGGATGGCATTGCCGACCGCGCAGCAGCGGCCTTGATCGATATGAATTACACGCAGGTCTCTGTGGTCGCAGGTGGCTTTCCGGGCTGGTGCCGTGCCGGGTTGAGCTGGGGGGGCGGTGCGCAACTGTCGGCGCAAGCCCGGGCCGAGATGCCCGTCGCGGGCGCCGCTGTGGACAGCATTGATGCCGACACCTTGGTGTGCTGGCAGGCGTCGGGCCAGACTGTCTGCCTTGTGGATTGCAGCGCCGAGGAAGATTTCAGTCAGGCGACGGTGCCGGGGGCGCGTTGGCTGCCGACGCTGGAATTGGCGTGTCGATTGCCGGCGTTGACGGATGCGGAGACCTGCGTGGTGCTTAGTTCGGTCGGCAATAACGATGCCCTGACCGGCGCGTCCTTGTTGGCGCTGAGCGGATTCAAGGGCCCGGTCGCCCTTCTGGAAGACGGCAGTTGTGGCTGGGCGCTGTCGGGTCGGGATTTGGCACGCGGCAACCGGTCTGTTGCCTTGCCTGAGCTTGACCGCCCGGCTCAGGTGAACGTGCGGGCGGCAGCAACAGACGTATTGTCGTCGCACCACGTGCCGCTAATCGGACACCGCGGCATTGATGCCCTGCGGTGTGATCCGCACCGAACCACCTTTCTGTTCGATATCCGCAGCCCCGCAGAAGCAAAGGCCGACCCGTTGCGCGCGTTTACGTGCGTACCAGGAAGCAATCTGATTGCAGCGACCGCGCAGTGGATTGGGGTTCGGCGCGCGCAGGTGGTGCTGGCCGATGATCTGGGGCTGCGCGGGGCTTTGGCTGCAATCTGGCTGCGGCAGTTGGGCCATGATGTCCATGTCGCGTTGGTTGACGATGATCTGCGGTCCATGCGGGCGGTTCCGGGGGCGGCGTTTCGGATCGAAGCCCCCGAATGCAGCGCCCGGGACGCGCTTCATGCGGTCTGGTCGGGCAAAGGACGGTTCTTGGACCTGCGCCCGTCCACGGCGTTCCGCGCCGGTCATGTTCCGGGGTCGACGTGGTCGGTGCGCCCGCGCCTTGCGGCCTTGGCCGCCGATCCCCGGCGGCCCTTTTATATCATTGCAGACGGCGGTCCCGGGGCTGGACTTGCGACGCTGGACTTGCTGAATTTCGGCCATGGCATCAGCCATGTGATCGTCGGCGGCTTTGAAGAACTCAAGGCCATCGGTGCGCCGGTAGAATCCAGCCCTGGCGTGCCATCGCGGCGCGCTGCGATCGACAGTGCGATCAATGATGCGCCGAACTATCAGTCGATCTTGAAGGGCGGTGACGACGCCATGCGGCAGTTTTTGGCATGGGAAAAGGCCCTTCTCGGCCAGTTGGACCACCCCGAGCAGGCTGAATTCGGGACGTGATCGCCCGGCGTGTGCCGGGCGATCACTGTCTTGGGCCGGATCCCGTCACAGCCAAAGCCCTTCGACGGCCAAACTGCCTAACGGCGGTGATCGCACTTAGGCAGCATGGTCTCACCACTCCGCCGAAATGTATTGGGATTCCATGAATTCCAGCATCCCCTCATGCCCACCTTCGCGGCCAAGGCCGGAGTGCTTGACGCCGCCGAATGGTGCCGCCGGATCGGAAACAAGGCCCCGGTTCAGGCCGACCATGCCGTATTCCAAACGCTCGCAGACCTGCATTCCGCGCGTCATGTTTTCGGTAAAGACATAGGCAACCAATCCGTAATTGGTGGCATTGGCCCGGGTGATGACGTCGTCTTGGTCCGAGAAGGTCTGGATTGCAGCAACGGGGCCGAAAATCTCATCCCGAACACAGTCAGAGTTCGGGTCCACATTGGTCAGGACGGTCGCCGGATAAAAGAACCCTTTTCCGTCTGGCTGCGTGCCGCCCAACCGAACCGTCGCGCCGCGCTTGACCGCATCGGCAACGAAGGCGGCAACCTTGTCGCGGGTGTCGGCGTTGACCAACGGACCAAGGGTGACGCCTTCGTCCAGACCATTGCCCATCTTCAGGTCCGCCATGGCGGCGATGAATTTGTCGGTAAAGGCTTCCGCCACGTCCTCATGAACGTAAATCCGGTTTGCAGCCGTGCAGGCTTCGCCGCCGTTGCGCATCTTGGCCAGCATCGCACCGGTCACGGCCTTGTCCAGATCGGCGTCTTCAAACACGATCAGCGGCGCGTTCCCGCCCAGTTCCATCGCCGGTTTCAAGACCTGATCTGCCGCCGATTTCAACAGCTTAACCCCGACTTCGGTGGATCCGGTAAAGCTGATGACCCGCACCCTGGGGTCTTGCATCAAATGATCGACCAGCGCGCCGGTGTTGCGCGACGGCAGGACGTTGACCACCCCTTTGGGAACGCCCGCTTCTTCCAGCAGGGGCATCAGCGCCAGCATGGTCAGCGGCGTTGCCGAGGCAGGCTTGATGATCACCGGACAACCGGCAGCCAAGGCCGGTGCGATTTTGCGGGTGCCCATGGCCGCTGGAAAATTCCAGGGCGTGACCAGAACGGCGATCCCGGCGGGCTTGTTCTGAACGATGATGCGCGCACCCGAAGCGGGGGCATGGGTGATCATCCCGTCCGAGCGCACCGCTTCTTCTGCGAACCAGCGGAAAAACTCGGCCGCATAGGTGGCTTCTCCCAAGGCGTCCGGATAGGCCTTGCCGTTCTCCAGCGTGATCAGGCGCGCGAAGTCGGGCAGGCGTGCGGTCATCAACTCGAACGCTTTGCGCAGGATCTCGGACCGGGCGCGGGGGGTGCGCGAGGCCCAGTCAGCAAACGCAGATTCGGCAGCATCCAAGGCCAGATCGGCCTCGGCAACATCGGCCGAGGCCACCGAGGCGATGATCTCTTCCGTCGCCGGGTTGATCACATTGAACCGCTCGTCCCCGGTGCTTTTGCACCACGCACCATTGATATAAAGGTCGGTATTGTCCATCGCTTGCTCCATGATCTGAGGCGGGGTCCCATCGACACATAGGCCGGACGGGTGCGGATTTGTAGCCCTGCGTGAAGACGGGCTTATGCCGCATTGCGGCCCCGCACCGTGCAACAGAACGCGCCCGCCTCGGATTGCGCTGACTTCTTGAAGCGATTGGCGCACACGGACTTCCGATGGGCAGCAGCCTGTGCCATGATCGGGGCAACCGGGGCTGGGCCCCAGAATTCAGGACGACCTTATGAGTGACGACCCCTATGCGGCTCTTGGCCTAACCAAATCTGCCAGTGCCGAGGATATCAAGAAGGCGCATCGCAAACTGGTGCGCAGCAGTCATCCCGACCTGCATCCGGATGATCCCAATGCCGAAGCACGATTCAAGGCGGTGTCCTCGGCCTATGACCTTTTGAAAGACCCTGAAACCCGCGCAAAATTTGACGCCGGAGAAATCGACGCCAGCGGGGCAGAACGTCATGATCGCGCCGGTGCGGGGTATTATCGCGACTATGCCGGGCGCGGCCAAGGCGGGGCCCGAGCCGGTGCCGGGGGGGGCTTTGCTGGCTTCGACGGCGATCCGGGCGATATATTTGCTGAAATGTTGCGTCAGCGGGCAGGGGCCGGCGGCGGCGGCCAATCCGGGTTTGGTGGCTTTGGATCGGGCTTTGGCGGCGGCGGCGGCAGTTTTCGCAGCGCGGGCACCGATGCCCGATATTCGCTGACGGTCGGGTTTCTGGATGCCGTGCGCGGGACCAAGGTTCCGATTACGCTGCCGGACGGCAATGCGCTGGAAGTCACGATCCCGGCGGGAACACAGGACGGCCAAACGCTGCGGCTGCGCGGCAAGGGTGGTGCGGGCATGGGGGGTGGGCCAAATGGCGATGCGCTGGTCAGCTTGACGCTGCGGCCGCACCCGGTCTTTCGACGCGATGGCGACGATATCCTGATGACTCTGCCGATTACCCTGGATGAAGCGGTTCTGGGCGGCAAAGTGGCGGTGCCGACCATTGACGGACGGGTCAATGTGACGATTCCAAAAGGTGCCAATTCCGGCCAGCAGTTGCGGCTGCGCGACCGGGGCGTTGCGGGCAAAGGCGGAACGCGCGGCGCTCAGAAGATTGAATTGCGGATTGTGACGCCGGCAGAGATCGATCCTGAACTGGCTGAGTTTATGGAGCGCTGGCGGACCGATCACGCCTATGATCCACGCAAGGATTTGTTCGAAGGAGAGGGGTAATGACCGACCGCTATTCCGAAGATGAGGTTCTGGCCGCGGTGACCCGGCTGACCCGGTCCCGTCTGGTGACATATGTCGAGGCCGAAATCGTCATGCCGTTGCACACGCCACAGGGGCCAGTGTTTCAACGGGCCGATCTGGCACGGCTGACCTTGATGTGCGAACTGGCAGAGGGCTTTGATCTGGACGAGGATGGGCTGGGCATCGTGCTGTCCCTGATTGATCAATTGCATCAGGCGCGGCAGGACCTGCATTCGGTGGCGCAGGCGGTTGCCCAAGAACCCGAAGCGGTGCGGCACCGAATTGGCACCCGCCTATTTTCTTTTCCGTAGCACGAAAGTTTGTCGTTTGCTTGGGTGGAACCGAACCCCGGACGCGACGTTGATTACCCAGACACGAGCGGGATGCACCCTGCTAGAGATGTCCACCATCACAATTTATAATTCAGGATGACTGACATGAACACGGCAACCAACATGGACAAATCGCTTCCTTCCTCCAGCGCCAACAAATCCCGCGACCTTGAGAACGAAGTGAACAAGGCCCGCAATGATCTGACCGCATTGAAGAAGACTATCGGAGACTTGGGGAAGGAAAAAATGGACGCGCTGAAAGGTATGACGGACGATCTGCCGGACGAGTTGATGGAACGGTCGCGCGAGGCGATTGCCGATCTGCGCAAGCAAATCACTGTGCTGGAGCGTGACCTTGAGAACCGCGTCCGTGAAAAGCCGCTCGCATGGCTGCTTGGTGCGGTTGGTGTCGGCGTGGTGCTTGCTGCCATTCTTCGCCGCTAACGGGCGCGCAGTATGTCAACTCTTCTGACAGGACTGGCTGGGCTTGCCGCCGCCAAGGTGACACGCAGCATCAAACGTAAAGCTCGGAACACCGAGCTTTACGCCGTGGCGGGCTTTTGCGCCGCAATTGCATTCTGCCTGATTGTGACAGGATTGATTGTGGTTCTGGCCCCTTACTGGGGATGGGCGGGGGCGATCTTTGCGATGGCTGGCCTGATGCTGGTCTGTGCCGGAATAGCTTATGGTGTCGTGCGCTATCTCGCAGCGCGCGATCGCCAAGATGATCGCCAATCCGGCAGTGGTCTGGGTGCGGTCGGTGCCTTAGCGGCACTGAAGATGCTTCCCTCATTGCGGATGCCGCGCGGCAAGACGCCCCTCGTTCTTGGCGCTCTTGCCTTGGTCGCGACAGTGGCCGTGGTCGCGACAATGGGTGGCGATGACGATGACGCATGATCGTGATCCCGCGATCTACGCATCGGCATCGTGCTGCGGCGGTGCCGGGGCGACGCGGATGTCGGCCAAAATCGCATAGCAGGCGGTCTGACGGGACAATTCAAGCAACTTGACCGCGCGCTGTGGCATCCGCGCCACCACGGTGCCCGCGCCGGCTGCCAAGGTGATGGTGGCAAGCGGCCCTGACGCCACGTCTAGATCGGTGATCACGACAGCCAAGGTGTTGAGAGACGCGGTGGTGTCGGGACGCTTGTGGGCGATCACGATGCTGTCAGCTTTGATGGCGACGCGGACGGCATCCCCGACACTTAATCCAAGGTTCGACACCCATAACGTGCCGATGGGTGTTTCGATTTTCGCCATGCCATCGGCATCCTGCTGGCAAATGCGGCCGCGAAGAATGGTTATGGGGCGCTGCGCCGGTAACAGGTCTGCCGCCGTGCCGACCCCCGTAAGTTTTCCTTGATCGAGTGAGACAACGGTGGTCGCCAAACGGGCGACCTCGGATGGTGCGTGGCTTACATAGAGAATTGGAATGCGTGTCGTATCCCGCAGCCGTTCCAGATAGGGCAGGATGTCATCCTTGCGCGCCTGATCCAACGCCGCCAATGGTTCGTCCATTAACAGTAATTGCGGTCGGGACAATAATGCGCGGCCGACCGCGACGCGCTGTTTTTCGCCGCCCGACAAGTCGGCAGGATGACGGTCCATCAGCGTCGTCAGGCCCAGCAGATCCGCGATTGCTGGCAGAGTTGCTTTCTCTCCAGCTCGATTGCGGGTCGATCCTGCAAACCACATGCCATACCGCAGATTTTGCCGGACGGTGAGATGCGGAAATAAACGCCCGTCCTGAAAAACGTATCCAATCCGGCGGCGATGGGGCGGGGTCCAGTGGCCGGTGTCGGTGTCAAACAGAGGTACACCATTCAGGGCAACCCGACCCCGGTCCGGGCGCAGCAATCCGGCAACGGCGTTAACGATGGTGGTTTTTCCTGAACCGGACGGACCAAATAAAGCAGTCACTCCCGACGCAGTGTCGAAGGCGACATCAAGGGTAAAGTCGTCGAAGTGATGGGTTAGCTGGACAGATAGGGTCATCTGCGGGACGTCCTTCCTGACAGCTTGCGGGTCATTCGCCGGGCCAACACCTCTGACAGCAGAACTGCGATCAGAGAGATGGCCACCGAGACCGCCACCAACCGCAGCGCCGGGCCTTCGCCGCCGGGCACTTGCAAGAAAGCGTAGATTGCGGTTGGCAAGGTGCGGGTTTGCCCGGGAATGTTCGCGACGAAGGTGATCGTGGCCCCAAATTCGCCCATCGCCTTGGCAAAGGCCAGAATCACACCGGCCAGAATCGCGGGCAGGATCAATGGCAGGGTGATGGTCAGAAAAATCCATAGCCGTGAGGCCCCCAACGTGGCGGCGGCGGCTTCAAGGCCCGGGTCGACAGCTTCGATCCCCAGCCGAATGGCGCGCACCATCAGGGGAAAGGCCATGATCGCGGCGGCCAGCGCGGCCCCAGTCCAGCGAAACGCAAAGACCAGCCCGAAGGTCGATTCCAGAAAACCACCCAAGGGGGCCCGGCGTCCGAAGGTGAGCAACAGCAAGTAGCCGGTGACAACGGGCGGCAGGATCAACGGCAGATGGACCAGCCCATTCAGGATCTGGCGACCGGGAAAATTGCCGCGCGCCAGCGCGAGGGCCACAACGACCCCAACGGGAAGGCTACAGAGTGTGGCCCAGAACGAGACTTTCAACGACAGCGCGACTGCTTGCCATTCCTGAGGGCCGAGCCACGCTGCGATCCCGCCTGACATGAATCAGCCCGCCTGCCCAAAGCCGTGGTCTAAAAAAATAGCAGTGGCTGTGGGGCTCTGAAGGTAATCCAGAAAGGCCCGGGCCGCATCCGGCATCTGGCTCTCGGTAATGACAGCGCCGGGATAAACAATCGGCGCATGGCTGTCTTCCGGGAAGGTGGCGATCACGCTGACATTTGGTTGGATGCGGGCATCGGTGGCGTAAACGATGCCGAAGGGCGCCTCGCCGGTGGCGACCATGGCAAGGGCACCGCGCACCGTGTCCGATTGGGCCAAACGGCTCACGACCTGATCCCAAAGGCCAAGATGGGTCAGGGCAGTTCGGGCATAGATGCCCGCAGGCACGCTTTCAACCAAGGCGGTGGCCAGATATCCATCACCCAGTAGCCCGGACAAATTTAGCTCCGGCGAAAGGACAACGGGCAACTGGTCCCCCCCATGCGCAATCAGTACCAGTGAATTTCGCCACAGGTCCCTCCGGGTGTCCGGCAGGATAAAACCATCTTCCGCAAGGACATCCGTCCAATCCACATTTGCCGAGAGAAAGACATCCGCCGGGGCGCCTTGCTGAATTTGTCGGGCTAAACTGGCGCTGCTACCGGGGGCGATCACGGCGGTATGGCCGGTTTCGGCCTGCCAAGCGGTCGCGGTGCGTTCCAAGGCAGTTGTCAGGCTTGCGGCGGCAAACACCACCACGTCCTTGGCGCTGGCCTGACCCGGTGCGCCGGTCAGCGTCGCGATCAGCGCGAGCGCGACAATGGGCCGGAAGAGGGCAAAGGACCGAAACGAAATGGCGTGGCTCCTTATGGCATCTGGCGGGGGAACGTGGCGTAGGGATCGCGCGGCCTTGGGGTCTATTCTGGCCAGATTATCGCAATCGACACATGCTCGATGCAAGCGTTATTTCTGTCCGGCTATATCGCTACGCATTGCGGTCAGCGCCGTTATCTGCGGCGCGCCCGCCTGTTGGGTTTGACGTTCAAGATCGCGATAGATGGTCAGAACGCGCTGGCCGGTTTGGGTCAGCCGAGCGCCGCCACCTTTAGGGCCGCCCCGCGTGCTTTCGACCAGCGGTTCGCGAAAGGCGGCGTTCATGTCATCCACCAATTGCCAAGCGCGTTTATAACTCATCCGCATTTCTCGCCCTGCCGCCGAGATGGACCCATGGGCCAAGATCAGCCCGAGCAAGTCGATCTTCCCCGGACCCAACATGCCGCCATCGGGAAAAACAAGCCGTAGGCGCAGACGCGGCGTGTCAGGGTGGGGCGGCACAGAGGGCAGGACATCGGACATGCCACAACGTTTCCCGTCCGGACGGCGTTTGCAAGCATCCGTGTCGTAGAAATAAGACCCTGTGTGGCCGATACTCCGGTATCATGCACCGGTAGGGACAGTTCGGGAGGCCAGGCGGCGCCATAACAAAAGCTGGTGAGGTCGCTGATGGGTCCGCGACCGAAATATCTGATACACGATAGGATTGGTCGTGTTAAAGCAGCCTCATCCCCGACTCGGCTGTCGTGGGGGGCACAAGAAGGAATGCGCCGATGACCTGGGATCAAATGGTGATGCTGGCTCTGGTAGCTGTGGTTTTTATTGGCTTTATCGTGGAAATTTATCCTCCCGAAGTGATCGCCTTAGCGGCGTCTGCGGTCTTGATCGCAACCGGGATGATCTCAACGAACGATTTTCTATTCGTCTTCAGCAACAGTGCGCCGATCACCATCGCCATGATGTTCATCATCAGCGCCGCGTTAGAACGGACGGGGGTTCTGGAAACGCTGGGCGACATGATGCGGAAACGGGCGCGCGGGTCGGTGCTGCGGGCGTTGCTGTTGATGATGGTCGGCACCATGGCCGCGTCGGCATTCATGAACAACACGCCCGTTGTGGTTCTGCTAACCCCGATCATGATTTCGGTCGCGGCCAGTTGTGGCGCGTCGCCATCCAAGTTTCTGATCCCCCTGTCTTATTCGGCGATTTTCGGCGGAACACTGACATTGATCGGCACCTCGACCAACATTTTGATGAGCGGCGTCGCGATCAAGGCCGGGCAGCCGCCGCTGACCATGTTCGAGATGCTGGGGCCGGGCTTGGTCTTTTCGGCAGTTGGCATGGGCTACATGATCTTTGCAGGGCGCTATTTGTTGCCAGAACGGCAATCATTGTCCAGCCTGCTGGGGCAAAGCGGCAAGCGGCAGTTCATTGCCCGTCTGCTGATCCCGGCCGGGTCGCGCTATCTTGGGAAACCGTTGTCGGCCTTACCGTTTGCGTCCGGAGAGGCGCGCGTGTTGGACGTGATCCGCGGTGAGACATCGTTGCGCCGTGAGTTGGCGACCTTGGTCCTGAACGCCGGGGACCGCTTGGTTGTCAAGACTGACACCGGCGCCATTCTGGGTCTGAAAGAGAATGGACAGGTCGAGTTTCGCGATATCTCGGATCAGGGATTCGAACCGGTGGCGGCAGAGCAAAGCATTCGTATGGAGGCCAGCATCGGTCCGATGTCGCCGTTGCTGGGGCGGGCCGTTGGCGATTTGCGCCTGCGCCGGAATTATGGCGTCTATGTCATGGCAATCCATCGCAACGACCAAAACATCAGTGCCGATCCTGACCGGACCCGCCTGCAATTTGCCGATACCCTGTTGCTGGAAGGGCCGGCGGATGGCATCCGCAGATTGGTCGAAGATGGCGGCGTCGTGAACCTGTCGGCACCGTCAGGCAAGGCCGTGCGCCGCAACAAAGCGCCCATCGCCATTGCAACCATCGTAGCGGTTGTCGGCCTGTCCGCCTTTGATGTGCTGCCGATTGCCGGCTTGTCGCTGATTGGTGCGGTTGTGGTGATGATGACCGGCTGCGTCGACCCGGAGGAAGCGTTTGACGCCATCGACTGGCGCATCCTGTTTCTGATTTTCGGGATGTTGGGGCTGAGCCTTGGAATCGAACAGACCGGCACGGCGACCCTGATCGTGACCTCTGTGGTCGGCGCGCTGCAGGGATTTGGGCCGCTGGCGGTGTTGGCTGCGGTCTATCTGCTGACCTCTACGCTGACCGAAATGATCAGCAACAACGCGGTGGCGGTGTTGATCGGGCCGATTGCCATCGGATTGGCGGTGCATCTGGGTTTTGATCCACGCCCATTCATCATGGCGGTGATGTTTGCTGCCAGCGCCAGCTTCGCCACACCAATCGGCTATCAGACAAACACCTTTGTCTACGGGGCCGGGGGCTATCGGTTTCGGGATTTCGTGGTGGTGGGCCTGCCGTTAAACCTGCTTTTTGCCGCCGTGGCGATCCTCATCCTACCGCTGTTTTATCCGTTCTGACCGGCGGCGCGTGATCGCGCCTGACATCCAAACGAAATGGGGTGGCCGCTGATGCGGCCACCCCATGTGGTTTTGGTCATCATGTGCCGGGCAGGTGTCGCCCGGCCATAAATCAAGCGTCGTCGTCGAGACGAGGCTGAGGGGTCCGGTCGCCGCTTTCGTCGTCGTCCATTGCCGCACCACCAATATCGTCGAACAGTTCGGCGATCTCGAAATCGGCTGCTGCTTCTTCTTCGGCAGCCAGTTCGCGGATGGTTTTTCCCGAAGCCTGCAATTCGGCTTCTTCGGCGGAACGAGCAACGTTCAGCGTGATCGTGATTTCGACTTCTGGGTGCAGCGTGACGTGCACGTCATGCAGACCCAGATCCTTGATCGGACGGCTCAGTTGAACCTGCTTCCGGTCGAGGGTGAAGCCGTTGTCGTTGGCTGCATCGGCGGCGTCGCGGGTGCTGACCGAGCCGTAAAGCGCGCCAGAATCCGACGCCGAACGAATCACGACGAACTGCTTGCCGTCGAGCTTTGCGCCGACCTGTTCTGCTTCTTTCTTGGTCTCCAGATTGTCCGCTTCAAGCTGAACTTTCTGGTCCTCGAAACGGGCAATGTTGGCCGCACTTGCGCGCAGGGCCTTGCCTTGAGGCAGAAGGAAGTTGCGGGCATAGCCCTGTTTGACCGACACCACTTCGCCCATTTGGCCGAGCTTGGCGACGCGTTCCAGTAGAATGACATCCATCGGTGCGCTCCTTACTTCACGGCATAGGGCAGCAGGGCGAGGAAGCGAGCGCGTTTGATCGCACGGGCCAGCTCACGCTGCTTTTTCGCCGAAACGGCGGTGATACGGGACGGAACGATCTTGCCGCGCTCAGAGATGTAGCGTTGCAGCAGGCGCGTGTCCTTGTAGTCGATCGCGGGGGCATCCTGACCGGAGAACGGGCAGACCTTGCGGCGACGGAAAAATGGTTTGGTAGCCATGATTTAATATCCTTCCTGCGCGCGGATCAACGACGACGATCGCGGTCGCCGCGATCCCGTTCGTCACGTTTCTGCATTTGGACCGACGGTCCTTCGGGATGTGCGTCAACCTTGATGGTCAAGACGCGCATCACGTCGTCATGCAGGCGCATCAGGCGTTCCATTTCCTGAACAGCCGGCGCCGGTGCGTCGGACTTCAGAAAGGCGTAGTGGCCCTTGCGGTTCTTGTTGATCTTGTAGGCCATCGTCTTGACGCCCCAGTACTCACTTTCAACGACGCTACCGCCGTTGTCCGAAAGAACCGTGGAGAAATGCTCGACGAGACCCTCGGCCTGCGTATTCGACAGGTCTTGGCGCGAGATGAAGACATGCTCGTACAGCGGCATGTGCGATTCCTTATTTACGGGCGCATTTCATAGAACGGGACGACCCTTCCGCGCCCGTTCACGAGAGCCTGCGCCAAGTTGCATTGTGCGGAAGTTGCGGCGTTATACCGGTTGGTGCCGCATATGCAAGCGAAACCCGGTGTCGGCACCACGGTCAATCTCGATCCCCGGCGCTTCGTCAACGGATCGCAGGACCGGCCAATCATTCGGTGGCGTTTTGGGTGATCATATTCGCATCCGCGCGTGCCGCTCAAAACATGGGGCAGGGCAGGGAAGCACCGCGCCATGGCGGACGCCAGACGCATCCATTTGGACGCGATAGTTAACCGACTGTGATTGGGTAAAATTCATTCCACTGTGGTGGAATGGTGGAGCCTAGGGGGATCGAACCCCTGACCTCTTGCATGCCATGCAAGCGCTCTCCCAGCTGAGCTAAGGCCCCAATTCTGTGGTCGTTTCCGGCCACAGCGCGTCTTTAAGGAAGGTCCGGGGTGACTTCAAGCGAAAAATCACCCTGATCTTCAATGATCGTCATCGTCTCCGGCAACGTCAGCAATATCGTCCAGCGATACATCCTCGTCGTCGTCATCATCGTCGAGAACATCATCGCCCAGATCGACATCGGTCGAATCATCATCATCTTCGAGGACGACATCTTCTTCTTCGACAACCGCTTTCGGCTTGGCCTTCTCGGCGGCCATACCGCGGGATTTGCCGGTGTCGAGGGTGACCACTTCGCCGGTATAAGGGCTGACGATCGGAACGCGGTTCATGTCATAGAACCGTTTGCCGGTCGTCGGGCAAAGCCGTTTCTTTCCCCATTCTTCGTTGGACATCGGTTCAGGGTCCTTTCATTCACTTGCGTCAAGATGCAAAAAGGCCTCGTGCCACATGAAAAGTCTGGTGTCAAAGGCTTTCGCGGACCGATTCCGGGCTGGAAGATGAGCCCGCGACAGGGGCAGACAAGCCCGCGCCGAGTTGCTAGGATTTGCAAAAAATGGAGCAGAGAATGGCCAAAGGCGGAGAGCGTCTTGTGCTTGCGGGCGATCCTGTGATTGAAGTCTGCTTGCGCCGGTCCGCGCAAACACGTCGATTGTCGTTGCGGGTGTCGCAGTTGGATGGCCGGGTGACCTTGTCGATGCCGAAGAAACTGAAGCTGCAGGCGGCAGAAGAGTTTCTGGCTGAAAAGGCCGATTGGGTGCGTGGGCATCTGTCTGCGCGCCCCCGGGAATTGGACCCTTGTCTTGGCAGCATGGTTCCGGTGGAAGGTCGCGATCGGCTGATCGTGCCGGGGCCGGGACGCTTGGTGGCACTGACGCCTGATGGGGGGCTTCAGGTGGCCCCGAACCGGCCCGTGGCGCCGCAGGTGGCGGGGTTTCTGAAGGCGCTGGCCCGGGAACGTCTGGCCGAGGCCTGTGACCGCTACGCCCACCGCCTTGGCCGGCCTTACGGGCGGCTGACCCTGCGGGATACGCGCTCGCGCTGGGGTTCTTGCACCAGCAGCGGCAATCTAATGTTTTCATGGCGACTGGCCATGGCCCCCCCAGAGGTGCTGGATTACGTCGCTGCGCATGAGGTAGCACATTTGCAGGAAATGAATCATTCCGAGGCATTCTGGCAGGTCGTCGAAGGCTTGTGCCCCGATTACCGTGCCCAAAGGCGCTGGCTTCATAGTGCCGGCACTGATCTGCATATGATCCGGTTTCCATCGTGACAGAGCGGGACAATGCGGGGGGCGGGACGCCAAGACCACGGCCGCTCGCCGGGGACAGCCAGACATCGGCCCACGATCGCCTGTACCGGACCCTGCGCACCCGAATCCTGCATGGCGAGATTGGCCCGGGCGAGCCGCTGACCCTTCGCGGTCTTGGGGCTGAGTTTGGCGTGTCGATGACCCCGGCACGCGAGGCAATCCGGCGATTGGTGGCCGAAGGCGGGCTGACACTGTCGTCGTCGGGCCGGGTCAGTACCCCGGAACTGTCCAATGAACGGATCGAAGAACTGGCGTCGATCCGGGCGCTGCTTGAGCCGGAATTGTCATCGCGCGCATTGCCGCGGGCGCATCAAGCGCTGATCGAGCGGCTTGAGATCATCAATCAGGCAGTGGCGCGAAGCGTGGCTGCACATGATGCGCAAAGCTACATTCGGTCCAATCTGGAATTTCACCGCACGCTGTATTTGCGGGCACAGGCCCCGGCGATTCTGGCAATGGTTGAAACCGTTTGGCTGCAACTCGGTCCGACGATGGGAAAGCTGTACGGGCGTTTGAACCGAACGGAACCGCCCCGTGGACACAGGTTAATTCTGGCTGCGCTGCACGCGGGCGATGAGCCGGGGCTGCGCATTTCGGTTCGAGCAGATGTCACCCACGGGTTGCGGATGCTGCTTAGCTGAGGCCGGTTTCAGCCTCAGGTGTCCATTCGTCAGCGATGGGCCCAAAGGCCCACAGACGCGCACTGATTAGGTGCGCGACTGGTTTGCAGCAGCCATTGTCAGGCTGGTCAGAAGGGCCCAGCCACGGCGCGACTGCGGCTTGGCAGCGGCGGGCTTCACGGTGGCAGCTTGGCGACGATCGGTCGACGCGCGGTCCAGGTTCATCAGATTCGGGTGCATATCAAGGCTCATTTCAGGTATTCAGAGCGCCCATCATTTAGGCGCTCCGTGCAAATAGGCCCGAATCTTGGCTGGAACAACCACAGAGAAAGCATGCCCGCTATGCGTGGATCGCCCCATCGCCACAGGCCAATGCCGCCTCACGCACCGCTTCGGAATAGGTCGGGTGCGCATGACAGGTGCGGGCAAGGTCTTCGGCGGCCGCACCAAACTCCATCGCGACGCAAATCTCGTGCAGCAGGTCGCCGGCCATTGGGCCAATGATATGCGCACCAAGAATCCGGTCGGTGGCCGCATCGGCCAAGATTTTCACAAAGCCTTCGCCCGCGAAATTGGCCTTGGCGCGGCCATTGCCGAGGAATGGAAACTTGCCCACTTTATAGCTGACGCCTTCGTCCTTAAGCTGCTCTTCGGTTTTGCCGACCGAGCCGACCTCGGGGTGGGTGTAGATCACGCCGGGGATGACGCCGTAATTCACGTGACCGGCTTGGCCCGCCAGAATTTCGGCCAATGCCATGCCTTCGTCTTCGGCCTTATGGGCGAGCATCGGACCGACAATCGCGTCACCGATGGCGTAGATCCCTGCGACATTGGTGGCGTAATGGCCGTCAGTTTCGATCTGGCCGCGCTTGGTCATGCTCACGCCGAGGGCGTCCAGTCCCAGACCGTCGACATAGGGCTTGCGGCCGGTGGCCACCAGAACCGTGTCGGCCTCGATCGTGGCTTCGCTGTCGTCCTTGCGCAGTTTGTAGGCGACGGTCGCCTTGCCTTTCGCAGTCGTCACAGATTGCACGGCGGCGCCGAGGATGAACTTGATGCCTTGCTTGGTCAGGATTTTCTGGAAGGTCTTTGCCACTTCCAGATCCATGCCGGGCGTGATGCCATCAAGGAATTCAACTACGGTGACATCCGCGCCGAGGCGGGCATAGACCGAACCCATTTCAAGCCCGATCACGCCAGCGCCGATCACCACCATCGATTTGGGGATCTTGCCCAGTTCCAGTGCACCGGTTGAGGTCACGACGGTCTTTTCGTCGACTTCAACACCCGGCAACGATGACGGCTCGGACCCGGTGGCGATGATGATGTGCTTGGCGGTGTGCGTGGTATCGCCCACGGTGACCTTGCCTGCCTCTGGGATCGCGCCCCAGCCTTTCAGCCAATCGATTTTGTTCTTCTTGAACAGGAACTCGATGCCTTTGGTGTTTTGACCGACCACGTCGGATTTATAGGCCAGCATCTTAGACCAATCGACCTTCGGCTTTCCGCCCATCAGGCCCATCTTTTCGAAATTCACTTGGCTTTCGTGCAGCATTTCGGTGGCGTGCAGCAGGGCCTTGGACGGGATGCAGCCGATGTTCAGGCAAGTGCCACCCAAGGTGTCGCGGCCTTCGACGCAGGCGGTTTTTAGGCCCAGTTGCGCACAACGGATGGCGCAGACATAGCCACCGGGGCCGCTGCCAATTACGATTACGTCATAGTCTGCCATTGGAAACTCCTTGCCCGTGTCGGGCCGTCTGAATTGTATGGGCGCAACGTGGGGTGCGTCCCGTCGTTGTTAGTGCCAAAGCGCCGATAGGATCATCGCAACAGTCGCGCCAAATCCCACCGCCCAGATCACCGACCGCCACGGCGCCAATCCCAGCCAATAGGCCGGGACATACGCGATGCGCGCCGCCAGATAAAGCCAAGCGCAAGTGGCCGTAAACGGGGTGCTGCCGGGGCCAAGGGTGACGACCACCACGGCAAGGGTCAACAGGATCAGGGCTTCGAAATGATTGTTCATGGCCCGGGCAAGTCGGGCGTTTCGCTGCGACAATCGGTCGATCAGCGGCCCGCCATCTCTTGGCCCAAGGGTAATCTTCGACCCAAGCTCAAGGTTCGTTGACACCGAGACCAGACCAAACTGTGCGACCTGCAACAGGCCAGCCAAGGCAAGAACCGTCAGTTCTGGTGACATGGTATCCTCATGATGGCGTCCCTGTCGCGGGGTCGGCGCCGGTTTGGGCCCCGCGCGATTGGGTGATGCGCTTTCGCGCCAGTCTGATCAAGCCAAGATAGACGCCCGAGACCGTCACAATCACGACGACCAGACCGAGGACGGTCAGCGGCATCGACGCCGCTGGTGTGTCCTCGGCATAGAGGCGATTCCCGGCCAGCAGGACCGACGCGGTGATGGCCAGGATCATATGGACTTTGTAGATGTGCCGCGCGGCTGGGCGCAGCGCCATCAGCGCGGCGAGGGCGGCCAGACAAGTCAAACCGCTGCACGCTTTGAGCACGGCAAACGCCGAATGCGCCAGAGGGATGGCGCGTAACTGTGTGACCGTATGCGCCGGATCGGTGAACAGACCCTGCCAAAATGGCAGGGTCACTTTCCAGGCAAGAACATTCTCAATGATCAAGATGATCAAGATGATCCAGAACACCCAAGACTTGAGCCACCGAAGCTGCATGATCGCTCCGTCAGAGATCCATCAACAGGCGGCGGGGATCTTCCAAGGCCTCTTTGACCCGAACGAGGAAGGTCACAGCGCCCTTGCCGTCGACAACGCGGTGGTCATAGCTGAGGGCCAGATACATCATCGGACGGATCTTGATTTCGCCGTTGATGACCATGGGCCGGTCTTGAATCTTGTGCATCCCCAGAATCCCCGACTGCGGAGGGTTCAGGATCGGCGACGACATCAAAGAGCCATAAACGCCACCGTTCGAGATCGTGAAGGTGCCGCCTTGCATTTCGGCCATGCTCAGCTTGCCGTCACGGGCGCGCTTGCCCTTTTCTGAGATCGCTTTTTCGATTTCAGCAAAGCTCATCTGATCGGCATCGCGGATCACCGGAACAACCAGACCTGTCGGCGTTCCAGCCGCAACGCCCATGTGAACGAAGTTCTTATAGACGATGTCAGTGCCGTCGATTTCGGCGTTGACCTCGGGCACTTCTTTCAGCGCGTGGCAGCAGGCTTTGGTGAAGAAGGACATAAAGCCAAGACGCACGCCGTGCTTCTTCTCGAACATGTCCTTGTACTGATTGCGCAGTGCCATCACCTCGGTCATGTCGACCTCGTTATAGGTGGTCAGCATGGCCGCAGTGTTCTGCGCTTCTTTCAACCGGCGGGCGATGGTTTGGCGCAGGCGGGTCATCTTCACCCGTTCTTCGCGCGACGCATCTTCCGCGGCAACCGGTGCGCGCGGGGCGGCAGCGGGGGCTGGCGCCGGAGCGGCGGCAGAGGTGACAGCTTTCAGCACGTCAGCCTTCATGATCCGGCCATCGCGACCCGTGCCCGCAACTTGATCGGCGCTGAGACCTTTTTCAGCCATGATCTTATTGGCCGACGGGGCGTTCTCTACGTCCTTGCCCGACGATTTCGGTTCAGACGCAGCGGCGGCGGGGGCCGCAGCGGATGCCGTGGCCGTGCCCGATGGCGACAGAATGGCCAGCTTGGCCGAGGCTTCTACCGTGCTGCCTTCAGGGGCCAGAATCTCGGTCAGAACGCCGGCAGCAGGGGCCGGAACCTCGACCGAAACCTTATCGGTTTCCAGTTCGCACAGCATTTCGTCCTGTGCGACGGTGTCGCCGACTTTCTTGAACCATGTGGACACGGTGGCCTCGGTGACGCTTTCGCCAAGGGTTGGCACCATCACATCAACCGCGTCGCCCGAGGGTGCATCTGCGTCGTCCGACGATGCGGTGGCTTCCGATTTCGCGACCGAGGCCTTGGCCTTGGTCTCTTCTGGTCCGGCGGCACCTGCTTCCGCAATGCTGGCCAGCAGGGCGTCGACCCCAACCGTATCGCCTTCGGCGGCAACGATCTCGGCCAGTTTCCCGGCCACAGGTGAGGGGACCTCTACTGTGACTTTGTCGGTTTCCAACTCGCACAGCATTTCGTCCACTGCGACGGTGTCACCCGGTTTTTTGAACCAGGTGGCAACGGTGGCTTCTGTGACGCTTTCGCCAAGGGTGGGGACACGGACTTCGGTAGACATCGGGTTATTTCCCTTCGATCGTCAGCGCTTCGTTCACGAGGGCTGCTTGCTGAGCTTTATGTTGACTTGCGAGACCCGTAGCCGGCGAGGCCGAGGCCGGGCGACCGGTATAGACCGGACGCGCGTGCTTGGCCTTGATGCGGCGCAGGACCCATTCAAGGTTCGGTTCGATGAAGGACCAGCCACCCTGGTTCTTCGGTTCTTCTTGGCACCAGACCATTTCCGCCCCGGCGAACCGTTCCAGTTCCTTGACCAAGCTAAGGGCCGGGAACGGATAGAACTGTTCGATCCGCAGCAGATAGACATCGGTGATGCCCCGCGCGTCGCGCTCTTCCAGCAGGTCAAAGTAGACCTTACCGGAACACATGACCACGCGCTTGATCTGATCGTCGGCGGCCAGAACCGTGTCCGAATGACCCTTCTCGGCATCGTCCCACAAGACGCGGTGGAAGGATGAGCCTTTGGTGAAGTCTTCGGCAGTCGATACCGCTAGCTTGTGACGCAGCAAGGATTTCGGTGTCATCAACACCAAAGGCTTGCGGAAGCTGCGATGAATCTGGCGGCGCAGGATGTGGAAATAGTTCGCCGGTGTGGTGCAGTTCGCCACGATCCAGTTGTCCTCGGCGCACATCTGCAAGAACCGTTCCAGACGGGCGGACGAGTGTTCCGGACCCTGACCTTCAAAGCCGTGCGGCAGCAGCATCACAAGGCCGGACATCCGCAGCCATTTGCGTTCGCCGGACGAGATGAACTGGTCGAACATGATCTGTGCACCGTTGGCGAAATCGCCGAACTGTGCTTCCCACATCACCAACGCGTTGGGCTCGGCCAGCGAGTAGCCATATTCGAAGCCAAGCACCGCATATTCCGACAGAGCGCTGTCGATGACGTCGTAGCGGGCCTGTCCGTTGCGGATATGGTTAAGCGGATAATACCGTTCTTCGGTTTTCTGATCGATAAAGGCCGAGTGCCGCTGGCTGAAGGTGCCGCGGGTCACGTCTTGTCCGGCCAAGCGGACCGGATAGCCTTCGGTGGCCAGCGATCCGAACGCCAGCGCCTCAGCCGTCGCCCAGTCAAACCCGGTTCCGGATTCGAACATGGCAGACTTCGCCTCCAGAAGGCGGCCCACGGTCTTGTGCAGGTTAAAGCCGTCAGGGGCGGTGGTCAGTGCTGTTCCGACCTCGGACATCGTGTCGGCGTTGATCCAGGTTTTGCCGCGCTGGTACTTCTCGCCCTTTTTGTTGAGATGCGACCAACGCCCATCCAGCCAATCGGCCTTGTTGGGCTTATAGTCTTTCCCGGCCTCGAACTCTTCGTTCAGGAAGGCTTGGAACGCAGTCTTCATGTCATCGATTTCGCCCTCGGGGATCAACCCGTCGCGCACCAGACGTTCGGTATAAAGTTGCAGCGTGGTCTTCTGCTTCTTGATCTTGGTGTACATTTCGGGCTGCGTGAACATCGGCTCATCGCCTTCGTTATGCCCAAAGCGTCGGTAGCAGAAAATGTCGAGAACAACGTCTTTGTGGAACTTCTGGCGGAACTCGGTCGCGACTTTGGCCGCGTGAACCACAGCTTCCGGATCGTCGCCGTTAACGTGGAAGATCGGTGCTTCGACCACCAACGCGTTGTCGGTAGGATAGGGCGAGGACCGCGAGAAATGCGGTGCGGTGGTAAAGCCGATCTGGTTGTTGACCACGATATGCATGGTGCCACCGGCTTTGTGGCCAACCAGACCCGACAGCGCGAAGCATTCGGCCACGACGCCTTGACCCGCAAAGGCGGCATCGCCGTGCAGCAATACCGGCATCACCGATCCGCGTTCGGGATCCTGAAACTGATCTTGCTTGGCGCGCGCCTTGCCCAGAACCACCGGGTTCACGGCTTCAAGGTGCGAGGGGTTCGCGGTGAGCGACAAGTGGACCTTGTTGCCGTCGAATTCGCGGTCCGAAGATGCACCCAGATGATACTTCACGTCGCCCGAACCGTCGACGTCTTCCGGCTTAAAACTGCCGCCTTGGAATTCGTTAAAGATCGCGCGATAGGGCTTTTGCATCACGTTGGCGAGCACCGACAAACGGCCCCGGTGCGGCATGCCGATGACGATCTCGCGCACGCCCAAATTGCCGCCGCGCTTGATGATCTGCTCCATTGCTGGGATCAGGCTTTCGCCGCCATCAAGGCCGAACCGCTTGGTGCCCATATACTTGACGTGCAGGAATTTCTCAAATCCCTCGGCTTCGACCAGTTTGTTCAGGATCGCTTTGCGGCCTTCGCGGGTAAACTGAATTTCCTTGCCGTAGCCTTCGATCCGTTCCTTCAGCCACGAGGCTTGTTCCGGGTCGGAGATGTGCATGTATTGCAGCGCGAACGTGCCACAATAGGTCCGCTTCACGATGTCGAGGATCTGGCGCATCGACGCGATCTGAAGGCCCAACACATTGTCGATAAAGATCGGACGATCCATATCGGCATCGGTGAAGCCATACGAGCGCGGATCAAGCTCGGGGTGGGGGCTTTGCTCGCGCATGCCCAGCGGGTCAAGATCGGCAACCAAGTGGCCCCGGATCCGATAGGCGCGGATGATCATTAGGGCGCGGATGCTGTCCAGAACCGCCCGTTTGATCTGATCGTTGGACACGGCGACGCCGGTCTCGCTGGCCTTGGCTTTGATCTTATCGCCTGCAGCCTGCGTTTCGGCTTTGGATACCGGCCATTGTCCGTCCAGCGCAGCGGTCAGTTCGTCGTCGGGCTGCGGCGGCCAGTCCAGCCGAAGCCAAGACGGGCCTGTGGCCTCAGCGGTGACATCCTGATCCGGATCGCCGAGCGATTGGAAGAACCCCTGCCAAGCCTCATCCACGCTGCTAGGGTCGTTCGCATAGCGCGCATAGAGTTGTTCAAGGTACTCGGCGTTGTGCCCCTGCATGAATGAAGAAGCATGAAAAAGATCGTTGGGGCTTTGGTCGGTCATTGGGGTACCTCATGCGGGTTGGACCGGAGACTTGGCGCTGGTGCGGGCGAACAGATCAAAACAGGTGGGACATCGCCCTGATCGCCCGACACAGTCAGACTGCCCCGGACGATCATCGATATAGTCAAACGAGGCGTTAGCCGATCGCTTTCAAAACCGCTTCGCCAAGACCGGCGGGGCTTTCGGCAACCACGATCCCAGCGGCTTTCATCGCTTCGATCTTGCTTTCCGCGTCGCCCTTGCCGCCAGCGACGATGGCACCGGCATGGCCCATGCGGCGACCGGGAGGGGCGGTACGACCAGCAATGAAGCCAGCTGTTGGCTTCCAGCGGCCTTTTTTGCGTTCGTCGGCCAAGAACTGGGCCGCGTCTTCTTCGGCCGAGCCGCCGATTTCGCCGATCATGATGATCGAATGGGTCTCGGGATCGGCCAAGAACATTTCCAGCACGTCGATGTGCTCGGTGCCCTTGATCGGGTCGCCGCCGATGCCGACAGCCGTGGATTGGCCGAGGCCGCTGTCAGAAGTCTGCTTGACCGCTTCATAGGTCAGGGTGCCCGAGCGCGAGACAACGCCGACCGAGCCGCGCTTGTGGATGTGGCCCGGCATGATGCCGATCTTGCAGGCGTCTGGGGTGATGACGCCGGGGCAGTTTGGCCCGATCAGCCGCGACTTCGACCCTTCAAGGGCGCGCTTGACCTTCATCATGTCGAGCACAGGGATGCCTTCGGTGATGCAGATGATCAGTTCCATTTCGGCATCGATCGCTTCGAGGATCGAGTCGGCTGCAAACGGCGGCGGCACGTAGATCACCGAGGCGTTGGCTTCGGTGACGTGACGCGCTTCGTGAACCGAATTGAACACCGGCAGGTTCAGGTGAACCGATCCGCCTTTGCCGGGGGTCACGCCGCCGACCATCTTGGTGCCATAAGCGATGGCCTGTTCCGAGTGGAAAGTGCCCTGAGAGCCGGTAAAGCCCTGGCAGATCACCTTGGTATTTTCGTCGACGAGAACCGCCATGACTGTCCCTTTTCGTTACTGTCTTATCGTGCGCCGAAGGTGGCCTGTCCGGGGTGGGACAGGGCTTCGACTTGCGCCTGTGGTCCGGTGCGGAGCCGCAGGCGCGGGGTGAGAATTAAAATTGACGCCGGGAAATCCGCGCAGGGAAGGATGGGCATCGCGCTCATTCCTTCCATGCCAAACGGAACCGCGTGCCGTTTTGCGGGGCGCGCGATGCAACCAAGGTCATGCCCGGCTTGGCGCCGCTGACGGTCCATGCGTCGAGTGCGCCTTTTGGTGTAGGCGTGATCTGGGTCAATTGAACCGACGCCGGATGGACGGCCGAAACCGCCGCGATCATGTCCGCAACCGCCTGCGTCCGGTTCACATTGTAGATGGTGGTCTGGCAGAAATAGCCGCCGTTGGAATCTTTCCATTTCGGGGTGCCTGCGCCGAAGCTGATGCCCGTTGTGATCGACCCGCCCTGAACATAGACGCCGGGCTGCGCGACGCCGCCGGAATTGGCAAAGGCTTTCGCTGAAATGGCGCGAACCTTGTCTTCCAAGCCGGTCATTCCGGGCAAAGACTTTGCGCACAATTCGGCAAAAATGCCGCCGGCCTCTTGGGATTTCTCCCGGGCTGATTGCGCAACTGCCAAACTCGGAACCGCCAAAAGCAGGCCGACCAAGGCGAACTTGGTGATGGGGGCAAAGGGCAGGGTCATGGCGCGTGGTCATCCTCGAGGAAAGAGGTGGTTCCGGCGGGACGATCATTCAAGACCATGCCGCCGAATCCGGGTGTGTAGATCAGCCTTTGACCGCTTTCACGATCTTCTGGGCACCGTCCTTAAGGTCGTCAGCAGCAATTACGGCCAGGCCGGAATTGTTGATGATCTCTTTGCCTTTTTCGACATTGGTGCCTTCAAGGCGGACAACCAACGGAACCTGAAGTCCGACTTCCTTCACGGCAGCAATGACGCCCTCGGCAATCACATCGCAGCGCATGATGCCGCCGAAGATGTTCACCAAGATGCCTTTGACGTTCGGATCCGAGGTGATGATCTTGAAGGCTTCGGTCACTTTTTCTTTGGTCGCACCGCCGCCAACGTCCAAGAAGTTAGCCGGCTCCGCACCGTACAGCTTGATGATGTCCATCGTCGCCATGGCCAGACCTGCACCATTGACCATGCAGCCGATTTCGCCGTCCAGTGCGATGTAGTTGAGGTCGTACTTGGACGCGGCCAGTTCTTTGGGGTCTTCCTCGGTCTCGTCCCGCAAAGCCAGAATGTCGGCATGGCGATACAGGGCATTGCCGTCGAAGCCCATTTTGGCGTCGAGACACTTCAAGTCGCCGCTGTCGGTGACGATCAGTGGGTTGATCTCAAGCATCTCCATGTCCTTGGACACGAACAGATCATAAAGTTGACCCATCAGCTTGACGCATTGCTTGATCTGACCGCCCTTAAGGCCAAGGCTGAACGCAACCCGGCGTCCGTGATAGCCCTGATAGCCGGTGGCAGGATCGACCGAGAACGACAAAATCTTCTCGGGCGTGCTGGCCGCGACTTCCTCAATGTCCATGCCGCCCTCGGTGGAGCAGACAAAGGAAATGCGCGAGGTCTGGCGATCAACCAGAAGCGCGAGATAGAGTTCGGTCTCAATGCCCGAGCCGTCTTCGATGTAGACGCGGTTGACGACCTTGCCGGCCTCACCAGACTGGTGCGTGACCAAGGTGCGGCCCAGCATCTTCAGGGCTTCTTCTGCGGCCTCGCCAACGGATTTGGTCAGGCGCACGCCGCCTTTTTCGCCAGCCGAAGCTTCTTTGAAGTGGCCCTTGCCGCGTCCGCCAGCGTGAATTTGCGCCTTGACGACCCAAAGCGGGCCGTCCAGCGCCCCTGCGGCGGTTTTTGCATCCTCAGCTTTGAGAACCACGCGGCCGTCAGACACCGGAGCGCCGCAATCGCGAAGAAGAGCTTTCGCTTGGTATTCATGAATATTCATGAAACTGTCCCGTCATTTTGCTAGTTGTCGAACCGAATAAACACGGGAATGGCGTCGGGTGAAAGCCCATTTGGTCGCAGTTAGCGGAAACGGCGCATAAATTCTGATCTTGTGATCACACCCAGTTTTTGTGTGATCACAAATTTGACGTCCAACCGTGCAGCGGCTCGTGGCTGTGTCGACGGCTGCCAAGTTGCACGGTCTAGGTTGATCGACACTGTCGGTGCCGGTGCGCCGATTCGCGACTTAGGTGCATGAAACCAGCTCGGCAGACACTATCTCAGATCTTCATCCGTGGACAGCGCGGTGCCGGGATTAACCACTGGCACAGGCAAACGTTGTCTAAAATTTTCGATTGATGCAGATTAGGTTCATGAGGCCGAGGGTGCAAAACGCACCGTCCTGCGGAGTGTCACGACACTCACCCGGTTTCCAAGCCCTTCCATAGTAACCCAATGCCGACACTCGCGTCCTGCGGCCCGTTGGCGTGTAATCAATGTGAGCATTATTATGAACACAGCATCGACAGCTCTTGGTCTTGCCCCATTCTCCGGTCTGAAGCGGCTGGCAACTTTCTTTGCCGCAGCAGTACTGGCGACCACGGTATCCGCCCATGCCGTGACAATCACGCCCGGCGCGACTCCCACGACCTCTGTCCTTAATCCACTGGCGGATGTGGTGACTGGCATCGTTTTTGAAAATGTCGTCGGATCGATCCCCAATGTGCGCCGGACGCCATGGGAAAACACTCCGCTTGCCCAGACCGGGACCTACACTTCGGTCAGCGCCCGTTCCAGCGCCACCTACATGTTCAACTCGGCCGTGAAATCCGTCAGTTTCCTGTGGGGGTCGCCTGATACTTTTAACGATCTTGATATTTATTTGACTGGGGCTGCCGGGACCGTGACGGTGAACGGTGCCGGAATTCAGCCGCCACTGGGCGTGAACGGAAAGTTTGTAACCCTTTCTGGGGTCGGACCGTTCCAAAGCGTCAGTTTCCGGTCCGGGAGCAACGCGTTTGAGTTTGCCAATCTCTCGGCTACGCCGGTGCCATTGCCGGCGGCTGGTCTGCTGCTTGCGGCGGGGTTGGGCGGACTTGGGCTGATGCGGCGGCGTAAAGCAGCCGCTTAAGCCTACGCCGAAGGTGCCGCTGAACGTTGACCCGTACGACATGGACCGCCCGGCACGTTGCCGGGCGGTCCAGTTATGTCATGGGTGCGGTCCAAACCAAAAAAGGGCGGCCCACGGCCTAGCGCCGCAGAAAAAACATCAGCTTTGCGAACAGGCCACGGCTGAGCGGGGCTTTGATCGTGGGGTAGGGGCCTTTTGACAATTGCTTGTCGGCGCGCACCAGTTGGCGGAAGTGCTGCATCGTTCGGACCCCATACAGGTCCTCGGGCGTCGGAAGCTGGCCGTTCTTGCGTGGGCGTCCTTGAAAACCGTTGCGGTGAAGAACGCGGGGCGCGGCGATCTTTGATCCGCTGAAGCGCGCCATGGTGCGATCCCGCATATTGTACTCGAACGGCAGAACCGCCAGTCGCAACGTGCTGTCGAACAGCAGTTCCCGGATCACCGGTTGGTCTTGGGGCAGATCGTAGGTGACCAGCGCGTCTTGGCACGCGTTCAGAAACGCAAGTATCTCGTCGGATTTTCGGATCCCGATCAGGCCGCCGTTGACCTGCGGAAAGCTGTTGGGAATTGGCTTGCGCCAAAAGGTGGTGGCATAGCCCTGATTGCGTTGATCCACATGGGACGCTGCAATATCGTGGGTGTCGAGCAGGACAAAGATGTCGCTGATATCTGCAAGAACGAAGATATCGGCATCCATGCAGATGGTCCGCTGAAAGCGGCTGCGGATCAGGGCTTCGAATTTCGGGCGAAACCAGACGTGGTCCAGCGTGTGGACTTGATCAAAGACGCCGTCGGCAACGGTCGACGGATCGTCGGTATAAAAATCGATTGGAAACCCGGGAGAAGCCGCGCGCAATGATCGCGCGGCTCGTTCCGCCGCTTGCTGATAGCGGCGGCCCGTCGCATTGAAGACGAAGCCGCAGCTGTCAGCTGGCAGAGTGCTTGGATCAAGCCAGGGAGTCATCAATGCTCTTGCAAGCTTCGATCAGACCTTTGACGGCGTCGACGGATTTGTCGAACATTGCCTGTTCGTCCTTGCTTAGCTTGATGTCAGCGATGCGTTCGATGCCACCGGCGCCGATGACAGCGGGAACGCCGACATACATGCCGTTCAGGCCGAATTCACCGGTGCAGTTGGCGGCGCAGGGCAGAACCCGCTTTTGATCTTTGAGATAGGCTTCAGCCATCTCAATCGCTGCGGTGGCGGGGGCATAGAAGGCCGACCCGGTCTTCAGCAAGCCAACGATCTCGGCCCCACCATCGCGGGTCCGCTGAATGATCGCGTCAAGTTTGTCTTGTGTGGTCCAGCCCATGGTGACCAGATCGGGCAGGGGGATGCCCGCAACCGTGGAATAGCGCGACAGCGGAACCATGGTGTCGCCATGACCGCCCAGCACAAAGGCCGTAACGTCTTTCATCGACACATTGAACTCAACGCTGAGGAAGTGGCGGAAGCGGGCGCTGTCCAGAACCCCGGCCATGCCGCAGACTTTTTCGGCGGGCAGGCCGGAAAACTTCTGCAAGGCCCAAACCATGGCGTCCAGTGGGTTGGTGATGCAGATCACGAACGCGTCGGGCGCATGTTTCGCGATGCCTTCACCAACCGACTTCATGACCTTCAGGTTGATGCCAAGCAGGTCATCGCGGCTCATGCCTGGTTTGCGCGGTACTCCTGCGGTGACGATGCACACATCGGCGCCGGCAATATCGGCATAATCGTTGGTGCCGATGATGGAGGCGTCGAAGCCCTCAGATGGGCCTGATTCTGCAAGGTCGAGGGCCTTGCCTTGTGGCGTGCCTTCAGAAATATCAAAGAGAACCACGTCGCCAAGCTCTTTCAGAGCGGCGAGATGGGCAAGGGTGCCGCCGATTTGTCCCGCACCAATGAGCGCGATTTTGGGTCTGGCCATTTGTCCTGATCTCCGATCCGTTGGGTGACGGATCGGTGGGTAGTCCGATTGCGGCTTTGGTGCAAGGCAACTTTGATCTAGCATAGGTCGTCGATGGTGCGGGCGCGTTGCATGTTCGTAATTTTCGTTATCTTTTGCATCACTTTGACTAATTTTCTATCCAAGATTGGGCGAATAAGGGACAGGCTATTGCGCAAAGTTTTGCGGCGAGGCGCACGTGCGCCTTGCGTGAAGCGCAGGCAGATCGTGGATGCAGCATAATGGTGCTGCATGATCACGTGACGGCTCGTGCAAAGCGGCGGTTGACGGCCTGCTTAAACGTCACTTTCCAGCAATGATGCCAAGTCTTCAGTCACTGCCTCAAAGGCTTGCCCCGAGGCGATCAAGCACGTTTGGCCATTCGCCTGCGTGACCGTGATCGTCCAAGAGCCGGTCGCCTCAGAGGCAAAAACTTCGATGACCGCATTATTAGCGCCAAGGCCGATACTCTGGCGGGTTTCGCCATAATCCGATGCAAGTCGGGCGAGAACTTTGATCCGATCAGCGCAGGCAGAGGCCGCTTCGGCCGAGGCTGCTGGAGCGCTCGCCGTTGCCATGGTTGCGGCCAAGAGAAGTACACCAAGCTTAGTCATTAGACGTGTCCCTTTCTTATTTGGGCGGTTGAACTGCCGGGCTCATTGGGGATGTCCCCGACGGCAAAACGGATGCCACTATTCAGCCTAGCCGGAATTTTCCGGTTTTAGCTGGCCGTCCCGCGGCCCTTTTACATCCCGATGATGATGCAGCCTGAGCCCGAAGGCGGAAAAAAGTACTTAATGCAGCGTTCGGACTTGACCTCATGTCATCAAGTCCCGAGGAATTAGACCAGATTTTGCAATGCAGCATTGAGGTTGCATATGATGCCAATCGCCGGTCGATGGTGCATCTGCGGGCAATGTGAGGGGATAGTGATGGATCATGCCAATCGGCCCTACCGTTCGGTCTTATACATTCCAGCGGCCAATGAACGGGCGTTGGAAAAGGCAAAATCCTTACCCGCAGATGCCATTATCTTTGATCTTGAAGACGCGGTTTCCGTCGATGCAAAGGTCGCGGCCCGTGCGCTTTTGGTGTCGGCCTTACAGACGGGCGGATATGGCCAGCGGTCTTTGATTATTCGGATAAATGGCATGGACAGCGCGTGGGGCGCGGCGGATTTCGATGCCGTGGCCGCATTGGGCCCGCAGGCCATTCTTGTCCCAAAGGTCGGCTCGGCCCAAGAGATTGCCGATCTGGCGGCGAAACTTGATGCGATCCCGGCCTGCGCCGCCACGCAAATTTGGGCGATGATGGAGACGCCACAGGGCATCCTCAACGCGGCATCAATCGCTACGGCGCCGCGAATGGGCGGGTTTGTCATGGGAACGAATGATCTGAACAAAGAACTGATGGCGACGACTCGCCCAGATCGCGAACCGCTTTTGATGTCGTTGCAGTTCTGTCTGCTGGCGGCCCGGGCGGCGGGAATCACCATCGTTGATGGCGTCTACAACGCCTTTAAGGACGAAGACGGGCTTGCTCTGGAGTGCGGTCAGGGCCGCGATATGGGCTTTGATGGCAAATCCTTGATTCATCCGACGCAAATCTCAATTGCAAACGCCGCTTTCGCCCCGTCGCCCGAGGACATAGAGTTGGCGCAGCGCCAAATTACCGCTTTTGAAGCGGCTGAGGTGGAAGGAAAAGGGATTGCCGTGCTGGATGGGCGGATTGTCGAGAACCTGCATGTGGCGACGGCCCGTCAGACCTTGGCAAAAGCTCGGGCGATTGAAATTTTGGAGGCGTCGTAATGTTCTTGCTTGTCGTTGGTATTGCCCTTTGGTGGGTCGGTCATTTTCTGAAGCGGGCGGCCCCCGGCATGCGGTCCTCCGTTGGCGGACGTCCAGGGGTCAGTGCAATCATCGGGCTGGGTTTGGTTCTGGTGATTATCGGCTTCGCCATGTCGCCCATGATTCCGGTCTGGTTTCCGGGGTCGGTGCTGATTCACATCAACAATCTGTTGATGTTGATTGCGTTTTACGTTTTCGGGATTGGGATGGCCAAGGGGCGTCACGCGCAGAAAATTCGGCATCCGATGCTAACTGGCGTGGCGATCTGGGCGGTGGCGCATCTGTTGGCCAATGGCGATCTAGCCTCAATGCTGTTGTTTGGATCGATGTTGGTCTGGTCCGTCGTCGAAATGATCGTCATCAATCGGGCTGAACCTGTCTGGACCAAGCCCACTGTTGTGCGGCCGAACGGAGACCTGAAAGGGTTTGCGATTGCAGCCGTGCTGTTCACCGTGGTTGCGGGCATTCACGTCCTCGCCGGTCTGGCGCCGTTCGGATAAGGATTATCTTATGAAACTTTATCGATTTCTCAGCGAAGACGACACATCTGCCTTTTGTCACAAAGTCAGCGCCGCGTTATCTCAAGGCTGGGTCCTGCAGGGGGACCCGGTTTATGCGTTTGACGCCGATCGTGGGGTCATGCGCTGCGGACAGGCGGTGACCAAAGACGTTCCGGGGACGTACAGCCCGGACTTAAAATTGGGCGCGCAGTAATGGCGAAGACCAACGCGGGTCGGTTTTTTGAAGATTACGCGGTCGGTCAAGTAATAGCCCATGCGGTGCCGCGCACTGTGGCGGAAGGCGAGCGTGCCCTCTACCACGCGCTTTATCCGGCACGGCACGCTGTCTACTCATCCGATGTCTTTGCGCAGGACTGCGGGCTAGCGGCTTCTCCGATGGATGACCTGATCGGGTTTCATGTCGTGTTCGGCAAGTCGGTGCCGGATATTTCGCTGAACGCAGTGGCCAATTTAGGCTATTCCGATGGCCGCTTCCTCAAGCCGGTCTTTCCCGGAGACACGCTTAGAGCTGTGTCCGAAGTCATCGGCGTGAAACAAAACTCCAACGGTAAGACCGGTGTGGTGTATGTGCGCACTACCGGGTTGAACCAAGATGATGAACCGGTGTTGGAATATATCCGCTGGGTGATGGTGCGGAAGCGGGACGTGTCCTCACTGGCGCCGGACCCGGTCATCCCGCAGCTATCCCCGTCCGTTGAAGCCGGGACATTGGTGGTGCCCGAGGGGCTGGATTTCACCGCCTATGATTTCGAATTGGCGGGTGAACCGCACCGGTGGGGCGATTATACCATCGGCGAGTTGATCGATCATGTGGATGGGATTACCCTTGAAGAGGCGGAACACATGCTGGCGACCCGGCTGTGGCAAAATACAGCCAAGGTGCATTTTGATGTCACCCATCGTCCGGACGGACAGCGCCTTATTTATGGCGGCCATATTATCAGCCTCGCCCGGACGCTCAGTTTCAATGGGCTGGCGAATGCGCAGATGATCGCCGGATTAAACGCTGGTGTCCATGTGAATCCGGCCTTTGCCGGAACCACTGTGCGGGCTTGGTCTGAAGTATTGGATAAGGCACCCACGGACGCGCCCGGGGTCGGGGCGATCCGGCTGCGGCTTGTGGCGGTCGAAGATGGGACCGAGCCGTTTGTCTTGCGGGACTCAGAGGGGAAGTATCTTCCTGGTGTCCTTCTTGATCTGGACTATTGGGCGCTAATGCCTGTGTGATCGTTGTGAGTGCCGATTTATGTGATCACGAAAAATATAGCTGTGATCACATAAGTCATTTGTTACCGCTAATTGCGCCAAAACACCGCGCCAAAGGTGGGGCTAGCCCCCTGACACGCGGATCAATCGCGGCTATCACTGACCGATAGCCCGCACTGGATGCTTTCGAGAGGACAACCAATGGCTGACGTGAACCGGGGAAACCGGCCCCTGTCCCCCCATTTGCAAATTTATCGCCCGCAACTGACCTCCGCGACGTCGATCTTCACACGGATCACCGGCAATGCCATGCTTTTGGCAGCCTTGATGATCGTCTGGTGGTTCGTCGCGGCGGCTTTCGGGCCTGACTCTTTCGCCACGGCGGATTGGTTTATCACATCGTATCTGGGCGATCTGATCATGCTGCTGTCGGTGTGGGCGCTGTGGTACCACGCGCTGGCGGGTATCCGGCACCTCGCCTTCGATACCGGGCATTTTCTGGAAGTCGAGCAAGCCGAGAAATTTGGCTACGTCATGATCGGCGGCGCGTTCGTGCTGACCCTGATCACCATCATTTTTGTGTGAGGGCGCCATGAGCTTTTTGACTGACCGCAAACGCGCCGTAGGGCTGGGTTCCGCCAAAACCGGGACAGAGCATCATTGGCAGATGATGGTGTCCTCTGTCGCGCTGCTGATTTTGATCCCGTTCTTCGTGTTTACCTTTGGCCCGATGTTGGGTCAGCCGCATGATGTGGTGGTGGCGTATTTCGCGCGACCATTCCCGTCGATCGTGGCCGGACTGACCATCGTGGTTGGCTTCCTGCACTTTAAGAACGGTGCGCAAATGATGCTTGAAGATTACGTCCATGGCTTCGCGCTGAAGGCGTCCATCATCGGCGTTGTGTGCCTGAGCTATGCTGCGATCGCGACGGGGCTGTTCGCCCTTGTCCGCCTCGCCCTTTGATCTGACGGAGCACCAAGACTATGGCTGCATATGAATATGAGACCCACGAATACGATGTCGTGGTGGTTGGCGCCGGTGGCGCGGGGCTTCGGGCGACGTTGGGCATGGCCGAGCAGGGGCTTAAAACCGCCTGCGTGACCAAAGTCTTCCCGACCCGGTCCCATACCGTGGCGGCACAGGGCGGCATTGCCGCGTCGCTGAAGAACATGGGTCCGGACCATTGGCAGTGGCACATGTATGACACTGTCAAAGGGTCGGACTGGCTGGGCGATACCGACGCCATGGAATATCTCGCGCGTGAAGCCCCCAAGGCTGTCTACGAGTTGGAACATTACGGCGTGCCGTTCTCGCGCACCGAAGAAGGCAAGATTTACCAGCGTCCGTTTGGTGGCCACACCACAGAATTCGGTGAAGGCCCGCCGGTGCAACGCACCTGTGCCGCCGCCGACCGGACCGGTCACGCCATCTTGCACACGCTGTATGGCCAATCGCTGAAGAACAACGCCGAGTTCTACATCGAATACTTCGCCATCGACCTGATCATGTCAGAAGACGGGGCGTGCCAAGGTGTGCTGTGCTGGAAGCTTGATGACGGCACGATGCATGTCTTCAACGCCAAGATGACCGTGCTGGCGACCGGCGGCTATGGCCGTGCGTTCTTCTCGGCAACCTCTGCTCATACCTGCACCGGCGACGGCGGCGGCATGGTGGCGCGCCAAGGCTTGCCGCTGCAGGACATGGAGTTCGTGCAGTTCCACCCGACCGGCATCTACGGCTCGGGTTGTCTGATCACCGAAGGGGCACGCGGCGAGGGTGGTTATCTGACCAACTCGGAAGGCGAGCGGTTCATGGAACGCTATGCGCCGACCTATAAAGATCTGGCATCGCGCGACGTGGTGTCCCGCTGCATGACGATGGAAATCCGCGAGGGCCGCGGCGTCGGGCCTGACAAAGACCACATCCACCTGCACCTGAACCACCTGCCGCCCGAAACCCTGCATCTTCGGTTGCCCGGCATTTCGGAAAGTGCCCGGATTTTCGCCGGCGTCGATTTGACGAAAGAGCCGATCCCGGTTCTGCCGACCGTGCACTACAACATGGGCGGTATCCCGACCAACTATTTCGGTGAGGTGCTGAACGCGAACGCTGACAACCCCGAACGTATTCAGCCCGGGTTGATGGCGGTGGGCGAGGCGGGCTGTGCGTCGGTGCACGGTGCCAATCGTCTTGGGTCCAACTCCCTGATCGATCTGGTGGTGTTTGGCCGTGCTGCGGCCATTCGGGCCGGTGAAATCGTCGATCCGAAGACGCCGAACCCGGAAGTGAACACCGCCTCGGTGGACAAAGCCTTCGAACGGTTTGATGGCCTGCGTTATGCCAAGGGTGGTCTGCCCACAGCCGAGTTGCGCCTTGAGATGCAAAAGACCATGCAGGCCGATGCCGCCGTGTTCCGGACCGATAAATCGCTGGCCGAAGGGCTGGAGAAAATGAAGGTCATCGCGGGCAAAATCGCGGATTTGAAAGTGACCGACACATCGCTGGTCTGGAACAGCGATCTGATGGAAACGCTCGAATTGACCAATCTGATGCCGAACGCCCTTGCCACCGTGGCTGGCGCCGAAGCGCGCAAGGAAAGCCGCGGCGCCCATGCGCATGAGGACTATCCGGATCGCGATGACGTCAACTGGCGCAAGCACACATTGGCGGTCGTGGACGGCGCCGAGGTGTCGCTCGATTATCGTCCGGTGCATCTGGAGCCGCTGACCACGCAGGCCGAGGGCGGCATCGACATGAAGAAAATTGCTCCGAAAGCGAGGGTGTACTGATGCGCGGCACAAAATTGGCAATCGTTGCGACTGCGGTGTTCGCCATGTCCGGAAATTTCGGGCTGGCAGACGAGTTGAGCACAATGACTTCTCAGATCAACTCTGCGGCGACAGCGATGGGAAATCCCAACGATATGGTCGGCTCGGCCTTAAGTAGCGCCTATCCCGGTGTAGATGTGACGCCCTATGTGGGATGCGTGGTCGATAATACCACGTCTGACGATCTGACATCGCTTGGGTCGTCGGTTCTGGGCAATGACGGTGGCTCAGCAGCCGCTGCCATGGAAATTGTCAACCGGCCAGAGACAACGACATGCATCAGCGATGCGGGTCTTTCCGCATTGACGAACTAGGAGTTGCTTGATGGTTCAGTTTACCCTTCCGAAAAACTCTAAGATCACCACCGGAAAAACGTGGCCAAAGCCCGAAGGGGCAACAAATGTCCGGAAGTTTCAGATTTATCGCTGGAACCCTGATGATGGCCAAAACCCGCGGGTCGACACCTATTTTGTCGACATGGACACCTGCGGGCCGATGGTTCTGGACGCGCTGATCAAGATCAAGAACGAGATCGATCCGACTTTGACCTTCCGCCGGTCCTGCCGGGAAGGGATCTGCGGATCCTGCGCGATGAACATCGACGGCATCAACACCTTGGCCTGCATTTATGGCATGGACGAGATCAAAGCCGACGTGAAAATCTATCCGCTGCCGCACATGCCGGTGGTCAAGGATTTGATCCCGGATTTGACACATTTCTACGCGCAGCACGCGTCGATCATGCCGTGGCTGGAAACCAAGACCAATCGTCCGGCTAAAGAATGGAAGCAGTCGATCGAAGACCGCGGCAAGTTGGACGGTCTGTATGAATGCGTGATGTGCGCCTGTTGTTCTACATCCTGCCCCAGCTACTGGTGGAACGGCGATCGCTACCTAGGGCCCGCCGCCTTATTGCATGCCTATCGCTGGATCATCGATAGCCGGGACGAGGCAACGGGCGAGCGGTTGGACGAGCTTGAGGATCCCTTCAAACTGTACCGCTGTCACACGATCATGAATTGCGCCAAGACCTGCCCGAAGGGGCTGAACCCGGCCAAGGCCATCTCTGAGATCAAACAGTTGATGGTCGAGCGCCACGTCTGATTTCACGAAATATTCAGGACCCGGTGAAAGTTTCTCCGGGTCCTGAACCGTTAGCGGAATGACGAACCTGCCGAGCCGCGGCCAATTTCACTTGCAGACCTCGGTCAAGACTGCGGTTAAGATGGGGCGATACCTTTGCTGAATGAATGGGCACAGGTCGACCCTGGTCCTAGTGTCGCTGCAACGGGATGGCGCCGAAGGATCAAAGCAAAATGCCCTTATTGATCATCGTCCTGATTGTCGTCCTGATCTGGATGTTTCTGACCTTCAAAGCCAGACAGCGCACACGCGATTGTCGCTGGCGTGAAAACCATAGCAAGGACACCCCAGAGGGCCGATATTTTATCTGCATGAATTGCGGTGCAGAGCAGTTCGCGGCAGACGGAATGCCGCCGCCCATCTGCTATCGGGATGCCCCGAAGACCAGCGGCCGATAACCGGGTCTCCGGGCGGATTAGGTTAACAGTAGCGTTCAACCCCGACCATCTGTGCGTCGCTGTAGCGGTCGCCATGCGCGAAACCCGGGGGCAGTAGGCGGGCGATGATGCGGCGGTCCTCATCGGTCAAGACGATCGCGTCTGCCTGCGCCCAATCTGACAAATGCGTCGCTGTGCGGGTGCCGGGAATTGGGATCAAGTGCGGGCCGCGATCCAGAACCCAAGCAAGAGCCGCAGCCGAGGTGGTCCAGCCGCGCTGCTGGGCAAAATCACGAAATCCGTCAATGGCCGCGCGGTTATAGCCGAAATTGGGTTCGGTAAAGCGCGGCCCATGACGCCGCCAGTCGGCGTCATCCATTCGGGACGGATCGACGGGCACATCTGCCAGCATACCCCGTGCCAAGGGCGAGAACGGCACAAAAGCGACCCCCAACTCGGCGCAGGCCTGAATCATGCCCAGTTCAGGTTGGCGGGACCACAGCGAATATTCGTTCTGAACCGCCCGGCACGGATGCACCGCATGAGCCCGGCGCAGGGTCGCGGGGGCGACCTCGGACAAGCCGTATCCGCCGATCAATCCTTCGTCGATCAACTTGGCCATGGTTTCGGCAACAGCTTCAACCGGGCGGTCCGCCTCGCGCCGGTGAATGTAATACAGATCGACAAAATCGCGGTTGAGGTTCTTAAGCGATTTGTCCAGTTCGGCGCGGATGTGGTCTTCGGAATTGTCAAAGCGCCGCGGAGGGCCGGCAACAATGCCGACTTTGGTGGCCAGCACGATGTCGGGGGCCTTCGCTGCCAGATAGGTGCCGATGACCCGCTCGGAGACGCCCATGCCATAGATATTGGACGTGTCCCAAAAGGTGATGCCCGCAGCCAGCGCCGCATCAAGACAAGCCAGACTGGTGTCTTCGTCGGTGCCACCAAAGAAGCCTGCAAAGCTCATGCAGCCGAGACCGATGGCACCGACAGTGGGGCCACCGGTTCCGAGTTGACGGGTTTTCATAGAGTCATATCCTTTCAGGCGAAGGCTGCTTCTAGGGCGATTTCAACCATGTCGCCGAAACTGCTTTGACGTTCGTCCGATGTCAGATCGCCGCCATTGATCAGGTGGTCGCTGATGGTCAGTACCGCCAGCGCCCGGCAGCCGTGCCGGGCCGCAAGCGCGTACAACTCGGCTGCTTCCATTTCGACGGCCAAAATGCCGTGGCGGATCATCTGCTCGTTCAGGTCAGGTCGTTCGTCGTAGAAGACATCCGAGGAATAGATGCCGCCGATATGGGTTGGAATGCCGCGCAATTCCGCCGAAGCGGCGGCGGCCCGTAGCAATGACCAGTCGGCACAGGGGGCGAAATTCATGTCCCGGAAAATGCCGCGCGACGGGGTCGACAGGGTGGTGCAGGTCATCCCCAGAACCACATCGCGCAGATTGATCTTAGCCTGCATCGCGCCCGCTGATCCGATCCGGATCAAGGTCTTTGCGCCGAAATCCTTGATCAATTCGTTGACGTAGATCGACAGGGACGGCATGCCCATGCCGGTGCCGTGGATGGTGACCTTGTTGCCGCGCCAAGTGCCGGTATAGCCCAGCATGCCGCGCACTTCGTTGACGCAGACAGGGTTGTCCAGAAAGGTCTCTGCGGCCCAGCGGGCGCGATAAGGATCGCCCGGCAACAGGACGGTCTCGGCGATGTCGCCGGGTTTGGCACCGATATGAATGGTCATGGCTTGCTCCGGTTTTTGGACACTATAGTTGGTGCGCCTGATGGCGAAAGTCGAAACGGATCATTCAGGGGTCGGGGCGACCGACCGGAAGGTTGCGGCCTCGGGGTCCCAGACCAGCGCATCGACGCAATAAACCAAGTTGGTGCCGCCGCAATTTGCGCCGTGGACCTGCATCAGGACGGTGCGGATCGGTCCCAGATTGGTCACGTCCCAGCCCTTGGTCAGGTAATCGGTGGCGGTGTCGCCGACGACGAGGGTCAGGCCGCAGCCACCAGTGCCGCCGCAAAACAGGCTGTGGGCGGATGAGCAGTCCAAGTGAAGGTCGTCGATAAACCAATCAGGCTCGCCATTGCCGGTCAGATCGATTTGGCCCACAGCGCCATCGTTGACCGTCAATGTGCCGCCGTCCAGCCCGGAACAGTCAGCGGCGCGTTGGTCAAGGCCTTGCTGCACTGCGAGAGGATAGGCATCGGCCTGGGCAAAAGCAGTGGCCGGTTGAAAAGCTGTCAGGGCAGCCACAACGGCAACGGAAACTCGGATCATCAAGCACACTCCACGACGGGTAGGGGATTCGGATATCCGCAGACTATCAAGGCCGCGCCGGGTGTGCGAGAACAGCGGGCGATCTGCTGGCCTGTTATCTGGGGCCTTGCGCTGGTTTTGCGGCGTCGATGCCGGGGTCGGCAAGCTGCACGATGTCGAACATGATCCGGTTCAACTTGAAATCCTTTGGCGTATAGACCCGCGCCACCCCCATTGCCTTCAATCGGCGCGCATCCTCGTCGGGGATAATGCCACCCACAAGCACGGGAATATGGGTCAGACCCTCTGCTCGGATCATTTGCATCAGGCCCTCGACCAAGGGCAGGTGACTTCCGGACAGAATTGACAAGCCGATGACATGCGGGTCTTCTCGTTTGACGCTCGCGATGAGGTCCTCTGGGGTCAGGCGGATCCCAGCATAGTCGATATCCATGCCGCAATCCCGGGCACGAAAGGCGATTTGCTCGGCGCCGTTGGAATGGCCATCCAAGCCGGGCTTTCCGATCATGAATTTCAGGCGTCGTCCCAAACGGTCGGACACTTGATCAACCGCGGCGCGGATATCATCAAGGCCGTCGGTTTGATTGGATACGGCAGTGCTGACGCCGGTGGGGCCGCGATATTGGCCAAAGACCTCGCGCATCACGCCGGCCCATTCGCCGGTGGTAACCCCGGCTTTGGCCGCGGCGATAGAGGGCACCATGATGTTGCTGTCAGAGGTGGCGGCCGCGCGCAGGGCATTGAGGGCCACCGAAACGGCGGCAGGGTCGCGGGCGTTGCGCCAGTCATTCAGCCGGTCGATCTGTTCGGCTTCGGTGGCGGGATCGACGGTCATGATGCCGCCGTCTTCGCCCATCAGAGGTGACGGTTCTGCCTCTATCCAGCGGTTGACCCCGACAACCGTGACTGCGCCGGATTCAATTCCGCTCAGCCGCGTCGCATTGCTGTCGACCAGCCGTCCTTTCATGTAATCGATCGCGGCGATGGCACCGCCCATGCTGTCGAGATTGGCCAACTCGGCACGGGTCCCGGTTTTAAGGGCTTCGACCTTGGCCAAGATCACCGGATTGCCATCAAACAGATCGCCATATTCCAGCAGATCCGTCTCATAGGCCATGATCTGTTGCATTCTCAGCGACCATTGCTGGTCCCATGGCCGGGGCAGGCCAAGCGCTTCGTTCCACGCAGGCAGTTGCACGGCGCGGGCGCGGGCGTTTTTGCTAAGGGTGACGGCCAGCATTTCAATCAGGATGCGGTAGACATTATTTTCGGGCTGCTGTTCGGTCAGACCAAGTGAATTGACCTGAACCCCATAGCGAAACCGCCGGAATTTCGGGTCAGTGATGCCATAGCGGGACTGGCAGATTTCATCCCAGAGTTCGGTAAAAGCCCGCATCTTGCACAATTCGGTGACGAAACGGATGCCAGCATTCACGAAGAACGAGATACGGCCGACGAGGGTTGGAAAATCAGCCGCTGGCACCTTGGTTTTTAGATCGTCCAGCACTGCAACGGCGGTTGCTAACGCGAAGGCCAGCTCTTGTTCCGGCGTCGCGCCCGCCTCTTGCAGATGGTAGGAACACACGTTCATCGGGTTCCATTTGGGAACATTGGTATAGCAATAGGCCGCGACGTCGGTGATCAGGCGCAAGGACGGCTTGGGCGGGCAGATATAAGTGCCGCGGCTGAGGTATTCCTTGATGATGTCGTTCTGCACCGTGCCTTGCAGTTGCGCAATGTCGGCACCCTGTTCTTCGGCGACGGCGATATAAAGCGATAGCAACCAAGGCGCGGTGGCGTTGATCGTCATGGATGTATTCATCTTCTCAAGAGGAATATCCTGAAACAGAGCGCGCATATCGCCCAGATGCGCGACCGGAACGCCGACCTTGCCGACCTCACCACGGGCCAGCGTATGATCACTGTCATATCCGGTCTGCGTAGGCAGGTCGAAGGCAACCGACAGCCCCGTCTGACCGCGGGCAAGATTGCTACGATAAAGGGCGTTCGAGGCCGTCGCGGTGGAGTGTCCAGCGTAGGTGCGGAACAGCCACGGCTTGTCTTTTTGAACATCGGTCATGATTGGCCTCTTTGTCGAAAAGCAATATTTGAACGTATGGAGGGACTTTCGTGGAATAATCTGTCGAAGTCAATTCGCTGCGTTGCGGCGTTGCGCCCGGTTAATCAGGGCATTCTTAGGGGAATTTGATCCTGAAGTCCCGTCTTGGCTGGCGCGCCGCGACTGTTCAACGACACAATACCTCCTCCTTTCGTGGTTCTTGAACTTGGCTCCAAATAAACCGCTTTCGAACATATAGATGGCCGTAGACGATCAGGCAGAGGGCGTTGGCTCAGAGCACAGGAAACAAGCGCGGGGATGCAGCCTTGAGACATAAAATTACAATTTTGTGCCGTATGAGGTTGCTAAGTTGCGCGAAGATACGTAATCCTCGTTGGAACACCGGCCCGATTCTGCAACGCGGCATATTCGGACCTTCTGCATAACTTGGAGGCGCCCATGGCTTTGGATACGAAACAGTCGATTGCCGACTATGATGCCCCCGAAAAGGATCTATACGAGATCGGAGAGATGCCTCCTTTGGGCTATGTTCCGACGAAAATGTACGCATGGACCATTCGGCGCGAACGTCATGGCGAACCGGACAAATCGTTTCAGGTTGAAATTGTCGATACCCCTAAACTGGACAGTCATGAGGTGCTGGTCTTGGTGATGGCCGCGGGCGTGAATTATAACGGCGTCTGGGCGGGACTGGGTGTTCCGATCTCTCCGTTTGATGTGCACAAGGCTGAATACCACATTGCCGGGTCTGATGCCGCAGGCATCATTTGGGCGGTGGGTGACCGGGTGAAGCGCTGGAAAGTCGGCGATGAAGTGGTGATCCACTGCAATCAGGATGACGGCGA
The DNA here is from genome assembly GCF_002119405.1 of Pseudoruegeria sp. SK021. Taxonomy (GTDB): domain Bacteria; phylum Pseudomonadota; class Alphaproteobacteria; order Rhodobacterales; family Rhodobacteraceae; genus Meridianimarinicoccus. Next base: position 58,942 of record NZ_MTBG01000003.1, on the reverse strand, counting down.
CGACGAAGAATGCAACGGTGGCGATCCGATGTTTTCGGACAGTCAGCGGATCTGGGGCTATGAAACTCCGGACGGGTCCTTTGCCCAATTCACCAATGTTCAGTCGCAGCAATTGATGCGTCGCCCGGCCCATCTGACCTGGGAAGAAAGCGCGTGTTACACGCTGACTTTGGCGACAGCGTATCGGATGCTGTTTGGCCATCGGCCCCATGTGCTGAAACCCGGCGATAACGTGTTGGTTTGGGGCGCGTCGGGCGGCCTTGGCTCTTATGCAATTCAGTTGATCAATACGGCAGGGGCCAACGCCATCGCGGTCATCTCGGACGAGGACAAGCGCGAGTTTGTGCTCAGCCTTGGCGCCAAGGGGGTGATCAACCGCAAGGACTTTAATTGCTGGGGGCAGATCCCGACGGTGAACACGCCCGAATACAAAGAGTGGTTCACAGAAGTACGCAAGTTTGGCAAAGCAATCTGGGACATCACCGGCAAGGGAAACAACGTCGATATGGTCTTTGAACACCCGGGCGAGGCGACATTTCCGGTTTCGGTGTTCGTGTGTAAACGCGGCGGTATGGTGGTCATTTGTGCCGGAACGACCGGGTTCAATCTCACCATGGATGCGCGGTATCTGTGGATGCATCAAAAGCGGGTGCAGGGCAGCCATTTCGCCAATCTCAAGCAGGCGTCGGCCGCCAATAAGCTTATGGTTGAACGCCGGCTTGAGCCTTGCATGTCAGAGGTCTTTCCATGGGCGGATATCCCTGCGGCCCATATGAAAATGCTTAGAAATCAGCACAAGCCGGGAAATATGGCGGTTCTGGTGCAGGCACCTAAAACCGGATTACGCACGTTTCATGATAGTCTAGAGACGTCCCAGACGGGCTGATAATATGTGAGTTCTAATTGGGCACACAGCCAAAATGGGGCGGATGTCGGATAGTTTCTTTTCAGGAAACATATCTCTGATCCGCCCCTATATTATTTTTCAATAGCTTATAGACGTGCGCCCCCGTCAAATTCGGGGACTAGAAAACTTTGCGCGTCTCGGCTTTGCTGGTTTGCGCTAGGGTTGAGTTGAGACGGTTTTTCACTCAGGGGGGCAAATTACCATGACTAAAGACTGGGTGTTGGATGTGTTGGCCGATTTACGGACATTCGCGCATCAAAACGATCTTCCCTCGCTTGCAGAACAGCTTGATGATACCATCATGGTGGCGGCGGCTGATATCAGCGGATCCCAATTCGCCCCTTCAGGGATGAAACCCGGCCATGAAAGAAAAGCTCGAAACCTTACTGACAGGATTGCAGCAAGCGACCTCCCACAATGATCTGCAAGCCGTCATCGTTGCACTGAGAGACCTCTACGAGGTTGACCACGTCGTGTACCACTCGGTTAATCGTTCTGGAGAGCAATACGCGGCCTTGACCTATCGTCCGGATTGGGTCGATCGCTATGTGGACAAAGATTACGCGCGGATCGATCCCGTTGTGCAAGGCTGTTACCAGCGTTTTCACCCGGTCGATTGGAAGCGCCTTGATTGGTCCAGCAAACAATCCCGTGCATTTCTAGGTGAGGCAACCGACGCCGGAGTTGGCAATCAAGGCCTGTCCGTGCCCATCCGGGGGCCGAACGGACAATTCGCCTTGTTCACTGCCAGCAGCAGAGCAACGGATCAGACATGGGCCCATTATTCTGCCAGTCACGTTGCCGATCTCATTCTAATCGCACATTTTATCAATCAGAAAGCCTTGGAGATTGACAACGGATCGGATGTCCACAGCAAGGCCAAACTGTCGCCGCGCGAGGTTGATACTTTAAGCCTTTTGGCGGTGGGGTATTCGCGGGCGCAAGCTGCGGACAGCCTGTCGATCTCAGAGCATACCTTGCGGGCCTATATTGAAGCGGCACGTTTTAAATTAGGGGCGCAGAACACGACTCACGCCGTTGCCAAGGCGATTACCTTTGGTCTGATCGTGGTCTGAAGAATTCATTTACGCAGCGAACGCAGCCATCAATCCTTGTTCATAGGACCACGTCAATTTCCGTTCCGTGTCACCACGGGAGGGGAGTTCCGAATGATCCGGTATTTATTTTCGAATGAATTGGCCGCAATGCCACGCCTACACGACAGCATGTTTCGCGACCGTGCCGATCAATTCCAAACCAGATTGGGCTGGGATGTCAGCGTGAATGACCATGGCGAGGAACGCGATGCGTACGACGCGATGAACCCGCTTTATGTGATCTGGCAGCATGACGACGGCAGCCATGGAGGCTCCATGCGGTTTCTGCCTACCACTGGGCGAACCATGCTCAATGATCATTTTCGTCACATTTTGCGCGGTGGGCAGGTGTGCAATCCACGCATTTGGGAATGCACCCGGTTCTGCTTGTCGCGGCGGGCGGCGCCCAAGGTATCGGCGGCCTTAATGTTGGGCGGCGCAGAAATGGGATTGGGCTTCAACTTACGCCATTCTGTCGGCGTGTTCGATCATCGCATGGTCCGGATTTATCGCCGTCTTGGCTGGTCGCCCACCGTTCTGGGATCTAACGGTGCGGGACGGGATCAGATAACCGCCGGAATTTGGACCTTCTCGGAGGCGATCGTCGAGGGTCTTTGCCGCAAAGCGGACATCCCGCGGGCTGTGTCACGGCTTTGGTTCCATCAAAGTCGCGGACCTGCGGAAATGCCGCTGGCTTTGACTGCGTGACGTCGCTGGTCGTGGCAGTCGCCGGCGGGTAAGCTGGGCGCATGACAGAAAAAACTGACCTTGCCCTCTCTCCGGACCAAAGCGTGGCCTATGACCGGATCGGGGCCTTGATGAAACAGGCTGGCATTGATCTGGTGGCGGGAACGCAGGGCGGCGCGGGCCAGGTTCCCGATGCGGTTCTGGCCGTGCTAGGAAAAGCCGGTTCCGGGAAAACGATGCTGTTGGCGCGGCTCTATCGGGCGTTAAGCGAGATGGGGGTCGAGTTTATTTCCGGCGAGTTTGAAGGCCGCAAGCGCCGAGAGACCCGCAGCTTGGCCATTCTGGCCCCGACCAATAAGGCCGCGAGCGTTCTTCGCAATCGGGGCGTGCCGGCGACAACCATTCACCGCATCCTGTACACGCCGGTCTATGATCCCGAATACGAAAAGCTGGCCGAGTGGTTGTCTGGCAAGGGCGAGCGGCCCCAGACCGAAATTCTGACCGATGCGGCGCTGGACCGAGCCGTGGCCTTTTACAGTCGGCACCAATCCGTCCCGGGGGCACTTGCGTCAGCGGGATTGCGCGGGTCTGATTTCATCACCGGCTGGAAACGGCGGGAAGAACCGTTGGATATCGGATTTGTCGATGAAAGCTCTATGCTCGACAAACGGCAACTTGACGACCTGAAGGAAATTTTTCCGACACTACTGCTCTTTGGCGATCCGGCCCAACTGGCACCGGTCGGACAATCGGGGGAAATGGTGTTTGACGCATTGCCCGAGGACAGCAAATTAACGCTGTCTCGCGTGCATCGGCAGTCGCAGGACAACCCCATTCTTGATCTGGCGCATGCGCTTGCCGATCCGGACCTGACCTTTGAGGCCTTTGAGCGGATGATCGAAGCCGCTGCGAAACGCGACGACCGGGTCGTGGTGGCCGAGCGGGTCGAGGCCGATCTGATGGCCCGATCGCCGGTTCTGGTTTGGCGCAATGCCACCCGCATTCGGTTGATCCAAGCGTTCCGTACCGCGCATGGCGCCCCGATCGACCAGCTTCTACCGGGGGAGCCGCTGATCTGTGATGGGCTTGAGCTTCCGCTGAAGCATCGGAAAAAACGCCTCGATCTTGAGGCGCGCGGGCTGATCAAGGGCGCGCAGGTGATCTATCTGGGCGAGGGGCGGCGACCCGGTTTTTCGCGTTTGCATGTTCTAGGCGCGCCTGAGCCGCAGGTCTCGGCGGCCTCGATCGTCAAGATCGAACACCCCGATGAGGAAGAACCGTTTATTCCCTTCGCCGCGCGTATGGGCGCGACCTTTCTGCATGGTGCTGCTGTGACGATCCACAAGGCGCAAGGGTCGCAATGGCCTGAAGTTCAGGTGTTTTCGCCCGACATCTATGCCGCCGCACGGTCGGGCCGGAACGAGGCCGGGCTGCCGCTGTGGAAACGCCTGACCTATGTCGCGATCACCCGGGCCGAAACCCGGCTGCATTGGGTGGTGCGAAACCGGTTGTCGCGCCCCAAAGAGCCGCTATCGACGGACGATCTGTTGGTGCCGCCTGCACCGGCATTGATCCGCGAAATGGACCCGTCGCTATCGCTGGAAGGCCCGGAATACAGCTGAGGCCAGCCAGCCGGCGACAATGGCAATCAACAAGGACATGATCCCGTAAACCAGCGGTTGGGCATGGGCGAGAGTATAGAGCCAGCGCTCAAGCCCGACCTTTGCCACGTCAATCGAGGTCTGGAAGGTGTCGACGATCACGCCATCGCGCAGCAGAAAGATCCGCGTCGTATATTGCCCTTCAACCAGATTGGACGGCAGATCGACCGAGGTCTGAAACAGGGTTTCTTCCTCTAGCGCGAGGGGGCTTTGGCCGTCTTGAAACAAGTCGTCGCGGGCCTGAATGCGCACCAGCGCCTCAAGGAAAACGGGGATATCAGCACCTTTGCCGGTTGTTCCTGGCGACAGCAACGCGCGGCGGACGGAAATTCGGTACTGGCTGTCGGTGGAATCGCTGAGGATAAGCGGCAGCGGCGCCGTGCTGGCGACGGCGTAAAAACTGGGAACTCCGGTCGCCCGGACACTGTCGGTGTTGACCCAGATACCCGCCCGGCGCGACTTTCGGCGAATGTCGACATCGACGGGAGGCCCGGCAAGCGTGATGATCACGTCAAGGGGCGCGCCCGAGGGGATGGGGGCGGTGCGTTTCACGGCGCCGAAAATCAACACGTTGGTACCGTCGAAGGTTGCCGTGATCCCAACCTGATCGTGGCTGAGGCCCAGCACGATCTCTTCGGAAACGGCCGGCACGGAGAGCATGAGCCAAAGAACAAGCGCCCGAAGCATCACAATCCCCCCAGAATCTGCAGGCTGAACAATTCGTTCGGTCTGAGAAGTAGATCGAGGGCAAGCTTTCCGCAGACCAGAAGCACCAGAAGCGCCAATAGAATCCGCAATTGCTCGGCTTTCATCCGGCTGCCAATCCGGGTGCCGACCTGTGCGCCGATGACACCGCCAACCAACAACAGCACGGCCAAAACCACGTCGACGGTATACGAACTGGTGGCATGCAGCAGGGTTGTAAACCCGGCCACAAAAATGATCTGGAACAGTGAAGTGCCGATGACGACCTTCGTGGGCATGCTGAGCAGATAAATCATCGCCGGAACCATGATGAAGCCGCCGCCAACCCCCATGATTGCCGACAACACGCCGACGCACATGCCGATCACCACTGGCGGAATCACAGAAATATAAAGCCCCGACGCACGGAACTTCATCTTGAATGGCATGGCGTGGATCCAGTTGATCCGTTTCCGTTTCGTCCGAGGCGGGTTGGTCATCCGGGCGCGGCGAATCGCGCTCAGCGCCTCAAAGAACATCAACGTGCCGATGATTCCTAGAAAAACCACGTAGAACAGCGTCACCAAGAGATCGACTTGACCCACGGCCTTGAGCGCGGTGAAAATCCGCACCCCGATCGCAGCCCCAACCATCCCGCCGACCAGCAGAACGGTTCCCATTCGCAGATCAACGGTTTTGCGTCGCAAATGCGCCAGTAGGCCGGAGAAGGAAGAGGCGACAATCTGGTTGGCACCGGTTGCCACGGCAACGGCGGGCGGAATGCCAATAAAGAACAACATGGGCGTCATCAAGAAACCGCCGCCGACGCCGAACATGCCAGACAATATCCCGACCATGCCGCCAATACCCAATAGAAGGAAGGCGTTGACTGAGACTTCGGCGATCGGGAGATATATCTGCATGACCGTCTCCTAGCGTGGCATTTTCAAGACGGAAACCCCGGAGTGCCAGTGTTTGGCAACTGCTCCGGTTTGCCGCAGGGGAAGTCTAAGAAATGGTGCCGTTCTAAGGCGCCGGGACAGCGCGCGTCAGGGATCACCGTTCCTTAACATAGGGCTCGCCGCCAGCACGGGGTGGGATCGCCTTGCCAACGAACCCGGCCAGAATCACCACAGTTAGGATATAGGGCAGGGCCTGCATGAATTGCGTGGGCAGGGTGGCGCCGAACACTTCGATGCTTTGAAACCGATTGCCCAAGGCATCCAACAGCCCAAACAGCAGGCACGCTGACAGCGCATACCACGGCCGCCATTTTGCAAAGATCAGCGCCGCAAGGGCGATAAATCCGCGTCCGGCGCTCATATCCTTCACAAAGCCCGCCGATAACCCCGTTGCCAGATAGGCACCTGCCAACCCACAGAGCAGCCCACAGATGATCACCGCGGCAAAGCGCAATCCGACCACTGAAATGCCCGCAGTGTCCACCGCAGCGGGGTTTTCGCCGACCGCCCGCAGGCGCAGGCCGAACCGGGTGCGAAACAGGATGTACCAAGTGGCGGGAACGGCCAGAAGGCCCAAGTACACGAGGATCGTGTGGCCTGAGAGGACCTGAGAATAAAGCGGTCCGAATACCGGGATGCCCGACAGGCTGTCGGCAAAGGGAAGGGTCAGGTTCTGAAACCGTGCGGCCCCCTCAAGTGACGGGGTGCGCCCTCCCAATTCGAACCAACTGTCGCCGATCAAGACGGTTAAGCCGGCGGCGAGAAAGTTGATCGCCACCCCCGAGATCAGTTGATTGCCGCGAAAGGTGATCGACGCTAGCCCGTGAATGGCGGCCAGAACCATCGAAGCGGCGCAGCCCGCCAGCAACCCGATCCATGCCGAACCGGTCATTGCGGCGACGGCGGCGGAAAAGAACGCGGCGGCCAGCATCTTGCCCTCGAGGCCAATGTCGAAAATCCCGGCCCGCTCTGAAAACAGACCTGCAAGACAGGCGAATAGCAGCGGGGTTGCCAGACGAAGGGTGCTGTCCAGAAGCTGAATAACGGTGTTGAAATCCATCAGGCGGCCTTTCGGCGAAGGCGGAGGAACAGGCGCTCAACGGGCGTGCGCACCATGTTGTCCAGCGCCCCGGTGAACAGGATCACCAGCGCCTGAATGACAACGATCATCTCACGGCTGATGGCCGGAATTTCAAATTCCAGTTCGGCACCGCCTTGATAGAGAATGCCAAACAGGATCGCGGCCAGAAAGACCCCCAGCGGATGGGACCGGCCCATCAATGCGACGGCGATGCCGACAAATCCGGCCCCTTGGACGGCGTCGATGATCAGGCGCTCGGCCTCGCCCTGAACGGCGTTCACCGCCATCATTCCCGACAGGCCGCCAGAGATCAGCATGGTAATCATGATGATGCGCACCGGTGAAATCCCGGCATAGACCGCGGCGGCCTCGGATTGGCCGAAGGCGCGGATCTCATAGCCGAGGCGGGTGCGCCAGATCAGCACCCAGACCCCGACACAGCACGCAAGGGCCAGAAAGAATGCGACGTTCAGCGGGGCCGATTTGCCAAAGCCCAGCCATCCAGCAAAAGAGGCGGCGGCAGGCAGGCGGGTGCCTTCGGCAAAGCGTGCTGTTTCTGGTGCCATGGAGCCGGGCACCTTCAGAACGTTAACCAGCAGATAGACCATCAGCGCAGAGGCGATGAAGTTGAACATGATCGTGGTGATGACGATGTGACTGCCGCGTTTGGCCTGAAGCCACGCCGGAATTGCTGCCCATGCCGCCCCAAACAGCGCACTTCCGATGATCGTCGCGGGCAGGGCCAAGGTCCAATGCGGCCACGGCACCGACATACACACCAAGGCGACACCCAATCCGCCAAGGGCGGCTTGGCCTTCGCCGCCGATGTTGAAGAGGCGGGCATGAAACGCGACCGCAACGGCAAGGCCGGTGAAGATAAAGTTGGTGGCGTAGTACAGGGTGTAGCCCCAGCCATAGGCAGACCCAACCGCCCCTTTGATCATGATGCTCATGGCCTGAAACGGGTTTTCACCAATCAAAGCAATCACAATGCCCGACACAATCAGCGCCAGCGCCAGATTGATGAAGGGTATTAGGGCAACATCGGCCCATTTCGGCATGGTGTCCATCAGGCGGTCTCCACTTCGATCCCGACGCGTTTCCAGCGTTCCTGCGGGTCATCCCGTCCAATTTGCCAACCCTCTGGCATTGACCGGGAGAACCCCGCGGCCCGCAGCAGATTGTCTTCTTCCCTTGTAACGACCGCGACTTGATAGGCTTCAATTAATGTTGTCATCTTTGCATCAGTGTCGGCCGAACGGAATTCCCAGAACATTCTTGTAACCGGAACAGCGTGTTCAACAGTTACATTACTTGAGTTCCATGAACTCCTTAGCACCAAGCTGGCCTGTTTGCTGTAGGGATGACGAAGATTTTGGCGTGCCTTTCCTATCGACCAAACACCGCCAAACTTCAACGTGCCAATTCGTCGGTCCCAGTCGTCACGAAAGGCTTTTGCAAGTTGAGAAGTTCCAACAAATTCATCTGAAGCCTCCCATGCGAGAAGTCCATTGCGTAGCGCAACCGCCGCCCTGAGCGCCTCGGTAGGGTTCATCTCGCTATTGGTGTCGCCCGATTTCACTCTACGCTGCCTTTCCGTCCATGCCTGCCATCAGCATGCCTAATTCGGTTTCTGTGGTGTCCTGTGGCAGGCGCTCACCCATGATCTTGCCGTCGAACATGACGGCGATCCGGTCGGACAGACTCATGATCTCGTCCAACTCGACACTCACCAGAAGGATCGCTTTGCCTTCGTCGCGCAGGGCCACGATCCGCTTATGGATGAATTCGATCGCGCCGATATCGACACCTCGGGTCGGCTGACCGATCAGCAACAGGTCAGGATTGCGTTCCATTTCCCGGGCCAGAACGATCTTCTGCTGATTGCCGCCAGAAAAGCTTTTGGCCGGAAGCCAGCAATCGTCGGGGCGCACGTCAAAGCGTTGCATCTTGCCTTGAGTGTCTTTGCGCAAGGCTTCGTTGTTCATCAACAACCCATCACAGTAATCGGGCAGATCCTGATAGCCGAAGCCGGTGTTTTCCCACGCGGTGAAGTCTAGGATCAGGCCCAGCCGATGACGGTCTTCCGGCACATGGGTGACGCCTGCCGCGCGGCGGGCGCGGCCGTCCGAGCCGGGGCCATGCAGTGCGAGCGGCTTGCCGTTCAAATGCACCGATCCGGTGGCAGAGGTGATGCCGCCAAGAACCTCAAGAAGTTCTGATTGGCCATTTCCGGCCACCCCGGCCACGCCAAGGATTTCACCGGCACGGACCTCAAGCGAAACGCCTTTCAAGCGCATGACGCCCCTGTCGTCGGTGACGCGTAGGTTCTCAACGCTTAGGACGACCCCCCCCGGCTTTGCGGGTGCTTTATCGACCTCCAGCAGCACCTTTCGACCCACCATCATCTCGGCAAGATGCGTCGGAGAGGTCTCGGCAGTTTTGACGGTTGCAGTCATTTCGCCGCGCCGCATGACGCTGACATTGTCGGTTACATCCATGATTTCGCGCAGTTTGTGGGTGATGAGGACAATGGTCTTCCCCTCGGCCCGCAGGTTGCGCAAGATCCGGAACAGGTGATCGGCCTCGGACGGAGTCAGAACGCCAGTCGGCTCGTCCAAAATCAGGATATCCGCTTGCCGATACAGGGCTTTCAGGATTTCCACCCGTTGTTGATGCCCGACGCTGAGATTTTCGATCAGCGCATCGGGATCGACATTCAGTTCATATTCTTTGGCCAGTTCGGTCAGACTTTTGCGGGCCTTGGCCAGCGACGGGCGCAGAAATGCGCCATCTTCGACCCCAAGGATCACGTTCTCCAAAACCGAGAAATTTTCCACCAGTTTGAAATGCTGGAACACCATGCCGATGCCCGCGCGAATGGCCGCCTGGCTGTCGGGAATCTCAGTCGGCTGTCCGCCGATCAGGATCTCACCGGAATCGGCCTTGTAGAAACCGTAGAGGATCGACATCAGGGTCGATTTCCCGGCGCCGTTTTCACCGATAATCCCGTGTATGGTGCCGCGTTCGACCCGGATCGAGATATTCTTGTTGGCCTGCACGGCGCCAAACGCCTTGGAAATGCCGCGAAGCTCAATGGCAGGAGCGGCGCCTGTAGGCCGCTCCTGCGTCTGGGGTGCCGATGTCATTCGGTCAGTACGCCGGGCACTTGCCATCGGAGGCATAGTCATGGACCGAGATTTCGCCCGAGATGATTTTCTGGGCGGCCTCATCGACCGTGGCTTTCATCGACGGGGTGATCAGTTCGGCGTTGTTGCTATCCAGCGCATAGCCAACACCGTCATTGTTCAGGCCCATCACTTTCAAACCCGGCGCAAAAGTGCCGTCATTGAACGACGTGAACGCCTCGTAGACGGCATTGTCGACCCGTTTGGTCATCGAAGTCAGGACCGAACCGGGATGCAGGTGGTTCTGGTTGCTGTCGACGCCAATGGACAGAACGCCTTCGTCCGCTGCGGCCTGAAGCACGCCGATGCCAGTGCCGCCCGCTGCGGCATAGACCACGTCCGAGCCTTGGCTGATCTGGCTGCGGGTCAGTTCCGCGCCCTTCACCGGGTCATTCCACGCCGACGGCGTCGTGCCGGTCATATTGACGATGACCTTCGCGTCCGGGGTGACGGCCTTGACACCTTGGGCGTAGCCGCAGGCGAATTTCGAAATCAAAGGCACGTCCATCCCGCCGACGAAGCTGACCGTGTTGGTCTTGGATGCCATTGCGGCCAGCACGCCGACCAGAAAGCTGCCTTGTTCTTCGCGGAATACGATAGACTGCACATTGGGTTGATCGACGACCATATCGACGATGGTAAACATGGTTTCGGGATAATCGGGCGCGACAGCTTCGAGGGTGGACCCATTGGCAAAGCCAAGCACGACCACCGGGTTCGCGCCGCTTTCCGCCATCCGGCGCATGGATTGCTCGCGCTGCGCCTCGGACTGCAATTCGGTCTCTTTATAGCTGCCGCCGGTATCCTTGATCCACTGCTGCGCCCCGGTATAGGCGCTTTCGTTAAAGGATTTGTCAAACTTCCCGCCCAGATCGATGATCAGGCCCGGTTCTGCCACGCTTGCGGCGCTCGACAGGGCCAGCGCTGCGCTGGCGCCCAGCAAAGTTTTCATGAGGCTCATGGAGGTCTCCCGATTGTTGGACGTAAACGCCAAGATGGCGCGACGACGCCAAAGCGCCGCGTCGATTCACCGGTGAATTAAGCCCGCAGGTCATGAAGGGGGTCAATAGCTTTCTCTCACCATGCAGGCGTGGCGGGTGGTGCAAGTGCTGATTTTCGATGGAATTGCAGGAATGACCGCTATTATAACGCTTTGCGCAGAATGAGGGCCGGGATCGCAGGGCCGGTCTTGGGCTGGTAATACCCAGGCCGTTGCCCGACCTGCACATATCCTGCACGCGCATAAAGGGCCCGGGCCGCCGCGTTATCGTCGGCGACTTCAAGGAAGGCCTCGGTTGACTGGCGCGCGCGCGCCGCCTGTTCAAACTGCGCGAGCAAGCGCGCGCCGGTGCCACAGCGTCGGTGGGCGGGATCGACGGCGAGGGTCAAGAGTTCGACCTCGCCGGCAAGGGCGCGACCCAGCGCGAAACCCGAGGCCGCGCTGACGGAAAACACGCCCCTCTGGTTCAGAATGTCCGTGAATTCAACGGTTGACCATGGCCTTGGGGTGGTAAAACACAGGCCATGCAGGTCGGCCATCCGCTGTGGCGTCACGGCAAGACCACCGGCGGCAGATCCCGTGCGGGTGCGGCATCGGCATTGCGGATATAAAGCGGGCTTGGCCGGGTGGCTGGATCCCCAAGACGGCTGGACGCGATCCGGGCGATGGTCTGGGCAAGCGGCAAGGCCGCGGTCAGAACGGGGCCACCAGTGCGCTCTGCTGCCCGGCTAGCCGCATCGCCGACACAGGCCAGATGGGCCGGATAGGACTGAAAGATCGGATCGTCCTGCGCCACAAGTATGGCCGGATTATCCGCGCTGCCGTCAAATAGTTGCAGATACATCATATCCTTACGGGCATCCGCGCAGGACAGAACCGGCCGGGTCAGGCCATGGGCTGCGGCCTCGAGGGTGCTTACGCCGATGGCTGGGCGACGCAATGACAGCGCCAGCCCACGGGCCGCTGCGACCGAAATGCGGATGCCGGTAAAGTTGCCCGGGCCGATGCCGACGCCGAGGCCGTCCAGTTCCCGCCAGATCAGACCCGCCTCGGCCAACAGGTCCTCAAGCAGGGGGATCAGGCGCTCGGCCTGACCTTTGACCATAGCTTCGCTGCGTTCGCCAAGAACGCGGTCGCCTTGGATCAGCGCGGCGATGCAATGGGGGCCAGAGGTGTCGAAGCCCAGCACAAGAGGGGGGGATTGGGTCATGATTTTTCGATCGGAATGGTGTCGGACTTTCGTCGGACTTTTGTCGGACCCGCATCGGACATTGTGTCGTCGACCATAGCGGACACGCCACCGGCGCCGCAACAGGTGTGCGGCGCGGGCAGGATTATGCGGTCAAAATCGGAAGACCCCAGCGCGGCTTAGACCGCGACCGGGCGCACTTCGGTGACTTCGGGAATGTAATGGCGCAGCAGGTTCTCGATGCCCATTTTCAAGGTCAGGGTCGAGGACGGGCAGCCCGCACAGGCCCCTTGCATGTGCAGATAGACGATGCCGCGATCAAAACCGTGAAAGGTGATGTCGCCGCCGTCTTGAGCCACAGCCGGACGCACGCGGGTGTCGAGCAGTTCCTTGATCTGGCCGACAATGTCGGAATCGGGTCCGTCATGGGCGGCGTGGCCATCGCCGGTGGCTTGATCGGTCACCACCGAGTCGCCGGATTGGAAATGTTCCATCACCGCACCCAGAACGGCGGGTTTCACATGATCCCAAAGCGCATCTTCAGATTTAGTGACGGTTACAAAGTCGGTGCCGAAAAAGACGGCCGAAACCCCCTCGACGCGAAAAATCCGTGTCGCCAATGGCGACGTGCCGGCGGTTTCAACGCTGGGGAAATCGGCGGTCCCAGTTTCCAGCACGGTTTGGCCGGGCAGGAATTTCAGGGTCGCGGGGTTCGGAGTGGATTCTGTCTGAATGAACATGGCGGGCTTTCCTTTTGCAGAAGATATGCGACTCCGAAGCCGAACTGTCAAGATTTGGAACTATTCTAAACTGGCGGGGCCGGTAGGCCGTTGGGGGTGCGGCGGTCACATGTACCGCATTGTTTACTTTAACAAACGGCCTCAAGCTGTTCTTTTGACAGGTTTCCGGGCACGACAGTGAACGGGATCGGCACAGATGCTGCGGATTTGATCATCTGCGACACCAATGGGCCGGGGCCTTTTTTGTCGGTGCCTGCGCCCAAGACCAGCAATCCGATTTCCCGGTCATCCGCGATCTGACCGAGAACTTCGTTGAACAACTCGCCCTCCCGGATGGTTAGGGTCGGCTCGACCCCCTGTTTGTCACGCATCCATTTCGCGAAGACTTCGAAATGGGCTTTGATGCGATCGCGCGCTTCTTCGCGCATGATATCGCCGACGCCGATCCAGTGATTGAATTCCTCGGGGGGAATGACCGACAAGATCTCAACGCCGCCACCGGATTTCGCCGCGCGCATTGCGGCAAACCGGATCGCATTTAGGCATTCGCTGCTGTCGTCCAAGATCACCAGAAATTTCCGCATGTCGCTCTCCGTCTATAGACGGGTGATCATGCCCTCTTGCGGGCGTGGCTTGCAAGAGCGAAGTCGGCCAGATTGTGCTTGAATATGATGTGGCTAGCAGCACCGATGCGGTGGGCGGACAGGACGGCCTCCGCGGAGGGGATACGCGGAGGCCAAGCCGTTCGCGCAGGGGTGGGGGGAACCCGTTTGCAGCGCGGGAGATACGCAACCGGTGCAGCGGACATAGTGAGGAATGGTAAAACTAGGAACTGTCTGTCCGACGCGCGTCTCAGCCCCTAACCTAAGGTCATGTCGTAACGTATCGATGACAGAATTATGACGCTGGTAAGACGCGGGCGCTTGGGGAGGTCGCAGCCACAGCAGCTTGTCCACCGGCGCCAAACCATGGCCAGTGGTGGGGGTGCGCCTGACCACGGGTACACCCGTCTGGGTCAGGCGCATTGGTTTGATTGTTTAGACGACGAGCCCGGTGATTTCATAGGTCCGCTTTAGGATCGGGGCCGCGATGGCCCGGGCCCGTTCGGCCCCGTTGGCAAGGATCCGGTCAATCTCGGCCGGATCGCGCATCAGCCGTTCCATCTCGGTCGAGATTGGGGACAGTTTTGCAACGGCCAGATCGGCCAGCCGGGGTTTGAATTCCGAGAACGCCTGTCCGCTGACCTCGGCCATCACCGCATCGACGCTGATATCGGCCAGCCCGGCGTAGATGTTGATTAGGTTCCGCGCCTCGGGCCGTTCGGCCAATTCCGCGAAGGTTTCGGGCAACGGATCGGGATCGGTCCGGGCTTTGCGAAACTTCTGGGCGATGGTGTCGGCATCGTCGGTCAGGTTGATCCGGCTCATGTCCGACGGGTCGGACTTTGACATTTTCTTGGTGCCGTCCCGTAGGCTCATCACCCGGGTGGCCGCGCCTTCGATAACCGGTTCGGTCATTGGAAAGAACGGTGTCTTGAAGTCATTGTTGAACTTGGCGGCGACATCGCGGGTCAGTTCGATATGCTGTTTCTGGTCGTCGCCCACCGGAACATGGGTGGCGTGATAGACCAGAATGTCGGCGGCCATCAGGGCCGGGTAGGTGAACAGCCCGACGCTGGCGTTTTCGCGGTTCTTGCCAGCTTTATCCTTGAACTGGGTCATCCGGCTCATCCAGCCCATCCGCGCGACGCAGTTGAAAATCCACGCCAACTGGGTGTGCTCGGGCACGCGGGCCTGATTGAACAGGATCGACTTTTCCGGATCGAGGCCCGACGCGATGTAGCCCGCGGTCAACTCACGCGTGGCCCGGGTCAGGTCGGCGGGGTCTTGCCAGACGGACAGCGCATGCAAATCTACGATGCAATACAGCGTCTCGGCGCCGCTGTTTTGCATGTCGACAAAGCGCTTCACCGCGCCAAGGTAATTGCCAAGCTGCAAGCGATTGGTCGGTTGCACCCCGGAAAAAACCCGCTTGGGAAAGCTGGGCGCATCGGCGGTAAGGTCGGCGGTGGCCGGATTGGATTGCGTGTGGACCGCATCCGTCATGAGAGTATCTCCGTCTGGAAGTTTTCTGCCGGGTCGCTTATCTGCGGGCCTGCGCCTGTCGTCAATGGAAGGGTTTTGGCCGATGTCCACACCGAAAGCGGTCAATCCGCTGCCACCTGCCGCCCTTGGGCTGGCCGTTGTTATCTTCGGCATCGAAGTGATGTTCAATCTGGCCGAGCGGGGCCTGCTGGGCGGCGCGGCCGGGATCGGTTGGCGCAATCAAGCCATCCAAGACTACGCGTTCTACGGGCAGGGGTTGGACTGGATGCTGGTCAATGGTCGCTTCCCGCCTGACCTGTTGGTCCGGTTCGTGACGTATCCGCTGCTGCACCTGAGCTTTAGCCACGCCCTGTTCGGCGCCGTCTTCGTGCTGGCCATGGGCAAGATGGTGGGCGAGGCCTTGGGAAATCTGGCGGTGCTGGTGCTGTTCTTTGGTGGGGCGATTGGCGGGGCATTTGCCTATGGTTTGGCGCTGAATGATCCTTATCCGCTGATTGGCGCGTTCCCCGGCGTCTATGGCCTGATCGGTGGCTACACTTTCCTGATGTGGGTGCGGGCGCGGGCCTTACAGCAGAACCAGCTGATGGCGTTCCGTCTGATCGGGCTACTGCTGGCGGTGCAATTGCTGTTCGGGCTGGTATTTGGCTCGGGCCGGGATTGGGTCGCGGATATGGCCGGGTTCGTCTGCGGGTTCGGGTTGTCGTTTCTGTTGGTTCCGGGCGGCTGGGGTCGCTTGCGCGCAGCGCTGCGCGGGCGGTAAGCCTGCAAGAGGTGCTGGCCCGTGTCCACTAAGGGAGACGGGCCAGCACCGAGCGGTCAGTTGCCGGTCTTGCCTTTGCGCCGCAGCGATCCCTTTAGGTCGGACAATAACAGCCCGCCCAGCAGATGGGCGCTGGTAAAGTAGGTGACTGCCCCCAGCACGATCAGCAGGGCGAGGGCGGCGTAGCGGATGCCCGCGGTGGTCAGGGCATCGGCCATCACATGCTCACCCAGCCACAGGACCGCCCCCATCAGGGCTGCGGCCAGAACCTGCCGGGGCACGCGGCGGCAGAACCGGGCATCGACTTGGGCGCTTTCGCCAAGGCTGCGTGCGCCCCACCACAAGAAGCCAACCATGGCCCACGCAGCCAGCGTCGTGCCCCATGCGGCGGCGGGCCAGCCGATGACCGGGGCCAGCCCCAATGCAAGAGCGGCGTTGATCAGCATCGAATAGACCGCATAGCGGAACGGGGTCTTGGTGTCGGAGCGGGCAAAGAACAGCGGTTGCTGGACCTTTTGCAGCACGAAGGCGGGCAGGCCGAGGCCGTAAATTGCCACGGCGATGGCGGTGCCGGCCACGTCGGTGGCGGTAAACCGGCCGCGCTCGAACAGGACCGACACTAGGGTCTCGGGAATGACGGCAAGGGCTACGGCGGCGGGGATGGTCAAGGCCAGCGAAATCTCGGCGCCGCGGCTTAGGGCGTCGCGCGCGCCTTTGTCATCGGTGGCGGCGATGCGGCGGGATAGTTCCGGCATCAGCACGATGCCAACGGCGATGCCGACCACGCCCAAGGGCAGCTGGTACAGGCGGTCGGCGGTGTACATCCAGTCGATGGCCCGGTCGAAATAACTGGCCACCTGCCGTCCGATCAACAGGTTCAGCTGAACCACCCCCGATGCCAGCGCCGCGGGCGCGGCCACGATGGCCAGCTTCCGCACCCCGGGCGTCAGGCGCGGCATCCGGGGCAGCAGGGTGAAACCGGCTCGCCGTGCCGCCCACCAGACCAATGCAAACTGGGCGACCCCGGCCACCGGCACGGCCCAGATCAAGGCTTTGGCAACGTCGCCGCCCATCCATAGCGCCGTGGTCATGAAGCCGATAAAGATCAGGTTCAACAGGATCGGGGCGGCCGCAGCGGCGGCAAAGCGGCCGGTTGCGTTCAGGACGCCGGACAACAGGGCCGCCAGTGAAATGAACACGATATAGGGAAAGCTGATGCGCCCGAAGGCCACGGCAATATCGAAGGTTTCGTCGCCGGCAAAGCCGCTGGCCATGGCATAGACCAACCCCGGCATGGCGATCTGCGCCACGATCAACAGCAGGATCAGGATCGAGGTCAGGGCCGAGAAGGCCTCTTGCGCGAAGCCGTGCGGGTCATCGCCGGTCTCGACCCGGCGGGCGAACATCGGCACAAAGGCCATATTGAACGCGCCCTCGGCAAAGAACCGGCGGAACATATTGGGCAGTGAAAAGGCGATGATGAACGCCTGATAGGCGGGCCCAGTGCCCAGCAGGGCGACGATCATGGCATCGCGAACGAAGCCTAGAAGGCGGCTGCCCATGGTCCAGCCGCCTACAGTGAGCATCCCGCTCAGCATCCGAACGGGTTTCATCAACGGGCAGCCTTGTTCGCGCCCTGTTCGATTGCGGCGAGAAGTTTCTTCTCTAGTCCGGCGATCTTGCTGTTACTCATGATTTTCAAGCCGAACATGTCCTTGACATAAAAGGTATCCACCGCTTGCGCCCCATATGTCGCGATCTGAGCCGAGGCAATATAGATATTGGCCCCCGCCAGCGTGCGCGCCAGATCATACAGCAGGCCCGCCCGGTCGCGGGTGTCGACTTCGATGATGGTGTAGATGTCCGAGCCTTCGTTGTCGAAGGCGATGGAGGTCGGATGCCGGAAGGCCCGTTCGCGCTTTTTGATCCGGTCGCGGGCGACCATCGCTTCCGATGTGACCACTTCGCCGTTCAGAATCTTGTGGATCATCGCCCGCAGCCGGTCTTGGCGGTCGGGGGAATAGGGCGCGCCATCGGCATCCTGAATCCAGAAAACCGGTGTCGCATAGCCATCCTTCGAAGTATAGGTGCGGGCATCGACCACGTTGGCACCGGACAGGGCCAGCGACCCTGCCAACCGCGCGAAAATCCCGGGATGGTCGGCCATGGCAAAGCTGACCCGGGTGGCATCGCGGTCTTCGTCTTGTTTTAGGTCGATGCGGATCTCGCCATTGCCGATCCCGTCCAGCAATTTGGCAAAGACCACTTGGGTTTCGGTCTGCAATCCTTGCCAGTAGGGGCCGTAATGGCGGCTGGTTTCCCGGCGCAGCGCGGCTTTGTCCCAGTCGGGCAGGGCCGCGCGCAGGGCCGACTTGGCCTCGCTCTCGCGGGATTCGCGATTGACGTCTTCCAGACCGGTGGCCAGCGCTTCGCTGGTCAAACGATAAAGATTCCGCAGCAGCATCGCCTTCCAGTTGTTCCAGACCCCCGGACCGACCCCGATGATGTCGCAGGTGGTCAGGACCATCAGCATATCGAGCCGTTTTTGGGTTTTCACCGCTTTGGCGAAATCGCGCACGGTTCGGGGATCGGACACGTCGCGCTTTTGCGCCATGTCGGACATCAGCAGATGATAGCGCACCAGCCATTCAACGGTGGCGGATTCCTGCGGCTTAAGGCCGAGGCGCGGGGCCACGCGCCGGGCGATGCGCGCGCCCAGAACCGCATGGTCCTCGGGGCGGCCTTTGCCGATGTCGTGCAGCAGAAGGGCAAGATACAGCACCCGGCGGTTGACGTCGCCGTGCATGATCGAGGTCGAGATGGGCAGGTCTTCGGTCATCTCGCCGCGTTCGATCTTGGCGAGGGTGCCGATACATTGGATGGTGTGCTCGTCCACCGTGTAATGGTGATACATGTTGAACTGCATCATCGCGACGACGGGCTGAAATTCCGGCAGGAACGCCCCCAACACCCCGGTTTCGTTCATCCTGTGCAGGGCGCGGGCCGGGTCGCCCCGTTTGAGCAGCAGATTGAGGAAGATGCGGGCGGCTTCGGGATCCCGGCGCATCTGATCGTCGATCAGATCCAGATTGGCCACAATCAAGCGGGCCAGATCCGGGTGGGCTGGCAGGCCGGTGCGGATGGTTTCATCAAAGGCGCGCAGCAGGTTGCGGCGATCCTCAAGGAACTCGGCCTCATCGGCAACGGTCAAGCGGTTCTGCACCAGCTTGAAGCCGGGTTTCAGCTTGATCCGCCGCTTGAACAGGCTGGCCATGGTCGGCAAGCGCTTGATGTGCTGCGCTTCCATCGCGGTCAGGAAGATGCGGGTCAGATCACCGACGCGGGTGGCGTGGCGGAAATAATCCTGCATGAAATGTTCGACCCCGCGCCGGCCCGCGCGGTCTATATAGCCCAAATGATCCGCGACCTCGACCTGCAGGTCGAAGCTGAGCAGGTCCATCGCCCGGGACGAGATCAGATGCAGTTGGTTGCGGATCGCCCAGAGAAAGTTCTCGGCCTTGTCAAAATAGCCAAATTCCTCTGGGGTGAACACGCCGAGGTCGACCAGATCTTGGGGGTCATCGACGCCGTGAACATATTTTGCGATCCAAAACAGGGTTTGCAGATCCCGCAGCCCGCCTTTGCCCTCTTTGACGTTCGGCTCCACTACATAGCGACGCCCGCCGTTCTTTTGGTGGCGCTGGGACCGCTCTTCCAACTTCGCCTCGATGAAATCGGGGGCGGTGTCGCGGAACAATTCCCGGCGCAACCGATCCCGAAGGTCTGAAGCCAGCGGTGCATTGCCTTCGATAAAGCGGCATTCCAGCAGGGCGGTCCGAATGGTGTAATCGTCGCGACCCAGACGCAGGCAATCGGACACGGTGCGACTGGCATGACCCACCTTCAGATGTAGATCCCACAGGATGTACAGCATGGTTTCGATCACGCTTTCCGCCCAGCCGGTGATCTTGTAGGGGGTCAGAAACAGCAGGTCGACATCGGAATAGGGCGACATCTCGGCCCGGCCATAGCCGCCCACCGCGACCACGGCCAATCCTTCCGACGTCTTGGCAGAGGGCGTCGGGTGGATGTGGGTCGTCGCCATCCAGTAGGTTGATTTAACCAGACAATCCGTAAGGTACGCATAGGAGCGAACCGCGGCGCGCGCATCAAGTGGACGCTGCTGGATGCCATCGGCGATGCGGGCCGCCCCTTGGGTCCGCGCCTGTTGCAGCGTCTGGATCACGGCGGGCCGCTGCTTGGTGGTATCCGGCTCGTCCGCCGCGATCTGCGCGAGCGCGGCCAGCAGTGCCGCCTCGTCGCAGATCGCGGATGGATCGCAGATCAGTTCTGTGGGCCGCGGCTCTAGGCGCAGCGTCATCGGAACGGGGCCCGGATCCCCCGGTGCGACCGTTCGCTTCGCCCTGCGGCGATCAGAAACCGGCACTGCCAAAGCGCGTTGGCGCCGCTTCGAGGATTCGGACGGACTGGTTCTGAAGGGTGGCGACCGCGAGGGCGCGTTGGTTGGTGCCATCGGACAGGAACCGGAACGCCCCAGAGGACCCGGCGAAGCCGCTGCTCTGGGTCAGGCTGGCATGCGAGACGCCTTTTCCGGCCTTGGCCAAGGCCCCGATTGCGGCGATCCCGTCATAGCCCAACCCAGCGATGGCAGTGTTGAACGGCTGGGTTCCGTAAGTCGCGGAATAGCGGCTGACGAACTGGTTGACGGCGGTGGTGTCCGGCAGTGCAAACCAACCGCCCTGTAGACCCGGCAAGGCCATGGCAGAGGTTGGAATGTCCCAACGGGTCAGACCCATATAGCGGTATTCGGCTGGGGACAGATTGTTGTCGCCCAAAGCTTCCACGACAAAGGGCAGGGCCGTAGCGGTGTCCGAGGTCAGGAAGATCGCCTGCGCACCATTGGCTTCGGCGCTGGCTGCGATCCGGGGCATGGCGGCGGTCACGCCCTGCTGGGACAATTCAAAATCCTGCGTCCCGGCCAGACGAACACCATAGGCTTGAATGGCCCGAACGATGGCATCGCGTCCTACGATTTCGGCTTCGCTGCGCCCGTTCACGACCAGAATACTTTGAACGCCCTGATCCTTGGCATAGCCGACCATACGCCGCGCCGTGTTGTCAAATGTCGCGCCCATCACAAAGACATTGCCGCCAGCAATGGCCGGATTGTTGGAAAATGCCAGCACGTTGACGCCGCGGCTGGCCACGGCATTGCCGACAGCATTCGCTTCGGCGGCATAAAGCGGGCCGAGGATGACATCGGCGCCGTCATTGACCGCTTGTGTGGCGACCTGCGCCGCTGTCGCCGGAGAGCCCGCCGTATCATAGACTTTGATCTCGACCGTGGCACCTTGCAATTCCGAGGCGGCGAGGCGGGCCGCGTTCACGATGCTTTGCGCGGTGCGCCCAACATTGGCGTCAGGATCGCTGGACGGCACCAGAAGGGCCACCTGGACCGTACCGGACGTGCCGCGGGTCGTGCCCGTGCTGACGGGATCACAGGCCGCCAAGGCAAGAAGGCCTAGTCCGGCTACAAGCGATTTTAATGCTCCACGCCGTCCGAACGCTGCGGGGTTTGCCATGGTCGTCATCCTCCGGTATCGGTTGCCGCCGGACCCCCGGTGATGGGGTTGCCGCGCGGTTCAGGCTGCTTTAGGCAATATCTACGCGTGTCTTGTGCCGGGGCCAACCGTGAATCATCAGAAAGTTGCACTTGCGGCGGGTCTCTACCTCGTTGCCACACCCATCGGAACCGCGCGGGACATCACCCTGCGCGCGCTGGATATTCTGGCCTCTGCCGATTTGTTGGTGGCCGAAGATACCCGCAGCCTGAAACATCTTATGGCCATTCATGGGGTGCCGTTGGGTGAGCGGCAAGTCTGGAGTTATCACGACCATAGCGGCGAGGCCTCCCGGGCGGGAATCCTTGCGGAAATCGCTGCCGGGCGCAGCGTTGCCTATGCGTCGGAGGCGGGGACGCCAATGGTGTCCGACCCCGGTTTCGATCTGGCGCGGGCGGTGACGGCGGCCGAGGGCTTGGTGACGACGGCGCCGGGGCCGTCGGCGGCGATTGCGGCGTTGACGCTGGCGGGGCAACCCACCGACCGGTTTCTGTTTCTAGGCTTTCTTTCACCCAAATCCCAAGCCCGGCGCAGCGCCGTGCAAGAGGTGGGCCGGGTGCCTGCGACGTTGGTGCTGTATGAATCGCCAAAGCGGATTCAGGCTCTGTTAGGAGATCTGTGCGCAGAGTTGGGCGAGGCGCGGCCCGCGGCGCTGTGTCGGGAGTTGACGAAACGCTTCGAGGAAGTAGTGCGCGGCAGTTTAGGCGATTTACGCGATCAACTGGCCGAGCGAACCTTGAAGGGCGAATGTGTACTGGTGATTGGACCGCCGCTTCCGGTGGAAGTGACGGAAGAGGACATGATGATGGCGTTGCAACAAGAACTGGCGACCGGGACGGTTCGGGATGCGGCGGCTGCGGTTGCGGCCCAGTTCGACGTTCCCCGCAAGCAGGCCTATCAACTGGCGTTGAAGATGCAGGCCGCGTTGAAAGACGGTGAAGGCGCAGCGTGAGCGGGCTGATGTCCTATTGTGCCGGACAAAGCGCGGAGGCCCAGGTTGCCGCCGACTTTGCCGCGCGTGGCTACGAGTTGCGGGCGGAACGTTGGCGGGGCGCCGCGGGCGAGATCGACCTGATCCTGCAACAGGCCGATGAGCTGGTGTTTGTCGAAGTCAAGAAAAGCCGGAGTTTCGCTGCGGCGGCAGCGCGGATCAGCCCGGCACAGCAGCAACGGATCATGGCTGCGGCGCAGGAATATCTGGCTTGCATGCCCTCTGGTCTGGACACGCCATGTCGCGTCGATGTGGCGCTGGTCGATAGCATGGGACGGATCGAAATCCGTGAGAATGCTTTTTTGTGACCCGGTCCTCCGCTGTGCATTGGTCTGAGGGCCATTGAACCCCCACGCGCATTCCGGCATTGACGCAGGAGATGACGATAAAAGGGGCAGGATGCCATGCGCGTTGCATTCCAGATGGATCCGATTACGGCGGTTAATATCGATGCGGACAGCACGTTTCGGCTGGCCGAAGAGGCGCAGGCGCGCGGTCATACGCTGTTCTACTATAGTCCAGATCAACTGGCCTATGCCGACCGCCGGATGCAAGTCACCGGTCAGGCCTTCACGGTGCAGCGGGTCCATGGCGATCATGTCACCCTGCAAGCGCCGGAAACCGTCGATCTGGACAGCTTTGATGTGGTCTGGCTGCGTCAGGATCCGCCGTTTGATATGGGCTATATCACCAACACACATCTGCTGGACCGGGCCGGTCCGCGAACCTTGGTGGTGAATGACCCGTTCTGGGTGCGGAACTATCCAGAAAAGCTGCTGGTGCTGAACTTTCCCGATTTGATCCCGCCCACCACGATCTCGCGGGATCTGGCGGCGCTGCGCCGTTTTAAGGACACCCATGGCGATATCATCGTCAAGCCGTTGTACGGCAATGGTGGGGCGGGTGTGTTTCGGCTTGGGCCGGACGATCGCAACCTGAACTCTCTGTTTGAAACGTTTGCGTCAATCAACCGTGAGCCGCTGATCGCGCAGAAATACCTGCCCGACGTGACCAAGGGTGACAAGCGGATCATTCTGGTCAATGGCGAACCGGTCGGCGCGATCAATCGGGTGCCCGCCAGCGGCGAGACCCGGTCGAATATGCATGTTGGCGGGCGGGCCGAAAAAGTTGGGCTGACGGCGCGCGATCTTGAAATTTGTGCCGCCATTGGCCCGACGTTGCGCGATCGCGGCCAGATATTTGTCGGCATCGACGTGATCGGTGATTACCTGACGGAAATCAACGTGACCTCACCAACCGGCTTGCAGGAATTGGAGCGGTTCGACGGAACCAACGTCACTGCTGGCATCTGGAAGGTGATTGAGGACAAGCACGCGGCGCTGGCCATTTAAGGCGCTATTGCGCTGTGCCGGGCAGGCGGTAACCCAACGCCTCGGCGACGTGATCGCGGCTGATCGCGTCGTCCCCGGCCAGATCGGCCAATGTACGCGCCACCCGCAGCACCCGGTGATAGCCCCGCGCTGTCAGGCCGAACCTGTCTGCGGCGCGGCTGAGCAGCGCGCGACCGTCAGGGCTGGGGCAGGCCACCCGTTCGAGTAATTCGCCCTCGGCATCAGCATTAACCCGGACCCCGTCGATGCCTTTGAACCGGTCGGATTGCCGGGCGCGGGCTTTGGCCACGCGCCCGGCTACGATGGCGGAACTGTCGCCCGAGGCCGGCAAATCAAGATCCTGAAACGCCACCGGTGGCACGTCGATGCGCAGGTCGAACCGATCCATCAGCGGCCCTGAGATGCGGCCAAGGTAATCCGCCCCGCAGCCGGGAACCCGGGCGCAGGCCCGGGTCGGATCGGCCATATAGCCGCATTTGCAAGGGTTTGCGGCAGCGATCAGCAAAAAGCGGCTGGGATAACGGACATGGGCGTTGGCCCGGCTGACGACGATATCGCCGGTCTCAATCGGCTGGCGCAGGGTTTCCAGAACCTGCCGGGGAAATTCGGGCAACTCATCCAGAAACAGCACCCCGTTATGGGCCAAACTGATCTCGCCGGGTTTGGCGCCTTTGCCGCCGCCGGTGATCGCGGCCACCGAGGCAGTGTGATGCGGACGCCGAAAAGGCCGGGTCCGCGATATGCCGCCCGCATCCAGAAGCCCGTAAAGCGAATGCACCATAGAGGTTTCCAACGCCTCGGCGGCACTGAGCGGCGGCAGTAGGCCGGGCAGGCGGGCCGCTAGCATGGATTTACCCGACCCCGGCGGGCCGGTCATCAGCAGGTGGTGCCGTCCGGCAGCGGCGATTTCCAGCGCGCGCTTGGCCCGTTCCTGTCCTTTGACATCGTGCAGATCGCCGAAGCTGCCCTCGGCGGTGATCTCGCCGGGCTTGGCGTCGGGAAGGGGCGATTGACCGGTGAAATGGCGCACCACATCCGCAAGGGTGGCCGCAGCCAAGACGCGGGCGTCGCCCACCCAAGCCGCTTCGGCACCGCAGGCCAGAGGGCAGAGCAGGCTCTTGGCTTCTGCGGCGGCGGTCAGGGCGGCGGGAAGCGCGCCGGACACTTTGTGCAATGCCCCATCCAGCGACATCTCCCCCAGCGACACAACTTCTGAAATGTCGTCGCGCGGCAGAATGTCGAGGGCGGCAAGAAGCGCCAGCGCAATCGGCAAGTCGAAATGCGCGCCTTCTTTGGGCAGATCGGCGGGCGACAGGTTGATGGTGACCCGCTTGGACGGAAGCGCGATCGACATCGCGGTGAGCGAGGCCCGCACCCGGTCACGGGCTTCGGTCACTGCCTTATCCGGCAGGCCGACAATGGAAAATGCCGGCAATCCGGGGGTGACGGCGCATTGCACTTCCACCAACCGCGCCTCAATTCCTTCAAACGCCACCGTGTAGGTTCGCGTCACCATCCCCGCTGCTCCCGTCAGGTCGGGTCAGGATTGGACAGCGATGGTTTCAGAAAGGTTAACCGGGCCAGTCGGTGGTGGCGTAGTCGCGGCGATAAAAGGGCTGATCCGGTCCTTCGGTCAGTCCCTGTTCCCGCCAGCGTTGAAACGCCGGATCGGCCAGATGGGCTTGGACGTAGCGGGCCGCGTCCGGTGAGACCGACAGGCCATAACCCGCGATCCGGGCGGCCACGGGTGCGAAAAACGCATCAGCGATGCAATAGTCGCCGCAGAGCCAAGGCCCGGGCGATGCGGTCGCTGTGCGGGCAGCGGCCCAGATCCGCTCTAGGCGGCGCAGATCGGTGCCGACCTTGTCCGAGACCGGCGCTGCGGCATAGGCCACGCGCAAATTCATTGGGCATTCGCCGCGCAAATCAAAGAAACCCGCGTGCATTTCGGATGCCAATGCCCGCGCCGTCGCCCGTGCCCCCGGCGCGTCGGGCCACAGACCGCGATCGGGAAAGCGGCTGGCCAATTCTTCGGCAATCGCCAGACTTTCTGAGATCACACCACCCTCGGGCATGCGCAGGGCTGGCACGGTGCGGGCCGGTTGAAACTGCGCCAACATGGCCGGGAACGCGTCGGTGTAAAGCCGGGCGAACTGGCAGGGGACGGGCAGATCGAACCGATCCACCAAAAGGCCGATCCGCATCGACCAGCTGGAGTAGGAACGGTCGCCAAGGGCGAGGTCATAGGATTGGATTGGCTGGCTCATTTCATACCATTAGCATGGGGCATGGGACCTGCAAAACGACAGGTTTTGATCCGAGACATCACGGGCTGTGATTGATCAGCGGAACCGTCCACGCCGTTGACCATTCGGTCCGCGTCACTGAAAGCGGTGCGATCTGGTGGCCGATGGCGGTGGTGGCCGGCACGGACAGCGCCTGCGCGATGCGGGTCAGGATCACGCCCATATGGGCGACGATGATCACATCAGGGCCGGGCAGGGCAAGCAACCCCGCAACGGCGCGATCCACCCGATTTGACAGGTCATCCCAGCTTTCCCCACCCGGTGCGCGCAATGCGCCGGGGCTGTCAAAGAAGGCAAAGCAACGATCCGGGTCGGCGGCATTGATGTCGGCGAAGCTTTTGTCTTCCCAGTCACCGAAATGCATCTCGCGCAGATCCGGTAGGTCCGGCAGGCGCTGGCGTCCATCGCCAAGCGCGTCGGCGGTGCGTTGCGCCCGGATCAGGTCGGAGGACACGACCGGCGCAGTGGCGGGCAAGCTTTGGTGCAGACGGTCGAGCCGGGCGTGGTCGGACAGATCAGCCGACCGGTCAGTCCAGCCAGTCATGGTTTTGGCGTGGGTGGGGCCGTGACGCACCCACCAAAAGGTCTTGAGCGGGCTCATTGGTGGTCTCCTGTCTGTTCAGGTAAGCGGCCCTTCAGGGCGAGGGGCAATCCGGCGATGACGGCGACGACAAGGTCGGCCTGTGCCGCGATAACCCGGTTCAACTGGCCTTGGGCGTCGCGGAACCGCCGCGACAGGGCGGTGTCCGGCACGATGCCCTGACCGACCTCATTGCTGACCAGAACGATCGGCCCGGTAAGGTCGGCGAGGGTCGCGCATAGGTCTGTGCGGCAGAGATCGAGATCCGCCTCGGCCAGCAGATGGTTGGTCAGCCACAGGGTTAGGCAATCAACCAGAACCGCGTGGCCTGTTGGCGTGCGGCGCAGGGCAGTGCTCAGATCAAGCGGGGCTTCGACCGTGTCCCAATCCGGGCCGCGCTGCGCCCTGTGGTGGACGATCTTGGCCCGCATTTCTGCGTCCCAAGCCTCGGCAGTGGCGATGTACCGGCGCGGCCTGCCGGTGCCTTGGATCAGCTGTTCGGCGAACAGAGATTTTCCCGAAGCGGCCCCCCCAAGCACCAATGTTGTGCGCGGCAGGTCAAAAAATTTCATTTTTTTTAATCCGCCCCCGAGGCTGCTGCGTATCCCTTGCATGACAACCCAAGCGGCGGGTTTCAACAGCTAACAGACGGAGCGCATTCAGATGGCTTTCGACGGATATGGCGACCAGACCTATTCACGGCGGGCGATGCGGGCTGAGATGCTCGACGCGGACACGGAACTGCGCTTGGCCTATGCGTGGCGCGACCAGCGCGACGAGGCCGCGCTGCACCGGCTGATTACGGCGTATATGCGCCTTGCCATTTCGATGGCCGCCAAGTTCCGGCGCTATGGCGCGCCGATGAATGACCTGATCCAAGAGGCCAGTCTGGGCCTGATGAAAGCGGCGGATAAGTTTGACCCGGATCGCGGTGTGCGCTTTTCAACCTATGCGGTCTGGTGGATCAAAGCCTCGATCCAAGAATACGTGATGCGCAACTGGTCGATGGTCAGAACCGGGTCCACGTCCTCGCAGAAGTCGCTGTTTTTTAACTTGAAGCGGGTTCAATCCAAGCTAGAGCGGGACGCGTTGGCGCGCGGCGATGCCTTGCAGGGCTATCAGTTGCGCCAGATGATCGCCGCAGAGGTTGGCGTGCCGCTGCAAGATGTGGAAATGATGGAAGGGCGGCTGTCGGGGTCGGATTATTCGCTGGATGCCACTCAATCAGCCGAAGACGAGGGCCGCAGCTGGATCGACTCACTGGAAGACCCGTCCAGTCAGGCGGATGAAATCGTCAGCGATGCCCATGATACGGCGCAGTTGCGGCAATGGCTGGCAGCGGCGATGCATTGCCTCACCGAACGGGAACGGTTTATCATCAGCGAGCGTAAGCTGCGCGAGGCGCCGCGAACCTTGGAGAGCCTTGGTGCGGAAATGGGCCTGTCAAAAGAACGCATCCGGCAATTGGAAGTTGTGGCCTTTGGGAAACTGCGGAAAAGTCTTGACGAACAGAGCAGCGAAGTGCGCGGATATATGTCCTGAATTGCGCCTCTTGGCGGGGGCGGCTCTGGTGGCGCTGACCGCATTGGGCCTGTCAGGCCCGCCGGTTTCAGCCGAGCAAATCACAGCTCCCCATCTAAGCCGCCTTCCGCAGGCCGACATCGTCTTACTTGGCGAGATACACGACAACGCGGGGCATCACGCCAATCAGGCGCTGTCGCTGGCGGCATTGCGCCCCTCTGCCGTGGTGTTCGAGATGTTAACCTCGGCGCAGGCCGAAATCGTCAACCGGTTGGGGGCGGGGGCTGAGGGGCTGCCCGATGCGTTGGGCTGGGCGAACTCGGGTTGGCCAGACTGGCCCTTATATGCGCCGGTCTTTGGGGCGCTGGGCGATGCGGACGTCTATGGTATGGCACTGCCGCGTGCGACGGTGCGTGCGGCCATCACCGAGGGGGCGGCGGCGGTGTTTCCCGGCGATGCGGGCCGGTTCGGCTTGGACCAGTCTCTGGACGCTAGCGAGGCCGCCCAGCGACAAGCCGATCAACAGGCCGCCCATTGTAATGCACTGCCTGACGAGATGCTGCCGGGCATGGTCGAAGCCCAACGGCTGCGTGATGCGGCTTTTGCGCAAATAACGCTTGTGGCTCTGCAAGAGACGGGCGGCCCGGTGGCGGTGATCACCGGCAACGGCCATGCCCGCACGGATCATGGCATGGCGCGGGCATTGCGGCAGGCCGAGCCGGGGTTGCGGGTTCTGTCGGTTGGGCACCTGGAATCCCTGCCAGAGGGCGATCCACCCTATGATTTGTGGCTGGTCACGCCGCCAGCCCCGCGCGACGATCCCTGTGCCGTGTTTGACCGGCCCGCGAAGGACGGTTGAGTTCCCGCTCGCCAATCACTAGACCGATCTGGAACCGGAGGCGGAATTGATGCTGGCAGGCAAACGTATTCTTCTGATTATCGGGGGCGGGATCGCGGCCTATAAGGCGCTGGAGTTGATCCGCCGCTATCAGGATGCCGGGGCCACAGTCACGCCGGTCCTGACTGGTGCGGCCGAGCAATTCGTGACGCCGCTGTCAGTGGCCGCGCTGGCCGGACAAAAGGCTTATCGGGATCTGTTCGATCTGACCGACGAGGCCGAGATGGGCCATATCCAACTGTCGCGCGCTGCCGATCTGGTGGTTGTTGCACCGGCGACGGCGGATTTGATGGCCAAGATGGCGGCCGGTCTGGCCAATGATCTGGCGTCGACCCTGTTGATGGCAACGGACAAGGCAGTGCTGATCGCGCCAGCCATGAATGTGCGCATGTGGCAGCATCCGGCGACCCAGCGCAATCTGGCGACTCTGCGCAGCGATGGGGTGCAGGTTGTGGGGCCAAATGACGGCGCCATGGCGTGTGGCGAGTTCGGCCCCGGCCGCATGGCCGAGCCTGTCGAGATCGTGACGGCGACGGTTGCCGCATTTGGCCCGAAGCCGTTAACGGGAAAGCGCGTGCTGGTCACATCAGGCCCGACCCATGAACCGATTGATCCGGTGCGGTACATTGCCAACCGGTCGTCGGGGGCGCAGGGCACTGCCATTGCCCGGGCGTTGGTTGATCTGGGCGCGGATGTGACCTTTGTCACCGGACCCGCCAGCGTTGCCCCCCCTGAAGGCGTGCGTCTGGTCCGGGTCGAAACGGCCCGCGCGATGCTCGAGGCGGTGATCGCCGCAGGCACGGTTGATGCGGCGGTGTTTGCGGCGGCGGTGGCCGATTGGCGGGTCGCGACGGAACCAGATCAGAAGATCAAGAAGACGCCGGACGGGGCGCTGCCTGAGCTGCGGTTTGTCGAAAACCCCGACATTCTGGCAACCGTGTCGCAACGGACATCGGGGCGGCCAAAACTGGTGATCGGATTCGCGGCAGAGACGCAGAATGTGCTTGAGAACGCTACGGCAAAACGGCTGCGTAAGGGCTGCGACTGGATTGTGGCCAATGATGTTTCGGCGGCGACGGGGATCATGGGCGGTGTGGACAACGCTGTGACGCTGATTACCGCGGATGGCACCGAGGATTGGCCGCGCATGGCAAAAACGGCGGTGGCGGCGCGTCTTGCCCAACGAATTTCCGAGGCCCTGTCATGACCGGCCCCATCATCAACATCGCCTATACTGTGGATGCCGACCGCACAGTGCCGCTTCCGTCCTATGAGACGGCTGGTGCGGCTGGGGCAGATATACGGGCGAATTTCCCGAAAGATCAGCGGGATGCAGGCCTTTCTTTATTTCCCGGCGCGCGCGTTTTGGTGCCGACTGGTCTGCGTCTGGCTATTCCGGCGGGCTATGAGGTTCAAATCCGGCCCCGATCCGGTCTTGCCCTAAAACACGGCGTGACTCTGGCCAATGCGCCGGGGACGATCGACAGCGACTATCGCGGCGCTTTGGGGGTTATTTTGTTGAACTCCGGGGATGCTGCGGTGCAGATTTCACATGGCGACCGGATCGCGCAGATGGTGGTCGCCCCGGTAGTAATGGCCCGCTTCGTCGTGGTTGAGACGCTGGATGACACCGCACGCGGAACCGGTGGCTTCGGCTCGACCGGCGGTCACGGATGAGTTTGTTTCTGACGCTGGCGGCAGGCATTTGGGGGCTGGGTTGGGCGTTGAAAGTCCCGGCCCGGGCCCGGTGGTGGATGATCTTCGCGCTGTATGTCATTGTTGTTGTGTCGTTGTTTGTTTTTCCTGAAGAGGCTGGATTGCGTGCCTCTTTGGGCGGTACGGCATCCGAATGGCTGGCGTTGGGCGGGCTTGGGCTGCTGGCGGCCGCCTATGGGCGTGGGCTTCGGTATCTGCGAACGCGGGTGCGGCCAGAAAACCGCGCCGATGCGGTGACGCCGGTCGACGGCGCGACGCTGAGCGATAGCGAACTGGACCGCTACGCGCGGCATATCATGCTGCGCGAGGTGGGCGGCACCGGGCAACGGCGATTAAAGCAGGCCCGGGTCTTGGTGATCGGCGCGGGCGGCCTTGGATCGCCGGTTTTGCAGTATCTGGCGGCGGCGGGTGTCGGGACAATCGGGCTGATTGACGACGATTCCGTCGAGGCGACAAACCTGCAACGTCAGGTTATTCATCAAGAAAAAACCGTTGGGATGGCAAAGGTGTTTTCAGCGGAGCAGGCGATGACGGCGATCAATCCGCATCTGGTGGTGCGGCCTTATCATCGACGGTTCACCGCAGAGATCGCGGCATCACTGGTGGCGGAATACGATCTGGTGCTGGATGGCTGCGACAACTTCGAGACCCGGCAATTGGTCAACCAAGCCTGCGTCGCGGCCGGGGTGCCGTTGGTGTCTGGGGCGATTAGCCAATGGGAAGGCCAAGTGAGTGTGTTTGAAGGTCGCGGTGAAACACCTTGTTATCACTGCATTTTTCCTCATGAACCTGCCGCTGGTCTGGCGCCAAGCTGTGCCGAGGCCGGGGTCGTCGGACCTTTGCCGGGGGTGATCGGGTCAATGATGGCGCTGGAGGCGCTGAAGGTGATCACCGGTGCGGGTACCCCGCTGAAGGGCGCGATGATCGTCTATGACGGCCTTTATGGCGAGTCCCGTAAGATCGACGTGGCGCGGCGCGCCGACTGCCCGATTTGCGGCGATCTGGTGGATCGGACCACCGTCGGACTTTCATCGGACTTTCGTCGGACCTCACCCAAGGTCTGAGCCCGGCCTTGCCTTCCGCCACCGCGCCGATACTCTGCCGCCAAGTGATTGAAGGAGAGGCGTTATGCGGAACTGGTATTTGAGTGTGTCTATGGCTTTAGCCGGGGCGCTGACGACGTCTGGTGCCGCGATGGCGCAGGATGCTGAGTTGCCGGATCTGGGCGGGCGCGAGGTGGTGGTGGTGACCGAAAATGCCTATCCGCCGCTGCAATTTATTGACCCGGCCAGCGGCAAACCGGTGGGCTGGGAATATGACGTGATGACCGAAATTGGTCAGCGGCTGAATTTTACCCCGGTCTATGAAACCACCAGTTGGGACGCGATGATCCCCGCAGTGATTGCGGGGCAATATGATATGGCGATGAACGGGATCACCATCCGCGAAGATCGGGACGATGTGGTGGATTTCTCGGACCCCTATATGCGTTCGGAAATGCGCATGTTGGTGCGATCGGATGAAAGCCGGTTCAAAGATGCCGAGGGCTTTGCGGATAACCCGGCGCTGCTGTTGGCGGCGCAACCGGGGACGACGCCGTTTTATGTCGGGGTTTATGATCTGTTGGATGGCGACGAAGCCAATCCCCGGATCATCAAGGTCGAAACCTTTGGCGCTGGGGTGCAGGCCCTGCGCACCGGTGATGTCGATCTGGTTCTCAGCGATGGCACCGCCGCTTACGGTTATGTCGAGGCATCTGGCGGCGCCGTCAAAATCGTCGGCGGGCCCATGGGCACCGAAGATTTCGGCTTTATCTTTCCGGACCGGTCCGACCTGGTGCTGCCGTTCAATGCTGCGATTGCGGCCCTGAAGGCGGATGGCACCTTGGATGCGCTGACCCAGAAATGGTTCGTGGATTACAAGCTTGGCAACTGAGCGGCGATGCCTGTGAAAAAACGGTCCGGGTCCGAGGCCGAATTCCCGTGGTGGCTGGTGGCTGCGGCGGGATTGGGCGCTTATTTTCTATATCGGATCGTAACCGACGATCTTGCGGCGCAGGTATTGGTGACCGTCAGCCGGGGCATTCAGGTGACCTTGATGGTCTCGGTGCTGGGCTTTGCCATGGCGGCTGTGCTGGGCTTTCTGCTGGCGCTGGCGCTGGTGTCGCGCTGGCGGGTGCTGCGGCAGCTGGCGCGGTTCTATGTCGAGATCCTGCGCGGGGTTCCGGTGCTGGTTCTACTGCTTTACGTGGCCTTTGTCGCCGCGCCGGGCCTGGTGGGGGCGATGAATTGGGTGCGGGGTGGTCTGGGCCTGCCTGAGATGGGCGTTCGGGACTTTCCGCTGGTCTGGCGCGCCATTTTTGCCCTGACCTTGGGCTATTCCGCGTTTCTGGCCGAGGTGTTTCGGGCCGGGCTTCAGGCCGTCGATGCAGGGCAGATTGAGGCGGCCAAGGCACTGGGGCTGTCGGGCTGGCAACGGATGCGGCTGGTGATCTTTCCGCAAGCCTTTCGGACCATCCTGCCGCCCTTGGGCAATGATTTCGTTGCCATCGTCAAAGACAGCTCGTTGGTGTCGGTACTGGGCGTTGGGGATGTGACGCAATTGGGCAAGGTCACGGCCGCGGCCAATTTCCGCTATTTTGAAACCTATAATATTGTGGCGCTGATTTACCTGACCCTGACCATCAGCTTGTCCCTGATCCTGCGCCGGCTTGAGCGATCCTTGCGTGATCGGGCGCAGTGAGGCTGGAACTTGACGATGCGCGGCCTTAGGTGAGATCCGATGAAGGAGATATGCATGACCAACCCGCTTCTGTCCGATTGGACCACGCCGTATCAGGTGCCGCCGTTTGGTGCGGTACAAGATAGCGATTTCGAGCCGGCCTTTACGGTCGCTCTGAGCGCGGCGCGGGCCAATATCGCTGAGATCACCGCTCAGAGTGCGGCACCGAGTTTCGCCAACACCATCGACACGCTGGAGCAGGCCTATGGCGCTTTGGACAAGGTGCTGTCGACGTTCTATGCGCTGTCGGGGGCCGATGCGACCCCGGCGCGCGAGGCGCTAATGCGGGAATTTTCGCCGCGCTTGGCCGCGTTTGGCACGGAAGTTTCAATGAACCGGGCCTTGTTTGCCCGGATCGATGCGCTGTGGCAGGCCAAGGACAGCCTTGGTCTGAGCGCCGAGCAGGCCCGGGTGCTGATGTTGACCCGGCGCGGGTTTGTGCGCTCAGGGGCGGAGTTGGATGGCGCGGACCGCGACCGGCTGGGCGAGATCAGCCAGCGGCTGGCGGTGCTGGGCACGCAATTCGGGCAAAATCTGCTGGCGGATGAACGCAGCTGGCAAATGCCGCTGGCCGAGGCCGATCTGGACGGGCTGCCGGATTTCGTGATCGCCAATGCGCGGGCCGCGGGCGAAGAACGCGGCGCCGAGGGGCCGGTGCTGACCTTGTCGCGGTCCTTGATCGTGCCGTTCTTGCAATTTTCACCGCGCCGGGACCTGCGGCAGGCGGCCTATGCGGCGTGGGTGGCGCGGGGCGCGGGCGGTGGCGAGACCGACAACCGCGTGGTGGCGACCGAGATTTTGGCGCTGCGGGATGAGCGGGCCAAATTGCTGGGCTATGACAGTTTTGCAGCCTTCAAGCTGGAAACCGAAATGGCCGAGACCCCGGCCGCGGTGCGCGATCTGTTGATGGCGGTCTGGACCCCGGCCAAGGCCAAGGCGTTGGAAGACGCCGATATTTTGGCCGCGCGAATGCATGATGACGGGATCAATGGCGATCTGGAGCCGTGGGACTGGCGCTATTATTCCGAGCAGCGGCGTCTGGCCGAACATGATCTGGATGAGGCGGCGTTGAAGCCCTATCTGCAACTGGACCGGATGATCGAAGCGGCGTTTGCCTGTTCGACCCGGCTGTTCGGATTGGAATTTGTGCCGGTTGACGTGCCGCTCTACCATCCGGATGTGCGGGCCTGGGAGGTGCGGCGCAACGGCGAACATTTGGCGGTGTTCTTGGGCGATTATTTCGCACGCGGCAGCAAGCGGTCGGGGGCGTGGTGCTCGGCGATCCGCAGTCAGCGCAAGCTGGGCGGCGAAACCCGCCCGATCGTGGTCAACGTGTGCAACTTCGCCAAACCGTCGAAGGGCAAACCGGCGCTGCTGTCTTATGACGATGCGCGGACGCTGTTCCACGAGTTTGGCCATGCACTGCACCAGATGCTGTCGGATGTGACTTACGAGTCGATCTCGGGCACCTCGGTGGCGCGGGACTTTGTCGAACTGCCGAGCCAGTTGTATGAGCATTGGCTGGAAGTGCCGGAAGTGTTGCAGGAATTCGCCACCCATGTGGAGACCGGCGCACCGATGCCGGAAGCGATGCTGGAGCGGTTGCTGGCGGCCTCGACCTATGATCAGGGCTTTGCCTCGGTGGAATATGTCGCCTCGGCGCTGGTCGATCTGGAGTTTCACGACGGGCCGCCGCCCAGCGATCTGATGGCGCGGCAGGCCGAAATTCTGGCAGGGTTGGGGATGCCCCATGCCATCGGGATGCGCCATGCCAGCCCGCAATTCGCGCATGTGTTCTCGGGCGACGGCTATTCCAGCGGCTATTACAGCTACATGTGGTCGGAAGTCATGGATGCGGACGCGTTCGCGGCGTTTCTGGACACAGGCAGCGCCTTTGATCCGGAGGTGGCGAGGAAGCTGGAAGAGTTCATCCTGTCGAAGGGTGGGTCTGGCGATGCCAAGGATCTGTATATCGCGTTCCGGGGTCAGATGCCGGACGTCGAGGCGCTGTTGAAGGGCCGGGGGCTGGACACTGCCGCTTGACGCGCCAGCCGGTCCGCGCGGCTTAGGGCTGCGCGGATCTGGCCTAACGAATGTCGGGCCCGGGGTCGCCGGTGGGGTCTTTGTGAATCATCACATCGGTGCTGGGATAGGTGTCCATGATGCGCTGACGCAGGGCGGCACCGATGGCATGGGCATCATAGAGCGGCAGATCGCCGTTCAATTCCACATGCAGGGTGACGAACACCCGCGATCCGGCGCGGCGGGTTTTCAGATCGTGAAAGCCATCGACGCCGGGCCATGTCCGGACCATGTCCGAGATCTCTGCGATCAAAGCAGGGTCGGCGGCACGGTCCATCAGCGCATCCCATGCCGCACTGCCAATCCGCAACGCCCCGAAGGCCAGCATCCCGGCTGCGGCCAGCGCCACGATGGCGTCGATCTGGGTCAGTCCGAACTTTGCGGCAGCCCAGAGCGAGAAAATCGCCCCGATGGCCGGCACCAGATCGCCCAAGTAATGCAGCCGGTCGGCTTCGACGACGCGGGAACCGGTGCGGATCATGACCCGCCGTTGCCAGATCACCAGCCCAAGGGTCAGCACGATGGACAAGACCATGACGGCGATGCCGCGGCCTTCGGCGGCGATGTGTGTCGTGTTGCCCGACAGCAGGCGCAGCACGGCAGCGACGGCGATTACTGTGGCCGAGATCAGGATGAACAGACTTTGTCCCAGTGCCGCAAGATCTTCGGCCGAGGTATGGCCGAAGGCGTGGTCTTCATCCGGGGGGCGGGCTGCATAGATCACGGCGGCCAAACCGGCCAGCGACATCATCAGATCAAGGCCGCTATCGGCCAGCGAGGCCGCCACCGCAAGCGACCCGGTTTCCCCAAGTGCCCATAGCTTGGCCAAACTGAGGACAATAGCCACACCGACCGAGGCCAGGGTCGCCGACAGGTTCAGTCGGGCGTGGGTCTGCTCGGTCATGGGAAATCCAAGATTATTGAGGGCGCGGGGCGGCCTGCGCGTTTGCCACGGAAGTTGTACCGGGGTCAACCGATGACCCGGCGGCGTGTATCGGCAATTCCAACCCCCAAAGATCCTTGGCTTCGACCCAGCCACGTTGGCCGCCCGCCCGAATCTGGCACCAGCCATCGGCGCAGTCCCCGAGCTTGGCAATGACGCCCCGTTGGGCCTTGGCCTTGACCGTTGCCGTCAGGCTGGGCTGGGCCCGCAGGTCGATCATGTCGACATCGACGGTGACAGTTCGGGTTCCCGACAACAGCGCGTAATGCACCCAGCCGCCAAAGCCGTCACGATCCATCACCCGGCGCCAGTGCCCGTATTCGGCGGTGACGATCAGCGGCTGTCCGGGGTGATTGAAGACCCAATCGACCCGGTGGGTCATGGATGGCCCGCGCCGGATGTTGGCCTCGTTCGCCTTCAGGGACACAAAACGCGGCATCGGTTGGTTGGTTTCGGGGCCAAAGGTCTGTTCCGGCGCGGCGCCCGGCGTAGGGCTGTTGGCGGCAGAAGGTGGTTCAGCGGCGGGGACTGTTGGGATGACCGGACCTGCCGATTGTGCGGTCAGACCGGTGGCGAAGGATATGCTTGTGCCCAGTGTCAAGGCCAACAGGCCCGAAAGACCCCATTGCTTTGCCGTCATGATCTGCCTGGTCCCGATTTATGCCCGGCCAGCGCGGTTATTTTCCGCTGGCGCGTTGCAGCGCTTGTGACTCGTTTGTGTATCGGTCAGTTTGCCACTTAGTGGAACGCTTTAGAAGAGGAGGCCCTTCGGGATGACCGCAAAAACCCTGAGTGTGGTGGTTACGCGACGGTTGCCAGAGCCCGTCGAGACCCGCCTGAAGGATTTGTTTGACGTCACCCTGCGGGACGATGACACGCCGATGACCCGGGCCGAACTGCGGGCGGCGGTAGCAGGGTGCAATGTGCTGGTGCCGACCGTAACCGATCAGATCGATGCCGGGCTGTTGGCCCATGCCGGACCCGACATGCGGCTGATCGCCAATTACGGGGCAGGTGTGGATCATATCGACGTGGCCTCGGCCCGGCAGCGCGGCATTCTGGTGTCGAACACTCCCGGCGTCGTCACCGAAGACACTGCCGACATGACCATGGCATTGATGCTGTCGGTGACCCGGCGCATTCCCGAAGGGCTGGCCCTGATGCAGGCGGGCAAATGGACCGGCTGGGCCCCCACGGCCTTGCTGGGCGGCCGGGTCGGCGGGCGGCGCTTGGGCATTTTGGGCATGGGCCGGATCGGGCAGGCGGTGGCACGGCGGGCCAAAGCGTTCGGGATGCAAATTCATTACCACAATCGCCGCCGCATCCGGGCCGATCTGGAGACCGAGCTGGGCGCGACCTATTGGGAAGACCTGGATGAGATGGTCAAGCGGATCGACATCTTGTCGATCAACTGCCCGTCATCTCCGTCCACGTTCCATTTGATGAACGCACGGCGCTTGTCGCTGCTGAAACCCAGCGCGATCCTGATCAACACCTCGCGCGGCGAAGTGGTGGATGAAAAGGCGCTGGCTCGGGCCTTGCGGGCGGGCGCGCTGTCCGGGGCCGGTCTGGATGTGTTTGAACACGGGATTGAGGTCACACCGGCGCTGCGCGACCTGCCCAATGTGGTGCTGCTGCCGCATATGTCCTCGGCCACGGAAGAGGGCCGGCTGGAAATGGGTGAGAAAGTCCTCATCAACATCAAGACCTTTGCCGATGGGCATCGGCCGCCGGATCAG
Source organism: Pseudoruegeria sp. SK021 (assembly GCF_002119405.1). Lineage (GTDB taxonomy): Bacteria > Pseudomonadota > Alphaproteobacteria > Rhodobacterales > Rhodobacteraceae > Meridianimarinicoccus. Next base: position 20,330 of record NZ_MTBG01000003.1, on the reverse strand, counting down.
GTGGTGCCCGGGGTTTTGTAATCTGGCGGCGTCCGTCTCGACGCCGTGTCAACCGGACCGATCACAGGCGTCCGTCGCCAACCACAGGAGGGTGCATCATGACCACAGGCCGACTTCTTCGGCTGCTTGCCGCGATCACGGTCATCGGGGGGGCGCTTAGTCTTGGCGCCGTCTGGTCGCCGGTGCGGGCGGTGGAGGCCGACATCAGCCAAGCCGAAGCTGGCTGCATCGCACGGGTGCAGCAGCGCGGCGGCGGCGTCGGTGTGCGCGCCATAACCCACAGTGTCTCGGATGAGGGGCTGGCAACCATTTCGCTGAAAGGGGTGGGCAACAGCATGTGGACCTGTATCGCCCATGCCGATGGGTCAGTGTCGTTCCTGTCGCGCAATTCGGCGGGCCACCGCTAGGTCCGCGCGGTGTGGGGCGTTGGGTGTTGGGCGTTGAAGTGATTGCCGGAGGGGGCAAGCTGTGCGACGATCCCCGGGGTGGCGGCATGGACCCGCTGACCCTTTGATCCCATTTCAGACTTAAGGATACATCCATGGCGCTTCGCATTCCCTTTCCGGTCGTTGTTCTGGGCGTTTTGCCTATATTGGCGGCCTGCGCATCCGACATGACGCCGCCACCCGCTCCTGCGGGTGATGGATCGGCGCAAGCGTCCTGCTTGGCACAGGTCGAAGCCCGCACCGGCACCAGCGGTCTGACCGTGACCAATTCGTCGATGTCGGCGAGTGGGACGCAAGTCTACAATATCGACGTGGGCAGTTCGGGCCTGTGGACCTGCATCACCGGGTCGGACGGCACCGTGCAAGAGGTTCTGTCGCCGCCATCCGGCACCGGGCGGTAAGGCCTGCGCGTTGCGACAGGAGCCGGTGCCGGTCATGTGACTAGGCGTGTGCTTCTGCCGACGGCGGATTTCCGCTAGTCTTGAGGCAATGATGGATCGCCGGTCCCGCCCCTCTGTTTGCTGACTTTTGGCGCAGGGGCGGGCCGGGCGATCCGCCCATTGCTCAGGAGAGTGCCATGAACCGCCGCCAGATGATGACCCGAACGGCCTGCGCCGCACTGAGTGCCGGGGCCGGGATGTGGGCTGTACCGGGATGGTCCGCCGCGACGGGCACCTTCGAGGTGACCCGGACCACCGCAGAATGGCAAGCGATGCTGACCGATCTGCAATATGCGGTCATGCGCGAGGAAGCCACCGAACGGGCCGGGACCAGCCCGCTGAACGATGAGGCTCGTGCGGGCGTGTTCATCTGCCGGGGATGCGAGTTGCCGCTTTATCCGTCCGAGACCAAATATGACAGCGGCACCGGCTGGCCCAGCTTTTACCAATCCTTGCCGGAAGCGGTGGGAACCAAGGCGGACCGCAAGCTGTTCTCCGTGCGCACCGAGGTCCATTGCCGCCGCTGTGGCAGTCATTTGGGCCATATTTTCGATGATGGCCCCAAACCCACCGGCAAACGCCACTGCCTGAACGGTGCCAGCCTGATCTTCGTGCCGACGGCCTGAACCATCGCCGGACCTGTCCGCGCCCGAAAGCGCGATCTTGGTCTTAGCGCGCGCTGGTGTCAGGCTAGCTCGAAAATTGTCGGTGACAGCTGGGGGCGCGGTGCAGGTTCCCGCTTGCGCCGAGATGCGAAGATCGGGCTGCCGCGTCCCGCCGGGCCAATGCGCTGAGCCGGCAATAACAGCATCGGTGATGGCGCGGGTGCCGCGCCCACGACCGAGGCCAGCGCGATCTTCTTGAACAGATGTGCCGGGGCGTCAGGGGCGATCAGGCAGTGCAGCGCCGGGAGTAGCAGAAACAATTCATTCACATCCGCATCCGTCCGCTCGGTCAACAGGATCGTGGCGACGGAAGGGTTGCGATGCTCGGCCAACAGCGCCAGCGAATGCGACACCTGTCCGCCAACCCGTTCGGAAATGATCAACAGATCGACCGTCTGGCCGCGCAGGCAGTCGGTGGCCCGTTGAAAGCTGAGGGTGCAGGTGACTTCGAACCCGGCATCGACAAGGGCCTTGGCTTTCTCGGCCCGAAATTCGTTTGCATCATCCAGAATGAGGGCCAGCATCAGGGGGCTCCGCTTGAAGATTCGACTACTCCAGCAGATTGAAAAACTTTGCTTAAAGTTGTCTTAATCGCGGGCCGGATGGCAGGACCGTTGCGCCCAAGTGCTAAGGTCCTGCCGGGGGGATCAGCGGTAGGTTTGCTCGGGCCCCGGGAAGGTGCGCGATTTCACCTCGGCGGCATAGTCGCTGACCGCCTGTTCGATCATCGGACCAAGCTGGCCATAGACCTTGACGAATTTCGGCGTCCACGGGTTCAGACCCAGCATGTCTTCCAGCACCAGAATCTGGCCGTCGCAATCGACGCTGGCGCCGATGCCAATGGTGGGAATGGCGATCTGCTTGGTGATCTTGGCGGCCAACGGCTCAACCATGCCTTCCAGCACCACGGCGAAGGCCCCGGCTTCGTCGACGGCGCGGGCGTCCTCTTCATGGGCGGGCCAGCTGTCTTCATTGCGGCCTTGGGTCTTGAACCCGCCCAACACATGGCTGGATTGCGGCGTCAGGCCAGTATGGGCCATGACCGGGATGCCCCGTTGGGTCAGGAAGTGGATGGTCTCGGCCATGCGCGATCCCCCTTCCAGTTTGACCGCGCCGCAGCCGGTTTCCTTCATGATCTTGGCGGCGTTGCGAAAGGCGACATTGGGGCTTTCTTCGTAGCTGCCAAACGGCATGTCGACCACGATCAGGGCGCGCTTGGTGCCCCGGACAACCGCCTTGCCATGCATGATCATCAGGTCCAGCGGCACGCCAACGGTGCTGTCCATGCCATGCATCACCATGCCCAGACTGTCGCCCACCAGAATGAAATCGGCAAACTTGTCAACGATCGCAGCGGTATGGCTGTGGTAGGAGGTCAGCGAAACGATGGGCTCGCCACCCTTGCGCGCGCCGATTTGGGGGGCCGTGATGCGGCGAACGGGCGTGGCGGCCGCCGGTGCGGGCTGGGGCTGGGTGCTCATGAAAGCGCCTTTCTGGAACGAGGAGAGGAACGGTGAGGCAGGCGGTGGACGGTCAGGGCGTGACCACGCGCTGATCGATCAGCAGAACCGTCCCGAACCGCACCGCCAGAAGAATGACGGACGGACGGGTCACGGGGCCGGTGAGCGGTGCCAGCGTGTCGGCATCGCGAATATCGACGCTCTGCACCTCGGCGCCGTCGGCAACGGCGATGCGGGCCAAGATCGCCGCGGACAGTTCTTCGGCGCTGATTGCGGTATGGCTGGCTTCGAGTTCGGCCCAGTCAAGGGCGGCATTCAGGGCAGGGGCACTGGCGCGATGCGCCGGTGTCAGGCGGACATTGCGCGAGGACATGGCCAGGCCGTCAGGTTCGCGCACGGTGGGAACGCCGATAACCTCGACCGGAATGTCGAGGTCGCGCACCAAAGTGCGGATGACCGCCAGTTGCTGATAATCCTTCCGCCCAAAGAAGGCCCGGTCCGGTTGGGCGATGTTCAACAGCTTGGTAACCACGGTGGCCACGCCGCGAAAATGCCCGGGCCGCAGCGCGCCCATCAAGACATCGGCCAGATCGACCGTTTCGACGATGGTTTGGGCCTCGGGGTGGTACATTTCTTCGGGGCTGGGCAGGAACACCGCAGCAACGCCAGCCGCTTCGAGCAGGGCCAGATCGCGGGGCGTATCGCGCGGATAATTTTCCAGATCGGCCGGGTCGCCAAATTGTGTCGGATTGACGAACAGGGACACCACCGTATGGGTGCACGCCTCGGACGAGGTGCGGATCAGGGTCAGATGCCCTTCGTGCAAGTACCCCATAGTGGGCACCAGCCCGACACTGCCGCCATCCCGGCGCAGATTGGCCACGGCATCGCGAAATTCGGTCTTGGTAGGACAGATTTGCATCACGTCCGCGCCCCCCAATGCGGTCAGATGGCCCCTGAGTAATGCGCTGGGGGCACGGGGGCAAGGGCTGGATGTGTCTTCTTATCCGCGGCTTATCTGCGGCGCGCCGCCCGGTCCGGCAGGACGCTGATCTCGGTGTCGGGGGCGGTGGCCCGGTCCTGTTGGCGATCCGCGTCCCATTGGGCCAATGTATCGCGCAACTGGCGCCGGGTTCGGAAGCTGGACTGTGCGGCGTCGATGGCTGGATCGGCACGGCGCAACCCGCGATTTTCTTTGGCCAGGCTGATCTGGGCCGCGGTGAGCAACCCGGTTACGGCCAGCGCGGCCCCCCCGGCCCAAGCCATCAGCAAACTGCTGCCCCAGCCAATTCCGGCGCCGCGCGCCCCGATCAAGACAAGGGCATCTGCGACGGCGCACAGGCCCACGATGGCCACCGGTGACAGGCCGTCCTGATCGTCCGTGTCTGGTGCGTGGGGAACTGGCGAGAGGTGAGATTTGGACATGGTGGCTCCGGGACAATCGGGAACATGGTTACAGGAAAAGAGCAGGCCTAAATCAACGGGGTGGACCCGGGTGCATTGGACCAAAACGGTGGACTTTTGCATGGTCTGGACCGTCGATCCGCAGATCAACCATCGCAACAACCGGCCCGCCTGGCAACGTTTTCCTGATCTCAGAGTTTCAAGAAGGTTAACGGGCCGGGGCGGTCGTTGGCCATTAACGGTCTGTTCAGCACCCGGGCAAATAACAGTTCGGGGAACGGTCGGTGGCTGCTAGGCCAGAAAGGGTCGTTGCCACGTTGAACTCTGGAGGCCGCTTTGCCGAGACTGTCTATGTGTTTGGTTCCCTTGATCGTCCTTGGCGTTGCCGGGCCGTTGCACTCAGGCTCTGTCGATATGGCTGGATGGATTTTGGGGCAAGCTGACCTGTCCGCAGGGGGCGGCGCGTCGACGGACGACCCGGCCTCTGATCCGTCGGGGCACCCTAACAGCACCGCAGGTGTTGGTCCGCGCTGGGCGGTTGCGCCCATCGTGACCACGCCCGGTCTGGACGGGGCGAGTCTGTTTGATTTCGTCATGGATGATGTTGTCACCCCCGCCGGTCGCGCCCCCAATCCCAGATGGCGCTAAGCGGGTCCGGCATGATTTTTCGGCTTGGTCCCGGCATCGTCTGCCCGGGACTGCGCTATCAACGGAGATTTGAGATGACCCAGCCCGCCTTTAGGACCTCACTGGTCCCACGATTGGATCTCCGATCGGTCCCGGTCGCAATGGTGGAGGCTGCGCCGCCACCAAAGACAGCAGCGCTGCGAGTGATGGCTGGTGATGTCGGACCTGCCGATTACGGGCAAATGCTGCACCGGTTTTTGGAATATGTCCAACGTCCGGTGGGTGCCGATCTTATGGCGCACTGCGGGACCGGATCACCGGCCCCGCAGCCGTCCGAGGATCAGTTCGGGATGTCGCCGGTCAGTCCTTCGACGTAGAAATTCATCCCGCCCAAGGTGGCGTCATCAGCCACTTCGCCTTCGGCAAGCCAGACGCTGCCGTCTTGCTTGTTCAGCGGGCCGGTGAACGGGTGATAGGTGCCAGAGGCGATGCTGTCGATCATGGCGCGCGCTTCCATGGCCACCTGCTCAGGCACGGCGTCGGTGATTTCGCCCATCTGGACCATACCGGCCCCGATACCATCCCAAGTCGATTCGGCTTCCCACGTGCCGTCGATCACGTCCTGTACCCGGGCAATGTAATAGGGTGCCCAGTTGTCGATGATCGAGGTAACGCGCGGCGAGGGGGCGTATTCGATCATGTCGGCGGCCTGACCGAAGCCAATGACGTTGCCAGCCTTTTCGGCCACGGCCAGAGGCGCGGTCGAGTCGGTGTGCTGCAAGATGACATCCGCGCCTTGCTCAATCAACGCCGTGGCGGCGTCGGCTTCTTTCGCCGGGTCGAACCAAGTCGAGATCCAGACAACGCGCATTTCAACTTCCGGGTTGACCTTGGCCGCGTGGATATATGAGGCGTTGATGCCGCGGATCACTTCGGGGATCGGGAACGACGCGATATAACCGATCTTGTTGGACGAGGTCATGTTGCCGGCAATCAGACCTTCGATTGCACGCCCCTCATAGAACCGGGCGGAATAGTTCGACACGTTTTCCGCGGTTTTATAACCGGTGGCATGTTCGAATTTCACATTCGGGAATTTCTTCGCGACATTGAGGGTCGGGTCCATGAACCCGAAAGATGTGGTGAAGATCAGGTCGGCACCGCTGAGTGACATCTGGGTCAGGACGCGTTCAGCATCGGCGCCTTCGGGCACACTTTCCTGTTCGATCAGTTCGACCGAGTCACCGAAATGCTCTTTCATCTTCATGGCGGATTCGTGGTGATGCTGGCTCCAGCCGCCGTCCTTGATCGATCCGACGTAGATGAAGCCGACTTTCAGCGGGTCGGCGGCATAGGCCGGAATGGCCAGAACGGTGGCCATGGCAACACCGGACAGCCAAGTTGTGAGTGAACGCATATTAAAATCTCCTTTTGGGTTTGTTGGTCATTTTCTTGAGATCCTTCTTCAGATCCTGCCGGACATCCTGACCGACGTCCTCGACAATCTTGTCGTGCAGGTCGGTGTTGATCAGGGCTGTGGTAATGATGGCTGTCGGCACGGCGATTACGCCGAGGCCGATGAACAGTACAATCGAGGTGAAGGCTCGGCCCGCCATGGTGATCGGGTAGATATCGCCGTAGCCCACCGTGGTAAAGCTGACCACGGCCCACCAGATGCTGACCGGAATCGACGAAAACTGTTCGGGTTGGGCATCGTGTTCGAAGATATAGATGCCGACAGCCGCGATATAAAGAATGATCAAGGCCAGCACGCCAAAGATCGCCAGTTCGCCCTTACTGGCCTCGAGGGCGCGTTCCAGTCGGTGCAGGGCGCGGTTGGTGTGCAGCAGCTTCAGCAACCGCAACAGCCGCATCAGGCGCAAGGCGCGGATCGCGGCAACATTCGGGTTCAAAAACAGCAAGATCGGCGCACAGGACAGCAGATCAATGATGCCCCAGAAACTGAACGCATAGCCCAGCGGTTTCGGGGCGCAGATCAGCCGCGTGATATATTCCACCGTAAAGACGATCAGGGCGAAGATCTCGAGGATCGACAGGGCTTCGTGAATGGAATGCGGCAAGTTCGGCATGGTTTGCAGCGAAATCGCCAGTGCCGATAGCATGATGACCGCCTGAAGCGCATAGCTAACAGCCATGGTTCTGGTCGGGTGGGTGCCGTCCAGCATGTGAAGAATTTCAGCGCGGGTCATCATCGGGGCGTCGATCCGGTCCTTGGTTTGCGACGATCAGTTTGACGCATGGAACACCCGGCCTAACGTAGCGGGCGCGTTCAGAGAAGCCCGCCGATCCGCCGACATGACCACCAACACCAAAATAGTGATCACATAGGGCGACATGGAGAGGATCTCGACCGGCACGGCAAGGCCCGCTGCTTGCAGGTTCAGCTGTAGCACAGTGATGCCGCCGAACAGATAGGCCCCAAGCAGCACGCGCCACGGCTTCCATGCGCCAAATACCACCAGCGCGAGGGCGATCCAACCGGCCCCAGCCGTCATGCCTTCGGTCCATTGCGGCACCCGCACGAGGCTGAGATAGGCCCCGCCCAGGCCCGCACAGGCCCCGCCGAACAGGATGGCAAGGATGCGGATGCGCACGACCTTGTAGCCAAGCGCGTGGGCGGCGTCATGGTTTTCCCCCACGGCCCGCAGGATCAGGCCGACCCGGGAAAAGCGCAGGACCGCCCAGATCGCAGCCACCAGCGCGATACTGACATAGACCATGGCATCATGCTGAAACAGCACCGGGCCAACAAACGGCAAATTCGACAGCGGGCCAAAATCCAGCTCCGGCACCGGGGGCGGTTTCAATCCGGCATAGCTTTGGCCGATCAGGGCCGAGAAGCCGAGCCCGAACAGGGTCAGCGCAAGGCCGGTGGCCACCTGATTGGACATCAGAACTTGGGTCAGGACGGCAAAGATCAGGGACAGGACGGCACCGCCAAGGGCGGCGGCGATAAAGCCCAAAATCGTGCTGCCGGTCTCGACCGCCACGGCAAAGCCACAGATCGCGCCGATGATCATCATCCCCTCGACGCCCAGATTGAGGACGCCGGATTTCTCGGTGACCAATTCGCCAAGGGCGGCCAGCAGGATCGGGGTGGCGGCCACCATCAACGAGGCCAGCAGCAGTTCGAGGGAAATGTTCAGCATCATGCAGCCTCCGGCTTGCCAAGACGCAGGCGGAAGTTGGACAGCACGTCCACCGCCAGCAGGAAAAACAACAGCATGCCTTGAAACGCCTGAATGGCGGCGGCGGGCACCCCCAGCATGAACTGTGCCAACTCGCCGCCGATATAGGTCAGGGCCATCAGGATCCCGGCCAGCAGAATGCCAATGGGATTGAGCCGGCCCAAAAAGGCGACGATGATCGCGGTAAAGCCATAGTTGGAATTGAAATCAATGGTGATTTGCCCGGCTGGCCCCGCCACTTCGAACATCCCCGCCAATCCGGCCAGTGCCCCGGAAATGCCGAGGCAGATCACCACCAAAGCGGCCGGGTTCACGCCTGCGAACCGTGCCGCCCGCGGTGCCGATCCGGCCACCCGGATTTGAAAGCCCAACAAATGCCGCGACAGCAGCACATAGGCGAAGATCACGGCGATAAAGGCGGTGACAACGCCCCAGTGAACGCCGGTGCCCGCGAACAGTTCTAGGTTGGCGGCCGCGTCGTATTGCTGAAGGTTCCGGCTGCCGGGAAAGCCGCCGCCTTCGGGATTGCGGAGCAACCCCAGCGCCATAGAAGCCAGAAGTTGCTCGGCCACATAGACCAGCAGCAGCGAAACCAGAATTTCATTGGTGTTGAAGCGGGTCTTCAGAATGGCGGGAATCATCGCCCAAGCCCAGCCGCCGAGCGCGCCCGCCAGCACCATCAGCGGAAACACAATGGGGCTGTCCAGCGGATACAGCGCCAACCCCACTGCCGCGCCGCAAATGGCGCCGATGATGTACTGGCCCTCGGCGCCGATGTTCCAGACCCCGGCCCGAAAACCCAGACTGAGGCCAATGGCAATCAAGATCAGCGGCCCGGCTTTGACCAGCAGCTGGGGGCGCGAATAGGCCGCGAACTGCTCGTTGAACAGCGGATCCCAAAAGATCGTGCGGATGGCCTCGACCGGGTCTTTGCCAAGCGCTGCGAACATGATGCCGCCTGCAATCATCGTGGCCAGAACCGCCATCACAGGCGTCAGCGCGGTCCACATCCGGGACGGCGATGGGCGTCGTTCAAGGCGGATCATTGGCGGGGTCCTTTGATGGTGATCGGGGTCTGACAACAGGGCGCGGGCCGCGCGCATAGCAGATCGCGCGGCAATTCACGCGGCGATTCACACATGGGCCACCTCCATGTCATGGGCGCCGCCCATCATCAGGCCAATTTCGTCCAAGGTCAGGCCATAGGCCGGGCGGGGCGCACTCAGCCGTCCGCCATTCAAGGCTGCGAACAGGTCAGAGATTTCCAACAGTTCGTCCAGATCCTGACTGATCACCACCACTGCCGCGCCCTGTTGGGCCAGATCCAGCAGGGCTTGTCGGATGGCGGCCGCGGCCGAGGCATCGACGCCCCATGTCGGTTGGTTCACCACCAGACAGGTGGGGGCTTGCAGCACTTCGCGTCCGATCACAAATTTCTGCAAGTTGCCCCCCGACAGCGCCCGGGCGGCGACATCGGCATTGGGGGTGCGCACGTCAAAGGTGTCGATGATGTCGGCGGCGAAGGCGCGGGTGGCGGTCCAGTCCAGAAACCCGTTCCGGCTGAGCCCTTTGCGTAAGGTTCCGGTCAACAGAGCATTTTCCACCAAGCTCATATCCGGGGCGGCGGCGTGACCCAGCCGTTCCTCGGGGGCCGACAGGATCCCCAACGCGCGGCGCTGGTTCGGGCCAAGCCCGCCAATGTCTTGGCCTTTGAAGGTGATGTGGCCGGTGGGCACACAGGCCTCGCCTGAAATCACCGACAGCAATTCTTCCTGCCCGTTGCCGGCAACCCCGCCAATGCCGACGACCTGACCGGCCCGAACCTGCAAGTCGACCCCCCGAAGCGAGGTGCCAAACTGACTGGTCGATGGCAGGTCAAGCGCGGTGATGTTCAGCAGCACCTCGCCCGGTTCGCCCGCCGGACGTGTCGGCGTCTTCAGGCTGGTGCCGATCATCATTTCAGCCATCTCGCGCGCCGTCGATTGTGCGGGGATGCAACTGCCGACGACCTTGCCAAGGCGCAGCACCGTGGCGCTGTCGCATAGGCTGCGGATTTCATCCAGCTTGTGTGAGATGTACAAGATCGCGGTGCCCTCGGCGGACAGTTTGCGCAGGGTGGTGAACAGAATGTCCACCTCCTGCGGCGTCAGCACCGAGGTCGGCTCGTCCATGATCAACAAGCGCGGGTTCTGCAACAGGCAGCGCACGATCTCGACCCGCTGCCGTTCGCCCGCCGACAATTCGCCAACCCGGCGGCCCGGATCCAGTGGCAGTCCGTAGGCGTGGCTGACGGTGCGGATCTGCTCGGATAAATCGCGGCGCGGCGGCGGCTTTTCCATGCCAAGCGCGATATTCTCGGCCACGTCCAGCGCCTCGAACAATGAGAAATGTTGGAACACCATCGCCACGCCGGACGCCCGGGCTGCTTTTGGTTCGGCGGGGGCATAGGGGGCGCCGTGCAGGGTCATGCGGCCACTGTCGGGCTTGACCAGCCCGTAGATCATCTTGACCAGCGTAGATTTTCCGGCGCCGTTTTCGCCGAGCAGGGAATGGATTTCGCCCGGTCCGATGGACAGGCTGACCTTATCATTGGCAACGACGCCGGGATACGCCTTGGTCAAATTGTCGAGGGTCAAAAGGCTGTCGGTCATGCGCGGGTCTCCTTCGCGGGCGCGGCGGCGGCGCTAGCAGGGCGCAGCAAGGCGGCGGCGGTGCTGATGGCGATGGCATGGGGTGTCTTGCCAAGGCTGGGGTCGCCGATCGGACAGTTGATCCGGTCGATGCTGGTCTGAACATGGCCGAGCGACCGCAGGCGGCTTTGGAACCGCGCCCATTTGCTGGTTGATCCGATCAAGCCGGTGCGCCCGAACCCATGCGCCAGCAAGGCGTGGCACAGATCCAGATCCAAGGCGTGCGAATAGGTCAGGATCAGGTGATCCGCGTCGGGCGGCGCATGGCGCACCAAGGCCACAGGATCGGCCGCGGGCAGCACCGTTACCCCGTTTGGCACAGTGTCCGGAAACCGCTCTGGGCCGGTATCGATCCATGTCAGGGCCAAACCGGGCAGCGGCGCCATCACGTCGATCATGGCGCGGCCCACATGGCCCGCCCCCCAAATCCACAGGGGCCGGTCGGGATGCGCCACCGGTTCGATCATCCAGCCGTGGCTGAAGTGCGGCGGCGGCGCGATGCCTTCCTGCCGGGCCTGCCGCAGGGCGCGGCGCAGGGCCAAGGGCGTTTCGGCATTGCCTTCGATCCGGCGCAGGATCGGCGTCTCTGGGGGCAAGGCGTCCGTCAGTGCCGCGATCCGGGCCGGGTCATAAACTTCGGTGATCAGGGTGACTGTGCCGCCGCAGCATTGCCCGAGGCTTGGCCCCAACGGATGGCGGCTGACCCTGTCTGCCTGCGTGCCGAGGGCCGCCAGCGCCGCCTGATGTTCCAATGCGCCGCCGCCGATGGTGCCCGATTGTCCGCCCGCCCAGACCAGCATGGCCGCGCCAACCTCGCGCGGGGACGAGCCGCGCACTTCGGCGACCAGCACCCGTGCGACCCGGCCATGCGCCGCGACCGCGCGCTGCAGCGCTTCCAGATCAAAGCTCATGCGGCTTGCACACGGCGGACCGCTGCCAGCACCGCTTCTGGCGTGGCGGGGGCATCAAGGCTGGGCCAGACCGTGCCGCAGGCGGCCACCGCGTCGGTCAGGGCCGACAGGGCGGAAATTCCCAACATGAACGGCGGCTCACCCACCGCTTTCGAGCGATAGATCGTGTCTTCGGTGTTGCGCCCATCCCAAAGATCGACGTTGAACACTGCCGGACGATCCGAACAGGCGGGGATTTTATAGGTCGAGGGCGCGTGGGTGCGCAGACGGCCCTTGTCGTCCCAGACCAATTCCTCGGTGGTGAGCCAGCCCGCGCCTTGGACATAGCCGCCTTCGATCTGGCCGATATCCAGCGCCGGGTTCAACGACTCGCCCGCGTCGTGCAGAATATCGGTGCGCAGGATGCGGTTCTCACCGGTTAGGGTGTCGATCACCACCTCGGTACAGGCCGCGCCATAGGCGAAGTAAAAGAACGGCCGTCCCCGTCCCTTGATCCGGTCCCATTCGACCTTGGGGGTGCGGTAATAGCCGGTGGCGCTCAGGCTGATCCGGTTCATATAGGCCAATTCTGCGGCTTCGGCGAAGCTGTAGGTCTTGCCGCCCGCGTGGACCGCGCCATCCTCGAACCGCACCTCTGCCGCCGCGATCTGGTTCAAGTCAGCCAGCAGGGTGGCGATCCGGTCGCGGATGGTGTCACAGGCGGCTTTTACCGCCATGCCGTTCAGGTCCGATCCCGACGAGGCCGCCGTGGCCGAGGTGTTGGGCACTTTGGCGGTATCCGTCGCCGTGATCTTGATCATGCTCAGCGGCACACCGAACCGCGCCGCCGCCACTTGCGCCACCTTCTGGAACAGGCCTTGCCCCATTTCGGTGCCGCCGTGGTTCATGTGGATCGACCCGTCCTGATAGACATGCACCAGCGCGCCAGCCTGATTGAGGTGGGTCAGGGTGAACGAAATGCCGAATTTCACCGGGGTCAGGGCAATGCCCTTTTTCAGCACCGGATGGGCGGCGTTCCAATCCGCCACTGCTTTGCGCCGGGCGGCGTAATCGCAGCGCGTGGCCAGCGCGTCGGTCAGGCTGTTGAGGATAAAATCAGTGACCGGCATGTGATAGGGCGTGGTTTGGGCCGCGCCCGCCGTCACCGAGGTTGGGCGGCCATCTTCGGTTGCGGTCGCCCCGCGCGAGGTCAGGTCAGTATTTGCGTCAACCGGCGCGACTACGGGGGCGGGGTCTTCGGCACTGTGTGGCGCGGTCCCAGGCGCAGCCTCGTCATAGTAATTGACCCGGCGCACCGCCAGCGGATCAAGCCCCAGATGATGCGCGATCCGGTCCATCACCACTTCGATGCCCAGCATACCCTGCGGTCCGCCAAAGCCGCGATAGGCGGTGGCGCTTTGGGTGTTGGTCTTCAACCGATGCGAGGTGATGGTGATGTCGGTCAGGTGATAGGCGTTGTCGGCATGCAGCATCGCCCGGTCCGCCACTGGCAGCGACAGGTCCATGCTCCAGCCACATCGGGCGTAATGATCGAAGGTGATGCCGCTGATCCGGCCATCCGCATCGAAGCCCACGTCATAGCCGATCCGGAAATCATGGCGCTTGCCGGTGATCATCATGTCATCGTCGCGGTCATAGCGCATCTTGGCGGGCCGTCCGGTCCGCGCCGCCACCAGTGCACAGGCAATCGCCAGCGCGTTGCCCTGACTTTCCTTGCCACCAAAGCCGCCGCCCATGCGCCGGGTCTCGACCCGCACCGCATGCATCGGCACCGACAGGGCTTCGGCCACTTTGTGCTGAATCTCGGTCGGGTGCTGGGTGGAACTGGACACCACCATATCGCCGCCTTCTTGCGGCAGCGCGAGGGCGGCCTGACCCTCAAGATAGAAATGTTCCTGTCCGCCCATGGTGACGCTGTCTTGCAGGCGGTGCGCGGCTGCGGCAAGGGCGCGGTCAGCCTCGCCCTTGCAGTAAATGCGCGGGCCGTCTTCGAACCGGCTGTTGGCGGCCAGCGCCTGATCGATGGTCAGCAGCGCCGGGGTTTCTTCGACCTCGACCTGTGCCAGCCGCGCCGCGCGCCGCGCCGCCAGATGGCTGGTGGCGGCGACCAGAAACAACTGTTGCCCCAGATAGTGGATGGTGCCGTCGCACAGCAACGGCTCGTCATGGTTGGACGGCGAGCAGTCGGGATTGCAGCCCAGATCGGCGGGGGTATAGACCGCGACAACGCCGGGGGCGCGGCGCACCGCTGACAGATCCATCGCGATCAGGCGGCCGGCGGCAACCGGGCTCAGACCGAAGGCCAGATGCAGGCAGTTGGCGGGCAGGGGTTGATCGTCGACATAGCGGGCCTGCCCCGTCACATGCAGGCGGGCGGCGTCATGCGGGTGGGCGGTGCCGACGCTCATGGTGTGACCTCCAGAACGTTGGTCGGGGTGTCGCCCAGACTGTCGAGATAATACCGGTGCAACAGGTTCTCGGCGCTGTGCAACCGATATTCCGCCGAGGCGCGCATATCCGACATCGGGGCGTAATCAGTGGCAAACAGCGCGGCCGCCGCGGCGATCGTGGCTTCGGTCCAGGGTTGGCCGATCAGCGCCGCTTCTACATGGGCGGCGCGTTTGGGGGTGGCCGCCATGCCGCCAAAGGCGATCCGGGCGCTGCGCACCGTGCCATCCTCGACCGCGATGTTGAAACAGCCGCACAGGGCGGAAATGTCCTGATCAAAGCGTTTCGAGATTTTATAACAGCGCAGATGATCCGGTTGCAGCGGGATGCTGACCGCCTCGACAAATTCGCCGGGGGCGCGATCCTGTTTGCCATAGGCAATAAAGTACTCGTCCAGCGGCAGGCTGCGCCGCTCGCCCCCCCGGCGCAGATGCAAGGTCGCCCCCAGCGCGATCAGGGCCGGAGGGCTGTCGCCAATGGGCGAGCCGTTGGCGATGTTGCCGCCCACCGTCGCCGCGTTGCGCACTTGGGTCGAGCCATAGCGCCGGATCATCTCAGCAAAGGACGGGTGCCGGTCTTGCAGCGCCAGCCGCAGGTCAGTCAGACTGGTCATCGCCCCGACATGGATCGCGTCCGCCCCGATGGTGACACCTTTCAGATCGCTGATCCCGCCCAGAAAACAGACCGGATCAAGATCGCGCAACTGCTTGGTGACCCACAGCCCCACATCTGTCGCTCCGGCGATCAGGGTGGCGTCAGGATGGGCCATATACCACTCGGCCAGCGCATCGGTGGTCTGCGGCGCGACGACGGTGCCGGTCACGGGCTGCGCCGGGGCCTCGGCCCCGTCGGTCAGCGCGTCGGTCAGGAATGTGGCGCGGTCGGCTGCGATCCACTGCGGGATTGTCGCGGCCTCAGCCGCCTTTGCGGCGCGGATGATCGGTGCATAGCCGGTACAGCGGCACAGGTTCCCGGCCAGTTGAGTGTCATGGTCGGTGGCGCCATTGGTATGGGCCGTGACCATCGAGACGACAAAGCCCGGGGTGCAGAAGCCGCATTGCGAGCCGTGTAGATCGACCATCGCCGCTTGCACCGGGTGCAACGCGCCATCGGGACCGGACATGCCTTCGACGGTGCGGATGGCCTTGCCGTCAAGCTGGGGCAGGAACAGGATACAGGCGTTCAAGGCCCGCGCGCCGTGACTGTCTGTGACCATCACCGTGCAGGCCCCGCAATCGCCCTCATTGCAGCCTTCTTTGGTGCCGGTCAGCCCGCGCCGTTCGCGCAGCCAGTCCAGAAGTGTACGCGTGGGGGGTTCGCCCTCGATGCGCACGGTCTCTCCGTTGAGAAGAAACGAAGTGTCCATGTCGTTACCCACCGCTGTCTGCCATCCGTCCCGTCGTACAATTGCCCGATGCGGCGTAAAGCAAATGCCGAAGTTGTGACTTGAACAAGACGTGTATTGCCGCACGTTGGCAAGGGCAGGGATGCAGTTTTGTGCTGAGACAACGGGCAGAGATTAATTTTTATGCAGTCGCGCGCGGCCTCTGGGAGCCAGCGGTTTGCCCCGCTATGATCGGATGATGAGCAAAGAACCCCGATTCATCCACCTCCGCCTGCACAGTGAATATTCCCTTCTGGAAGGGGCAGTGCGCCTGAAATCCCTGCCCGGACTGATTGCGGGCATGGGAATGCCGGCCGTGGCCGTCACCGATACCAACAACATGTTCGCGGCGCTGGAATTTTCCGTCTCGGCCGCCAAAGCCGGGGTGCAGCCAATATTGGGCTGTCAGGTGGATTTGGCCTTCGAGGCGGCGGCGCAGAACGGCCGTGCCGCGGATCCCGCCCCGGTGGTGCTGTTGGTGCAGAACCAGACCGGCTATCTCAACCTGCTGAAGCTGAACACCGCGCTCTATGTCGGCAAGGGCGGGCAGTTGCCGCAAGTGACGCTGGACGAACTGGCCCAGCATGCGGAGGGCTTGATCTGCCTCAGCGGTGGGCCGGATGGGCCGGTGGGGCGTCTGTTGCGCAACAACCAGCGGGCCAAAGCCGAGGCGCTGCTGTCTGCCTTGGCGCGGGCTTTTCCAGACCGGCTCTATGTTGAATTGCAACGCCATCCCGGCGAAGACGGCCAGCCCTTGGCCGAAACCCAAAGCGAACGCGGCCATATTGAGATGGCCTATGCCATGGACCTGCCGCTGGTCGCCACCAATGACGTTTATTTCCCCAAGACCGACATGTATCAGGCTCATGATGCGCTGATCTGCATCGCCGAAGGGGCCTATGTCGATCAACAGGAACCGCGCCGCCGCCTGACACCGCAGCATTACCTGAAAACGCCCGAAGAAATGGTGACCCTGTTTGCCGATCTGCCCGAGGCAATCGAGAACACGGTCGAGATTGCCCGGCGCTGCGCCTTCAAGGCCAACCTGCACGACCCGATCCTGCCGCGCTTTGCCGATGACGAGGTGGACGAGCTGCGCCGCCAAGCCCGCGCAGGTCTGGCCGCACGGCTTGAGGTGATCCCGCACGCCACCGAGGTCGCGGACTACGAGGCCCGGCTGGAGTTTGAGCTGAAGATCATCGAAGGCATGGGCTTTCCCGGCTACTTTCTGATCGTGGCCGACTTTATCAAATGGGCCAAGGACCAAGGTATCCCGGTGGGGCCGGGCCGGGGGTCTGGTGCAGGCAGCTTGGTCGCCTATGCGCTGACCATAACCGACCTTGACCCGCTGCGCTATTCGCTGCTGTTCGAGCGGTTCTTGAACCCCGAACGGGTCTCCATGCCCGACTTCGACATCGACTTCTGCATGGACCGCCGCGAAGAGGTCATCACCTACGTTCAGGGCAAATATGGTCGCGACCGCGTCGGGCAGATCATCACCTTCGGTGCGCTGTTGTCCAAGGCGGCGGTGCGCGACGTGGGCCGGGTGCTGCAAATGCCCTACGGACAGGTGGATCGCCTGTCGAAGATGATCCCGGTTGAAGGCGTCAAGCCGGTCAGCATCGCCCAAGCCCTGATCGACGAGCCGCGCCTGCGCGAAGAGGCCCGCAACGAAGAGGTCGTCGCGCGGCTGTTGGAATACGGCCAGCAGGTTGAGGGATTGCTGCGGAATGCGTCGACCCACGCCGCTGGTGTGGTGATCGGGGACCGGCCTCTGGATGAGCTGGTGCCGCTCTATCAAGACCCGCGCTCGGATATGCCCGCGACGCAGTTCAACATGAAATGGGTGGAGCAGGCCGGACTGGTGAAGTTCGACTTCCTCGGCCTGAAAACCCTGACCGTGATTCAGAACGCGGTGGAACAGATCAACGCCACCGGTCGGCCCCTGCATCAGGCGGCAGATGGAACCGTGCTGTACGATCCGGCCCCCGGCACTGAAAACGACATCGCCGCGATCCCGCTGGATGATGCCAAATCCTATAAGCTCTATGCCGATGCCAAGACGGTTGCGGTGTTTCAGGTGGAAAGCAGCGGCATGATGGATGCCCTGCGCCGGATGAAGCCCGACTGCATCGAGGATATCATCGCGCTGGTGGCCCTCTATCGTCCCGGCCCGATGGAAAATATCCCCAAGTTCTGTGAGGTCAAGAATGGCCTCAGCGAACGGGACACCCTGCACCCGTCCATCGACCATATCCTGAATGAGACCCAAGGCATCATCGTTTATCAGGAACAGGTGATGCAGATCGCTCAGGAAATGGCCGGTTACAGCCTTGGCGGCGCGGACCTGTTGCGCCGGGCCATGGGTAAAAAGATTCAAGAGGCGATGGACGCCGAGAAGCCCAAGTTCCTGAAAGGCGCGTCCGAGAACGGGGTGGATGGGGCCAAGGCCACCGAGGTCTGGAACCTGCTGGATAAGTTTGCCAATTACGGCTTCAACAAATCCCACGCGGCAGCCTATGCCGTGGTCAGCTATCAAACGGCTTGGCTTAAGGCCAATCACCCGGTCGAATTTATGGCCGGGGTGATGAACTGCGATATCCATCTGACCGACAAGCTGGCGATCTATGCCGAAGAGGTGCGTCGCGGCCTTGGCCTGACCATCGTGCCACCTTGCGTCAACCGCAGCTGCGCCCGGTTCAGTGTGGCCAATGGCGCATTGGTCTATGGTCTTGGCGCGTTGAAAAACGTGGGCGTCGAGGCGATGAAGATGATCGAGGCGGGCCGGGGCGATACCCCCTTCGCCACCCTGTTCGACGTGGCCCGCCGGGTGGACCTGAAACGCATCGGCAAGCGGCCGATGGAAATGCTGGCCCGGGCCGGGGCGTTTGACCAGTTGGATCCGAACCGGCGGCGGGTGTTTAGCGGCTTGGATGCGCTGGTGTCCTATTCGGCGGCGATCCATGATCAGCGAGCCTCGAAACAGGTATCGCTCTTTGGCGAGGCCGGGGATGACCTGCCTGAACCGCGTCTGCCGCAGATGGACGACTGGTTGCCCACCGAACGGCTGGGCGAAGAGCATATGGCCATCGGGTTCTACCTGTCGGGCCATCCGCTGGATGATTACATGGCCCCGCTGAAACGCTCGGGCGTACGCACCTTGGCCGATGTGGCCGAGGCGTCGCGCAGCGGCCCGCTTGCTGCCAAGCTGGCCGGGTCTGTCTCGTCGCGGCGCGAGCTGAAATCGGCGCGCGGCAATCGCTTTGCCTTTGTGCAACTGTCCGACCCCAGTGGCCTCTATGAGGTGACGATGTTCTCGGACACGCTGGAAGCCTCGCGCGATCTGCTAGAGCCGGGCAGCAATGTCGTGCTGTCGGTCGAAGCCACTTGCGAGGCCGACCAGCTCAAGCTGCTGTGCCGCTCGGTTCAGCCCATTGATGGGGCCGTGGCCGCGGCGGGCGCGACAGGGCTGCGCATTCATCTGGACGCCGCCGAAGCGGCAGCGACGGTGGCGGACCTTCTGGCCAAGGTCAACGCCGAGGCCAAAACCCGCACCCGAGCCCCGGTCGAGATTTTGATCCACGCTGCCGACTTGCTGGACTCCGGCGCAGGCGAAGTGCCGATCTTGCTACCGCAGGATTACGCGGTCACCCCGCAGGTCAAAGCCGCCATCAAATCGCTGGGTGGGGTGGCGCTGGTCGAGGATCTGTAACGCCAACGGGGCGCAGCCCAAGTTCCCGTTCCATCCGCGCACAAGCCAAAGGGGCCCGAAGGCCCCTTTGATAATTTCCAAATCAGCGCATGCCGACTGTTACATCGCGTCCGCAAGGAAGGCTTCTGCCCCTTGCTTGCGATCAGCGTCGGATTTCCCGGCCGTGCCCAGAATGCCGTCAAGTTCCAGCATCTGCTCCGTCGACAGGCTGGAGACACCATCGGTCTCTACGCCCAGCTTGGACAGCTCGGTGGTCAGGTTCTCTTCCAGCTGCGACTTATCCATCGCCGACGCATCGGCAGTGGTCATTGCGGTCGCGCCGGTTGCCGTGGTTGCGCCAGCAGCGGTGTATCCCGGCAGGGTCTCGGACAGATAGGTTTCGGCTTGCTGCTTTTTGTCAGCATCCGACTGGTTGCCGCCACTGATGATGCCTTCCAGTTCCAGCATCTGCTCGGTGCTCAGCATCTCAAGACCGTCGGTCGAGATATTGAGCTGACTTAGATTGGAGGACAGCACCTCTGTCAGCTGCGACGGGTTCGTGGTTTGAGCCGTGGCCGACATGCCCATCGGCAAGGCCAGCGCAGTGGAGATCAGAAGGGCTTTTGCAGTCGTATTCATCATAGGTCCTTTCAAATGGTCTCCGCCAAGATCGATCCGGCGAATAGCTGCGACCCCTCGTTGGGCCGCTTGAACAGTGAACGTCCGCTGGGCAGGTTTGGGTCCCGACTATCTTTTTACACATCTGTGTGATCACGCGTTGCCCTTGCTGCGGATCGCCCTAGCGACGGTGACGCCAAAGAGGGCGCTTAATACTACAGTTGCATTTTGAGCCCGGTTTTCCGATGAGCTCTTGCGGCGTCGAGTTGATGGGCGCGTCGCCATCTTGACCAATCCCAGATGACATTGGTGGAAAGAATAGGGCGCAAGAGAAGGC
>NZ_MTBG01000002.1 GCF_002119405.1 Pseudoruegeria sp. SK021 | reverse complement strand
ACGATAAACGGCCTATTCAAAGCTGAGGTCATTCATCGCCGTGGCCCCTGGCGCAGCTTTGAAGCCGTCGAATATGCCACCCTCGAATGGGTCGACTGGTTCAACAATCGCCGCCTGCTGGAACCTATCGGGAATATCCCGCCCGCTGAGGCAGAAGCAAACTTCTATGCTGCTATGGAACGATCAGATATGGCCGCGTAACTAAGACAATTCAGCCTCCGGCAAACCCGGCGCGGTTCACAGAGCAGTGACGCCGGACCCTTACGAAGGTCGGCAAGCGCGCCTTCGAAGGCAAGCGCTCAGATAAGAGGATTTGCGCGCTTTGACTGCGGTGCGTTGTGCTTTGTAGCTTCAGCCGGCATTGGGAACAGCTATTTTATGGAACTCATCTGGGCAGCCGGAAAGATCCCGAAATTTCGTCTCGGCGGGGAAGGGCCGGTTTGAACTACAATAGCATTTCCGAGAGCAAAGCGCGCAGTTATACCCCTGAGACGCGCAGAACCGGACCTGCCGCATAATTCCCGCTTGCGCCAATCAACGCGCCAGCCAATGGTTGTTCGGACAGTTCTTGCGCGGTGAGAAAGCGCCGCTGGCTGGTAACGAACAGCGTGTTGTTGCCGGGTCCACCCCAGATTGGCATGGTTGGCCGACGGACTGGAAGTTGAACCCGTTGAAGAATGGTGCCTGTGCTTGGGTCAACGCGGATCACCTGACCGGGGCCGACGATGGCAATCCACAGCATGCCGTCGCTATCCATGCTCATCCCATCCGGATGATCGCCCTCGGGAAAGGTCAGGACGGGTTTTCGCTTGATCACATTGCCATCGACGTCAAGGCTCAGGTGTTCCAGCGTTCGGGTCGGTGTGTCCGTGAACCAAATTGCGTCTGCGTCTGGGTCGCCCAGAATTGCGTTGGGAATGGCAATGTCGCTTAAGACCTTGGTCACGGTGCCGTCGATATCCCGTCGAAAGAGGCCTCCGGTGGGGATACCGCGCCCGGACATGTCCATTGAGCCAAACCACAGCCGTCCCTGGCGGTCTGGCTTGCCGTCGTTCAGGCGTCGGGATGGCGCATCGGCTTCGGTGTCGCTGAGGCGTTCCCAGATCATCGTTTCGGGGTTTAACGCAACGAGGCCGTTTTCCAGGCCCAAGATCAGGCGTCCGCTTTCGGCAAGTGCGATGAGCCCGCATTGGGTGGGCAACGGAATGGCGCGATCTTGACCATCCGGCACGTGCTGCAATAGCCTTTGACCTTGGATGTCGAGCCACCAAAGGCAGCCGCGCGCCGCATCCCAAAGTGGCGTCTCGCCCGTCAGGGCCATGGCGCTGTGGCGTGGGGTGAAGTCGAGCTTTTGGTGGGTCATGGTCGTTCCAATTTGACACGGACAGGGGGCAGGCCGGTCACGCCGGGCCTGAGTTCGATCAGCCGCCCGGACAGAGGCGCAATATCATTGTAGCCGGGGGGCAGCCGCAAGTAGGTCGAGGTCACGAACAGGCTTCCCATATCCGGGCCGCCAAAGGTCAGGGCGGTCGGCATTGGGACCGGCAACGGGACATGCGCCAAGAGTTGACCGTGCGCATCCAGACGAATGACGGACCAGCCGCCACGCATGGCGACCCACAGACAATCCTCGGCGTCGATGGCCAGACCTGCCGGTTGCCCGATCTCGTCTGACCCGACGAACAGTTCATGGCGCGCGCAGGGCATGCCATCATCGCCAAGATCATAGGCCACAAGAACGGCATGTCCTGCGGTGGGGTCCTGCTCGGTCAGATAGGCGCGCCGCCCATTTTGGCTGAAGACAGTGTTCTTAGGTAAGTAGATTTCCGAGACGATGATGTCCGCCGACAGATCCGGGCGAATCCGGTACAGCGTGCCGCTTTTTTCCAGATTGTCCAACGGCATCGTGCCGGTCCACAAACAGTGCTCTGCGTCAACGCCCACCGTATTAAACCGGTTTTCCGGACGGTGGGATTCTGGATCAACCAACGGGGTTGAAAGGCCGGTGCCGGGATGGAACAAAGACAGGCCGTTTTCGCCGGTCAGAAGCAACTCTTCATCAGTGGTCAATGCAAGGCCACCGGTCAAACCTTCAAGGAGGATGCGGCCGTTTGTGCCGTTGCCCACATCGAGCCAACGCAGGGCGGGGGCCAAGACGTCGAGCCACCACAATCGTCCCGTGGTGGCGCACCAACTGGGGCTTTCTCCGACATAATCACGGCCAGTATCGCGGACAGTGCCGCGGAACGGCGCATCGGGACGGGGCGCGATGACCTGTTCATTCAGGCGTTGCGTCAGCCCCACATGATGCGAAGCGCGGCGGGCTGCCTCGCGGATGGTTTGGCCGGCCATGTGCAACGCATCGGGGTGGGTTCCCGCAGGGTCGAACTGACAGCACAATGCGCCAACCACGGTGCCGTCGCCGTCTCGGACTGCCGCGGCCACGAACAAAGGGTCGCCAAAGCCGGCAACATAACCCAAGGCGCGGGCCTTGCTGATGACGCGCTGAAGGTCGGCGGACCACTCATTCTTGCGCCCCGCTGGCTGTGCCGCCAGAATCGCTTGTCCCGGAGGGCTGTCCAGCAGGCCTAAACGGGGCCAAACCCGAACCGTACGTCCGGCAGGATCTGCCGCATCCAGTACGAAAACCGAGTCGTCATCACTGACATACAGGCAGCACGGCACCCGCAGGACCTGTGTCAGGCGCGACATCTCGGCCTGACAGGCGCGTACGGTCGCATCGCGATCCAAGGCGCCGCGCGCCAGTGACATGACCGTCGCGCCAATGGCGTATCGCCGTGTTTGCCGATCATAGCGAATAAGTCGCCGCGAACGCAGGGCAGACAGCAGGCGATGGACGGAGCCCTTTGATAACCCTAGATGATCTTGGATTTCCTTGAAGCTGAGCGGGGCAGAGCGTCCCAGCAATAGCAGCAGGTCAATGCCGCGGGTCAGCGACTGCGCGCCCGGCACATCCTCGGTCTCGGTCAGGGGGTCATCAATCTGCATTTGGAAAATTCCCTGCTCATCTAACGGGGCGACCTTAGCGCACGGATGTCACATATAGAAAGCAGATTTATCTCAATATCGCATGTTGACACGTTTTGAATATCGTTTCACATTGTGGGAACGGAGGACGGAATGACCCACGCCATTACAATTTCTGAAGCCACGCTTTGGCAGGCTGCCGTGTCGGCCAAGACCACGTGGTTGTTCCTGTGTTTGCGCGATAGCGCTGGGTGCGAAGGGTGGGGCGAGGCCACAAGTTTCGGCAATGAAGCCGAGATTGTTGAGCTGGCCGGTCACTTGTCGAAAGTCTTGAAGCAAGCCCCAACCCGGGGTGTGCAGGAGCTGATCGCGACGCTGCGCCAAGCTGAAATTGCGCCGGGCCGCAGGGCATTGTTCAGTGCGCTGGAGCAAGCGGGTCTGGATCTGGCCGCGCGTCGCGCCAACCTGCCATTGGCCGAAATGCTGGGCGGCGCGCTACAAGCCTCCGTGCCGTTCTATGCCAATATTAATCGCGGAATTCAGGATCGCAGCCCGGGCGGATTTGCGGCGCAAGCCCGCCATATCGTGCAGGCGACCGGTGCTTGCGCCGTCAAGATCGCGCCGTTTGATGGCTACCGCTGGGATCGTTTGGATTGGTCTGAGCGGCGGGCAGTAATGCAGGTTGGATTCGATAGGGTAGCTGCGGTCCGGGCTGAGCTTGGCACCGATGCCGATGTTTTTGTCGACTGTCACGACCGGTTTGATCTTCAAGGTGCCCGGCAAGTGGTGGCCGAGCTGTGCCGTATGGGCGTGGTTTGGATCGAAGATCCGACGGCAATGCATCTGATCACGCCGGATGACCAGCGGCGTCTTCGCGCGGCATGCCATGCGGGCGGTGCCCGGTTGGCTGGCGGGGAAGCTGTTACCAATACTTGGCAGATGGCTCAGTTGATTGCCCAAGGCGGACACGACGTTGTCCTGCCTGATCTGCGCCTGACGGGCCTTCAGGAAGGCGTCGCCATGCTGCGTTTGGCTGCAGCGTCTGGCGTCGGTGCCAGCTTGCACAATCCCGTCGGTCCGGTCCTTGATGCGGTGTCGGTCGAAGTTGCGGCAAGCGTACCGGCTTTCTTAATTCTGGAACGACAGATCGGCGAATCCGAGATGACCGCCCGCATCCGGCCGAACGCTGCATCGGTAAACGATGGACGCGTCGCGTGTGCCAGCGGGGCTGGTTTCGGTTTCACACCAGCCGCTGAGGCATTGGAACTTTCACAAGTCACGTCAGCCAACCGATTGGCCAGCTTCCTCGGCACGCCCGGTGCTGGCCCCGACGCATGACATCATTAGACAGGACATCCGCTATGATCGCCGATAACGCCTTTTCTGGCCGCACCTCGCTTGTGACGGGTGCCAGCCGCGGTATCGCGGCGGCCATCGCCCTTGGTCTTGCCAAGGCGGGATCGCGGGTGGCAATCAGCTATTCGGCGCGCGCTGACGAAATGGCAGGCCATGCCGGAGCCGCCGACCGTTTGGTCGAGCAGATCACCGCCAGCGGCGGCACCGCTGTCGCCATTGAAAGCGATATCGCGCAGGCCGGTGCCGCGCAGGCCTTGGTGGCGGAGTGCGAGCGCAGACTTGGGGCGCTTGATACTTTGGTTTTGTCCGCCAGCGCCCAAATTAACAAAGCCTTCTGGCGTCAGACGCCCACAGATATCGCGGTGCAACTTCAGGTGAATATTACCGCCAACATCGCTCTGTTGCAGGCAGTTTTGCCGTCGATGCAGGCCGAAGGCTATGGCCGGATCGTCACGATCGGTTCGGTGCAAGAAGTTGCGCCCAGCCCAGAGATGCCGATTTATGCCATGACGAAGGCGGCCTTGCGCAATCTGATCGAAAACCTTGCGGTGCAATGCGCCAGCGATAACGTGATGATCAACAATATCGCGCCCGGGCTGATTCAGACCGATCGCAACGCCTTTCGTCGCGAGGATCGGAACAGCTGGGAAGAGTTTATCCGCAGCGCCAATCCCGCAGGACGGGCAGGGGTGCCGGATGATATTGTCAAACCCGCCCTGTTTCTTCTGGCGCCTGACAACACCTTCACGACCGGAAGCACCGTCTATGTCGCCGGTGCCGCCCAAATCGCCCGGCCCGGTAGCGATGCCGCGCCACGTGTACGGGACACGCTTGAAGCCGCATCCTGACACCAAACTACGCTCTGTAAACTAGGGAGGATTCATGTTTACTCGATTCTTAAAAACGGCCGCCGTCGCAGCCCTGCTCAGCCCGCTCGGCGGACTGGTCCACGCAGATGACTACCCGTCACGCAATATCGAGATGATGTTTCCATGGGGGCCGGGATCGGCTTTTGCCATGGCTCAGATCATCACCAACGCCATGGGCGAAGAACTGGACACCAACATCACCGTGGTCTCGACCCCGGGTGCCGCAGGTGTGAAGTCTTTCAACACGGTGCAAGACGATGACGCTGACGGATACACGCTTTTGGACGGATGGGTCGCGCCGCTGATCCTGCAACCCCTCGCAGGAAATACCGAGTTCACCTATCAGGATTTCACGCCGCTGTGGTCCGCGACCCGCGTGCCGTTCGCGATTGTGGTCCGCAAGGATGATGAGCGGTTTCCCGATTACGCGACGTTCATTGAGTACCTGAAGGAAAATCCCGGCAAAGCCCGCTATTCCAGCGGCTCCATCGGGAACATTCCGCACATGGTGATTGCAAAGCTGCTGCAAACTGAAGGCGTCTATGCCCGCAATATCCCGTACCCGCAGGATGGCGATGCGTTCAAGGATCTGCGCGGCGGTCTGTTGGATTTCAGCTTTAACGACCCGATCACGTTCCAAAGCAACAAAGATGCCTTTAAGACCCTTGTCGCGTTCACCAACGAAGACGACGTCGCCGCAGCCTATGACGATGAGACCCAGACCTTGGATGATCTCGGCTTGGATATCGGTCTGACCGGTTTGGCCCCATCGGGCTGGAACTGGTTCCTGGTTCACAAAGATACGCCGGATGACATTGTTGCGACCTTGAATACTGCCATGGAAGCGGCATTGCTGCGCCCAGATGTTCAGGAAAAACTGAAAGCCGCTGGCTTCCTGCCGACGATGTATTCGCCGGATCAGTATGAAGAAATCGTGGGTCCGATTGGCGATCAGATTGCCGCCGCAAAGGATGCGATCGCTTGGGAAGCTGAGCAGTTGAAAAAGTAATCGACCCCAATGAAAAAAAACCGGCCATCCCAGTTCTGCTGGGGCGGCCTTGGCTTGGTGAGGGCGCATGATGAGCGACAGTGAACTACGCAAGGACGACACGACCGCCACGACCGTCGCGCGGGTGGCGGCCGGCGAATGGATCGCGCTCGGCGCTTTCGTTGCGCTGGCCCTGTTCGTCCATCAGCAAATTCTGGGGCCGCTGACCGACGCTGGCTATGCCGATGGGGATGCGGTGAATAACGCCGCGTTGTTTCCCCGGCTTATAGCCAACTTGATCCTTGGGCTCTGTGCCATTCAATTCGTGCAACTGTTGCGCCGCCGGGTGCAGCTGAGCGCCGAATTTATGTATGACGCGCCCCGGGAAAACGCGCTGCGGTGCCTTGTCGGGTTCGGTATTCTGGTCGGCTATCTGCTGGGTCTACCTGTGTTGGGGTTCTATCCAGCAACCGTGCTGTTTCTGCTGGCCATGTTTCTCACTCTCAAAACACGTCCTGTCTGGATCGCCGCACTTGTGGCCGTGTTGCTGACCTTGGCGATCGGTTTTGTGTTCGAAGAACTGCTTCGGGTCGTTCTGCCGCTCGGCCGTTTCGGGCTAACCCTGTAAGGATACGCACATGTTCGATATTCTTCTGTCCGGTCTGGATAGTTTTCAGTCATGGCAGGTCATCGGCGGCGTGCTGTTCGGCACCGTTGTCGGCATGATCGTGGGGGTCCTGCCGGGGCTTGGGCCGCTGATCGGGATCATCCTGATGTTGCCGTTGACGTTCCATATGGAACCGGTCGCGGGCATGGGGCTGCTCATCTCGATATTCGTGGCCGGGTCCTGTGGCGGGGCGATCTCCGCCATCGTGCTGCGCATTCCCGGCACGCCCTTGGCGGCGGCGACGTTGTTGGATGGATACCCGATGGCGCGCAACGGCCGCGCGGCCGATGCCATCGGTCTGGCCATTGCGGCCTCGTCGATCAGCGGTGTTCTGGGCGGCATTGTCATGATCTTCGGTGCGCCATTGTTGGCAAGCGTCGCGACCAACTTTGGCCCGCCGGAATATTTTGCCCTTGCGATTACTGGACTGCTGTCGATTTCAGTCGTCTCTGACGAAAGCACGGTTAAGGGATTGATGACCGGTGCGCTTGGGGTGCTTTTGGCCATGATCGGGAGCGACCCGTTGTCCAACGCGGCCCGGTTCACCTTCGGCACCAATGCGCTGTCGGGCGGCATTCACATTGTTGCGATCATCGTTGGACTGTTTGCGCTGTCGGAGGCTGCGTTCCAGATCATCGAAGGCGGGTATCGCAAGAAGCCAGACGTGCAGCCGGTGCGGATCTCCTTGCGGTCGATTAAGATGACCTTGCGACACTGGCGCAATCTGCTTCGCTCCAGTGCGATTGGGGTGTTCTTTGGGGCATTGCCCGGCGCCAGTGGCATCATCGCGTCGTTTACCGCTTATGCCATCGCTCGCGGGCGGCCACTTGCCGGGGATGCCGAGTTCGGTAAAGGCGCCGAGGGCGGCGTCGTTGCCACGGAGTCGGCGAACAATGCGGCCTGTGGCGGGGCGATGATCCCGACGCTGGCCTTGGCTATCCCGGGCGATGCGGCCACGGCCGTTCTGCTGGGCGCGCTGCTTCTTCTCGGTCTGGTGCCGGGGCCGCAGATGTTTGCCCTGAGCGGCGACGCCGTTGGCGGGATTTTCTTGGCCTTCTTAGTGTCGAACGTGGTGTTGTTCTTCGTGGGTATTCTGATGACACCGCTCTTCGTGGCTGTCCTGAAACTACGTAAGCAATACCTCGTGCCAACGGTCCTGCTGTTGTCGATCGTCGGCGTCTATTCTGTTCAGTCACGGGTGGACGATCTGTGGGCTATGCTGGTGTTCGGGATGCTTGGTTTTGGCCTGCGCCGCTATGGCTACCCGCTTGCGCCGATTGTGATCGGGTTGATCTTGGGGCCGATCGCTGAAGGCAGCTTCCGGCGCACGCTGTTGTTTTCCGATGATGGCGCTTGGTTCATATTGGAGCGGCCCATCGCGACTACGATCCTTGCGATCGATTTGATCGTGCTGATCTTTGCGCTTACGCCGAAAAAGACGCGCCAACAGATCTTCGGTTGGATGATGTCCCGGTCGAGCTGACAGGTTCAGACGGTCGCGGCATCCCATTCGGTCGGTGCAGGCGTCCCGATACCCGGTGTCAAACCCCAGTCACCAGACCCAATGGTCAGGCGTCCTCACGGCGCCTGACTGGCCCGTTAGTGGTGCTGACACAGAGAGACGGGTGCAAGATCCTCTTCGTCGCAGGTGAATTCCTGGGCGAGGGATGCCAGGACGGATTCCACATCCGGCAAGGCGTCTTCGCGGCCCTTTTTTCGACGCAGTTTGCGGGCCAGTTTCGATCCCTTTAACGCCGTTTCTTCGGTCAGAATCAGAAACGCCATCTCTTGCAAGCGGTGAAGAATGATTTCGGCCATATCCGGAGAAAGCTGGTCCAACAGATCATCTGGCTGCCGGCAACTTCCCAGAAGGTCCTTCAGGATTGGGCCATATGCAGCGGCTTCGGCTTGCCCGAGGCACATATCCGTGACCTCTTCCAACTCTTTCAGAAACGCATTGAGAGAGCCGTAGGCGGTTTGCGATGACAGTCCGGTTTGTCGGGTGATCGACAGGACGTCACGATCGATTGCGCCGCATTGCAGAACCAGTCCGTCAAGGGTCAACTCTGTCTGGCGCGGCACGTTCAGCGCCGCTTGAAGGCCGATGATTTCCGCGAACAGCACCAATTGGACCAACTCAGCGGCAGCAACCTCGCACGAGATGCGCGAAATGCCGTTTTGTTGGCTAGCCGTGTAGCTGAGCGACAAGCGCGCACTGCCGTCGGCGCGCATATCCAAGGAGAATCTATTCGTTTTCATGGCGGTGGTATACGGCCTTCAAACCGGTCTGCAAGATCCCAGATGTGTCGTGCACAGCCTTATCCGGGCTGCGACCGCCATCATTCAGCGTCCGTCGCCGAGCGTATCGACGTGATCGCCGAGCAGTGTAGAAGACTAGTAATATGCCACTGGAAAAGTGGCGGAGAGACAGGGATTCGAACCCTGGGAACCCGCAAAGGCTCAACGGTTTTCGAGACCGCCCCGTTCGACCACTCCGGCATCTCTCCGCGTCGTGGCTTGGCGCCGTTTAGACAATGCTCTGTCCCTGTGCAACCACTTTTCGGCGGCGGCGCGGTGATCCGTTGTATTTTCTTTTCCTGTGCCGCATCCTTCTGAGATGACGTGGAGGATTGATGCGTATTTTTCTGATGATTGTGCCGCTGATGTGGGCGTTGCAGGTGGCCGTTACGCGTGCCGCCGAGACGGAAGAGACCTTATTTGAGGTTCTGCAGGTGTCGCGCCTGCTGACCGTGCTTCAGGCCGAAGCGGTGGCCTCTGGACTGGACTTGGCGATGGATATGTCCGGCAGTGATGCGCGCGATCCAGGCTGGCGCGAGGTCGTCGCCGGGATCAACGATCCCGCCGTGGTCGGGCCGCGAATGCTGGACGATTTTAGCGACGCGCTGCCTGATGAAAACTTGCCCGCGATTCTAGAGTTCTGGCAAAGCCCGGATGGACAGGAGATCGTGGCGCTTGAGATGTCCGCCCGCGAGGCGTTGCTTGATCCCGATGTTGCGGCCCATGTCATGGAACGATTTGATGGCGTCGCCGAAGACGGCACCGCGCGCACCGCGCAGTTGCAGGAATTTATCGCGGTCAACAACCTGATCGAGAGCAATGTTCTGGGGGCAATGAATGCAAATGCCGCGTTCCTGCGTGGTTTGCGGCAGGGGGCGCCTTTGCGGGATCTCGCGCCAGGAACCGATTCCGGGATTCTCATGGAAGTGTGGTCGCAAGAGCCAGAGATTCGTTTGGCGACGGTCGCTTGGCTCTATGGGTATTTGTCGCTGGCGTATCAGCCGTTGTCTGATGACGACCTGAACGGCTATATTGCGTTTTCGGCCAGTGACGCGGGGCAGGCCTTCAACGCGGCCCTGTTTTTAGCGTTTGATCGGATGTTCGTCCGCACCTCACTGGAGACAGGGGAGGCCTTGGCCCGCCATCTGACCTCAGAAGACATATAATCACGGTCCCGAAGCTTGACTTCGGCCCTTGTTTCGTTGATATGGCGGCTTCCGGATTGGCCGGAACTGAAAGAATTCGCCGTAAGGCGCGCTGTCCCAGGTGCGGAACCCCGCGAAATTTCACAAATATGTGGAACCGAAGGATGCGAAGATAAAAGGAAATACCGATGTTTGCGGTTATCAAAACCGGCGGCAAGCAATACAAGGTCCAAAGCGGCGATGTGCTGCGCGTGGAAAAACTTGAAGTTGCTGCTGGTGACAAGATCGAATTCAGCGAAGTTCTGATGTTGGGTGGCGACGAGGTTGTTGTTGGCAGCCCGCTGATCGCTGGCGCCTCGGTTAAGGCCGAAGTGATCGACCAGATCAAGGGTGAGAAAGTCATCCATTTTGTGAAGCGCCGCCGGAAGCATTCGTCGCAGCGCACCAAGGGTCACCGTCAGAAGCTGACACTGGTCCGCATCACTGACGTTGTGGCAACGGGCGCAGCAGCCCCGGCCGCCGCAGAATAAAGAGGAGCACGACAGATGGCACACAAAAAAGCAGGCGGTTCATCCCGCAACGGTCGCGACTCTGACGGACGCCGCCTTGGCGTCAAGAAATACGGTGGCGAAGCCGTCATTCCTGGCAACATCATCGTGCGTCAGCGCGGCACGAAGTGGTGGCCGGGTGAGGGCGTTGGCCTGGGCCGTGACCACACCATTTTTGCAACCTCGGAAGGCGCTGTGAAATTTCACACCGGCCTGAAGGGTCGCACCTTTATTTCGGTTCTGCCAGTGGCTGAGGCCGCTGAGTAAGCCGAACCAAAAGAGTGATGGAACACTTGGGGGATCGGCGGAAACGCCGGTCCCCCTTGCCGTTTTCGGCAGGATTATTGCAAAGGCGCCGTCTGTTGCCAATCTTAGGGCGCCCTTTACCGATCCTGTGGCAAAGGGGCGGCGCCAATCTTGATTGGTGAGGCGTCATCGCCATCTATTGTTTATGGGTTGCCGTCTGAAGGCGGGGGCACCTACGGGTCTAATTTCACGCCCACACGGGCACGGAAAGATTTGACGTAAAAGGCATTCAAATGTCGTTTTTGGGAGGAAACACATGATCCAAGAGAAAATTGTCAATCAGGTGACCATTCCGACAGAGCGGATGCATCTAAGGCCGCTGCGTCGGTCCGACGAAGGCTTGCTGTCTTTGTATTTCGGGGACATCCGGGTGGCCTCTCAGACGCGGGCGATTCCGCATCCGCTGCCGCCGGGGGCAAGTGCGGCATTTATCGACCGGTCGTTGCAGTCGGACCGGAAAGAAGACGTCTGGGCGATGGATGGCACCGAGGCAGGGCTGGCCGAATTGCTAGGCATCGTGACCTTGCAACGGTTGTCCCCTGAGCGGTCGGAAATCGGTTATTGGGTCGCTCCGGCGTTCTGGAATGCCGGATACGCGTCAGAAGCCGTGGTCGGCTTGCTAGAGGCGAACCCGCAAAATGTGCGCACTGTCTTTGCGGAAGTATTTCAATCGAACCCGGTTTCGGCCCGGGTGCTGAGCAATGCAGGGTTTGATTATATCGGCGATGCGGAAGCTTTTTCCGTGGCGCAAAATACCATGGTGTCGACCTGGACTTATCTGCGTCGACTCACGGCCTAGTCTGGAATGGGTTAAGGCGCGGGACGATTGGTCCCGGGCCCGGCAGGTCGAAGCCGCATTGAGTCTTTGCTGACTTCCGACTAATGGGGTCATCCAACACAAGGGTCCTGTCATGAAATTTCTCGATCTAGCCAAAGTCTATATTCGCTCGGGCGGCGGTGGGTCGGGTGCGGTCAGTTTCCGGCGCGACCGCTATGTCGAATTCGGCGGTCCGGATGGCGGCGATGGCGGGCGTGGGGGCGATGTGATCGCCGTGGCGGTCGAAGGACTGAACACGCTGATCGACTTTCGCTATCAGCAGCATTTTCTCGCCAAAAGCGGGCAGGGCGGGATGGGCAAGCAGCGCACCGGCGCCAGCGCCGATGACATCATCCTGAAAGTCCCGGCCGGAACCGAAATTCTGGACGAAGACGAAGAAACGGTGATTGCAGATCTGTCGAATGTCGGAGATCGCGTTTTGCTGGCCAAGGGCGGCAATGGTGGCTTTGGCAACCTGCATTTTAAATCCTCGACCAATCAAGCCCCTCGTCATGCCAATCCCGGTCAACCCGGGGTAGAGCGGACGATCTGGCTGCGGCTGAAACTGATTGCAGACGCCGGATTGCTGGGCTTGCCGAACGCCGGAAAATCCACCTTCCTTGCTGCAAGTTCGAATGCCCGTCCTAAAATTGCAGATTATCCATTCACCACCCTTCACCCGAATCTGGGTGTGGTCGGGGTGGATAATGCCGAATTTGTCATGGCAGACATTCCGGGTTTGATTGCCGGGGCCCATGAGGGCAAGGGAATCGGTGACCGGTTTCTTGGCCATGTGGAGCGCTGCTCGGTTCTGTTGCATCTGATCGATGGCACCTCCGAAGACGTGGCCGGTGATTATCAGACGATCATCACCGAACTAGAGGCCTATGGCGGGTTGCTGGCTGACAAGCCGCGCGTCACCGCCTTGAACAAGATTGATGCGCTGGATGACGAAGAACGGGCAGAGGCGCGGGCGGCCTTGGAAGAGGCCTGCGGCGCACCGGTTCTGATGATGTCCGGGGTTAGCCGCGAAGGGCTGGTCGAAGTGCTGCGCGCGGTGCGGGGGCGGATCGAAGACGACAAGTTGCGGTTCCGAACCGCAAATGATGAGGATGAGACGTGGCGTCCCTGACCCAAGCTCGCCGTCTGGTCGTCAAGATCGGATCGGCCCTTTTGGTAGATCGCGAGACAGGCCTTCGGGTCGATTGGCTGCGCAGCCTGTCCGCAGACTTGTTCGACATGCGGCGCCGCGGCGTCGATGTGGTGGTGGTGTCGTCCGGGTCGATCGCGTTGGGTCGCCGCGTTCTGGGCCTGCCGGACGGGCCTCTGCCGCTGGAGCAGTCCCAAGCTGCTGCCGCCGTTGGGCAAATCCGTCTGGCTCGGGCCTATGAAGAGGTTTTGGGTCCGCATGGGTTGACGACGGCGCAGGTTTTGCTGACCTTGGAAGACAGCGTCAATCGTCGCCGCTATTTGAACACGCGGGCCACGTTAGGACAGCTTCTGGCGTTGGGCGTGATCCCGATCGTGAACGAAAATGACACGGTGGCCACCGATGAAATCCGTTTTGGTGACAATGATCGGTTGGCGGCTCAGGTTGCCGCGACCATCGGTGCCGATCAACTGGTGCTGCTCAGTGACGTGGATGGGCTTTATACGGCAAATCCCGGGTTGGATCCGACCGCGAAACGGTTTGATGTGGTCGAACAGATCACACCTGAAATCGAAGCGATGGCCGGCGAGGGGATTTCTGGTCTGTCGCGCGGCGGGATGGTGACCAAACTGATGGCGGCGAAGATGGCGATGGGGGCCGGGTGTGCGATGGTGATCGCCAAGGGTGCCGAAGATCGCCCCTTGAGCGGGTTGATGTCGGGGGCGCCTTGTACGTGGTTCCTGCCAGATACTGACCCGCAGCAGGCGCGCAAACGCTGGATTGCGGCGATGAAGACCCGCGGTCGGTTGGTGATCGATGACGGTGCCGCGCAGGCGCTCCGCCAAGGTAAGTCGTTGCTGCCAGCGGGAATACGGTCTGTGACCGGCAGTTTTGGTCGCGGCGACCCGGTTGAAATTGGCGATCGGACCGGCGCGGTTCTGGGCAAGGGGCTCAGCCGGTATACTGCCGACGAAGCCCGGGTGATCAAGGGGCGCCAGTCCGGCGAAATTCTTGATCTTCTGGGCTATGCGGGCCGTGCGGCCCTGATTCATAGGGATGACATGGTGCTATGAGCGACGACATTTCCACTTTGATGGCAGGGCTTGGCGCACGGGCGCGGGCCGCATCGCGCGAGATGGCCTTTGCGCCGTCCGAGGTGAAGACCGCAGCTTTGCTGGGCGCAGCGGATGCCGTCGAGCGGCGCAAGCCCGAGATTCTGGCGGCGAATGAGAAGGACATGGCGTTCGGGCGGGACAAAGCTCTGACGGATGCGATGCTCGACCGGTTGAAGTTGGACAGCGCTCGGATCGATGCCATCGCGGCTGGGCTTCGGGCGATTGCGGCGCAGGACGATCCGGTTGGCGCGGTTCTGGAGGAATGGGACCAACCCACCGGCATTCACATCCGCCGTGTCCGAACCCCGCTTGGCGTCATCGGTGTGATTTATGAAAGCCGTCCTAATGTCACCGCCGATGCTGGTGCGCTGTGCTTGAAAGCTGGCAATGCGGTGATTTTGCGCGGCGGGTCGGAAAGCTTTCACAGTTCGACGGCGCTGCATGCCTGTCTGATTGAGGGCGTCACGGCTGCGGGACTGCCCGCAGATGCGATCCAACTGGTGCCGACCCGGGACCGGGCTGCCGTGTCCGAAATGCTGACGATGACCGAGTCCATCGATGTGATTGTTCCGCGGGGCGGGAAGGGGCTGGTCGGGCTGGTGCAGCGCGAGGCCCGTGTGCCGGTCTTTGCCCATCTTGAAGGCATTTGTCACATCTATGTCGATGCCGACGCGGACCCTGCCAAAGCGCGAGATGTCATTCTGAATGCCAAAACCCGGCGCACTGGAATTTGTGGCGCGGCGGAATGCCTGCTGGTGGATCGTGCCTATTTTGACCGTCATGGTGCGCCGTTTTTGACTGATCTGATTGCCGCCGGGGTCGAGGTTCGTGCCGATGAGATCCTGCAATCAGTGCCCGGAACGGTCCAAGCGTCAGAGGATGATTTTGGCCGGGAGTTTCTGGACATGATCATCGCGGCGCGAATCGTCGATGGTGTGGATGCGGCGATTGCTCATATTCAGGAATTTGGCTCGAACCATACAGACTGCATTCTGACGGAAAATGGCGCGGCGGTAGATCGGTTTTTCATGCGCTTGGACAGTGCTATCCTGATGCACAATGCGTCGACCCAGTTTGCGGATGGCGGTGAATTTGGTATGGGCGCTGAGATCGGTATCGCCACCGGGAAAATGCACGCGCGCGGACCCGTTGGGGCCAACCAGCTGACAAGTTTCAAGTATCTGGTGACCGGAGACGGCACTATCCGTGCTTAAAGGCGATGAGGTACGGATCAGAATTGCAGATTGATCTCTGTGTCCGTGACACGAACGAACAATTTGCGCTGCATTGCAGCGGCCTGTTGCGGTGCCAGTGCAAACTGAACCTGCGCCGGTGTGATCGGGCCGGGCTTGGGGTCACCGTCAAGGTGGGACCAGAGCTCGGGCAGGGCTTTCAACTTCTTGGCCTGTGCGCTGAGGGTCCAGCTTCGGTCCGAGCGGGTGATCCGCACGTCGCCGCCATAAGGCATCGCGGTGTCCAAACATTGCAGGAGCAGGAACACCAATTTGGTGTCGTCGCGATGAACTTCGCCTTCGGTTTGCCAATCGATCCGAACCCGCCCGCCAATTGTAAAATCCTGCAAGATCGATTTGACTTCGCGACTGCCAATGGCTTGACCATCGCCCGTGGCACCATAGGAGATCCTGAAAAACCGAATGCGGGCTTGCGCGTTCAATAAACTCGCCTTGATCAGATCCATTTCAGGGCCCTCGGCGCTTCGGCTCATCTCCATCAATTCTAGGCCGTTGCCGATGGCACCAATCGGGCTGATAAGGTCATGACAGATTCGTGATCCCAGCAGGGCGACAAGGTCTCTGGGGATTTGGTTCATCGGGATGATCCGTTTCTTGGGACGCGTCGAAAACAGGAAAGCTGCTATGACGTCATTGCTTGAGCCCGGAATGTTGGTCCGGCATCCCAACCAACCAGATTGGGGCCTCGGTCAGGTTCAGTCCAATATCGGCGGCAAGGTCACAGTGAATTTTGAGCATATGGGAAAGATTGTTGTGGACGCGAGCAGAGTGGACCTCGAAATTGAGTATCGTTCATGAAAATTACCTATAATGGTTAACAGAACCTTTAATCTTGTCAATCTTTGGGAAGTTTGCCCATCGATGCAGGTTCAAAATGCACCAGGAACACTATATAAACGGGCCGAAAGTCTTGAGTGATAAGGAACTGATGTCCTCGGCATCTCCGCAATACGACGCGCGTCTCGCAACGCACGAGCAGGATTTCATCGCGGCACAGCGTCTGCGCTACCAGGTCTTCGTCGAAGAACTGGGCGGCGATGGGCCATTGGTGGACCATGATAATCGGTTGGAACGCGATCGGTTCGATCCGTTTTGCGAGCAGATGATCTTAGTCGATCTGTCGAAGGATCCGGCCAACCTTGATCATGTGGTTGGTGTCTATCGGTTGCTGCGCGGGTCCGAGGCGGCCAAAGCGGGCGGCTTTTACTCGGCCGGGGAATTTGATCTGTCTGTGCTAGAGCGCAGCGGTCGGAGCCTGCTAGAATTGGGCCGGTCCTGTCTGCATCCCGATCACCGGGGCGGTCCGGCGATGTACCACCTCTGGACGGCGCTTGCGGCCTTTACTCTGGAGCACAAGATCGAGATCCTGTTCGGAACGGCCAGCTTCCACGGCACCAATTTGGCGGCGCTGGCTGCGCCCCTTTCCCTGCTGTACCACCGTCATCTTGCGCCGGAAGATTTGCGGGTGCGTGCACTGCCTGAACATTACAAGTCTCTGAACCTTCGTCGGGCCACAGACCTTGATCGCGCTGCGGCCATTCTGCAGGTGCCTGCCTTGATCAAAGCCTATCTGCGGTTGGGCGGATTTATCGGTGACGGTGCGTACGTGGATCGCGCGTTCAATACAATTGATGTGTGTCTGGTGCTTGATACCGCTCGCATGAACCCGCGCCAACGCGCGATCTATACTCGAGGGATCGACCTGTGAGCCATACTTGGAAATCCGATGAACCGCCGTTGACCATTCCGACGTCCCCGCTGAATTGGGTGCTGATCGTTCTACGCGGCGTTCCGATTTTGATCTTGTTCCTGACGCTGTCGCTGCTGCTGGTGCTGGGCCGGTTGATTGAGGCACCGCTCTTTGGCCTCAAGCGTCCGGTGACGCCCTATCTGACCCAAGGAACGGCCTATCTGACCTTCCTGCTGCTGGGCATGCGGTTCCGCACCCGTGGCACCCCGATGCGGCAGCATGGCGCTGTGGTGGCCAATCACGCGTCGTGGATGGACATCATCACACTAAGCGCCCGTCAGCAGATATTTTTCGTCGCCAAAACCGAAGTGGCCGACTGGCCCGGGATCGGCTGGCTGGCGCGGGCAACGGGTACCTTATTTATCATGCGCGACCGTCGCGAGGCCGCAGCCCAGAAATTGATGTTCGAATCGCGCCTGAAAACGGGCCACAAACTGCTGTTCTTCCCCGAAGGCACCAGCACCGATTCCCAGCGAGTGCTGGAGTTCAAACCAACCCTGTTCGCGGCCTTCTTCGATGAGGCTTTGAAGGATGACATCTGGGTGCAGCCGGTCAGCGTGATGTACACCGCGCCGAAAGGTCAGGATCCCCGGTTTTATGGCTGGTGGGGCGGGATGAACTTTGGCCAGCACGTGTTGAAGGTTTTGGGGGCGTGGCCACAGGGCGGGGTCGAGGTGGTGTATCACCCGCCTTTGGCTGTTCGCGACTTTGCCGACCGTAAGGCAATTGCCAAAGTCGCAGAGCACATGGTGCGCGATCCGGTCACTGCCAACTTGGGGAAGTGACCGGGTCGCCCGGTTACTCCATCGCTGCCAGCAGGGCTTTCAACGCCTGCGTTGGATCGTCTTGCCGCCAAATCTCATCGCCGATGGCAAAGAAATCTGTGATCGGGGTCAGGCGGCGAATGGCATCCGCATCGAGACGGCCCTCGGCCACCACGGGCAATTCGATCATTTCCGACCACCATGCGAACAGATCATCCTCAGCGGTTTCACCACTGCCGAGGACGGTTTGCCCGACGGGACCAAAGCTGACGTAATCCGCGCCAGCTTCGCCAGCGGCTAGTCCGTCATGGCGTGAGGTTGCGCAGAACGCGCCGACAATTGCATCCGCGCCCAGATCCTTGCGGGTCTTGCGTACCGATTTTGCCCCATCAGTCAAATGCACGCCATCAAGGCCCAGCCGTTCGACCAGATGCAAATGGGTGTCAATCACCAACGGAACATCGCGGGCGTGGGCAATTTCGCGCAAGGCGTCTGCCGCTTGTGCGACGGTCTGTTCATCGGTGCTGGCCATGCGCAGTCGCAGGCAGGCAATCGGTGCCGCGTCCAGCACGGCGGCCAATTTGTCGGGGAACCCGCCGATGGAAAAGTCGGGTGGGGTCACGAGATAAAGTTGTGGGCGGTCATCAGCGGGCATGTCGGCCTCATGTCGTTGTTTTGCGAGACCTACCCTGTGGCCCGGCGTCTCACAAGCCATTGCCCTTTGTGATGCGCTGGCTTAGATCCCGCGCCATGTCAAATCTGACCCATATTCCGCCGGTTTTTGTACTGGTGCGCCCTCAGATGGGGGAAAACATCGGCGGTGCCGCGCGTGCCATGTGGAATTTCGGCCTCGACCGGATGCGTCTTGTGGCGCCGCGCGATGGCTGGCCCAATCCAAAGGCCGTGGCGGTGGCCAGCGGGGCCGGGCGTCTGCTGGACGAGGCGGGGCTGCACGACACCACCGCTGATGCGATCGCGGATTGCACCTATGTGCTGGCGACCACAGCGCGTGGGCGTGGGATGACCAACCCTATTCTGTCCCCTGAGCAGGCCATGATCGAAACCTGGCAGCGGGTGCAGCAGGGCGAGCGGGTGGCCATTCTGTTCGGACCTGAACGGGCCGGTTTGGAAAACGATGACATTGCCCGCGCCAACGCATTGATTTCGGTGCCGGTCAATCCGGATTTTGCCTCGCTCAATCTGGCGCAATGTGTGCTTCTGCTGGCCTATGAATGGCGTCGCCAGACCTTTGAAGTTGCGGCCGAGCGCGTCGATCTGGCCGGGAATGAATGGGCCACAGCGGTCGAAGTGGAACGGCTTGCAGGCCATTACGAAGAGCGGCTGGATCAGGCCGGGTTCTTCTTTCCAGAGACCAAGGCAGACAGCATGAAAGTCGTGCTGCGCAATCTGTGGTCGCGGATGCCGTTGACCCGTGCCGATACCCAGATCCTGCATGGCATCCTGCGGCAGATGGTCCGCTGGAAAGAGCGCGGCGACGACCAACGTTAGATTGCAGACCAGAACGCAGCGGCCTAGCGTGTCGCGGCAACGGGGAGTGGTCCATGAGCCAGAAGAAACGTAGCATTTTCGAAGAGGTGGGCAGCGATGCCCCCAATCCGTCGCCATCCGGCGCGGGTGTGATCGAGCGGCAGCATCGCAGCGGCGCCCGTCTTGCCGTCAGGGCGTGGCTGGTTGTCCTCTTCGCATTGGTGGTGGTGATGATCGTGGTCGGGGGCTTAACCCGCCTGACCGATAGCGGCCTGTCGATCACCGAATGGCGGCCCGTCACGGGGGCGATGCCGCCAATGGACACAGCAGGCTGGACATCCGAATTTGAAAAGTACCAACAAAGTCCGCAGTTCGAAATTATGAACTCAGAGATGACCTTGGCCGAGTTCAAGAGCATTTATTGGTGGGAATGGGGTCACCGGCAACTTGGCCGGGTGATCGGTCTGGTCTGGGCGGTAGGGATTGCGGGCTTCGCGCTGTTCCGGCAGATCCCGCCCGGTTGGACCTTGCGTCTGCTGGGGTTGGGCGTGCTCGGCGGTTTGCAAGGGGCGATTGGCTGGTGGATGGTTGCGTCGGGCTTGACCGACGGCAATACCTCGGTGGCGTCGTACCGGCTTGCCGTTCATCTGGGGCTGGCCTTCGCCATTCTGGGCGTGATTGCGTGGGATGTTCAGTTGCTCAGCCGCCCGGAAAGCGCGTTGCTGAAAGCGCGGCGCAGTCGGGACGCAAAGCTCTTTGGATTGTCCACCGGGGTGATGCATCTAGCACTAGTGCAAATCCTGCTTGGGGCGCTGGTGGCGGGGATCGATGCCGGGCGCAGCTTTACCGATTGGCCTTTGATGGCCGGTCAGGTCTTTCCTCCTGCGGCATTCGCGATCGAACCGTTGTGGAGAAATTTCTTTGAAAACCAAGGTTTGGTTCAGTTTGTTCACCGGATCGTCGGCTATCTTCTGTTCGCCTTTACCATCGTCGTTTGGTCGAAAGGCCGGAAATCCGGCAATCGCAGTACGGCAGGCGCCTTCCATACGATGATGCTGATGGCCTGTGTTCAGGTCGCGCTGGGGATCATGACAGTGCTCTATGCCGCGCCGTGGAATATCGCGATCTTGCATCTGCTCGGCGCTGTCGGCTTATGGGTGATGATCTTGCGGGCGCGGTTCCGCAGCCAATACCCAATCGAACAATCGGTCAGGAGTGCCGGCAAATGAGTGCTTATAACGAGTTGATGGCGTTTTCGCGTGAAACCAATGCGTTGGCGGCGGTTGCTGGACGTTTGGGCTGGGATCAAGAGACGGTTATGCCCCGCGGTGCCGCGGCCCAACGCAGTGACGAGATGTCCGCAATGGAGGGCATCTTGCATGCCCGGCGCTGTGATCCGCGGGTTGGTGACTGGCTGGCGGATGCTGGCGTGGGCTCTGATCCGGTTGAAGCGGCCAACTTACGGTTATTGAAGCGGGATTTCGACCGGGCCAGCAAAGTTCCTGCGGCTCTGTCGCAGCGGTTGGCCCGTGTCACCAGTCTGGCCCAAGGGGAATGGGCGGCGGCGCGGGCGGCAGATGACTTCGCTGCATTCGCACCAAGGCTTGCGGAAGTGGTTGATCTGAAACGACAAGAGGCGGCGGCGTTGGTGCCCGGCGGGGTGGCCTATGATGCCTTGCTGGCCGATTACGAGCCCGGGGTTACGGCAGCCGACCTTGATCAGATGTTTGGGGCGTTGCGTCCGCGTCTGGTGGCCTTGCGCGATCAGGCGTTCGGGATTGAGCAACCCCCTGCAATTACCGGGGAATTTTCTGAACAGGCGCAGATGGTCCTCGGGTCGGAATTGGCGCGTGTGTTCGGATATGACCTAAACCGGGGCCGGATCGATAAAGCTGTCCATCCATTTTCTAGCGGCTCAGGCGTGGATGTCAGGATCACGACGCGCACTGATCCGGCTGACCCGTTCAACTGTTTTTATTCGACAATTCATGAGGTTGGCCATGCTTGCTATGAGCAGGCGGTTGATCTGGACTATCTGCTGACGCCGATTGGACGGGGCACCTCAATGGGGGTGCATGAGAGCCAGAGCCGCACCTATGAAAACCAGTTGGGACGCAGTCGGGCGTTTTGTGGCTGGCTTTATGGCCGGATGAAGGATGAATTTGGTCCCCTAAGTATCCGGAATGAAGACGAATTCTATCGAACGGTAAACCGGGTCGGACCGGGGTTCATTCGGACCGAGGCCGATGAAGTGCAGTATAACCTGCATGTTCTGATGCGCTATGATCTGGAAAAGGCCATGATTTCAGGGGCTTTGGATGTCCGGGACCTTGAAGACGCGTGGAATACCCGCTTTAGAGCCGATTTTGGCCGGGCGGTGCCGAAAGCGTCGCTTGGGGTGTTGCAGGACGTGCATTGGTCGGTTGGCCTGTTCGGATATTTCCCGACCTACAGTCTTGGAAATGTCTACGCTGGCTGTCTTTTCAAGGCGTTGAAGGACGATATTCCAGCGCTGGATGCCCATTTGTCGGCGGGCGATCCATCCCCGGCGACAGCATGGCTGGCCGAGCGGGTGCAGCGGCATGGCGCGTTGCGCGACGGGCGTGAGACCATTGAACATGCCACCGGCGCGGCCCCGTCGGAAGGTCCGTTGCTGGATTATCTTGAGGCGAAATTCGGCGAAATGGCGGCGTCGGACTAACGTCGGACTTTTATCGGACTTTCGTCGGACCCTGCGCACGCTGCCGGACCTGTTGCGCAACGCCGGTGGCGGGCCCATATCCGGCAGGGATGCCAAATATGAGGGCTGATGAATGGGCTATGTGAAGACGGCAATTCTGATGGCGGCGATGACCGCCTTGTTCATGGGGGTTGGCGCGCTGTTGGGCGGGGCTTATGGCGCCGTCATCGCGCTGGTGATTGCCGTGGCGATGAACGCGTTGACGTGGTGGAAGTCCGACCGGATGGTG
Organism: Pseudoruegeria sp. SK021; assembly: GCF_002119405.1. Classification (GTDB taxonomy): domain Bacteria; phylum Pseudomonadota; class Alphaproteobacteria; order Rhodobacterales; family Rhodobacteraceae; genus Meridianimarinicoccus. The sequence continues at coordinate 198,737 of NZ_MTBG01000002.1, read as the reverse complement.
TTGTCGATGCACAATGCCCGGGCGGTTGCCCCCGGGGATCGGTCGGGCCTTGGATCGATGGTGGCCGATCTGGCACGGGCGGCGAATATGCCGGTGCCCGCAGTCTACATCATTGAGACCGACCAACCGAACGCCTTTGCCACCGGGCGGAACCCGTCCAACGCTGCCGTTGCGGTGACCCGGGGCCTGATGGACCGGCTTAGCCGCGAGGAAGTGGCCGGGGTCGTAGCGCATGAGTTGGCCCATATTCGCAACCACGACACGGCGATCATGACGGTGACGGCAACCTTTGCCGGGGCCATTTCGATCCTTGCCAATTTTGCGATGTTTTTCGGCGGCAGCCGGGAAAAGATGGGGATTATCGGCGTGATTGCCATGTCGATCTTTGCGCCGCTGGCGGCGGCGTTGATCCAGATGGCGATCTCGCGCAGCCGCGAATACGAGGCCGACCGGATTGGGGCCGAGATTTGCGGCAATCCCTTGGCGCTGGCCAGTGCGCTTGAAGGGATTCAACGGGTGGCCGCACGGGTGGATAATGACGTGGCCGAACGCCATCCGTCGACGGCGCATATGTTTATCATCAACCCGCTGCACGCCCATAAGATCGACAATCTGTTTGCCACCCATCCCAAGACCGACAACCGGGTGGCGCGGTTGCGGGCCATGGCCGGGCCAGCGGCGGTCGCGCCGGTGTCGCGCCGCAGGGTGGCGGACCAGCCATCGTCGCTGCCCAAGGTGTCGCGGGCGCGCAAGCGTGATCAAGGCCCGTGGAGTTAGACCGCGAGCGATAGCGGCGAGAACGGCAAGAGCCGGAGGGTCTGGATGATCCTCCGGCTCTTGCCGTTTGAACTGTCTGTTGCGCGCCGGCTGCCCCCCCCCCGCGCTGCGAAATTCGGAACCCTGCGGCTGGTTTAGAACGAATCGTCGCCCTGTTGCCACGGTTTGACGAGGTTGCCAAAGCGGGTGAAGCGGCCTTCGAAGCTAAGCTCGACATTGCCGATGGGGCCGTGGCGCTGTTTGCCGATCACGACCTCGGCCTTGCCGTGGACCCGCTCCATCGCCTCTTGCCACTTCATCATCTCGTCCAGCTTCTCGTCGCTGGGTTTTTCGCGCTCTTTATAATATTCTTCGCGGTAGACGAACATCACCACATCGGCATCCTGCTCGATCGAACCGGATTCGCGCAGGTCAGACAGCTGCGGGCGCTTGTCTTCGCGGTTTTCCACCGCGCGGCTGAGCTGGGACAGGGCGACCACGGGCACATCGAGTTCTTTGGCAATGGCCTTCAGCCCTTGGGTGATTTCCGACACCTCGTTGACGCGGCTGTCCTTGGCGGTGGCCGGGCGCACCAGTTGCAGGTAGTCGACCACGATGACGTCAAGGCCGTGGGTGCGTTTCAAGCGGCGGGCGCGGGCGGCCAATTGGCTGATCGGCAGGGCCGGGGTGTCGTCAATGAAAAGCGGGCAGGCTTCGAGGGTCTTGGCGGCTTCGACGAAACGGCGGAATTCGGTTTCGGTCATGTCGCCGCGGCGGATCTGTTCCGAGGGCACTTCGGCGGCTTCGGACAATACCCGGGCGGCCAACTGTTCTGCCGACATTTCGAGGCTGAAGAAACCGACGACGCCGCCATTGGTCGCGCCGATACTGCCATCGGGCAAGGTGCCTTTGGTATAGGCTTTGGCGATGTTGAAGGCGATGTTGGTGGCCAGCGAGGTTTTCCCCATCGACGGACGCCCGGCAAGGATCAACAGGTCAGACCGGTGCAGGCCGCCGAGTTTCTTGTCGAGATCAGTCAGGCCGGTGGAGACGCCGGACAAGCCACCATCGCGCTGGTAGGCGGCGTTGGCAACATTGACGGCATCGGTGACGGCGCGCAGGAACGATTGGAAGCCCTGACCGGACTGGCCCTTTTCGCCCAGCTTGTAGAGGGCCTGTTCGGCCTCGACGATCTGTTCGCGCGGTTCGCTTTCCACATCCACCTGCGCGGCGCGGGCAGAGATGTCTTGCCCCAGCGCGATCAGTTCGCGGCGAATGGCCAGATCATAGATCAGTTGGGCATAGTCGCGGGCGGCGAAGGTCGAAATGGCGGACCCGGCCAGATGCACCAGATAGGCGGGGCCGCCCAGTTCCTTGAGGCCCGGCTCGTCTTCCAGAAAACTGGCGAGGGTGACCGGGGTGACCAGCGCGTTCTTGGCGATGCGCGAGGCGGCGACTTCAAAGATACGGGCGTGGACCGGATCGAAGAAATGCACCGACGAGATCACCGAAGCGATCCGGTCATAGATCTGGTCGTTGGTAAGCAATGCTCCAAGAAGCTGCTGTTCGGCTTCAATGGAATGAGGCAGCGTGCCGTCCGAACTGCCGGAAAAGCCCGATGTCGTTGCGACTGCCATGCCTGTGATCTGGTTCATGCCTGCTCCCGCGTGGCACGTTCTTGTGCCTGTTGTGGAGAAACCGAGTAACTTTATCGCCGCGCCGGGGCAACCTGTATAACCCTGTGGATAACCTGAGTATGACCTGTGCGCAGCTTATCTTGCGCTATGTCGTAGCGGTTCGTCAACATCTGGGTGGTTCGGGCATTGGGCGGCGCGGAAAAACCTTGGCCGGTTGGCGAGGACCGCGGCGTCATCTGCGGCATTGCCCGAAGATCGGGCAATGCCAGTGCGGGATCTGCGACTCACCGGCGCGGATTGGGATCAGGCGCGGGCCGCTTGCCAGCCGCGCGGGTCGTTCAGGAAGGCTTCGACCTCGGTCAAGGTGGCGGTGTCGAAGGCCGCGCTGACCTTGGCTTCGGCCAGCACGTCATGCCACGTGCAGAGCGAATGCAGGGTGACGCCGTGATCGCCCAAGGTTTTCTCGGTGTCCGGGAAGATGCCGTAATAGAAGATGACGGCGGTATGGGCGCAGCTTGCGCCGGTCTCACGGATGGCATTGACGAAGCTGATCTTGGACCCGCCATCGGTGGTCAGGTCTTCCACCAACAAGACCCGCTGGCCTTCGGTCATGACGCCCTCAATGCGGGCATTGCGGCCATAGCCTTTGGGCTTTTTGCGGATATAGGTCATGGGTAGGCCCATGCGTTCGGCCACCAGCGCCGCGAACGGGATGCCCGCGGTTTCGCCGCCTGCAACATTGTCGAAGGCTTCGAAACCGGCATCGCGCAGGACGGTGCAGGTCAGGAAATCCATCAGGGTGCCGCGAATCCGAGGAAAGCTGATCAGCTTGCGGCAATCGACATAGGTCGGTCCGGGCAGGCCCGAGGAATAGATGAAGGGTTCGGCGGCGTTGAAATCCACTGCCTTGATCTCCAGCAGCATGCGGGCAGTGAGACGGGCCATTTCGGCCTTGTCCGGGAACGAGCTGGGAATCATGGTCTGGTCTTTCTACTGGAAGGGAAGGAAATCAGGACGCAACGCGCCAATGGAGCGGAAATCCGGGGTCGAACAGGGTAACCGGCCCGTCCTCGGTCTGGATGTGAGCGGGGTAGCTGACCGGATCGCCATGGGTCAGGGTCAGCGTCGCGGTGTTTGGCGCCAGCCCGTAGAAGGCGGGGCCATTCAGGCTGCTGAAGCCTTCCAGCTTGTCCAAGGCACCGGCACGGTCAAAGACCTCGGCCAGACAGGACATGGTGTTGCTGGCGGAAAAGACCCCGGCGCAGCCACAGACGCTGAGTTTGTTCGGATCGGTATGGGGGGCGCTGTCGGTACCAAGGAAGAAGCGCGCATCGCCCGAGATGGCGGCGGCGACCAGCGCATCGCGGTGGCGGGCGCGCTTGGCCACTGGCAGGCAATAGTAATGCGGCTTGATCCCGCCGACCAGAATATGGTTCCGGTCGATAATTAGGTGGTGGGTGGTGATGGTCGCGCCCATTTTGCCGTCGGGTTGGGCCGAGACGTAGTCAACGCCGTCCGAGGTGGTGATATGTTCCATTACCACGCGCAGATCAGGGACCCGGCGGCGCAGCGGATCAAGGACGGTGTCGATGAACACGGCCTCACGGTCGAAGATGTCGATGGCCGGGTCGGTCACTTCGCCATGCACGCAGAGCGGCAGGTCGATCTCGGCCATCGTCTCGAGCACGGCCATGACCTTGTCGAAGTCGCGCACGCCAGAGGCTGAATTGGTGGTGGCGCCAGCAGGGTACAGCTTGACGGCGGTGATCAGACCGGACTGGGCGGCCGCGCGCAGATCGGCCGGATCGGTGGTCTCGGTCAGATAGAGCGTCATCAGCGGGGTGAACTCTGCGCCCTCGGGCAGGGCCGCGAGGATGCGGTCGCGATAGGCGACGGCATCGGCAGCGGTCACCACCGGCGGCACCAGATTTGGCATCACAATGGCCCGGCCAAAGTGGCGGGAGGTTTCAGGCAAGACGGCGCGCAGCATGGCGCCATCGCGCAAGTGCAAATGCCAGTCATCGGGGCGGCGGAGGGTCAGGGTGCGGGTCATGGCGGTGGATTATACAATGCCGGGCGCAGTGGCTAGAGGCTCTTGCGGGGTGAGAGTGCCTAACAATCGATCATTTGGGGTCGGAACTGGCCGTCCGGCAGGCAAATCGGCCCATTGGTCGTTGAAATGCGTCGAAGGGAGGGGCTAGGACAAATCAACTCTTTTTGGGCACAGGGGACCTGCTTCGATGCTTGATGATCATGGCGCCCGTCCCTGCACCGGGCCGGGCCGCGCTGCACCGCATCAGCGCACCCGCGGACGGGCCTATGCGTCCTTTGACCTGCGGGACGGGGCGGTGGTGCTGGGCAACCTGCATCAAAGCGGCTCGGCCAAGGCGATGTTGCCCCGGACCCACCGGGCGCGGCCTGAGCTGGTGTTTCTGAACACCGCAGGCGGGCTGACGGGGGGCGACCATCTGCGGTTTGAGCTGGAGGTCGGAGAGGGGGCTGCGGTTACCGCGACAACCCAGACCGCCGAGCGCGCCTATGCCAGTCTGGGCGATCCGGCGCGGCTGGACGTGACGTTGCGGGTGGGCGCGGGCGGCGGGCTGCATTGGTTGCCGCAAGAAACGATTGTGTTCGAGCGGGCGCATTTGGCGCGGCGCACTGTGGTCGATCTGTCCGGGGATGCGCGTTTGGTCATGGCCGAGACGCTGGTGCTGGGCCGGGCCGCCATGGGCGAGCAGCTGCACGATGTGACGGTGCGCGACTGGCGCGAGGTGCGCCGGGACGGGCGACCGATCTTTCTGGAGCCGCTTTGCCTGACGGCCGAGAGCCTTGCCCGGCGCAGCGGGGCGGCGGTTCTGGGGGCGGGGCTGGCGCTGAGTACGATTTGCGTCGCCGGGCCCGGCGCGGAAGATGCGCTGACGGCGCTGCGGGCGCGGTTGGCTGAGGCCGGACCAGAGATCGAGGCGGCGGCCTCGGGCTGGGACGGGAAACTGGTGATGCGGGCGTTGTCGCAGGACGCCTTTACGCTGCGCCGACTGGTGGCGGAGTGTCTGCACCTGCTCTGCGCGGGTCCGCTGCCGCGGGTCTGGCAACTTTGAACCTACAGGACTTTGTGATATCATGAATCTGACACCACGTGAGAAAGATAAGCTTCTGATCAGCTTGGCCGCCATGGTGGCGCGCGGGCGTTTGCAGCGGGGCGTGAAGTTGAACCATCCCGAAGCCATCGCCCTGATCACCGATTTCGTGGTCGAAGGCGCCCGCGATGGCCGGTCGGTGGCAGAGTTGATGGATGCCGGGGCACATGTGGTTGCGGCAAACCAATGTATGGAAGGGATTGCCGAGATGATCCATGATGTGCAGGTCGAGGCCACATTTCCGGACGGCACCAAACTGGTTACCGTTCACCATCCGATCCGATAGGAGGGTCCGTCATGATTCCCGGTGAAGTACTGACCCGTGAGGGCGAGATTGAGTTGAATTCAGGCGCATCCGTGACCGTGTTGCGGGTGGCCAATACTGGTGACCGGCCGGTGCAGGTCGGCAGCCACTATCATTTTGCCGAAACCAACGGCGCGCTGGACTTTGATCGTGCCGCCGCCCGGGGGCTGCGGTTAGATATTGCGGCGGGGACGGCGGTGCGGTTCGAGCCGGGACAGACGCGGGAGGTGACTTTGGTGCCCTATGCGGGGGCGCGGCGGGTTTTTGGATTTAATGCAGGTGTCATGGGGGCCCTCGATACCTAAGTTGATGGATGCGGGCAGGATGTGCCGCGCCTCCCAGAACTGGAGTTCAGACTGATGATGAAAACACCGATCGATTTCTGGCGGAACGGCATGGAAATCTGGATCCGCGCTGCGAATACGCAGATGGATATGACCTTGAAGATGCTGCGGATGATGCCCGGTTGGGATCATGCCGCGCTGTCGGCCAAGGATCATAAGGGTGGCGCCATTGTGCCGAAACCGGCCAGCCGACCCGCATTGCGGTCGGTGACGCCGCCGGTGGCGACGATCGATGCGCCGGTGCGGGTGGTCAAAAAGGCCGCGCCGGTTGCCAAGACCGCAGCATCGGACGTGGCAGAGACAACCGCCGTGCCAGACGCGGCAAAAACAACCGCCGCGCCGGTTGCCGCTAAGGTCGCAGTGACCCCGCCTGCCAAGGCTGCGGACAAACCTGCCGCGAAACCGGCACGGGCGGTGCGCCGCACGACACGCACAAAGACAGCGGCACGTGCTGCGACCTCGGCGCCAACAGCGGCCAGCACAGCGTCGCCGACGGGTTCGACGGCTGCGCGTACGGCATCCAAACCGCGTGTGGCGGATGCGCCTAATACAAAGGCAGACAGCAAGGCTGCAGTCGAAACCGGGGCCGAGACCAAGACCGCGGCGAGTGAACCGGCCGTGACGGCGCCGAAGGTGGCCCCGCAGAAGGCAGTCGAGGCACCTGCGGGTGGTAAGGCGAGCCAACCTACTGAGGCCGCTGCGCAATCGGTGACGACGGACGAGACCAAGGCACCGATCTTCGCCAGCGCGCCGCAATCGGCAGCGGCCGCACCCGATGATCGGACCCCGCCAGCGGCGTCGTCCACCGGCACAGCCCCGCTGAAACGCTGAGGCTGAAGTGCCTTGAAATGCATCGGGGAACCGGTGCATTTCGCCGCTAAAAGTCATCAAAAATAAATAAATCTCTGTCTCGACTGGGAATCTCGATTTTTTAGGCTATCGTTTGGGGACACAGGATTGGCGTAACCAGAGGTGTCCATGTTCCCGTTCTTCCCAGTCGTCGCTACATCCGATCCGTTCAACTTCATGCGTGTAAGCGGTGAAATGGTCACGCTCGGCATCGAATCTCAATCCGTCATCATGTACCGTTTGTTGGGGATGTCCGGTCTTTGGGCGGTGCATCCCGATGAAAACGAACGCATGATCAGCGAAAAGCATGTGGCGTTTACCGAATCCGTGTCCTCGGCCTTTCAGGCGGTGATGAGCGGCAAGAGCCCGGACCGTGTCATGAGCGCGGCAATTGAGCCGCTGCGCAGCAAGACAAAATCCAACGTTCAACGCCTGTCGCAGGGTGACCCGTCACTGGGCTAAGTCCTGATGGTTGCGGCGCGGGAGACGGCGCTGGGCCTGTGGGCGGGTCCGAAGCCGTCGATACTGCCTGAATTTCTGGCAATCTGCACGGATGCTGGGCCAAATGAGGGGCCGAACCTTGCAGGGCCGGGCGGGATTGTGTCTGGTAGCGGCAATTGTCGTCTCAGCTCTGGAACCGATCCATGCCCGCAAGAATTCCCCGCGCCGTTTATGCCGATATGTATGGCCCCACGACCGGAGACCGGGTGCGCCTGGCCGATACTGAGTTGTTTATCGAGGTCGAGCGCGACCTGACCACCTATGGCGAAGAGGTCAAGTTCGGCGGCGGCAAGGTGATCCGCGACGGCATGGGGCAAAGCCAAGTCACCCGCGCAGGCGGGGCGGTAGACACGGTCATCACCAACGCGCTGATCGTGGATGTCACCGGCATCTTCAAGGCCGATGTCGGCCTGAAGAGCGGACGCATTGCGGCCATTGGTAAGGCGGGCAATCCCGATACCCAACCCGGCGTCGATATCATTGTTGGCCCCGGCACCGAGGTGATCGCGGGCGAGGGCCGCATCCTGACGGCGGGCGGGTTCGACAGCCATATCCATTTCATCTGTCCGCAACAGGTTGAGGATGCGCTGCATTCCGGCGTCACCACCATGCTGGGCGGCGGCACTGGCCCGGCGCATGGCACGCTGGCCACCACTTGCACGCCGGGGCCGTGGCACTTGGAACGGATGATGCAGGGCCTCGACGGCCTGCCGATGAATTTCGGTCTGGCGGGCAAGGGCAATGCCAGCCAGCCTGCGGCCTTGGTCGAGATGGTTGAAGCCGGGGCGTGTGCGCTGAAACTGCACGAAGATTGGGGCACCACGCCTGCGGCGATTGATTGCTGTCTCAGCGTCGCTGACGAGATGGACGTGCAGGTGATGATCCACACCGACACCCTGAACGAATCCGGCTTCGTCGAGAACACGGTGGGGGCGATCAAGGGCCGGACCATCCACGCCTTCCACACCGAAGGGGCCGGCGGCGGTCACGCGCCGGACATCATCAAGGTGGTGGGCGAAGCCAATGTGTTGCCCAGTTCGACCAACCCAACCCGGCCTTACACGGTCAACACGCTGGAAGAGCACCTCGACATGCTGATGGTGTGTCACCATCTCGACAAGTCGATCCCGGAAGACGTGTCCTTTGCCGAAAGCCGCATCCGCAAGGAAACCATCGCGGCGGAAGATATCTTGCATGACATGGGCGCGTTTTCGATCATCGCCAGCGACAGTCAGGCGATGGGCCGCGTCGGTGAGGTTCTGATCCGGACCTGGCAGACTGCCCACAAGATGAAGGTGCAGCGCGGGCGGCTGGCCGAGGAAACCGGGGCCAATGACAACGTGCGGGTGAAGCGCTATATCGCGAAATACACCATCAATCCGGCTGTGGCGCATGGCCTGTCGACCGAGATTGGCAGCATCGTGCCCGGCAAGCGCGCCGATCTGGTGCTGTGGGATCCGGCGTTCTTTGGGGTGAAGCCTGAGATGGTTCTGCTGGGCGGCAGCATTGCCTGCGCGCAGATGGGCGATCCGAATGCCTCTATCCCGACGCCGCAACCGGTCTATTCCCGGCCGATGTTCGGCGCGATGGGGCGGTCGGTGGAACGGTCAGCCGTGTTGTTCGTCAGTGCGGCCGGGCACAGCGCCGGAATCAAAGGGCGCTACGGGTTGGCCAAGGATACGGTCGCTGTGGCCGGCACCCGCAATATCGGCAAAGGCGATATGGTGATGAACGACCTGTTGCCCGAGATCGAGGTCAATCCCGAAACCTATGAGGTCCGCGCCAATGGCGAACTGCTGACCTGCGAGCCCGCCAGCACCTTGCCGATGGCGCAGCGCTATTTCATGTACTGATCGCGTTAGCCGCGCACCGGGGGCGGGGTGTGACCCCCGGTGCGCCCTTGACGAGGCTATTGTCCGACGGCGTCCGCCAGCAACCGCACGATAGTGGCCTGATTGACATAGCCGGTGGCGGGCAGGTCCCGCGCGGTTTGATAGCGGCGCAAGGCGCGGCGAGTGTCGGCGTCGAAGGTGCCGTCCACCGCACCGGGATCGAGGTTCAGGGCCGCGAGGCGCTGTTCAAGGATCTGCTTGGTGAATCCGGGAAGTTGCAGGGCGGCCTCGGCGGCAGCGGCGGCGCTGAGTTCCGCTGACTGGGCATCGGCGGCCTTCAATTCAGCCAGTCGGGTGTCGGCTTCGGCGGCAAAAGCACCTTGGGGGAAGGCTTTGAGATACGCCTGATAGGCTTGGGCGGTGTCGGTCTTGCGAGTGCTGTCCCAAAGCTTGCGCTCTTGACCCGCGACTTTGGCCAGCTTGGCCTCTTCGATCTCGGCCAATGCGGCGGTGGCATCGTCCACGTGGATCCCGTCGGGATAACGTTTGAGATAGGCGCGCAGGCCTGCCTCATCGCCAATGGCGCCGGTTTCCTGCCAGAAGGCGCGGTCTTGCCGTTCTTGATCCAGTCGGCGGGCTTCGGCTTCGGCTTCCAACTGGGCGGCGCGGCGTTCGGCTTGGCCGTCCAACCGGGCGATCTGGGTTGTGGTCAGATAGCCGGTGGGCTCGGCATCATTGCGGCGCTGCCATTCAGCGATGGCGGCGCGGCTGCCGGGGCCGAATATGCCGTCGATGCCTTTGGGGTTGAATTCGAGCAAGGACAGATCGCGCTGCACCTCACGCCGGGCGTCTTGGGACAGGGCAAGCTGGTCTTCGGCCAGTCGTGCGTTGCGATTTGGCTCTGATCGGATCTCGGTTAGGGCTTGGGTCGCCTCGGCGGTGAAAGCACCGTCAGGGTAGCGGTCTAGATAGCGGGTATAGCCGGTTTCCGTGTCCGCTGTGCGGGTTTGATCCCAGAAGCTGCGCTCGGTGTCCGACAGCGCGGGGGCTGGCGGCTTGGGCCGTTCTGCCGGTGCGTCAGGGGCCTTTGGCGTAAAACTCAGGCTCAGCGGGGTGTAGCCGGAAACGGTAAGGCCAAGCGCCGTCGCTGCGGGCACGATGGCGGCGCCCGGTTGGCCCAGCGTGTCAGTCGCCAGTTGTTCCAGCGCCGAGGCCGTGCCAGAGATCACCGTCACCCCTTGCGGAATGGCGAGCGGGCCAAGACCGGTCGTCAGGAACGGTCCGGCGGCCTGTTGGTCGTCGTCGGTCGCCAATCCAAGAAGACTTTGGCCGGGCTGGGTGGCGAGGATGGCCAGAACCGTCGACAGCGGCAGGGCGTTTTGCGACAGATCGGTCAGCCGGGATAGTTTCGGCGCATCCACCGGCAACAGCCATGTGTCCAGCCCCGAGGTCACAAAGCGCCCCGATAGCAGCACCACCAGTCGGCCGGGGCGAATGTCCCCGTCCGAGGTGGTGGCGCTGTCTTGCAACTGGTCCATCAGCGCGGTCAGATCGCGCGCCGTTGCATTCCGCGCTTCGATCACGGTCAGGCCGCTGCCGGACAACGACGAGGCGGCGGCGATCAGCCCGTCCCCCGCTGTCACATCCGCCAGAGCCCGGTAATCGCCATTGCCGACGATCAACGCTGTATCGCTGGCCAAGCCGGGCTGTGCCACGGCCAGACACGCGGTTGTTGCCATCAGAAATCTACGCATGGTGAATATCTCTCACGTTGGCCGGGACGGCGGGGCAACCGCGCGCCAAGCCCCGGATCGGGCGCACGTGAGAAGGAAACGCCTGAGCGGGTGAAAAAGTTTCCCCGGGGCCGGTGTTTTGGTGGAATCGTTGGCGTGCGCCCGCTGCGCTAGGTCGGTTCCGCGCGCTCGACCGGGCCGCCATGATCTACCCAGCCGGTAAAGCCGTCCTTTAGATGCGCCGCTTGAAAGCCCATGTCCTGAAGGGTGGCGACCGACAGGGCCGACCGCCATCCCGAGGCGCAATGAAAGATGAACCGGCGGTCTTCGCCAAAGATCGGCTTGAAATAGAGGCTGTCGGGGTCGACCCAAAACTCCAGCATGCCGCGCGGGCAATGAACGCTGCCGGGGATGCTTCCGCTGCGGTGGCGTTCGCGGACATCGCGCAGATCGACGAACACCACCGAGGGATTGTCCATCAGGGCGATGGCGTCGGGGGTTGCGACTTCGTCAATGCGGGCGCGGGCGGCGCGCACCATCTCGGCGGCTGTGGTGGTGAGCTGAGGCATCGGCGGCTCCTTGGGACGGGGAAGGTGCGGCGGCAGTGGTAGGCCCGGAGGGATTTGAACCCCCAACCAAAGCGTTATGAGCGCTCTGCTCTAACCGTTGAGCTACAGGCCCGCCTGCGGCTATCCCTATCAGACCGGGTTTCGGCGTCAAGCTGTAGGTCGGGCCGGGCAACCGCAGATGGCGATTGCCCGGATGGCGGGGCCGCAGGGGGGAGGCGTGGGCGGTGTGAGCAGGGCCAGCTGCGCCTCAGAGCGGCCGCATCGCGACGCCCGCTGCGCCTCAGAGCGGCCGCATCGCGACGCCGGCGGCGGGCAGGGCCATGCCGTCGAAGACCACCGAGTGCGGGCCGTAGTTGAAATAGAACCGGTGCGTGTCGCTGTCGCGGATGCGCAGCCCGTCTGGCACCGGGGTCCGTGGAATGCCTTCGGTGGCACAGGCGGTGGCAATCAGGCGGTCCAGCAAACTGTCATCGGGCCATCCGGCCAGATAATGCTGGCGCCCGACGGATGCCAGGAGCGGCAGGCCAGAAGTCAGGCAGAGGGTGCTGGGAACGGTGCCGTCCAGGTGTTCCATCCAGTGGCGGACATTGCCGCCGCCATTCACGGGCAAGGCTTCGGTGGGCGGCAGGCTTTCTAGATGGGTGATTCGCAGATCAAAGCCGGGCAAGGCAGGGGGCAAGCCGTCGGGCAGGGCGAACTCTGCCGTGCGGGCATTGGTGCGCGGGCCAAGGATCACGGTGCCGGCAAAGGACGACAGCGCGGTCAGAAAACTGTCGGGCAGGGTCATGATGCCGGGGGCGAAGACCAGATCATAGGCCGGAAGCCGGTCGGTGTCGGGCGGCACGATGTCCACCGACAGCCCGGCCCGGCGCAAACCGCGATAGACGGAGAAGACCAGCCGGAAATAATCGAAATCCGCGCCCTGCGGCTGCGTCTCCCATGCCCATTGCGAGGCATAGTCAAACACCAGCGCCACCCGGGCGGTTGCGGTGCCGACATTGGGCAGCGCTTGCAACTCTCGGGCGACCTCGGCGGCTTCGGCCAAGGCCGGGGCTGCGACACTGTCGGGGCGCAGCAATCCGGCGTGCAGTTGTTCTTGCCCGAAGGGGGCCTGCCGCCAGCGGAAATAGCAGACCGCTTCGGCGCCGTGGGCGAAGGCCTCCCATGTCCAGAGGCGGACCATGCCGGGCAGCGGTGCCGGGTTCCACGGGGCCCAGTTGACCGGCCCGGGTTGCTGTTCGATCACCCACCAGCGGCCACGGCCAACGGCGCGATAGAGATCATGGTGGAACGCCTGAAAATCCGGGTCGCCTTGGCGCAGATAGGTGGCTTTATGCGCCTCATCCGCATCCAGCCGGTCCAGTAGAAACCCCATGGGATAGCTGTCCCATGTGGCGATATCGAGATCAGCGCCCGTGTCGAAATGGTCGAACTCCGTCACCCGGCCCATATAGTTGTGCAGCAAGGGGGCGGCGCTGAGGCGGTGCAGCACGGCGGTCTGGACCCGGTTGAAGGCTGTGACCTGATCCGACGAATAGCGCCGGAAGGCCATGACATGGGCCGGGTTTGGTTCGGTCACGGTCAGATTGGGCAGGTCGATGTCATCGAAGCTGCCATAGTCCATCGACCAGAACACGTTGCCCCACGCGCGGTTCAGGTGGTCGACGGATTGATAGCGCTGGGCCAGCCAATCGCGAAAGCCGGTGCGGGCGGCCTCGGACCACGACAGCACCGTGTCATGGCAGCCGTATTCATTGTCGAGCTGCCATGCACAAATGCGCGGATCGCGGCCATAGCGGTCGGCCAGCAGGGTGGTGATGCGGCGGCATTCGTCGCGAAAGCCAAGATGGCTGAAGCAATAGTGCCGCCGCGAGCCAAACTTGCGCGGGCGTCCCTCGCGGTCCACCGCCAGCATGTCGGGGTGTTTGTGCAGCAGCCAGCGCGGCGGCGTTGCTGTGGGGGTGCCCAAGACGATCTTCAGTCCGGCATTCGCCAGCACGGCGATGGCGCGGTCTAGCCAGTCAAAGGTCAGAACGCCGGGTTCAGGCTCCAGCCGTGACCACGCAAATTCGCCAATCCGCACCCATGTGAGGCCCGCCGCGACCATGCGCGCGGCGTCCTCTGGCCATTGGGTTTCGGGCCAATGTTCGGGGTAGTAACAGACGCCTAGGCCGCGCTGCATAGGGATCACGCGTTGATGGCGGCGTCGAAGGCCGCGACGGCTTCGCGTGCCCGGGTGGCGACGGTGTCGACGCTGTCGCCGGGTTTATAGAGCGATGAGCCAAGGCCAAAGCCGTTCGCACCGGCGGCGACCCAATCGGCGAAGTTGCTGGGGCCGACCCCGCCCACCATCGCCACATGGGTGGTCTGGGGCAGCACCGCGCGCAGGGCTTTCAGACCGTCGATGCCCATCTGAAATGCTGGGAACACTTTCAGACCGTCAGCCCCGGCTTTCAGGGCGCCGAAGCATTCACTGGGGGTCAGCACGCCCGGAAAGCTTTGCATATCCAGCGCCTTGGCGGTCCGAACCACGTCCGCGTCGAAGTTGGGCGAGACGATCAGGCGGGCCCCGGTGCGATAGACCTGCGCCACCTGTTCTGTGGTCAAAACCGTGCCAGCGCCAATCAGCGCGGTGTCCCCATGGGCTTTGACCATCGCCTCGATGCTGTCCAATGGCCGGGGCGAATTCATCGGCACCTCGATCCGGGTGATTCCGGCGTCGATCAGAGCGGCGGCAACGTCGAGGGCTTCTGGCGGGGTGATGCCGCGAAGGATGGCGATTAGGGGGCGGCTCATTGGGGCGATCCTTTCAAGGATTGGTAGGCGGCGGTCAGGCCGGCGATCACGGTGGTGTTGCCGTCGGCGATTTCTGCCGGGGCACCTTGGTTGGCAAGGGCGGCGGCGTAAAGCGCGGTGAGGCGGCCATCGCCGATCAGGGCGACATTCTGGCCCAGCCAGTATTCCCGGGTGGCGGCCAGTTCGCAGCCGATCAGATATCCTGACAGGCGCGAGACAGCGGCATCCGGCGTCAGGCCGTTCAGCAGGTGATCCGCGCGCAGACCGAACAGGCGGGCGGGCAGGGATTCGGGCTGGGACAGGGTCTGGGACAAGGCGTGCAGGAAGGCTGGCTCGTCCCAGCCTTTGGACTGCACCGTGTGGCGCAGCACGGTATGCTGCGACAGGGCGGCAAACATATCGCCGGTCATCACCGTCTGAAAGCGGGTGATCCGACCTGCGATGATCTCGACCCATTTGGTGTGGGTGCCGGGCAGGCAGATCACACCGGTGTAGCCGGGGTTGAGGGCCAGATAGCCTGCGATCTGGGTTTCCTCGCCGCGCATGACGTCGGCTGGGGCGGCTTGCAGGATGCCGGGGATGATGCTGACTTGCAGGCGGGCATCCGTGACCTCAGGGTGGACCATGTCGGGGCTGAGCGGCGGGCAAGGGGTGGACGCATAGGGCGCTTCCACCCAGCCTTGCCGCGATCCGACCATGCCGCAGGCGATGATCGGCATGGGCGCATCCGTCAACCAAGGGGTAATCAGGTCGGACAGGGCAGGTTCAAACCCGGCCCGGTCCAGACTGCCCATGCCCTTGTCCGAACTGGCCTCGGCCAGCACGGCGCCGGTTGCATCCATAGCAAAAGCCCGCAGGTGGGTGGTGCCCCAGTCAACGGCGATCCAGTCGGGGTGGTGGTCAGGGCGGTTCATTATCCGGTCACCACCACGCCGCCATCGATCACCAAAGCTTGTCCGGTCATCATTTTTGACGTCTTCGAGGCCAGAAACAGCACGCCACCCACGATATCGTCTGGCTCCAGCGTGTCTTTCAGGCATTGCCGCGCCACGTGGGCGGCTAGACCTTCTTCGGTCACCCAGAAATCGTGCTGTTTTTGGGTCAAGACCCAACCCGGGGCCAGCGCGTTCACGCGGATCCGGTCGGGGCCAAATTCGCGGGCCAGCGATCGGGTCAAGCCGTTGATCCCGGAATTGGCCGAGGTGTAGGCCGGGTAGCCTTCATTGCCCATCATATAGCTGATCGACGAGAAATTGATGATCGACCCGCCGCCCTGCGCCTGCATCCCCGGGATGACGGCTTGCGCGGCAAAGAAATACGCCTTGAAGTTGATGGCTTGGGACCAATCCCAGAATTCCTCGGTGACCTCGGCAGTGCTGTGGCGTTTGTCATTGGCGGCATTGTTGACCAGCACGCCGATCGGGCCATGCGCGTCGGCTGCGGAGGCAATGGCGGCTTTCAGGGCGGGGATGTCGGTGATGTCACAGGGCAGGTAGAGCGGACGGCATCCGGTCGCGGTTTCCATCTGGTCGCAAAACGCAGTGGCGTCCGAGCGCTGAACAAAGGCGACCTTGGCCCCTTGCCGCAAAAACCCTTCGGTCAAGGCGGCACCGATGCCAGAGCCGCCGCCAGTGATGAACACTGACGCGCCGTTGAGGTCAGGGTAGGTAGGGGTCAGTTCCATGGGTCAAGCTTTCGAGTTTGCGGTGGTAAAATGGGACGGGTCACAGACGCTCTCCGTCTAAGACCCAAATTGTGCCGGGGAAAGACCAAGGCAGCAGCAATCCGGCCTGCATCAGCCATTGGCCCGAGGCCTCAAGCGGGCCGTCCTTCAGGGCGGTCTGGCCGCGTGACAATCCGACCAGATCGGCGCGGTTGACCAACGTGACCCGGTAGCGGGCTGTGGGGTCCAGTCCGGTCAGACGCAAGGGGCGCGGTGCGATCTGGTCCGAAGTGGCGCTGTGTCCGGCGAACACCACGAACCGGGCACCATCCCGGGCGAGCTGCTGTTCGGCCAAGATGGCCGGATCGGCGCTGTCGAGGCGCAGGATATCGGCCTGCATCCGCCAGTGGCGGTTTGCTTTCCACCATGTGGTGACCTGTAACAGGGTCGCGGCCTCGTCTTCGGTCAATTCGCGCGGATCCATTTCGAACCCCATCTGGCGCTGGGCGGCGACCCATGCCCGCAGGGACATAGACAGCACCCGCCCCGAGGTGTGGCAATGGCGCGGGCCGACATGGGAGCCGGTGACGCTGGCCGGTAGGAACAGCGCCGCGTCATGCTGGATCCGCAGCCGTTCCAGCGCATCGTTGCTGTCGGACAGCCAAACCCGCTGGGTCCGTTCCAGAATGCCGAAATCGATCCGGCCGCCGCCCGAGGCGCAGGTTTCCAGCTCAACTGTGGGGTGGGCGGCGCGCAGGGCGTCCAAAAGTGCGTAGGTGCCATAGGTCTGGGTCGCGTCGGGAAAAGGCAGGACCCGGTTGTGATCCCATTTCACATAGTCGATGGCGTTGTCCCCAAGGATCGCCGAGATGCGGTCGAACAGATAGGCCCGGACCTGCGGTAAGGCCATGTTCAGCACCAGTTGTTGCCGTCCGCGCAGCTGATCGGCGGGGCCAAGCACCCAGTCGGGATGCGCCCGGGCCAGATCACTGTCGGCATTGATCATTTCCGGCTCGAACCACAGGCCGAAGTTCATGCCCAAACTGTGCACATGGGCAATTAGCGGGGTCAGGCCATCGGGATATTTGCGCGCGTCTATGGCCCAGTCCCCAAGCGAGGTGGTGTCGTCATCGCGCAGGCCGAACCAGCCGTCATCCAGCACAAAACGTTCGGCCCCAAGGGCATGGGCGCGGGTCGCGATGTCTGTCAGGGTGGATAGGTCATGGTCGAAATAGACCGCCTCCCAGCAGTTGTAATGCACCGGGCGGGGCTGCGCCGGGTCGGTGGCCAGGATCCGATCCCGGAGGTGGCGCTGGAAGGCTGTGGCGCAGCCGTTCAAGCCAGTGTCTGAGCGCACGGCATAAAGCGGCGCGCTTTGGAACAGGGTGGCCGGGCCGGGATAAGTGTCGGTGGCGTGGCCGAACTGAAGCTGGCGGCGTCCGTCGGGCAGTTCTTCGGCGATCATGGCGTGGCCGCCGGACCAGCCATAGTGGAAGGCGGCGGCGGCGCCTGCGGTATTGGTGGTGCCGGTGTCGGGCACGATCAGGCCGGGGAAATGTTCATGCCCGGTGCGCCCGGTGCGGTTGTCGCGGCTGCGGATGCCGGCTGACCACGGCGTGGTGACGGGGCGAAATTCGCCGCACCAGCGCCCGGCGAAGTCGATCATCTCGCTGGCGTATTGTGAAGCGGGCAGGACCGGCGCCGCCAGCCAGCTGACATGGACGGGTCGTTCGGCGGTCAGGGTCGATTGCAGGCGCAGGACGTGGGTGTCGGGGTCAAGGGTGACTTCGGCCAGATAGGTCAGGCCGAGGTCCGGGTCGTTGGCCGTGATCGTGATGTGCGTCGCACTGGCGGCGGCATCACAGATGGCGAAGCGTGACCGCAGCGGTTGACCGGCCGCATCGCGCAGCCGCAGACCCGGCTGGCCGGGGAAGCCGCTGCTAACCTCGGGACACAGCGACAGGTCCGGCGTGTCGTCCAGCATACCGCCGGTCACGTCCAGATGTTGGGCATGGGCCAGCGCCCGCAGATCGTCGGATTGGGGCAGCGGTGGCCCCCAATAGATCACGCAGGGCAACCGGCCAGCCCGCGCCGCCAGCGCCAGTGTTTGCCGGGCATCGTCGAGGCGCCAGACCGCGAGGTCTGGCTGCAGGTTTGGCTTGGTCACTTGACAGCTCCGAGGGTCAATCCGGCGATGAAGTGCTTTTGCATCAGGAAGAACATGGCCACCGGCGGCAGGGCCGCGACGATGGAACCGGCGCTCATCAGATGGTAGGCCGCGCGGTACTGGGCGTTGAACGAGGTGATCCCGGCGGTGACAGGTTGGCTTTCGACCCCTTGGGTCAACACGACCGCCCAGAAATAGTCATTCCAGATAAAGGTGAAGACCAGCACGCTTAGCGCTGCGATGGCAGGCTTCATCAGAGGCAGGACGATGTACCAGAAAATGCGCCATTCCGCGATGCCTTCGACCCGGGCGGCTTCGATCAGGGGGAACGGCAGCTGGCGGATGAAATTGCGCATGAACAAGGTGCAGAACCCGGTCTGAAACGCGATATGGAACAGCACCAGCCCGGTCTTGGTGTTGTAGAGGCCCATCTCCAAGGTCAGGTTGCGCACTGGCACCATTAGGATCTGAAAGGGCACGAAGTTGCCGGCCACGAACAGAAAGAACACCAGAAGGTTCAGCTTGAACCGGTAGATGCCAAGGGCGAAGCCGGTCATGCAGGACAGGGCCACGGCGCCGATGGCGGTTGGAATGGTGATCAACAGCGAGTTTAGCAGATAGCGTGGCATGTCGCTGTCAAAGAACACCCGGCCGTAATTCTCGAACCCGGCGAACCGGCTGGGCACGGACCAGTAGTTGCCGCCGACAAAGTCACCTTCGGGTTTGATGGAGAACAGCATCACGGCGATCAGCGGCAACAGCCAGAGGATCAGCGCCAGTGGCAGGATGGACTGATAGGTGATCTGCCAGCTGCGTGAGGTCTTTGCGATCGGGGTTGGGAACATCTCAGTGGCCCTTCTCGTCTTTGTACATCGCGTACAGGAAGTACGAGATGAACAGCAGCATGATCAGGAACAGCATCACGGCGATGGCCGCGCCATACCCCATGCGGAAGCCATATTCCGATAGCGCCACCTCGAACATGTAAAAGCTCAGCACCCGGCTTTCGCCGAACGGGCCGCCATTGGTCATGATTGAAATTAGATCGAACGACCGCAGCGCCCCAATGATGGTTACGACGAAGGCAATGAAGGTCGCGGGCTTCAGTTGTGGCACGATCACGTACCACAGCATTTTCCACCCCTTGGCGCCGTCCAGACGGGCGGCTTCGACTTGTTCGGGATCAACGGCGTTCAGACCGGTCAGATACAGGATCATGCAATAGGCGGTCTGCGGCCAAAGACCGGCGGCGATGATGCCGTAATTCACGAAATTCTCGTCGCCCAAGACATTGATCGGCCCCAAGCCGACATAGCCGAGGATCACGTTCAACAGCCCGAAGGACGGATCGTAGAACCACGAAAAGACCAGACCGACAACGATCTGACTGATCACGAAGGGAAAGAAGAACAGGGACTTGTACAGCCGGATGCCGGTGACGGTCTGATTCAGGAACAGGGCAATCAGCAGCCCCGCCGGGATCGCCAGCAGATAGAGGACCAGCCACAGCAGGTTGTTGCGCAAAGAGGTGTAGAAAGCATCGTCGTCCCACAACTCGCGATAGTTTTCGAGGCCGATGAAATACGCGTCGCTCAGCCCGTCCCATTCGTAGAGCGAGATACTGAAGCTCTGAAAGATCGGGATGATCACATAGACCATAAAAAACAGAATGCCGGGGGCAAGGAACAGCCACGGCGTGACCCGGATTTCGTTGCGCTTGTACCACGACCGGGGTGGCGGCGCATGGTCAGTATGGGGAAGGGCGGTCGATGGCATCGCAAACCTCATTCAGTCGCGGATGAGCGGGGGCGGATGCGGGTCGGCCTGCGTCGCCTTAGGAAGGGCGCAGGCCGAGCGTTGGCATCCCGCAAGGACGGGCGGGGCACGGATGCCCCGACCGTGTGGCGGTTATTTGTTGACGCGTTGGCGCACTTTTTCGATCCGGTCGAGGATCTTGTCCAGATTGTCAGGCTTCACCATAAATTCCTGAAAGCCTTCCATGCCGATCTGGGCGATCTGGGCATCTGCATCGCGATCAAAGAACTGCGCCACGCCACCGGGGCTGTTTTCCGACAGCATCTCGAAGCCTTCGATCAGGAACTTGTCATCATCGACGCCCGCCGCCGAATTGACGGGAAGTTGCCCCAAAGCGTCACCGGCATTGATCGCCGTCTGTACTTCGGGCGAGGTGACGAATTTCAGGAAGGCGCGTGCCGCGTCCTTGTTCTTGGCTTGTGACGGGATGTGGAACGTGTCGGTCGGCGCGTCCTCGGCCAGTTCGATGCCGGGGGTGATTTCGACAAACTGGTAGAAATCGAGCTTGCTGTCATCCAGACCACCATCGCGCAGCGGTGCCACGGCGAAGTTGCCCATCAAGATGGCCGCAGCCTGACCTTGCACCATGAACGGCAGCGATTCTTGCCAGCTATAGGCGGTGTGGTTGTCGATGAACGCGCCCATGTCCAAAAGCTCACGCCAGTTGGCGAAGGTGGCTTTGACGCGGTCGTCAGTCCACGGGATTTCGCCTGCGGTCAGTTGCGCGTGGAAATCATAGCCGTTGGTGCGCAGGTTCAGATAGTCGAACCAGCCGCCAGTGGTCCAAAAGTTCTTGGATCCCAGCGTGTAGCACTTGATGCCATTGTCGAGCAGAACCTGGCAGTTGGCCTTTTCCTCTTCCCAGGTGGTGGGTTCCGTCAGGCCGTACTGCTCGTACAGGTCTTTGCGATAATACACGCCCCACTGGTAGTAGGTGTAGGGCACGCCCCATTGCTTGTCGTCGATGGTCAGCGCGCCTTTGGTCGAGGCCAGTTGATCGGCGAACTGCGGCTCTTCCCAGAGGTCGGACACATCTTCGAACAGGCCCGCTTTCACATAAGGAAGCATCCGGTTTGCCGCGTACCAATTGGCCACATCCGGCGCATTTGCGGTCAGGAAGTTGCGGATCTGAGTTTTATAGGCATCGCGGTCGATGATCGTGACTTCAATGTTCAGGTCGGGGTGCATTTCGCCGAATTGGGCGGCAAGGCCTTCGATCACAGCGCGGGGGGCCGGATTGGACATGTCAGAAAAGATCACGAAATCGCCGCTCAGCGCTTCACTGTGGCTTGCCGCATGGGCCCCGGTCGTTACGATTGCCGTTGTTGCAAGCGCCGCCAGCGACGCTTTGAGTTTGAACCGCATGGTTTCCTCCCTAAGTGGTTCGTAAAATTGGTTTCACATAATGAAACCTAGTTTTACATATTGAAAACTGAACACGACTCGCCTATGCATGTCAACAGTTTCCTCGGGGAGTCCCGGGTGACAGCTGAGGGGCGCGGCTGCCCATGTGGTCACCAGATGACCGCCACCGCAGAGAGGCCGCGAGGACCCAAAGCGCGCGCGATCAGACCTTGTGGAGGGGAAAGACATGTCAGGCGTCACACTGAGCAACGTGATCAAGAAATACGGCGATGTCGAAGTGATCCATGGGGTCGATCTTGAAATTGACGACGGGGAATTCTGTGTCTTCGTCGGACCGTCGGGCTGCGGAAAGTCGACGCTGTTGCGCATGGTCGCCGGGCTGGAGGAAACCACCGGCGGCGCGATCCGAATCGGGGATCGCGAAGTCACCCGGATGGACCCTGCCGAACGCGGCGTGGCGATGGTGTTTCAGACCTATGCGCTTTACCCGCATATGACGGTGAAAGAGAATATGGGGTTCGGCCTGAAGATGAACGGCCATCCCAAGACCGAGATTGAAGCGAAGGTTTCAGAGGCGTCGCGCATTCTGAAGCTTGATGATTATCTGAAACGGAAACCTGCGGCGCTGTCGGGCGGGCAACGGCAGCGTGTGGCGATTGGCCGGGCCATTGTGCGCGGCCCGGAAGTGTTTCTGTTCGACGAACCGTTGTCCAATCTCGACGCCGAGTTGCGGGTTGAGATGCGGGTGGAAATCGCGCGGCTGCACAAAGAAATTGGCGCGACGATGATTTATGTGACCCATGATCAGGTCGAAGCGATGACGCTGGCCGATAAGATCGTGGTGCTGCGCGCAGGCCATATTGAACAAGTTGGCGCGCCGCTTGACCTCTATCGCGATCCCGACAGCCGGTTTGTGGCCGGGTTTATTGGCTCTCCGGCGATGAACTTTCTGCAAGGAACGGTGGGGGATGGCTATGTCACGGTGCCCGGGCTTCAGGCGGATGTCCCGCTGTCGATGACCTTGCCTGCAGCGGGGACCAAGGTGATCCTTGGGGTTCGGCCAGAACACTTGGTGATCGATCCGGCCGGTGTGTCCCACAGTGTGGAGCTGACCGAGGCGCTGGGCGGGGTGTCCTATGCCTATCTGACCGCCGAGACCGGCGAAAAGCTGATTGTCGAAGAGCGCGGGGATGACCGATCGGCCCGTGGCGCGGCGGTTGGGTTAAGTTTTGACCCGGCCCGTGCCATGCTGTTTGACGCCGCAACCGAACGCCGGATCCGCTAGGCTGGAACACCCCGTCCGGGGACCAGACGGCTTTTCTTTTCCGGCCTCTTGCGCTACGGCGACGCCAAGAGATTTTTATGGCAAGGAGCACGCCCATGAGCAGCGGCAAGAATGGTCTGTCCTACGCGGAAGCCGGGGTCGATATCGACGCTGGCAATGCTCTGGTTGAGCGGATCAAGCCCGCTGCCGCAGCAACGGCGCGCGCGGGCGTGATGTCAGGTTTGGGCGGGTTTGGCGCGCTGTTTGATCTGAAGGCGGCCGGGTATCAGGATCCCATCCTCGTGGCGGCCACCGACGGTGTTGGCACCAAGCTGCGGATTGCCATCGATACCGGCGTTCTGGATACCATCGGGATCGATCTGGTGGCGATGTGCGTCAATGATCTGGTGTGCCAAGGGGCCGAGCCGCTGTTCTTTCTGGATTACTTCGCCACCGGAAAGCTCGACTCCGCTGCGGCGGCAACGATCATCGAAGGCATCGCTGCGGGTTGCACCCAATCGGGCTGTGCCCTGATCGGCGGCGAGACCGCGGAAATGCCCGGGATGTACCATGCTGGTGATTTCGATCTGGCCGGATTTTCCGTCGGCGCGGTTGAGCGTGGGCAGACCCTGCCTGCAAATGTGACCGCGGGCGATGTGGTGTTGGGGCTGACCTCGGACGGGGTGCATTCCAACGGCTATTCGCTGGTCCGCCGGATTGTTGAAGTCTCGGGCCTTGGCTGGGACGCGGATGCGCCGTTTACTGACGGACCGTTGGGACAAGCGTTGTTGACGCCAACCCGGCTTTATGTCCGGGCGGCTTTGGCGGCGATCCGGGCCGGCGGCGTGCATGCGCTGGCGCATATCACCGGTGGCGGTCTGACCGAGAACCTGCCGCGCGTTCTGCCCGATGGGTTGGGCGCAGAGATCGATCTGACCGCATGGACCTTGCCGCCGGTCTTTGCCTGGCTGCGCGATATGGGCGGCCTAGACCAAGCCGAGATGCTAAAGACCTTTAATGCTGGGATCGGCATGACCCTTGTGGTCGCGGCGGATCAGGCCGACGCATTGACGCGCGTCCTCAGCGAGGCGGGCGAAACCGTGGTTGTACTGGGGCAGGTCACTGCCAACCCGGGCATTCAGTACCGGGGCACGCTGGCGTGACCAAACGCGTTGCGATCCTGATCTCAGGCGGCGGCACCAATATGGTGGCGCTGGCGCAGGCGATGACCGGGGATTTCCCCGCGCGCCCTGTGCTGGTCCTGTCGAACCGCCCCGAGGCGGGCGGTCTGTCCCGCGCCGCCGAGATGGGTATTCCGACGGCGGTGGTCGATCATCGCGGATTTCAGGGTGACCGCGCGGCCTTTGAGGCTGAGTTGCAGCAGGTGTTGTTGCAGACCCAGCCCGACATCTTGTGTCTGGCGGGCTTCATGCGGGTGCTGACGCCGGAATTTGTGACCCTTTGGTCGGGTAAAATGCTGAATATCCACCCATCGCTGCTGCCGAAATACCGCGGGCTGCACACCCATGCGCGGGCATTGGAGGCGGGCGATGCCGAACATGGATGCACTGTGCATGAGGTGACGCCAGAGTTGGATGGTGGTCCGATCTTGGGGCAGGCACGGCTGACCGTTACATCGGACGATACGCCCGACACGCTGGCCTCGAAGTTGCTGCCGCTGGAACACAGCCTCTATCCGCAGGTCTTGCGGCGCTTTGCTGGCGGGGATCGCAGCCGGATTGACCTGACGTGACGCCAGACCTGTTCATCGCCGGGTAAATCGATTACTTAGAGGAAGAAGTAGCGCCTGATTGGCCGGTTAACGCATTGTATCTGGACATAAATGAAAACCCTGACCACAACCGAACAGCTTGCGGAATTTTGTGCCGAAGCCCGCAACCACCCCTATGTAACGATTGATACCGAGTTCCTGCGTGAGCGGACGTATTATTCGCAACTCTGCCTGTTGCAACTGGCCTATCCGGGCAAGGGCGACGAGAACGCAGTACTGGTGGACCCGCTGGTCGACGGCATGCGTCTTGATCCGCTCTACGATCTGTTTCGCGACACCAGTGTCGTCAAGGTGTTCCATGCGGCGCGGCAGGATCTTGAGATTTTCTACTTCGACGGAAAGGTCTTTCCGAAGCCGTTGTTCGATACCCAGGTCGCGGCCATGGTCTGCGGTTTTGGCGAACAGGTCGGTTACGAGACCTTGGTCAAGCGGATCGTGAACCATCAGGTCGACAAGTCGTCGCGCTTCACTGACTGGAGCAGACGCCCGCTGACTGACGCTCAGAAAGAATATGCATTGGCCGATGTGACCCATCTGCGCGGTGTCTATGAGTTTCTGGCGGCAGAATTGAAGCGGCAGAACCGCAGCAAATGGGTCGACGAAGAAATCGAAGTGCTGACCCGTGCCGAGACCTATGAGATCGCGCCGGATGATGCGTGGAAGCGCGTTAAGACCCGCACCTCGTCGGCCCGGTTCATGGCGATCGTCAAGGAACTTGCCGCATTTCGTGAAAACTATGCGCAGACCAACAATGTTCCGCGCAGCCGGGTGTTCAAGGACGACGTTCTGATCGAACTGGCATCGACCAAACCGGCCAATCTGACCGATCTGGGACGGTCGCGGTTGTTGCAACGTGAGGCCCGTAAAGGCGATCTGGCCGACGCAATACTTGCCGCCGTGGCCCGTGGCGTGGCGATGCCGACCGACCTTGCGCCGCAGCCGGATCGCAGTCGGGACAAGTTGAATGTCGATCCTGCCTTGGCCGATCTGTTGCGCGTTTTGCTGAAGGCGAAGGCAGAACAGTCATCTGTTGCCCAAAAACTCATCGCGACCTCGTCTGATCTGGATTTAATTGCGGCCGGTGAGCGGGATGTGATGGCATTGCGCGGCTGGCGTGGCGAAGTCTTCGGGGACGATGCGCTGCGGCTGTGTGCGGGTAAGGTGGCCCTTGCAGCCAAGGGCGGATCCGTACGCATTATCAATCTTTAAGCGGGCCCTGCGCCGGGAAATGGATGCCATGAGCGATCAGGACACTTTACCTCGTGTGATCGATATTGCTGCGGCAGGACCGGTCAGCGATCAAGTGGCGTTGACCTATGATGGCCGCTTCTTGCGCCGCAAGCGGCTGGTGTCCGATGCGGGCACCGCCTTTCTCGTTGATCTGGCGAAGACGACCAATCTGGGCGATGGGGCGGTTTTGGTGCTGGATAACGGCCTGCGTATCGGGGTTCAGGCCGCGCCTGAACCCTTGATCGAAGTGCGCGGCCCGCTGGCGCGGCTGGCGTGGCATATCGGCAATCGCCATACCCCCTGCCAGATCGGTCCCGATCATCTGCGCATTCTGGACGACCACGTGTTGGCCAAGATGCTGCACGGTTTGGGGGCTGAATTGACCCATGTGACCGCGCCGTTTTTACCCGAGGGCGGTGCCTATGGGCTTGGCCGGACAATGCCGCATGGTCAAGGCCCCGATGACGCCCACGCCCACGCTCATGCCCACTGAGGGCGTATCTGCGCCGCACTCCGGTGACATGCGGGACCTGCTCAGTCTGACGCAATGGTTGTCACCGGCATTTCCGGTGGGCGGGTTTGCGTATTCGCACGGGTTAGATTGGGCCATTGCCGCCGGCGACGTCAGCAATGAGGCCGATATGTTTACATGGCTTTGCGATACACTGGAATTCGGCGCCGGGCGCAGTGATGCAATCATGTTGGGGTTGGCGCATCGCGGCGTGATGGCGCCGGAAGACCTGGCCGATCTGGCGGCGGCATTGGCCGCAAGCAAGGAACGGTGGCAGGAAACGCGCGCCCAAGGCACGGCCTTTGCGGCAACGACCAATGCGATCCTGAACGCGGACCTGCCCGCGCTGCCACTGCCGATTGCGGTCGGCGTTCAGGCGCGGCGGCTGTCGCTGCCGACGGCGACGGTGGCCGCCCTGTATCTTCAGGGGTTTGCCGGGAATGTGACGGCGATTGCAACCCGGATCGTGCCGTTGGGACAGACCGCTGGCCAACGGGTGCTGGCCAAGGCCGCGCCGCTGATTGCCCGGCTTGCAGAGATCGCATCGGACGCTACGCCAGAGGATCTGGCCACGTCGGTCTTTCGCGGCGATCTCGCGGCGATGCAGCATGAAACGCAGGACGTTCGCCTGTTTCTAAGCTGACATCCTGACATCGGGCGGACGCCGTTGGCCCAAGATCATTACAGTTCGAAAAGGAAAGATCATGGCACTGAATGGACCGTTGCGGGTGGGAATCGGGGGGCCGGTTGGCGCCGGAAAAACGACCCTGACCGAGCAGCTGTGCCGGGCCTTGTCGGACCGATATTCGCTCGCGGTGATCACCAACGATATCTACACCCGCGAAGATGCTGATTATTTGGTTCGGGCCCAGGCCCTGCCGGAAGCCCGCATTCGCGGTGTCGAAACCGGTGGCTGTCCGCATACGGCGATCCGCGAGGATGCGTCGATCAATCTGGCGGCGCTGGCGGATCTGGAAGCCGCGTTTCCCGACCTCGATGTGGTGTTGATCGAAAGCGGCGGAGATAATCTGGCCGCGACCTTCAGCCCGGAACTGGCCGACCTGACGATCTATGTGATCGACACGGCAGCAGGGCAGGACATTCCGCGCAAAAAGGGGCCGGGGGTAACGCGGTCAGATTTTCTGGTCATCAATAAAACCGATCTCGCGCCGTATGTGGGGGTCTCGACCGAGCTGCTTCAGCAGGATGCCGAACGGGCGCGCGGGATGCGACCTTTCGTGCTGGCGGCATTGAAGGCCGGTATCGGCGTGCCAGAGGTGGTCGATTTCATCATCCGCGAGGGCGGGCTTCCGGCCCGATAACGCGGTGCCCGACAGCAAAAAGGCCCGGAATTATCCGGGCCTTATGGCATCGTTCCGTTTGCACGGATTTATTTGGCGAGAGGTCCGATCAGCATAATCATCTGACGGCCTTCCATCTTCGGCATGTTTTCGACTTTGCCGATTTCTTTGGTGTCTTCGGCTACGCGCAGCAGCAAGTCCCGACCCAAATTCTGGTGCGCCATTTCCCGGCCGCGGAACCGCAAGGTGATTTTCACCTTGTCGCCGCCTTCAAGAAACTTGAACACGCTCCGCATCTTCACTTCGTAATCATGGATATCAGTGTTCGGACGGAACTTGATTTCCTTGATCTCGATGATCTTCTGCTTTTTGCGGGCTTCGGCTTCGCGCTTTTGGTTCTCGTATTTGAACTTGCCAAAATCCATGATTTTACACACGGGCGGATCGGCGTTCGGTGAGATTTCCACCAGATCAAGACCGGCACGTTCGGCAAGCACCATGCCTTGCGCAGGTGTGGTCACACCGACGTTTTCACCTTCGGCGCCGATCAGACGAATCTGGTCCGACCGAATTCGGTCGTTGACGCGAGGGCCGCTTTCACGAGTCGGCGGGGCATTGTGAGGTCTGCGGGCTATGTTTGAGTTCCTTCGATGATTTCAGTCGTCAGGGTCCGAATGTGTTAAACGGGTGACCGCGCGAACACAACCGGGTATCGCGCGGAACAATAGCACAAGTTTACGTTGCACGCGTGTTTTTCTTGCGCAAGCGTCAACATGACCGGTCAGCCGACAAAGGCCTTTTCCACCACATACTCGGCAGGGTCGGAATTGGCGCCTTCGCGCAAACCGAACCCTTCAAGTATGCGCTTTAAATCCGTGTTCAACCCCATCGATCCGCACACCATGGCCCGGTCGGTCTCGGCGGACATGCCGTCGATGCCCAGTTCCCGGAACAACGTGCCGTCGTCCAAAAGCGTGGTGATCCGTCCCATCTTTGGGCTCTGCTCGCGGGTGGTGGTGGGGTAGTACACCAGCTTGTTGATCGCGTCGCCCAACAGCTCTTGCATCAACTCGTCGGTCTTCAGGCTGTCTACCAACTCGCGCCCATAGGTCAGTTCGGCCACATCGCGGCAGGTATGGGTCAGGATAATCTGATCATAGTCTTCATAGGTCTGCGGCTCGCGGATCAACGAGGCAAACGGCGCGATGCCGGTGCCGGTCGAGAAGAACCACAACCGCTTGCCGGGAACCAAGGCGTCATGAACCAGCGTGCCGACCGGCTTGGGCCGCAAAATGATCTGATCGCCGACCTTGAGATGTTGCAGGCGCGAGGTCAGCGGACCGTCTTGCACCTTGATCGAGTAGAATTCCAACTCGTCGTCCCATGCGGGCGAGGCGATGGAATAGGCGCGCAACAGCGGGCGGCCATCGTCTTTCAACAGGCCGATCATCACAAATTCACCGGACCGGAATCGCAGGGATTTCGGGCGGGTTACGCGGAACCGGAACAGCCGGTCGGAATAATGCTGAACCTCTGTCACGGTCTGGGCGTCGGGCAGGGCTTTTACGGGCGTTGCGTCGGTCACTTGGGTGCGTTCATTCATGGGTCACATTGCAAGGCCGGAGCCTCGCCCTTCTGGGTATCGGTAAACTGGGTAAGATCCTAGGGGCCTGTCAGGCCCGCAGGCGCGACTGATAGTCGTGCGCCTGCCAGTCCGCGCGGGCCAGCCATTGTGGTTCGGGTTGGCGGGCGGCCAGTTCTGCACTGATTTCAACTTCGTCAAAGCCTGACCGGCGCGCCATGGCGTATTGATCGGCCAAGACATGGCCCCGGGCGCGCAGGCGGCCGGTGAATCCCATCAGGCGCAAACGGCGGGCGATGGTAAAGCCCCGGCCATCGGCAAAGCTGGGAAAATCGATCCGAATCATCGGGATGTCCGCCAGCGTTGCGGCCAGCGTCGCTGGGTCGGCATCGCTGGCAACATCCAGCGCGGCGCCGGACTGACCCTCGGCCAGCGCGGCGAACCCTTGGGTCCATGTGTCAGGGCCAAAGCCGGTATCCGTTACAATCACGCTCATGCCGTTTCTCCTTGCGACAGAGGTCCGCGCACCATCTTGCCGTTCACGAAATGTATGCCGCATTCTTCCTTGGCGCTGTTGCGCCAGCGCCCGGCGCGCGGGTCTTCGCCGGGTTTGACCGGGCTGGTGCAGGGGGCGCAGCCGATCGAGGGATAGCCTTTGGCGACCAGCGGATGCCGGGGAAGCCGGTTGTTGGTCATATAGTCCTGAATATCCTGCGGTGCCCAATGAGCCAAGGGATTGACCTTGATCCGGTGGGCGCCGTCTTCTTCAAAGAAATCCAGCGCGGCACGGGTGCCAGCCTGAAACCGCTTTCTGCCAGTGATCCACGCGTCATAGCCTGACAGCGCCCGTTCCAGCGGGCGGGTCTTGCGCAGGTCGCAGCAGGCATCGGTGTTGCGCTGATGCAGGGTGCCGTCCGGATCCTCAAGGCCGAGGTCGTCGGTGTTGGCGCGGATCAATTGAAGATTGCTCAGGCCAAGTTTCGCCGCAACCTCGGCCTGATAGGCCAAGGTTTCCGGAAACAGCATCTGGGTGTCAATGAACAGCACCGGAAGGCTGCGGTCGATCACCGAGACCAAATGCAGCAACACCACCGATTCCGCGCCAAAGCTTGACACCAAGGTAATCCGCCCGACCTGTGGGTCGGTGACCGCCCGTTCCAAAACCGATGTCGCGGAATGATGCCGGTAGCGCCGGTTCAAATGCGCGACACGTTCTGGCAACAGGGCCAGTGGGGCTTCAAGCGGCACGGGCCCGCCCCCCGGCTTGTTCCCCATACAGCGCGGTCTTGAACGGCGCCATGCCGAGCCGGCGATAGGTCTGCAGGAAGGTCTCATCCGCTCCTTCGCGGATCTCCATATAGGCCTCGATCAACCGCTCAACCGCTGGCACGATCTCGTCATAGGCGAAACCGGGGCCGGTGCGTTCGCCGATGGCGGCGGTTTCGGTGCCGTCGCCGCCCAGCGTGATCTGATAATTTTCGACGCCGGCCCGATCCAACCCGAGAATGCCGATATGGCCGACATGGTGATGGCCACAGGCATTGATGCAGCCCGAGATCTTGATCTTCAGCGCGCCGATATCATGCTCGACCTTCAACTCGTCGAACCGCAGGGCCAGTTCTTGGGCAACCGGGATCGACCGGGCCGTTGCCAGCGCGCAGTAATCCATCCCCGGGCAGGCGATGATATCCGAGGCAAGCCCGATATTCGCCGTCGCCAGACCTTCGGCCTTGAGGGCGGCATGTACCGCAGGCAAGTCGGCTTTATGGATATGGGGCAGGATCACGTTCTGCTCGTGGCTGATGCGCAACTCGTCATGGCCAAAGCGTTCGGCCAGATCGGCCAGGACCCGCATTTGCGTGGCGGTCGCATCCCCCGGCGTTGCGCCATGCGCCTTGAGCGAGACCGAGACAATCGCATAGCCCGCGGCCCGGTGTTCTGCCAGATTGGTGTCGGCCCATGACCGGAAAACCGGATCGGTGGCATAAGTCGCGTCAAAGGCGGCAGTCGTGCGGGAAACAAAGGCGGGGGCGGCAAACTGGGCCTCAATGGCGGCCAACTGGTCTTGATCCACCCCAGAGAACAGCGGCCGCAATTCGGCGAACCGCTGCTCGACCAGATCGCGGATGGTTTCCAGACCGTTCTCGTGCACGGTGATCTTGACGCGCGCCTTGTACTTGTTGTCGCGCCGACCCAGCAGATTGTAGACGCTGACGATGGCTTCGCAATAGGGCAGCAGATCGGCCTTGGGCAGGAAGTCACGCACCACCTGTCCGATCATCGGGGTCCGACCCAAGCCACCGCCGACCAGCACTTCGAAGCCCGGCGCGCCAGCGGCATTGCGCACCATGCGCAGGCCGATGTCATGGGCGCGGGTCACGGCCCGGTCGTTCGGACTGCCGGTAACAGCGATCTTGAACTTGCGGGGCAGGAACTGGAATTCGGGATGGTCGGTGGACCACTGACGCAGCAATTCGGCCACCGGACGCGGATCCTCGATCTCGTCAGCCGCGGCGCCGGCGAAGTGATCGGCGGTCACGTTGCGGATGGTGTTGCCGCTGGTCTGGATCGCATGCATCTGCACATCGGCCAGCGCGTCCAACATGTCGGGGATGTCGGGAAGCTTGGGCCAGTTGTACTGGATGTTCTGCCGGGTGGTGAAATGGCCATAGCCTTTGTCGAACCGCTCGGCCAAATAGGCCAGCTGGCGCATCTGGCCACCATTCAGCGTGCCATAGGGGATCGCCACCCGCAGCATATAGGCGTGCAATTGCAGGTAGACGCCGTTCATCAGGCGCAGAGGCTTAAATTCGTCTTCGGTCAGCGATCCGTCCAAACGACGGGCGACCTGGGCACGGAACTGGGCGACCCTCGACCGGACAAAGGCTTCGTCGAACTCGTTGTAAGTGTACATTCTGGGTCTCCTGTTCGGCAGGTGGGCTTAAGCCCGGTCCTGCTGCACTGTCTGCTTGCCATGGGCATAATTGGAAGGGCCGCGACTGCGGAAGACTTCCCGAAAATGCACAGGCTTGGGTCCATTCGTATCGGCAACGGCATCGGCCAGATAGGCACCGACCACCTCGCCGGTCTGCTGCGAGGCAAAGATCAGGCGAATTTCAGCATGGGCTTCATCGTCGATCAGTTCGGCCTTGGCAATATCCGGGCTCCAGCCGTCATCTTCGGTCAGATAGATCACATCACCGTCGCGCAGGGCGTTCGCGGTAACGATCTTCGGGGTGAATTTGCGGCTCATAATGCAGCTTCCTTGATGTCCGTTCGGAAAATGGTGTCGGGCAGGGCGGCCAGAGCAGCACGAGGTGCCAACCCATACAGAAGGACCGCCGGTCCGGTCAGTTTGGCGTCGGCCAGATCCGCCGCGAGGTCGGACAGCGTCGTGCTCAGAATACGCTCGTCCGCGCGCGAGGCGTTTTCGACGATGGTGACCGGGGTCTCTCCGGCAGCGCCGTGCATCATCAACCGCCCTTGTAAGAACCGCGCGCCGCGCTTGGCCATATAAATCGCAGCCACGGTTCCGGGCCGGGCCAAGGCCTGCCAGTCGTGATCGGCAAATCCGGCAACATCATGGCCGGTCAATAGGCGCATGTCCGAATTGCGGCCGCGCCGGGTCATGCTTTGGCCGACATTGGCAACCGCCGCAGAGGCTGCGGTGATGCCGGGAACGATGGTGAAGGCGATGCCCGCAGCCTCGCAGGCGTCCATCTCTTCATCCAGACGCCCAAAGACGGTCGGGTCGCCGGATTTCAACCGCACCACATGCGCGCCATTGGCGGCATGATCGACCATCAGCGCATTGATCTCGTCTTGGCTGACAGATGGGCCGAAGCCTTCTTTGCCTACCGAGATCAGATCAGCTTCGCGCCGGACCAATTCCAATACCTCGGGCGAGACGAGACGGTCATGGATCACCACATCTGCACCATCCAACGCCTTGCGGGCCTTCAGCGTCAGTAATTCAGGATCGCCCGGGCCCGCACCGACAAACGCGACGCGTCCGGCTGCGGGGCGGGCTGTTAGATGCCGATCCAGCAGGGCGTGTAGTGCGTCCTCAGCGCCTTGATCGCCACCAGTGTCAATGGCTTGAGGGCCGTCATTAAAGTAGAACGCTGACCAGAAATCGCGCCGCTTGCGCCCCATCGGCAACCGGTCCGCGTGTTTGCGAAAGGCCTTGCCAATCCGGGCCAAACGTCCAAGTCCGGTTGGCAGGCGATCTTCAAGATCGGCTTTGATGGCGCGTGCCAGCACCGGGGCCGCACCTTCGGTGCCGATGGCCACCGTGACCGGGTCGCGATCGACGATAGCAGGGGTGATAAACTGGCTGTCTTCAAGATTGTCGACGATATTGACCAACGCACCATCGGCCCGGGCCAGCGCCGCAAAGCGCGCGTCCTCGGCGGCGTCTTCATTGGCGCCGTAGGCCAGAACGGCACATAGGGCGTCGCCCGCCTGCGCCCGGCGCCGGATCAACTGCAGTTTTCCGGCCTCAGCCCACGCGACGATTTCGGGGGCGGGGTCGTCGGAAAAGACGGTCAAATGCGCTTCGGTTTTCAACAGAAGCCGCAATTTCGCCAAAGCTGCCGCGCCGCCGCCCGACAGGGTGATCCGGCGGCCTTCTACGGCGACAAAGATCGGGAAGTGTTTCATGTGGGGCTTCCGATGAACAATTTCTCCACAGAATATAGAATACTGTCCCCCTATATGGCTATATCCTGCCACCAATAAGAACATGCGTTCGGTTTATCTGTGTGATATGGACTGAACGTCTGGTTTTGGAAGGAGAAAGGGATGCCCGTTCGCATTGATGAACTTGATCGGAAGATCCTTGCAGAGCTGCAACGGGACGCCGCCCAAAGTTTGGATGAAATCGCCCGCAAAGTCGGGTCATCGAAGACGCCGGTGTGGAATCGTATTCGCAAATTGCGCGACGCCAAGGTCATGGGGCAGAGCACCGTCATTCTCGACCCCGAGGCATTGGGCCTTGAAGCATGTTTTTTCGTGTTGATCCGGACATCGGAACATGAGGCGGACTGGCAGCAGACCTTTCTGGCCACGCTCAAAGCACGGCCGGAGGTCTTAGAGGCGCACCGTTTGGCAGGCGAAATCGACTATATTCTCAAGGTGGTGGTCAAGAACGCCCGGGCCTATGACGCCTTTTATCAATCGCTCATTGCCGAAGTCCGAATTTTCAATGTCACCGCGCTGCTGTCGATGGAACAAATCAAATGGACGACGGAACTACCGGTGCTTGACTGACCATCACCGGGTGATGCTAAGCCTGCGGCGGTCATAAAGCTGATCCGCGTTTCCGATCCGTGGCTGTTCGGTCAGATGCCATGCTGGACGGACCGCCCCGGCATGGCCATCTTTTACCTGTCCTTCGAACATGGCGGAACGGGTCAGCATCAAAATCTCTCTTTGTCTGGACCTTTAAAATATTCCATCAGCGCGGCCTGATCTTCGCCGCCCAAACCCGCTGCGGTGAGCATCCGGTGAATGTCAGCGCATAACGCAGTCGAGGGCATTGCGGTGGTCGTCTGTCGGGCCAAAGCCAGCGCACCGTCCAGATCCTTGACCATATTGTAGATCCGGCCGGTGCGCCGGTAATCTTTGGCGGCAAAGCGCGGCATATACTCTTGAAGGATCGAACTGTCGGCCCGGCCAGCGCGCAGGACGTGGGGGATTTTGGTTGCGTCGCTTCGGCGACTTGATCGGGGTTCGGATCAAAGACATTCACAGTCTGTCAAGTCTCGACCAAGCGGGTTCCAATGGCACCGCCCATCGCACCGGCACCGATCAGGGCGATTTTCAGATTCATGCTGGTGTCTCCGGTTGTGAGGTGGCTAGGGCTAAGGTCTGCCGATGGAAACATGCGACTGGACACAGGACAATCAAAATGGCGGTTGGTCGTTCGTCGGTTGGTCGGGCTTTTAATCTCGACAGGGTGTGAGGCCACGAATAGGTTAACGATAACAGCGGCTGGCACGGCCAGAGATGCAGGCGCTGCGGGCCGGGGGGGGCGCGCAACGGTCGCCGCCGCGCGCCTGACGTGATGCCAGTCAAAATGGGAGGGACAGATGAAATCGATCGTCATTCATGCCGCCAAGGATCTTCGGATCGACGACCGGGACGAGGGCATCAGCGCACCGTCAACGGGAGAAGTTGCCATTCGCGTGGCGGCGGGGGGGATTTGCGGGTCGGACCTGCATTACTACAATCACGGAGGGTTCGGCACGGTCCGCCTGCGCGAGCCGATGATCCTCGGGCATGAGGTTTCGGGCTATATCACGCAGGTCGGGGCTGGGGTCACGGGCCTGAGTGTGGGGCAGTTGGTGGCGGTGTCTCCGTCGCGCCCCTGCCATGATTGCCGTTATTGCCGCGAAGCGAAATATAACCATTGTCTGAATATGCGCTTCTACGGATCCGCGATGCCGTTCCCGCATGTGCAGGGTGCGTTCCGCGAACATTTGATTGCCGATGCCGCCCAGTGCGCACCGGCGGACGGGTTGTCACCGGGCGAGGCGGCCATGGCCGAACCGCTGGCCGTTTGTTTGCACGCAGCAAGGCAAGCGGGGCCGCTTTTGGGCAAGTCCGTTCTGGTGACCGGCTGCGGACCGATCGGCCTGTTGTGCATTCTGGCCGCGCGCCGGGCGGGTGCGAATCTGGTGGTAGCGACGGATTTGGGGCCGTTCACCTTGGGAATGGCCAAGGCGGCAGGGGCGGATGTGACCATCAATATGGGGACCGCGCCTGAAATGCTGGCCGAATTTGGGGCCGACAAGGGCACGTTTGATGTGCTGTTTGAATGTTCGGGTGCCGCTGCCGCGCTTGCCAGTGCTGTGCCTGCGATGCGGCCGGGGGGCACAATCGTTCAGGTCGGCATGGGGGGCGACATGATGCTTCCGGTGCAGGCGATAACGGCCAAAGAGTTGGGCCTGCGCGGGTCCTTTCGCTTTCACGACGAGTTCTTCACCGGGGTCAGTCTGATGCAGAAGGGGTTGATCGATGTGGCCCCATTGATCACCCATCGCTTCCCGATGGACGATGCGGTACGAGCTTTTGAGACAGCCGGTGATCGTAAACAGGCGATGAAAGCTCAGATTGTCTTTTCGGGGTCGCACTGAGTAAAGCAGCGGGCAGGGTCGGCACGGGTTTGAGACGTGTGTCGGCCCGGTCCCGCGCGGGGACGCGGCGGTTCAGGGGGATGGGCGCTATTCGCAGATGGCTTGAAGGCGCAACCATGTGGCGTCAGCGATCAGACCCGCCGTACTGCCGGAAGGACGCGGATCGGCGGCCATCAGCGCATTGGTGAACGTGTCCCCGGGTGCCATCGCTTCGCCATAAGGCTCGGTCGACAGGCCCAGTGCCGCGAACTGGTCCAGAACCTCGGCCAGAGGCGGGTCGGCTTGTGGACGCAACAAGATGGTCTGGGCGTAATCCGCCAAGACGTCATCGCTGATTTCGCCGCTGGTCAGCAGGCCAAAGGTGGCGGCCAGACCGGCGTGACTCATCAGGTCATAGATCGGATCTTCGGTTTCGGCGCGAGCCGCTTCGACCAACAACGCCCCAGCCAGTGCTTCGGGACCGGAATAGGGTTCAATCAGGCTTTTGCGCATCAACAAGATGTTGCCGGGCAGCGACGCGGATGCAACCGGCCCACCGCGCAGGACCGCAACCGCCCAAGGGGCCTCGCCCAGCACCTTGCGTTGCAGCCGTTGCAACGCATTGCGTCCGGCAACACTGCGGCAGGGCAGTCCGGTGACGGGTTCCATATTGACCAATAGGCGCCGGCCAATGTCGACGCGGGTGGCTTCCGGCAATATGCTGGCCGTGTGCCGGATCAATGCATCGGGCAACCAGAACCCGAGCAAACCCACTGCGGCGGCCAGACCGAGACCCAGAATTGTGCGGCGCAGCAAGCCGGGCTTGGGGCGCGAGCGGGTGATCGCCCGCTGCACGGTTTTGATCGCTTCGATCATCGTGTCATCGTCAAGCTCTAGCAGCTCTTCGGCCTCGGGACCGGGCGTATACAGCGCTGGTCGGACGCCGGGGTTGTTCCGGATCACTGCCGGCAAGGACCAATGGGCCAGCGCAATGTCTGCGCTATCGCGGATCACCAGCGTCGCGTCTCCAAGGGCCACGAACACGTTCTGGCGCTGATCCGACGCGGTTCCGCGCCAAATGCCGGCACATTCGAGCCGTTGGTATTGTGAGAGAACCGTCATGGGACGGGCGCTGCCTCGATTTTGTTCTTGCCTGCGCGCAGACTAGGCGTTTGTGCGGCCTCGTACAATCCTCGGTTTGCCCCTGCGCGCCCTCATCAGCAGGGTGCTGTGCCGCGGCGCGAAAGCGGGCCGGGGCTTGACCGTGGGGCATGGGGCGAGGCATGCAATGCTATGATCCGCACCGCCGCCCGTTCCGCCGCATCCCCCGCGTTAACCGCGGCTGCCTTGATTGTCATTGCCATGGCAATGATGGGGTTGGTCGACAATTATGTCGTTACAATCGCGGAAACCACCGGTCTTTGGCAGTTTCAGGTCATTCGGTCGGGCATGGCCCTGTGTCTGCTGACTGCGGTGGCCCGTTGGCAAGGCTGGCGGTTGATGCCACGGCGGTGGGGGCCGGTGATCGCACGCAGCGCGGTGCTGTCCAGCGGCCTGATGATCTATTTCGCGGCTCTGGCGGTAATGCCGATTTCCGAAGCGGTGGCCGGCCTGTTTACTGCACCGATTTTTGTGTTGATCCTGTCGGGGCTGGCATTTGGCCATCGCATCGGCCCGGTGCGGATCGGCGCTGTGGTGCTGGGGTTTTTCGGAGTTCTGATGGTGCTGCGCCCTGATGCCGGGGCAATCACGTGGTTGGCGATCCTGCCAATCCTGTCCGGCATGTTTTACGCGCTGGCCGCGCTTGCGACCCGGGAATGGTGCGCGGGCGAGGCGGCTGTGACGCTGCTATATGGATTTTTCGCGGCGATGGGGCTGTGGGGGCTGTTGGGCTTGGCGGTGCTGGGCGTGGCTCCACAAGTGGCCCCGGCGGGTGCTGCCGGGTTTGCCATGCGGTTTTGGGGCGAGATGTCCGCCGAAGCATGGGCTTGGACGGTGGCGCAGGCGGTGTTTTCCTTGCTTGCGGTGGGCTTGATCATCCGGGCCTATCAGATCGGCGAAGCGTCGTTTGTTGCGGTCTATGAATACGGGCTGCTGTTGTCCGTGGTCATGTGGGGCTATGTGCTGTTCGGAACGCGGATTGATCTGTGGGCGATGGTGGGCATTGCCGCCATTGTCACGTCTGGGGCTGTGATTGCCCTGCGCTCGGGTTCGGACGCCCGGTAATCCGGCGGAGGCGCGCAGTCCGCGCGCCACAATTGTTCACCCCAGTCCCGCCAAAAGGCGGAACCGGGGCCCGTTGGCACCTAAGCGGCAAGGCTGGTGCCATCGCCGTAGCGTCCATAGAAGGTCTCGCCGGTCTCAGCCAGATCGCGCAGCAACGCCGGAGCTGCAAAACGGGGCCCGTGTTCGGCGCTGAGCGCATCGCAGATCTCGACGGCGCGACCGGCGCCGAGGATGTCGAGCCAGCCAAACGGGCCACCGGACCACGGCGCAAAGCCCCAGCCCAGAATGGCGCCGACATCGCCCTCGCGGATGTCAAGCAGCACCCCATCCTCGAACGCGCGCACGGCCTCCAGCACTTGCGACAGCATCAGGCGGTGCTGGACATCGCTCAGGTCAGGCTGGGTGTCGGCGACCGGATAACGCGCGGCCAAGCCATCCCACAATCCGGTGCGCTTGCCCTTGTCGTCGTAGGCATAGAAGCCGGCCTTGGCCTTACGTCCGATCCGGCCCTGGTCTTCCATCCAGAACACCACCTCGTCCACCTCGTCATCGGGATAATCCGCGCCCAATGCCGCTTTGGTGGCGCGGGCGATCTTGGCCCCCAGATCGATGGCAATTTCGTCGATCAGTTGCAGTGGCCCCAGTGGCATCCCGACCAGTTTTGCCGCATTCTCGATCAAGGCGGGTTCGACCCCTTCGCGCAGCATCCGGATACCTTCGTTGGTGAACGGCAGGATACAGCGGTTGGCATAGAAATACCGGGCATCGTTGACCACAATCGGGGTTTTGCGGATCTGGCGCACGAAATCCAACGCCTTGGCCACGGCGCGGTCGCCGGTCTGTGCCCCTTTGATGATCTCAACCAGCAACATCCGGTCCACCGGGCTGAAGAAGTGGATGCCGATATACTGCTCCGGCCGTTTGCTGGTGTTGGCCAAGCTGCCAATCGGCAGGGTCGAGGTGTTGGTAGCAAAGATGGCATCGGCGGGCAGGACTGCCTCGGCTTTCGCTGTGGCTTCGGCCTTAACTTTCGGGTCCTCGAACACCGCTTCGACCACCAGATCGCAGCCCTGCAACGCGCCGTAATCGGCAGTCGGGGTGATCCGGGACAGGATGGAATCTTTCATTTCGGCGGTCATCGCGCGGCGCGAGATCGCTTTGTCGAGCAAATTGGCCGAATGCGCCTTACCGCGCTCCGCACCCTCCTGAGTTGCGTCGATCAACACCACCTCAATCCCAGCGCTGGCCGAGACATGGGCGATCCCAACCCCCATCATGCCCGCCCCCAGTACGCCCAATTTGGTGACGGTTTGGTCCGGCGCATCGGGGCGGTTTGCGCCTTTTTCCAAGGCTTCTTTGTTCAGGAACAGCGACCGGATCATCGCGGTTGACGACGGATTCAGCAGCACCGACGTGAACCAGCGGGCTTCAATTTTCAGGGCGGTGTCGAAGGGGACCAAAGCTCCTTCATAAACCGCCGACAACAATGCTTTAGCCGCCGGATAGACCCCTTTGGTCTTGCCGTTGATCATGGCGCTGGCCCCGACAAAGGTCATGAATCCGGCCGGGTGATAGGGCGCGCCGCCGGGCATTTTGTAGCCCTTGGTATCCCACGGCTTCACCAGATCCGATGGCTCTGCCGCCAAAATCCAAGCTTTGGCTGCCTCCAGCAGATCGGCAGACGGCACCACCGCGTCAATCAGGCCTGCGGACAGCGCCCGGTTGGGATCACTAAGCTTGCCCTCCAGCAGGAAGGGCGCGGCGGCCATTGCGCCAAGCTTGCGTGCCAAGCGGGTGGTGCCACCACTGCCCGGGAAGATCCCCACTTTGATTTCCGGCAGGCCGATCTTGGCCTTGGGATTGTCGGCGGCAATTATGTGATGGCACGCAAGGGACAATTCATAACCCAGACCCAGCGCCGTGCCGGGCAGCGCGGCCACAATCGGCTTGCCGCCGGTCTTTGTCTTCGGGTCCATGCCGGCCAGTTCGATCTTGCGCAGCAACCCGTGAATGCGCATCAACCCGTCAAACAGCCCTTGCGCGGGCGCGGCACCTGCATCTTCCTTCATCCGCGCAATCACGTTCAGGTCCATACCAGCGGCAAAATCGCGTTTGCCTGAAGTCAGGATGATCCCCTTCACCTTATCGTCGGCGAGCGCCTGATCGATCAAGGATTCAAGATCAGCAATGCCTTGTAAGCTCATTACGTTCATCGATTTTTCGGCAACGTCCCACGTGAGGGTGGCGATGCCGTCGCGGTCAAGCGCGTAGGTGAAATCTGTCATTGCGGGTCTCCCAAAAGGGTCGAGAAAGAGGATCGGTGGCGAAAGGAACAACTGGCGCACGTGCGCCCGGAATTAGAGGGGGGGAACATAGGGTCGACCATCCTTATGGGTAAAGACGGCGGTCCCGGCAGACAACGCGACGGTCAGGTCGATATCGGAATAGGTGGCAAATTCAACCCTAGCCCGGCTGCCGATCACAAGGAACGCGGCCGGATCACTGGAGCGGTTTTCAAAGCAGTGTCCGTTGGCAACGCCTGCGGGAAACGCAGCGCAATCTCCGGCCTGTATCTTGGTGTCGCCCCCGTCTTCAAGCAAGTGAAGCTGGCCCTCGGTGACGTATGCAAACTCATCCTCATGCTGGTGCCAATGGCGCAATGAGGACCGCGCGCCGGGATCTAGCATTACCAAATTGGCGCCAAACTGCGTTAACCCGCCAGCCTCACCAAACCGCAGCGACGTGCGGCCAGCCATCATCGCCCCATAGGGCGCGGGGTAGATTGACCCGGTTTTCAATGGCACGTTCGCCCGGTCCAAAGCGCCACTGGGCCCGTGATCGTGTGGGTCGGGATAGGACCCGGTGTCGTCATCCTCGTGCAGCGACTGGCCATCGCGGCGGGTATAGCCGTCGCCGTCCGGGGATTTGCGGTATTGCCGGTCGCGACCGGAATAGCGGCAAATGTCTTGGGGATCGCGCCAGCCCGCCACCAACAAGCGGAGCACCGCATCGCTGCGGTTTTCCAAGCAGTGTCCGTTGGCGCGGCCTGCGGGGAAGGCAGCGGTATCGCCCGCTTGCAGCAACGTGACGCCGCTGTCTTCGGTCAGCGTGGCCGTGCCTTCCAAGATCAGTACGAACTCATCCTCGCGGTCATGCCAGTGCCGCATGGACGAGGCCTGCCCGGGCAGCAACCGCTGCAACCGGACGCCGAACTGGGTCAGCCCACCCAAATCGCCCAACGCCACCGCCGTATCATGGGGGTGGCCGGGGCCGTAACTCAGCGCGGGCGGCGAAAGCTTGGACACCGATCAGACCCGCTCGATGATCGTGGCGGCCCCCATGCCCGAGGCGATGCACAAGGTCGC
The DNA here is from genome assembly GCF_002119405.1 of Pseudoruegeria sp. SK021. GTDB lineage: Bacteria > Pseudomonadota > Alphaproteobacteria > Rhodobacterales > Rhodobacteraceae > Meridianimarinicoccus. The sequence continues at coordinate 156,880 of NZ_MTBG01000002.1, read as the reverse complement.
CAGACCGACCTCTTTATTGGTGCGCTCTAACTCGTCCAGCAAGGTGCCGATAATCATCGCGCCGGTGGCCCCCAGCGGATGGCCCATGGCGATGGCGCCGCCATTGACATTGACCTGTGCTGGGTCGGCATTGAACGCCTGCATAAAGCGCAGAACCACGGCGGCGAAGGCTTCGTTGACCTCAAACAGGTCTATATCGGCGACGGTCATTCCTGCCTCGCGCAGGATTTTTTCCGTCACCGGCACCGGGCCGGTCAGCATGATGGTGGGGTCGGTGCCGATCTTGGCGGTGGCCCGGATCCGCGCACGCGGTTTCAGCCCGTGCATATCGCCAAAGTCCTTTGACCCGACCAACAGGGCGGCGGCTCCATCGACAATGCCGCTGGAATTGCCCGCGTGGTGGATGTGAGAGAGCCGTTCCAGATGGGGGTATTTCATCAGGGCAACAGCATCAAAGCCGGGCAGGGTTTCGCCCATATCCTTGAAGGCGGGCTTCAGCGCGGCGAGAGAGGCCATATCGGTTTGCGGCCGCATATATTCGTCGTGATCCAAAATGGTCAGGCCGTTGATATCCCGCACCGGCACGATGGATTTGGCAAACCGGCCTTCGTCCCAGGCCTGCTTGGCCCGGCGTTGGGATTCGACCGCAAGCGCATCGGCCTCGTCGCGCGAAAACCCGTATTCCGTGGCGATCAGGTCGGCGGAAATGCCCTGTGGCACAAAGTAATGCGCCATCGCAACACTGGGATCCGCGGCAACCGCAGCGCCATCCGATCCCATAGGGACGCGCCCCATCATCTCGACGCCGCCGGCGATATAGGCCTGACCGGCACCGCCCTTGATCTGGTTGGCCGCCAGATTGACCGCTTCCAGCCCCGAGGCACAAAAGCGGTTGATGGCCAGTCCCGGAATGGAATCATCAAATGCCGAGGCCAGCACTGCGGTGCGCGCCAGACAGCCGCCCTGTTCTCCGATCTGCGTGACATTGCCCCAGATCACGTCCTCAATGGCGGCACTTGTCAGGTTGTTGCGCGTCTTCAGCGCATCCAACATTAAAGCAGACAGCCGCACCGAAGTAACTTCTTGCAGTGCGCCGTCACTGCGGCCACGGCCCCGGGGACTGCGCAGGGCGTCATAGATGTAAGCGTCGGTCATGGTGGGGTCCTCGGGTTGGTTTAGGTGCGGTCGGCGGGAGAGCCGGGCATCAGGTCGTAGGGGGCTTTCCAGCCATGCAAGGCCATGATCCGTAACATCCATGTGTCAATATGCGGCCAATCTGCCCGATCGAAACCAAACGGTTCGGGATAAAACAGATAGCCGCAGCAGGATAGGTCGGCCATGGTCGGGCGATCGCCCACGATCCAGTCGCGATCTGCCAAATGCTCGTTGAGGATCGTATAGCTGCTTGTGAGCCGGTTTTGCTGGAAGGCGATGACCTCTGCCGGGCGCTTTTCGGGCGGCAGAAAATTCATCAGAAAACGGGTCGCGCCGTTGAGACCGGACAGTTTGTGGTTGTCCCAAAGGGTCCAGCGCAAAATCTCGCGTCGGGCTTCGGGGGTGTCGCCGCCCAGTTTGCCTGACACTTCGGTCACATAGTCTTGGATCGCGCCGGACTGGGTCAGCGTATAGCCAGTGGCTTCGTCGATCATTACCGGAACTTCGCCCATCGGATTGATCGCCCGAAACTCAGGCGTACGGGCACCGCCGTTGAAAAAATCGACATGGACCGGCTCCCATGACAGGCCGGACAATTCAAGGGCAAGCGCGGCCTTATAGGCATTTCCGCTTTCGCCGAAGCAGTACAGCTTAATGGTCATCAGAAAATCCTTCGCGGCATCCGTGTGTGTTAGGGAATTTTGCGAACATTTGGTACGTTTCTTGGGGCAAGAACAAGGGGGCTATCCCGGGGCGTGGCGTCGCTCAATCCGCCGCAATTTTGCGCAGAACTAATTAATTTACGTGGAATATAAAACAGTTAATCGCAACGCCTCTGCCGCGCCACGTCACAACGACCCACCCAGAGAAAACCCCGATCCCTGACTTTATTCGCTCAGCGACTGGAATTCTGCCTTAAAACGCGGCCGGGTCCAAGGCCATGACGGGATCGGCGCCCGATTGAATACGTGCCAAATGCATCGCCGTCGCCGGAAGTTGACGGGACATGTAATAGCGTCCGGTGGCGATCTTGGCGGTCAAAAATGCTGGATCCCCGGTTTCGGCCTCTAGTTGCGCTGCGGCAGTTGCGGCCATCCGGGACCACATCAATCCCAGACAGACATGTCCAAACAGATGCATGAAATCATAAGATCCCGCGAGGGCGGATTCAGGCGATTTCATCCCAGTTTGCATGAAATACATCCCCGCTGCCTGCAGGTCTTTCGACGCCGCTTTCAGGGGCGGCAGAAAGTCGGTGGCCAAGGCCGCGTTGCCGTCATGCTCGGCAATGAAGGTTTTGACCATCTCGAAAAACGCCATGATCGCCTTGCCGCCTTGTGCGGGCAATTTCCGGCCCACCAGATCAAGCGATTGGATGCCGTTTGTCCCTTCATAGATCATGGTGATGCGGGCATCGCGAACGAATTGTTCCAATCCCAGATCACGGGTGAAGCCAGCGCCGCCTGCGGTCTGCTGGGCCAGCACCGTCGTTTCAAACCCCTTGTCGGTCAGAAATCCCTTCAAAACCGGGGTCAGCAACGAGATCATGGCTTCGGCTTCTGCATCCTTGCCGCGGTGGGCCCGGTCAATCAGGCTTGCGCCCCAAAGCGTGAAGGCCCGGGCGCCTTCGACAAAGCTTTTCTGATCCATCAGATTGCGCCGGACATCGGGGTGAACGATGATCGGATCCGCCGGGCCATCGGCATTGACCGCGCCTGAGACGGCACGGCCTTGCAAGCGGTCTGTCGCGAAGGCCACGGCGTTTTGATAGGCGACCACGCCTTGGGCATAGCCTTGCAGAGCGACGCCAAGGCGGGCTTCATTCATCATCGTGAACATGGCGCGCATGCCTTTGTGCATCTCGCCGATCAAAAATCCGGTCGCGCCATCGTAGTTCATCACACAGGTGGCGTTGCCGTGGATGCCCATTTTGCTTTCCAGACCACCGCAGGCCACCGCGTTCCGGGCACCCAATGCGCCATCCGCTTGGACCATAAATTTCGGGACGATGAACAACGAGAGGCCTTTGACGCCATCCGGGCCACCGGGAATGCGGGCCAGAACCAGATGGATGATGTTCTCGCTCAGGTCATGCTCGCCTGCCGAAATCCAGATTTTGGTGCCGGTGATCTGATAGCTGCCATCGTCTTGCTGTTCTGCTCGGGTGCGGATCAGCCCCAGATCGGTGCCGCATTGCGGCTCGGTCAGGTTCATGGTGCCAGACCAGCGCCCGTCGATCATATTGGGCAGATAGGTCGCCTTCTGTGCCTCGCTGCCATGGGTGTGGATGGCAGAATAGGCCCCGTGGGTCAGGCCCTGATACATGTTGAACGCCATGTTCGATGAGACGAACATCTCGCCAACGGCACAGTTCAACACATAGGGCATGCCCTGACCGCCAAATTCCGGGTCCGCGTCCAACCCCATCCAGCCGCCATCGCGCATCTGCTGATAGGCCTCGGCAAATCCGGTGGGTGTTCGGACCGCGCCATTCTCAAGGCGACAGCCTTCGCGATCTCCGACGGCATTCAGGGGGGCCAGAACTTCGGTGGACAAGCGTCCGGCCTCTTCCAGCACGGCGGCGGTGAACTCCCGCTCCAGATCCGCATAGCCGGGGATATCTGACGTGGCGACCTTCAGCACGTCTTGCAAAACGAACTGAAGGTCCCGGGTCGGGGCTGTATAAGTCGGCATTCTGTCCTCCCTCTGACTGGTCCTGAATCGTGGCGTCAGGGCCGGATTATTCCTGCGTCATGGTCCGGTCGGTACAGTGCCGGTTACAAAGCGGCCCGTCCAGCGTAAGAACTCCTTACTCGGCGGCGTGTTGTTGCCCCCGCAAAGCGGCCAATCGCTGTTCGCCGGCATCAAGTTGGTCACGCAGATCTTTGATCGCGGCGGTCAAGGCGCTGTGCTGGGCCTGCATCTCTTCTAGGTGACGTGTGCCGACCCGGATCGCTTCTGTGATCTGAATTTCGGGTTCCTGGCCGCCTTTGTAGAGGTCAAGCAACTGCCGAATTTCTTCTAGGCTGAAGCCAAATCGCTTCCCCTGAAGGATCAGTTTCAGACGGGCGCGATCACGACGAGTAAACAGCCGTTTCTGGCCTTCACGGATCGGAGAGAGAAGTTCTTTGGATTCATAAAATCGCAGCGTCCGGGGGGTTACCTCGAACGCTTCGCACATTTCGCGAATCGTCATCGTGTCGTCCATAAGAGAAGTCCAATCGTGCAACAAAAACTCGTTAGTTGACGTGAGGGCGAATGCGGGCGCTTACAAGATCCGAGGGCGGGTTGATAAACGAAACGTGACGTCAAATTCGCCAGTTTGGATCATTTGGTTGGGAAATCGTGTGTAAACGCCGTGTGCCGGATTAAAAAAATGTGATGTTGCAGTCCGGAGATGCCGTCAGAACGGTCAGAACTGCCTCAAATGGGCGGGTTGGATTATAGCTCGGCAGCGATCTCGTCGCGCAACTTGCGTAATTCGGCGATTGATTCGGTAATATCCGCCCGTTGGGTTTCCAGAACGCCCAGTTGCCTGTCCGCCAGAGCGACCCAAGCAATCATCTGCGCGTGGTTGCCCTTTTCCTCATAAAGGTCCAGCCATTGGCGAATCTCTTCAAGGCTGAAGCCAAACCGCCGCCCGCGCCGGATCAGGACCATCCGCGCAACTTCGCGCTGGCCGTAAAAACGCGATCGCCCCTCGCGCTCGGGCTTGAGCAATTCGATATACTCATAGTAGCGCAGCGTCCGAGGGGTGGTCTCGAAGCGGGCGCACATTTCCTTGAAGCTGAGCCGTGTATGGGGCATCCGATGGGCCAATTCCGTTGAAAACCGGTGCCTTAGAATTGCCTGTAACCCCGGAGGACGTCAATGCATTGGCCGAAGATAGTGGGTGGAAAACAGGTCAACTGCTGAGGTAACAGGAACAAAGAATGCGCAGGGCGCAGAAGGGCAGGCCGTTCCATGACTGACACCCCGGATGATGATCGGCTTGCGCAGGCCCGCGCCTTTGTTGCGGCGTTGCCGTATTGTGCCGCGCTGCGGATCGGGGTGGACCGGGTCGGGCCGGCCGAGGTGGTGCTGACGTTGCCCTATCATCGGGATCTGATCGGGGATCCGGCCACAGGTGTGATCCATGGCGGTGCGGTGTCGGCGTTGATGGACACCTGCTGCGGGGCTGCGGTGATGACCCATCCCGAGGTGGCGGGGGCTGCCGCGACCTTGGATCTGCGGATCGATTATATGCGGGGGGCGGTGCCGGGACAGACCGTGCGGGCCCATGCCGTCTGCACCCATGTCACCCGGTCAATCGCCTTTGTCCGGGCCACCGCCTTTGATTGCGACGGCGGTCAGCCGATCGCAACGGCGGTCGGCGCGTTCAGCGTCACTGATGCGGCGCAGGTGCCCCGATGATCCGGCCCGCGCCCGAGACGGTTCAGGTGATCAAGCAGCGCCGCGATGCCGCGCTGGCCGCATTGGTCGCGCGGGTGCCGTTTGCCCGGACGTTGGGAATTCAATTTGATCGTCGCGGCGATGAGCTGACAGCGATCCTACCATTCGCGCCGAAGTTGATCGGCAATCCGGCGGGACCAGCTTTGCATGGCGGGGCGACGGCCGGGTTTCTAGAGGTCGTGGCCTTGATCGAACTGACATGGGCGGGGGTCTGGGACCGGATTGAAGGCGGCCACCTGCTGCCGGATGATCTGGCCGATCCCGCTGCCTTACGGATGCCGAAGACGGTGGATTTCACCGTGGACTTTCTACGCTCAGGCTTGCCGCGTGATGCTTATGCCCGCGCCCGGGTGAACCGGTCAGGGCGGCGCTATGCCAGCGTTCACGTCGAAGGCTGGCAAGACAACCGCAGCCGCCTGTTCGCGCAAGCCACCGGGCATTTCCTGATGCCACTTGCCGATGACTGAAACCGCGCCCATGACCGCCCCCCTCAGCCATGCCCGCGTGCTTCGGATCGCGGTGCCAATCGTGTTGGCCAATGCCTCGGTGCCGTTGCTCGGGCTGGTCGATACCGGGGTGATTGGCCAATTGGGCCAAGCCGCGCCAATCGGTGCGGTCGGCCTTGGGGCCGTGGTGCTGTCGGCGTTGTATTGGGTCTTTGGCTTCCTGCGTATGGGCACGGCGGGCATGACCGCGCAAGCCATCGGCGCCGGGGATACCCGCGAGGTGGCGGCGTTACTGGCGCGGGCCTTGATTTTCGCGGCGGGTGCCGGGATCGTGGTGATTGCCTTGCAAAGTGGGATCGCCGCCGCCGCTTTTGCACTGGCCCCGGCCTCGCCCGAGGTCGAAAGCCTTGCCCGCACCTATATGGGCATCCGGGTGTGGTCCGCGCCCGCCGCTATCGCGTTGTTTGGCATTTCCGGCTGGCTGATCGCGCAAGAGCGGACCCGCGCCTTGATGTTGCTTCAGATCGGCATGAACGGGATCAATGTTCTGCTGGATTTCTGGTTCGTGCCGGGCTTGGGCTGGGGCGTGGCCGGGGTGGCCTCTGCCACGGTGATTGCCGAATGGGGCGGGCTGTTGGCGGGTCTGTGGCTGTGTCGAACCACCTTAGCCAGCCCGGCAATGCGGGCTTGGGGCGCGATTTTCGATCGAGTGCGTTTGCTCAAGATGGTGGCGGTGAACCGCGATATCCTGATCCGGACGCTGCTGCTTGAATCGATCTTCCTGTCCTTCATGTTTCTTGGGGCAGGGTTTGGCGACGTGACCTTGGCGGCCAATCAGGTGTTGCTGCAATTCTTGCAGGTTACGGCGTTTGCGCTGGATGGCTTCGCCTTTGCCGCCGAGGCGCTGGTCGGGCAGGCGATGGGCGCCCGCGCCCGCAGCACATTGCGCCAGAGCGCCCGGTTGACCGGCATTTGGGGCGCCGGTCTGGCCATCCTTCTCAGCCTCGGCTTTGCGCTGGCCGGTCCGGCCACCATCGACGTGCTGACGACGGCACCGGATGTTCGGATGATGGCGCGGTCGTTCTTGCCGTGGCTGGTGGCGGTGCCAATCTTGGGAGTGGCCGCGTGGATGTTCGATGGGATTTTCGTCGGCGCCACCCGCACCAGCGATATGCGCAATACCGTGGCCGCCAGTGCGGTGATCTATGCGATCGCGGCTCTGACCTTGGCGCCTGTCTTTGGCAATCACGGTCTTTGGGCTGCCTTGTGCATCAGCTTCGTGGCGCGCGGTATCGCCCTTGGTCTGCGCTATCCAGCGCTGGAGCGCGCGGCCGAAGCCTGAGGCTTCGGCCCGGCGGCGGCTAAAGCCACTCGGCCCGGCCCGTGCCCACCGCCTCAGATACGTTGGTAAACCCGTCGCGTTCTAGCAGCGCGTCCAGACCCTGCGCGATCCGGGGCAACAACGACAGGCCTTCATAAACCAGTGCCGAATAGAGTTGCACGGCGCTGGCCCCGGCCCGGATCTTGGCATAGGCGTCTTCGGCGCTGGAAATGCCGCCGACCCCGATCAGCGGCACACGGCTTTCTGTCAGGCGCGACATCTGGGCCAGAATGCGGGTGGCGCGTTCAAAAACCGGGCGGCCCGACAGGCCGCCCATTTCGCCCCGATGACGGCTGTGGAGCCCATCGCGTGCGGTGGTGGTGTTGGTGGCAATGATGCCATCGATGCTGCTTTCCAGCGCCACTTCGGCAATATCGGCCAGTTCGGCCTCGGTCAGGTCTGGGGCGATCTTCAGAAACACCGGGATTGGTCGTGGCATGCGTCCGCGGGCGTCCATCACCCCAGCCAACAAGGCCCACAGCGCCGCACGGCCCTGAAGGTTGCGCAAGTTTTCGGTGTTGGGCGACGATACGTTCACGGTGGCGAAATCCAGATGCGCCCCGCAGGTTTCCAACACGTCGATATAATCCTGCGCCCGGTCGGCGCTGTCCTTGTTGGCCCCGATGTTGAGGCCAAGAATGGTTCCGGCAGGGCGGTGCGCCAAACGTTCGGCCACAGCCGCTGCGCCGTCATTGTTCAAGCCGAAGCGATTGATCACGCCGCGATCAGCGGTCAGCCGAAACAAGCGTGGTCGCGGGTTGCCCTGTTGCGGGCGCGGCGTCACGCCACCGACCTCTAGAAACCCGAACCCAGCGCGGGCAAGGGGGGCAAGGGCCTGCGCGTTCTTGTCGAACCCTGCGGCCAATCCAATCGGATTGGGCAAATGCAGCCCGGCGATCTGGGTGGCCAAACGCGGCGAGGTGACCGGGCCCGGCAGCGGGGCCAGCCCCGAGATCAGCGCCTTCATGGCCACGCCATGCGCGGTTTCAGGGTCCAGCCGATGCAGGGCCAACAAGGCGGCGCGTTCCAGCACACTCATTGCAGGTTCTCCGGGAAGACATGGCCAGCGGCATCAAGGGGCAAGGGAACGGCCCAAAGCACCTCAGCGCGGGCCAGCGCCCGATAGAGATGCGGAAACAGCGCCCCGCCGCGCGACGGCTCCCAGCGCAGGTCGGCAAGCAGCGGGTCGGTCTCTACCGCCGCCAGAACCAACCCCTCGACGCCGGCAAAATGCTTTGCTGCGGTCTCGTGGGCTTGGGCGGCGGTCGAGAAATGAATATAGCCATCCGCCAGATCCACCGGTGCGCCAAGCGTGGTGCCAGAGCGTTCCAACTCGGCCCATTCATTGGACCGGAATATCTTGTAAATCATCATGGCCCTGCCATGCCCGCAGCCGCGCGCAGCGTCAAGCTTTCGAACACGACATCTGGGCGAGATCGCGGAGGTGCACAAAAGCTTGCCACTGACAGGAAACAGCCGCACTCTGTCTGCGATAACGACCATCAGCGAGGACCATTGACCATGCGCGCCACACTCACATCGGCAGCAGCGCTTTTGCTGGCCGCCGGGGCGGCTCAGGCCGATTTCGACCTGACCATCCTGCACACCAATGACTTTCATGCCCGGTTCGAGCCGATCTCGAAATATGATGGACCGTGTTCGTCCGACGACAATGCCGAAGGCAAATGCTTTGGCGGATCTGCGCGTCTGGTGACGGCGGTGGATGCGGCACGAGAGCGCGCTACCAATTCGATTCTCGTAGATGGTGGCGACCAGTTTCAGGGCACGCTGTTCTATACGTACTACAAAGGCAAAGCTGCCGCCGAGATGATGAACAAGCTCGGCTATGATGCGATGACCGTTGGCAACCATGAATTTGACGACGGCCCCGAAGTTCTGGCCGGCTTTATGGATGCCGTTGATTTCCCGGTGCTGATGTCCAACGCGGATGTGTCCGCGGAACCGGCGCTGGCCGACAAGTTGATGAAGTCCACCGTGATTGAGGTTGCGGGCGAAAAGATCGGCCTGATTGGCCTAACGCCGGAAAACACCGCTGAGCTGGCATCGCCCGGCGAGAATGTGCGGTTCCTTGATCCCGTTGCCTCGGTGCAGGGCGAGGTCGACAAGCTGACCAGCGAAGGGGTTAACAAAATCATCGTGCTCAGCCACTCTGGTTATGCCGTCGACCAAACGGTCGCCGCAGGAACCACCGGCGTGGATGTCATCGTCGGCGGGCACACCAACACCTATCTGTCGAACGTGGCGGACAACGCCGCAGGTCCGTATCCGACCATGGTGGGGGATACCGCCATCGTCCAAGCCTATGCCTACGGCAAATTCCTGGGCGAATTGAACGTCACCTTTGACGATGACGGCGTGGTCATTGCCGCAGCGGGCGAGCCGCTGATCATGGACGTCGAAGTAGATGAAGACGATGTAACCGTGGCGCGGATTACCGAACTGGCCGTCCCGCTGGAGGAAATCCGTCAAAAAGAAGTCGCCGAAACCGCAGCGCCGATCGTCGGCGATCGCGACGTGTGTCGTGTTGAAGAATGCTCCATGGGCAATCTTGTCGCCGACGCCATGCTGGACCGGGTCAAAAGCCAAGGCGTGTCCATCGCCATCGCCAATTCCGGCGGCCTGCGCGCCTCAATTGACGAGGGCACGGTCACCATGGGCGAAGTCCTAACGGTGCTGCCGTTCCAGAACACGTTGTCCACCTTTGAAATCACCGGTCAGGATGTCATTGACGCCCTGGAAAATGGCGTCAGTCAGGTCGAGGAAAGCTCGGGCCGGTTCCCGCAGGTCGCCGGTCTGAAATTCGTCTGGGATCCTAATGTGGCGGCCGGGGAAGGGCGGATCATTGAGGTCTTGGTCGAAGGTGCCGACGGTTTCGCACCGATTGATCCAGCCGCGACCTATGCAATCGTGTCCAACGATTTCGTCCGCAAGGGTGGCGACGGCTATGCCATGTTCATCACTGCGTCCAATGTCTATGACTACGGCCCGGATCTGGCTGATGTGACGGCGGAATACATGGCGGCAAATGCACCTTACAAACCCGTCATCGACGGACGTATCGCCAAGAAGTAACCGCTGACTTGACGGCGCCTTTCGTCCAAGCGGATGGAAGGCGTCATGAAGTTGACTGCTGCCAACTCTGGACCTGAATGACATGTGTGGCCGGTTCGTTCTGACAATGCCTGTCGATGAAATGGCCCGGCTGTTCGATGCGGTGCCATCCAATGATTTACCCCCGGCACCGAATTACAATATCTGCCCGACGACCGCCATTACAACGGTTACGAGTGATGGGGGACAGCGCCGCCTGCGCGCCATGCGCTGGGGGTTCTTGCCGAATTGGTACACATCTCAGGCCGACGGCCCACTGCTGATCAATGCCCGCGCCGAGACGATTGCCGACAAACCCGCCTTCCGGTCCGCCTGCCGGACACGGCGCTGTTTGATCCCGGCCTCAGGGTTCTATGAATGGACAAAGGGTGCGGACGGCGCCCGCTTGCCGTGGTACATCTGCCGTCCTGATGGAGCGCCGTTGGCGTTCGCCGGAATATGGCAGGATTGGACTCCGAACGACGGCGGCGATCCACTTTCCACCTGTGCCATCGTGACGACAGCGGCAAACGCGGCCATGTCCGCCATTCATCACCGGATGCCGGTGATCCTGACGGGTGCTGACTGGCCGCTTTGGCTGGGCGAGGCGGGCACAGGTGCGGCGCGCTTGATGCGTCCAGGGCCTGAGGATGCGTTGCGGATGACCCGGGTCGGTACGGCGGTTAATTCCAATCGTGCCACCGGCCATGCGTTGATCGCGCCGTTGACCAACTGAGGTTTTCCGGACGCACAGGGGCTGGTAGTCAGCAGTCAGGTAGTGAACAGTAAAGATCGGAATCTAGGGAGGAGACCGATAATGAAGTTCCTGACACCTGCTGCGATCATCGCAGCCAGCCTTGCTGTGGGCGCAACCGCTGCCACAGCCCAAACGACGAAGTTGCGAATTCAGAATCACCAATCGCCGGAATCGACCTCGGGTCGGTTGATCGCCGAATTTGTTGAAAACGTCTCGGCCATGTCTGGCGGTGAGATCGACATTGAAATGTTCTATTCATCGGCGGTGGTGAAATCCGCGGAAACCTTTGATGCGGCGGCATCGGGGATTCTGGATTGCGACATGACCAATGGCAGCTATCAGACCGGTAAAAATCCGGCTTTTCAGTTCGTGGCCGACACGATGGGCGGCTATGACACGCCGCTGCAATACCAAGCTTGGATCGCCTTTGGTGGCGGCATGGAGCAGATCAATGAGCTGTATACGCCGTTCGGCATGACCTTTGTTGGGGCGCATGTCGGCGGGCAGGAATCCTTGGCATCGACCCGCCCTATCGCCGGACCTGCCGATCTGGAGGGCTTTAAATTCCGCTCGCCGCCGGGCATGGAATCCGAGATTTTCGCCTCCATGGGGGCCAGCCCGGTGGTCATGGACTTCACCGAGATTTTCACCGCGCTGGAAACCAAGATCATCGACGGGGCGGACGCGTCGTCGCTGGCGGTGAATGTCGGGCTGGGCATCTACGATATTGCCAAGCACACCACCTTTCCCGGCTTCCACTCGATGTCGTCGGACCACCTCGCGTGTAACACAGCGGTATGGGAGGCGATGCCCGAAGCTCATCGGGCGATCATCACTGCGGCGGAAGAAAACCTGGCCTATAAGTTGATGATGCTGACGCTGGTCGAAAATGGCGAGGCGCTGGCCGCGTTGCCGGAACAAGGCGTCACCATCTACGACTGGGCGCCCGCCGATCGGGCCCAGTTCCGCGCTGCGGCCCAACAAGCGTGGGGCGAATGGGCCACCAAAACCCCTGAGACCGCCGCGATTGTGGAGAGCCACAAAGACTTTATCACCCGGATCGGTCTGGGCGACTGACGCTGCGACGCAGAGGGGCGGCGTCGCCCCTCTGCACAAGAACATCACCGCAAATGCGTGAAGGGGACCCTATGAATATTCTGATTATTGGCGGTGGCGGCTTTATCGGCCAGAAACTGGCGCGACAGTTGGCGCAGCAGGGCAGGTTGCGCGGCCAGACCATAGACCGGCTGACGCTGGCGGATCTGGCGGCTCCGGCGACGGTTGCGGCCTCGTTCGTCGTTGACACCTGCGCCTGCAATATCACCGACCGGCCCAGCCTCGATGCCCTTATCACACCTGAGACGGACGTGATCTTCCTGTTGGCGGCAGTGGTGTCCTCTCATGCCGAGGCCGATTTCGATGCCGGGATGCAGGTCAATCTGTTTGGCGTGCTGAACGTGCTGGACCGGTGCCGCGCCGCGGGCCATGCGCCGGTGGTTGTGTTCACCTCGTCTTTGGCGGTGTTCGGAGGCGAAGTGCCCGATCCGATCCGGGATTGGACCATTCCAAATCCGCAGACCTCGTACGGCACCCAAAAGGCGATGGGCGAATTGCTGATCAACGACTACTCGCGGCGCGGGATGATCGATGGCCGCGGCTTCCGATTGCCGACCATTGCAGTGCGTCCCGGTAAGCCGAACCGGGCGGCCTCGTCCTTTATGTCATCGATCATCCGTGAGCCGTTGAACGGGCAAGAGGCGGTGTGTCCGGTGGCCGATGACTACCTGCATTACTACCTGTCGCCGCGCCGCTGCGTGGACAACCTGCTGCTTGGTGCCGAGATTGAGGCCGAGGCCTTTGGGAGCAACCGCTGCCTGACCATGCCGGGTCAAACCTTGTCGATCCGGCAAATGATCGACGCCATGACCGAAGTGGCCGGGCCAGAGCCGGAAAAGCTGATCCGGTGGGAGCCACAGGACGAGATCCAGAAAATCGTGTCGGGCTGGCGGTTTGACTACGATCCGGCGAAGGCGGTTGAGCTTGGGCTGACCGCAGATCAGAGCTTTGTCGAGAACGTGCGCTACTACATAGAGGATGACCAGACCGCGGCCTAGTCCCGACCGCTGACCGCGATCCGTCTGGCATCGGCCCGCATAGGTGCGTCGTCGGTGCAAGACGGCAATGGCGATCCGCGCGTCGGGGATCGCCATTGCCAAAGCTTCGGGCATGCCCCGCTTGGGGCCGACATGGACGGGGCGCCGCCGACACACCGTGCTTCGACCTGTTTGGGGGCAGCCAAAAAAATCCTACCGTCTTGAAAAGGAAATGGTCCGGGTCGTCTTGACGCGATCCGACGTTTGAACTACCCACAGCACGCAAGCGGGCGTTGTGTAATGGTAAGACCTCAGCCTTCCAAGCTGATGACGCGGGTTCGATTCCCGCCGCCCGCTCCAAAATATCGCCAGAGACTGCCCGGTGTGGCGGGGTTGGTTTGATCGTTTTGGACACCGTTCTTCATTTTTATCTCGAACGACGTAGTATCCGGCAAAGACAGCATCCGTTGGCGGTGCGTCAGGCCGACTGCTCGGTGATATGTCTTTTCCGCGGGAATCCGAACGACCCCGACCGGCCAGCTTGCCGATGATCGGTCTGTGATGGTTGCAACCGTTCGCCATTATGCTGCCACATCAGCGACGCAGCAATCGCCGTGAAATTGGTTCGGTTCGCCGCAGGCCAAGGCCGGGGACGCGCCCTGTCGCCGCACGGGTTGTTGCGGCTCGCCAAGGGGGGTAAGGCTCTTGAAACGCAGGAGCAGACTGATGGCAGCAGACACAGACACCTCTGACGGCACGCGCGCCAAGACCAAGAAAATTGGCGCGTTGCGCGGGCTGGTGCCCTTCGTCATGGCTTATCGCGGCTTGTTGGTCGCGGCTATTTTGGCTCTGGTGGTGACGGCATTGACCTCGTTGATTTTACCCATGGCGGTGCGCCGGGTGGTGGATGGGTTCCAGACAGGATCAAGCGCGCTGCTGGATCGGTATTTCTTGGCTGCAATCGGGGTTGCCGGTGTGCTCGCGCTGGGATCGGGGCTGCGCTATTATCTGGTGACCCGACTGGGCGAGCGTGTCGTTGCCGACATCCGCAAAGCGGTCTTTGATCGCGTGATTGGCATGAGCCCGGCGTTCTATGAAAAGGTCATGACCGGCGAAGTGCTGAGCCGGATCACCACCGACACCACGTTGATCCTGTCGGTTGTCGGCTCGTCCATCTCATGGTTCCTGCGGAATTTCCTGCTGTTCTTGGGCGGGCTGATGATGATGCTGCTGACCAGCGCCAAACTGACCGGGCTGGTGCTGTTGGTCATTCCCTTGGTGATCGTTCCGATCATCGCCCTTGGTCGCCGGGTGCGGCGTCTGAGCCGTGAAAATCAGGACTGGATCGCGCAAAGCTCGGGCAAAGCGTCAGAGGCACTGTCGTCGGTGCAGGCGGTGCAGGCGTTCAGCCAAGAAGACAAATCGCGGGCGCAGTTTGGTGCCGTCACCGAACGGTCGTTCGACGCGGCCAAGGCCCGGATGGCGGTGCGCGCAGTCCTTACCGTCATCATTATCTTTTTGGTATTCTCTGGCATTGTCGGCGTACTGTGGATCGGGGCCCGGGACGTGCGCGCCGACATCATGACCATCGGGGAACTGGTGCAATTCGTGATCTACGCCGCGATCATGGCGGGCTCTACGGCGGCCCTGTCTGAAATCTGGGGCGAATTGCAACGGGCTGCGGGGGCGACCGAGCGGTTGGTGGAATTGCTGCATGAGACCGATAGCGTGAACGATCCGGCCCACCCGGTTCCGGCCCCGCATCCGGGCCTTGGCGAGATCACTTTCGACGATGTTGTGTTCCATTACCCGACCCGCCCGGACAGCGCTGCGCTGAACGGGGTCAGCTTTCGGATTCAGCCGGGCGAGACCGTGGCGTTGGTCGGCCCATCCGGTGCGGGCAAGACCACGATCCTGCAGTTGTTGCTACGCTTTTACGACCCGGCATCGGGCAGGATTGCACTGGACGGGGTCGCGCTTCCTGACATGGCCCGGTCGGATTTCCGCCGCATGATCGCCTTGGTGCCACAAGAAGCGGTGATCTTTTCCGACAGTGCGATGGAAAATATCCGCTTTGGTCGCCCCGATGCCAGCGACGATGAGGTGCGCGCTGCGGCCCGTGCGGCGGCGGCGGATGGATTTATCGCGGCCTTACCGCAAGGCTACGCATCGGAACTTGGCGAACGGGGCGTGATGTTGTCCGGTGGACAAAAGCAACGGATTGCCATTGCCCGGGCGATTTTGCGCGAAGCGCCAGTGCTGCTGCTGGACGAGGCGACCTCGGCCTTGGACGCCGAAAGCGAACAATTGGTGCAACAGGCGGTCGAACGTCTGGCGCGGGACCGGACCACTTTGATTGTCGCGCACCGCTTGGCGACGGTCAAAAAGGCTGACCGTATTCTGGTATTCGATCAGGGCCGCATTGTCGCCGAAGGAACCCACGACAGCCTTGTTGCCGAAGGTGGCCTGTATTCTCGGCTGGCGGCGTTGCAATTTACCAGCGCGTCAGAGGTCCTTGCCGCCGAATGACCGATCGGCGCGCCCCATTCCTCTTGTGCGCCCCGTGCATTCGCCACAACATTATGCGACGTTCGGGACGTCGGATCATGTAACGATCAAGGCAAAGGGCGATCTGGGAGGAGCAGCCGTGAGCGAATTTATTTCCGTGGAAGGCCGCAACGCAATTGAGGCCGAGATGCCATGGGCGGCGCGGGACATGCCGGTGACCGTCTATCAGGCCATCGGCCGCACAAAGGCGGCGCATGCCCATCGTAAAGCGTTGTCGTTTCAATTGTTATCGGACCCCAAGGCACCCGCAGTCACGCTGGATTGGACCGCGCTGCACGGGCAGGTGACCCAAGCCGCAAACCTGTTCCGCAGCCTTGGGATTGGCGAGACCGATGTGGTAGCGTTTTTGCTGCCAAATGCAGTTGAGACGGCGGTCACCCTGCTTGGCGCGATGACGGCGGGGATCGTCAATCCGATCAACCCAATGCTGGATGTCGAGCAGATCGCGGGCATCCTGAATGACACTGGCGCGACGGTTCTGGTCACGCTGAAATCCTTTCCCAAATCGGATGTCGCCCAGAAAGCCGCCGAAGCGGTTGCCTTGGCACCCTCGGTCAAGACGGTGCTTGAAGTTGACCTGCTGCATTACCTGACGCCGCCGAAGCGCTGGATCGTTCCGTTCCTGCGGCCGAAGCAGCCCGTGCACCACAGGGCACAAGTGCTGGATTTCACCAAGGAACTGGCCCGCCAGCCATCGGACAATCTGACCTTTGCCGACACGAAGGTCGACCGGATCGCGGCTTACTTTCATACCGGCGGGACCACCGGCACCCCGAAGCTGGCCCAGCACCGGTTTTCGGGCATGCTGTACAATGGCTGGCTGGGGCATCGGCTGATTTTCGACCATGACGATGTGCTGATCTGCCCGTTGCCGCTGTTTCATGTGTTCGCCTGCTACCCGGTCCTGATGTCGGTGGTGCAATCGGGCGCGCATGTGGTGTTTCCGACCCCTGCCGGATATCGCGGCGACGGGGTGTTCGATCATTTTTGGAAACTGATCGAACGCTGGCAGGTCACCTTTCTGATCACCGTCCCCACGGCGCTGTCGGCGCTGATGCAACGTCCGGTGGATGCTGATGTCTCGTCCTTGAAAACTGCGATCTCGGGGTCGGCCCCTCTGCCGATTGAATTGTACAAACGGTTCGAGGCCGCAACCGGCGTTCAGGTGGCGGAAGGGTACGGGCTGACGGAATGCACCTGTCTGGTTTCCTGCAATCCGATCTTCGGCGATAAAAAGGTTGGATCGGTGGGCATTCCGTTGCCTTATACCGATGTGCGCATCCTGCGATGCGGCGAGGATGGCGCGGTGCATCATGAATGCCAAACCGACGAAGTGGGCGAGATCTGCATCGCCAATCCCGGCGTCATTCCGGGCTCGACCTATACCGAAAACGGCAAAAATCTGGGTCTGTTCGCGGACCGGGTGTTTTTGCGCACCGGCGATCTGGGGCGGCTTGATGCCGACGGGTTCTTGTGGATCACTGGTCGCAAGAAGGACCTGATCATTCGTGGCGGTCATAATATTGATCCGGCCGAGATCGAGTCGGCACTGGCTGGGCATCCGGCTGTGGCGGTTGTCGGGGCGATCGGGCAACCGGATGCACGGGCCGGGGAGTTGCCCTGCGTCTATGTCGAACTGGTCGAGGGCGCGACGGCCACGGCGGACGAGTTGCGCGCCTATTGCGCCGCCCGCATCCATGAACGGGCGGCGATCCCGAAATATATCGAAATTCTGGAGGCCTTGCCCAAGACCGCCGTTGGCAAGGTCTTCAAGCCCGACCTGCGCAAGCGCGCCATCCTGCGGGTCTATTCAGCGGCATTGAAAGACGCCGGGTTAGCCTGTGAGGTCGTCGAGGTGATCGAGGATCGCAAGTTTGGCCTGACTGCGATGCTGAAAGCCACGGGCGGCATGGTCGATGATGCCGCGGTGGAAGCCTGTCTTGGTGCGTTCACCCGGCCATGGCGCTGGTGCGACTAGGGCCGGGCGGTGCGGGGCGGGCTTAGTAGCCCTGTGTCCGGTCCACCAGATGCAACAGTGGCTCGCCGCTTTCGCCGCGGCGGATATTCTCGGCAATGACCGTGACCGCAGTCTCGGGGCGGGTCGCAGAGGCAATATGCGGTGTGACCGTCACCTGCGGATGCGCCCAGAACGGATGCTCTTGCGGCAGCGGTTCGACCCGAAACACATCCAGCGTCGCATGGCTGATCTGACCGGTATCAAGCGCCGCCAGCAGCGCGGTGTCGTCAATCAGCGGCCCCCGTCCGGGGTTGATCACCACGGCACCTTTCGGCATCCGCGCCAGCGCCGGCGCATTGATCAGCTGGTCAGTCGCCGGTGTGAGGGGCAATAACAGCACCAAAATTTCGGCCCGCGACAACGCAGTGTCCAAGCCTTCGGTGCCATGCAGGCAGTCGATGCCGGGAATGTCTTTTGGGGTCCGGCTCCATCCGGTGACCGGGAAGTTCAGCGCCCGCAGCGCTTGCGCACACGCGGCCCCCAAAGCGCCAAGTCCCAAGACGGTGATCGAACGATTGCGCGCCAGCGGTGGGAACAACGGCTGCCAGACCCCATCTTGATTGGTGATCTGGCGGTCCATGCCCAAATGGTGACGCAGAACATGACCGGTGACCCATTCGACCATGCCTTCGGTCAGTCCCGGATCGACCATCCGGGCCAACGGCTGGGTCAAGGTCGGAATGCCGACGATTTTCTCAACCCCGGCCCACAGGCCCAGCACCGCTTTCGCACCGGAATAGGGCGTGAAATCGGTCATGCCACCATCGGGAGAATAGACCACATACTGGACCGCGGCCGCATCATCGGGTTGCCGTTGCAGATCGATTTTAACGCCAAGATCGGCGCAAGCAGCTTGCAGCGGCGCCGCATAGTTTTGCCAATCACGGGCGGACGCAGCGAAAAGAACAGGAACGGTCATGACGGGCAATTACCTTGGCTTGTGGACATGGGCACTCTGGACCAGCCCGAAAGCGACCAGAAGAACCAACATCGCAGATCCGCCATAAGATACCAGCGGAAGCGGTACGCCGACGACCGGCGCCAGCCCCATCACCATGGACATGTTGACCGCGAAAAATAGGAAGAACGTCCCGCCAATGCCAAGGGTGAGCAGCGCGCCGAAGCGATCTTTGTTGTTGATCGCGGATGTGATGCAAAAGACCAGAACCAAAACATAGAGCGCCAGAAGGGATGCGGCACCGATAAAGCCGAACTCTTCGGCGAGAGTAGTGAAGATGAAATCGGTGTGCTTTTCGGGCAGAAAGTTTAGCCGGCTCTGGGTGCCTTGCATGAAGCCGCGCCCGGTAATGCCGCCCGACCCAAGCGCGATCTTAGATTGGGTGATGTGATAGCCGGCCCCCAACGGATCGCTGGCCGGGTCAAGAAAGGTGTCGATCCGCCGGAATTGATAGTCCTTGATCAATTGCCAATCGGTGCCGCGCGAATTCAAAACCGCGGCGACCAATCCGCCCCCCAGTCCAATGACCACCGCAAAGTATAGCCAGTGAACCCCGGCCAGAAACATGATGAATCCGCCCCCCGCCAGCATCAGGATGGCGGTGCCGAGGTCGGGCTGCTTCAGCACCAATGCCACCGGCATCAGGATCAGAACCACTGGGATCAGAACCCAGATCAGCCGCGAGGTTTTATGGATGTCCAGCCAATCGTAATAAGCCGCCAGGGCCATTACCAGCGTGATCTTGGTCAATTCGGATGGTTGTAGCCGCATGAAGCCCAGATCGATCCAGCGCTGAGCGCCCATCCCGACAGTGCCGAACAGCTCCACCCCCACCAGCAATGCCAAGGACGCGCCATAGGCCAGGCCGGCCATATTGCGCCAGAACCAGATCGGCACCATAGCAATGACCAGCATCAGGATCATACCAATGACAAAGCGCTTGGCCTGCGGGTCTACCCATGGGGTGAACGATCCACCGGCGACCGAGTACAGCATCAAAAAGCCGATACTGGCGATGGCGCTCAGCAGCAAGATTAGGGGCCAGTTCAGGAACAGCAATTTGCGAAACCCGGTCGGGACAAATTTGACCTTATTCTCAAGATAGGTCATGCGCGGCTGCTAGCCGTTGCCGTGGCGGGATGGTTGCGCAAGGGCAGATTGCGCTGTTCTTCCGCGATCCTGTCGCGCTGGGAACTGGGATAAGCCTCGAGCGGGGGAAGGCCTCCGGTCATGGCGTAAAGCAGAATGTCCCGTGCGATGGGCGCGCAGACCGCCGAGCCGCCGCCGCCATGTTCCACCACCACCGCCACCGAATAGCGCGGTTTCTCATAGGGCGCGAAAGCAACGAACAGGGCGTGGTCGCGCCGTTCCCATGGCAGGTCTTCGTTGCGCGTGACCCCCCGGGCGCGTTCTGCCGCCGTGATGTTGCGGACTTGACTGGTGCCGGATTTCCCGGCCAGCAACATGGTGTCGTCGATCACGCGTGAACCGTAGCCGGTGCCGCGTTGGGTGTTTGAGACCCCGTACATGGCTTTCCGCACGGCACGCAGATAGGCTGGGTTGATGTCCAGTGGACCGTCCGAGCGCAGCGGCTCTTCGATCCCATCCACAGACCGCACCAACCGGGGCGAGATTGCGTTGCCACTGGCGATCCGGGCCAGCATCACCGACAGTTGCAACGGCGAGGCCAGCACGAACCCCTGACCGATGGACGAATTCAGCGTGTCCCCGATGGTCCAGTCCCGGCCGCGCTGGGTGGATTTCCATTCCTTGGTGGGGGTCAGGCCTTCGTTGACCGCGGACATCGGAATATCAAAGGCTGACCCCAGACCCAGCTTGCGCGCCATGGCGGTGATCTTTTCAATGCCGGTGCGTTGCGCGATGTCGTAATAATAAACGTCACAAGATTGCACGAGCCCGTCATTGAGGGTCATGTGGCCGTGGCCGCCGCGCTTCCAACAGTGAAAGCGCCGTCCACCGGCCACCGAATAGCCCGGACAATAGACCGTGTCTTCCGGCGCGATTACCCCGGCCTCTAAGGCGGCCAGTGCGGTAATCATCTTGAACGTCGACCCCGGAGGGTAGACCCCCTGAACCGACTTGTTGGCCAGCGGACGATAAGGGTTTCCGGTTAGCAGCGAGTAATCCGCGCTGGAAATGCCGCGCACAAACTTGTTCGGATCGAAACTTGGCACGGAGGCGATGGCCAGCAAATCCCCTGTTTCCACATCCGTAACCACCGCCGCGCCGCTTTCGCCTGCCAGCCGCGCCTGAACGTAATTCTGCAAGCCGGCATTGACCGTGAGTTGCAGGTTGCGACCGGCAGTGCCTTCAGTGCGGGCCAGTTCGCGCATCACCCGGCCAAGAGCGTTGACCTCGATCTGGGTGTTGCCGGCACGGCCGCGCAGAACATGTTCCATCTTCGCCTCGACCCCGGATTTGCCGATCTGGAACTTCGGGATCTGCAACAGAGGATCAGGATCGTTGAGTTTGGACAGGTCATAATCACTGACCGGACCGACATAGCCGACGATATGGGCAAAATCGTCTTCAAGGGGATAATTGCGCGACAAGCCAACTTCGGGTCGGATGCCGGGCAGGGCTGGCGCATTGACCGCGACCCGGGCCAGATCCTCCCATGTCAGTCGATCGGCAACGGTGACAGGCACAAAACTTGACCGGCGTTCGGTTTCGCGCAGGGTGCGTTGGATGTCTTCGTCGCTGAGTGGAATCAACGTTTGCAGGCGGGCCAGCACGGCTTCGACTTCGCCCGCATCCTCGCGGACGATGACGATCCGGTAATTCTGGTCATTGACTGCAATCGGAACCCCGTCGCGATCAAAAATCAGGCCCCGCGCAGGCGGCAACAGCCGCATGTTGATGCGGTTTTCTTCGGCCAGCATGCGGAACTGATCGGCCTGATCGATCTGCATGGATCGCATCCGCATGGCCAGAACCCCGGCAAACCCCAGCTGAATCGCCCCCAAAAACAATGCCCGGCGGCCGATTTTTCGGGTGCTGTCGTCAGTTTCCCGCGATGTGCGTTTCATGTCGATGCTCCTCGGCCAAAGCCTTCGGGGGCGGGCCGTTTGGTCACGCCAAATCCGTAATGTCCCAGCAACACCACCACCGGGTAGGCCGCCAAGGTGATCGGCACCTGCACCAGCTGCACGCCCAGACCCGGTTGAGACACAAATGCCATGGTCAGGACCAGCCAATGCAGGCAGACCAACAGCGTGACCAGCAATGCCACAAGCGCAAATTCCGCCAGAAAGGACAGGGTCCGCAACCGCCGCTGACGCTTGCGCAACCACTCAACGGTCAGGATCACCAAGGCCGTCCACAAGCCCGGCGGATGCATCAGCAGCATATCGGCCACAAAGAACACCGGTGCCACCAGCCACACCGGCACCAGATCGGGGCGGCGGATCGCCCATGCCATGGTCAGGGCCAGCATCAAATCCGGTCCGGGCCAGGGGTCAGGACCGGTGTTTAAAGGCAGCAGACGGATGAAGACGAAGAGCGTACACAAGACCACAAACATGCCTTGAAGAACTGCGCGTTGCGCCAGACGGCTCTCATTCATTGGCAACTGTCCCAGCTTCCCCCGATGGCGAAACCGGGGCCACGCCGACCGGTCGCACCATGGTTCCGATATCGTCGATCGCGCCGACGCCATCATAGCGCAGAACGCGCAAAAACTCCAACCGTCCGTAATCGGCGGCCAAACGGACGCGCAGCCGTTGATCCGGGCTTTTTGCCACTTGGCCGATCAACAACCCGGCCGGAAAGACGCCCCCATCGCCCGACGATACCACCCGGTCGCCGGGGCGCACCAATTCCGCGGTTTCCAGAAAATCGATCCGGGGCAGGGCCGTGTTGTCGCCCGTCAGAATGACCTTCTGGCCAGAGGGTTGAATCGTCACGGGAATGGACGAAGCGGTATCGGTCAACAGGATTACGCGGGCCGTTTCATCGCCGACGCCGGAAATCCGACCCACAAGTCCGATCCCGTCCATGGCGGCCCAGCCTTCACGAATGCCATCGCGGCGCCCGATGTTCAACAAAACCGATTGCCGAAACGGCGAGCCGCTATCGGCCAGAACTACGCCGGTGACATAGGTCAGCTTCGGGTCCAATTTGACATTGTTCAGATCCAGCAACCGGGCATTCTTTTGCTCCAGTTGCAGGGCGGCTTCTTTCCACGCCTTCATCTGTTGCAGCTCGCGGCGCAATTCCCGGTTTTGTTCATAAATCCGGGCGTAGGAGCGAAAGTTTTCGGACATCTTGACCACACTGGTGACCGGCGTCATCGCCCAGTCCATGTGCGGTAGCACCGTATCTACAATGTCGCTGCGGAGCCGCTCTACCCGTGGGCTGTCGATGCGCCACACCAGAAACAGCGCCAAAAGCGCGGCAATACACAGGCCGGTCAGAATGCGTCTGACGGGCCTGAATTGATCGTTTCCCCTGTCATTGTCCTGTGCCAAACGGGTCTCTCGTACCTGCCCAACGGGCCAAGGGGGCATCCCGGGCCGGACCTGTCACAGCCCGTGTTCCGGTTTAGCTGTCGTAATCGATGACGTGGCGCAACTGGTTCTCAAACTCTAGCGCCTTGCCCGTGCCGATGGCAACGCAGCGCAGGGGCTCGTCGGCAACGGTGATCGCAAGGCCGGTCTGTTCGCGCAGGGCCAGATCAAGATCGCCCAGCAGCGCACCACCACCGGTCAGCATCACGCCACGGTCAACAATATCGGCGGCCAAGTCAGGCGGGGTTGCTTCCAGCGCGATCATAACGGCCTCGCAGATCTGCTGGACCGGTTCGGCCAGTGCTTCGGCCACTTGCGCTTGGGTGATCTCGGTTTCCTTGGGCACCCCGTTCAGCAAATCCCGGCCCCGGATCATCAGGGCCTGTCCGCGCCCATCATCGGGCATCCGAGCCGTTCCGATCGAGGTCTTGATCCGCTCCGCCGTCGCTTCGCCGATCAGCAGGTTATGCTGGCGCCGCAAATAGCTGATGATGCCTTCGTCCATGCGGTCGCCGCCGACCCGGACCGAACGAGCATAAACGATATCGCCCAGTGACAGAACCGCCACTTCGGTGGTGCCGCCGCCGATGTCGACGACCATGTTGCCGGTCGGATCGGTGATCGGCATGCCGGCCCCGATGGCCGCCGCAATCGGTTCAGCGATCAGCCCGGCCCGACGGGCACCGGCTGACAGGACCGACTGGCGAATCGCCCGCTTTTCTACCGGGGTCGCGCCATGGGGCACGCAAACGATGATCTTTGGCTTGGACAGGCTTGTGCGCCGGTGGACCTTGCGAATGAAATGCTTGATCATTTCCTCGGCCACGTCGAAATCCGCAATGACGCCTTCTCGCATCGGCCGGATAGCTTCGATGGAGCCTGGGGTCCGTCCGAGCATCAATTTTGCGTCTTCGCCCACGGCGAGAACTGTTTTGACGCCGTCCTTGACGTGATACGCGACCACCGAAGGTTCGTTCAGAACAATGCCCTTGCCCCGGATATAGACCAGTGTGTTCGCAGTGCCGAGATCAATTGCCATATCGGCAGAGAACAAGCCGGAAAAGAGCCGCATGTCATGGACTTCCTGTAGTGCACCAAAATTCCCCGTGAGTCGCGCCCACAGGTGTCCGGCGGTTATAATGGTCGATGTCGAGGCGCGAAAGGGGACAATATGCAGCCCCCGGCGGAACCACGCCGGTCCGGCCGCTGACCCTACCGTTTCGCCGCCCTGTGGAACGGGGGCGACGTCGGGCAGGCATCAGCGACCGGGGCCGCTTAGCTGACGTCTTTATAGCTGACTGCGCGCCGGTCATCGCCAACCCGGTCCCGGCGCAGGATCAGCCGGTTCAGGGCCGCGACATAGGCCTTGGCCGACGCCACCACCGTATCGGTGTCTGCCGATTGGCCGGTGACGATCTTGCCGTCCTCTTCCATCCGCACGGACACGGTGGCCTGTGCATCGGTGCCTTCGGTCACGGCGTGCACCTGATAGAGTTGCAGCCGCGCTTCATGCGGAAAGATCGCTTTGACCGCATTAAAAGTGGCATCGACGGGGCCGTCGCCGGTGGCGGTGACTTGCTGGTCCACACCATTGACCGTCAGGGTCAGATCGGCCGATTGCGGCGCTTCGGTGCCGCAGATCACCCGCAAGAATTTTACTTTCAGATGCTCGTTGGCCTCTTCGCTGGAAGCGTCCTGCATCAGGGCGACCAGATCGTCGTCAAACACTTCTTTCTTGCGATCGGCCAGCGCCTTGAAGCGCACGAACACATCCTTCAGCTGGTTGTCGCCCAGTTCAAACCCCAGATTGGCCAGCTTGGCGCGCAGCGCGGCGCGGCCTGAATGCTTGCCCATGACCAGATTGGTCTCGGTCAGGCCAATGTCCTCAGGGCGCATGATTTCGAAGTTGTCTGCCGCCTTCAGCATGCCGTCCTGATGGATGCCGGACTCGTGCGCGAAGGCGTTCTTGCCGACAATCGCCTTGTTGGGCTGAACCTGAAAGCCCGAGACCGCCGAAACCCGGCGCGAGATGCCCATGATCTTGCGGGTATCGATCCCGGTCTGGAACGGCATGATATCATTGCGAACCCGCAACGCCATGACCACTTCTTCCAGCGCGGTGTTGCCGGCGCGTTCGCCCAGACCGTTGATGGTGCATTCGACCTGACGCGCACCGGCTTCGACTGCCGCCAGAGAGTTGGCCGTCGCCATGCCCAGATCGTTGTGGCAATGGGTGGCAAAGATGATCTCATCTGCCCCCGGCACCCGGTCCAGCAGCATCCGGATCAGAGCGGCACTTTCACGCGGTGCGGTATAGCCTACGGTGTCGGGAATGTTGATCGTGGTCGCCCCGGCCTTAATGGCGATTTCCACTGTCCGGCACAGATAATCGGCCTCGGTCCGGGTGGCGTCCATCGGCGACCATTGCACGTTGTCGCACAGGTTGCGGGCGTGGGTCACGGTGTCATGGATGCGCACCGCCATCTCATCTTGAGTGAGGTTGGGAATACGCCGGTGCTGCGGCGACGTGCCGATGAATGTGTGGATGCGCGGGGCGCGGGCGTGTTTCACCGCTTCCCAGCAGCGGTCGATATCGCCGATACTGGCGCGGGCCAGACCGCAGATCATCGCCGTTTTCGCCAGCTTCGCAATCTCGCTCACCGCCCGGAAGTCCCCTTCCGAGGCAATCGGGAAACCGGCTTCGATAATGTCGACGCCCATGTCATCCAGCAGCGCCGCGATCTCCAGCTTTTCGGCATGGGTCATGGTGGCGCCGGGGCTTTGTTCGCCATCGCGCAGGGTGGTGTCGAAAATCATCACGCGGTCTTGCGTGCTTGGTGCAGTTGATTGGGTCATGGGGTGGTTCCTTGGTCGTCGTGTCGAAATCCAGTCAGAAATGACCGGGGCTCTGGCGCGTGACAATCCTCTGAGCGGTCGCGCCGAAAGGCACGCTCAGAGGCGACTAAGGAGAAGAAGCAAGCCGCGCAGGCCAAAGTCACCCGGACGGGCAGACTGAACATGGATATGATGTGCGGCGCGGGTCATGGGGATACCTATAGGGGCAGGTGGTCCAGATTGGAAGGCAGAATTTGTGAGATTGTGACACGTCTTGGCGGCGCGGTGCGGCGGGTGCCTCGCAGGGCACCCGCCGCGTAAGTTACGACGCCAACCACGCCTGAATGGCCGGGTGCGCCCCCACACCGGTAGCAAGGGCTTTCAGCCGCGGGCAGTCATCGAACAGATCGACCGGAATGTCATCGAGTGCACCGCTGCTGATCCAGCGATCGGCCATGAACAGCTTGAGATCCGCCACCCCGATTGTCGCGCCGCCAATGAAAGGGCCATCGCCGATTTGCCGCTCAATGAACTGCCCCCACGGGGTCAAATAGTCCCGTGCAAGCTGTTGCCGTGCCGTAGCGCGCGCGGCGGGGTCAGATATCCGCATGGTGGGCGAAATCCGGTGCCGAAGGTCCTCGACCGCGTCCATCACCGCGTCATGGCGGGCAGCGGCAAACGGGTCCTCGGGATACAGCCCGTGCATTCGCCCGATCAGTCGCAGAATGGCGTTGGTTTGGGCGAAGATGCCGTGACCCTCGACTTCTAGAACTGGCAACGCGCCATAGGGCAGGTCGGGCTTCATCGCGGCAAAGGCATCGCGGGTAATGCGATGGTCATCAAAGCTCTGGCCAGTCAGGGCCAGCGCCAAGCGGACCTCTTCGCCGCGACTGCCGGTGAAATCAAAATAGGTGACTTTCAGTGTCGTCATCAGTGTCTCCTGAAGATCGGTCCGCCAAAGATAGGACAGGGTCAGATGGGGCCGAACGCAGCGCCAGAGATACGGGCTGGGCGGGGTGAAGGAAATGGCTTTTCAATGCCCTCCGAATGTTGACGCCGCATCGATCTGGATTAGCTCAACAGTCATAAGCGGGGGGACAGCATGACACGCGCCTTGGTGATCGGAGATACGGGCGGGATCGGCAGCGCGGTTGCCGATACCCTGCGGGCTCGGGGCGTGCAGGTCAGCGGTCTGTCGCGCAGTCGTGATGGGTTGGATATCCGCGATGACGCGTCAGTCGCGGACCAGATGGGCCAACTTGTTGGAGAATTTGATCTGATTTTCGTCGCCACCGGCGTCTTGGACCGGGCAGGGGCACGGCCCGAAAAGTCCCTGAAGGAGTTGTCCGGTGCGGCGCTGCGGATGCAGTTCGATACCAATACGGTCGGCCCGGCGTTGATCTTGAAACACAGTTTGCGGCTACTGCCGCGGGATCGGCGGGCGGTCTTTGTTGCCCTGTCGGCCCGGGTCGGGTCGATCGGGGATAATCGGTTGGGGGGCTGGTACGGCTATCGCGCCGCCAAGGCTGCGCTGAACCAAATCGTTCACGGCGCTGCTGTTGATGTCAAGCGCAGCCACCCGCACGCAATTCTGGTCACGCTGCATCCCGGCACGGTCGCCACAGCCTTTACCGCCCGCTACGCCGCGCGACACCCCCGCGTGGCCCCGGCACACGCAGCGGCCAATCTGCTGGCGGTCATCGACGGGTTGTCTCCGGCTGACAGCGGCGGCTTTTTTGATTGGGCTGGGCGACAAGTGCCGTGGTGACCAAGGGTTATGCCCGTGTAGACAGCAGCGGCTTTTGCGCCAGGTCGATGAGATCTTCGTAGGTCGAGAACAGAACATCATGGGGGAGCTGCGCCGCCGGAGCTTTGCGATAGCCTTCGGTGAACAGGGCAAACGGCGCGCCCTGCGCCTGAGCGGTTTCGGCGTCGACCTCGCTATCGCCCACAAACAGGCGGGGTCCCGGTTCGAGGGCAGAAAAGGCCGCCGTCAGCGGGGCGGGGTCGGGCTTGCGCACCGGCAAGGTATCACCGCCAATCACCACTGAAAACAAATGCCTCAGGCCAAAACCGGCCAGAATGGCCTCGGTCGGGGCTTCGGGTTTGTTGGTGCAGATGCCCAATGTGTGACCAGCGGCGTGAAGCTGGTCCAGACAGGTCCGCACTCCGGGATAGAGCGTCGAAAGGGTGCAAGGATCTGCTTGATAGATCGCAAGAAACACCGATACCAGCCGGGCATGTTCGCGCATGTCGATGCCGCTGGCTTGCAAGATCAGTCGAACCAAATGGGGCACGCCATTGCCGACAAAAGCCCGGATCGCGGCTTGGTCTAGGGGCGGGCATCCTTCCGCCTTTAGCATCCGGTTTGCAGCGGCATGGAGGTCCGGGACGCTGTCGATCAGCGTGCCGTCCAGATCAAAGACAATCGCGGTCATGGGGGCAGGTCCTTTGCTCGCCGGGCATTGCGCCAACCCTTAAAGGCGGGTGGGATTAGGTCAACCACTGCCCGGCCTCGGGACGGGTGCCTTGCCGTGCGCCGACCGGCATGGCATTGGTGACCCAGACCCCCGACGAATGCTGGTAAAGGCCTGATATGACTGCCGATGAGCTGCAACCTTTCTTAACCGGTCTCGCGCAGCGCGTGATGCGCGAAGACGATTGGGGCACCCAGGCCGACTATATTCCGGATTTGGCCGGGATCGATCCTGTGCAATTTGCGATCTCGGTGGTGCTGCCGGATGGTCAGGTCCTGTCGGCTGGCGCGTCAGAACAGCCCTTTTCGATCCAGAGCATTTCCAAGATTTTCACCCTGTCCATCGCTCTTGGCCGGATCGGGGATTCGATCTGGGCCCGGGTCGGGCGCGAGCCGTCCGGCGATGCGTTCAATTCAATCGTGCTGCTGGAAAATGAACAGGGTCATCCGCGCAATCCGTTCATCAATGCCGGGGCGATCGTGACCACCGACGCCTTGCTGGCCGGGCGCGCCCCGCGCGAGGCGCTGTCCGAGATTCTGCAGTTCATTCGCATGGCGGCGGGGGACGAGTCTATTCATATCAACCGCCATGTGGCGCGGTCTGAAAAAGCCACCGGGCACCGCAATATGGCGCTGGCGCATTACCTGCGGTCGTTTGACAATCTGACGCACGAACCGGATTTGACGCTGGGGACGTATTTCCATCAATGTTCCATTGAAATGTCGACCCGGCAATTGGCCTTGGCCGGCCGCTATCTGGCGGCGCTGCCATGCAGTCCACGGATGATCTCGGATGCCAAGGTTCGGCGTTTGAACGCGCTGATGCTGACTTGCGGCCAATATGACGGGTCGGGGGAATTTGCGTTTCGGGTCGGCTTGCCCAGCAAGAGCGGCGTCGGCGGCGGCCTGTTGATTGTTGCGCCGGGCAAGGCCTCCATCGCGATTTGGTCGCCCGGCTTGAACGAACATGGCAATTCCCAAGCTGGAACCAGAGCTGCCGCGCATTTGTCCGACTTTACCGGCTGGAGCGTGTTTCGCCCGTGATCGCCCGCCTCGGCGGCCGTTTCTAAAACAGCGCCATCCCGATCAGGCCGTCCACGATCAATTTAAGCCCAACAGCCACCAGCAGACCGAAGATCACCTTTTCAAAGGTTTTCGGATTGACCCGGCGTACGATCCACAGCCCCGCCAGCCCGCTTGCCACAGCCCACGGTGCCAACAGGGCGCTGGCCCATAACGTCGACAGGTCCAGTTGCCCCAACACGATATAGGGGATGATCTTGGTATAGTTCATCATCGCGAAGAAGATGATGGTGGTGCCGATGAACAGGTCCTTGGACAGTTTCTGCGGCAAGACATACATCTGAAACGGCGGCGCACCCGCGTGAGCGATCATGCTGGTCAGCCCAGAAATGAAGCCGAAGATGATCCCGCCGACACGGCTGCCCGCTTTTCCCGGGCCGGTGTCGCGCGACGACCGCACAAAGCCCCGGGTGCCGAACACCACCGAAATCACCCCCAGCGCCAGCGCCATGAACGCTTGTGGCAAGGATGCGGCGAACAGATAGCCGGTGAGAATGCCTAGGGCTGCGCCGGGGACCAGTTTCCAGACCACCGGCCACGCAACGGCGCGGCGATAACTGGTGATGCTGACAAGGTCCTGCAATGCAAGGATCGGCAACAGGATGGATGCGGCCTGAACCGGCGACATCACCATGGCCAGCACGGGCGTCGCCAGCATACCAACGCCGGCAAACCCGCCCTTGGCCAAGCCGCTTAACGCCACGGCCACCAGAGCGGCGATAATCGTGGCAGCATCAAGGCCCGCGATCATCGCCGGACCAGAGGGACGCCGCGTCGAGATCCCGCCGCGCGCATGCCCGACCATTTTCCGGCCTGAACCGGGAACCAAAGCCCTTGGGCCTGTGATGGACTGTGCGACAAGATCATGCCGCATCACACGCAATCGTCTGGAAAGGTCAAGGTCGGACGGTCAAGTCCGCCGAGTATGCCGCAGGTCCCGCCGATCGTGCCTGAACGTCGGCAGGACCTGTATGTCAGGCCATCGTCGCCAACATCCGTTTCGTCACTTCGTGCTGAAGCGGCGCACCGGTCAAAAAGCGGCAAACTTCTGCGACCGTCGTTTGACCCTGACGTTGGTAGGATTCCACCGTATGGCCTGCAGTGTGCGGCGACAGGATAACATTGGGGGCCGAGCGGATGGGGCTGTCCTGCGGCAGCGGTTCATCGTCGAACACATCCAAGCTGACTGTGATGCCTCCAGCCCGAAGTCGCTGCATCAGCGCGTCCGTGTCGACAATCGCGGCCCGGGCGGTATTGATCAGGAAAGCACCCTCGCGCAACAGGCCCAATTCATGGGTACCGATCATACCACGGGTTTCCGGCAGAACCGGGGCATGCAGTGAGATGACATCGCATTGGGACATGACATCATCGAGGCTTTGGATCTCAACACCAAGCTCGGCGGCCCGTTCGGCAGTGAGATAGGGATCCGCCACCAAAATGCGGCACCCGAAGGGCCGCAGCAGGTTGATGACCAGCCGGCCGGTATGTCCGGCACCGACCAGCCCCACGGTCAACCCACCCAACAGCCGGCCGACAAAGCGATCACGCGAACTGTCCCAATCGGTCCCGGCCTTTGTTTCGACGTCTTGTCGGGTGGTGAAGCGCAAATGCTCCATGATTTGGGCGATCACGAATTCGGCCACGGCCTCGGCGATGTGAAGCGCGGCATTGCTGACCCGAACCCGGTCAGACAGGATCACCGGATACGGAACAATCGCCTGTATGCTGGCACCGGAGTGGGCCACAAACTTGAGGTTGGGGGCGGCGTCGAACAGCGCCTCGTCCAATAGCGGCGAATGCCAGCCGGTGATCACGGCGCTGACGTCAGACATCTCAGACCGCCACTGGTCGTTATCGAAGTGGTCCGGCGAGATATGACGCAGGGTCGCGATTTCGGCGAGCGGGGCAAGGATATCGTCGCTCAAAATTTTCGCGTGCACGCGGTCTTGAACAAGGATGGCAACGACAGGGGGCTGGGGGCGATCTTGGGTATCAAGTGTCACGTATGGTCTCCGGTTGGATCGATAGGCAGCGGCCAATTTCGCGGCGCCACAGCTTCGGATTGAGCGTCTTTGGTGGTGCGGTTTTCAGGTCGGCGCATCTGGTCTTTGCGCAAAGAAACTCCGGGCGTTGTCATGGGTTTCAAAAATTGGGCGTTGGCGCTGCGCAAGGTGTTGCCCAGCTTCATTCGCAGAAAAGGCGATCCACAGTAGCGAGTAATCCGCTGATCATAGGCGGCTTCCAAGCTGGCGATCATGGTAGCGTAAACGGCGGTCACCTCGTCGTCCAGACGGAACCGGTCATCGTTCACAATGACAACGACGGGGTGTCCCTGCGCCGAGCACACCCGGCGCAGCTGATCGCGGATCCTGTCCATTTCGGCCCGAGAGCGGACCTGCATCTTTTCGAAGTTCAAAAACAGGTGCTGACCGTCAGGGGCCAGCGCACGAATCCGTCATGGTCCCGTTGGATCAAGCGTTGATCCGTGCCGCAACCTTGCCGATCGGCAAAAACCAGCGACAGATCGCGCGGATGTCTGGTGTCTAATTATTGCGCCGCAATCGCGGCCAGCAAGGCATCGGTCGCCGCAATTGCGACAAAGCCGGTTGTGGTCAGGGCCGCGCCGCCCTTGATCACCGCAGCCGCAGCCCGCGCCGATATGTTTTGTGCTGCATGGGCGTGCCCAAAAGGCGGGCGCCTGCGTGGACGCCCGCTTCGGAAGGACTAGGGTGTGCTTGCGTGTGGAGCTGGACCCTTTGATCGATTTTGGACCGCCGCATCAGCGGCGGCCCAAAGGCGTTAGCTTAAGCCAGCGCAGAAAGTCTGGATGCGCGTGCAGGCTTCGGTCAAGGCGGCGTCCGAGGTGGCATAGCTGACCCGGAAGCATGGGGACAACCCAAAGGCTGCACCAAACACCACCGCAACACCGGTCTCTTCCAGAAGCGCCGTGGCAAAGGCTTCGTCATCGACAATCTTGGCCCCACCGGCACTGGTCTTGCCGATGCAGCCCGCCACAGACGGATAGACATAGAACGCGCCTTCTGGGGTCGGGCAGGTGACGCCTTCGGCGGCATTCAGCATCGACACCACCAGATCCCGGCGACGTTGGAAAATGGCATTGTTGTCTTGGATGAAGTCCTGCGGACCGTTCAGCGCCTCAACCGCGGCCCACTGACTGATCGTGCAGGGGTTCGAGGTGCTTTGCGACTGGATTTTTCCCATTGCCTTGATCAACGGCACTGGTCCAGCAGCATAGCCAATGCGCCAACCGGTCATGGCATAGGCCTTGGAGACGCCATTGACGGTCAGAGTGCGGTCATACAACTGCGGCTCGACCTCGGCAGGAGTGCAGAACTTGAAATCGTCATAGACCAGATGCTCGTACATATCGTCCGTCATCACCCAAACATGCGGGTGGCGCAGCAGCACGTCGGTCAGCGCTTTGAGTTCGTCCCAGCTATAGGCCGCGCCGGTCGGGTTCGACGGCGAGTTGAAGATTAGCCATTTTGTCTTGGGCGTGATCGCGGCCTCAAGTTGGTCGGCGGTCAGTTTATACGCGGTCTGCGAGGACGCTTCGGCAATCACCGGCTCGCCGCCAGCCAGCAGCACCATATCCGGATAGCTGACCCAGAACGGCGCCGGGATGACCACTTCGTCGCCGGGGTTCAGGGTGGCCATCAGCGCATTGTACAAAATCTGTTTGCCGCCGGTGCCGACCGAGACCTGCGCCGGGGTGTAGTCCAGATTGTTGTCGCGCTTCAGTTTGGCGCAGATCGCCTGCTTCAGCTCAGGGATGCCGTCGACGGCGGTGTATTTGGTCTTGCCAGCTGCAATCGCAGCAACCGCAGCGTCCTTGATGTTCTGCGGTGTGTCGAAATCCGGTTCGCCTGCGCCCAGACCGATGACGTCCTTGCCGGCCGCCTTCAGTTCAGCGGCCTTGGTGGTGACCGCAATTGTGGGCGAAGGTTTTACGCGGGCGAGGGTGTCGGACAGGAAGCTCATGGGTCTCTCCAGTTGTCTTTTCAGCGCACCCTGCTTAGGATGCGGCGGGAGACGGTTCAAGGCAATTGAACGGTCCGGCACCGCCTGCTGCAACTTGTAGGGCCCGCCGCGACCCGATGCCCCACGGCCGTGTGCCGTTTGCAGGAGTGCCCCATGTTAATTGAAACCCCAGATGCGCGTCTCAAGCGCCTGAAAATGCGATCCATGCGGCGCGGGATCAAGGAAATGGACCTGATTCTCAGCCGGTTTGCGGATGACAGGCTGGGCGATTTCAGTGACGCTGACCTCACGCTCTATGACGCATTTCTGTCCGAAAATGATCATGACCTCTACGGGTGGGTTTCTGGCCAGCATGTGGCACCTGAACATTATGCCGCCCTTGTGAAGCAGATTGCACAGCATCAACTGGCTCTATTCAGCGCCACTTAAGGGCGAGGCTAGGGCGGACGGTCGGCCTTTATATAGACCGTTGAACCTATGCCGATGGTCCAAGGCACGACCAACTCTGACGATTTAACGCAATCTTGGGGAATTCCAGCGATGGTCGCCGTCATAAAGCAATGACGGAGGCGGGCCATGAGTGTCCATTCTACCTTAGGTGGTGAGACGGAACAAAGTTTCATGCGGGGCTATCTCGATGCGCTGGCGCTGGTCGAACGGTTGCATCGACTTTTGCTGGATGTGATCAAGGATGAATTCGAACGGGTGGGCATCCTCGAGATCAACGCGGTGCAGGCCCTATTGCTGTTCAATATCGGTGAGAACGAAGTGACCGCCGGCGAGTTGAAGACG
The DNA here is from genome assembly GCF_002119405.1 of Pseudoruegeria sp. SK021. Taxonomy (GTDB): domain Bacteria; phylum Pseudomonadota; class Alphaproteobacteria; order Rhodobacterales; family Rhodobacteraceae; genus Meridianimarinicoccus. Next base: position 122,222 of record NZ_MTBG01000002.1, on the reverse strand, counting down.
CGCGGCTATTATCAAGGCTCAAACGTGTCTTACAACCTTAAGAAACTGGTAGATACCGGATTTATGCACCATCAACGCTGCGAGATTGATCGCCGGTCGGTGCGGGTCAAACTGACTGTGCGGGGGCGCGAAATTCGACAGATTCTTGAAGACCTGTTTGCCCGCCATGCTGATGGATTGGAAGAACGGGGGGTGCTGGGCATGGATGGGATTGAGACAATCAATACATCTTTGCGCCGGATGGAACGCTATTGGACCGATCAAATTCGCTATATCTACTGACAGGGCTGCCCCGCTTGTTAGGGGCAGCGCATATGTCCGTTAATGCATGCGTTCTGACAGGCTGGCCATGATCCAAATCATCCCAGTGCACATGATCAGCAGCAATAACACGGTGAACAAAATCAGGTGCAGATCCTCACGTTTTTGCTGTGACAAGTCGATGTGCAAAAAGAACCTAAAATGCACAACCACTTGGATCAGAGCAAACACGGTGATGACGCCCAGCGTTTGAAGTGGGGCGAGGGCGCCGGTGGCAACCAGCCCGAACGGCACTGCTGTCAGAACCAACGCCAGAACAAAGCCGATCAGATAAGACCGCAATTCTTGGCGGTAATTGGGTTCGTCCTTCATCCGGTTAGCCCCGCGAGATAGACGATCGAGAAAATCCCGATCCAGATAATGTCAAGGAAATGCCAGAACAACCCGAGGCGCAGCAGCCGCAGCTTGACCATATCCGACAGACCGAACACCGCGATTTGCGCCAGCATCACCATCAACCAGATACAGCCTGCGGTGACGTGCAAACCGTGCAACGGCACCAGCCCGAAAAAGGCCGACAAAAACCCGCTGCGGCCCGGACCGGCCCCCTGTGCCAACATGCCCTGAAAATCGTGCAACTCGAACCCCAGGAACGTCAGGCCAAGCCCCAGCGTCACAACGAGGGGCACCACCACCGGCGCTACGCCATGCTTGTGCCGCATTGCCAGCGACGCCAGCCCGAAGGTGAGACTGCTGGTGAGCAAAAGCAGCGTTTGAATCCACGCGCTGCGCAGATCGTAGAGTTGCGCAGGCCCCGGTCCGCCCGCCTCTGCCATCGGGCCTTGCATCGTGATATAGGTCGCGAACATCAATCCGAAGATGATCAAATCGCTCATCAAAAAGACCCAGAAACCGAAGACCAAGGCCTCGGCCTGATCGTGGGCCGCGCCGTGATGGGAGCCCAGATTCAGGCCGGGATGCTTTCGTTCAAACTGGGTCATAGGCTTGGCTCCGGACGCTCATTCATCGCGCGGCCCCGGTTCGCCGGACTGCATTCCTGTGCCCGGGTCACCTCGGGTGAGGCGGCAATCTGCGCCAGCCAAACGCGGTGGTCGCGCGCCACCTGTGCCGCAGGAATGATCCGATGGGTGTCGGTTTGGAACGACCGGACAATAAATGCCCCGACAATTCCGAGGAATGAGACCGCAGCCAGCCACCACATATACCAGACCATCCCCAATCCCAAAAGAACGCCGCCAATGCAGACGACCATTCCGATCGACGTGTTGCTTGGAACGGCGATCGCGTCGTAGGTTTCAGGCTCCTGATAGGCGATGCCGGCTTCCTTGTCGGCCGCGAAGGCATCGCGGCTCCAAACCTGCGGGATGACCGCGAAGTTATATTCCGGCGGTGGGGACGGGATCGACCATTCCAGCGTCCGGCCATTCCAAGGATCGCCCAACGGCACTTGCGCAGTGGCCCGGTCACGCACACTGATCCAAAGCTGGATCATCAGACTGGACAATGCCATCAGCACCAGCATGGCGCCGCCCATGGCGATCAGTGTCAGCGGCTCAAAGGATGGGTCCGTAAAGCTGACTGACCGGCGCGGCATCCCCATCAAGCCCAGCACGTAAAGCGGGAAGAACGTTACGCAAAATCCGACGATCCACAAGACCGCAGTGATATAGCCCCAACGGGTGTTTAAACGGAAACCGAAGGCCTTGGGGAACCAATAGTGGTATCCTGCCAGCAATCCGAACAAGACGCCGGGAATGATCACGTTGTGAAAATGCGCGACCAAAAACAAGGTGTTGTGGACCTGGAAGCTGATGGTTGGATTGGCCAGCATGACGCCGGTCAGGCCCCCGATGACGAACAACATCAAGAAACCGGTGGCATAGACCATTGGCACCGAAAACCGGATCCGCCCGCGATACATGGTGGCCATCCAATCATAGACCTTGACCCCGGTCGGCACGGCGATGAACATCGATGCGATCCCGAAGGCAATATTGACGTTAGCACTTTGGCCCATCGTAAAGAAGTGGTGCAGCCAGACCGTGAAGCTGAGAACTGAAATCGACATGGTGGCGACCACCAGCGACATGTACCCATAGAGGCGTTTCCCTGAATAGGTTGCGATGACCTCGGAAAAAATCCCATAGGCTGGCAGGATCAGCAGATAGACCTCGGGATGTCCAAACAACCAGAACAGGTTGACATAGTTCATCATATTCCCGCCGAGATCATTGGTATAAAAGTGAAAATCCAGATAGCGGTCTAATGCGAGAGTTGCTGTTGCCACCGTTAGCGGTGGCATTGCAAAGACCATGATGATGGCCGTGCACAACACCGTCCACGTGAACAGCGGCATCCGGAACAGGGTCATGCCGGGGGCGCGCTCTTTGTAAATCGTGACGGCGAAATTGATCCCGCTCAAGGTAGAACCAAGCCCAGCGATCCCGACTGACCAAATCCAGTAATCTGGCCCGGGGCCGGGGTTAAATGCCAGACCGGTATAGGGGGGATAGGCAGGCCAACCGCCGGTCGAAAACTTGCCGAGAATCAATGAGATCATGATCAGTGCAGCCCCTACGGCGGTCAGAGCCAGACTGATCTGGTTCAGTACCGGGAAGGACACGTCCCGCGCGCCGATTTGCAACGGCATGACATAATTGATCACCCCGGAAATGAACGGCATCGCCACGAAAAAGATCATGATCGTGCCATGGGTGCTGAACAGTTCGGAAAAGTGACCGTCAGACAAAAAGCCCCCGTCCAGACCGACCCCTTGCTGAACGCGCATCAACGCGCCCTCGATGACGCCCCGGGCCATCATCACCAGCGCCAGAACGATATACATGATGCCGATGCGTTTGTGATCGGTGCTGGTCAGCCAATCGCGCCATAGCGGCCCCCACCAGCCAAACCATGTCACCACGCCCAGCACAATAAAGGCGCCTAGGAACACAACGCCAGCGGCCCCGGCCGCGATAAATTCACTGGTGCTCGGGTTCAAAATTGCCGGGACGAAGGGCAGGGAGTCCAGCCCGATCCGCCCGAAGATCATAGGAAGGATAGTATCCGGGGTCATTGTGGAGTCTCCGTCTCGGCTGCGGGCTTAGGGGTGTCCTCAGCGCGTGGCGGCGCAAAGGCGGCACTACCCGGTTGCGCATTCGGCGGAATTGGCCGACCTTGGTGGTAGCGGTGCGTGATTGCTGAAAATAGGTCTGGTTGGGTCGGGCTGAAGTACAAGGCATTGTCCGGCATCGACGAGGTGGCCAATATCTGATGCGCTTCGGCCTCAGTTGATGGTGCGGCAAGGACGCCGTAGCTGGAGTCATCCAACACGATGCCGTCGGACTTGACGGAGTTAACCCAAGCATCGAAATCCGTATCAGTCATCGCGATTGCCGGGAATTTCTGATGGACGAAACCGGTGCCGTTGAACTGGGTGTTTTCGCCCTCGAAACGGCCCGGCGCGTCGGCCAGAAGCTGCAACTTCGTCGTCATCCCCGGCATCACGTAGATCTGCCCAGCAAGGGCAGAGATCAGGAAGGATTGCATCACCGTGTCACTTGTGAGGGTCAAGGCCACTGGCCGACCTGCGGGGAATGCCAATTCACCAACGGTGGCAATGCCTTGCTCAGGGTAAAGAAACAGCCACTTCCAATCTAGTCCGACCACCTGCACGTTCAGGGGCGGCTGATCGGACACCAAAGGACGGTAGGGATCCAACGCCTTGGTGCTGTGCCACAGCATGGTCGACAGGGCCACGATAATCGCCGCGGGCACGCCCCACATCACGATTTCCAGTGGCGCGGAATATTCCCAATCGGGCAGGTAGCGCGCGCGTTGGTTGCGATAGCGAAAGCGCCACAAGATCAGTGGAACGAAAATCAGAACCGGGGCGACCGCGATCATGGTCAGACCAGTGACGCGCATAAAATGAAGTTTTTGCGCAGCGGCGATGGGTCCGTGTGGGTCAAGAAACGAGTCTGCGATGTCTGTGCACCCGGTCAAAAGCGTCAACATCAAGACGGATCCGACCAGTCTTTTCGATAGGGCACAGCAGGAGTTCAAGGCAGTGACACGCAATTCAGACATTTCGGCTGACCCTTTGGAATTCCACGCACTCTCTCCATAATTGTTGCTTGGTCATCCAAGGTGCGCGCAAAATGCGTGTCCTTGTTCATAATTGGTAGCCCAAACACGGTCGCTGTCGCAACCCGTCAAGGGTAATGTGACAAGATGGCCGAGAAAATCTGTCGCCGCACCCCTTCGGTGAGGTTGCACCGGCCCGTGACATTGCAGGGCATTCATCCTACATCGCGACAATGACATTTGGTAATTTGCATTCATGACTGCGGAGCAGGCGCGTCCTGCCACGCCCTCGCCCACTGAGGCGGCCGACACCGCACTGCCGGAAAACGCGCTTCCGCGTGAAGCGCCAGCCATGACCATTATCGTCCGGATGCTGCCCTATCTCTGGCCCCGCGATCAGCCTTGGGTCAAGGTTCGGGTGGTCGCCTCTCTGGTGACGCTGTTGATCGCCAAGTTTATCGCGGTTGGGACACCGTTCTTTTACAAAGGCGCGGTGGACCAATTGGCAGGAGATGCCGCCGAGGGCAGATTCCTGCTTGCCGCAGGCGCGGTCGGGCTGACGATCGCCTATGGCGTGTCGCGGATCTTGACCGTCGGGTTCCAGCAGTTGCGCGATGCGATCTTTGCCCGGGTCGGACAGCACGCCCTGCGCACCGTGGCACGGGAAACCTTCGAACACATCCACCGCATGTCCATGCGCTACCACATCACCCGCAAGACGGGGGGGCTTAGTCGGATCATGGAGCGCGGGGTAAAAGGCGTGTCCTTTCTGCTCCGCTTTATTATCTTCAGCATTGGCCCGTTGGCCGTTGAATTGCTGCTCGTCGGCATCGTTTTGGCGACCCTGTTTGATATCTGGTATCTCGTGGTGGTCGGCGTGACCATCGTTCTGTACGTCGCCTTCACCTTCAAGGTGACCGAATGGCGGGTGACGATCCGGCGCGAGATGAACAAGCAAGATACCGATGCCAATCAAAAGGCCATCGACAGCCTGCTGAACTTTGAGACTGTCAAATATTTCGGTGCCGAACACCGCGAGGCCGAGCGGTATGACGAAAACATGGCCGGCTATGAAACTGCCGCCGTGCGCACCGCCTATTCGCTGGCCTTCCTCAACATGGGACAATCGCTGCTGATTTCTGGCGGGTTGATTGTGGTGATGGTGATGGCCGCATTGGGGGTGCAGCGTGGCGACTTGACCGTTGGCGATTTTGTCATGGTCAACGCTTATATGATTCAGATCACCATGCCGCTGAACATGTTGGGCATGGTGTATCGCGAGATCCGGCAATCTCTTGTCGACATGGGGCAGCTATTTGATCTGCTCGATCAACCGTCAGAAATTACCGACCGACCCGGCGCGGCGGGGCTGACGGTGACGGAAGGCCGGGTGACATTTCAGAATGTGTTCTTCGGTTACGATCCGGCGCGCCCCATACTGAAAGGCGTCAGCTTCGATGTCCCGCCGGGGAAAACGCTTGCCTTGGTTGGGCCGTCTGGCGCTGGAAAGTCAACAATTGGGCGGCTGTTGTTCCGGTTCTATGATGTTTCGGACGGAGCTGTCTTGATCGATGGTCAGGATTTGCGATCGGTGACCCAAGACAGTCTGCACGCAGCCATCGGGATCGTGCCGCAGGACACGGTATTGTTCAACGACAGCCTGTATTACAATATCGCCTATGGGCGGCCCGAGGCGAGCAGGGCAGAGGTCGAGGCTGCAGCAAAGGCGGCGCGGCTGCACTTGTTCATCGCTGATTTGCCCGAGGGCTATCAGACACAGGTCGGCGAACGCGGGCTGAAATTGTCGGGCGGTGAGAAGCAACGTGTTGGCATCGCCCGGACCTTGCTGAAAAATCCGCCAATCCTGCTGCTGGATGAAGCGACAAGCGCCCTAGACACCGGAACCGAGCGCGACATTCAGGACAGCTTGCGGGCCATGAGCAAAGGTCGCACCGTCATCACCATCGCCCACCGACTGTCAACAATCGTCGATGCCGATGAGATCATCGTTCTGGATGCTGGTCAGGTTGCTGAACGCGGCTCTCATGCCGCGTTGCTGGAAGCCGCCGGGATTTATGCCGGTTTGTGGCGCAGGCAAGCCAAGGGCGAGGCGGCCACGGACACGCCGGAGACCGCGACCTAGACGAACCCCTTATTCTGCCGCCCGCAAAGGCGGCTTGCCGGTCAAGCTGTGCTGGCTTGCATCGGTCGCCGGAGACGCATCCCAGATAATCTCGGGGGCTTTCGCCGCGCGTGCCTTGCGCCGAAGCACCCAATCCTGCGCCGCACGGCTGCTTGCCCCTCGGGTGATCCGCGCCAGCAGGCGCCCAAGCACAGTTGCATAGGTTCCGGCCCAAACCCGCAGCGCCAACATCGAGGGGGTGAACACCAAGGTCAGCATCGTGGCGATGCCCAGCCCGAATACAACTGCTGTCGCCAATTGCTTCCACCAAAGCGCTGTCGGACTGTCGATTGACGCGCCTCCGCCGAAAAAGTCCAGACTGAGGCCGAACATCATGGGCGTTAGGCCCGCCATGGTGGTCAAAGTCGTCAGTAGCACCGGGCGGATACGTGTTTCTGCCGTGCGGATGATCGCCTCAATCGGCGGCATATAACGGCTGTATTCCTGATACGTATCGATCAGGACGATGTTGTTGTTCACCACAATTCCTGCCAGCGCGACGATCCCGGTGCCGGTCATGATGATCGAGAACGGCTGGTTCATCACCAACATGCCAATCAATACCCCCGCAGTGGACAGAACCACCGCCAACAGCACCAGGGTGGCGTTGTAGAAGCTGTTGAATTGCGCCAACAGGATGATGAACATCAGACCAAGGGCGCCAGCGAAAGCGCTGGTTAAGAAGGCCTGACTTTCGGCCTGTTCCTCCTGATCGCCGGTCCATTCCCAATCGACACCGTCCGGGAACGGGCGTCCGGTTTCCAGCCACTCTGTCAGGGCCGCGATCCGTTCATTTCCGTTGATCGGCGCCCCCTCGGGGGTGGTCAGACCGGTGGCGACATCGGCCTTCAGATCAAAGTAGCGGGTTTCGTCGATCCGTTGGATTTCGGCCAGTTTGGCCACCGGCTTGACCGAGATGAAATTTGCTAGCGGCACAAGACCTTGCTGGGTACGGACCCGGAGCGTGTCGAGGGTGCTGAGGACACGGTCGTCCTCCGGCAAGCGAACACGGATTTCAATTTCTTCGTCAGAACTGGGCACCCGCATGGTGTCCAGAAGAATGCCACGTGTGACCAGTTGCACCATGGATCCGACGGTGGCCACGTCTGCGCCGTACCGCCCGGCCTTTTCGACATCGACATCGATCTGCCAGTCGATGCCGGGCAAGGGCAGGGTGTCTTCGATGTCAATCAGGCCCGGAGTGTCTTCAAATTTCTCCCGCGCGATCCTGACCGCGTCCCGCAGCGTGTCCCAGTCCTGTCCGGATAGGCGCAGATGCAACGGCTTGCCCGATGCCGGGCCGCGCGACAGGTTTAAGATCTCGGTATAGATGCCGGGGATCTCTTGCAGTGCGGTTTGCATCCGCTCCAACACGGCATCGCCATCGTAATAGGGGTCGACCTCGCGGCGTAAAAACAGGGTTCTGAAAAACCCACCCGATGCGTCGACTTGAGGCCGGTCATCCCATGGGATGATCTCGAATTGCACTTGCCCGATCGTATCACTGGGGCTGTCACCGCCGCCGGTATTGGCGTTCAACCCGCCGTTGCCGGCAAATGCAAAGGTGCTTGCGACCCCGTCGGTGGCCAAGATGACGTCCTCGACTTCCCGAACCAGTTGATCCTTCTCGGTCAGGGACAAGTTTCCCCGGGCCCGCACATAGACAATGGCTTGTTCAGGCTCACTTTCGACGAAGAATTCGACGCCGTTATTGTGGGTGCCAAAATAGGAAAAGACCGTGACCACGAAGAAACCAACTGCACCGATGACCACAAGCGGCATGACCGGGTTTCCGGTAATTGCCTTGATGATCCAGCCAAACGGCGTCCGGCGATAGCCCGCGCGAATTGGGCGGGGTGCCCACTGAATGGCGGCGGCACTCATGGTAATGGACGTGGCGAATGCACCGGCGATGACCATGGCCGCGCCAAGGACCCATCCCATGGGTCCGGCTGCGCCGCTGGGTCCAAGCAAATAGGTGGGGTTGAGCGACTGCATCGCCCCGAGGAACAGCAGATAGAGCGCGAGCGCGACAAGCGCTGCCCGGATCAGCCATGGAAGACCCCGAAGCGCATCCGCGATGTGGCCAAAGGTGCGAGACAGGCGGCCGGTGACCCCACCCATCACCGGTAGGTAGATCAGGGCGACAATCAAAGATGCCGATAGGACGAAGATCAGCGTCACAGGCAGCATGCCCATAAACTGCCCCGGCACACCCGGCCAAAACAGCATCGGCAAAAAGGCACATAGCGTCGTCGCCGTCGAAGAAATGATCGGCCAGAACATTCGCTTGGCCGCCTCGACATAGGCATGCATCGGGCCGCTGCCTTCGGATATCCGGCGGTCGGCGTATTCCACTACCACAATGGCGCCATCGACCAGCATGCCGACGGCCAGAATTAGCCCGAACATCACAATGTTCGAGATCGAGATCCCCATCAGCGCGAGAAAGGCAAAGCACAGCAGAAACGAGGTCGGGATCGCAAAACCAACCAACAGCGCTGGTCGCGGCCCTAAAGAGGCAAGAACCACGATCATCACCAGCGCGATGGCGGTCAGAACCGATCCTTCCAACTGATTGACCATGCTGGCAACGTTGCCGGACTGGTCATTTGACGTGGTGACCGATACGGCGGCCTGCAAATCCAACGGCCAGCTGGCCTGTTCGGCGGCCACTTCGGCCCGTACAAGCGCCGCAGTGTCGATCAGGTTGTAGCCCTTGCGCTTGACCACCTGAAGCGCCACGGTCGTGACCCCGTCAAACCGTGCGGTTCCGGTGCGGTCTTCAAAGGTCAGGCGGATATCGGCGACGTCGTTCAAGGTGACGATCCGGTCGCCATTGGTTTTGATGGGCAGGTTGAACACGTCCTGCCGGTCATTGAACGAGGACGGGATCTTGACCGAAAACGCGCCATTGGCGGACTCCAACTCGCCTGCCGCAATCAGCCGGTTGTTGTTGACCACGGCGTTGATCATATCCGTCGCCGACAAATTGTAGGACTCCAACCGCAGTGGATCGACGATGACTTCAAGCATTTCATCGCGGTGCCCAGCCAGCGGCGCTTCAAGGACAGGCTCTAAGCCTTCCAGCCGATCCTGAAGGTCCTTGGCCAATCTCAGAAGGGTGCGTTCCGGCAGGTCGCCGGTCATGCTGACGATGATGATCGGGAACTCAGAAAAGTTGATCTCATTGATGGAATACTTGTCCGCGCCTGCCGGGAACTTACCCTCCGCGGTCGTCATCGCCGCGCGGACATCGGCCAGCGTTTTGGTCTTGTCCCAGCCAAATTCGAACTCAAGCCCGACGCCTGCATACCCTTCGGATGCGGTGGCCGTCATCGTCTTCAGGCCATCCAAAGACGACAATTCGGTTTCCATGGGCTTGATTAGCAGAGATTCGCTGTCCTCGGCCGAGATGCCCGGAAACGGCACCGACACGAACACGGCTGGAATTTCGATGTCCGGCTCGCCTTCTTTCGGCAGCACGTTATAGGCATAGCCCCCCACAACCAGTGAGAGCACGATAAACGCGAGGACCATCCGCGCATGTTCGGCCGCCCAGTCGACGATTCTGTTCATTCGTCGCCACCCCGAAGCGTCACTGTGACTGCGGCGCCATCGCTGACATATTCCTGTCCGACCACGATGATCCGCGCTGTTTCCGGCAGGCCGGACAATAGAACGCCGTCGATCGTATCGCGGACCACTGCCACCGGCTTGAACCGGACGTGATCGGTGTCATCCACGATTCGCACGCCCATGGTGCCGTGGTCATCCAAAGTCAGGGCCGATGCCGGGACAAGATGCGCCGACACGCCCGCAGCGGCGATGGCAAGGTCAGCCGTCTGTCCGTCACTGATCGTCAAATCAGGGTTCGCGGTCTCAACTTCGACCCGAAACGTCCGGGTTGCCGGATCGGCCGAGCGCGAAATGAACGTCACCTGACCTGTGATGTCCCGGCCGTTGCCCAGTTGCATCTTGGCAGGTGCCCCGATGGCAACTTTCCCGACAGACAATTCGGGCAGGAACCCGACGACCTTGATGGGATCCAATTGAATGATTGTGGCGCAGAGCGAGCCTTGCTGCATCAGACTGCCCAATTCTGCGGTCTCGGAGTCCAGCAACCCTTTGAACGGCGCCAAAAGGGTCAGGCGCTCGATGTCCTTCTTTGCCAAGTCGACAGCCGCCTGCGCGGCTTGCAATGACGCCTTTGCGGCGGCTGCGCTGGTTTCCGAACCGAATCCACCTTTCGCCAACCGGTCTGCAGCGGTGTCGGTGATGCGCGCTTCTGCCATCCGGGCTTCGGCTTCGGCCAGTTTTGACGGACGCGTGCCGGGATCAATCTGACACAAGACCTGACCACTTTCGACGAAACTGCCCTTCGGCAAGGGCGCGGATGCCACTAGACCAGATGTTTCTGCCCGGATTTCGACTTTGCGCGCCGCCTCGGTCTGGCCGCGCAGAAGTACGGCGTTGTCGACGCCGGATGCTGTGCTTTCGATGGCGACAACCGAGACTTTCCGCGATGGGGGCGCTGCATTCTCGTCAGAACTGGCGCCTGAATCCGAAGCGATTCCAGTGGGTTCGTCCTGTTCGCGGGCGAACCCCAAAACCCGGTCACGTTCGAACACGATGGCGTAAAGGCCAACGGCAACCAGCACTGCGATCAGAAGTGGGGCAAGTCTCATTTCGGGCGTAATCCAGGCTGAATTTTGGGATGAGAAGGCATCTTCTGAACCATATGGTTCAGTTTAGTGAGATTGCCAATTCGTCGCAAGTGGCCGAACCAGAGCGTCGACAGCGTTTTCGATGTACCTGCCCTTGGCAATCCGGCGTGCTTCACGGTATGAGGTTTGCAACGAAAGCGGGAGAGTGCGTTGAGCCAATCTGACAGTTTCATCGACGAAGTGACCGAAGAAGTCCGCCGCGAGCGCCTGTTTGGCCTTGCGCGGCGCTATGGTTGGATCGCCATATTGGCAGTCGTACTGATCATCGGCGCTGCTGGCGTGGTCGAATGGCGCAAGGCCCAAGCACGGGCCGAAGCCGAAGATCTTGGCGACGCTCTCTTGGCTGCGATGGCCAGCGAGAACGCGCTGGCGCGGGCAACCGCGTTGGACGGCGTCGGCGGAACCGGCCTTCCGGGATTGCCTGCGCGTTTTCTTGCTGCCGATAGTTTGGCCCAGTCCGACGTGAATGCCGCTGGCGCGTTGCTGGACGAGATCGCCGCCGATTCGGCCCTGCCTGCGATCTATCGGGATCTGGCGTCGTTGAAGCTGACCATGCTGGCTGATTATCCAATGTTGTCGGATGAAAAGCTGGTCCGGCTCGAAACCCTGATCGCACCGGGTGCGCCCTTTCGGATGGCCGCACTTGAGCAAATTGCCGCCGTGCGGATCAGCCGGAATGAACCGTCTCAGGCGATTGACATCCTCCGGACGATTTTAACCGACGCCGATGCATCTGCTGGGCAGCAGCAACGGGCACAACAACTTATCGTCGCGCTTGGCGGCGAGTTTGAAGACAGTTGAAGCTGGGGCCGCTCTGATGGTGCATCGATCAACCCGGGGGGTAACTCTTCGTGCCGCGCCACTTCTCGCGTTGTTGTTAGTGGCAGCATGTGGGGATGACGAGGAACTGTTGTCGGGGCCGCGCTATGACGTGCGGGAATTCGACACAGCTTCGGATGATTTTGAAAAGCAGATGGAAGCCGGTGGTCCGGCCACCGATCAGCCGCCGCCGACGCCCAACACAGTCACACCGATCACTCCTTACGGCGTCACCGGTGAGACCCGAGCCTTGTCTCTGCCTGTACAGGTCGCCAACGCCAATTGGACCCAGATCAATGGCGGGCCGACCCATCAGATCACACATCCGGCCTTGCCGAACCAGCTGTCGCTGGCGTGGTCCGTTCCAATTGGTGAGGGCAATACTCTGCGCAAACGGATCACAGCGGATCCGGTTGTGTCAGGTGGGCTGATCTTCACCATGGACAGCAACAGTATGGTTCAGGCCCATACCACCCAAGGCCAATTGGTCTGGCAAACGGATCTGACGCCGACGGTTGAACGGCCCGGCGAAGCAGTGGGGGGCGGCCTGGCGGTCGAAGGATCCCAACTGTTCGTTACCACCGGTTATGGCGCGCTATTTGCCCTGAATGTGGCCACTGGGGCCCAAAATTGGGTGCAGTCCTTGGGGAGTATGCCCAACTCTGCGCCGACCGTGTCGGGAAACATCGTCTATCTGACGACCCGGGACAGCACGGCATGGGCCATCGATACGCGGAATGGCCGGGTGTTGTGGGACCTTCTGGCCAGTGAGTCCGGCACTGTCGTGGTCGACGGGGCCGCCCCGGCCGTCACCAGCCGCGCTGTGCTGTTCCCCTTCGGGTCCGGCGATCTTGTCGCTGCCCTGAAAGTTGGCGGCGTTCGGTTGTGGTCCACGACTGTGACCGGGCAACGACGCGGCAAAGCCTATGCTGGGATTGGCGATATTTCCAGTGATCCGGTCGTGGTTGGCGACACGGTTTATGTCGGCACGCCGTCGGGGCGTTTGGCAGCCATCAATGCCGCTGATGGTGATCGCTTATGGACCGCGCCATTCGGCGCTAGCAGTGCCGTCTGGCCCGCCGGAGGGTCGCTGTTCCTCGTGTCCGATCAGGCAAACTTGGTTCGCGTCGCCGCCAGCACCGGAGAGCCGATCTGGTCGGCATCCTTGCCGCTATTCACCGATGAAAAGATCAAAAAGCGCAAAGCCGTCTTTACCCATTACGGGCCGGTACTGGCCGGGGGACGCCTGATCGTAGTGTCCGATGACGGATATATGCGCGAAATTGATCCGACGTCTGGGGCGTTGCTGCGCATGTCCGAGCTTCCCGGTGCCGCCGCCGCAAATCCCATCGTGGCGGGGCGCACACTTTATGTGGTAACCGCTGATGGCACGTTGAGCGCTTTCCGCTGACACGATCGTCGTATATGGCAGTCGTTCTGCGATTCTTCCGGAGACCGAAATGTTTACCCTTGCCATCGTTGGACGACCGAATGTCGGTAAATCCACCCTGTTTAACCGTTTGGTTGGCAAGCGACTGGCGCTTGTCGATGATCAACCCGGGGTAACGCGCGACCTTCGTGAAGGTGACGCGCGTTTGGCCGATCTTCGTTTTACCGTGATCGACACCGCAGGTCTCGAAGAGGCGACGGATGAAAGCCTTCAGGGCCGGATGCGGCGCCTGACGGAGCGGGCCGTGGACATGGCGGATATCTGCCTGTTCATGATCGATGCCCGGACCGGTGTTACCCCCGCCGATCAGGTCTTCGCTGAAATCCTGCGCAAGCGGGCGGAACGGGTCATCATTGTGGCGAACAAGGCCGAAGGGCACGCTGGCGAGGCTGGCTTCCTTGAGGCCTATTCGCTGGGTCTGGGCGAACCGTTGCGGTTGTCCGCCGAACACGGCGAAGGCATGAGCGAATTGCTGACGCTGCTGATGCCGCTGCATGACGAGTTTCGCGACCGTGCCCGCAAGGATGCGCCAGAAACTGACGTGGATCTGGAAGACGCTGACGGCGCGTTCGATCCCAGCAAGCCGCTTCAGGTCGCAATTGTTGGTCGTCCGAATGCCGGGAAATCGACCCTGATCAACACCTTGATCGGCGAGGACCGTTTGTTGACGGGTCCCGAGGCAGGGATCACGCGGGACGCAATTTCGGTCACAACGGAATGGGACGGACGTCCAATCCGCGTTTTTGACACGGCCGGGATGCGGAAACGTGCGAAAATTCAGGACAAGCTGGAAAAGCTTTCCGTGTCAGACGGGTTGCGGGCGGTTAAATTCGCCGAAGTCGTGGTGGTTCTTCTGGATGCCGCCATTCCGTTTGAACAGCAAGATCTCCGGATTGCCGATTTGGCCGAACGCGAGGGCCGGGCCGTCGTGGTAGCGGTCAACAAATGGGATCTGGAAGAGAACCGCCAAGAGAAATTGGCTGAGCTGAAAGAAGCGTTCGATCGGTTGCTGCCGCAACTCTTTGGCGCGCCTTTGGTGACCGTGTCGGCAAAAACCGGGCGTGGACTTGACCGGTTGCAAGCCGCCATCCTCAAGGCGCACGAGGTCTGGAACCGCCGGATCACGACGGCCCAGTTGAACCGTTGGTTGGCGGATATGGTCGTGGCGCACCCGCCACCCGCACCGGGTGGCCGCCGCGTGAAGCTGCGGTACATGACACAGGTGAAAACCCGTCCGCCGGGATTTGTGGCGATGTGTTCCTATCCTGAGAAGGTGCCTGAAAGTTATAAGCGCTATCTTGTCAACGGGTTGCGCAAGGACTTTGATATGCCGGGAACGCCGATCCGGTTGACCTTGCGCAGCCAGTCCGATGCGAACCCCTATAAGGATCGCAAGAAGGCCGGGCCGTCGAAGCTTAGAAAGCATCTCGGGCCCAGACCTCTCGATAAATAGACGATTAGATCAGCGTACCGTCCGGTGACAGGGCGGTACGTCCCCCAAGATAGGGATGCAGCGCCTCCGGCAGGGTCACACCGCCATCAGCGGTCTGTCCGTTTTCCAGAACGGCGATCAGCGTACGGCCCACGGCCAATCCAGACCCATTAAGTGTATGAACGAACTCGGGTTTTCCACCTGCTTCGGGGCGGAACCGGGCATTCATGCGGCGGGCTTGAAACGCACCACAGACGGAAATGGAACTGATCTCACGATAGGTGTTTTGACCGGGAAGCCAAACCTCGATGTCATAGGTTCGGGTCGCGCCAAAGCCTGTGTCGCCGCTGCACAAGTGCATGGTTCTGAACGGCAATTCCAGACGCTCTAGAATGTCTTCCGCCAGTCCGGTCATCCGGTCATGTTCGGCTTCCGACGCGTCCGGATGGCTGATGGACACCATCTCGACTTTCTCAAACTGGTGCTGACGCAGCATGCCTGCAGTGTCACGGCCTGCCGATCCCGCCTCGGAGCGGAAGCATTGGGTGTCGGCCACATAGCGCCGTGGAAGGGTTTCTTCGTTGATAACCAATCCGTTGACGATGTTTGTTAAGGTGACTTCTGCGGTCGGAACCAGCCACCACCCATCGGTGGTCTTATAGCTGTCTTCGCCGAATTTCGGAAGCTGGCCAGTGCCGTAGAGCATGTCTTCCAGCACGAGGACCGGCGACCAAACTTCTGTCAAGCCGTTGATATCGCAATGAGTATCCAGCATGAACTGAGCCAGCGCACGGTGGATGCGCGCGATCGCGCCGGTCAGCAGGACAAAGCGTGCACCAGACAGTTTCGCGGCGGTTTCAAAATCCATTCCGGGCAATACACCCTTGATTTCATAGTGTTCTTTCGGCTGAAAGTCGAAATCCCGCGGGCTGCCTTTGCGGCGAAGCTCGATATTGGCGGCTTCATCGCTGCCCTCGGGGACGTCATCAGCCAAGATATTTGGCAGCGACATCAGAAGGGTCCGCAGGGCTTCGTCCGCCTGTTTGGCGTCGGCATCAAGGGTGGCGATTTCGGCCTTCTTGGCGGCCACGAGGTCCCTAAGCCTTTGAAATTCGGCGTCATCTCCAGACGCTTTGGCCGCGCCCACCATTTTGGAGGCGGCATTGCGTTCGGCAAGGGCGGCCTCGGAGGCACTGATCTTTTCCCGGCGGGCGGCATCCAAGCCAAGGACTTGATCTGTAACGCCCGACAGGCCGCGACGGAGCATCGCTGCGTCGAATGCGTCGGGGTTTTCACGGATAAAACGAATGTCGTGCATAGGCCTGCCTTTTGTCTGATGGCGAGGTTATGGCAGCGAATTCCGAAGGGGCCAAGGGGGCGAGTTTCCGTGTCGGATTAACGTCGGACTTTTATCGGACTTTCGTCGGACCGCGGCGTGCGATCCGTTAGGCGGCTGGTAAGCCCTGATCAGTGGGCGCAGATGGCCAAAGCGCGGCGCGGACCTAAGGGCGACCGCATCGGGATTCGCGACCTGAATTTGTCTGAACTTTCTAGGAAGGCGTCCTCGGCGCTGGCATCTTGCCGAGGGGGCGACTATGTCAGGCGGGAGCGCCGTGGGGGCGGCTTGCCTTCGGGCAGGGCCGAGACTAGGGTGCGCGCCAAATCAACGAGGGGGTTGCCCCCGCAGACTGCAAGGATCCCTACATGTTCGCTACTCCTGCTTATGCCCAAGCCGCGGGCGGCCCGATGGGCGCTATCTCGAGCTTTGTTCCGCTGATCTTGATCTTCGCGATCATGTATTTCCTGCTGATCCGTCCGCAGCAGAAGAAAGCCAAGGAACACGCCAAGATGGTTGCAGCATTGCGCCGTGGCGATCAGGTCGTCACCCAAGGCGGGCTGATCGGCAAGGTTGTGAAGGTCAAAGAAGGCGGCAACGAAGTTGAAGTCGAACTGGCCGAAGGCGTTAAGGTTCGGGTGGTTCAGAGCACCATCGCCACCGTTATGAGCAAAACCGAACCCGCAGCCTAAGGCCGCGTCTTTTCAGTGTTATAGTCGTTAAGGGGTCTCCATGCTGCAGATCGATCTTTGGAAACGGGTGCTGATCTGGGCGCTGGTCCTATGTGGACTGGCCCTAGCGATGCCGAACCTGTTTTACAGCCGGGTGGAGACCCATAACGACGCCGTGAAAGCGATCGCGGCGTCCGGCGGGGTGGCAAGCCCCGACCAAACGGCAGAGGCGGCAGAGTGGCCGAGCTTCTTGCCGTCGGGACTGGTCAATCTGGGGCTGGACCTGCGCGGCGGCGCGCATCTGCTGGCCGAGGTTCAGGTCAGCGACGTTTATGCCGACCGGATGGACGGATTGTGGCCTGAGGTGCGTGATACGTTGCGGGCTGAGCGGGCGACGATCGGGACGATCCGCCGGGTCGACAGTGCGCCAGACGAATTGCGGGTGCAGGTCGGTGAACCGGCGCAGATCGCGCAAGCGGTTGCGCTGGTGCGAGATTTGGCCCGCCCGATTGTGTCGCTGACCGGGGTGGGGGCATCGGATATTGATGTCAGCGCCGAAGGTGCGGATGTGGTGGTGCGGCTATCCGAAGCTGAAAAGCAGGCCACCGACACCCGGACGATGCAACAAAGTCTTGAGATTATCCGGCGCCGGGTCGACGAGGTCGGCACCCGCGAGCCGACGATTCAGCGGCAAGGCGAGGACCGGGTCCTGATTCAGGTGCCGGGGATCGGGTCTGCGGACGAATTGAAAGAATTGATCGGAACCACGGCGCGGCTGACCTTTCAGCCGGTCGTCGGGCGGACCACGGACGGATCGGCTGATCCGGGCGCGCGCAACCTGTTGCTGCCGTCCTTGGACAATCCGGGCGAATATTACATCATCGAAGACCGGACCGTCGTATCGGGCGAAGAGCTGACCGATGCGCAGCCTGCCTTTGATCAGAACGGCCGACCTGCGGTGAACTTCCGGTTCAATCCGGCAGGGGCGCGGAAGTTTGGCACCTATACGGCCGAGAACATCGGCTCGCCCTTCGCCATCGTGCTGGACAGCGAAGTGATCAGCGCGCCGGTGATCCAGAGCCATATTGCTGGCGGCTCGGGCATCATCACCGGCAATTTCGACGTTGAGGAAAGCACCCAGTTGGCGGTGCTGCTGCGGGCCGGCGCCTTGCCCGCCAAGATGACCTTTCTGGAAGAGCGCACGATTGGCCCGGAACTGGGTGCGGACAGCATCGCAGCGGGCAAGATCGCCTGCATCGTCGCCTTCTCGGCTGTGCTGATCTTTATGGCGCTGAGCTATGGCTTTTTCGGCATGGTGGCCAATCTGGCGCTGATCATCAATGTGGGGCTGATCTTTGGCCTGCTGTCATTGATCGGTGCGACCCTGACCCTGCCGGGCATTGCCGGGATCGTCTTGACCATCGGGATGGCTGTGGATGCCAACGTGCTGGTCTATGAGCGGATCCGGGAAGAATTGAAGACCTCGAAAGGTCCGGCCCGGGCGATCGAGTTGGGGTATGAGCGGGCTTTGTCGGCCATTTTGGATGCGAACGTCACCACCTTCATTATCGCGACGATCCTGTTCATCATGGGGTCGGGTCCGGTGCGTGGCTTCGCCGTGACCCTGGCACTGGGGATTTTGACGTCGGTCTTTACCTCCATCTATCTGACCCGGCTCTTTATCGTCATGTGGTTTGAACGCCGCCGTCCCAAAACCATCGAGGTGTGATCCCATGCGTCTGAGACTTGTTCCCGCCGAGACCAATTACGACTTTTTCAAGTTCGCGCCTGCGACCTTCGGATTATCGGTTGCTGCTGTGCTGGTGTCGATCGTGGTGTTTTTCACCATGGGCCTGAATTACGGCATCGACTTTCTGGGCGGCACGACGATCCGCACCGAAAGCGCCCAGCCGGTGGATGTGGCGGTCTATCGCGCGGCGCTGGACCCGCTGGGTCTGGGCGATGTCGCCATTTCCGAGGTGTTCGACCCGACCTTCGGGTCTGACCGTCACGTGGCGCAGGTGCGCATTCAAGCCCAGCCGGGCGAGGATGCCATTGCGCCTGAAACCATCCTCGCGCTGGAAGCGGCATTGCAAACCGTCGATCCGGGCATGACCTTTCCCTCGGTGGAAAGCGTCGGGCCCAAGGTGTCGGGCGAATTGGTGCGGACGGCTGTGATGTCGATTCTGGCGTCGTTGACGGCGATCCTGTTCTATATCTGGCTGCGGTTTGAATGGCAGTTCTCGGTCGGGGCTGTGGCGGCCCTGTTCCACGATGTGGTCATTACCGTTGGCGTGTTCGCACTGTTTCAAATCCCCTTCGATCTGACGATCATCGCCGGGATTCTGACCATCATCGGCTATTCGATCAACGATACTGTGGTCATCTTTGACCGGCTGCGGGAGAACCTGCGCAAGTTCAAGACAATGCCGCTGCGCGACGTGATGAACCTCAGCGTAAACGAAACCCTAAGCCGTACCGTCATGACCAGCGGCACCACGCTGATCGCGTTGATTGCGCTGTTGGTGTTGGGGGGCGACGTGATCCGGGGATTTGTCTTTGCGATTACTTGGGGCGTCGTGATCGGGACCTATTCGTCGGTCTTTGTGGCCAAGAATATCGTGCTGTATCTCGGCGTGAAGCGGGACTGGAGCAAGAAATCTGCCACCGCAGGCACCCAGTTTGCTGATATCGACGCTTAAAGTCGCCATCATGCCCGTGTCATCGGGCCGGATCACCTGAGAGGACCGCTCATGCGTTTGCGCGAGATTACCTATCCCGAAGGCACACCGGTTGAGGGCTATGGCCCGGGATTTTTCCGGGTCGGCGGCGCGGTGGTGCAGGGCGGTGTGCTGGTGTTGCCGAGCGGCGTTCAGCCGTGGGCAGGCTATGACGAGGCGGCGCCTTTGCTGGCGCAGGCCGGGGTGATCGACGTGCTGCTGCTGGGCACCGGATCAGAGATTGCTCATATTCCGAAAGAATTGCGGCAGGCTTTGGACGAGGCCGGGATCGGGGTTGAGGTCATGGCCTCGCCCGCGGCGTGCCGGACCTATAACGTATTGCTGTCCGAGGACCGCCGGATCGGGCTGGCCGCCTTGCCGGTGTCGTGAGCCAGACTGTGACGGCGCCGGCCGCGGTGATGGCTGCCTCTGGGCTGGCCTGTGCGCGAGGCGGGATTGCGGTTCTGGACCGGATTGATCTGGAACTCGCCGCCGGAGAAGCGCTGGTGCTGCGCGGGCCGAACGGAGTGGGCAAAACCACGCTATTGCGCACGTTGGCCGGATTACAGCCGGCGCTGGCTGGCCGATTGGCCGTGGATCCCGAAGGCGTAGTTTATGCCGGACATCTGGACGGCGTAAAGGCGATGCTAACCGTCACCGAGAACCTGACCTTTTGGGCCCGCTGCTTTGGCACCGAGCCGCGCGAGACAGTGGCGCGGGCGGTGCAGGCTTTTGATCTGGACGGGTTGACCGATCGTGCCGCCGGCACTTTGTCGGCGGGGCAAAAACGGCGCTTGGGTCTGGCGCGTCTGCTGGTCACCGGGCGAGCCATTTGGTTGCTGGATGAGCCGACTGTGTCGCTGGATACCGCGAGCGTCGCCTTGTTTGCGGCGGTGATGCGGCGGCATCTGGCGGCGGGCGGTGCGGCGATCCTTGCCACGCACCTGGACCTTGGCATTCCGGCGCGATCCCTTGATCTGAGCGCGTTCAAGGCTCGGGCCCTGATAGAACACGACGATTTTAACGAGGCGTTCCTGTGATCGCGCTGCTGCGCCGGGATCTAACGCTGGCCGTGCGCGCCGGTGGCGGCTTCGGACTTGGGCTGGCGTTTTTTCTGGTGGTGGTGATTCTGGTGCCGTTTGCGGTTGGGCCGGATACCGAGATTTTGGCACGGATCGCGCCGGGGGTGCTGTGGCTAGGGGCCTTGCTGGCCTGCCTGCTGTCGTTGGACCGGATTTTCGCGCTGGATTGGGAAGATGGGTCCATGGACCTTTTGGCGACGGCGCCGCTGCCTTTGGAGGGGGTGGTGGCGGTCAAGGCGCTGTCCCATTGGTTGACCACCGGCTTACCGCTGACTTTGGCCGCCCCGGTGCTGGGGGTGTTGCTGAACCTGCCAACGCCAGGCTTTGCGTGGTTGGTGCTGTCCTTGGCGTTGGGCACCCCGGCGCTGAGCATCATCGGCGCATTCGGCGCGGCCCTGACCGTCGGGCTTAAGCGCGGCGGCTTGTTGTTGTCGTTGTTGGTGTTGCCGCTTTATGTGCCGACGCTGATCTTTGGGGCCGAGGTGGCGCGTCGCGGGTCTGAGGGGCTGGAACTGGGCAGTCCGCTGGCCTTTCTGGCCGGGATCAGCTTGGGTGTGGCGGCTCTGATGCCCTATGCCGCAGCGGCGGCGCTCCGTGTCAATTTGCGCTGACCCTGTGGGTCGCATAAGGATTGCAACGCTGTTCGGTCGTGAATAGGTCTTGAGTATGTCGCTGTGGGAATACGCGAACCCAAAGAGGTTCATGCAAATATCGGCGGCTGTGTTGCCGTGGGTCGCTGGTTTCGGCGGCGTCTGCTTGGCTGTCGGGCTGATCTGGGGGTTCTTCGGAACCCCTGAAGATTACCGGCAGGGCGCAACGGTGAAGATCATGTATCTGCACGTGCCGGCCGCGCTGTTGGCGATCAACGGTTGGCTGATGATGCTTGCGGCCTCTCTGATCTGGCTGATCCGGCGGCATCATGTCTCGGCCCTTGCCGCGCGGGCCGCCGCGCCGGTGGGCCTGACCATGACCGTGATTGCTTTGGTTACCGGCGCTATCTGGGGCCAGCCGATGTGGGGCACGTGGTGGGTCTGGGACCCGCGCCTGACCAGCTTTTTGATCTTGGGGCTGTTTTATCTGGGCTATATCGCGCTGTGGGAAGCCATTGACGATGCCGATACGGCGGCGGACCTGACCAGTGTGCTGTGTCTGGTCGGGTCGGTCTTTGCCATTCTGTCACGCTATGCGGTGCTGTTCTGGAATCAGGGCTTGCATCAGGGGGCGTCGCTGAGCCTCGACAAGGAAGAAAA
The DNA here is from genome assembly GCF_002119405.1 of Pseudoruegeria sp. SK021. Lineage (GTDB taxonomy): Bacteria > Pseudomonadota > Alphaproteobacteria > Rhodobacterales > Rhodobacteraceae > Meridianimarinicoccus. Next base: position 100,185 of record NZ_MTBG01000002.1, on the reverse strand, counting down.
CGTGGCCGATGTGTTCTACTTTCCGCTGCTGCTGTGCATCGCGGGGTTTGTGCTGATCTTTCTGGCGTTGGTCCTGTACCGGACCCGCACCGAGATCCGGCTGCGGCGGTTGCAGGCCTTGATGGCCCGGGATCGGCTGTTGTGATGCCGGAACTGGGGAAATACGCGGGCGAGGTCCTGTCGGCCTATGGGATCAGCTTGGCCCTGCTGGCCGTTCTGGTGGCGGTGTCACTGGCCCGGGGACGCCGGGTGCGGGCAAAACTGCGAGCATATGAAGACCGAAAAGGCGCACGATAATGGCGAAAATTTCCCCCCTGATGATCTTGCCGCCGCTGATCTTTGCTGGGCTGGCCGGGCTGTTCTATGTCGGGATGTTCCGGGACGATCCCGATGGGTTACCGTCCACCATGGAGGGGCGCGCCGTGCCGCCGGTGGTGGTGGTGCCGCTGGCCGATCTGCCGGTGTTCGACGATGCCACTCTGCGCAGTGACGGCGTCAAGCTGGTGAATTACTGGGCCAGTTGGTGCGCGCCGTGCCGGGCTGAGCATCCAAGCCTCGAGCTGCTTGCGGCAGAGGGCGTGCCGATTTACGGCGTCAATTACAAAGACGACCCCGAGAAGGCGCTGGCCTTTCTGGCAGAGCTTGGCGATCCCTATACCGCGATCGGGGCGGATAGCAGCGGGCGTATGGGGGTCAACTGGGGGCTGTACGGCGTGCCAGAGACGTTCGTGATCGACGCGGACGGCATCGTGCGGCTGCGGTTTGCCGGTCCGATTACCGCCCGCATTCTGGACGAGAAAATCCGGCCCGCAATCGCTGCTGCGGCTGAGCCAAACTAAACCATCCCCGTCGTTAGACAAATGCCAAACCGGCACCGCAAACGCGCTTGCGATGCGGGGTCAGATGCTGCGCCTGCTGACCACCGCCGCGCGCGAGACAAGTGGCCATAGCCCAAAAAAAAGGCCCGGAACACTGTTCCGGGCCTTTTGTGGTTCAGGTGGCGATCAGCCTGCTTTGGCAAGGCTGCGCAGCACGTAGTGCAGAACGCCGCCGTTCTCGACGTATTCTTTTTCGATGGCGGTATCGATCCGGCACTTCAGGGCGATCTCTTTGACCGTTCCGTCCGCGTAGGTGATGGTGCAAGGCACTTCGCTAAGCGGTTTCAGATCACCTTCCAGCCCCGAGATCGCGACGGTTTCTTCGCCGGTCAGGTTCAACGACTTGCGGGTGTCGCCGCCGGTGAATTCGAACGGGATCACGCCCATGCCAACGAGGTTGGAGCGGTGGATACGCTCAAAGCTTTCGGCAATCACGGCTTTGACGCCCAAAAGGTTGGTACCCTTGGCGGCCCAGTCACGCGATGAGCCTGCGCCGTATTGTTCGCCGCCGAAGATCACCAGCGGGGTGCCTTGGTCGACATAGGCCATGGCGGCGTCGAAAATCGCCATCTGGCTGCCATCTGGCCCCTTGGTGTAGCCGCCTTCGACCCCGTCCAGCATCTCGTTCTTGATGCGGATGTTGGCAAAGGTGCCGCGCATCATGACTTCGTGGTTTCCGCGGCGCGAGCCGTAGGAGTTGAAGTCTTTCACCGGCACTTGGCGTTCGATCAGGTACTGGCCTGCCGGCGTGCTGTCTTTGAACGACCCCGCTGGCGAGATGTGGTCCGTGGTGATCATGTCGCCGAGAATGGCCAGAACCTTGGCGCCATCGATATTACTGATGGTGCCGGCGTCCGGACCCATGCCTTTGAAGTAAGGCGGGTTTTGCACATAGGTCGACGAGGTCGGCCAGTCATAGGTCAGGCTGTCGGTGGTTTTGACGCCCTGCCATTTTTCGTCGCCTTTGAAGACGTCGGCATATTTCGACCGGAACGCTTCACGGGTGACGGTCTGCTCGACCAGATCGGCCACTTCTTGCGTGGTTGGCCAGATGTCTTTCAGGAACACATCGTTGCCGTCCTTGTCTTGACCCAGCGGCTCGGTCGTCAGGTCGATGTTCAGGTCACCGGCCAAGGCATAGGCAACAACCAGCGGCGGTGAGGCCAGATAGTTGGCGCGGACATCCGGGCTGATGCGGCCTTCGAAGTTGCGGTTGCCTGACAGAACGGCCGTGGCAATCAGATCCCCTTCGGCGATGGCCGACGAGATTTCTTCCTGCAACGGACCAGAGTTACCGATACAGGTGGTGCAGCCGTAACCGACAAGGTTGAAGCCGATAGCGTCGAGGTCTTCTTGCAGGCCAGCGGCCTCAAGATAGGCCGACACCACTTGGCTTCCGGGTGCGAGCGACGTCTTGACCCAAGGCTTCCGGTTCAGGCCGAGGGCGCGCGCCTTACGGGCCACCAGACCGGCACCGATCATCACATAGGGGTTCGAGGTGTTGGTGCAGGACGTGATCGAGGCGATCACGACAGAGCCGTCCCGCAGCGTGTAATCTTCGCCTTTGACGGCTTGCGATTTGCGTGGATCGGCACTGGACGGGGCCGGGGCCGGACCTTCGGACGACATGACATCGGCGCGCTTGGAGGTGTCGATGCCGCGGTATTCATGGACCACGTCAAGGAACGCAGACGCGGCGTGATCCAATGCGGTGTAGTCTTGCGGCCGCTTCGGACCCGAGATCGCAGGCACGATGGTGCCCATGTCGAGGTGCAGGGTGTCGGTGTAGATCGGCGCATAGTCTGGGCCACGCCACATGCCGTTGGCCTTGGCATAGGCTTCTACCAGTGCGATGCGGTCTTCTTCGCGACCGGTGTTGCGCAGGTAGCGGATGGTTTCGCCGTCGATCGGGAAGAAGCCACAGGTTGCGCCATATTCTGGCGCCATGTTGGCGATGGTCGCGCGGTCTGCCAGCGGCAGGTGATCGAGGCCTGCACCGTAGAATTCAACGAATTTGCCGACCACGCCTTTTTTGCGCAGCAGCTCGACCACTTTCAGCACCAGATCGGTGCCGGTGGTGCCTTCCATCATCTTGCCGGTCAATTCAAAGCCGACCACTTCGGGGATCAGCATGGAAATCGGCTGACCCAGCATGGCGGCTTCGGCTTCAATGCCGCCGACGCCCCAGCCCAGAACCGCCGCGCCGTTGACCATGGTGGTGTGGCTGTCGGTGCCAACCAGCGTATCAGGGTAAGCGACTTCGGTGCCGTTTTGATCCGTGTCGGTCCAAACCGTCTGGGCCAGATACTCAAGGTTGACCTGGTGGCAGATGCCGGTTCCCGGGGGGACAACGCGGAAATTGTTAAACGCCGACTGGCCCCATTTCAGGAAGGTGTAGCGCTCCATGTTGCGCTCGTATTCGCGGTCAACGTTCATCTGGAAGGCGCGCGGGTTGCCAAATTCGTCGATCATCACCGAGTGGTCGATGACCAGATCCACCGGGTTCAACGGGTTGATCTTGGTGGCGTCACCGCCAAGATTGACCAGCGCGTCGCGCATGGCGGCCAGATCGACCACGGCCGGAACGCCGGTGAAATCCTGCAACAGCACGCGGGCCGGGCGATAGGCGATTTCGCGCGGGTTCTTGCCGCCCATCGCGGCCCAATCCGAGAATGCCTTGATGTCGTCGGTGGTGACGGTCTTGCCGTCTTCGAAGCGCAGCATGTTTTCCAACACGACCTTCAGCGCAACGGGCAGGCGGGAGAAGTCGCCAAGCCCTGCGGCTTCGGCGGCGGGAATGGAGTAGTAGGCGATGGAGGCGTCGCCGACGGTGAGCGTCGTGCGGGTCCCGGCTGTATCTTGTCCGACGGTGATGGGCATGGAACGGCCTTCCTGTTTGCTGAAGGGAAATAGCTGCGGATTATATGCCGCTTTGGCGAGGTGCGATCAAGGGGGGTGCGGCTTTATGTATACCATTGCACACAATACACGGGCTCTCGCAAAAGGGTGATTGGCGCGGCGGAACAAACTGGCCTAGGGTCACCCCACCAAACGGAGAGTGTGGATGAGCGTGATCAGACAGATTTTCGCGGCGTGTGTGGCCGTCGGCCTGAGTTCGGGAACGGGGCAGGCGCAATCTACGGCGGGACCTGTTGTGGTCGAGTTGTTCACCTCGCAAGGGTGTTCGTCTTGTCCTCCTGCGGATGTATTCATGAGCAAATTGGCAACCCGGTCTGACATTCTGCCGTTGGCGTTGCATGTGGATTATTGGGACTATCTGGGTTGGGCAGACGTGTTGGCGTCGCCGCAATTCACCAAGCGGCAAAAGGCCTATGCCCGCTCGGCTGGGCGCAAGATGATCTATACGCCGCAGATGATCGTCGGGGGTGAGACCGCGGTGGCGGGCTATCATCCGATGGAGATCATGGATGCGGTGATGGCGGCGCAGAAAATTTTGCCCACAGTGACCATTTCCGCCCGGATGACGGGGACCACCGCCGAGATTGAGCTGAAAGCGGTGCGTCCTCTGACCCGTGACGTGGTTGTGCAGGTGGTCCGCTATCGCCCGCAGACGCGGGTGGAAATTGAACATGGCGAGAATGCCGGCAAGACCATCGATTATGTGAACTCGGTGACGGTCTGGGATGCGATCGGCACTTGGGATGGCGTCCACGACGTCCGTTATGAGGTGTCAGTGCCGGGGCCAGATCGGGCCGTGGTGATCGTGCAAGAAGAAGGTCACCGGCGCATCTTGGCGACCGCCGCCTTACGCTGACGTTCGGGTTTCCAGCGCCGGTGTATCCACAGCCACTGGTCCATATCCGCTCGCACCCGAGCTTCTAGGCTGTCGTTGAACGCTTGGGTCATTGTGGCCGCGTCGCTATGGGCAATCGGGTCCTCGGCGATAACCTCGAAGGTGTGGCCACGCCGGATCGCATAAACCGGAATGAACAACGCATCATATTTCAGCGCCATTTCAGCGGCATTGAGCGATGTCGGCGCCGGTTTGCCAAAAAAGGTCAACGGAGTGGCACGGTTGACATATTGGTCGATCAAAAGGGCGATGGCATTGCCTTGTCGCAAAAACCGCAACATCTGCGCCAGCCCGCGGCGTCCGCGCGGAAATACCGGCAGGGCAATGCGCGACATGGCGGCGTTGAAATAGGCGTCGAGGTTCGGGTCATCGACGGGACGGTACAGCACACCGATCTGGTGACCGCGCTGGGACAGAAGATAGCGCGCCGCCTCGCCGTTACCGAAATGACCACTGACCACGACGATGGGGCGGTGGGCGACGCGGGCGGCATCAAGGGCCGCCAGGCCGGGGCCCTGCATGTCGGTGCCGTCCAGTTGTGCTTTGAAATCCTCGCCCGAGGCCAGTTCCATCATCATCCGGCCTGTATTGGCCGGGACCGCGCGGATCAGACGGCGGATGTCGGCTTCGGGCAGGTCGGGGCAGACATGGGCAAGGTTGTCGCGGATGCGCCGGTCATAACCGGCGATGGGCGCGACCACATAGGTCATCAGCCACGCAACCACCGCGAGGCGCATTCGATAGGGCAGGATCAAGGGCGCGCGCAAGAGGGTCAGGATGGCCCATGACGTGCTGCGGCGAGACCCGGCGCCGGTTGCGCGTTTGCTGCTTTTGGCCATGGTTTGTCCCTGATCTTCCTGCAATCCGGTCTGCACAGATCCTGTCTATAGGCGCAGGACGGCGTCCCGGCAACCGACGTGGCGCATCACGACCGGTCGGCAGGTGGGACACAGGCGATCAGTCGTCGTCGTCAGTGCGCAATGTCAGTTCCCCGGCGCGTTCCATATCTCGAATGGCCGCGACGACGGCGTTCATCGCCTCTTCGCCATCTTTGGATTTGACCTTGCCGAGGTCGGCGATTTCTTCGCGCAACTGGCTGGCCAGTCGCTGGGACATGTTGGTGAACATGAACTCTGCCGAGGCGATGTCCGCCTCTGCATCCGCAGCGGCGGCAAGTGCGGTCACCAGCAGGGTCTGGTCGACGGCGCGGGTTACTTTTGGAATATCCCGGGCGAAGATCCGGTCGTGGATGTTTGCGAAGGTAAAAATGGCTTTGCGGACCTCTTGGGCAAAGCCGGCATCGGCTTGATCCAGCCCGGTCAGGACGTCGTCCCGGGTTGCCGCCGCCGAAAAGTTCAGGATGGCCCCCAAGCGGTCTACCGGGGCTTCGGGAAAGGCGCGGGGATTGGTGTCGGCCACTTGGCTGGCAATGCCAAGGCCAATCATCCGGACGGTGTCGGGATCAATGCTGCTGGTGGTGGAAATGGCATAGGTGATCCGCCGGGCCAGATCGCCGGGCAGTTGCCCCAACATTTCGGCAGAGCGGGCCACCGGCAGTTTCGACAGGACCACGGCGGCAATTTCGGTGCTTTCCTGACGGATGATGTCGGCAAGGATCTGGTTCGATAGGCCTGAAATCATCCGCCACGGATCGCCGGTCATGACCAGACCGGTTTCTTGCCGCACCCGCCGGATGGAGGTGCTGCTGATGGCACCGTCCAGCGCCGTCAGCGCGTCTTCTAGGCCGCCGGGAAAGGACATGCCCAGATCGTTCACTTCCGAGGTGAATTCTTCCACCACCTCGCGCAGCGTGTCTTTGTCGATCCGGCGCAACGCCCCCATTTCATGGGTGAGGTCGACCTGAAGCGACTCGGGCAGATCCTCAAGCGAGAGTTGCGTTCCCTCCTTCAGTAAGAGCCGGACAATGATGGCCGCTTTTTGCCGTTGGCTGAGGCGCGGCCGTGGACGGCGGGCAGGAAGGGGGGCGGCGGGGCGGGCAAGACTGCCGCCGATGTGAGCAAGGGCTTGGGACACTGTGTACTCCGCATTCTGCTGAAGCGACAGGCCTAGCCCGAGTCGGCTTAAATCCAAGTTACCGACGGCAATGGAGATGGAGAATTTCGGCGCGGTGGCACCGGAGCCCGGCCAACATCTGGCCTGCGCGGCGCGTATCACAGGACAAGGGCGGCAAAATGAGACGGCCAGCACAGTGTCCTGTGCTGGCCGCAAGCATCGCCATTTTTATCGTTCCGCAGATCCGGCGCTTAGCTGTCGCCAAACACCCGGGCAAAGATCGTGTCCACATGTTTGGTGTGGTAGCCGATGTCGAACTTTTCTTCGATTTCGGCGGGGCTGAGTGCGGCGGTCACTTCAGGATCGGCCAGAAGTTCGGTTTTGAAATCCGCGCCTTGTTCCCAAACCTTCATCGCGTTGCGCTGTACCAGCTTATAGCTGTCTTCACGCGAGACCCCAGCTTGGGTCAGTGCCAAAAGCACCCGTTGCGACATTACTAGACCACGGAATTTATTCATGTTGGCCAGCATGTTGTCCGGATAGATCACCAGCTTGTCGATAACCCCGGTGAGGCGGGCCAGCGCGAAATCAAGGGTGACGGTGGTGTCGGGACCAATCGCGCGTTCCACCGAGGAATGCGAGATGTCGCGCTCGTGCCACATGGTGACGTTTTCCATCGCCGGGATCACTGCCATGCGGACGGTGCGGGCCAGACCGGTCAGGTTCTCGGTCAGGACCGGGTTGCGCTTGTGCGGCATGGCGCTTGAGCCCTTTTGGCCGGCGCTGAAAAATTCTTCTGCCTCCAGAACCTCGGTGCGCTGCATATGGCGGACTTCGGTGGCGATGTTTTCAATCGACGACGCGATCACGCCAAGGGTGGCGAAGAACATGGCGTGGCGGTCACGAGGAATGACTTGGGTCGAGATCGGTTCAGGGCGCAGGCCCAGTTGGGCGCAGACATGTTCTTCGACGCGTGGATCGATATTGGCGAAAGTGCCAACCGCGCCAGAGATGGCACCAGTGGCGATCTCAGCCCGGGCCTGCTGCAACCGGGTCCGGTTCCGGTCCATTTCCGCATAAAAGCGTGCGAAGGTCAGGCCCATGGTGGTGGGTTCGGCGTGGATGCCGTGGCTGCGGCCGATCCGAACGGTGTCTTTATGTTCGAGCGCGCGTCGCTTGAGCGCGGCCAACAGTGCATCCACATCGGCCAGCAGAAGATCAGCGGCACGGACGAGTTGCACGTTAAAGGTGGTGTCCAGAACGTCAGAGCTGGTCATGCCTTGATGCACGAAGCGCGCGGCATCGGCGCCGATGATCTCCGAGAGGTGGGTCAGGAAGGCAATGACATCATGCTTGGTGACGGCCTCGATCTCGTCGATGCGGGCGACGTCGAAGTCCACGTCTTTCGCCTTCCAGACGGCCTGGGCGTTGTCGCGCGGGATCACGCCGAGGTCGGCCATAGCGTCACAGGCATGGGCCTCAATCTCGAACCAGATGCGGAACTTGGTTTCCGGTGACCAGATGGCGACCATGTCGGGGCGGGAATAGCGAGGGATCATCGGGCGTGGGCCTCTGTCAATTTCGGGAGTGTGCCGCTGTCATAGACAAGGCAGGTAAGGGCGACAAGGCGGCAGGCTGGCCCAGTCGGGGGCTGGTGGCTGAAAGACGGGCGGCGGATTTGGGGCATGGCAGGATGACCGGGCTTTCCGGGATGGCGGCCAGCGGCAGGGCACGTTTAGGCCGTTATTCATTTCCTTTTGTCGGTTCAGTGACTTAGGGTAAGGTAAAATCACCCTGAGCCGATATTTTTGATTGTATAAGGACTGGCGTCATGCGCACCAAAAACCGATCTCTGCCGCGTTTGTTTTTAGCTGCGGCATCTTCCGTTAGCCTTGTGATTTCGGCGGTGGCCGCACAGGCCTGCACCGGGATTGTCCTGACCGGCGCCGATGCCGGGGTGGTTTCGGCCCGCACACTTGAATTTGGCTTTGACGTTCAGTCCGAGGTCATGGCCATTCCCGCAGGCACGGAAATCACAACGCTGGCCGCGAACCCAGACCTGACCGGGTTCACCTATACCACAACCTATGGCTTTGTCGGCCTGAACGCCTTGGATCTGACGGTTGCGGTTGATGGGATGAATGAAAAGGGCCTGTATTTCGGCGCGTTCTTCTTTCCGGGAGAGGCCGAATTCGGAACCGCGACCGCTGAGAATGCCAGCCAAGTGATTTCAAGCGAGGAGTTGGGCAATTGGATTTTGGGCAATTTTGCCACCGTGCAAGAACTGCGCGCCGCCTTGCCTGCCATGACTGTGGTCGGGACCGTGATCGAAGAGATCGGCGGCGTGGTGCCGTTGCATTACTCGGTGGTCGATGCGACCGGCGCCGCGATTGTCATTGAGTATTCCGCCGCCGGGCTGAAAGTGTTCGACAATACGGTGCATGTCATCACCAACTCGCCCGCCTATGATTGGCACATGACCAATCTGCGAAACTACATTGGCCTGAGCCCGGATAACGACGGGCCGGTCAGCATTGATGGGCAAACGCTTGCGGGTTTCGGGCAGGGCACCGGGATGTTCGGGCTTCCGGGTGATTTCACGCCGCCATCGCGCTTTGTTCGGGCCACGGCCTTTGTGGCGACGGCGGAGCAGCCTGCGACCTCGGACGCGGCGGTGTTTCAGGCCTTTCATCTGCTGAATGCCTTCGACATCCCGAAGGGACTTGTCCGTGACCCCAGCGAAGACGGAGCGCAGGATTACACGGTCTGGACCTCGGCAGCCGATACCAAGGCCGGAGTGTATTACTTTAAGACCTATCAATCGCAGCAACTGGAAAGCGTGACTGTGGCCGAGGTATTGGCCGGGCTAAACGGGATTCACACCGTGCCGATGGACACTAGCTTATCCCTGGTCGATCGCAGCGCCGATTTCCCGTCGAACTGACGTCGAACGCCCTGTCAGCGATCTGGCCAAGTATAAAAAAGCCCCGGACAGTGCCGGGGCTTTTTCATATCGTTGGAACGCCGCTGGATCAGCGGTTTTCAACATCCACGTAGTCGCGCTTTTCGGCGCCCACATAAAGCTGACGCGGGCGACCGATCCGCTGTGCCGGATCGTTGAGCATTTCTTTCCACTGAGAAATCCAGCCAACCGTCCGCGATACTGCGAAAATTGGCGTGAACATCGAGGTGGGAAAGCCCATCGCTTCAAGGATGATGCCGGAATAGAAGTCGACGTTCGGGAACAGTTTCTTGTCGTGGAAATACGGATCGGCCAAAGCCTGCTTTTCCAGTTCCTTGGCAACCTGAAGGATCGGGTTGTCCTCGACGCCGAGCAGTTCCAGCACTTCGTCGGCGGACTGCTTCATCACCGTCGCGCGCGGATCGAAGTTCTTGTAGACCCGGTGGCCAAAGCCCATCAGGCGGAACGGATCGTTCTTGTCTTTGGCGCGGGCGATGAACTCTGGAATCCGGTCAACGGTGCCGATTTCCTTGAGCATTTCCAGACAAGCTTGGTTCGCGCCGCCATGGGCCGGCCCCCACAAGCAGGCGATGCCCGCTGCGATACAGGCAAACGGGTTGGCACCCGAGGACGAGGCCAGACGCACGGTCGAGGTTGATGCGTTCTGTTCGTGATCGGCGTGCAGCGTGAAGATCCGGTCCATGGCGCGGCTGAGGATCGGATTGACTTCATATTCCTCGGCCGGAACCGAAAAACACATGCGCAGGAAGTTCGACGCATAGTCCAGATCGTTGCGCGGGTACACGAACGGCTGGCCGGTGTGATACTTGAACGCCCATGCCGCAATCGTCGGCATCTTGGCGATCAGGCGGATTGAGGCCACTTCGCGCTGCCACGGATCCGAAATGTCGGTGCTGTCGTGATAGAAGGCCGACATCGCGCCGACGATCCCAACCATAACCGCCATCGGGTGCGCATCGCGGCGGAAGCCCGAGAAGAAGTTGCGCATCTGCTCGTGCAGCATGGTGTGATGGGTGACGCGGGCTTCGAAATCTTCCAACTGCGCACCGGTGGGCAACTCACCGTAAAGAAGCAGATAGCAGACCTCAAGGTAATGCGATTCTGCGGCCAGTTGATCAATCGGATAGCCCCGATGCAGCAGAACGCCCTCTTCGCCATCGATGAACGTGATGGTCGATTCGCAGGCGGCGGTGGAGGTGAAGCCAGGATCATAGGTGAAGACGTCACCTTGGGCATAGAGTTTCGAGATGTCGATGACATCTGGTCCCAAGGTCGGCGTATAGATTGGCAAGTCGAGCGTCTTGCCCCCAAAGCTCAGGGTCGCGGTTTTCTTATCGTCTGCCATTTTATTTACCTCTGTTGCCGGGTGGGCGCGCGTCGCGGCGGCCGATTTGGTCCATCTCTTGGTCTGGGTCAGTCCGCGCGTGGGCCTGGCCTCAGTCCATAACGTCTGCGATGCGGGAAAGAGTTTCATCCCGACCGAGAATAAGCATCATGTCAAAGACGCTTGGGGATACCGATCGACCTGCCAACGCTGCTCTTAAGGGCTGTGCAACGTTTCCGGCTTTGACCGAATGTGCTTCGGCGACGGTAGCTACGATCTCCTCAAGTGCGTTGCGGCTCCAATTAGCATTTTGCAGGTGCGGCGTCAATTCACGCAGTATACCACGGGATACAGTATCTATTGCCTTGGCCGATTTTTCGTCCAGTTCCAGCGGGCGAATCTCTAAGATGAAGTGCGCTTTATCAAGGAGTTGCGGAAGTGTCTTCGCGCGGTCTTTCAGGCAATATAGGGCACGGTTCAGGCCATCCTTTTGCGCGTCTGTAAGCGCAGGCGCACCCGTTGCGGCCAGAAATGTCGCGATCTCTGTCATCAACGCGGCGTCGTCGGTCATCGCGATATGTTGACCCGCGACGTTTTCCAGCTTCTTGAAATCGAACCGGGCGGGCGCCCGTCCGATTCCCTCAAGGTTGAACCACTCGAGGGCCTGTTCCGTGGTGAAAACCTCGTCGTCACCATGGCTCCAGCCGAGGCGTGTCAGATAGTTGCGCAGGCCTTCGACCGGATATCCCATGGCACGGTATTCTTCGACGCCCAAGGCACCGTGGCGTTTCGACAGCTTCTTGCCGTCAGGACCGTGAATCAGCGGGATATGAGCCCAGACCGGTTCAGCCCAGCCCATGGCGCGATAGACCTGCAACTGGCGGGCGGCATTGTTCAGATGGTCGTCGCCGCGGATCACATGGGTCACGCCCATGTCATGGTCATCGACCACAACGGCCAGCATATAGGTCGGAGTGCCGTCCGAGCGCAGGCAGACCATGTCGTCCAACTCGCTGTTGCGGATTTTGACATCCCCTTGCACTTCGTCCTTGATCACTGTGTCGCCGTCCAGCGGCGCTTTGATCCGCACCACATAGGGCAAATCGGGGTGATCGGCAGGGTCCGCATCGCGCCACGGCGAGCGGAACAGCGTCGAGCGCCCCTCGGCCCGGGCGGCGTCACGGAACGCGGCAATCTCGTCTTGCGTTGCAAAACACTTATAGGCATGGCCGCTGTCCAGCATTTGCAGTGCGACCTCGGCATGGCGGTCCATTCTGGCGTGTTGGCTGACGGCCTCGTCGTCGTGATCCAGTTTCAGCCACGCCAGCCCGTCAAGGATGGCTGCGGTGGCTTCGGGGGTGGACCGGGCGCGGTCAGTGTCTTCGATCCGCAGCAGAAATTTGCCGCCGCGACCACGGGCAAACAGCCAGTTGAACAGGGCAGTACGCGCCCCCCCGATATGCAGAAACCCGGTCGGAGATGGGGCAAAGCGGGTGACGATTTGGGTGTCGGACATGAGGGCTCCTTTGGGCATGGCTTGTCATAAGCGGCGCGCTTGCGCGGGTAAAGACCCGCCCGTGCGTCCAGCGTTAACCTTTTCGCAACTACGATTAATTTAACCTGAACCTGCGATGGTGGTCAGGAGGTGCCGGAGCATGGCACGACCGGCCCGGATTGGCCTTATGATCGCTGCGCAACGCGGTCACCTCTTTGTCTGGATGCCGGTTTTTCTGGCGCTGGGGATCGGACTTTTTTTCTCTCTTCGGTTCGAACCTTCGGTCCTTGACTACGGTGTGGTGGCGGGGTTGGCCATTGTGCTCGCAACGGTAGCGCGCAGCAGTGGCGAGACACTGTCGCCGCTTTTGTCGGCTGTGGTGTTGATCCTGTTGGGGTTTCTGCTGGCCGGGGCGCGGAGCCATCTTCGCGCCGCGCCGGTGATGGAATATCGCTATTATGGCGCGATTGAAGGGCGGGTGATCGCCGTGGACCGGTCGCAAAGTGAAAAGCCACGGCTGACTTTGGATCAAGTGGTTCTGGAGCGGACATCGCCGGCGCGAACCCCCCGGATTGTGCGGGTATCGTTGCACGGCAGGCAGGGGTTTATTGATCCGGTACCGGGATTGCGGGTGATCCTGACCGGGCATTTGTCGCCGCCGGGCGGACCGGTGGAGCCTTATGGCTTCGACTTTCAGCGGATGGCGTGGTTCCAACAACTCGGCGCGGTCGGCTATACGCGGACGCCGGTGCTTGGGCTTGACCCGCCGCAACCGGGCAAGCCGTTGCTGGCGCTGAATAGATTCCGGTTGGGTCTGTCCGCAGCGGTTCAGGCCCAGTTGCCGGGGCAGGTCGGCGCTTTCGCAGCCGCGCTTGTGACCGGCGATCGGTCTGGTCTGACCGGCGAGACTTTATCAGTGATGCGGGACAGCAATCTTGCGCATCTTCTTGCGATCTCTGGCCTGCATATTGGGTTGCTGACGGCATTTGTCTTTGCCGCCGTGCGTTATGGGATCGCGCTTGTCCCGGCGGTGGCATTGCGCGTTCCCGCCAAGAAGGTCGGCGCGATTCTGGCGCTGTTTGCGGCGCTGGCGTATCTGGGTTTGTCCGGCGGCAATGTCTCGACCCAACGCGCCTTTATCATGGTGGCGGTGATGCTGTGCGCGGTGCTGCTGGATCGCCGAGCCTTAACCTTGCGGTCGGTGGCGCTTGCCGCGCTGATCGTGCTGGTTCTGGCCCCGGAATCTTTGCTCAGCCCCGGATTTCAGATGTCCTTTGCGGCCACGACAGCCTTGGTTTGGGTATTTGGCGAGATGCGCTCAGGGGCGCGACTGCCGATCCCGAAATGGGCGCGTGGGGTACTGTCGTTGATCATTTCGTCTGCCGTGGCCGGCATTGCGACCGCGCCCATTGCCGCAGCGCACTTCAATCAAAGTGCCACCTATGGCTTGATCGCAAATTTGCTGACAGTCCCCTTGATGGGCAGTGTCGTCATCCCGGCTGCGGTGCTGGCGGCGTGCCTCAGCCCGTTTGGATTGGGCTGGGTCGGGCTTTGGATCATGGGGGTGGGCATCCGCTGGATCCTTGGTGTCGCTACCGCCGTGTCGAAGATGGATGGGGCTGTGCGGCTGATCCCGCAACCGCCACCGATGATCTTGCCGATGATGATCTTGGGGCTGATCTGGATTATTCTGTGGCAAGGGCGCCTGCGGCTTGTCGGGCTCATCCCGACCGTTCTGGCGGTATGGCTGTGGATTGACGCAGAGCGGCCTTATCTTCTGATCTCGGACACAGCCACGCTTGTTGGCGTCATGACGCCGGGCGGACGCGCCCTGAACAAGCCCAAAGGCGATGGGTTCGCGGCGGAAGGCTGGTTGGAAAACGATGGGGATCGGTCTGATCGTGACACGGCGTTCCAACGCGCCAAGCCTTATGAGACCGGCGATGGATTTCAGGTGGACCTAGGTGCCGCGCGTCTGACCCAGATGGCCGGTCGCGCCCTGACGGCCAGCGCGGACCCCTGCAATGCGACCACCATCCTGATTGCCAGCAAACCGGTGGGCGCGACGGCGACTTGCCTTGTGCTGGACCCAGAGATCCTCACGCTGTCAGGTGCGCTGGCGCTGCGGCAATCGCCGGTGGCGGTGCAGTCAGTACGCCAAGTGACGGGTTATCGTTTGTGGAACTCCCGCGATCTGCGCGCGGGGCGGCCGCATCGCGTTCCTGAATTGGAACGCGATGCACAAGTCATCCTTGACCGGATTATGATAGCACTGACCACCGGTAGTCGGGTGGACACCAGAGACGCAAATCCGCCAGAACAGGCTCAGTAATTGCGGATCAAACCGACCAATTTGCCCTGAATTTCCACCTGATCGGCGCGGAATACCCGGGTTTCATAGGCCGGGTTGGCGGCCTCCAGCGCGATTGCGCCACCGCGCCGGCGAAACCGTTTCAGGGTCACGCTGTATTCGTTTTGATCCTGAAACGCCGCGACGACAATTTCGCCATTCTCAGCGCTGCTACCTTCGCGGATCACCACCACATCGCCGTCATTGATGCCCGCGTCGATCATCGAGTCGCCCCGCACCTCAAGCGCATAATGTGCACCGGTTCCTGCTACCATCTGCGGCGGCACCACCACATTATAGCCGTCGCTCGGGACGGCGCTAATCGGGCCACCAGCTGCGATCCGCCCCAAAAGAGGGATTTCGTTGCCAGCCCGCCCGGACGGTTGAGAATTTGCCGGGATCGGCGCGGCCACCTCAGGCGCGGCAATGCCATCAATGACCCGTGGGCGGAACCCGGCGGGGTCGATGGCATCGGGAAGTTTAACGATCTCCAGCGCCCGGGCCTTGTGGGCCAATCGCCGGATAAACCCGCGATCCTCCAACGCAGTGATCAGACGGTGAATGCCCGACTTCGATCTCAGATCGAGCGCCTCTTTCATCTCATCGAAGGACGGCGGCACGCCATCGCGCTGGACGCGGATATGAATGAATTTAAGAAGGTCCAGTTGCTTCTGTGTCAACATTTTCGGCACTCCAAGGACAAGACACAAGCCTATGTTTCCGAAACGTTCTATGCGCGTTCCCGGTTTGTGTCAACCTTTCACCTCAGAGAAGAACCACGTCGACCGTGGCGCCGGCATCCATCATCGGGGCGTTGGGCGGGCGAACCACGAGCGCGTTTGATCGCGACAGAACCGATTGCAAGCTGCTGTCCTGACGGTCGAACACAGTGACTTCGCCGGCCTCTAGCCATGCGCGCATGTAATGCTCACGCGGGCCGTTCGCCGTAAGGGCAACTGCCAGTCGCGCGGTTGATCTGGGCGCGGGCTGCGCCGGCAAGCCCATCAGCACCCGTAACGATGGAAGAATGAAGATCGTTCCGCAAACCATTGAGGAGACGGGATTTCCGGGAAGTCCAATCAGGGGGATTCCGGCCAGTATCCCCGCCATCATTGGTTTTCCCGGCCGCATTGCGACTGTGTAGAAGGATCGGGACAGTCCAAGATCGGCGGCCATGTTTCCAATCAGGTCGTGATCCCCGACGGAAGCCCCGCCGGTTGTCACAACCAGATCGCAGCCAGCGGTCAAAGCCAAAACGGTCTGCAAGGCCCCGATCCGATCGCGGGCGATGGGCAACAGGCGCACCAGCGCCCCTTCGCGTTCCAGCAAGGCAGCGAGGCCATAGCCGTTCGAGGACAGAATTTGATCTTCTGAGGGGGATGTGCCGGGCATCACCAACTCGTCCCCGGTGGTTAATAGCCCCACAATCGGGCGGCGATGCACCCGCACAGACGGGATGTTCATGGCCGCAAGTAATGCGACGTCCGCAGGACTAAGACGCGTCCCGGCGGGAAGGCGCGCTCCGGCACGAAAGTCCCCTCCAGCAGGGCGGATATGGGTGCCTGCGTCAAGGTTTTCGGACAAAATAATGTCGTTGCCGTCCACCGTCACGTCTTCTTGGATGACGATCCTGTCGGCTCCAGCGGGAACCGGCGCACCGGTAAAGATACGGACGGCTTGACCTGAAAAAAGCTGTCCGGGATACCGCTGACCGGCCGCCGCTTCGCCGATCACGGTAAAACGCGCGCCGGGGGCGATGCGGTCACTGGCGACTGCGTAGCCATCCATTGCCGAGGCGGCAAACGGCGGCTGATCGCGGGTGGCGACGGCATCTTCGGCCAACACGCGGCCACAGGCGTTTCGTAGCGCAACAGGTTCGGCGGCAAGGGGTTGCAATAACGCGAAAATTCGATCCAGTGCTTCAGAGACAGGGATCACGACAGGCTCATCCCTCTGCGACGAAGCGGCCCGACTTTCCGCCGTCTTTGTAGGTGAGGCGAATGTCGGAAATGACCATGGATTTTTCAACGGCCTTGACCATGTCGTAGACGGTCAATGCCGCGACAGACACGGCGGTGAGGGCCTCCATCTCGACGCCGGTTTGACCGGTCGTCTTGACTGTCGCCACGATTTGCACTCCGGGCAGTGCCGCATCAAGGGACAGCTCAAGGCGGACATTGCTGATAGGTAAGGGGTGGCACAGAGGGATCAAATCGGCGGTTTTCTTGGTCGCCATGATGCCAGCCAGACGCGCAACCGCCAAGACGTCACCTTTTTTCGCGCGACCATCGGAAATGATTTCAAAGGTTTCCGGCGTCATTTTAATGCAGCCAGATGCCTCGGCAACGCGAGAAGTGATGGGCTTATCCGATACGTCGACCATATGGGCATCGCCCTTGGCGTCAAAATGACTGAGCCGGGCCTCCATCAGACCCCCCCTGATCGCAACGGTGCGCTAAGCAGATGGCGGGTGGCGAAGGTCACGTCGGGCTGGCGCATCAGGCTTTCGCCAATCAAGAAGCACCGAACCCCATAGGCGGCCAAATCCGCAAGGTCCTCTGGCGTCGATAACCCGGATTCGGCAACGATGGTCCGATCGACGGGGACCCGCCGCGCCAGCGTCCGGGTCGTGTCTAACGTCGTGTCGAATGTGTGCAGATTGCGATTGTTGATCCCAATCATCGGCGAGGTCAGCAGGCCGGCGCGGTCCAGTTCCTGTTCATCGTGGACTTCAATCAGCACATCCATGCCCCAAGCAAAGGCAGCGGATTCAAGTTCGGCGGCCTGTTCGTCACTGACACATGCCATGATGATCAGAATGCAATCAGCCCCCAAGGCGCGGGATTCCGTCACTTGATAGGGGTCGAACAAAAAGTCTTTGCGCAGGACCGGCAGGGAAGTTTCCGCGCGGGCTTGCACCAAAAAGGAATCGTCCCCCAAGAAGGATGGCGCGTCGGTCAGCACCGACAAACAGGCGGCGCCGCCCGCTTCATAGGCTGCGGCCAGAGCCGGTGGGTCAAAATCCGCGCGGATCAAGCCCTTGGATGGGCTGGCTTTTTTAACCTCTGCGATCAACCCATAGCCTTGTTGACGGGCGCGCAGAAGCGCGTCGTGAAAGCCGCGAACCGGGCTGGCATCACGGGCATTTGCTTCAAGATCAGCAAGGGGCACAGCGCTTTTTCGCGCGGCGATTTCCTCAAGCTTGTAAGCCTTGATACGGTCCAGAACGGTGGGGATCATTGTGTTGCCTCGCTTGTCGCCCGGGCTAAGCCCTGGACTTTGTCGCGGGCTTTGCCGCTGTCAATACTTTCTCGTGCCAGGGAGACCCCGTCGGACAGGGTTGCCGCCCGTTCGGCGATGACCAGAGCCGCCGCCGCGTTGAAGCATACTGCATCCCGATACGCGCCGGGCGCACCGTCAAGCAGAGCCCGGAAGGCGGCACCGTTATGGGCCGGACTGCCGCCCAGAATATCTTCGAATGGATGTACGGGTAGGCCCGCATCCTCGGGGTGGACTGTGATCATGGACACGGTGCCGTCCTTCAGAACCGCCACCTCAGAGGGTGCCGAAATCGCGATTTCGTCGGTCCCGTCGCCACCATGCACCAGCCACGCAGCCTCTGATCCAAGGGCTAGAAGCGTTTCGGCCATCGGCCGGATCAGATCGCTGGAAAACGCCCCGGTCAATTGTCGTTTGACCCCGGCTGGATTGGTAAGCGGCCCCAGAATATTGAATATTGTGCGGGTGCCAAGCTCGGTCCGTGAGGGCATGACGTATTTCATCGCTGGATGATGCATGGGGGCCATCATGAAGCAGATGCCCACATCCTGCAAAGCCTTTTCAACGGCTTCCGGCCCGATCATCACGTTGATTCCCATCTGCGCCAGCGCATCGGCCGCACCAGATTTCGAACTGAGATTGCGGTTGCCGTGCTTGGCAACGGGCACGCCTGCGCCTGCCACAACAAAAGCAGTGGCGGTCGAGATATTCAATGTGCCTTTGCCGTCGCCACCAGTGCCGACAATATCCATCGCCCCCTCAGGTGCGATGACCGGGCTGCATTTCTCGCGCATCACAGAGGCGGCAGCGGCGATTTCCTCGACGGTTTCGCCGCGGGTGCGCAGCGCCATCAGAAAGCCGCCAATCTGGCTGGGGGTCGCATTGCCTTCAAACAGCGCGGTAAAGGCCGTGCGGGCCTGCGCCGAGGTCAACGGGCCTTCGGCGGCCAGTCCGATCAGGGGCTTCAGGTCAGGGCTCATGCCGATACCGCCACACGCTCGAGAAAGGTCTTCAGCATGGCATGGCCGTGTTCCGAGGCGATGCTTTCGGGATGAAACTGCACGCCTTCAATGGCGTGGTCGCGGTGGCGCAGGCCCATGATGGTGCCGTCTTCTAGCCATGCAGTCACCTCAAGGCATGCGGGCAGGCTGTCACGGTCGACCACCAAAGAATGATAGCGGGTCGCGGACAAAGGCGACGGCAAGCCTGCGAACACGCCAGCACCGTCATGGTGCATTGCGCCAAGTTTGCCATGGACGATTTCGTGGCAGCGCACGACCTTGCCGCCGAAGGCCTGCCCGATGGTTTGGTGCCCAAGGCACACGCCGAGCAACGGAATTCCTGCGTCCGCCGCCGCTATGGTCAGATCAAGGCAGATGCCGGCTTGATCAGGGTCGCAGGGGCCGGGCGATAACACGATCGCCTCAGGCCGTAAGGCAAGGGCTTCCGCAACGCTGAGGGTGTCATTACGGTGGACGGTGACATCGGCGCCAAGGTCGCCCAAATAATGCACGAGATTGTAGGTAAAGCTGTCGTAGTTGTCGATCAGGAGGAGCATGTTGTGCGATATCCGGTTCTTCTGGGCGTCGTCTGGGATGGTGCACACTTGCTCAGGTCGAGGGCGGGTGGTCAAGAGCGGAACAAGCGGATAGGACACCGCAAAGTCGCAAATAAAAGGGGCCGGGCAGGGCCGTGAACAAAGGATTTCTGATTGGCGCATTGTGGGGGCTCGTCATCGGGAGCCTGGTCTTTGTCGTGGCCTCAGTGGTGTTGGAGCGGAAGTCCGAACAGGCGGTGCTGCCAAAGGCGGATCCCGTGTCTCAGACCGGGCACGACTTAGCCGCCACTTCCGTGCTGGATTCAGCGCCAAGATTTGAGGGCGGGTTGCAACGGCCCGAACAAATGCCGCGCAGCCTTTGGCCGCGTCCGCCCGCCGTTCATATGCCGGCCATCCCGACCCGCGCCGCGCCGCCGCCGGGCCTTGCCGCGCCTGGGTCCGGTCACCTTGTGACGGTCGCGCCCGCCGTGCGCGGCATCGCCAGCCCGCAGCGCGATGTTTTGCCGGATCCCTTCACCGCGTTGGCCAAGGATGATTTGGTGCGTCGGTCAGGGACACCGGCGACTCCGCGCGCGATTGACGCCGGGCCTAGCGCTGTCGTTGCGCCCAAGGGGCCGACCCCGCCGCAGCGGATGGCGTCGCCGCCAATTCCGGTGCTGGTGTCCAAGCCAATCTTACCGCCCGCGCCGGACCTTCAATGGGCAAATGTTGTGGTGCATCGAGATGCGCCGCCGCAGCACCGGCCCGGTTCTCTGCCGCAGCGACGACTGTCTGCCGTGCCTGCGATACAACCGGATACGGCGGTTCCAGTATCGGAACAGGGCGCGGG
The DNA here is from genome assembly GCF_002119405.1 of Pseudoruegeria sp. SK021. GTDB lineage: Bacteria > Pseudomonadota > Alphaproteobacteria > Rhodobacterales > Rhodobacteraceae > Meridianimarinicoccus. The sequence continues at coordinate 79,662 of NZ_MTBG01000002.1, read as the reverse complement.
TGATCTTTTGGCGACTGCGCCGTCCGGCCAAGGGGAAGAATTGTCCCTAACGGGGCCGCAAAACCCTGCGCAGCCACCGCTGGATCGCAGTGAGGCTGGGGGCGACTCTGACGATGCGTTGCGCGTGGCTTTTGTGCTGTCGGCGCCGCAGGACGGTGGCCAGCCGGGCAGGCGGGCCCCGGCTTGGGCGATGACGCAGATGGTCGCTTCGGCGGACCGCGCCGACGCTGGGTCTGCCCTTGAACAGGTGTTGGCCGTCACGGACCCGTTTCCAACGTCATTGGGCTTTCTGATTGATCCGAATGCAGCCTTTGGGGCCGGTGCAACCGAGCCTGATCTCTGGTCCGAACCGCCTGTAGATAGCGGTGTGATCGGGGTTTTGGGCTTGGACAAGGGCCAGCCCGACGCCTTTTTGGCGATCCGCCGCGCAGGTCTACCCGGCGTGCTGGTCTATAGCGTTCTGGACGGTGCCAACGGAGCGGCGCAATTGGGGGCCGTTGTGGAACGGGCCCGCCGGGATGGTCAGGTGGCTGTGCTGGTCCGCAACGATCCGGCGACCTTGGCGGCGATCGACGACTGGTTCAAAACCGGGGCGGGGTCGTCGGTGCAGCCAGTGCCGTTATCGGCGCTGATGCCCTAAGACAGCCCCCCGGCCTTAAGAGTTGCCACCGCCAAACCGGCCTGCTTCATCGGCAGCTTTGCGGATCGCCTTGGATTTATTTACCGTTTCCTGCCACTCGGCTTCTGGATCGCTGTCGTATACGACGCCGCCACCGGCCTGAATGTACAAAGTTTGATCCTTCAGCACGGCGGTCCGCAAGGCGATGCACATATCCATGTCGCCATTGGCGGCGAAATAGCCGACGCCGCCGCCATACACACCGCGTTTTTCCGGTTCCAACTCGTCGATGATCTGCATGGCGCGAACTTTTGGCGCACCAGAGACGGTGCCCGCAGGCAGGCCTGCCAACAACGCAGAAAGTGCGTCCTGATCGTCGGATAATTCGCCCACCACGTTCGAGACGATATGCATGACGTGACTGTAGCGTTCGATGGTGAACTGTTCGGTCGGGCGCACCGTGCCAATCTTGGACACTTTGCCGGTGTCGTTCCGCCCCAAATCCAGCAGCATCAGGTGTTCGGCGCATTCCTTGGGGTCGCCAAGAAGGTCGGCCTCTAGGGCGCGATCTTCGTCCGGTGTCGCGCCGCGCGGGCGGGTGCCAGCAATCGGGCGAATTGTGACTTCCTTGCCGAACACGCGCACCAGAATTTCGGGGCTGGCACCGATAATTTGAAAGCCGCCGAAATTGAAGAAGAACATGAACGGGGACGGGTTGGTGCGCCGCAGCGAGCGATAGAGCGAGAAGGGCGGAAGGGTGAATGTCTGGCTCCAGCGCTGTGCCGGAACAACTTGAAAGATATCACCGGCCCGAATGTAATCGCGGGCGCGTTCGACCGCCGCCATATAGTCGGCTTTGGTGAAATTTGAGACCGGGTCTGCCGGAACGGATTCGGCGCCAAGATTGCGGCTGTTCGACGGCGGCTGCCGGTCCAGATCGCGCAGGGCATCCATGACCCGTTCGGCGGCTTGGGCATAGGCTGCCCGGGCATTCAGGCCCGATCCGGCCCAGGCCGGAGACACCAAAGTGACCTCGCCCTTGACCCCGTCCAGCACGGCCACGACCGAAGGCCGGATCATGACCGCATCTGGCAGACCCAGCGGGTCGGGGTTCACATTGGGCAACTGTTCGACCAGACGGATCATGTCATAGCCGAGATATCCGAACAGACCGGCCGCACTGGGCGGCAGATCGTCGGGCATCTCAATTCGGCTTTCTTCGATCAATGCGCGCAGGCTTTCCAGCGGTGGCGCGTCCTGAACCTCAAAAGCATCGCGATCGAAGCGCGCGGTCCGGTTCAGTCGCGCGACTTGTCCGCGACATTCCCAGATCAGGTCCGGCTTCAATCCGATGATCGAATAGCGCCCGCGCACTTCGCCGCCGGTGACGGATTCCAGCATAAAAGTGTCTGGCGCGGCCTCGCCCATTTTCAGCATCAACGAGACCGGCGTGTCCAGATCCGCCGCCAAGCGGGTATAGACCAGTTGGGTTTTTCCCGCGTTATAGCCGCGGGAAAAGTCTTCGAAATTCGGGGTCAGGGTCATGGTAGCTGCGCATGTACGGCATTTATAGCCGCTTGGTTGATGGAAATGCCCTCTTCTGCCTGAACGGCGCGGGCGATCTGGATCTGGATGTCCTGTGCCATAGATTGCGCGGCCTGCTGGTTGAGGGACGTCCGCAAGAACTCTGCCGTCGGATCATTGGGATCGGGGGCGGCAACTGCATCTAGGCGCAGAAGATAGACGTCATCGGTGCCTTCCACGATTGTTGCCTTGCCGGGGGCCAAGTCAAACGCTTGTTCCATGATGCTCACAGGCAGGTCACGCAACAGGTCACGGCGGGTCAGGCCGGTCTCAGATGACGGGGTCAGGTTCAGGTCCATGAAGGACGCGCCATTGTCCAACTGCACAATATAGTCCGCCGCTGTTTCGGACAGAGCCGCACGAATTGCCGCGTCCTGCGCCAGATCGGTCGCCAGTTCGCGCACGTCGTCCATCGGTGGCAGGGCGGATGGGATCACGTCGTCCAACCGCAATGCAAAGATCGAGCCGTCGTCCAGAACCGTGATGCTTGGATAGTCGTCAGCGGTGACCGACGCTGCTGCGGACTGAAATTCATTATAGGCCGTGATGCCATCGCCCGGTTCACCGATCCAGTTGAGGCTGCCAATTTCCACTTCGGATTCGGCGTTCAGGTCTTCAAGTGTCGCGCCGCCCGCCAGAAGATCGTCCAAGGCTTCTACATCTTCCGATATCCGGGCACGTGCTGCCAGATAGGCCATATCCTCGCGCAGGATCGACACGGCGTCTTCAAAACTGGTTTCCTGAGGGGACAGGATCGCATTCACTTGAAACAGTGCCGGTCCGATGGGCGACGGCAACGCGCCGGTCACGCCGGTGTCGGTCAGGGCAAAAACGCCGGCCCCGGCCGCATCAAGGTCACTTTCGGTGACGACGCCAAGATCAACGTCATCCTCGGTCAAGCCGCGTGCGTCCAAGAGATCCGCAAAGGTGGTCTCGCCGCTGTCCAGCTGTTCCTTGGCCGCTTCGGCTGCGGCCATGTCGGCGAAGCCAAGCCGCTGTACCATGCGCTGCTCGGGCCGGACAAATTCATCAATCCGCTCTTGATAGGCGGTCCGCAATGCCGTCTCGTCGACCTCGATCTCGTCAACCAGCATGTCCGGTGTCAGCCAGACATAGGTGATTGCCTTGCTTTCGGGCAGGCGGAACAGGTCGGGGTTGGCGTCGTAGAATGCTTGAACGGCCTCGGCGTCCGGCGCCGCAACGGGGGCATCCAGATCCGCCGCAGTCATCTGGGCATAGGTGAAGTCGCGCTGTTCGCCAATAAACTTGTAGATGGTATCGGAATAAGTAGCCGAGGGGGCAATCCCGGCTATGAGCGCGCTTTGGAACAGGCTGCGGGCCACTTCTTGGCGGATTTGGTTCTCAAACTGGCTGACGGTGAAGCCGCTTTGATCCAACGCGAAGCTATAGGCATCGCGGTCGAAGCTGCCATTGACCCCTTGGAAAGCCGGAATGGTCAGGATTTCTTGGCTGACCGCGTCATCGCCAACAGACAGGCCGATCTTGCGGGCCGCCTCATCAAGGGCCGCTGCGGCCAACAGTTCTGACAACACGCCCTGATCGACGCCCGCCGCCTGCATCTGCGCCAAGTTCGCGGTTTCACCGGTCTGTTGTGTGATCGTTGCCATCTGCTGTTGCAGGGCGCGGCCGTAGCTTGTGATCGGGACTTCGGTTTTCCCGACTGCCGCAACCGCCGTGACGGTGCCGCCGAAATTGCCGACGCCGAAGCCCGCCAGACCGACGATCAGCATGGCAAGAACCATCCAGACAAGAATGTTCGTGAGCATGCTCTTGGGTTTGCCTGCCATTTGCAGTGCCATCCTTCATATTGCGTGCGGTCAAATTGCGTGCAGTGGGTCTAGTGGGTTTCCCGGAACCGGGCAACCAGAAGCGCGTGATCGTATTGCGCCGGGCCGGCGGCTGTCAGGTGCCGCGATAGGGCTGCACATATTGCAAGGCCATGTCCCACGGGAAGAAAATCCAGGTGTCCTGACTGACCTCGGTGATGAACGTATCCACCATCGGGCGTCCTTTGGGTTTGGCATAGACCGTCGCAAAATGCGCGTTGGGGAATTTTTCCCGAACCAGCGCCAGTGTTTTGCCGCTGTCCACCAGATCGTCGATCACCAGAATACCGGTCCCGTCGCCCATCAATTCCGGGTCGGGCTCTTTCAACACGCTGGCGTCGGCTTGCGACTGGTTGTCATAAGACTTCACCGAGATTGTATCCACGGTCCGAATGTCCAGTTCCCGCGCCACGATCATCGCCGGGGCCATTCCGCCGCGGGTGATGGCGACCACGGCGCGCCATGGGGTTCCGTTTGGCCCTTGGCCATCCAGACGCCATGCAAGCGCGCGACTATCACGATGAATCTGATCCCAACTGATGTGGAATCCCTTCTCATGCGGCAGCCGGTCGGTCATTCTTGTCTCCTTGCGGGTCAGGTGGCGACGATCTTGATGCCGAGCACGGCCAAAAGGCCGCCAAAGCACCGATCGATGGTTGATTTCATTCCGACATAGCCGCGTTTCGTGCGTTCGAACGAGAATACGCGAACGACCAGAACATTCCAGACGGCTTCGTTGAAAAAGACCACGCCCAACAGCGCGAGGTAGATCAGCCAACTTGTGCCCGGGGGCACGGTTCCGGCGAAAATTGCACTGAACATGACGGCAGGTTTCGGGTTGGACAGTTGGGTCGTTAGCCCCAGCATAAAGGCTGCGCGCAGGCTGCGCGGCGGCGCACCGGTCGGGGTCAGATCAAAGGGCTCGCCCGCGCTGCGCCACATCTTCCATGCCATCCAAAGCAGATAGCCTGCGCCCAATACTTTGAAGCCGGTTAGAAGCGCGGGCGCAATTTCAAAGACCAGCGCCAACCCAAACAAGGCGGCGGCCGCCCAAATCACGCCGCCCACACCAATGCCAGCCGCCAAAGCGGTGCCGGTGCGCATGCCTTCCGTCAGTCCGGTGCGCACAGACATCAAGACAGCAGGGCCCGGGCTGATTGCCGCCATGAAATGGAGGAAGGCAATCGCCAAGAACATCGAAATGGCCACGGCTTATTCGTCCTTGGGTTTGGCAGTCGTGATATCGGGGGCGTCGACGGCTTTCATGCCAACAACATGATACCCGGCATCGACGTGCAGAACTTCGCCGGTCGTTGCGGTGCCAAGATCAGACAACAAGAACAGCGCCGCCTTGCCGACTTCTTCCTGCGTCACAGTACGGCGCAGCGGAGAATTATACTCGTTCCATTTCATGATGTAGCGGAAATCACCGATTCCGCTGGCCGCGAGCGTCTTGATCGTTCCAGCGGAAATCGCGTTGACCCGGATCGCATCCTTGCCAAGATCTTCGGCCAGATAGCGTACCGATGCCTCAAGAGCCGCTTTTGCGACCCCCATGACGTTGTAATGTGGCATCACTTTTTCAGCGCCATAATACGTCAGGGTTAAACAACTGCCGCCTTCGGTCATCATTTTTTCCGCACGCTGAACAACGGCGGTGAAGGAATAGACCGAAATATCCATGGTCATCCGGAAATTTTCCGGGCTGGTGTCGACATAGCGACCGCGCAATTCGTTCTTGTCCGAAAATCCGATGGCATGGACGATAAAGTCCAATTTATCCCATTTTTGACCTAATTCCTCGAACAATGCATCAATAGACTCCGCATTGCTTACGTCACATTCCAAAACGATGTCAGAACCAACCGACTCTGCCAGCGGCACAACGCGCTTTTTCAGGGCGTCGCCTTGGTACGAAAACGCCAATTCAGCCCCATGGGCGGCACACATTTTGGCGATGCCCCAGGCGATCGACTTGTCGTTCGCCAGCCCCATGATGAGCCCGCGTTTTCCTTGCATGAGTTCTGTTGACATTCTTGCTTCTCCGCGCACCATTGGCCGTAAGGTCGTGTAGGACATTGTTTCGACCGCATCAAGGTCATGACGCCGCATCGGCTCATGGTCCTGAACGGGCTACAGGATTATCCGTGTTCTGCACGCGCGGCACGTGGATGCTATTCGACGTATAGAGTTGGGGTTAAATTGCTAGATCGTTCGGGAATATTTGCTGGGGACGACCCGTTTGAGATTGTGGCGCAATGGCTTGCAAGCGCCGGGGAGACGGAATTGTCCGACCCAAATGCCGTGTCATTGGCGACACAAGGGCAGGACGGGTTTCCAAATGTGCGCGTGGTTCTCCTGAAAGAAATCGAAGACAACGCGATCGTGTTCTACACAAATTATACCAGCACCAAGGGCAAAGAACTTGACGCCAGCGGTGTCGCGGCGGCTGGATTTCATTGGAAGTCGCTGCGCCGGCAAATCCGGTTCCGTGGTCATATTGAACGGGTCTCGCCGGAACAGTCTGACGCCTATTACCACACACGCCCTTTAGAAAGCCGGATCGGGGCTTGGGCGTCGCTGCAATCTGCGGCTCTGGCCTCCCGAGACGAATTGACTCAGCGCATTCGCGACACGGAAACGCGGTTTGGCAACACGCCGCCGCGCCCGGCGTTCTGGGGCGGCTACCGGTTGATTCCTGTAGAAATTGAATTCTGGGCGGATGGCCCGTTCCGCTTGCACGACCGCTTCATCTGGAGGCGGCCCGGACGGAGCGACCCTTGGACCATAGCGAGGCTTAGCCCTTAAAATGATGTTCGCGATATACATATTCGATAAAGTAATTCCATTTACTGCCCTACAGGATCCGTTGACAGGTTCACGACAGCAACCTTATCCCCAACGTGAAAAAGAAGTTTGTCGGTTGCATGAAGAGTGAAGAGAGTGAAACAGAGACGGTAACGGGTCTCGTTAAATGGTTCGATCCCGGTAAGGGGTTCGGATTCGTCATTGCGAACGAGGGCGGCAGTGACATCCTGCTGCACGCCAATGTGTTGCGAAATTTCGGACAAAGCTCCATCGCGGACAACGCGGTCGTCGAATTGCTGGTGCATGATACACCGCGCGGACGGCAAGCCGTCGAAGTGATGCGCATCGAACCTCCCGATGTGACGGAAGAGGCACGCGATCCGGCAGCTGACAGTGATTTTGAGCCACCCGAAGACGCGGGGCCGCTGGAACCTGCGCGGGTGAAATGGTTCGACAAGACCAAGGGCTTTGGCTTTGCCAACACCTTTGGAAAGTCCGATGACATCTTTATTCACATTGACGTGCTGCGGCGATCTGGGCTGGCCGATTTGCAACCCGGAGAGGCCGTATGCATCCGGGTGGCCGAAGGGCGCCGTGGCTTGATGGCGGTGCAGGTCAGTTCTTGGGAATATGCTGCGATGGGTGAGGATTAAGATGCGTCCTCCCTTTTGGCTGATTTGCGGTGGTGCGGCTCTTGTTGCGATGCCCGCATTCGCGGTGTGCGATCTGGAGCAGGTCGAATTGCGCGGCACCTGGGGCAGTGCCCGATTCGATGTTGAAATTGCGGATGATCCCGACGAGCGCGCGATCGGATTGATGAACCGAGCCAGCATGCCGCGCCAATCTGGAATGCTGTTCGTGTATGAAGAACCGCAATCCGTGGCCTTCTGGATGCGCAACACTCTGATTCCCTTAGATCTGATCTTCATTGATCAGACGGGCATCGTTACCCGCGTACATCAGAACGCCATTCCTTTGGATGAAACCTCGATTCCCGGTGGACGAGGGGTCCTTGCTGTCCTTGAAGTCAATGGCGGCCTGTCCGAGGTGCTGGGAATCGCGCCCGGAAGTGAGGTTCGGCACCCGGCATTTAAAAATAATGATCCAAGTTGGCCTTGTGACTGATTTTCCCTTTTCATTCCCGTCGTCGGGCGCTAGAGACACCTCAGTCGGGGCGTAGCGCAGCTTGGTAGCGCGACGGTTTTGGGTACCGTAGGTCGCAAGTTCGAATCTTGCCGTCCCGACCACTTCATCCATATGAATTTATAGATAATTCCGCTGTAGGCGAGTGTGGCAGCCATTCTTGCGTCGATCCAGTTTACAGTTTGGTTTGATCCTGTTGCACACATGTTGCGTCGGACTTTCGGCGGAAATCCGATGTGGTTTTTGATGCGCATAAGCGTACCCGGAAAGGTGATCTGCAAGACCACGATCGGGCCTGACGACAGCCGGGTACCGAGACGGCGAGGGTCTCTGACCGTCTGGTTTGATGCTGGGAAAGGTTTGGAATTTGCTCCATCCGGGATGCGAGGCCGCCAACAGTCCTACAGCGACGCCGCCATCCAAGCCCGCCTTCGGATCAAAGTTCTGTTTGGCATGGCGGGGCGCTAGCCCCCCGGGTCTAGCGCCGATGGTACCCCCTCGGACTTCTGAAACAGGTAGATATCGTCATGGAGACTGAAGGCCCAATGGTTGCTGCGGGGGTTGAAATAAATTTTTTGACCAAAACTCAAATCGCGGGTTCAAATGTCCTCGTTGGCGCGAAGCCTTGAAGCGTCTCGGCAATTCTGATGGCGACACTCGCCAAAGAAACTTGAAAGATCGTTTCTTTCGGTGGCTGCTTGATTCCTTAAAGGTCGTCGGACGCAGTTCTCTTGGGCGCCTGCTTCTGTTTCTGGGATGCGCATACGTCTTTCTTTGGATGCCTGACATTGATCTGACGGTGATTTCAATTCTGCATCACCGTTCAATCATCACGCATTCTCTTTTTCCAGCGTTACTCTTTTTGCTCTTTGGCCGTCGTCTAGGTGCTGCGCCTATGGCCGGTGCTTTGATCGGTACGAGCGTTCATCTGTCGTGTGATCTTCTATCGCCGATGGTCGGTTATGCGCAGATCTGGCTGCCCGCGCCGTTCAAGGCTCCGCTGGGGTTGTTTAGTTATATTTGGCTTGGCGGAAATGCGGTTGTTGGCTTTGCACTTGCGGCCTCGATGGCAAGGACGGCCTTCCCGCGTCACTTGGCATTGCCGATCGTGGCATTGGTCGCGGTCGTCGGGGGTACGATGTATGGCGTGCTGAACGAAGGGTCAATTCTGGCGGTCCTAGCGGTTCTTGTCATTGTGGTCCTGTCGCTGTTCCCTGAATGGTTCATCCAAAGACGTTGGCGGCATCTATCCCGCTATGGAATGCTTGAATGAGTGTCTATGTCCAAGCCGACCCCCGCGCCGGAAACCTTGATCCGGTCAGAATTTATCCATGGCTTGCCGCCGCATTCACATGACGTCGCCGCGATATCTGGTCCGGTTTTTCCCGTGATACGAGGCACAAAGGCCGGGACTTGTATTCTAGAGACATTTCGCGGGATACGGCGACCTGACACCTCCCTCTGGGAAGTCCATTGATAATCGAAAGTTAAAATGCACCAGATCGACCGCCTCAAGACAGACTGTTCGAAATGCGCGGCCCTTTGCTGCGTCGTTCTGGCCTTCGATAAAGGAAAAGATTTCGCGTTTGATAAAAATCCCGGCGAACCTTGCCGGAACCTCTCGGGGCACAGGTGCACAATTCACAACACCTTGGCGCAGGACGGTTTTCCTGGCTGTGTCGCCTATGACTGTCTGGGGGCCGGAAATCGCGTCGTTCAAGAGGTCTTCGCAGGCCAGTCTTGGCAGCGGGATCCACGCCTGATGCCGCTAATGATGGAAGCCTTTTCAGCGATGCGCGAGGTGCATAAGCGCATCGACATGCTGCGTGCCGCCGAGTTCCTGACCTTAGAACCGCGGATTGAACAGAAACGTAAAGACTTCCTCGACGACCTTGAACGGCACCACTGGAGCGGGCCGGAACTCAATGAATTCGAGTTTGGCTTGGCGCTGGAGATTGACATTTTCTTCCATGGGAGCAGCGAGCGTTCTGCTTTGCCCGTTCCTCTTGACGGTGAGGTTGCGACGTGATGACCGATCACCCTACCGAATAAACCTTTAACTCAAGGTGTCGACCTGCATGCGCGGGTCGCCGGATTAGAGCTTAAGGCCCGCTTTAGTAAGTGGATGCTCTTCAGCAATCATAAGCGGGCCACTCTGCCATTGGCGGCGGGCCACGCGCCGTGGCCTATGATCACCAAACTGAATCGACGCAACCCGATCCGCAAGGACCAAGAGTAGCGCACTTTACGCCGAAACCCGTCGACAGAATCGGGACTGCCGCAGAATGCGCGTTGCCCTGCTAACCAGTCGCTTTAGACGCGATGCGTTCTTCGCCACGCCTACGGCGCCCGGTGGTGTGCTGTTCAGGGCCGCATCACGTGACGACGAAGATAAGAACGGTGACGGCATCTGCCAGCGGGACAGGGCGCTGATAAATGTTTTCCAGCACTGACTGGAGGCCGCTGATCGTGCGGGCGGCAGGATCATGTTCGAGGGCAAGCAAGCCCTCAGGGATGTCGGCCAGTGCGCAGTGAATCGCACCGATCACCGGCACCGTGATCTCGCGGTCTGGCAAAGTGATTCGTAGCGAATCGCCAAGACGAATCCGGTCTTTCCAGCCTTCCTGACTGCGCACCGTAATATTCATGCCCGACTGGAAGACTGGGTTCACGAAGTCGATCGCGTGTGTTTCAATGGCTCTCAGGGTCATTTTTTACCTATTTTTGGCGGTTAGAAGCGGGGCGAAGCGGGCAAGTTCCGAGGAAGATCAAAGAATGAAAAAGCCTGCTTGAGCTTTCCCGTCAAACCCGGCATACGTCGCCTCGTTGATCCGAACAAGCGCCGCCCGGCGCAGGGTTCGTTGATTGGCCCGAGTGGCGGAATGGTAGACGCAGGGGATTCAAAATCCCCCGCCGCAAGGCGTGCCGGTTCGAGTCCGGCCTCGGGTACCATCATGGGATCTATAGATTTTCCACATATCGCAAGACATGATCTGGAAGGTCTCTAGACCCGTGTTTCGTATCCAGAAAGCCTATTGTTCAGTCGCGGGCTGATCCCGTCATGGGCGCTCGTCGGCGGCATCTCTTCGGCAGTGGGTAATCGGGCGATGGCGTCGCGAGAGACGGCAAGAGGCTGGACATTCTCGGCCTGACGGCAGATCCTTCGGAGGGACAGTTCTGGAGGTTTTCATGCCCGATACACGCGCGCCTTGGCATCATTGGCCAATCGCCATTCTGACACTTGCATTCTATTTGATCGGGGCCTTGGACTTCACGTTCACGTATTTCCGACTTGGGTTCTACACGGACAATTTCTCCCCCGAGCAGGTCTCGTACATCCGCGGCTTGCCCAGTTGGGTGAACGGGGTATGGGCTGCCGGAGTGTGGGGTGGTTTGCTAGGCGGCTGGTTGTTGTTCCAGCGCAACCGGTTCTCCGTTCTGCTGCTGTTTCTCGGATTTTGCGTCATGGCCTTTCTGACCGTGTGGCTCAGTCTGTTCGCGCGTCCGTCGCTTGTGGGTATCGCCGGGTGGCTTGGCCTTTATGTGATGGTCGGGACCACTGCCGTTGCGTTGCTGTTCTACATCTATGCCCGCTGGGAGCGGAGCGTGAACAAATTGTAACCCAGTCGCCGATCTGGGGTGTCCGGGGCCACGATGGCACCCGGACCGGTCGGTAAAAGAGGGGAATATCGGCCTAGATTTCAAGCTGATGTAATTTTCTTCGAGAACTTGCTTTGGGTTGCTTGACGCCGTCGAAACCAGCGCATAGTAACACCCCACGCCAAGCGACGCTTGGTACGAAGCGGGCGGTTGTAGCTCAGTTGGTTAGAGTACCGGCCTGTCACGCCGGGGGTCGCGGGTTCGAGCCCCGTCAACCGCGCCATCGCTTCGAATGATCCAATACAGATCATATGCATGCCACGGGAACCTAGTTTCCGTGGCCGCATCTGTTTGAGGTTCGTTATTTAACGCTTTGAAATCATTCCGGTTTACTCGGCGATTCACCGAAATTTCGGGTCGTTGACAGGAAATTAAAAAACCTCATCGAAACTGCTTGACGCCCCCGGTGTGCCCGCCTAAAAGCCCGCAACGCCAGACAGGAACACAGTCCTGAACGGCTTGCGCGGTTGTAGCTCAGTTGGTTAGAGTACCGGCCTGTCACGCCGGGGGTCGCGGGTTCGAGCCCCGTCAACCGCGCCATTTTTCCCCCGATGACCATTGTGACAATAGACAGTAAGTCTGCCCTAACGGGCAGACAGTTTGTCCAAGATGCGCGCCCAGCTGCGGATGCCTTTGTGATAGCTTTCGAGGGCGTATTTTTCGTTCGGCGAGTGGATCTGATCATCGTCGCGGGCGAATCCGATCAGCATGGCATCCATGTTCAGAATATTCTTGAAATAGCCCGCGATGGGAATCGACCCGCCGCTGCCGACAAAAGCCGCTTCGCCGGGCCACTCGTCGCTGAGGGCGGCACGCGCCAATTCAAACGCCGGATGCGCCGTCGACATCCGACTCGCAGGGGAGGCCCCGTGCGCGGTGAAGCTGGCGGTGCAGTCCGGCGGTAGCTGGGCTGTCACATACTCCCGGAACGCCACTCTGATCGCGTGGGGGTCTTGGGTGCCGACCAGGCGGAAGCTGACCTTGGCCGTGGCCTTGGCGGGCAACACCGTTTTGAACCCGGCACCGGTATAGCCGGCGATGATGCCGTTGATTTCGCAAGTGGGCTGGGACCACAGCATCTCAAGGGGGGTCTTACCCGCCTCTCCGGCAGGGGTAGACAGGCCAACCTCGCCGAGGAAGGCCTCGGCATCGAAGTTCAAGGCATCCCATTGCTGACGCAGGGCAGGATCGAGGTCAGGCACGCCGTCATAAAAGCCGGGAAGGGTGATTCGTCCGGTATCGTCATGTAGGCTGGCAAGAATGCGGGTCAGCACCCGGGTCGGGTTTCGTGCCAGACCGCCGAACAGACCAGAGTGAAGGTCTTTGTTGGGGCCGTGGATGGTGACCTCATCCCCCATCAAGCCGCGCAATTGGGTCACGATCGCCGGGACCGTTTCGCTGTAAAGACCGGTGTCCGAGATCAGCGCCACATCTGCCGTCAGTTCGGCGGCGTTTTCGGTCATGAATGGCACCAGCGACGGTGAGCCGCTTTCTTCTTCACCCTCGAAGAAGCAGGTGATCCGGGCGGGCAGGGTGCCATGCACAGCCAACCACGCTCGGCAGGCTTCGACAAAGGTCATCAACTGGCCCTTGTCATCCGAGGCCCCGCGGGCGCGAATAACCTGCCCGTCCTTGGTATCTTCGATTGCCGGGCTAAACGGTGGGCGGTCCCATAGATCAAGCGGGTCGACGGGCTGAACGTCATAGTGGCCGTAGAACAGCAGGTGCGGTCCTTCGGTGCCCGCATGGGCGACCACCATCGGATGACCCGGCGTGGGGCGCTTTTCGGCGTTAAAGCCGAGGGCCGACAGTTCGGCGACCAGCCAATCAGCCGCGTGGTCACAATCCTGCGCGTGGGCGGGATCGGTCGAGATCGACGGGATTTCCAGCAGTTGAAATAGGCGGGCAAGGGAGGCATCGAGATCAGCATCGATCCGGTCGAGAACAGGCGCAAGGGACATGGCGGCTCCGTAAGATGGTGGGTTTGATGTGACAGTATCAGCGCAAAACCTGTCGTCTACCCGGGATCGGGTCTCAGCTAAGTTGACCGCAAGGCGGTGCAATGATGGTCGAAAACGTCGCAGACGGGGCCGCGCAGGGTTGGGACATATTCGCCCATACCCCGCTGCCTGCCTGAAATACGGGCTATTTCTGCTTGGCGAGGCGGGCTATCCTGTGACAGGAATATCCGACACGGTTTGATCTGTGACAAGTTCCGGTCCCGCCCGGATATGGCATAGAGACCGGACGAGCATCGAAAGGACTGCAACGTGGACTATAACGCACAACTCGATACGGCGCTGGAACGGCTGCATCAAGAAGGCCGCTACCGGACCTTTATCGACATTGCGCGGGATAAGGGCAACTTTCCACATGCGGTCTGGACGCGGCCGGACGGCTCTACCAAGCCCGTGACCGTGTGGTGTGGGAACGATTACCTTGGGATGGGTCAGCACCCGGTTGTCTTGGCGGCAATGCACGAAGCGCTCGATGCCACCGGCGCCGGGTCGGGCGGCACGCGGAATATTTCCGGCACCACGGTCTATCACAAGCGCCTCGAGACTGAGATCGCGGACTTGCACGACAAAGAGGCGGCTCTGGTCTTTACCTCGGCTTATGTTGCGAACGATGCCACCTTGTCGACGCTGCCCCGGCTTTTTCCCGGCTTGGTCATCCTGTCGGATGAATTGAACCATGCGTCGATGATCGAGGGTATCCGTCGCGGCAAAGGCGAACGGCATATCTTTCGCCATAACGATGTGGCGCACCTGCGGTCGATCCTTGAGGGGCTGGACCCCGCGGTCCCAAAACTGATCGCGTTCGAGTCCGTCTACTCGATGGATGGTGACTTCGGGCCGATCAAAGAAATTTGCGACGTTGCGGACGAGTTTGGTGCCCTGACTTATCTGGACGAAGTTCATGCGGTTGGGCTTTATGGCCAGCGCGGCGGCGGTGTGGCCGAACGCGATGGTCTGTCCCACCGCATCGATATCGTGAACGGGACATTGGGCAAGAGCTATGGGGTGATGGGCGGCTATATCGCCACCAGCCACCGCATGGTGGATGCCATTCGGTCCTATGCGCCGGGCTTCATCTTTACGACCTCGCTGCCACCGGCGATCGCAGCAGGTGCTGCGGCCTCTATCCGCCACCTGAAAACGGATCAGGCGTTGCGCGACAAGCACCAAACGCAGGCCCGCATTCTGAAGCTGCGCCTCAAGGGGATTGGTCTGCCGATTATTGATCACGGCAGCCATATCGTGCCGGTCCATGTGGGCGACCCGGTCAAGTGTAAGATGATCTCTGACCGGCTGCTGGTCGATAGCGGGATTTACGTTCAGCCGATCAACTTCCCGACGGTGCCGCGTGGCACGGAACGTCTGCGGTTCACGCCGTCCCCGGTTCACGGGGCGTTGGAGATGGACAAGCTGATCACCGCGATGGACGGGCTGTGGTCGCATTGTGCGCTGAGCCGAAAGTCGATGTCCGCCTAAGGTCGCGCGCTATTTGGACCGTGGTTGCCGCGGTCCGGGACCGCGGCAGAGTGGTTAGTGGGCCTGAAACGGTTTTTGTATAGGCACGTGCGTCTAAGCCCTTGCTATGGTATCGTAGGTCAAGGCAAACCCTGCGGCACGAATCGTAGGGACGCCTTGGGGGTTAGGCAGTTGGCATGGATTATGTCGCATGAATGGGCGCATTGATCAGCCTGCGGAAACGCGGGATGTTCGTCCGAAAAGTTTCGATGACTTTGAGTTAACGCTTGGGGACATCATGCGGGGCGAACGCGCAACCAAGGGAAAATCTCTTCTCGAGGTTCAGCGCGATATCAAAATCAAAGCTGAATATCTGGCTGCGATCGAAGATGCGGATTTAAGCTTCTTCGAGACACCGGGATTCATCGCCGGTTACGTCAAATCCTATGCCCGCTATCTTGGGATGAACCCCGAATGGGCGTATCGGACCTTCTGTGCCGAGAGTGGATTTTCCCATGTGGCCGGTCTTGACGCGCAGGTCTATGCCAAAAAAACCACGCGCCGGGCAGCGCCGGTCAAAGCCCACAGTGATGTTGGCGATGCCATGTTGGCGCGTAGCCCGATCTATGTGGCGCAGGCGCCGGGGGCGTTCAGCAATATCCGGGTCGGTGCAATCGGCTCAATGATGGTGCTGGTCGCGCTGATTGGCGGCTTGGGCTATGGCGGCTGGTCCATCCTACAGCAGATTCAAAAGGTTACCCTGACCCCGGTTGAAACCGGTCTGGCAACGGCAAGCCGAAGCGACCCGCTTGAACTTGGCGGTCTGGTTGCCGAAAATGCGGCCCCGACCACCGCTGCGCTGGAACGTCTCTATCGTCCGCAGGCGTTGGATGCCCCGATCATGGTGCCTCGCGATGGACCGATCGCGGTTCTGGACCCCGGCGCGCAGGGCGTTTTCGCGCAATATGTGCCGCCGCAAACACCGGATGCCGCGCCTCAGCAACCTGAGACGCCGATTGCCGAGCCCGAGATTCAGGTGGTCGAAGCAACGCCGCCAAAGGTTGTTCTATTTGCACGTCGCCCGGCTTGGGTCCGCGTGAAGGCTGCTGATGGCACGGTGTTGCTGGAGAAAATTCTGGAACAGGGCGAACGGTTTATTTTGCCCGATACCGATCAGGCGCCGACGCTCCGCGCGGGCAATTCTGGATCGGTGTTTTTTGCTGTGAACGGCGAAACCCTTGGGCCTGCCGGGCCGGGAACGTCGGTGGCGAAGAACGTGGTCTTGTCGGCAGCGGCGCTGTCGGACGCCTATCAGGTGGCGGACTTGGCGCAAGATACCGAATTGGCACGCTTGGCCGAACTGGTGATCGAACCCATCGATCTTCCGGCACCGGAATAGCACCGCGCAGCATTGCCTCTGGTCAGGCGTTGCGGCGCGGGGACAGCCGGACTATCTAGGGGGCAACCTCGTCAGATCCGGGACTCATGTCATGTCGCTCAACCACATCCGTCCGTGGCGGAATATCTATCGCCGGAAATCCCGGCAAATTATGGTCGGATCGGTGCCCGTTGGCGGGGATGCGCCGATCACCGTACAAACCATGACCAATACAGACACGTCAGATGTGGCCGCAACGGTCGCTCAGGTGCAGGCCTGTGCCGATGCTGGTGCAGATATCGTCCGCATTTCCACGCCGGATCAATCGTCGACTCGGGCGCTGAAACAGATCGTTGCCGAAAGCCCGGTGCCGATCGTCGCCGATATTCATTTTCACTACAAACGCGCGATCGAAGCCGCCGAAGCCGGGGCTGCCTGCTTGCGGATCAACCCCGGCAATATCGGGGAAGAATCCCGGGTACGCGAGGTGATCAAGGCCGCCAAAGATCACGGCTGTTCGATCCGCATCGGCGTGAATGCCGGAAGTCTTGAACGGCATCTGCTGGAAAAATACGGCGAGCCATGCCCCGAGGCGATGGTCGAAAGCGGCTTAGAACATATTCGGATTCTGCAAGACAACGACTTCCACGACTTCAAAATCAGCGTGAAGGCCAGCGACGTATTCCTTGCAGCTGCCGCCTATCAAAGCTTGGCCGAAGCCACCGATGCGCCGATCCATTTGGGCATCACCGAAGCGGGCGGCCTGACGTCGGGCACGATCAAATCGGCCATTGGGCTTGGCAATCTGCTTTGGATGGGGATCGGTGACACCATCCGGGTGTCTTTGTCCGCCGATCCGGTGGAAGAGGTCAAGGTTGGCTATGAGATTCTGAAATCTCTTGGTCTGCGCCATCGCGGTGTGAACATCATCTCGTGCCCGTCCTGTGCGCGTCAGGGCTTTGATGTGATTAAGACGGTCGAAGCCTTGGAAGAGCGGCTGGAGCACATCAAAACCCCGATGAGCCTTAGTATTATCGGCTGTGTTGTGAATGGCCCGGGCGAGGCATTGATGACCGATGTCGGGTTTACCGGCGGCGGTGCCGGATCGGGCATGGTCTATTTGGCTGGCAAGCAGTCGCACAAACTGTCCAATGCCGAGATGGTGGATCACATCGTGGCGCAGGTCGAAAAGAAAGCCGAAGAACTGGATGCTGTGGCGGCGGCAGAGGGGCAGGCGGCGCAATAAGCGCCGCCCGACCTTAATCGCGATTATTGGTCGCGGGCTTCGGCGACAAGGGCCTGCATCGCATCAAGCGGCACATATCCACGCACCACTTCGTCGCCCAAGACGAAGGTCGGCGTCCCATTGATCGCCAGCTTTTGCGCCAGCGCGTGGTTGGCGTTCAATTCCTCGCTGACCGCTGCGCTGTCCATTTCGGCCATGATCGCGTCGCCATCAAGGTCAAGGTCGCGGGCCAAACGGCTTAGCGCCGCTGCATTCACCGAGCCGGACAATTTCATCAGCGCGTCATTGGCCCGTTTATAGGCCTCTGGTCCGGCGACGATCCGGGTGGCGATGGCAAAGCGCGAGGAGGTCACTGAATCCTCGCCGAGGATTGGGAACTCTTTCACGATGAAGCGGATATTTCCGTCGCCATAAACCAAAGCGTTGACGTCGTCATGGGCCCGACGGCAATATCCGCAACGGTAGTCGAGGAATTCCACCAGCGTGATATCGCCGTCAGGATTGCCGCCGACATAGGACCGCCCATCATTGAACAATTCACCGGACAACTCGGCCACCATGGTTTTGTCGGCTTGCTCTTTGGCGGTGACCTGACGGCCTTCAAGGACGGCGATTGCCTCCATCAGGACTTCGGGGTTGTCGAGAAGATAGGCACGAACTTCGTCGCGGAAGGCCTGTCGTTCCGAATCCGACAAGCTGTCCATCTCAAACGCATGGGCCGTGGTCGTCACGGTTGCGGCCAATGCGACCCCAAGGGCCGCTTTGATCACTGGTTTCAAATTCAAAAACAAGGTTATCTCCGTTTGGTAGTGGCCGCATTGGCAGCCCTGATTAAATCCTCGGCCTGGGCCCATCCGGGCGATCCCACCGGCAATTGTCCGATCGCGCGCCGTGCGTGCAACCCGGCATCCGCCAACTTTCCCGAAAGCGCATAGCGTTCTGCCGTCGCAAGCGATGCCATACCCGGCTGGTCGGCCTTTGCATAGGCGATCGCCAGATCCCGCAACAACCCGGCTGAAAACGCTTCACGGTTCCGGGCGCGTTTCAACACCGTTAACGCCTCGGCATCGGTGCCGGGTTGGCCATTGGCCAACAAGGCCCGGCCAAACCCGGCCAGGATGAGGGAATCATTCGGCGCAAGCTCAACCGCACGGCGATAGGCCGCTATGGCCGGGGCGACATTGCCGGATTCGATTTCGATCCAGCCGCTAAGCTCATGCAGATACGGATCGTTGGGATGGGCCTCGAGCAGGGCGTCCATTGGCTTGCGCGCCGCTGCCATGTCGGGGGTTTTGAAATAGGCCAGCACCCGTTCGATTTGGGCCGCATCCGACATATCCTCGGGCGACAATCGTTGCAGCGTATAGGCCGGACTGCGCAGATAGGCGGATAGTTTGGCCTGCAAGCGGTCGAACCAATATTCAACTTCGGCTGTTTCGCCGTCGCGCGGGGACAAGGCCGCGGCGGTGCTCTCAACCGCGCGCAACCGATCGCGCGTCAATGGATGGCTGACGGCATAGGGATCCTGCAACGCGGGCATCAGGGCTTCTTGTCCGGCGAAATGGTTCAGCACGCCGGCCATCGCTTTGGGGTCAATCCCGGCCCGTGCCAGAAAGCGCATGCCGGATTTATCGGCCGATGCTTCCTCGGCCCGGGTATGGGTCAAGAAGGCACGTTGCGCTGTCGAGACGCCGCCTGCGGCCAATCCGATCCCGAGGCTGGGGTTGCCTGCTGCAAGGCCGGTCGCGATCCCCAACAGGATGCCAACCCCTGCCGCAGTGCGCGAGTTTTGAAAATTAACGCCGCGCTGAATGATGTGGCCATTGGCGATATGGGCCAGCTCGTGCGAGATCACTGCCTGCAACTCGGCGGCGTTGTCGACTTTCAGGATCAGACCGGCATTGATGAAAACAGTGTCATAACCGGCCACGAATGCATTCAGCGACAGATCATTGACCACAAGCACACGGGTCCGGTTGGCCGGCAGTCCCGCCGCCACCAATAACGGTTGTGCCAGAATGTCGAGGCCATGCTCAATACCGGAATCCCGCAACAGCCCTTGGGCCGATCCGCTTTGCGGCAGCCAAGCCAAGGCCAGAACCACAAGACCAGCACACCGGCGCAAACGTACGCGGGTTGACCCTATGACGCGACGGGTTCGGGGAGTGCGGGGCATTGACCTCGTTTCTGCCGGATGCGACGGACAGGTGCAGGTTTGGGAGAGTTCGATGCAAACATCAAGACGAAGCGATGTCGATCCCTTTATCGTGATGGACGTCATACAGGCCGCAGCCGAAGCTGAGGCTGCGGGACGGCACATCATCCATATGGAGGTGGGGCAACCCGGAACGGCGGCACCGGGCACAGCCCGGGCGGCGCTGGCGACCGCGCTGGACGGGGACGCTATGGGATATACCGTGGCGCTTGGGCTGCCGGCCTTGCGCACTGGCATCGCCCGTCTGTACCACGACTGGTACGGGGTGACCTTGGACCCGGCCCGGGTCATCGTCACCTCAGGCTCATCGGCTGCGTTTCTGCTTGGCTTTACGGCGCTGTTCGATACCGGGGCGCGGGTGGGGGTAACGGAACCGGGCTATCCGTCCTACCGGCAAATCCTAAAAGCGTTGGCCCTGTCGCCGGTCGGATTGCCGACGCAGCCCGATAACGGTCACCACCTTCGGCCCGAGGATATTCCTGATGGTCTGGACGGTGTGATTGTCGCCTCGCCCGCAAATCCAACCGGTGTGATCCTGTCTAAAGATGAATTGGCGGCCCTGATCGCCACCACTGCGGCCAAGAATGTGGCGTTCATCTCGGACGAGATTTACCACGGCTTGCATTATGGCCCGCGGGCGACCTCGGCGCTGGAAATCACCGACGATGTCTATGTCATCAATTCTTTCTCGAAATATTTCTCCATGACCGGCTGGCGCATTGGCTGGATGGTTGTGCCGCCCGATCATGTGCGGACCATCGAGCGATTGGCGCAGAACATGTTCATCTGTGCGCCCCATGCCGCGCAGGTGGCCGCATTGGGGGCGTTGGACGGAACCGCAGAGTGCGAGGCCTTACGAACAGTATATGCCGAGAACCGGCGCTTGATGATGGCGGAGTTGCCGAAAGCGGGGTTCACACGTCTGTCACCACCGGACGGTGCCTTCTACATCTACGCCGACGTGTCCGACATCTGCGACGACAGTCAGGCCTTCGCGGCCGAAATCCTTGCGGATGCGGATGTGGCGGTCACCCCGGGGCTTGATTTCGATCCGGTCCGGGGGCGGCACAGCTTGCGCTTTTCCTATGCCCGATCCACCGACGACATTCGGGAAGGTTTGCGCCGCCTGACGGCCTTCATGGCAGCCAGTACCGTAGGCTAAAAGGTTCAGGCGACCCGACCGATGCGCCTCGGCGCTAGGGTGATGGGTCGTCATGGGGCAAAAAGGCGCCTACGCATGCGCTTTTGTGATTTTGACCCGTCGCTGCAGGCGCTATATAGTGCGCTTCACGCCTGCGCGAACGTCCGCACGACAGCCTGCACGAACGGAGTCCCCATTTGTTGCGTTTCATCCTCGGTATCTTCGGTGCCATCTTTAGTTTCGTCACCATTGGACTGGTGATCGCGGCCCTTCTGGTCGGGGCAATTTTCTGGATGTATGGGCGTGATCTACCTAATTACGAACAGCTTTCCCAATATGCACCGCCGACCATCAGCCGGGTCTATTCCGGCGAAGGGGCGCTGATCGACGAGTTCGCGCAAGAACGTCGGCTGTTTGCGCCCTCATCGGAAATTCCTGATCTGGTCAAAATGGCGTTCATTTCCGCCGAGGACAAAAACTTCTATTCCCATAAGGGGTATGATCCCATGGGGATGGCGGCGGCGGTCGTGGCGATGGCCCAAGGCGGATCGCTGCGCGGGGCGTCGACCATTACCCAGCAGGTCATGAAGAACTTCCTGCTGTCCAGTGACCGGTCGGCCGAGCGTAAGATCAAGGAACTGATCCTCGCGACCCGGCTTGAGCAGACCTTGAGCAAAGACAAGATCCTCGAACTGTACCTGAATGAGATTTACTTAGGTCAAAACAGCTACGGCGTGGCTGCTGCCGCACAGACCTATTTCAATAAGAAATTGTCGGATCTGACCCCCGAGGAAGCCGCCTATCTGGCGGCCTTGCCCAAGGCGCCGTCAACCTATCACCCGGTGCGTGATATGGAGCGGTCGCTGGATCGCCGCAATTTCGTTCTGCGTGAAATGTTCGAAAACGGCGTTCTGGATCAGGCCGAGTACACCACCGCCCGCGCACAGCCTTTGCGCTCGGTTCAGAACGGCGATTTCGAAGGCTTCCGGCAATCTTTGCCGCCCCGGGATTATTTCACCGATGAGATTCGCCGCCAGTTGAGCCGGGATTTCGGCGAGACCGAGTTTTTCACCGGTGGGCTTAGCATCCGCTCCACGCTTGTCCCTGCCATGCAGGAAACCGCAGCCGTAGCCTTGCGCCGAGGTTTGGAAAACTATGACCGCAGCCGGGGCCTCTGGCGCGGCACCGGAGAATTTGTGCCGATTGAGCGCTTGTCGGACGAGACGCTGTGGCGGGAATCGCTCGCCTCGGCCAACGTGTCACGGGATGTCACTGGCTGGGAAGCCGCCGTCGTCCTGTCCTTGGATGGTGGCGTGGCTCAGATCGGTATCGAAGGTCTGGACCGCGATCCCGACACTCAGGTCATCTTGGCTGGTGACGTCAAATGGGCGGCAAAACGTGGCCAACTCAAAGCTTCGGTACCCGCCGATTTGCTGGGCGTCGGTGAAGTGATTTTGGTCAAACCGCTGCGGGATGGCGAGGATGCAATCACCGGTTGGTCGTTGCGACAGATTCCCGAAGTGCAGGGCGCTTTTGTGGCGATGGACGTGAATACCGGTCGCGTGATCGCCATGCAGGGCGGGTTTTCGTATCAGGATTCGGTCTTTAACCGGGCCACCCAAGCCACGCGTCAGCCCGGGTCATCCTTCAAGCCGTTCGTTTATGCGGCGGCATTGGACAGCGGCTATACCCCGGCAACCATCGTGGTCGACGCCCCCATTGAAGTGAATATCGGCGGCGAAATCTGGCGGCCGAAAAACTATTCCAACAAGTTCTATGGTCCAACGCCGCTGCGAACCGGGATTGAGCAATCGCGCAACCTGATGACCGTCCGCTTGGCGCAAGCGGTGGGGATGGACGTCGTGGCGGGCTACGCGGATCGCTTTGGTGTCTATGACCATATGCAACCCTATCTGGCCAACTCGCTGGGTTCCGAAGAAACCACCCTGTACCGGATGGTGTCGGCCTATGCGATGTTTGCCAACGGCGGCCAACGGGTGGAGCCGACGCTGGTCGACCGCGTGCAAGATCGTTGGGGCAAGACCATTTTCCGCCATGACGACCGCCAATGCTTGGATTGCGACACCTTCATGGTGCCACCCGGTGTGCCGCCGCGAATCGTATCTGACCGTGAGCAGGTCATCGACCCAATCACCGCCTATCAGATCACCTCGATGATGAAGGGGGTTGTGGATCGCGGCACGGCCTCGGGCACCGTTAATCTGCCCGTGCCAATCGCGGGCAAGACTGGCACCACCAATGATGAAAAGGATGTCTGGTTCGTCGGGTTTTCGTCTAACATCGTCGCCGGGTGCTATATCGGGCACGATCAGCCGAGGCCGATGGGACGGGGCGCATCCGGCGGGGGCATGTGTGGCCCGGTCTTCAACGAGTTTATGGCCGAGGCAATCAAGGTATATGGGGGCGGGCCGTTTGCCGTGCCGCCGGGCGGCCGCTTTGTCAGCATCGACCGGATCACCGGGGCGCGGTTGTCGGACGATGCCAGTGGCCCGAATGTGGTGTCCGAATATTTCCGCAACGGTCAGGAAATTTTGTTCGGCTCGTTGGTCGATGGTGGCTTCGCGATGGGCGCAGGTCTGCCGCTATATAGCCGCGACGAAGCCCTTAGCGGCGGCAGTGAGATCACGACCTCGACCGGTGAAGTTAAAAGCATTCCGAAAAAGGCTGGTTTCGGGACCATCAGTTCTGGTGGGTTGTACTGACAGGACCGGGGCGCGCAGGTCGCTGTCCCGGCCACGCTTGCCTGTGGGTCACGAGGCATTTATAGACATGGTTCGCGCCGGCCGGCGCTGATGTCGATCTTGGAAGGTGCCTGATGCGCGCAGAAATTCAGAATTCAATCGCCAGCATCGAAAAGTCGCTGGAACTGTTGGCTCAACGGATGGATTGGACCACGGCGGCGCACCGGCTGGAAGAATTCGATGCCATGGCCGAGGATCCGGGTCTGTGGAACGATCCCGCACGGGCGCAAAAGCTGATGCGTGAACGTCAGATGCTGGTCGATGCCATGGAGACCTACCGGACGATCAAGCAGGATCTGGCCGACAATATCGAATTGATCGAGTTGGGCGAGATGGAGGGCGATGCCGAAGTCGTCACCGAAGCCGAAGCCGCAATCAAGGCCCTGACCGAACGGGCGGCGCAAAAAGAACTTGAGGCACTGCTGGACGGCGAAGCCGACGGCAACGACACGTTTCTTGAGATCAATTCCGGCGCGGGCGGCACCGAATCTTGCGATTGGGCCTCAATGCTGGCACGGATGTACGTTCGGTGGGCCGAAAAGCACGGCTACACGGTTGAACTGCAATCGGAAAGCGCGGGCGAAGAGGCCGGCATCAAATCGGCCGCATATAAGATCAGCGGTCCGAATGCATATGGCTGGCTGAAATCTGAAAGCGGCGTGCATCGTCTGGTCCGCATCTCGCCCTATGACAGTGCGGCCCGGCGCCATACGTCGTTCAGCTCGGTCTGGGTTTATCCGGTGGTCGACGACAATATTGAGATTGAGGTCAGCCCGAACGACATTCGCATCGATACCTATCGCTCGTCGGGGGCGGGTGGCCAGCACGTCAACACCACCGATTCTGCGGTACGGATCACCCACCATCCCACAGGGATCGTGGTCACTTCTTCCGAAAAATCCCAACACCAAAACCGGGACATCGCCATGAAGGCGTTGAAATCACGCCTGTACCAGATGGAACTTGACCGCCGCAATGCTGCGATCAACGAGGCCCATGAAAACAAGGGCGATGCCGGTTGGGGCAATCAGATCCGCTCGTACGTTTTGCAACCCTATCAGATGGTCAAAGACCTGCGGACCAATGTTGAGACGTCGGACAGCCAAGGGGTTCTGGATGGCGATCTGGATAAGTTCATGGCTGCGACGCTGGCGCAGGATGTGGCTGGAAAAAGCCGAGGCGAGGCACAGGGCAACGGCTGATCAACGCCGGATGAGGTGTTTGTATTGTGCGATTTGACTCGAACTTCGTCGTCGGGCCCATTTTGAGCCAAGGATCGCGGCGGCACTGATCCCGCGACACAGAGGGATTGTCATGGATCAACCATTGGCTGCTGCACCAAAGCATGGTGTTCCAGAATTTCGCCCAGTTACCGGGGAAATGATCCGAAACTCCGTGCTGCAAGGGTGGCGGGATTTTCGTACCGCCCCGCAATACGGATTGTTCTTTGGCGGGTTCTACGTTGTCTGCGGTCTGGCCCTTTGGCAACTGACGGTGATTACGGGGCAGAGCTATTGGTTGCTGTTGGCCGCATTCGGATTCCCGCTGATCGGGCCTTTTGCCGCCGTCGGCCTTTATGAGGTTAGCCGCCTTTTGCAACGTGGCGAAGCGCTGAGTTGGTCCAAGGTGCTAACCGGTGTTTGGCAGGAAAAAGATCGTCAAATCCCGTCTTTGGCAGCCATCATCATTTTTCTGTTCATTGTCTGGGTCTTCATCGGCCACGTGATTTTTGCCCTGTTCATGGGCCTGTCCGTCATGACCAATGTCTCAACCTCGGTTGCCGTCTTCCTGACCGCAAATGGTCTGATGATGATTGGTGCCGAGGTTGTCATCGGTGGATTGGTGGCGTTTATCCTTTACGCCATCACGGTTGTCGGAATGCCGATGCTGGTCGATCGGGACGTGGATTTCGTGACCGCCATGATCGCAAGTTTCAGTCTTGTGTTGCGCAACCCTCGACCGATGTTGGTCTGGGGTGCGTTTGTCACCGTCGCCTTAAGCGTCGGGATGTTTCCGTATTTCTTTGGATTACTTGTCGTTCTGCCGGTGCTGGGTCATGCCACGTGGCACTTGTACCGCAACGCCATGGTTTGACCGCCTGCGCAAAGGCAGACGCGCAACCGCTGGTACAGTTGCGCGCTAAGATCAGCTGTCTTTGGACAGTTCAGTCGCCGTGGGCTCGGGCAGGGCGGCGGGCTTGCGTGCGTCGCCACCAGAGGTCTTCAGCGGGTCTTCTTGGCGCTGAACCGAGCCTTCGAAATGCGCCCCGCTTTCAATCGCGATGGTCTTGTGGATGATGTCGCCTTCGACCTTGGCGGTCGAGGTCAGGCGAACTTTCAATCCGCGGACACGTCCGATGACATGGCCATTGACCACGATATCATCCGCGACCACTTCGCCCCGAACCGTCGCTGTCTCTCCGACGGTCAGCAGATGAGCATAAATATCGCCTTCGATCTGCCCTTCGACCTGAATGTCGCCTGAAGTGCGGATATTACCAGTGATGGTCAGATCACTGGACAGCACCGACGCGGCCGGTTTTGGCTTCATCGCTGGCTTTGTCGCGCTGGACTGCCCAGCCGACGCGGCAACCTGCGCCGGTTGCGGATCGGTCTCTACAGTCTTAGGCGGGGTTTCGTTCACTCGGTTCTTAGAAAACATCGCGTGCAGCCTTGATATATTTCAATGGGTTTACGGGGGTGTCTCCCACCCGAACTTCATAGTGAAGATGCGTGCCAGTCGAGCGGCCAGAATTCCCCATAGCACCGATGCGATCCCCGCGCGAGACCCTTTGACCTGCTTTGATGTTGATTTTGGACAGATGCGCAAACCGGGTCTCTATGCCAAATTCATGCTGGATCTTGATCAATCGCCCATAACCGGATTGCCACCCGGCATGGATCACAACGCCATCGGCACTGGCATAGATCGGCGTGCCGTAGGATCCGGCCCAATCCTGCCCGGCATGAAGCCGCCGGCCACCGTTGATCGGGTCGCTGCGATAGCCAAAGTTTGACGTCGAGCGCACATTGGCTTCGACCGGAATGGAAAATGGCACCTTATCGATCGCCAAACGATAGAGATTCAACTCGTCCATATCGGACAGAACCGAATTGGCGCGCAGTTCGTCCGGGGTCAACGGTACGGATTTTGTCGACATGCTGATCGGGGTCAACGGCCCGCCCTGTCCGGAATATTGCCGGCGCATCTGTTTCAGGATTTGGTCCGGCGGCAAACCGACATCCTTGAACATCTTGTTCAGGGGCTCGATCGCCAGGGTCATCGCCTCTTCCAGTTGCGTGAAGATCCGCGCCGTCGTTTCGTCTTTCAACCGTATGTCCAGTTCAAGCGACGACAAATCGGCTTTGACCTGAGCCACTTGATCTTGCATGGCGTCCCGGTCGGTGGCGGTGCGTTCCAGCGCCTCGGTGAGATAGGACAGGGTTTGGCGGGCTTCGTTCAGACGGCTTTCTAGGGCTGCATCCTGATCCTCTGCGCCGGACTGGGTGACGCTGCCAAGCCGTGCAAGGGCGTCGTCCCGGTCACTCAGGGCTTGGCGCAGCAACCCGCGCATCGCTTCGTTTGCCTCAATCATCTCGCGCCGGGCGATTTCGGTTTCAAACAGGTTGGTCTGGATGCTGGCCGCCCCGTCGAGGGCTTCCGCAAAATTGCCCTGCGCATCAAAGGCCGCCATCCGCTGGCGATCTCGGTCCGCCGCCAATGCGTTCAGACGCACTTCGTACATGCGCTTTTCACCGGCTGCGCCGGATTGAATGCCGTTTTTGCCCACGAGCCCGATCACAAGAAAGGATGTCGCAACGATGCACCATCCGACAACCACGGCCCCGCCGATGACAGCAATGACGTGGTGGCGCGGCCTGATGCGGACAAAGCGTGTGCCGTTATCGGATTTTACAAAAATACGTTTCTCTGGAAAAATCCTGCTCAGCAACGATGGCGTGTCAGCGCTGTTTGAAATCGTCACGTTGCCCCGTCCTTGTCTCGGAAATGCCGGTTTATTGCGGCCTTGCTTTGGAAGGATTTGATCCCTCCGACATCAGTAACGCGGGACCGAACCCGAGGCAAGAATGTGACGGGGCAGGGGGAAAACGTGGGTAAAAGTGGCGAAAAATCGGCGAAATTCCGCCGAAAATGGCATCCGGATACTTGAGACGCGGACGGCGCGGTTACAGGGCCTGAACCGCTTTTAGCACTGCTTCAGCGTGACCCGGAACTTTCACTTTGCGCCAAACCTGACGGATGGTGCCGACGGCATCGATCAGGACAGTTGTGCGCACAATGCCGTCGAAGGTTTTTCCATACATCTTCTTCTCGGCCCAGACCCCATAGGCTTCGCAGATCTCTGTCTGTTCGTCCGACAAAAGTTTGACCTGCAAGTCGTGCTTCGCGCGAAACTTGCCATGTTTTGCGACGCTGTCTTTCGACACGCCAAGTACAACGGCACCGGCGGCGGCAAATTTATCGCTCAATGCAGAAAAATCCTTGGCCTCTGTTGTGCATCCACTGGTGTCGTCCCGAGGGTAAAAATACAAAACCACCGGCTTGGGTCGGAGAGCGGACAAGGTGATGTCGTCGCCCTCATCCTGCGGTAGGGTGAAGTCCGGGGCGGTCTGGCCGATGTCGATCATGCGCTGTCTCCTCATGGGTGGGTCGCAGTCTTGTGTCTCGCGCGATTGGGCCAATGTCCAGCACTGGCCGCACTGGCCGCACTGGTCGGCAGCTGGGGATGCGCATAGGGTCAGCTCATGGATCGACCTTCCAAATATCGTGGCCGTGGCGCGCGACTTTTCCAGTGGACTGCCTGGCTTTTGGTGGCCGGGTTTGGTCTGGTCGGTGCCGGTGTCTTTTGGCTGGATCGAGCGCCGTTGGGGATGCCGCGCGTGGTGATTACACAGTTTGAAACGCGCCTTGACCAAATGCTGCTGCCCACCGGCATGACCGCCCAGATTGCGGAACTTAGTATCGGCTTGCGGGACGGATTCCGACCGGCGGTGACCTTGTCTGGGGTGACGCTTGGCGAACCCGGGACGGAGCCGACGGTCGCGCTGGACCGATTGGATGCGGTGCTCTCGGCGGGCAGGCTGATCCGGGGCGAGCCCATGATTCGGGCGTTGCGGCTGGAGGGGCTGGCGCTGACGGTTCAAAGCGATGCCGAAGGCCGTCTGAATGTGCGCCTTGGGGAGCGGACGGTCGCACGGGGGGCCGTGTCCGCGTCTGACTTGATCGGCCAAATGCGCCGGATGCTGGACCACGAGCCAATGGCGCGTATTGCCACCATCGGCGTCGATGACTTGGCTTTTCGCTTCGAAGACGTGCGGCGCAAGACTGCGGTCTCGACCACCGGCGGCACCTTGCGGCTCAGCCGGTCCGGGACGGAACTGACGGTTGATCTGGATATGGGCGAGATCGCGGGCCTGTCAGACGGGACCACCATCGGCCGGATTTCAGCGGCGTTGACCAGTGACGCGCCAGACGGGGCGGCGCGCGCCGAGATGGCAATGCGCGGCATCGTCCCTGCCTCAGTGGCGGGGCTGGCCGGGCCGTCACCATTAAGTGATCTGCTATCGCGCCTTGCAGCCCCGGTGTCTCTGACGCTTCGGGCAGCCATGACAGCGGGCGGAAATTTGGACGAATTGACTGGCTCCGTATCTGTGGGCGAGGGGACCATTGCCCTGCCGGGCATGGCTGAGCCGATGCCGGTGGATTGGATGCGCGGCAATGTTGCGCTGAATATGGCGCGTGACCGGCTTGATCTGACCGACCTCGATCTGGCCAGTCAAAAGATTGCCTTTGGCGGCGATCTGACATTGATTGCATCGCCCGACGATCCGGTGTCCGGGCCGATCTTGGCACAAGTAGCGCTGTCGCGGCTAGAGTTGCACGAGCCTGCGCTTTTTCCAGACCCAGTGCGATTTGACGGGCTTTGGGCCGATGCGCAATATGACCGATCCTCCAGCCGGGTTTCGCTGGGTTCCTTGTCGCTGTTGCAGGGCGACATGCGGATCGAGGCAATGGGGCGCCTTGCACCGGAGACTGCAACGGCGCCGCAGCACTATGCCCTTGATCTGTCGGTGCAAGAGGCAGACCGCGCGGCGCTGCTTGCCTTGTGGCCGCCGGCGCTGAAGCCCGGCACCCGCGGCTGGCTGACCAAGAATATCCATCGCGGCACGCTGACCGATGTGCACGTGGCGTTGCGGTCGCGCGACAGCGGTAATCCGACCGTGGGGGCGACCTTCCGCTTCAAGGACGCCGAGGTTCAGCCCGTCACCCGGATGCCACCGCTGCGCAACGGGCAGGGATTTGGAGAGATCACCAATAACCGGCTCAGTATCGCGGTGGACAGCGCCAACCTTGGCCCAGACGAGGGCGGCGACATCCAATTGACCAACGGATTGATGCAAATAGAAGACCTTCGAGTGCCGGACACAGAGGCGCAGATTTCCTTTGATGCGGTGGGGGAAAGCGCCACGGTTCTGGGGTTTCTCAGCGGCGCGACTTTCGCCGACCCAAGCGCGCCGCCACAGACCTCGACCGGGCAATTTTCGCCCGCTGATGCCACCGGCACGATCGCGCTAACCACACGCTTGCGCGTCCCGCTAGAGCGCGGAACCAAGGGCGAGGATATCGGCGTCGCGGCCACCGGAACTCTTGTCGGATTCACTAACGATACGATTGTTCCGGGCAAAGATTTGGTGGCGGGTGTCCTTGCCATCGATGCCACGTCCACACGGGTGCAGGTGACCGGGCCGGTGACCCTCAACGACCTTCCGTTGAGCATTGATTTTGCCCGCGCAATCGGGCCTGCGGCGGCGGATCAACCCGGATCGGTGGTCACGGTCAAGACTCCGTTGACGGCGGCTCTGGTCAAGGAATTCCGGGTGCCGTTGCCGCAAGGTGCCGTGTCCGGTGCGGGGCGGATTACGGCTGTCATCACCAGCCAACCAAACACGCGCCCGATGCTGGAGTTGACCGGCGATCTGACCGGAAATGCCCTGTCGATCCCGTCATTGGGCATTGCAACCTCGCGGACATCGGGTGGCAGTTTGCGGGTCGAAGGACAGCTTGGAGCGCGGACCTCCCTTTCCAAGATCGATCTGCGGACGCCGGGCCTGACGTTGGCCGCCTCGGCGGAACTGCCGGGGCAGGACCAGGGCGGGACGGCAGGGGGCGGTGGGGCGCTAAGCTTTCAACGCCTTCAGATCGGCCGCTGGTTGGATGCGCCGGGACGGGTTGGGGCCGGTACTGGCGGTTCAGCGGGGCCGGTGGTCCTGACCTCAGGCACCGTTGACCTACGTTATGCGCCGTTCGGAAAGTCGAAGGGCGCGGCCGGTGCGCGGCCGCCGGTGACGCTTGATCTGGATCGGCTGGTCATTAGTGACGATATCGCACTGACCGGGGTTCGCGGGGCGTTGACGGCTGGTGGGGCCGGTGATCTGACCGCCGCGGTCAATGGCAAGGCACAGGTTGCCGTGCGGGTGGATGGGGCGGCAACCGGCGGGGCGATCCAGATCACCTCGGCCGATGCCGGTGCAGTTTTCGCAGCTGCGGGTATCTTTGCCAATGCCAGAGGCGGCACTTTAAATCTGCGTTTGGACCCGCAACCGGGCGCGGGGATGTATCACGGCACGTTGCGGGTTCAGCACACGTCGCTGCGGGAATCGCCCACCATCACCGAGCTGTTGTCTGCGATCAGCGTTGTCGGCGCCATTGAGCAAATGTCGGGGGAAGGCATCACCTTTTCCGATGTGAGGTCAAACTTCGATATGGCACCCGGGCGCATCAAAATCCAATCGGCCAGCGCGGAGGGGCCGTCATTGGGACTGTCGATGGATGGCGCCGTTGATCTGGTGGGAAAGACCGTGGATCTGCAAGGGGTGGTGTCGCCGATCTATTTCCTGAACCAGCTTGGGTCGTTTATGACCCGCCGCGGCGAGGGGCTTCTAGGCGTCAGCTACACTCTTCGTGGGCCGATGGCGAAACCCAAAGTTGCGGTCAACCCGCTGTCAATGTTAACGCCCGGGTTCCTGCGCGAGATTTTCCGCAGGCCGATCTCAAGTAGCGCAACGGAAAGCGGGAACTGACGGCATGACTTTGGATGACTTCGACTTCGATCTGCCGGACGCATTGATCGCGACCCGGCCCGTCAAACCGCGCAGTTCCGCGCGCTTATTGGTGGCCACGGACACAGGGATCGAGGATCGCCATGTGTTTGATCTGCCCGAAGTGCTGCGCCCGGGAGATCGGCTGGTTCTGAATGACACCAAGGTTCTGCCCGCGCGGTTGAGCGGAACCCGCCACCGGATTGGCGCGGACGGCACCGGGGTGGCCCGGATCGAAGTGACCCTGCTTGATCCGCAGGGCGATGGCACATGGCAGGCGCTGGTCAAACCGTTGCGTAAGATCCGCGATGGCGAAGACATTGTCTTTAATGATCAATTCTCGGCCAAAATCGTCGGACGGGGCGACGGCGGGTTGGTGCACTTGGCCCTGTCTGCCGAAGGTGACGCGCTGACCGAATTGCTGGATGCGACGGGATCCATGCCGTTGCCGCCTTATATCGCGTCTAAACGTGCAGCCGATGCGCAGGATAAAGACGATTATCAAACCGTGTTTGCCCGCCATATCGGGGCCGTGGCCGCGCCGACCGCATCGCTGCATTTTGATCAGGACTTGCTTGATGCATTGGCCCGTCGCGGCGTCACCTTCAGCCACGTCACGTTGCATGTGGGCGCTGGCACCTTCTTGCCGGTCAAGGTCGAGGATCCCCGAAATCACAAGATGCATTCGGAATGGGGCGAGGTCAGCGCGCAGGCCGCAGCCGAGATCGCAGCAACCCGGGCTGCTGGTGGGCGGATCATTCCGGTCGGGACCACGGCGTTGCGCCTGATTGAAACCGCTGCGCGCGAGACCGGGCAGGTGGCCCCGTGGTCCGGGCCGACAGATATCTTCATTTATCCCGGGTTTTCCTTTCGGGCCAGCGATGCCCTGATGACCAACTTTCACTTGCCAAAATCAACACTGATGATGCTGGTCAGCGCGCTGATGGGCACGGATCGGGTGCGGCAAATCTATGCCCATGCCCTAGAGCGGCAGTACCGGTTTTTTTCCTACGGAGACGCCTCGATCCTGTTTCCGAAGGACCCACCAACCGCGGCCCTGTGACATTTTCACAAAGCGGTGAAATTTTAGGCAAATAGCCGAATTTGACGTTTTCAGACCGGATCGAACGGCGTAGGGAGCCCGCGACCCTCGCCGCGATTCTGGAACTTTGCCATGCTCGATACCTTGTCCCGCTCTTGGGCGCTGCTTTTGGGCGTGCTGTTGTTGATGGTCGGCAATGGCGTACAAGCCAGTCTTCTGGGCATCCGCGGCGCCATCGAGGCCTTTTCGACCTTCGAAATGTCGTTGGTAATGTCGGCCTATTTCGCCGGATTCCTTGGCGGCTCGCGCTTTGCACCGGACCTGATTGCCCGGGTGGGTCATGTCCGGGTGTTTGCCGCGCTGGCCTCGTTCATCTCGGCCATCCTGATCCTGTTCCCGGTCGCCGCAAATCCGTGGGCGTGGGTGGTGCTGCGGTTCCTGATCGGGTTTTGCTTTTCTGGCGTCTATGTCACCGCAGAAAGCTGGTTGAACAACGCCGCCAGTAACGAACACCGTGGCAAAGCACTGTCGCTTTATATGATCGTGCAAAGCACCGGCATCGTTCTTGCCCAAGGGCTGCTATTGACGGCTGATCCGTCCGGCTTTGTGCTGTTCGTCATTCCATCGGTGCTGGTGTCGATCGCCTTCGCACCAATCCTGCTGTCCGTGGCCCCGACGCCGATTTTCGGCACGTCGAAATCCATGAGCTTTGCACATCTGTTCCAGATCTCGCCGCTGGGATGCGTCGGCATTTTTCTGGTCGGTGGGGTCTATTCGTCGATGTTCGGCATGGCGGCGGTCTATGGGACCCAAGCCGGGTTCGATGTTGGCGAGATTTCGTTGTTCGTGGCGATGATTTATATCGGGGGCATGGTGCTGCAATATCCGTTCGGCTTTTTGTCGGACCGAATGGAGCGCCGCCAGCTGATTGTTACCGCAGCGGCAATCGGTGCTCTCGGCGCCGGTATCGGGATATTGGCAGGCTCTTTTCCCGTTCTGCTGCTGGCCGCCTTTTTGATCGGTGGCATGTCCAGCCCGCTCTATTCTTTGTTGTTGGCGCATACCAATGACTACCTCGACCCTGAGGACATGTCGGCCGCGTCGGGTCGCTTGATGTTCATCACCGGGATGGGGTCGATCGGCGGCCCGTTGGCGACCGGATGGCTGCTGGAGGCCTTTGGTCCATCGGGCTTTTTTGCCTTCTCTGCCGCAGTTCTGGCGGTCTTGGCGGGTTATGGTCTGTACCGGTCCACCAAGCGGCCATCGCTCAGCGTCGAAAGTACCGGCAACTATGCTGCGATCCCGCCAACCGCATCGCGTGTGACGCTTGAGGTGGCACAGGACTATTATCAGGAAGGCCCCGAGGCTGGTAGCGGGGCAACACCAGAGCAGAGTTAAATTTCAGACGCTTGTCGGATCCAGATCAGTCTGCGACTGTGGGTCTGGGGACGATGTAACGCTGACCGAAACAGGTAAGGGAGGACCGATGCCTGACCCCAATGACCTACTGACGTTCTGGATCGACGAGATCGGACCAGAGGGCTGGTATCGTGCAGACGATGCCGTAGATGCAATCATTCGCGAGCGGTTTGAACCGTTGTGGACCTCGGTTCATGGCGGGGTGCCCACGGGCTGGACGCCGACGCCCGACAGCGTCTTGGCGCTTTTGATCCTGTTGGACCAATTTCCACGCAACATGTTCCGTGGCTCGGCAAAGTCGTTTGCAACCGATCCTGAGGCCCGCGCCAAAGCCAAGAAGGCCATCGCCCGCGGCTGGGATCTGCGGATTGCCGAACCGGCGCGGCAGTTCTTGTACACGCCGCTGATGCATTCCGAGTGCCTTGAAGATCAGGAGCGGTCGGTGCGCCTTTATAAGGCGCGGATGTCCAATACAGAGGGTCTGCTGATCCATGCCCGGGCCCATCGGGAAGTGATCCGGCGGTTCGGGCGGTTCCCGCATCGCAATATCGATCTCGGTCGCAAGTCGACAGCCGCTGAAGTCGCGTTTCTAGACGATGGCGGGTATCGTACAGTCGTGGACTCTTTGCGCAAAGCCGCATAGGACACGCCCGCAGCACATAGGGGCAGGCCGTTTGCCCCCGCATCCGGTGCTAAGTTTGGGGGCGGCGACGGTTGGATCGGTTTTCGAGTGAATCACAGGACGACTTCTGGGAAGTCGAGGCCCTTTATGACCTGTGCTTTGCCCCCGGGCGCGAGGCGCTGTCGTCGTACCGGCTTCGGGATGGGGTCGCACCTGTGCCTGAACTTTCCCTGGTCGCACGCGATCAGGCCGGCATCTTGGCGGGCGCAATCCGCTATTGGCCGGTTCGGATCGGTCATGATTTGGCATTGTTGCTTGGGCCTGTCGCGGTTCACCCAACCCGGCAAGGCGAGGGACTTGGCGGCCTTTTGATCCGCGAAAGCCTGCGCTTGGCCACCGATCTGGGCTGGAGCCGGATCTTGTTGGTCGGCGATCCGCCCTATTATTCAAGATTTGGCTTTATGCCGCTGGCCGGGGTGGAGATGCCGCCGCCGACCAATCCGGACCGGGTGCTGGGCCAAGCGCTTGTGCCCGGCGCGTGGGACGGGGTACAGGGCGATGTGACCCGGGCGATTGATCCACCCCAGCCCTATGCCGCCCCGTGCAATTCGCAGGTGGGCTGAGCGGTCAGGACTGCGCCTTCAGCCATTCCAGCACCGCTTTGCGTACCGTCTGTTGGCCTTCTTCGCGGGCGGTTTCAATCACCTCCCGCACTTGAGTCAGATCCGATTTGCGCAACAGATGCTTGACCGGGCCGACCGATGCCGGGCGCATCGACAAAGATCGCAGTCCCATCGCGGCGAAACACAGGGCTTCGATGGGCCGTCCGGCATCTTCGCCACAGAACGACAGCGGCGTTCCGACCTCGTCACAGCGCTTTACGATCATTTCAATCAAGCTGAGGAAGCTGACATTGAGGGTGTCGTAGCGCCGTCGAACCTGTTCGTTTTCGCGGTCGGCGGCGAAGAAAAACTGTTTCAGATCGTTGCCGCCGATGGAAATGAAATCGGTCAGTTCGAAAAACTGGCGCGGGGCAAAGGCCAAAGACGGGGTCTCCAGCATTGCCCCGATTTCAAGCTTCGCCGGCAAGGCGTGGCCGAGATGCTTTTCGCGTTCCATTTCATCCAGCAACATCTGCCGGGCTTGGCTGAATTCTTCGAATTGTGCCACGAAGGGGAACATGACGGTCAGGGGGCGGCCGTTCGCGGCGCGGATCAGCGCCTGAAGTTGCATCCGCATGATGCCCTTCTTGTCCAAGCCAACTCGGATGGCCCGCCACCCCAAGGCGGGATTGGGCTCGTCCGGGCGTTTCATATACGGCAGAACCTTGTCCGAGCCGATATCCAGCGTCCGAAACACCACCCTGCGGTCCTGTGCGGCATCCATCACGCGCGCATAAAGACGGGCCAGATCGCCCCGGCGCGGCACCTTGCTGCGGATCAAAAACTGCAACTCGGTCCGAAACAGACCGACCCCCGCAGCCCCCGATCCGATCAGACTGGGCAAATCCGCCATCAAGCCGGCATTCATATCCAGCCGGATCGTTGTGCCGCACAGGGTTTCGGCGGGCAAATCCCGAATGCAGGTGTACCGCTCTTGCGCCTTGGCTTGCATCGCCAGCTTATCGCGAAAGGCGGTTGTGACCGAGTCGCTGGGGCGCAGATGAACCACCCCCTCATCGCCATCGAGCAATATTTGATCGCCGTTCAAAGCTTCGGTGGTGATGCCTTCGGCGTGAATGATCAACGGAATGGCCCAAGCGCGAGCAATGATCGCAGCATGGGAGCCGACGGAGCCTTGCTCCAGCACAATTCCTTTGAGGGAGCGGCCGTATTCCAGCAACTCACCGGGACCGATATTGCGGGCAATCAGAATCGCGTCCAGTGGACGTTCGGCGCCGGTTTCGCTGCCTTGACCGGTCAGGATCCGCAACAGGCGGTTGGACAGGTCGTTCAGGTCTTCGAGCCGGTCACGGATATAGGCGTCGGGCACGCTGCGCAGGCGGGCTTGGGCTTCGGATTGTTCTTTCTCGACGGCGGCTTCGGCTGACAGGCCACGGGCGATGTCGGCCTCCATCCGGCGCATCCAGCCTTTGGAATTGGCGAACATCCGATACGTTTCCAGCACCTGAAGATGGTCGCTGTCGTCGTCGTCTTCGCCAGCAAGCATCTGGTCGACAGACTTGCGCAACTGTTTGATCGCATCGCGAAGGCGGGCCATTTCGGCGTCGGGATCGTCTCCGATCGGGTTGGTCACCACGACGCGCGGATCGTGCAGGAACACCCGGCCCTCGGCGTTGCCTTCTTGTCCGATCCCCCCCCGAAAGGTTTGTGACCGCCGGTGGAGCGGGGTCAGCACATCAGAATCCCCGATGATCGCCCCGAGTTCGGTCATTTCGGCCAGCACCATAGCCACGACTTCCAACGCGTAAATCTCATCCTCGGAAAAGCTGCGCGCTGCCTTGGACTGGACGACCAACACCCCCATGCGCTGACCTAGGCGCTGGATCGGCACGCCTAGAAAGCTTGAGAATATTTCCTCGCCGGTTTCGGGCATAAACCGAAACCCCGGTTCCTGCGGGGCATTCGCGGTGTTGATCGCCCGGCTGTTGCGGGCGACGCGGCCAACCAGACCTTCGCCAAGCCGCATGCGGGTCTTGTGAACGGCCTCGGCATTCAAGCCTTCGGTCGCGCACAACTCTAGGGTTTCGTTGTCCCGAAACAGATAAATCGAACAGACTTCGGTGCCCATGGAATCTGCGATCAGATGGGTGATCCGATCCAGACGTTCCTGACCAGCACCGCCATCGGCCATCGCATCGCGAAGCCGATTGAGCAGTTTCCGGCTTTCGCTTTCGGTACTAGGTGCCATGTCTCTCGATCAGGAGGCTTTCTCCAACTCGAAGGCATCATGCAGGGCTTGGACTGCAAGTTCCATATATTTCCGATCAATCAGCACCGAAATCTTGATTTCGGACGTCGTGATGATCTTGATGTTGATATTTTCATCGCGCAACGCCCGGAACATCTTGGCTGCGACGCCAGCATGACTGCGCATCCCGATTCCCACTACGGACACTTTAGCAACGCCGGTATCGGCCAGAAGTTCTTCGAACAGGATGTCGCCCTTGCTGCGGGCATCTGCCAAAGCCTGATCTGCGCGTTTTACCTGATCCACCGGACAGGAAAACGTCATGTCGGTCACGCCATCGTCGGAAATGTTCTGGACGATCATATCGACATTGACGCCAGCTTCGGCCAGCGGCCCAAAGATCGCAGCGGCAATGCCGGGCCGGTCTTCGACCGAGACTAGCGTCATCTTGGCCTCGTCGCGGGAATAGGCCACGCCTGAGATCACATTATTTTCCATCAGCTCCTCCTCGTCGCAGACAAGCGTGCCTGAAGTTGAATTGGTCTCTTCAAAAGATGATAGCACTCGCAGGCGCACCTTGTATTGCATCGCCAGTTCGACAGAGCGGGTCTGCAAGACCTTCGCCCCCAGCGAGGCCAGTTCAAGCATCTCTTCGAACGAAATGCGGTCCAGTTTGCGGGCTTTGTTGGTGATGCGCGGGTCGGTGGTATAAATTCCGTCCACATCGGTATAAATATCGCAGCGTTCCGCGTCGAAGGCCGCAGCAAACGCCACCGCAGTGGTATCCGAGCCGCCCCGTCCCAATGTCGTCACGCGGCCTTCCGGGCTGATCCCCTGAAAGCCAGCAACCACCGCAACCTTCATGCCTTCAGCGAATTTCTGGTCAATATTCTTGCGCGGAATACCGGTGATCCGGGCGGTCGAATGGGCCGAGGTCGTTTGCAGCGGAACCTGCCATCCCTGCCAGCTTCGGGCCGGGACATCCATTTCCTGCAGGGTCAGCGCCATCAATCCTGCGGTGACGTTTTCACCCGAGCTGACCACGGCATCATATTCGCGTGCGTCAAACATTGGCGACGTCTCGTTGACCCAGGACACCAACTCGTTGGTTTTTCCCGACATGGCCGACACGATCACGATGACGTCATAGCCGCGCGCCACTTCGGCGTGCACCTTCTTGGCCGCGTTGCGAATGCGGTCCGGATCGGCCACCGAAGTGCCGCCGAATTTCATCACCAAAATTGGCATGGGCGCCGTTCCCTCCAATGGTCAGAGCCGTTGAGCGTTCTCATAAGCAAGGGGCAGGGGCACTGCAAGAGGACGCCTGCGCGGCAGGCTGTCCAACGGCCAGATCGTCAGCTCAGCTTGTTGGGATTTCGAAATGGCAAGGGCAGCACGGGAATGCCGTCGTCGATCAATTTTCGGGCATCGTCCAGATTGGCCTCGCCGTGGATCGGTCGCTCGGGGGCATGGCCGGCATGGATGTCACGAGCTTCGCTGGCAAATTTGTCGCCCACATAGTCGGAATTGGCCTCAACCGCCTTTCGGATGCGGGCGATTGTCTGTTCCAGTTCGGTTTTTGGGGGTTTCAACGCCGAGGTCTGCACGGTGTCGTGGCCCGCCGGGCGGGCACCTGCCGATTGCTCGGCCTTTGCGACGCGCGGTGCCATCACCGCCTTGGTCACCGAGGCCGAACCACAGGCCGGACATTCCAACAGGCCGCTTTTTGCCAGACTGTCAAAGGCCGGCCCAGATTTGAACCAGCTTTCAAACGCATGCCCATCTGCACATTTCAGCGCAAAGCAGATCATCTCGGCCTCACTTTACTCTACCAACTGGGTCTTAAATTGGCTTTTTCAGGGAATAGTCAATCGCGAACACTGAGGCATCCATCAATCGTTCAGGCCCTGCGGGTCAAATCGAAGGATGAGCTTCGCCAATCCGGGGGCTTTGACCATCGCGGCGGCGCGCTTGGCGGCAAACCACTTGCGTTTGCGCTGATGGCGTTCGGGGAACTTGGCCAACAGCGTTTTCACCTCTAACGGGTAGACCCGAACAAGACAGGTCAAGCTTTTGGCGCGATGCACGGACTTGGAATAAGTGTAGCCGCCCACTGATTTGGAAAACAGTCGGCCCTGCACCCCGGCCTCTTCAAAGGCCTCGATCACGGCGGAATCGGCCGCGGTTTTGCCCGGAATCAGCCACCCTTTCGGGATCACCCACCGCTTAGTTTCGCGGCTGGTTACTAGCAAGATCTGGGTTTTGCCGGCCTTAACCCGAAAACACATCGCACCACATTGCTCTTTGGTATCTACAAGGCGGGATGTCTGCGGTGAAACCGACGCCTTGAATTTTCGACTTCCGTCCAGAACTGATATCCTCTTCGTTGACTCACCACCCGATTATAGGTGCGTTGCGCCCGACGTGCCCGCCGGACCATGGCCGTAGCGGGTTGCTGTTGCCAGCCTTAATGCCACCGGAACGGACCCCAGAATGTCAGTGCCCTAACGCCGGTTTGCGTTATTCTTCGATTTCCGGTCCGCCTTCAAGGTGCGGATGAATGCCGCGTCCCGGCTTAGAACTGCCAGCGGACGCCAGCCATAACCGCTTGACCGTCTTGGTAGTTGGCCGCAGTGTCATCATAGGTGAACACGCGGTAGATTGCGTAGACGTCCACGGCATATTCCTGAATGTTTTGAACGGCCATGACCGAATAGGTAATGCTGTCACTGTCATTCTCGGCGAAGTTCTGTCCATCGTAATAGTCCACCGCAAAGTTGGTGCTGCCGATGTCCCAGAAATCAGCCTTCCAGCCCAGTTTCGTGTAGATATAATCGCCGTCACTGTCGATTTCTGACCCGCCAGCAACGGTGAAGTTCAGCCCTGTCGCCTTGTGCAGGGTCGAGAGTGAGCCTGACCAGAATTCGAAATTGTCCCCGCCGTCGGGCATCGTCCAATTGTAGCCGACGCCTGCTTGGGTCTGAAAGCCGCCCGCATCTGACATGTAGCGCGCCGCAAGGTCGCCATACAAATCGTCCGGGTTTTCGCCGACCCAATCGTTGCCATAGGCACCGGACACGGTAATTCCCGAAAAGGTCGGAGTGTCATAGCGCACACGCAAACGGCGGCTACCATCTAGGTTGGTCGAGGTGCTTTGAACCGTGATGTCCGACAGCGTCCCGTTATTTTGTCGATAGAAAAAGTCACCAGCAATATCTGAAACGTGGGAATAGCCGATAACGTCGGTGCCCGAGACGTCGATCTCGGCGATACCGTCAGATGCCATGGAGCCCTGGCCGAACGAAAAGTTCCCGTAGGTTTCATTGCCGAACGAGACTTCCAACTTCCGCAGATTGGACCGGGAAAACCCCCAATCGGTTCCGTCGCTGTCCAACTGACTGATCGCGTTGGAGGCGCGCGGCATGTACCCGGCTTCCGCGATCCCCATGATGTCCCAGCCGGTGTCGAGCGAGGATTCATAGACGGCACCGAACCGCGGGGTGCTGTTGGCGTTGCCAACCGGCGCATAGCCTTGGCTTTTTTCGCCGTCGTCATAACCCAAATAGGACGGGTTGATCTGGCCATAAGCCGTCACGGACCCGCCATTTGCGAAAGTATAGGACAGCGGCGATTCTGCATGGGCTGCAACGGTGACCATGGACAGGATCGCAATGCCCGCGCCATGAGCGACGACGAATTGACAGGCTTTTTGTCGCGAAAGGGGCATCTACGAAGGTCCTTATTCGGAATTTGATCGTATTCGATAAATTCCGTTTAGACTTTCAATTGCAGATCGTCACATTTTAATGGGGGAAAATGCGGGATGTTGCGCCATGAACACAACATCCCTTGTATCCGCTGCCGTAAGGCAGGATCCTTCCGCCGTGTTACTGACTGGCGAGCGTATTGATCGATGCGACCGTCGTTAGCGACCCGAACACAGCA
The DNA here is from genome assembly GCF_002119405.1 of Pseudoruegeria sp. SK021. Classification (GTDB taxonomy): domain Bacteria; phylum Pseudomonadota; class Alphaproteobacteria; order Rhodobacterales; family Rhodobacteraceae; genus Meridianimarinicoccus. The sequence continues at coordinate 37,767 of NZ_MTBG01000002.1, read as the reverse complement.
GAGATCGCCTTGTTGAACTGGCTGACCGGCGCCTCGGTGATGAAGATGGTGTCTTCGTCGCGCACCGTGAAATTCCGGGCGACAAACAGACCCTCGCCCTTGGTCAGGTCAAAAATATAGGCGATTTTTTGCGTGCCGGTGAGGTCAGGTTGTCCCAACACCTTGCGTGCGATCTCTTGCGGTTCCTCGCGCAACAGGAAAATCCCGGTCGGATCCGCTGATACGCTGGACAGACCGCCAACCTGTGCCAAGGCCTCCATTGCCGATAGTTCCTGACTTTCAAAGCGGACGCGGCTTTGGCGTCCGGCGGCCCCCATTGCCGTATAATACCGCTCATCTGCCTCAACGAGGATCCGGTCCCCGGTGCGCAAGGCAATGTCGTTTTCTGGATCTGCATAGAGCGAATTGAACCATACCTTGCCGCTGGTGCGGCCGCGCAGAACCGTGACTTGCGCGATCTCGGGTTCAATGGTCACCCCGCCCGCCCGTGACAGCATCGACGACAGGCGTCGGGTCGGGCGTTCGATCGGATAGACGCCTTGCGCCGTGACCTTGCCGGAAATGGAGACCGTATTGCCATCGCCCGCGCGGCGCATGACGGTGATCTGTGGATCGGGCGTTTGCGCCCCCAGAAGTTGGCTCAGTTCGGCCCGCAAATTGTCCGGGGTTTTTCCGGCGGCGGAAATCCGTCCCGCATAGGGCACGAAAATCATGCCATCACCATCAACCTGAATCGCATCAAGCGGGGCAGGGACCCCAGCAACCGACAACAGGCCTTCCTGCACGTTCTCCCAGATCGCCAAGGACAGTGTGTCGCCCGGCTGAATCACATCAGCCTCAATCATCGACGCACTTTTGAAACTGCTGGGAAAGCCCAGAGGCGGCGTGTATTCCGCAGCTTTGGCAACCCCTTGATTGACGCTGACGATATATGCGTCCCCGCCTTTCAGAACGGAGGTTTCATACAATTCGCCCTTTGTCGGGCCGGGCCGAGGGATGGCGCCGGAACAGCCTGCAAGACTGAGAATGGTGATGACGACGGCCAATTTCTTGTGCCATTCTCGTGATCCGATCAACTGTCTGCCCCTTTTCCATCTCTTTCGGATGTCCATGCCTTCTGACACATTATTCAGCGCCATGCCAGATAGGCCAGACCCCAGAGAAATCCCCTGCGGCAACTGTGTCTGGCTTGACCCGGCGCCCGGCAAGGCGCTAGGTCCGCGCATCGACACCGCGCAGGAGGGGAACCAGACATGTTCACCGGGATAGTCACCGATATCGGCACGATACGTGCGCTTGAACAACGCGGCGATTTGAAGGCGCGGATTGGCACCAGATATGACGCTGACGGCATCGATCTTGGCGCATCTATCGCCTGCGACGGGGCCTGCTTGACGGTTATTGCCAAAGGTCAGGATGCCGATGCGGGGTCTTGGTTCGACGTCGAGATTTCAGCCGAAACCATTTCGAAGACCAATCTAGGAAGCTGGATTTCCAGCAAGAAAATCAACCTAGAACGCCCCTTGAAGGTCGGAGATGAATTGGGAGGTCACATCGTCTCGGGCCATGTCGATGGCGTGGCCGAAGTGACCGCAATCGAAGCGGACGGGGACAGCACTCGGGTGATCCTTCGGGCGCCGGACGCGCTGGCCCGGTTTATTGCGCCGAAGGGATCGGTCGCCCTGAACGGCACCTCGCTGACGGTCAACGATGTCGACGGCCCTAGCTTTGGCATTAATTTCATCCCGCATACCAAACAAGTGACGACTTGGGGGCAGGTCGCGATCGGCGACCGGATCAACCTCGAGATCGACACTTTGGCGCGCTATGTCGCACGATTGAACGATTGGGCGGTTCGGTGAGGCCGCAATCAGGCGCTGGCAAATTGTCATCGGTCGGGATAACAGACGGGTTCTGACAAGGTGGATGCAATGACCGAGTACGAAAAGACCGATTACACTGACGCGATTTCTTCTGTCGAAGAGATCGTGGAAGACGCGCGCAATGGCCGGATGTTCATTCTTGTGGATCATGAAGACCGCGAGAATGAAGGCGATCTGGTTATTCCGGCGCAGATGGCGACCCCGGACTCGATCAATTTCATGGCCACCCATGGTCGCGGGCTGATCTGCCTGACCTTGACCGGAGAACGGATCGACGCGCTTGGCCTGCCGCTGATGGCATCGGACAATTCCTCGCGTCATGAAACGGCGTTTACAGTGTCAATCGAAGCACGCGAAGGCGTGACGACTGGGATTTCGGCCCATGACCGGGCGCGCTCGGTTGCGGTGGCGATTGATCCATCCAAAACTGGCAGTGATATTGCGACGCCGGGGCATATCTTTCCGTTGCGCGCACGGGAAGGTGGCGTTTTGGTTCGCGCCGGCCATACCGAAGCCGCCGTCGATGTTGCGCGCCTCGCGGGGCTGATCCCGGCGGGCGTCATCTGCGAAATCATGAACGAAGACGGCCATATGGCCCGTTTGCCCGACCTTGTGGCGTTTGCGCAGAAGCATAATCTGAAGATTGGCACGATCAGCGACCTGATCGCCTATCGCCGCCGCCACGATAATCTTGTCCGCGTCTCGGCTGAACGACAGGTTCAGTCTGAATTTGGGGGCGAATGGACCATGCGGATTTATTCGGACACCGCCCATGGGGACGAACATATCGCCCTGATTAAAGGTGATTTGAAAGGCGATGCGCCGGTTCTGGTGCGGATGCACGCGCTTGACCCCATGCTGGATGTGATTGGCTTGGGGGAAGCGGGACGCGCCTCTGAATTCAGCCGCTCCATGGAATTGATTGCCGCCGAGGGGCGTGGCGCGTTGGTTTTGCTGCGCGACACCACCATGAAACTTCATCCCGAAGATGCCGGATCGCCCGTGACTTTGCGGCAATATGGCCTTGGAGCGCAGATCCTCAGCTCGCTCGGGCTGTCGGACCTGATTTTATTGACCAATTCGGTCAAACCAAAAGTCGTCGGACTGGAGGCCTATGGGCTTTCGATCGTCGACACCCGCCCCATTCCTACGGAGTAACCCATGGCCGGACAAAGCCACCATACCCTCGCTCGGCCAGAGTTCGCAGAACCGGTACGGGTCGCCATCGTTGTGGCGCCCTATTACCACGAGATTGCGCAGAATCTGATTGCCGGTGCGAAAGCCGAACTGGATGCAGTTGGGGCGAAATACGAAGTGATCGAAGTACCGGGTGCATTGGAAATTCCGACCGCCATTCGGATCGCACAGCGCAGCAACGACTTCGACGGCTACGTCGCCTTGGGCTGCGTCATCCGCGGTGAGACCACCCATTACGACACCGTCTGCAATGACAGTTCGCGGGCGCTGACCCTTTTGGGGCTGGATGGCGCCTGTATTGGCAACGGCATCCTAACGGTCGAGACAGTCGCGCAGGCGGAGGTTCGGGCCGATGTCCTTGGCCAGAACAAAGGGGGCGGGGCAGCCGCCGCGGCCCTGCATCTGATCGCGCTGACCCGGCGTTTTCTCAACAAAGGCAAAAGCGTTGGCTTTCGCCCCGGCGGGTTGACGCTTGCCGGTGACATCGAGGGGCCAGCAACGGCATGACTGACACACCTACAAACTCTGATTCAAACCCTGACGATGACCAGCCCCTACCGCTGTCAGGCAACCAAAAACGCAAGCTGAAATCGGCGGCGCGCTTTTTTGCGGTGCAGGCCTTGTTCCAGATGGAAACAACGCAACAAACCGCGGAAACCGTGGTGCAGGAATTTTCCGACCACCGCTTCGGCGAACGCTTTGACGACCACGAGATGGTGGAAGCGGATAAGGAATTCTTTCGGTCGCTGATTGATGGTGCCGTCAACTGGCAGGCCCAGATTGACCAGATCACCCATCGGGCGCTGGTTGCCAAATGGCCAATCGCGCGGATCGATCCGACGCTGCGGGCGCTGTTCCGCGCCGCCGGGGCGGAGTTGGTTCGCGAAAATACGCCGCCGCGGGTTGTGATCACGGAATATATGGCGGTGTCGGACGCGTTTTTTCCTGACGGAAAAGAAGCGAAATTCGTCAACGCCGTGCTGGATCATATGGCGCATGAGGCCAGCCCCGACGGATTCTGATCGACCCGCTGCAAAGATTTTTGCAAGTGTTTTAGTAGGTTAGGGGGGGTTCTGACGTCGCCATTTGGGTGGCGCTGGAAAGACAGGTGCGGTTGGGGTATGATTTTGGGGTCAACACCAAAGGATAGCCCATGCCTAAGCTCGTTCGACTGTATATCACGCAGGTCTGTATCGGATTTGCCCTTTCGGCAGGGTTCGTGGCGCTGTTGGTGCTCAGCAATGTCGGCAATCTGGCGCATCTGATCGGGTCGTCGCCGATTGGGTGGCTGGCAGTGTTTATGTTGTGGTTTTTCAACGGGATCGTGTTTGCAGGAGTGCAATTCGCGCTGGCGTTGCCACGGGCATCCCGGCCGGAAGGCGGAGGCGGACGTCGGCCCAGAACGCCGGTGGCACATTCGGATCCGATGGCTATTCCTGTAAAGGTGACGCCCCGAAATCACCGCATGACACACTGAAATTAAACGAATTTTAAGCTTCGGATTTCTGTCGGACTTTTATCGGACTTTCGTCGAACCATGCCTCGGGCCGATGGGCACGGCGACGCCGCCATCGGCCTCGGGCCGGGGTAAACGCGATCATAGAGGGAAGGGAAAAGTGGCGGGCCCGCAGCAACCGTGGAGGCGTGAAATTCCCGAGGACCTGTGTTTACAGGTGGGCACCAGGTATCATAACCAGGGTCATAACAGAGCCAGCTCCCTCGGAATTGCTTAAGGCCACCGGAATTAAGCCACAGCACGCGAAGAGCAGAACCCGCCGAGGCCTTAGTTAGGCATCATTGCCCGGCACAACAAGCGGCGATCGACACTGGCGCGCAAATAAAGTTCAGATCAGACAGTGGGGGCAGCCCTAGAAGGCGCCGCGCAGCAAGGCCAGCGCCAAGGCATGTTCCCGTGTGGTGGCGCCCATCTTCTGTCGGACGTTGCGCAGATGCATGCGAACGGTGATTTCTGCAACGCCCAGCGTCTCGGCTATGCGGCTGTTGTTCATGCCTTGGGCCAGACAATGCATCACGTCCTTTTCCCGGACGGTCAAGGACCGGTATTCGGTCATGCCGCCGTAGAGAGCGTCAACCTCGGTCGGCGGCGATAGCCGTGCGGCCATCAGTGCCGAGACGGTTCGGATCAGATCGGCGGTGTTGGGGCCAAACATCTCTTGGGGGTCATCCTGCATCGCCATGACCACCACATTGTCATAAGCCGGTTTGCGCCATTGATGCGCCCACAGCCATGCGTAGCCATAGGACAGCAGGCGCTGCCGCAGCAGCGGAAACCGCGGATCGGGTGCCATGCCGGGCACGGGAAGCCCCGCAAGTGATAATTCCGGGATATCGCCGCGTCTGATGGCAAACAGCATCGGATCGATTTCATGAAAGCGATTGGCGTCATATTCTTTGATCCAAGCGTCTTCCATCGTACTCCGCGCCCAGATCATCTCGCGCGTGTCACGGGTAAAGGCCCCGGCATTTAACGCCACCGCGCCAATTTTTTCCGATGCTCTGACAATTGCCGCCCAACTGTCCTCAATACCTGAAGTCGACGACAGCGTGTCGGTGATGTCGAGTAAAATGGTTTCAAAACTTTGGCTCATAACATTTTCCAAATAAACCTTTACCCATTAATCAGCGTATCCTTCTAACGGGATAACCTCAAGAAACGGATCGCACCTATCTCATTCGATAGCTTGTTCTGGATGAGGGAGTATGGTGAATTGTTTGTACTAACGCAAAAGCAGACATTTAGAAGCGCGGTCATGTTTTTAGATCGCGGTTTGCTCTAGCCCGCCTTTGGTGAGCGTATCATTCGTCGCTCCCTTGACGAATTTTACCAAAGATTTTTCAGCACGTTTAATTTGTATAGAAGGTGTCCGTTCTTGAACGGGCACCTTCGCCTTTCGCCCCGGCGGCGGGGCGCAAAGCGGCTTGACCAATGTTCGCTATTTGTTCATATTCTATTTATGCCGGACACCGCAGCACTGCCTGAGATCGCCCTTCGGACCCTGACATCAGGGCAGGTTCTGGCACGCGGCACATGTCGGCATCTGCGCAGCCATAATTTCACCTGTATCGAAGAATTCACCTTGGCCACAGGCCGCCGCGTCGATGTGATGGCTTTGGGGCCAAAGGGCGAGATTTGGGTGGTGGAATGCAAATCCAGCCGCGCCGATTTTATCACTGATGCGAAATGGACTGATTACCTTGGCTATTGCGACCGGTATTTCTGGGCGGTGGATGACCGGTTTCCGGTGGACCTGCTGCCCGAGGGCACCGGTCTGATCATTGCTGATGGCTACGACGCGGAATTGCTGCGCATGGGGCCAGAAACACGGCTGGCCGGGGCGCGGCGCAAGGCCCTGACCCTGCAAGTGGCGCGGCAGGGGCTGCAGCGGTTGCAGGCCCTGCGCGACCCGGGATTTAGCGCTTTTTCTTGAGGGCGCTGGCCTGTTCGGCAGCGGCGCGCAGTTCCTCAGCGATCTCAAGCGCCTCGTCCGGTTCAAAATCCATCGGCACCTCGACGCCGCCGTCGGCTTCGATGAAAATGCGGACCATCCCCTGATCAGTCGGGCCGATCTGCATGTTGGCGCTGAGGTCACTTTCGCTGTTGATGCCCATGGTCATCTCCTTTTTCAGTCGGGGTAGCTTCTGATGTGGCAGCAGGCAAGAGCCAAGGATAGGCCGCAAGAGAAGAGATTTCAGAAAAAGCGAAAAACTTGGCCCAGAGCCACTTGCATTCAGTAAATTGCGAAGCTAAACCGCCCCAACGTGCCGCCTTAGCTCAGTTGGTTAGAGCGCTGGATTGTGGATCCAGAGGTCCCCCGTTCAAGCCGGGGAGGCGGTACCATCCCCCTATTAGTTTCCAGACATCGCCAAGCCGAACCGGTGTTGTCAGCGTTGCGCAGTTCGACCCGGCGTATCCGGTCGGGCAGGGCGCAGTCGGCGATCCATCTTTGAACCGCCGAAGGCCGATTGTGATGGCGCGATGGATTACTCCATCGCTTCCAGTTCGTCGATCATGTCTGAAATCATGCTCAGCCCCTTATCCCAGAACGCCGGATCGGCGGCGTCGAGGCCGAAGGGCGCCAGCAGTTCGGAATGATGCATGGAGCCGCCAGCCTTCAGCATCTCGAAATACTTGTCCTCAAAGCCGGGCGTGCCATCTTGGTACACCGCATAGAGCGCGTTCACCAAGCCATCCCCGAAGGCATAGGCATAGACGTAGAACGGCGAGTGCACGAAATGCGGGATATAGGCCCAGAACGTGTCATAGCCGTCCATGAACTCAAATGCCGGCCCTAGGCTTTCGCCCTGGACGCTCATCCAGAGGGCGTTGATGGCATCGGGGGTCAGTTCGCCCTCGGCCCGAGCGGCGTGCAGTTTGCATTCGAAATCATAGAACGCGATCTGGCGCACCACGGTATTGATCATGTCCTCAACCTTGCTGGCCAGCAGGGTCTTGCGCTGTTCAGGGGTCTTGGCGCCTTCAAGCAGCTTGCGGAAGGTCAGCATCTCGCCGAACACACTGGCGGTTTCGGCCAAGGTCAGCGGGGTTGACGACAGCAGCTCGCCTTGCTCGGCCGCCAGAATTTGGTGCACGCCATGGCCCAGCTCATGGGCGAGGGTCATCACATCGCGCGGTTTGCCCAAGTAGTTCAGCATGACATAGGGGTGCACCGTGGTGACGGTGGGATGGGCAAAGGCACCGGGGGCCTTGCCGGGTTTCACCCCTGCGTCGATCCAGCCCTTGGTGAAGAACGGTTTGGCAAGCTCGGCCATGCGCGGGTCGAAATCACGGTAGGCATCCATCACCATCGTCTCGGCGCGGGGCCAATCGACGATGCGAGTGTCTTCCATCGGCAGCGGCGCATTGCGGTCCCAGACCTGCATCACATCAAGGCCGAGCCATTTGCGCTTCAGCTCGTAATAGCGGTGCGACAGCTTGGGGTAGGCGGCAACGACGGCGTTGCGCAGGGCCTCGACCACCTCGGGTTCGACCTGATTGGACAGGTGGCGACCGAATTGCGGGCTGGGCATCTTGCGCCAGCGGTCTTCGATTTCCTTTTCCTTGGCCAGCGTGTTGTGGACGCGGGCGAACAGTTTGACGTTGTCGCCAAACACCCGGGCCAGTTCGCGCGACGCCGCCTCGCGGGTGCTGCGGTCCTGTTCGGTCAACAGATTCAGTGTCGCCTCAATGCCCATCTCTTCGCCGTTGACGGTGAAGCTGAGCCCGGCAATGGTTTCGTCGAACAGACGGTTCCATGCGGCGGCGCCCACCATAGACTGATCGTGCAGGAACTTTTCCAACTCGTCGGACAGCTGGTGCGGTTTCATGGCGCGCAGCCGGTCGAAGATCGGTTTATAGCGGCCCAGTTCCGGGTTCTCGGCCAGCATGGCGGCCAATTTCGTGTCGTCGAGCCGGTTCAGTTCCAGCGAATAGAATACCAACTGACTGGTCATGTCGGTGATCCGGTCCTGCATGTCGGCCATGAACTTGGCGCGGTCGGGATCCAGCGTGTTCTGATAATATTGCAGTCCGGCAAACGACATGATCCGGCCGCCAATGGTGCTGATGTTCTCGTCGCGCTGCACGCAGGCCAACAGACCGGCAGCGTCGAGCGTGTCGAGCTTGCCTTCGTAATCGGCTGCGAAATCAGTGCAGGCTTGCTCTAGCCAGTCCAGATCCGCGATCAAGCTGGGGGCGTCCTGTGCGGGATAGAGATCGCTGAGGTCCCATTCCGGCAAGCTGCCCAGAGCACTGGCCCCGGTGTCAGAGGGCGCGTCGCGGGCGGGAATGATCGGCTTAGTCATGGTCACCTCTTGTGATGTGTCCATGGAAGATAGGCAGTGCCGCACCGTAGGTTCAAGCGGCAATGCCTTGATCTTCAGCCATATGCGGCGAGAAGCGCCTGAAGATCGGCCAATGTGTTGGCTTCGGACGCGGGTTTGTCCTGTCGCCACCGCGCCATGCGCGGAAATCGCAGCGCGATGCCGGATTTATGACGGGGGCTGTTCTGGATGCCCTCAAAGGCGATTTCGAACACTTGCTGCGGCTCGACCCGGCGTACGGGGCCAAAGCGTTCAAGGGTGTTTTTGCGCACCCATGCGGTCAGGCTGCGAAATTCGGCATCGGTCAGACCGGAATAGGCCTTGGTGAACGGAACCAAGGACGGTCCATCCCAGACGGCGAAGGTGTAATCGGTAAAAAGATTGGCGCGGCGTCCATGTCCGGCCTGCGCATAAAGCATCACGCCATCGATGACCAAGGGATCAACTTTCCACTTCCACCAATCGCCTTTTTTGCGGCCCGCGCGATAAGGTGAGGCCCGGCGTTTGAGCATCAAGCCTTCGGCGCGCTGACTACGGGCGTCATTGAGCAGCGCGGATAAATCACTCCAACGTCGTGCTGTAACTAGCGGTGATATATCAATATTTGCGTCAAACTGAAGCTCTGATAACGCGACCTCCAACAGCGCGCGTCGCTGGCTGAGCGGGGCTGACCGCAGATCGCGACCTTGCCATTCCAGCAGATCGTAGCAGCGCAGGATCACCGGCGCCTCGGTGAGCAGCTTGCGCGGCACGGTTTTGCGGCCAAGGCGCTTTTGCAGATCGGCAAAGGGCAGGGGTGCTGACCCTTTCCACGCCAGAAGCTCACCATCGAGCACGGTGCCGTCGGGAATGGTATTCAGGGCACTGGCCAGTTCGGGAAAGCGGTCGGTCATCAGATCTTCGCCGCGACTCCAGACATGGTGCTGGCCAGCGCGGCGGATCAATTGGGCGCGAATGCCGTCCCATTTGTATTCGACCTGCCACTCGTCAAGATCGCCCAATGTCTCGGGCGGGTCTTCCAGTTGATATGCCAGATAGAACGGATATGGCCGTGACAGGTTTGCAGTAGGATCATCGGTCAGGATCAGTCGGTCGAACGTGGTGGTGTCTGGCGTCCAGTTGCCCATGAGGCGCACGGCCAGATCAGATTGGGTCACGCCGGTGGCCGCCGCCAGCGCCCGGGTCACCAGCTTTTGACTGACGCCAACCCGGAAGCCGCCAGTGATGAGTTTGTTGAACACCAGCCGCGCATCTGCGGGCAAGCTGGCCCATGCATCCCGAATGTGCTGCGCCCGGGCGGCATCGTCTAACGTCGGCAGCGTCGCCAGCAGCTGCATCCAGGCTGGCAGACTGCGGTCGTCTTGCTGGGATGGTGGCGGCAACACCAGCGCAATGGTCTCGGCCAGATCGCCAACGACGAAATAGGTTTCCTCGATCAGCCAGTCTGGCAAACCTGCGGCTTCGGCGGCCAGCATCCGCAATTGGGTCGCGGTCATCGCGCGCCGTGGTCGCCGCCCGGATAGCAGCGCGATCGCCCATAAGGCGGCGTCGGGCGCGGCCTCGCGGAAATATTGCGCGAGGGCCGCAACCTTAATGTTGACGCTGTTGGTCTGATCCAGATCGTGAAAGAGCTGCGCAAACCGTTGCACGGGGGAAATCCTGCTGGGTTATGGGAACCTGTTCGGTCGATATTTTACATAATTACGATTATTCAACTTACGGATTTGGTGATCCCGCACGTCAGACCGGCTGTTTTTTCAACGCCCGCAGCCGCTGTATCAGGCTGGATGTGTCCCAACGACCGCCGCCCAAGCTTTGGACATCGCCGTAGAATTGATCCACCAAGGCCGCCACTGGCAACGACACGCCAACCTCGCGGGCCTGATCCAGCGCGATCCCCAAATCCTTGCGCATCCAGTCCACGGCAAAGCCGTGCTCGAACGCACCATCGACCATGGTGTCAGCGCGGTTGGCCAATTGCCACGATCCGCCAGCGCCTTGGGCCACCAGTGCGGCGACTTTCTTGGCGTCCAGACCGGCCTCGGTGGCGAAGAACAGCCCCTCGGAAATGCCCTGAACGATGCCCGCGATGCACACTTGATTGACCATTTTGGTCAGTTGGCCAGAGCCCACCGGGCCAAACAGTTCGGTCGCCTTTGCATAGCAGTCCATGATCGGCGCAGCCCGGTTGAAATCGGCCTCTGAGCCGCCACACATCACCGCCAACTGGCCATTTTGCGCCCCGGCTTGTCCGCCCGATACCGGCGCATCGACAAAGCCGATGCCGTGTTCGGCAGCGACGGCCGCCAATTCACGCGCGACCGTGGCTGAGGCTGTCGTGTGATCGACAAAAATCGTGCCGTCGCCCATCCCGGCCAGTGCGCCGTCGTCCCCAAGGACAACCGAGCGCAGATCCGCATCGTTGCCGACGCATGCGAACACCAGATCACAGTCCTGCGCGGCCTGTCGGGGCGTCTCGGCGGACGCGCCGCCATGTTCGGCCACCCATGCGGCGGCTTTTGTGGCGGTGCGGTTATATACGGTGACCGTGTGGCCCGCCTGCACGAGATGGCCCGCCATGGGATAGCCCATCACGCCCAATCCAATAAATGCCACTTTTGCCATCGAACTCTCCTAACCTGCCCGCAGAATTTCAGGTATGTTACGAGGATCCCACACTGGCTGAAAGACCATTTCAACCTGTTGTAGCCGAGGCGCAAATCTGCGTTACATGCGGTCAACATCACGAAACAAAAGTAACAAATACGGATCGGCGAAGGCAGATGACCCTCAAAACCGGCGTTCTGGCCATTCTTCTTCTCACAGGGTCGTCGATTGCGGCCATGGCGCTGGAGAGCGTGAATTTCACCGTCGTCGGCGTTGCGGCAGATGAGGACACCGGCGCGTTGGAGGACAGCCTGCGCGCAGCATCTTTGACAAATACCGCGCTTGAACAAGACGATAGCAATGCACAAGATGTCTTGGGCGCGGCACGATCTGACTATGCCCGGTTTATCAGCGTCCTGTATCAGAACGGATATTTCGGACCGTCGATTTCAATCAAAATCGACGGCAAGGAAGTGGCAGATATTGATCCGTTCAATCCGCCGAACGCCGTCACCACAGTTGATGTCGCCGTAAATACAGGGCCCAGTTTTCGGTTTGGCACCGCCCAGATCGGGCCTCGTCCGGATAAGGCCGAACCGACCCCGATTGTGCCCGGGTTTGAGAAGAACCAACCGGCGGATTCGACCCTTGTTGCCACAGCCGCCAATGCCGGCGTCAATGAATGGCGCGAAAAGGGTCACGCCAAGGCTGACGTTGCCGGGCAATCCATCGTCGCCAATCACGAACGACGGCGCCTCGATGTCAAGATCGACCTAGAGCCGGGTCCCCGGTTGCGGTTCGGCCCGATCACGATCACCGGCAAGACCGCCGTTCGCGAAGACCGTATCCGTGAAATCATGGGCTATCCCGAGGGCGAAATCTATTCTCCGTCAGAATTGCGCGATGTGCTGAGCCGGTTGCGCCGCACCGGCGCGTTCAGCGTGGCCGCCGTGACCGAAGCCGATGCGCCCAGTGCGAACGGCAATTTGGATTACACCTTGTCTGTCATTGACGAAAAGCCCCGGCGCATCGGGTTCAGCGGCGATGTGTCGACCCAAGATGGCATCACGTTAAGTGCGTTCTGGCTGCATCGGAACCTGTGGGGCGGCGCCGAGCGGCTGCGCATCGACGCTGAGATCGCCAATATCGGCGGCACCGCCGGTGGCTTTGGCAGCGAACGCAGCGATGGCATGGATTACGGGATCGGGGCGCGCCTGACCAATCCGGCCATGTTCGGAACCGACAATGACGGGTTCGCTTATGGCAGCTTCTCATATACCGACGATCCCGAATATGAAGAAACTGCGGCCTTGGTCGGCGTCGGTTTAAGCCGTCATTTCGACGACAAATATTATGGCGAAACGTCCATCGGTTACCGGTATTCCGACGTGAACGACGCCTTTGGACACCGCGAATTCAATCTGATCGTGTTTCCATCCCGTCTGGAATGGGAAAATCGCGATACGCCGGGGGATGCCAAGAAAGGCTCTTATGCCAACCTTTATCTGACGCCCTATGCCGGGGTCGCCGGGTCGGAAAGTGGCGCGATGATGGATCTGGATCTGCGCGGCTATCAGGGGCTTGGGTCGAAGAAAAAGGTGGTGCTGGCAGGCCGGGTGCAACTGGGCAGCGTGGTCGGCTCTAGCCTGAGTGAAACCTCGCCCGAATATCTGTTCTTCTCAGGCGGCGCTGATACCGTCCGCGGACAACCGTATCAAAGCCTCGGGGTCGATGTGGGCTCTAGCCAACTGTCGGGTGGCCGCAGCTTTGTTGGGCTGTCCGCCGAAGTGCGCACTGCCGTCACCGAAAGCATTGGTGCCGTTGCCTTCATGGATTGGGGGTTCGTCGGCCCGGACAGTTACTATTCAGACGCCGGAAATTCACAATCTGGCCTCGGCCTTGGTATCCGCTATGGGACACCGATCGGACCGATCCGCCTTGATTTGGCGACGCCGTATACCGGGGAGCTTAAAGAGTTCTCTCGGGTTGAGATTTACATTGGAGTAGGACAAGCATTTTGACCCGCCGCTCAGTTCTTTTGCTGGCCCTGATCGCGGCCTTTGGGGTGATGGTTCAGTCCGCGCCGCAGGCCGTTGCCCAGACCACCCCGACACCGACCGAAGCGGCTGCCGACGACGATGCCGGCTTTCTGGAACGGATGATCCAGAATGCTCTGGGCGGCCCCGGCAGGACCGTGCGGATTTCTGGTCTGAGCGGTGTGCTGAGTTCCGAAGCCAGCATCGCGGAAATCGAAGTGTCCGATGACGATGGCACTTGGTTGCGGATTCGGGATGTGGTGCTGAATTGGCGTCGCCTGGCGCTGTTGCGCGGTCGCTTGGAAGTGGATGCCCTGACCGTCGGCTCGGTGCAGGTAGAACGTAAGCCACTGCCCGCCCCCGGCGAAGCCCCGGCGCTTGCCGCCGATCCCGATGCTGAACCCACCCTCTTTGCCCTGCCCAGTTTGCCGGTTTCGGTCAATGTTCAACAACTGTCGGTCGGCGCGCTGTCTTTGGCTGAACCGGTGGTTGGTCAGGCGCTGGTCGCGTCGATCAATGGCTCGGCCAGTTTGGCGGGCGGTGAAGGCGCGATCAATCTGGCCGTGTTGCGGATCGATGGCAAAGCCGGAGCCATCAACCTGAATGCCGGGTTCGAAAATGACAGCCGCCGTCTCTATGTCACTTTGGATGTGGACGAATCCCAAGGCGGCCTGATCGCCAGTATGTCAGGCATGCCGGATGAACCGGCGCTGAAACTGACGGTGTCGGGCGACGCACCCATTAGTGATTTTACCGCCGATATTCGACTGGCGACGGACAATGTCGATCGGTTGACCGGCACGGTGTCCTTAAGCGAGACCCAAAGCGTCGCCAATACCCCGCAACGGGCCATCGCGGCGGATTTGTCTGGCGATGTCGCCAATCTGTTCTTGCCCGATTACCGCAACTTCTTCGGCAACGAGGTGGAACTTGTGGTGCGGGCCATTCAAGACCCGGTTGAGGGCATCGATATCTCGCAACTGGATCTGACCACGAACGGCATGACGCTGGACGGTCAGATTTCACTGTCCGCAGATTATCTGCCCCGCGTTATCGATATTCGTGCCCATTTGGGACAGGTGAAAACCGGCTTGCCGGTCACCCTGCCCCTGCCCGGCCCGGCGCTGACGGTCCAGATGGCCGATCTGGTGGTGGCTTATGACGAAGCCTCGGGCGACGATTTCACCCTGTCGCTCATTAGTGATGGCGTGATGCGTGAAGATGGTCTGGTGTTGGACCGTGCCGCGATCACCTCTAGCGGGACGCTGGCGCGTCCGACGCCGGGCAAGATCGACGCCCTAACCGGTGATCTGACGGTTGCTGTCACCGGGTTTTCCCATACGGATGTGGCGCTGTGGGATGCGGTCGGCGACGGCTTTGAGCTGACCAGCCAGATTGACTGGACCAATGGCGGCGCGCTTCAGCTCAGTGATCTGATCGCGCAATCGGACGATGTGAAGCTGCGCGGCAATGCGACGGTCACCGGCTTGCAAGACAGTGACATCGCGGTTGCCGCGACCGTGTCCGCCGAAACCGGTGATCTGGACCGGTTTTCAGCCATCAGCGGCCAGACCCTTGGCGGTCAGGTCACGGCGGATGTGACCGCGACGTATGCCGTGACCTCAGGCGCGTTCGACGTGGATCTGGCCGGACAGGCGCAGGATCTGGCCATCGGCGATGACCCGTCCAATGACCTGTTGGCAGGCGCGCTGGACCTGAAGCTTCAGGCGGCGCGAACCGCAACCGGGATTGAGGTTCCGAGCCTCAGCGTCAAGGGCTATGCGCTGGATTTGACAGGCGTTGCGGCGATTGCGCCAGACGGTTTGCCCAGCAAACTGAACGTGACCGGTACGGTTGGGCGCGCGGGCAATGACCGGCTTGCCTTGCCGATCCCCGGACCCGAGGCCTTGATCCGCCAAGCCAATATCGACATCGCCTATGATGCGGCCAAAGGGGACAGTTTCACCGCCCTGATCGATGCGGCAGACTTTAGCCGCGCCGGTCTTGGGTTCTCCAGCGCGCGCATTCAAGCCGACGGCACGTTGGGCCGCAGCGGCGCGAACGGTGCCTTGTCGGGCGCGACTGCGGCCCTGACGGCGACGGTGCAGGACTTCACCCATCCCGATGCGGCGATCGCGCAGGCTGTTGGCGATGCGGCAGACCTTAGTGCCGATCTGGACTGGGTCAATAATGGGGCGCTGACGCTGAGCGATCTCGACGCGCGGACCGGCGATGTGGCCCTGACGGGCGGCGCGACGGTGACCGGCTTGCAGGCCGATGCCATTGCGGTCGACGCCAAGCTGGCGGCAACGGCAGGCGATCTTGCCCGGTTCTCGGCCATCAGCGGCCAAAACTTGGCCGGGGCAATCACGGCAGATGTGACCGCGAAATATGATGTCCCCACCGGACATTTCGCCATTGATCTGGCCGGTAAAACCACCGACCTGACCGTTGGCGAACCGGCAGACACCAATCTGTTGGCCGGCACTGTCGATCTGGCGGTGACCGCCGCCCGGACCGACACCGGGACCGACCTCAGCCAATTTTCCCTCAAAGGCCAAGCGATTGACATCGCCGGGACTGCCCAATTGGCAGCGGACAACTGGCCCGAGAAAATCGACCTTGCCGGGCGGATTGGCTCGGGCGGCACCGACCCCGTTTCCCTGCCTGTTCCGGGACCGGTCATGCTGTTGCAACAAGGCCAGATTGATCTGTCCTATGATGCCGCCTCCGGCGACACATTTACAGCCGTACTGGCCGCGGATGGGTTCAGCCGCGATGGTATGGAGGTGGGCGCGGCCCGTGTAACGGCGAACGGTGACATTGCCCGGATGGCCTCGGGTCTTGGGGTTGCATCGGCCTCGGCAGTGCTGAACGCCGATTTGACCGGGTTTCGCCATCCCGATCCCGCAATCTATCAGGCGGTCGGCGATGATCTTGGTTTCAAGACCACGGCGAACTGGATCAATGGCGGTCAGCTGACGATTTCTGACCTGTCGGCAAAATCGGGTAATGTGACCCTGACCGGCGACGCGACGGTGGACGGGCTTCAGGGCGACGACACCATGGCGGTCAAGGCGCAAATCGCGGCTGTCGCGGGCGATCTGGGCCGGTTCTCGGCCATTAGCGGGCAACAGCTTGGGGGCAGTATCTCGGCAGATGTGACCGCAGATTACACCGTCGATACTGGGCATTTCGACGTCGATTTCACCGGCCAAACCCGCGATCTGTCGGTGGGCACCGAAAGCGCCGACGATCTGCTGGCCGGAGATGTGTCAATGGCCATCACCGCCGCGCGAGACGAGACCGGGATGACGTTGAGCAACCTGTCCATTGACGGGCGGTCGATCAATCTGGCCGGTACGGCGATGCTGGACCCAGAACTTTGGCCCAGCAAGGTCGATATTACCGGCCGCGTCGGCACCCCGACAGGGGCGCCGGTGGTCTTGCCGATTGGGGGGCCACCTGCCCGGCTGCAAGCTGCCGACCTGACCCTCAGTTATGACGCCGCCCAAGCGGACGGTTTCAAAGCGGTGATTTCGGCCCGGGATTTTGACCGCGACGGCGTCCGCGTCGGCACGGTCAACCTGATCGCGGACGGAGCAATCCGCAAAACCGAAGGCGAAAGTGGCGTCTCTGATGTGACCGCGAAGATCACCGGACAGGTTGCGAACGCATCCGCCACCGATGCGGCGATGAACCGGGCCTTGCGGGATGGGGCGGATCTGGGGGCGACCCTCGACTGGACCGCCGAAACCAACAACCTGAACGTGACAGGCTTGACGTTGACCTCTGGCGATGCGTCGGTGACCGGCAACGGGCGGCTGGCCAAACTGGGGGCGGCAGACATGGAAATGTCGGCGCGGGTTGATCTGGCCACCGGCCCTCTGGCCCGGTTTTCCGGCCTGACCGGGCAGCAATTGGGCGGCGCGCTGACCGCGGGTGCAACCGCAAGCTTCGCGGCGCAAACCGGGTTCTTCGATGTCGAATTGGATGCCTTGGGACAAAACATCTCGACCGGTGTGCCAGATGTCGACCAACTATTGGCTGGCCAGACGAGGATCGTGGTCGATGCCTCGAAAGACGAAAACGGACTGCGCATCGACCGCGGCGATATCACCGGCACCGAGCTGACCCTGACCACAACCGGCGGATTGGTGAACGGCCAGACGGATGTTGTGATGAACGGCCGCCTGCGCAATCTTGGCCTGTTCGTTCCGGGCATTTCGGGACCGTTGGTGTTGCAGGCCACAGCCAGCGAACGCAATCAGGTCTGGTCGATCCGGTCGACTTTGGATGGCCCCGGCGGCGCGCGTGTGGCGGCGACGGGCGACGTTCTGCGCCCAGATGGCACCATGGACGTAAGCGCAACCGGGAGCTTGCCGCTTTGGCTGGCAAACCGGGCACTTGCGCCGCGCTCCATCCAAGGGGACGCCACGTTTGATCTTCGGGTCAATGGCCGGCCCGGCTTGGATGCCGTATCGGGTACTGTGAACGTGGCTGGGGGGCGATTGGCAGACCCCGAGACCCGATTGGCACTGGAAAACCTTGGCGTGCGCGTGGCGATCGCCAATGCTCGGGCCGATCTGGACGTTCGTGCAAATCTGAACACCGGCGGGACAATTACCGTCAGCGGTCCAATTACCTTGACCGGCGATATTCCGGCGCAAATCGACGTCAAGCTAGATCAACTGCATCTGGTGGATCCTAGCTTGTATGACACGACCGTGAATGGGCAAATTTCGGTGAATGGGCCGTTGACCGGCGGTGCCGACATTGCCGGACGGATTGATATTGGCCGGACCGAAGTGCAGATTCCATCCAGTTTCGGTGGCCCATCGGCAGTGCCGGATATCGAGCATAAGGGGGAACCCAAGTCCAGCTTGGTGACACGCATGCGTGCCGGGCTGGTCACAGAGGATGACGGCGGCGGCGCGCAGGGCGGCGGGCCGGTTTACAATCTTGACCTGCTGATCTCGGCACCGAACCAGATCTTCATTCGCGGACGTGGACTGGATGCTGAACTTGGCGGCGCGATTACCGTCCGCGGCACCTCGGTGACGCCAGTCCCAAGTGGTGATCTGCAACTGATCCGTGGCCGCATGAGCCTATTGTCGCAAAATTTGGAGTTCACCGAGGCCACGATTTCGTTCCAAGGGTCACTGGTGCCGTATCTGCGGATGGTTGCGTCATCCGATAACGGGACGATCAATGCCAATATCGTCATTGAGGGACCGGTGACCGATCCGGAAATCTCGCTGTCGTCGGACCCTGAACTGCCGCAGGACGAAGTCTTGGCGCAATTGTTCTTCGCCAAACCGATTGCCAGTTTGTCCCCGGTCGAGTTGATCCAGCTGGCATCGGCGATCAATACGTTGTCGGGCGGTGGTGGTGGCGTGTTTGGCGCAATCCGCGATACGCTGGGCGTCGATCAGTTGAACGTGGCAAAGGATGATGATGGCACCACTTCGGTCACGGCCGGGAAATACATTTCGGAGCGAGTGTATACGGATGTGACCGTGGGATCAGACGGCACCAGCGAGATCCAACTGAACTATGAAATCCGCAAGAATTTCACAGCGCGGGGCGGGTTCGACAACGATGGCAATACCAGCATCGGCCTGTCCTATGAGACGGATTATTGATCTGACCGGGCGCAAGCCCTGACATGGTCACCCCGCCCCGGTATCGCGCTGATGCCGGGGCGGGGTTATGATGGTGCCAGATCGCAATAGCCGCGTTAACGCGTCCCTAACCGTTGGGCACTGGAGACAACGAAAAAGGGGAGCAGATTTGCCCCCCCCCTTTGATTACTCACAACACTGTGCGGTGCGTCGGTGTCTTAGCCCAAGGCATATCCCGCGCCGCGCACGGTCCGTAACGGATCACCCCCGCCATGCAGGCACAGCGCCTTGCGCAAGCGGCCAATATGGACATCGACGGTCCGGGTGTCGACATAAATGTCGCGGCCCCAGACCCGGTCTAGCAACTGTTCCCGGCTCCAGACCCGGCCCGGCTTTTCCATAAAGGTGGACAGCAGGCGAAATTCCGTCGGCCCAAGTTTCAACGAGTTACCATCGCGGAACACTTTGTGGCTTTCGGCGTCGAGGCGGATGTCCTCATATTCCAGAACCTCCCCGACCGTCGCAGGACGGGTCCGGCGCAATTGCGACCGCACCCGGGCGATCAGCTCGGACACCGAATACGGCTTGACCACGTAGTCGTCGGCGCCGGTTTCCAAGCCGCGAACCCGGTCGACCTCTTCGGAACGGGCGGACAGCATGATGATCGGAACGGCGCGAGTTTCCACCCGCGACTTTAGTTGCCGGCATATCTCGATGCCCGACACGTTCGGCAGCATCCAGTCCAGAACAATCAGGTCCGGGGTCTGTTCCTTGACCAGAATCAAGGCCTCTTCGCCGTTCTCGGCCTTGGCCACGCCGAACCCTTCTGCCGAAAGGTTATAGGCAAGCATCTCGCGCTGCGCCGGTTCGTCTTCTACCACCAGAACAAGGGGTTGGGATGCGGTGGCCAAGGGGTCAGCCCTCCTTCTCGGAGGTCATGAAGGCGGTGCGGTCGCCTTTGGGACGGTCATCGGCCGGCATCTCGCCGGTGATGAGGTAAATCACCTGATCCGCAATCGAGGTCACGTGATCACCCATCCGTTCGGTGTTTTTTGCGATGAAGTGCAGATGCATACAACCGGTGATGTTGCGCGGATCTTCCATCATAAAGGTCAGAAATTGCCGGAACATCGCGTTGTACATCTGATCGACTTCGGCATCGCGAACCCGAACATCATGCGCCAATGCCAGATCGCGGCGGATATAGGCATCCAGCGCATCTTTCAGCATCAATTCAACCATTTGCGCCATCCGCCGAATGTCAGCATAGGCGTCTGGGATGTGGTTCATCTGGGCCAAAACGAAAGTCCGCTTCGCCATATTCTTGGAAAAGTCGCCGATCCGTTCCAGATTGCCGCTGATTTTCATGACCGACAAGGCGGTTCGCAGATCGACAGCCACCGGCGCACGCAACGCGATCAGGCGCGCAGCTTCTTCGTTGATCTGGATTTCAAGTTCATCGATCAGAAGGTCGCGACGACGCACTTCCTCTGCCAGTTCTTCGTCGCGGGTTTCCAGCGATTTTGCCGCATCTAAAATCGACGTTTCAACCAATCCACCCATCCGCATGATATGCGCCTGAACAGCCTCAAGTTCCCGGTCGAAGACCGAAGATATATGTCCGTTTGCCACGATAATGCCTCTTTTAGCCGATGCGTCCGGTGATGTAGCTTTCCGTGCGCGGGTCTCTTGGGTTGTTGAAAATTTCGCCGGTTTCGCCGAATTCCACCATTTCGCCAAGATGGAAAAACGCGGTCTTTTGGCTGACACGCGCCGCCTGCTGCATCGAGTGCGTGACGATCACGACCGAAAAGCTTTCGCGCAATTCGTCGATCAGTTCCTCAACCTGTGCCGTCGCGATCGGGTCGAGCGCGGAGCAAGGTTCGTCCATCAACAGGACCTCAGGTTCGGTGGCGACGGCACGGGCGATGCAAAGCCGCTGCTGCTGCCCGCCGGACAGGCCGGTTCCCGGTGAATGCAGGCGATCCTTAACTTCGTTCCAGATCGCGCCGCGACGCAGGGATTTCTCGACGATCTCGTCCAGGTCATCCTTGGATTGCGCCAGCCCGTGAATCCGCGGGCCGTAGGCCACGTTGTCGTAGATCGATTTGGGAAAGGGGTTTGGCTTTTGAAACACCATTCCGACCATGGCACGCAATTGCACCGGATCGACCCGCTTGTCGTAAATATCGTTGCCGTCGATGGTGATCTTGCCTTCGACGCGGCAGCTATCGATGGTGTCGTTCATGCGGTTCAGACAGCGCAAGAACGTCGACTTGCCGCAGCCCGATGGACCGATGAATGCGGTCACAGCCTTGTCTTCGATATTGACGTTGACGCCTTTGATCGCATGGGTGCTGCCGTAGTAAACATCCACGTTTTCACCCGAAATCTTAGTATCGCGGGTCCCGACCTTACGCTCTGTCATGCGCATATCGTTCATCTGAGTATTCCTCTCACCAGCGTCGTACGAGGCGACGGCGCAAAATAATAGCTGTAGGTATGGTTGTGATGGCCGGGCGTCCCGAACCTAGAGGTGCAGCAGGCTGCGGGAGGCAAGCCTGTAATGCCTTTGGGGGCCGACGTGATGATTGCGATCTGGGTCATTCCGATCAGAGCCAGACCGACGGCGAACGCATCGTGTTCGGCAACGGGGTCACATTTGGCCTAGCTGCGGCATCCCACACCAGAGGTGCGGTGATCGGTTTGGCAAACTGCATCTCACGCTCCTGACTGTGGCGACGATACGCCCAGGTAGGGCCTTCTCGTCCAGCGAGTTAGGCCTCCACAAAGTCGCTTTTATAACACTTTCATGACAGTTTTGTAACAGTCAAGGCTGTGTATAATTTACTGTTTGAATTCAAGGGCCTGAAATTGGCAAAACAATTGAGAAACAACTGCCCTTGCCCAGATCACTGGCGATTTTCAAGCGTCCGCGATGCCGGTTGGCAATGTGCTTTACGATCGCTAGGCCCAATCCGGTGCCCCCAAGGTCCCGGGAACGGTGATTGTCGGCGCGGTAGAATCGCTCGGTCAGCCGGTGCAGATGGATGGAATCGATGCCGGCACCAAAATCGCGCACGTCCACTTGCAGGCCCGGAGCCCGCATGATCGGATCACGAGGCACGAGCACGATGTCGATCTCGATCCGGCCACCGGAACTGCCATATTTGATCGCGTTCTCGATCAGGTTGGTAAAAACCTGCATCAATTGGTCGGCATCGCCTTGCACCCGTTTCTGGGCCTCGGGCAACGGCGCATTGATCACCACCTCGACGCCTGCGCTTTCGGCCAGCGGCCGCAGGCTGTGGCAGACAGCTTGGACAAGGTCTTGCAGGTCTTGTAATTGGGTGGGCCTGACCCGCTCTTCGGTTTCGACCCGGGATAGGGACAGCAGGTCATCCACCAGCCGATTCATCCGCTCGGCCTCGCGTTCCATCGTCTCTAGAAACCGGTCCCGGGCCTCGACATCGTTGCGGGCTGGTCCGCGCAAGGTTTCGATGAACCCAAGGATCGCGGTTAATGGGGTGCGCAATTCATGACTGACATTCGCGACGAAATCGCGCCGCATCTGCCCGGCGGTTTCGAAGGAAGTGACATCTTCGAGGCTGACCAATACCCCAAGCCCCGACCCGTTCTGGACCGGCGCACAGATGACACGGTACAGGGTTTCCTGCGCATGATCCTTGGCACTGTATCGGGCTTCTTGGCGTTCCTTGCTGCTGTAAACACGCGAGATTGCGTCAAGGATCGCCGGTTGGCGCAGGACGCTGAAGTAATGCCGCCCCTCCATGCCGGAGCCGAACATTTCGGTGGCGGGTGCATTCAGCAATTTAAGGCTTTGATCCGCACCGATCAGCACCAACGGCATCGGCACTCCGGACAGAACAGCGTTCAGAAGTTCAGAGTTCACGATCGCGCACCCTGTCCGTCGACGGGATATCACTCGAAAGGCGCTGCTTTACTGCAGTCTTGCAGGTCATTCGTCGGACATCCTTAGTTCAATTGTGACACGCGACCTCCTGCAGTGACGGCATCACGAGGGGGGAAGCGGCTGTGTTCGGCGGCATCGGAGCGCAAGCCGGTTCGGGACGAGACCCGATCCGTGCTCTTTAGCAGGCAGATCATGACAGTTCTGTGTCAACGAGCCGGGCAACCGTGTTATAGTGCGCGCAACCCGTCGCGGAACCGGCGCATGTTGGTCTGATAGGATGCGGCGGATTTTAGCAATGCCGCCTGTGCGTCGGCGTCCAGCACCCGCACAACTTTGCCCGGTGCGCCCATCACCAACGATCCATCCGGGATCTCTTTGCCTTCGGTGATCAAGGCACCTGCCCCGATCAAGCATCCCTGCCCGATCCGCGCCCCATTCAGTACGGTTGCCCCCATCCCGATCAAGGTGCCATCCCCGATGGTGCAGCCATGCAGCATGGCCTTGTGGCCGATGGTGCAATTGGCGCCAATGGTCAGTGGGAACCCCATATCGGTATGCAGAACGCAGTTTTCCTGAATATTGCTGCCGTTGCCAACGGTGATGGCTTCGTTGTCGCCGCGCAAAGTTGCGCCGAACCAAACTGAACTGCCGGTCATCAGAATGATCCGCCCGATCAGGTTGGCATCCGGGGCCACCCAGACGTCACCGTCTTCAGGGAATTCCGGCGCTATGCCGTCCAAACTGTACAAGGTCATGCCCGCTCCTCAAATTCGGTGTTCAAGCTCCGCACCCGGTCCATCAAGCCCGGCTGGCGACTGCGCTTTAGGCGCTCGGCGGTGACAATCGCCTGCACGTCGGCTTCGGCCTGTGCCAGATCGTTATTCACAAGCACATAGTCATATTCTGCCCAGTGACTGATTTCATCACGACTGCGCATCATCCGTCCGGCAATGACATCCTGCGGATCCTGCCCGCGGGAGTTTAATCGCCGTTCCAGTTCGGCGATCGAGGGTGGCAACACGAAGATTGAGACCACGTCCTCGGCCCGTACTGAGTTGCGCACTTGTTGGCCGCCCTGCCAGTCAATGTCGAAGAGAACGTCATGCCCCTCGGCCAGCGCTGCAAGAACCGGCGCTTTGGGCGAGCCATAGAGGTTCTCAAACACCTCTGCATGTTCGAGCATTTCTTCGCGTTCGACCATGGCTTGAAACGTCTCCCGGTCGTGAAAGAAGTATTCGCGCCCGTGCTCTTCACCGGTGCGCGGGGTGCGCGTGGTCGCTGAGACCGAAAAGCGGATCGAGGGATCCCAGTCGCGCAATTTGCGCGCCAGCGTCGATTTTCCGGCACCGGAGGGCGATGAAAGTATGACCAGAAGGCCGCGTCGATTTACCATGATCATCGCTTTCCTGCAAAATGAGTGGGCGCAGATGCGCGTGCTGGCCCGCAAACGTCAAGATCGAACTGGTGAAAAACGTCAAACAAACCCGAGGCGTGCAGGGCGTCACCTTCTACGCTTTGGCAGAAGTCATGTCTAAAAGACATCTCATTCGGCTCTGTTGGTCGTATCAGCGATTAACCAGCCCTATCTAATGCGCATCGCTTTTGACGCAATTTATGTTCAAACTCATTTCAAGCTGCTCAGGCCGGTCTTTTCAACCTGATCGACGAGCGCCTTTGTGAAAAAGTGTTAAAACTCGGTGTGGAGTCTGTTATATGTGTGTTCAAGATGGCGCGTCTGTCGTCAATTCTTCCGGCAATATCGTGTCGATGGTCAACATCAGAGTTGCAATGAAACATCCCGCTATGGCCCAGGTAGAAGCGTATTGGGAAGGTCTGAGGGGCGGTCGTCCGATCCCCTTCCGGTCTGAGATAGACCCGCGTGGCATTGATCGGGCGCTGGAACATGCCTTCATTCTTGAACGGATTGCCCCCGGCGTCGCCCGCTTTCGGCTTGCGGGCAGCCATCTGAACGACCTGATGGGGATGGAGGTCCGGGGCATGCCAGTCACCACCTTGTTCACCCCCGACGCCCGCCGCCAGATCAGCGATGCCATGGAACACCTGTTTGAACAGCCTGCCACGGTCCGCTTTCATCTCGTCGCGGAAACCGGGTTTGGCAAACCAGCCCTGACAGCGGATGTGCTGCTATTGCCGCTGAAAAGCGATTTGGGCGATGTCAGCCGGGCGCTTGGATGCCTCGTGACCGAGGGACAAATTGGTCGGACGCCCCGTCGGTTCGATCTGGAGGCCGTCGAGGTTCTGCCGGTGGCTGGGGTCGCGGTGTTCCCCGACAGCGCTCCGGCGGTTCCAGCGCGCGGTATTCCTGCCTCGGATGTCCCGGCCGAAACCGTTGGCTTTGCCGAGGACCAAAAGCCGTTCGCGGCCCTTGAGAAAAGAACTGCCGCATCCAAACTGACATGCAAGACCGCGCCGCCCTATTTGCGGTTGGTCTCGTCCAACGACGACACCGAATAGGCGTGACCTGGTGGACAAAAAAAGGGCGGTGTCACCGACACCGCCCCTTTTTATATTCGTTAAGCTAATGCCTGAGATCAGACTGCCGCGACGGCGGTCTGTTCTTGGGTCGCCCGAATTTCCTCGGCCACCAGAAACGCCAGTTCCAGCGATTGGCTGGCATTCAGACGCGGGTCGCACGCGGTGTGATAGCGGGAGGACAAATCGTCATCGGTCACATCACGCACGCCGCCGGTGCATTCCGTCACATCGCGGCCGGTCATTTCAAAATGAACGCCGCCCGGATGCGTGCCTTCGGCTTTGTGAATTTCGAAGAACTCCCGCACTTCGCGCAAGACACTTTCAAACGGACGGGTCTTATAGCCCGACGCCGACTTGATCGTGTTTCCGTGCATCGGATCACAGGACCAGACCACGTTCGCCCCTTCTTGGCGCACGCATTCGACCAGACGCGGCAAGTGATCCCCGACGGACCCGGCGCCAAACCGCGCAATCAGGGTCAAGCGACCGGCCTCGTTCTCGGGGTTGAGCCGTTCCATCAACAGCTTCAGGTCCTCGACAGTCATGGACGGGCCGCATTTCAGACCGATCGGGTTTTGGACGCCGCGACAGAAATCCACATGCGCGCCGTCAGGCTGCCGGGTGCGATCGCCGATCCAGATCAGGTGACCAGAGCCGGCGACAGGCAGGCCAGTGGTGGAATCGATCCGGCACAGCGCTTCTTCGTATTCCAGAAGCAGCGCCTCGTGGCTGGTGTAGAAATCCACCGACCGCAGGGTATGCGCTGTGTCAGCCGACACGCCCGCTGCCTTCATGAAGTCCAGCGCGTCCGAAATTCGGTTGGCCATATCGCGGTAGAGTTCTGCCTCATCCCGGTCAGTGAAGCCCAAGGTCCAAGCGTGCACCTGATGGACGTCGGCATACCCGCCATGGCTGAACGCGCGCAGCAGGTTCAACGACGCTGCCGATTGCGTATAGGCCTGCAGCATCCGCTGCGGATCTGGGATGCGCGACTCGGCTGTGAATGCGATGTCGTTGACGATGTCACCGCGATACGATGGAAGTTCGATCCCACCGACGGTTTCGGTTGCCGCCGACCGCGGCTTGGCGAACTGCCCGGCCATGCGCCCGACTTTCACCACCGGGACTTTCGCGGCATAGGTCAGGACCATCGCCATTTGCAACATGACTTTGAATGTGTCGCGAATACCGACCGCGTCGAATTCTGAGAAGCTTTCGGCGCAATCGCCGCCCTGCAGCAGAAATGCCTCGCCGCGTGAGACCTGTGCCAATTGGCTTTTCAGGGTCCGCACCTCGCCCGCAAACACCAACGGAGGATACTTCGCGAGTTTCGCCTCGACATCGGCAAGTGCAACCGCGTCGGTATAATCCGGCATTTGAACCCGAGGTTTTTGTCTCCAGTCCGCTTTGTTCCAGGCCCGTGTCATAGCTTCCTCCGCTTGGGACTGATCCGCCTATTGGATCGGGTGGCTGTGTATAGCCGGGCTTTTGGGAAATGGAAACACGCGCAACGCCGCAAGTTGTATGATCGCCTCTGTAGAACGGGGACGTGGCTGACCTATCGTGTCGGTATTCCGAGTTCGGGATGACGTCTGACCGGCGTGCCGACCCGGCGCCGGCCGCCAACGGGATGAAAACGGGTCAGACCGCCCTTCCCGCCCCGGTTGAAATGGCCGCAACCATCACCCCAATCACATTGTTTTCAAATTTAGGCAGGATTCGACTTGAACCGGCTGAAAACCGCAGTATACCGCACCGCACGGAGAGGTGGCCGAGTGGTCGAAGGCGCACGCCTGGAAAGTGTGTAGGCGGGAGACCGTCTCCAGGGTTCGAATCCCTGTCTCTCCGCCATAGATTCCGGCGAAAACCTTGGGATCAAACATGGAAACGATGCTCCATTGGTTCGGGGGTACAGTTCTGCTGACCGAGTTTGGTCGGGCCGATTGTATTTGATACGTAACACAGAGCATGCGGCGCATCCATATAGCTCGGGTCGACTGGGAATCTTGGTCGGCGTCAGGCAAATGCCGCCCTTCGCAGTCCGGTCACGCCGCATCCTCACCAAACTGGCGCATGTTGGAGATGAGTGGAAAGCTGTTGGTCCCCTAAAAGAGAATTGGCACCTTACAACCTAAGTGCCAATTAAGGTAAGACCTACCCTTTGATGTCATCGACAGTGGGCGGCAAGCAGAAGCTCGCTGGGAGTGCAAGAAAAATTTTTCTTATTGAATTTTCAGACGTTCAGCCATGCTAACTCACCGAACTCCGAGCTTCGAAACTACGGGCCACTTCTTGTCGTTGCCGATCTAACCTGTAGGTTCCCCAAAAAATGTGGCGCCCAAACTCGTCGTTGGACACTCGATGTGAGCAGCGATGGAAGCTGCCACTATTCTGGTGCAGTGTCAATCACGGCGGCAAAAGGGGCCATTTACCGGCGCAAAAAAGGGGCCACGCTCGGGATGCCGGCGGCGCTCTGGCGCGTGTGCGCCCCACATAGCTAACGCGTGCCAGAGCGCGCTGGCCGTAGGCCAGCACTAATGCTGTTTTGGGGAGTTCAGTCCTGGAGTTTTCGGCTCTGTCTCAGCCGGTAGCTGTCGCCGTTCATTTCCAAAATATGCACATGGTGGGTCAAGCGATCCAAGATGGCACCGGTAAGGCGTTTGGAGCCGAAGACTTCGGTCCATTCATCAAATGCAAGTTAGACGTGATGACGATCGAGCCGCGCTCATAGCGCTGCGAGATGACTTCGAACAGCAACTCTGCGTCGGTTTTGCTCAGGGGAACGAAGCCGAGTTCATCGATGATCAACAGGTCCTGACTTGCCATCAGCTTTTGTAGCCGTTGCAACCGCCGGTCATCAGCCGCTTCGATCAACTCATGCAGTGAGCCATTGATGCGCCATCGGTTCGAGCACAATGGCGAACGCGGCGGCTGTCGTGAATCGGACCTTCAGGCCCTTCTGGCAAGCCGCGAGGCCAAGGCCCAAAGCGATGTGGGACTTGCCGGTTCCTGAAGGACCCAGAGCAATAATGTTTTCGCGGCGATCCGCGTGTTCGCAACGGGCAAGTTCCATGGTCAGGACCTTGTTGAGCGACGGGATGGCCTTGAAGTCGAAGCTGTCGAGACTTTTCGTGGCCGGAAACTTTGCCGCTTTGATCCGCCGTTCGACCATCCGGCGTTCGCGCCAGCGGGCGTCCGCCCGCAAGTCATGATTTGGCGGCGCACGCCGCCGGGCAACTCCAACTCGCAAAGCCGCTGCAGATACTGCACAGGATCTTTGCCCTCTGCTGCGCCCCGCGTACGTCCGCAGGCAACTCACCAAATTGGCGGCGCACGCCGCCGGACGGGCCAGCTTGTCATATTCGCTCTTGAACGTCGGCAATCGCAGCGCCTTGAGGTGATGCTGCAATAGAACCTGCGGGGTGTCGCTCATGCCGGTTCTCCCGACATCAGGCTCATGTAGCTGGCCGGGTTCGTCGTCCCGACCTGTGCTCTGGGCAGATAGGGATAGATGTCGAGATCAAGGCGGGGCGGACGCCGCTCGATCCGGCACAGGACAAGATGCTTCACGGCATCATAGCCGATGGCCCCAAGATCCAATGCCTGACGGATCGCAGCGTGCAGATGGATCAGGTCAAACGTTTCCAGCAGACGCAGAACCTGACCATACTCACGCTTGCCCTTCTTCCCCATCCGCGCCTCCAATAGCCGGCGCAGCGTGGCGAATTCGTCGGGCAGGTCCCAGCCTTGCAGAGATGAGGAGGACCCGTGGACCTTCCAGTGGAAGGTCCGCCCGACGAATGCCTGATCGAGCGCACCGACCTTCTGCTCCAGCAACGGCAGGTAATGCATCGGGTCGAACACCA
Source organism: Pseudoruegeria sp. SK021 (assembly GCF_002119405.1). GTDB lineage: Bacteria > Pseudomonadota > Alphaproteobacteria > Rhodobacterales > Rhodobacteraceae > Meridianimarinicoccus. The sequence continues at coordinate 8,283 of NZ_MTBG01000002.1, read as the reverse complement.
TGTCGGCGCGTGCGTAAGACCGGCGGTGGCGGGCAATCACCTCGGTCCCGCAGCCAACCACAACCTCATGGACGTCATGCCGGAGGCATGCTTTCAGCATGATACCCCGAACCTGAACCTCGTGATGGGCATAAGCGACCGGCACCGAGTAATCGTTGTTGCGATATCGGACCATTGAGATCGATGTCGCCCGCGTGCTGACCTTATCGCAGGCATTATAAGGCATGGGGTAACCCCATCAGCGCATCCAGGTCCCGCATCAGACGCTCACCGACGGTCTCGGAATGTCCGCGAAGACTGTCGTCTTGCCGTTTCAGGCACTGTCCTTCCAGCATGCGACCATGGTCCTCGGACCGATGGCAGACAAGATCACATCGTTCAACGCATCGAAGCTGTCGAACCGCGGCGCGGGAACGAGGAAATTCCGCCGCCCATAGCCGATCACACCCTCGACGTTGCCTTTATCGTTGCCCTTGCCCGGTCGGCCAAACTTGTCGTCGAACAGGTAATGCGACTGCAATTCCGAAAAGACACGGGTACGCAACCGGACCCCATCGCCCAGAATCTTCGCCACCGCGATCGTCACTCGACCATTGTCCTCGGACCAATGGCGGACAAGGTCTCGTTGTCGTAGAGGACCTGCAACGGAACGCCGCCGAAGAAGGCAAATGCAGCGTCCGCCATGGGCCTCGGACCGATGGCGCTCCCAATGTCGACCATCGCGAAGGAGTGCAGCTTGCACTCGACCCCGGCAATCACCCCCAGCGTCTCGCCGAAATCAACCTGAGCATGCCCCGGCGCATGTGAGAGCGGCACGAACACTTCCCGCGTCCGGCGCTTCGATCCGCGCACGTAATCGGTGACGATGGTAATCCCGCCCGTGAAGCCATGCTCGTCGCGCAGCCGCGCATGAATGCGCTTGGCAGTGTGCCGCTGTTTCTTGAGTTTGCTCTTATCCTTTTCGAGGATCTGGTCGATCACCGCCACAAAGGGATCAAGCTTCGGGCGGAGCGGTGGCTCTTTGCGTTGATACCCCGGAGGCACCGAATGCTGCAGGATCTTCGACACCGTCTTGCGGTCAATCCCGAACAGACGCGCTGCCTCGCGCGCACTCATACCCTCGACAGGGCACGCTTTGCGCACCCAGTTATAAAGTTCCACAGAATACATCTCCCGGCCCTCAGCTTCCGCCCCGGGCATCAGAATGGCGGACTTTTACTCCGCGACGGTCAGGTAATCCGACCGTTTCTGTGGACCAGTTTGCCTCCGGGATTCACACGCTTGGTCAAGGGCGGCTTTGGTGAAGATTTTTTGATGCGGGCCGGAGTGTGAGGGTTGGACTTGTTGCTTGGTCGGCCCGCATTGGAAAATCTCCCAAGGTGGAAGCCGCGTGGGCTTGGCAATGTCTATGGGGAAAGTGCGCTGTCGGTCGGTTCAGCGGTGATTATCGCGGATCGTCTGGCGTTTTTCAAGATGCTAGCCGGTGGCGTATCCCTACACGGTGACGCCGTTAGAACAACAAGGTGAGATGGGACTGGACCTGCATGGCACATGGGCGCTCGCGCTGCACACCGTGACCGGACCGGATCTGCGCGATGCAGCCAGTGTGAGCGTTGGATGGGTGACATGGGTTCTGTCATGCGGCTTGCTCCCTTGGTGGCGCGCGGGACATCGGTTTCTGGCCGCGTCGGAATATCTCAATGATGCGCATGGGGCTGCCACAGCACGGGCATGGTTCGCGCAGCGTGAGAGGGGTGTCGTCTGGCTCAGTATCTTCGACATCTGCCTGATCTGGCGGCTGGACACAGAGAAACGCACGGATTTTGGCGAGGTTGGTCTTGCGCATGCCACTGGCCAGAAGGCCCTAGTGCCGGATGCGATGGAAGCCATCAGGCAGGACGTGGATCAGAAAGCGGCGGATGAAATCGTGCGTGGGGAGGTGCATGACCTTTTGACGATTGTCGTTCTTGACGCGGTAATCCTTCCAGCGGAACGTGACAGTGTTGGCATCGGCGCTGACGAGGCGATGGTTTGAGATCGCCACCCGGTGGGTGTAACGGCTCAGATAGGTGAGTACAGCCTCGGGGCTGCCGAAGGGTGGCTTGGCATACACCAACCATTCAGATTTGTGGAAGGGGGCGAGCCATGCTGCGAAGGCATCCATCCCCGCCAGGTGTTCCAAATCGCCGAAGAAGGCGAGCTCCCCGGCACGATGCAGTGCCATCAGCCCGTCCAGAAACAGGCGGCGGAATAGGCGCGACAGTACGCGCAAATGCAGAAAGAACCCGGGCTTACAGGCGACCCACCTTGCGCCTTTCGGCGACAGGCCGCCACCAGGCACGATCATGTGGATGTGCGGATGGTGGGTCATCGCTGAACCCGTCGTGTCGAAGACGCGCCTTTGGCACGACGTATGCAAGACGCTGGTCATGCCGACCTTCGCACCCATACGCTTGGGATCGGCAGCGATGGTCATCACCGTTCCCGCCGACGCCTTGAATAGGAGGCCGTAGACGGCCTTCTTGTTCCAATAGGCGATCTGCGCGATCTTTGCCGGTAGCGTGAAGACCTTGTGGAAATACTCGACGGGTAGCAGGTCCACGGCGCGGGCTTGCATCCAGTCGTGTGCAGCCGGTCCCTGACATTTTGGGCAATGCCGGTTCTTACAACTGTTGTAGGCGATGTGGTGGTGATCGCACTTTGGGCACGCTGCCACATGCCCACCGAGCGCCTCGGTTCGGCAAGCCTCAATCGCTGACATGACTTTGAGCTGGTTCAGACTGACATGTCCCGCACTGGCCCGCCGCCACGCGGGGCCATATCGTCGAAAGATGTCTGCAATCTCCAGTTTTGGGCGGGACAAGGCCCGCGCCGATTACTCCAGACTTCGCTTGAGGGTTTGATTTTGCAGGCCAGCCAGCATCTCAAAGGGGCTGACGGTGTCCTTGATCGTTTTGGTAGCGACGTGGGTGTATTGCGCTGTCGTCGTTAGTTTTGCATGACCCAGCAAGACCTAGATGACGCGCACGTCGGTGTTTGCCTCCAGCAGATGCGTCGCGAAACTATGGCGCAGCGTGCCGAAGGCGCGTCTACGACACGACGTGTGCAGGGTTGCCGGTTTGGAAATGCCCGCCATATGTTTGGCCGAGGTAAAGGCCCGGTTCAATTGGCGCGACGAGATCGGGTTGATGTTGGGCTTTCCGGGGAACAGCCAGCCTTCCGGGCGCGCTTCCTTCCAATACTCCTGCAACAGGCTGAGCAGACCCGGTGACAACATCACCTTGCGATCCTTGCCACCCTTGCCCTGATCCACATGGATCAGCATTCGGTCGCTATCAATGTCGCTGATCTTGAGATTGCACACCTCGGATGCGCGCAGACCCGCACCGTAAGAAATGCTGAGTGCCGCCCGGTACTTCTGACCAGGTCCAGGAGACGCCATGAGCAGATCTGACACCTCCTACACACTGAACACGACTGGCAGCTTCTTGGGCTGGGTCTTGAATTGCATGAAGCGCTTCATGTCCTCGCGCCCGCAGGTGATGCCGAAAAAATAAACGCAGCGCGACAATCCGGGTATTGAATGTCGAAGGTGTCACCCCGCTATCTGTCATGTGCAATTGATAGGCGCGCAGTTCCTCTGGTGTGGCAGTATCCGGTGAATGACCGAGAAACGTAGTGAAATTCTTGATCGCTCGGAAGTGCGACTTCTGCGCTTTGTCGCCCATCCCGCGAATGCGCATATCTTCCATCATCCGCGCGCGAAGCGGGCTCATCTTCTCCTCTGTCATGAGAACCTCCTGTCATCAGATTGAGAAACCTCAATCGTCAGTCAGGTCAGCGGGATTGCAAAATGCGCGCCGTTATGGCCGTCTCACACCATCAGTCACGTGCGCCGATGCCGCGCGAGCGGCTTAGTCCGAGGGCCGACCTTACCGATTCTCAGGTGTCGAGCGAGCCAGATGCTGCGGTGCATCGCAGGTCGGCAGTGAGCCCACTTCGCTCGATGCTGCTTGCTCCACGAATGGCTGCTTCAGAAGGGAACCTGACCAAATATAGTAAAAAAACTAAAGCACGGCGCTACTAATCTCGCGCCTCGCAAATCGCGTTGAGCGAGTTGGCCTTTCTGGTCAAGCCAACCGCATCCGCTGGCGGTGCAAATTGGAACCAAGCCGATAGGCCTCCAGCCCAATCAGTGGACCGAAATGCACCATCGCAGCACCCAGCCCACCCCAATCATGCAGCGTTGCCCAATGCAAAAGGGTCAGCACCGCTGCACCGTATACGAAGCGCTGAAGGGTTTTCCAGCGAGGGCCCAGTTTGCGAACCCACGCGTCTGTCGAAGTCACGGCCAAGGGCACGAAGATTAGAAAAGCAAGCCAACCCGTCCAGATGTAGAGTTTGGAGATTTCGCCACCCGTAAAGGCGCTCGCGCCCTCGTCAACAAGGTACAGGATCGTATGGGCCAAAGCATAGCCAAATGCCGCAACCCCAAGATAGCGCCGCCGCTTCATCAACCATCGCGGTCCACGCCAACTTTTGAACAACATCACCAACGGCGTGATCATCATCGTGATAATCATAAAGCGTGCTGCAAACTCACCTGTCGGATGCAGAAGTTGATTGACCGCCTCGGGATCGCCAGAGGTAAGGCCGATCACCATTGGTATGGCAGGCAACGTCAGGATGCCCCAAAAAGTGTAGGGTGAATTGAAAAACGCTTTAATAAGGGCCATTGAAGTTACTTTCGTTACCTTTTGCAAAACAGTGCAGTCCGTTTGCAGCGTCTAAGACCAAGGATCGGGATGTCGGGATCAACAGGAAGACGCGCATTTAGTCCGCGAGTGATCCGAAATAGTCGGCCCAGCTTTGATGAGGTCTGCCTGCGACTGCCGTAAAGTCGCTGGGCACATCGTAAACGCCAAGGCGAATACCCTCATATATGCCGACGATGATCGGTCCGATGAAATCGCCCAGTTCGGCTGTGCGATCCGCGACGTACTCTTTTGGTGTCATCTCGCGATAGGTCAACGACGTGCCGAATGCGCCGTTCAAGTGACCCGCAAGCTCGCCTTGTGTAATTGGGGTGCCCCATAGGTTAAACGTCTGGCCGTTTAAGGTGTCGTTGCTTAACAGGCAGGCATAGGCATGGGCCAACTCAGACCGGGTTGTGTAGCCGCATTTGCCCGCACCGGCGCTGTTGGCGATTTCACCTTTTGCTTTGTAGCTGGCGATGTATTCCACGTCCGGCTCGATATAAATGCCATTGCGCCCGATAGCATAAGCAAGCCCGCTGGCACGCACGTCGGCTTCGGTTTGACGGTTGCTTTGAACAAAGGGGGAGAAGGCTGTGCCGTCCTCAGCGCCTTGAATGCTGGTATAAACGATCTTTTGCACGCCTGCGCTTTTAGCGGCCTCAATAACATTTCGGTGTTGCTGAATACGGGCATCGGGGGCATCCATGCCGGACACCAGCAACAAGGTATCAACGCCGTTGAGAGACGCCCGCAACTGGTCCGGTTGTCCGTAATCGCCGGGGCGGATTTCAATTCCAAACCCTTTTGCGTTCGCCGGGGTGCGGGCCAGGCCGATGATAGTCTCACCGCCTGAGGTCTTAATCAAATTGCGTGCAATTGCTCCGCCAAGTTGGCCGGATACGGCAGTAATCGCGATTGTCATGGGATGTTCCTAGTGTCAAATTCGGTCAAGTCTTGGTTTGCGCATGTTGCCCCACAGATTTCAGCCCAGCGAAGGCCCGCTTGAGTTTGATCGCGATGCGAAGCGCCCATCCGGGTACACGTGGCATCCAATTTGTGATCGCGGGCTTATATGAGGGGCGTTGTTCCTGACGCTTGGCCCATGCCCTAACAGCCGGATAGGGTGTAAAATCGAAGCCAATGGTACCCAGAACGATGTACTGAGGAAGCCACGCGATATCAGCTATGCTTTGCGCGTCACCGACGAGGTAGTCGTGATTTGCGAGACGCAGTTCCATCTTGTCAAAGGCCTCTGCGATCATTTTGCGCGCCGCTTCGACGTCTGCATTGCTGAACCCTTCCAGCGATTTGCGGTGGAATGCGACAAGCTCTTTGTCGGGCTGAACGTCAGCATAATGCTCCATGTCAGATTTCTTTTTGGTTGCGCCATGCATGCTGCCATAGACCCAAGTCTTGATCGCCCTGATGTGCATAGACACAGCCAAATCGAACCACATATCGGCCTGAGCGGCGAGGATCGGGTCCGCAGGGACAAGCGCCGGCTGAGGAAATTGTTCTTCCAGATATGCGAGGATATCATCCGATTCCGTGACCGTAACGCCATCATGCACAATCGCGGGCACCAGACCTTTTGGGTTGATCGCAAGATACCACGGCTGGATATTTTCCTGCTTGCCCAAATTTATTTCATGGGAAACCCACTTCAGGCCCTTCTCTTCAAGCGCGAGGCGCACACGCATCGAGCAATTCGATATGCCCGCATGATACACGTGGATCCCTTTAAGCGAAGTGATTGCGGGATCATTGGTTGACAGGATTGGCATAATTTTGCTCCTCAATAGACAGTTTTCGGCTCGACGTTACGTGTCGGCAGAGTTCACTGCGGTGACGGCCTGCCACTCGATCTTCGGGCTTTCGCGGAACGCGAACCGTTCCAGATGGCTGCCGATCACGCGACATGCTTTGGTCAGGTCGGCTTGGGTTTCAGCGTTGACTGTCAGGTCCAAAACGCCTTGATCTGCTGACAAAGCGCATTGGCCAAACGGGAATTTGATCAGCCCAGCCTGCGGGTCAAACTGAACTTCGATCTTGTGTCCGAAATGCTTGCACAGTTGTTGCAAATAGCTGCTGGCCCGTTCGGTTGTGAATTTTGCGTTGCTTGTGAACATTGCTGTCTCCTGTGTGCTGAACACAGAAATAGACAGAACCGGCCTTTATGATTATCCGACATGTTGAGAAATCATTTTTACAGGAATTAGAAAGATGATCGAAGACTATCGCAGCCTCGCTGTCTTTGTCGCCATCGCCGACACAGGCAGTCTCAGTGCCGCGGGTCGTCGGCTCAAGCTTTCTACATCCGTCATCAGCCACCACCTTTCGCGATTGGAAGAACGCCAAGGCGTGACGCTGTTTTTCCGTTCAACGCGGTCCATGTCTTTGACGCCCGAAGGTCAAATCGCGCTTGATCCAGCCCGCCGAATGGTCGCCGCAGGAGAAGAGGCTTTGGACGCGATTCATGCAGGAAATGAAGAACCTGTCGGCGCGCTTCATGTGGCGATGCCGGCCTTCGGCGAGCAGAGCAAACTGCACCAAACACTATGGGGATTTGCACAGATGCACCCAATGGTCGCGATATCCCTGCAGTGCAGCGACATGCCGACCGATCTGGTAAAGGACGGATTTGATCTGGCGATCCGGTTGGGCACATTACGTAGCAGCAGCTTGAAAAACCGTCGTATTGCCGACTTTGAGCGTTTGCTGGTCGCCTCACCGGATTACCTGTCGGCGCGCCCGCCGATTGTGACCCCGCACGACCTTAAAGCGCATGACTTCATCGCGGTGACGCAAATTCCATCGATGATGGCGCTGGAACGCAAAGGCCAATCGGAGAACATTTCCCCAGAAAACCTGCGCATTGAGGTGAACACGGTAAATGCCGCCAAGGCTGCAGTGCTGGCCGGGCTGGGGATCTGGCACCTGCCGCGGAGCGTGATCGAGCAGGAAGTCATCCAGGGGAAATTGGTTCGCGTTCTACCGGACTGGAACCTACCTACACTGGGCATTTACGCTGTTTGGCCAGACATCGGACCGCAAAAAGCGCTGACCCGCCGCCTGATTGATCATTTCATAGCGCATCGTTCAGATTTGATGTTGTGAAACCTTCCCATCAAACGCGTCGCTGTCGCTCGGTGGATACACGAGTGAGCCAAGACGACCTTGCATCGCCCCGCCAAACCGAGAAATCGTGTCTCCCAAGTTCGACAAAATCGGCTCGATTTTGGGCAGGATCTTCGAGCCCCAGCATATAGTTTCAATGGGTTGGAGTCTGTGTAAGACTGATTTCGGTGAAAGTCGTGTAGTTACACGTGCTATAACTTATGTTACTTGGAATATAGCTAAAGATCGAATACTTTGCATTCCATGTTTACGCGCATCACCGAGAGCGGCGGTCGCCGCTATCTTCAGATAGTCGAGTCGTTCCGAAACGAAGCCGGCAAGCCCCGGCTGCGGGTTGTCGCCAATCTCGGGCGGGTCGACGGGATGAAAGAGGGACAGCTCGACGCCC
>NZ_MTBG01000001.1 GCF_002119405.1 Pseudoruegeria sp. SK021 | reverse complement strand
GGGCGTCGAGCTGTCCCTCTTTCATCCCGTCGACCCGCCCGAGATTGGCGACAACCCGCAGCCGGGGCTTGCCGGCTTCGTTTCGGAACGACTCGACTATCTGAAGATAGCGGCGACCGCCGCTCTCGGTGATGCGCGTAAACATGGAATGCAAAGTATTCGATCTTTAGCTATATTCCAAGTAACATAAGTTATAGGACGTGTAACTACACGACTTTCACCGAAATCAGTCTTACACAGACTCCAACCCATTGAAACTATATGCTGGGGCTCGAAGATCCTGCCCAAAATCGAGCCGATTTTGTCGAACTTGGGTGACATGTGCCCGGTGCGGCCGACGACTTTCGGTTGCCTATACCGGGAACCCGAAAAGCCGCCCCGTCTATCGCTGCGACAAGCCCAATTTAATGATGGGTTACCCCGGTGCATGACCTCCGGTGGTCCCCGAGTGGAGGCGGCTGTTGCGCGGGAACTGCTGCTCACGGTAGAACCGTGGGCAATCGAGGCCGCGTTCGAGGCCGAGCGGATGCACCGGGAACGACAAGAAAATCAACGCCAGATTCTCGATCTGGAGCTTCTGCAGGCGCATTTCGAGGCCACTCTCGCCGAGCGCCGCTATGCCGCCTGCGATCCCGGCAATCGTCTTATCGCCTCCCAGCTGAAGAAAAACTGGGAAATCGCGTTGCGCCGCGTGTAAGAACTGGAAGCACGCCGACCGACCGAAACCCCATCGGCCATCGAGGTTGATTCATGCGCTTTTGCCAACATGGCGGATAACTTGTCTGCTGCCTAGAAGGCGCCTGATGTGACAATGCGTGCCCGTCAGCAACTGCTACGGCCATTGACTGCCGACATCATTGTGGATGTCGACGAAACGGTGCGCGACGTCGTCCTCACAATCCACTGGCGGCGCGGCCAGCACTCAGATCTGCGCGTTCGCAAACCCCGAGCCGGAGAGCACGGATGCGCGACCGCTGAAGACGCCTTGGCAGTAATGCCCAGCATGGCCGGTCTTGCCCGACGAACGCGAACAAGCAGAACTCCAGGCCGAAGGAGGATTGGGACGCAACACTCGTCGATCCGACTGATGTGCCCCGGGCCGAGCGCGAGTATCTCGACACGCTGAACGAGGCCGCCTTCGGTGCCGCCAGCGAGGTCCAGCCCAAGTTCACCTCGCATTCGGACTCGGCCAGTCAGTGGACGGCGGCGCGGTGTAAATGCTGGATCAAATTTCCCCAGAAGTGCTGGCGCAAAAAATCCCCACCTCTCGGCTTGGGCGATCCGCCGGAGTATTGATTGGCACCTTCGATTTTGGGTGGCCGACCACGGCGTTTTGGCGGTGGCGGTGGCGGTGGTGTGATGTTGGCATGCGGCCGGGTATGCTCCGGGATTAGGTCTGCATGGTGGCGCAGCCGGTAGCTGGCCCCTCGATCTGGACAACGACGGCATGGTGCAGCAGGCGGTCCAGCAACGCAGTAGCGACGACGGGATCGCCAAAGATTTCGCCCCATTCCGCGAAGCCCCGGTTTGACGTCAGGATCATCGCGCCCTTTTCGTATCGCGCGTTGACCAGCTGGATGATTGAAGGGGACTGTGGCCCCAGTGGGGCCGCGTAAGCCCCGGACCGTTGGCACCACTGCTGGTAATCGGCAGATAGCCGATCTCATCGACAATCAGCAGGGACGCGCGCGCATAGAACCGAATCTTCTCGACCAGGCGGCCTTCGCGTTCGGCTTTGCTCAATGCCTCGATCAGTTCGGCCAAGTGTTGTTCTGGCTGCAGCCCGAGAATGGGGAAGCGGGCGCGGGACCTGAAAATTCTTGGCTAAACGAGAACCAAAATTTGCTTTGAGATCATGTATCGAGTGGAGATGGATTATCTAAATTGCTGAAAATAAATGGCCGATTTCGAATGCTCCGCCCGTTTATCGGTTCAAAATCCTAGACCGAGGACGCATTGATCCCCGTGGTCCTGCGTCATTTACAGCTAGAAAACGGCGCGGTGGCATGAGTGAAACTTTCTGGCTGACAGACGCGCAGCTGGCACGTCTGGAGCCTGTCTTTCCGATGTCGCACAGAAAGCCTCGGGTCGATGACAAGCGGGTCTTGAGTGACATTATCTTCATTAACCGCAATGGTTTAAGGTGGCGAGATGCCCCATCAGCATATAGCCCCGCACAAAAGGCTCTACAGTCGCTGGAAGCGTTGGAGCGACAAAGGCATCTTTGCGTGGATGATGACGGGCCCGGCCGCTGAACATGGCGACGACAAGGCCGCGATGATCGACGCGACATATTTGAAAGCACATCGAACAGCGACCAGCTTAGCCGGGAAAAAAGGAGGGACGATCGATTGACCTGTCCATCACCGCCGGACAGGTGAGCGACTACATCGGCGCACTGGCACTCCTCAATGGCCTGCCATGCGTCAAATGGCTCATCCGAGATCTCGACTATGACGCTGACTGGTTCAGAAAATTTTTGCAAGACAATCGGATACGCGATTGCATCGCTCGTGGAAAGCAGCGGAAGATGCCGGTCAAGTACGACAAGCGCCGCTACAAGCGTCGAAACCGCATCGAAATCATGTTCGGCAGGCTCAAAGATTGGAGACGTGTGGCGACCCGCTATGACCGATGACCCAAGGTCTTCCTATCGGCCATCGCCATCTATTGGTTATGAAACCCGACCCTAGAGGTCTGTATCCAGAGCCGCCGTTCGGAGGCCTGCGTTGAGCAGATTCGTTTTTGGCACCGGTGCCTTTGCGGGGTTCCGAAGAATGTCCGGCCCCGTGTACAGGTCGGGATGGGATATGGCTTGCTATCAAAGTACCAGATTACCTCCGCAATATAATGATTGTGAAAAAACGGTCCTTTGCCTTCTTTTGGCTTTGCAGCAAAGCTTCCTGCGCCTGCTTCAGAATTTTACACATCTTGGTGGTGCGTTGAATACCGCGTTATTCATTGGGTGAATCTGCTGTGCAAAGGCGGCAGTATTTCAGGGCTGCACAAGCTACTCGTTGGCCCGGTGCCACCCGCTTTGGGCGGGAAAACTCGATTGCATCCGAATATGTTTCGACAGCCCGGGATTGCGGCGTATAGTTGACCTAAAGGCAATCGGGACAATGCCCGTGCCCGGGGGGACAGATGTCGAATATTGCCGGCAAGGCCTATGCCATGAATGTCGTAACACCCAGCAAGCCGATTCTGACTTGGCTCAACCGCCTGATATTCATGGTCGCACGCGGAGTGCCTTCGGTGCTGAGCGGTTTGATGGGGCTATCTTTGATCCATTTCGCGCGCTGGGTCATCATCAGGCGTGAAGATTGGCCGGATCTCGGGCAGGGCAAAGAGGACCTTCAAAACGATTACATGCTGTTCTGCTCAAATTTCAACGGCACGTGGGATCAGTATATCGATGCGTTTTCGGATGGAATTCCCAATGGGTTGAACCTGTTCTGGTACACGGCGACCAAATATCCGCAATCGATTCCGGTGACGGCATTCAAGAATTATATTACCTACAATCAGGTATTTACCGACTATTATTATAATGGGACGCCCGGGTCCGCACAGCGCGATATAAAAAGCGCCATGCGGGTGAATGAGGTGGTGCAGGCGCTAAGCGCGGCCCACGCCACCCAAAGCCCCGAAGCCTTTGCTGCGACCTATCGTGAGTTGTTGACCTCGGTGCAGGGGGATCTGGGCGAGCCGGGATTTGGCCCTGTGGCCAGCTTGGATACCGAACGCGCCGATTTAAACCGGGCCCCCAATGTGCAGCGATTGTCCCGCATCTTTAACGCCACGCGCAGCTGACGGACGAGGGAGATTTGAGATGCCGAATTTCGATACCGGGCACTTGTTCCTGACGTTTCTGACCCCGATCAAGGGCGGATCCGAGGCTTTGGCCATGGGCGGCATGGCCAGCCATGAACAGATCGTCAAGACGGTTTTGGGGCTGCTGCCCACGGCCCTACAATCACCTGCAACGCGGGACATCGGCGAAAACAGCCCGTTCTGCCGCAACCGTCAAACCCATCTATGCCGCTACATGGTGTTGGACGATGTGACCTACAACGGGCGCACGGCCAAAAACGCGCTGGTGGCGTCCATCCAAGGGCAGGACCCGATCCATCCTCAGCCGGTGGACCGGCTGAACGCCGCGTATCTGATGTTCGCCGCCGATATTGACGCCGTTATGGACGAGGGCGACCCGTTGCCTGCCCATTTAGACCCCGACCAGCAAGCGTGGGTGCGCGACGCGTATTTGCGCCGTCTCTGGACTACGATGCAGCCAGAACTTCGGTCGATTTACCGGCATTGTTATGGGTTCGAAGCGGTCACTTCAGCCGAGGATTTCGCCGCCTATATGGCCCGCTGTCAGATCGAAACGACCCTGCCATTCAACGATTACTGGATCGCGCCACCCACGCTGTCGAACCTGCCGATCAAGGCGCTGGGGATCGTGGCTGCAACGCCGGTGGTCGCGGCGCTTTTGGGTTTGATCGGGGTGGTGCTGGGGCTGAGCACCGCACCGGTCTTGGGCTGGATCACCGGCTGGGGTTCAGGGGCGACGGCGCTGATTGGGACGCTGGTGTCTGTCGCGGTTCTTTATGGGGTGTATCGTTATGTGATGGCCAATGGGCAAAATCCGATGCCGCCTGCGAAATACGGCGATCTGCCGTCCGTGTTAAAATCTCTCTATCTGCAACAGACCTTCGCCGATTTCACTGTCGAGTCTCAGGGGCAAAGTCCAGAAGCCCTGCACGCAGCCTTCGGTCACTATATCGACAATCACAAGCCGGCAGACAAGATGGCACCAAGTCAGGCGCCGGGGGTCATTTCCATCGCTGCCGAGGGCGGGGTGATCTGATGGACACCAGCCGCACCCTTAATCTGGATGACATCCAAGGCAACATTCCCCGCGCTTACGGGCGCTATTCCTTTCCGTTCGCCCGATATTTTTTCCTGCATATCGAGGATCCGGCAGCCGGACGCGCATTTGTGAACCGGGTCCGGGCCAAAGTCACCACCGCCTCGCGTTGGACGCCTGAAACCAAACCTCTGGTCACCCTGAATATCGGGTTCACCTTTTTCGGCCTCTATATGTTGGGACTGCCGACCCGGACATTGCAGGGCATGCCTGAATCGTTTGTGGATGGCATGAAGGCGCGGGCTTTCATTCTGGGCGACCGGGACAATACCCAGACCCAAGAGGCGGCCGAGGCGGATGCGTGGTGCCGCCACTGGGATCCGATCTGGCAACAGAATCGCCAGCCGGGCGGTCAGAACGACGTGCATATCTGGATGTCGATGAATGCTCAGGTCGCCGCCGAAGGCACCGCGCAGCCGTCGCCCGCATTAGAAGAGCAGACCCTGTGGCTGCAAGAGATCTGCAGCGCGCTTGGTCAAAAGGTCCGAATCCTCGCGACCAACGGCCAAGCCGGGGACCAGTTGTATCAGGCGGCCTCGGCGATCTTTGCCGACTACAACGGGATCAAAGTGCCGACCCCGAAAGAACATTTTGGCTTCACCGACGGCATCGGCGATCCGGTGTTCGCCGGGCAATTCCCGGCCGAAGAGGAAAAGCTGGCTGCGATCGGGCGGGGCAAGCGCATGAGCCGTGGTGCGGGGTGGGTGCCATTGGCCACGGGCGAGTTTCTGTTGGGCCACCCCGATGAAAGTCAGGAGATCCCGCCAACCGCACCGCCGCCCAACCTGATGCATAACGGCAGTTTCATGGTCTATCGCAAGCTGCACGAGAATGTTGGAACGTTCGACGCGGTGATTGCTGAGGAGGCTGAAACCTTCGCGGCCCAAAAGGGGATCAGCGTGGATGAGGCTGCCGAAACGATCAAGGCCAAGATGGTCGGGCGTTGGTCTGATGGTGTGCCCTTGTCGACCGTGCCAACCTTCACCGCTTGGCGGGCGTTTCGTGCAGACAAAGGCCTTGATGACCCCGATCCTTTCAGGGCTGCAAAGGCATTGCGTGCCTATCTCGGTTCGCCCGAGGCGTCGGATTTTGGCTTTGCCGACGATATGAACGGGATAAAATGCCCGGTCGGGGCGCATCTGCGTCGGGTCAACACCCGGGATTATCTCGATCCGCTCAATCAGGCTGGGGCAGAAAACCCGGATGCGTCCACTCAGTTGAACAAGCGCCGCCGCATTCTGCGGCGCGGTCTGCCCTATGGTCCTTCAGTTTCAGATCAGCGCAGCGATGAGACCGAGCAGGGCGTGGCGATGATGATCATCGGTGCCAGCATCTTTCGCCAGTTCGAATTCGTGCAGCAGCAATGGGTTCAATATGGGCTGGATTTTCATCAGGGCAACAACACGTGCCCGATCGTGGGCAATCATGATCGGCACAAACGGTTCACGATTCCGGTCGACCCACGAGACGGGGCCCCACCGTTCATCATGAGTAAGTTGAAGACGTTCGTGGAGCCGCGCGGGGGCGATTATTTCTTTCTTCCCTCGCTGTCCGCGTTGCAGATGATCGCGGCAGGCGTCGTCGATCCAACCTGAAATTGGAACAGGTATGATCAGATTTGGTGCAAATCTTTGGTCGGCGACCGTCACGCATCTGCGGTGCTGGGGGAATGGGCTGACATCGGCGGTCATTTTGGCGGGAGATGCGATCGGCGCGGCGCGGGCGCCGGGTGGGATAGCGGCCAATGCCGGTGCGCTGTTGGCCTCGCCCGAGAAACAGCGCCGTCTTTTCGACGTGCTGCGGGTGTTTGCGCCCAATCTGTCCACCCGTCGAAAGCTGGCGGCAAGCTATGACAATTCTGGAACCGTGGTGGTTTCCCGGCGCGCCGATGTGCTTGAGGTCTTGGCGCGCGATGCGGATTTCGAAGTGGTCTATGAATCGCGCATGCGCCAGCTCACTGATGGCGATAACTTCTTTCTCGGGATGCAGCCGGGCTGGGCGTACACCCGGGATACGTCGGCGATGCGGTTGGCTGCGCGGCGGACCGATGTGGCCGAGATCGTATTGCCTCAGGCGCAGACCCTTGCCGCGCAACGGGTTCGGGACAGCGGCGGGCGTCTGGATTCACCGCAAGCTTTGACCCGGCACGTGCCGTGGGACATGACCGCGCGGTATTTTGGCGTTGGTGGCCCAGATGCGGCAACGATGCAGGATTGGACGACGACGCAGTTTTGGTACCTGTTCGGCGACCTTGGCGCTGATCCGGTGCTGGAGGCAAAAGCGCTGGCCGATGCCGCCGCGCTGCGGGCCTATTTGGATGGGGCGATTGCTGCCCGAAAATCCGACCCGACCGCGGCGCCGGATTTGCTCAACCGCTGTCTGGCGCTACAGGCCGCTGGGGTTCCGGGGATGACCGACCTTGGCATTCGAAACAACCTGCTTGGCCTCTTGATCGGCGCGATCCCAACAATTTCCAAGGCCTGTTGTCTGGCGCTGGATGAATTGTTCCGCCATCCGCAGGCGCTCTGCCGGGCGATGACGGCGGCCCGGGAAGGGGATGATGCAACGCTGGCCGCGTCCCTGTGGGAGGCTCTGCGGTTCAATCCGCACAACCCGGTGATCTATCGCCGCGCGGTCAGGGACTGCGTTATTGCCCAGTCTACCCTGCGCAGGATGCGGGTGAAAAAAGGTCAGATCGTCTTTGCGGCGACTCAATCGGCGATGTTTGATCGCAGCGCGTTTCAGGCCCCCAACGACTTTCTGATTGACCGACCATTTGGCGATTACATCATTTGGGGGACGGGGATGCACACCTGTTTCGGCGCGGCGATCAACGAAGCGCTGATCCCGGCGATCCTGAAACCGGTCCTCGCACAGCAGGGGCTTGGTCGGGCCGTTGGGCCCAGTGGGCAGATTGACACGGGCGAGACGCCTTTCCCGCAACATTTCACCGTGACCTTCGACCCTGTTTAACGCTGGAGAGAAGGTCTCTGTTGGCAAAGGCCACAGGCTTGTCGAAAAAAGCCCGGAGCGTCAGGAGCGCGTTTTTAGCGCGTGCTTATGGGCACGAATTCGCACTGCGGCGCGTCCGATCATGTGCGCGGCGATGGGGGCGGTCAGCAATAGAAACAGGGCGATCGACACGGCACGTGCGGTGACGCCGCCATCGTGGAAGAACACGGCTGCGGCGGCCAAGGTCAAAATACTGCCCAAGGTTCCGGCTTTGGTCGAGGCGTGCATCCGGTTCAAAAGGTCGTGCAGCTTGAAGACACCCAAGCCTGCAATCAACGTGAACGCGCCGCCTGCCAGCGCCAGAATGCCAATCAGAATATCGGTCATGTGCGATCCTTTGACTCTGAGCTTGCGGCGGGTTCTTCGGGCGTATCATTTGAGGACAGAAACGGGTCGGGGCCACTGTGATGCCGTTTCAATCCGCGCTCGGCATAACGGGCCAGCGAAACGGTTGCCAGAAACCCAACCAACGCCAAGGCAATCGCCACATCCAAAAAGACCGGCGAGCCGCTTTCAATTGCATAGAGGGCACAGAACACAACGATCGAGACCGTCATCATATCCAGTGCCACGACCCGATCAGCCAGTGACGGGCCAATCACAAGCCGGATGAAACCGAACAAAACGGCCACCATGACCATCGCGAACGACAGGTTGATGGCCAGTGAAAGAAAACCGTCTGCTGTCATGATTCAAACACCCTTAAGACCATATGTTCCATTCCGGATTTCAGATCGCGGATGACCTGATCGGGGTCTTGAGCGAACATCGCGTGGACATACAGGGTCTTGCGATCTTCCGACACATCAAGGCTCAGCGTTCCGGGGGTCAACGAAATCAAGTTGGTAACCAGCAAAATCTCAAGATCCGACTGCGCATCAAGCGGCATTTCCAGAATCTGCGGCTTGGACAGATCGCGCGGTGTCAGGACACTGTACGCCACCCGCAGACTGGACATCATCAGATCATAGGAAAAGAACAAAATCAGCTGGACGATCCGTACGACCCGAACGAAATAGATCCGGCTTTCGCCAAACAGCGGCGCGGCCAGCCACAAGGCGCCATAGCCGATCAGAAAGCCAGAGATCAGCGCGTTGAAGGTAAAGGTGGCCGACAGGGCCGCCCAAACCCCGGCCAGCAGGATATTGATCGCGAATAGGGTCATGGCAGCACTCCCCGAACCGCGGTCAGATACAGATCCGGTGATAGCAGCTGCGCCGCGACCTGCTCGGATATCTCAAGGATCGGCTGTGGAAACACCCCGATCAAAAGGGTCAGAAGGCCAAGCGCAGCGATCGGCAGGACCAGTGCCAGACGATCCGAACCCAAGGTTGCCAGCGACGGCTCGCGCGCCTCAGGGTGCGGCTTCCAGAACGCTTCGGACCAAAGGGTCATCAGCGACAGGATGGTCAGCAAACTGACGATCAGGGCCACAGCGGCAACCACCCACATCCCTTGGTCGAGACTTGCCTTGACCAGAAGGACCTTGGGCCAAAAGCCGGACAAGGGCGGAAAGCCGGACAGCGCAAAGGCCGGGATCAAGAACAGCACGCTCAGCAGCGGGGCGGTGCGATACATCCCGCCGATCAGGCGCAGGTCGGTTCCGCCGGTCACCCGGGCGATCACGCCGGACACCAAGAACAGGTTGGCTTTTACAATGACGTTGTGAATCAGGTAGAACACCGCGCCGGTGATGGCCAACGGGCTATGGATCGCCAAGCCGAGGATCAAAAAGCCGATGGAACTGACGATCTGGAACGACAGAATGCGCCGGATCTCGGTCTGTGCCAGCGCGCCGATCACCCCGACAACCATGGTCAGGACCGCGACCCAAAGCAAAACTGCGTTGGTGAAGCCCGGATCTAGCGTGAAGATCAGGGTGAAGGTCCGCAGCAAGGAATAGACGCCGACTTTGGTCAACAACGCCGAGAAGATCGCCGAGGCGGCGAATGTCGGGGTGTGATACGAGGCCGGCAGCCATGAAAACAGCGGGAACACCGCGGCCTTCATGCCAAACGCGATCAGGAAAAACATCGACAGGATGACGATCAGTCCGGGCCGATCCGAGGCCAGAACCGCATCGTGCAGGTCGGCCATGTTCAACGTGCCGGTGACGCCGTAAAGCAAGCCGATGCCGGACAGGAACATCACGGTCGCGATCAGGTTCAGGGTCACATATTTGACCGCACCGTCGATCTGGGTCGGCTTTCCGCCCATGATCAGCAGTCCGAAGGACGCAATCAGCATCACCTCGAACCAGACATAGAGGTTGAACAGGTCACCGGTCAGAAACGCGCCGGTAATCCCGCCCAGCAGGATCTGGAAAATGCTATGATAGCCCAGCTTTTCCTGTGCCGGGTTAATTTCGCCCATGGCGTAGATTGCCACCGACAACCCGGTGATGGTGGTGAGCAAGACCATGACGGCGGACAGCATGTCGGCAACCAGAGTGATGCCATAAGGCGCGTCCCAGCCACCCATTTGGGCCGATACGACGCCTTCATCCGATACGGTTACAAACAGTGCCAGTGCGGCGACCAAGGCCAAAAGCGATCCGGCGACGGAAATCCAGCGGCCAGCACTGCTCTTCCGCGCGAGATAGGCCAAGACGGCAGTGGCGAAGGGCAGGATCAACGGAAAGGTCAGAAGCCAACTCATCCGGCGGACGTCTCATTTGAGGTCGCGGTCGACGGGTCCGGTCGAAGGTCTGGCCGGGGTTCGGCAAGGCGCATGTTGGAGGTCTCCAGTGTCCCCAGTTCGGAATAGGCCCGTATCGCCAACACAAGCGAGAACGCAAACAGGCCAAAGCCAATCACGATGGCGGTCAGCACCAAGGCCTGTGGAAGGGCGTTGGCGACATCACCAACCGGGGCATAAGCCCCTTCGGGAATCAGCGGTGGTGCCCCGGCCGTCAGACGGCCAGAGGCAAAGATCAACAGGTTGGCAGCGTTCGAAATCAGGGTCAGACCGAACAAAAAGCGCAACAGACTGCGGGACAGCATCAGATAGATGGCTGCGGCCACAAGGATGCCGACGCTGGCGGATAGCAATAACTCCATCGATCAGACCTCTTCTTCCAGGGCAAACACCAAGGCCAGAATCCCGCCCATGACCACCAGATAGACACCGATGTCGAACAGCAGGACGGAAGAGATCGGAAGGCCCTTTTCGCCTTCACTGGCGCCGAGGAACAACCACTGCCCGGTGAATAGGGCCTCGTTAAACACAATCGACACCAGCCCGGCCAGCAGGGCGAGCCCCAAGCCGATGATCGCCAGTTGTTCCGGCTCAATTCGCAGGGCAGAGCGCGCTTCCGCGGTGCTGAACGCGATCGCATAGAAGATGAATGCGGTAGAGCCGATCAACCCGCCGATAAAGCCGCCGCCGGGATCGTTATGACCGCGCAGGGTCATGAACAGCGAAAACACCAGCAGCAGGGGGACAAGAATGCGGGTGGCCGCATTGAGGATGACGGAGTTCACGTGCGGTCCTCCTCGGTCCGGGACTGGGATTTGGCGTGCTTGCCACCTTGGCGCAACAAGGCCACCGCCGACAGCGCCGCGACCACGACGACCGATATTTCGCCGAAGGTATCAAAGGCGCGGAAGTCGACGAGGATCACGTTGACGATGTTGCGTCCAAATGCGGTTGGATAGCTTTCTGCCGCAAAGTAATCTGTCAGGCGCAGGTCCAACGTGCCGTTGGTGACGGTGAGAAGGATCAAGCTGACCGTGGTGCCAACGGCGATGGCCAAGGCGGCGTGGCCCCAGCGGGCCCCCTCTTGTTCTCGTGAGGGCAGCACTGGCAGGCGCAGGGCGGCGACCCCGAACAGGACCACGACCAGCGTTTCGACCATCAGTTGGGTGATCGCCACATCCGGCGCGCTGTAGATGATGAAGATCAGGGCAACGCCGATGCCGACAACGCCCAAGCCGCCGATCGCCGCGATGCGGGACCGGGTCATCACGGCCAAGCCTGTGCCGGCGATCATCAGGATGACGACGAAATATTGCTTCATATGCAGGTCGGGCAGGGGGGGAATTTGAACGTTCAGCCCTGTCCGGCCAATCACCAGCAGCAACCCGGCCAGAATGGTGCCAAACACCACCAGCATGTACTGCCGCAGATCGCCAGTTTGAAGCCGGTCGGTCAGCCAGCCAGCACAGCGGGTGATGCCAACCAAGAACGCATCCCAGCCCCGGTCAAAGCTGAAGCTGGCATCGTCGATCCGTGTCAGACCAGCCCGCAAGCGCAAATGCCACAGGTACAGAATGATCCCGAGCAAGAAGGTGACGCCGCTGAGATAGAGCGCGGTATTCACCCCAGCCCAGAGATGCAACTCTTTGGCCTGTGCGGGGTCGCCCAATAAGGCGGCGACCGTCGGCGTGATCGAATTGTCCTGCAGCCAATGCGGGAACAGGCCAAAATACAGGCCAAGACCGCCCAGCAGCAAGGGGCCAACCAACATCTGCCATGGGGCTTCGCCCTTGGCTGAATTGCGCTCTGACAGGTTTTCAGCCCGGCCCCAGAACGGCTTTAGCGCGACGATGGCACCGACCGCGAACATCAGCGCGCTGGCCAGTAGGGTGGCAAGGATTACGAACACCACCGAGGCGGTCGATTCAAGGCCGCCCTTGTACAGCAGCTCTTTGCCGATGAAGCCCAGAAACGGCGGGATACCCGCCATCGACATCCCGGCCAGCGCCGCTGCCAGAGCGGTCAGCGGCATCTTGCGCCAAAGCCCGCCGAGCAATGCCGCATCACGGGTGCCGGTGCGATGATCGACACAGCCGATCATCAGAAATAGCGCAGCTTTGTACAGCGAATGGATGACCAAAAAGGTCACGGCCGCGGTAATGGCGTATCCGCCCGGCGCCGCAAGGAACAGAACCAGCGTCCCCAAAGCCATCAGCGTGGTATAGGCGAGGGTTTGTTTCAAATCGGTCTGGCGCAAAGCCACGACCGAGGCGAATACAGCTGTCACCCCGCCGAAAATCGTCAGGGTCCACAGCCAGACATCGGTGCCAGCCAAGGACGGATGCATCCGCGCCAACAGGTAGACCCCACCTTTCACCATAGTGGCCGAATGCAGAAAGGCACTGACCGGCGTCGGCGCAGCCATGGCGTTGGGCAGCCAGAAATGGAACGGCAACTGTGCGGATTTGGTGAATGCGCCCAGTACGATCAGAACGAAGATGGCCAGATAGGCCGGGCTGTCGCGCAGCACTCCGCCCATTGCGCGGATTTCGGACAGCTCGTAAGTGCCCGCGACCTGGCCAATCACAATGACCCCAGCCAGCATGGCGAGGCCCCCGGCACCGGTCACAAGCAATGCCTGAAGTGCCGCACGTCGCGAGGTGCCTGACGCGTGGGAAAACCCGATCAGCAGGAACGAGGTGATCGTCGTTAGCTCCCAGAACACGAATAGGGCGATCAGGTTGTCTGCCAGCACCACGCCCAGCATCGAGAGCATAAATGCAGTCAGATAAAGGGAAAAGCGGTCGTGTTGCGGATGACCCGCCATATAGCGCGCGGAATACAGCATGACCAAGGTGCCGATGCCGGTAATCAGCAAGGCAAATGTCAGGCTGAGACCGTCGATCACGAAGCTTAGATCGACGCCCATGCCGGGAACCCATTGGGTCACGTGGCGAATCGATCCGCCGTCGGCGACCGTAGGTAGGGCGCGCCAGAATGCGGCGAACAGGCCGGCAGCTATAATGGGCGGAAGCAGGCCCGGTAAAGAAAACCAATGCCCCTCGTCGTCGTGATCGTCTGCCATGCCGGTCCTTTTTCAATCTCGCGCCCACATTAGAGATGCAGGGCAGGTCATTGAATAGCAAATTTCGGTTTTCTGGCCGTTTTTCTGCCGCAGGTCTGCTTGGCGTCGGCACGAAAAAAAGCGGCCGCTTGCGCGACCGCTTTAAATCTTGATCGATGCGTCGGGCGTTTGAGTGCCCGGCGTGTCGCTGTGATTAGTTCGAGCTCGACGAGGAGGAAGACGAGGACGAATCGTCGTCATCCGAGCCGGAGTTGATGATCAGGGCACCGGCAACAACCAGTGCTGCAGCGGTCCAAAGAGCAGTGCTGCTCATGCCCATGCCGTAGCCCGCGTCAACAGGCGCAGCAACTACAACAGCTTCCGGCGCGGTCGGCGCCATGGAACCTGCGAAGCTGGCAGAGGAAAGTGCAATCAGTGCAGCGCTTGCGATAGCAGTAAACTTGACCATGGGTCGCTCCTATAAAAATCGTTACCCTGAACCTGACATTATCGCGTGATTGGGTAAAGTGCTTTCTTGCCGCGGATGCATTCAGAATGATGAAAATGTGGCCGATTGGCACCATCCTGCCGGGGCGGCTCTGAACTGCCGTCATTTGGTGTCCGGGCATCTTAAGAACGGGCCCCGGGTCAGGCGGCGCTAGGTGCAATGTGCAGGCGGAACCCCTGCATTGCTAGTGCTGCGGCGATTTTCCGATGTGACACAGCATAGCGTGCGGTTTAGAAGGTGCGGGCTGACGAGTAAAAATTGGGGTGTATCGTGCAAATAGAACCAACCAGCTTGCCCGGAGTGGTGGTGCTGACGCCGCGGCGATTCGGCGATGATCGCGGCTTTTTCTCGGAAGTTTATAGTCGAAAGGTCCTTGCCGGCCTGGGGATTGACTTGGAATTCGTGCAGGACAACCATTCGTTGTCGCGCGATGTCGGGGTCGTGCGCGGTCTGCACTTTCAGGCGCCGCCCCACGCCCAAGACAAGCTGGTGCGGGTGGGTGCCGGTCGCGTTGTCGATGTCGCCGTGGATGTTCGCACCGGTTCGCCGCATTTTGGCCAGTGGGTCGCGGTGGAGCTTTCTGCGGAAAATGGCAAACAACTGTTCATTCCGAAGGGCTTTCTGCACGGTTTCGCAACGTTGGAGCCCAATTCTGAACTTCTGTACAAGTGTTCGGACTATTATGCGCCGGAATGCGATGGCGCGGTTCGGTTCGATGATCCGGACCTGGCCATTGATTGGGGGGTCGATCTGACAACGGCCATTTTGTCGCCCAAAGATGCGGCAGCCCCCTTGTTCAAAGATTTCAAAAGCCCGTTTACCTATGTTGAGTGAATCCATGAAAATTCTGGTTACAGGTGGAGCCGGCTTTATCGGCTCTGCGGTTGTGCGTCTTGCCGTTTCGCGAGGGTATGAGGTCGTCAATCTAGATGCGTTGACCTATGCCGCGTGCCTAGACAATGTGGCGTCGGTCTCCGACAGCCCGCTCTATAGCTTTGAGCATGCCGATATCCGTGATGGCGCAGCGCTGGCGCGGATCTTTGCCGCGCACAAGCCAGATGCGGTGATGCATTTGGCTGCGGAAAGCCATGTGGACCGGTCGATTGACGGGCCGGGGGCCTTCATCGAAACCAATGTGAACGGCACTTATGAAATGCTGAACGCAGCCCGGGCCTATTGGGTGGCCGAGGGCCGTCCGGCCAATTTCCGCTTTCACCATATCTCGACTGACGAAGTTTATGGCTCGCTCGGCGCAACCGGCCAGTTCACCGAAGAGACGCCTTACGCGCCGAACTCGCCCTATTCTGCCAGTAAAGCGGCATCGGATCATTTGGTCCGGGCATGGGGCGAGACCTATGGGTTCCCCTTCGTTCTGACAAACTGTTCCAACAATTACGGACCTTTCCACTTTCCTGAAAAGCTGATTCCGGTGGTGATCCTCAAGGCTTTGGCCGGGGCACCGATTCCGGTGTACGGCACGGGTGAAAACGTCCGCGACTGGCTGTTCGTCGAAGATCACGCCGATGCGCTTTTGACGGTCCTGACCAAGGGCGACACCGGGCGGACCTATAATATTGGCGGTGAAAACGAAGCCTCGAACCTTGACCTGGTCCGGCTGATTTGCGGCATTTTGGATGAGAAGCGGCCGGGCAGCAGCCCCTATGCCGAGCAAATCACCTTTGTCACCGACCGTCCCGGCCACGATTTGCGCTATGCCATTGATCCAACCCGGATCAGGACCGAATTGAACTGGCGACCATCGGTTACGCTGGAGCAGGGGTTGGACAAGACCGTGCAATGGTTCCTCGACAACGAGGACTGGTGGCGCGCGCTGCAGGAACGCGCCGGCGTTGGCGAAAGACTGGGAAAAACAGCATGAAGATATTGGTATTTGGCGAGATTGGCCAAGTCGGGCAAGAACTTCAGCGCCGCGCCGGCGATATTGAGCTTGAAATTCGCGGGTTGGATGAGGCGAATTTCGAAGACCCCGCCGCCTGTGAAGCCTTCATCCTTCAAACCGATGCCGATGCGGTGATCAATGCCGTCGCTTTCACGGCGGTGGACAAGGCCGAAGAGATGCAGGATCTGGCCGAGATCATCAATGGCAGCACGCCGGCGCGTCTGGCGGCTGCTGCCGCGTCGCGCGGCCTGCCATTCGTTCAGATTTCGACCGATTATGTGTTCGACGGCAGCGGCGATCAGCCGTGGTCCGTGGACAGCATGTCGGGGCCGCTTGGCGCCTATGGGCGGACCAAATTGTCGGGCGAATTCGGCGTCCGCGCCGCCGGGGGTACGCATGCCATCCTGCGCACGTCTTGGGTCGTGTCGGCGCATGGCACCAACTTCATCAAGACCATGCTTCGCCTTGGTGCCGACCGCGATCAACTGACGATTGTGGCCGATCAAATCGGTGGGCCGACGCCTGCTGCTGATATCGCCGATGCCTGCCTCAGCATTGCGGCGCAACTGGTGGCGGATCCGTCCAAGACCGGCACCTATCATTTCAGTGGTGGTCCCGATGTCAGCTGGGCTGATTTCGCGCGTGAAATCTTCCGCCAATCTGGACTCAACTGCGACGTGATCGACATCCCGTCGACGGACTATCCTACGCCGGCAAAACGGCCGTTAAACTCTCGCCTCGACAACAGCCTGACGGCAGCGGTTTTTGGTATCCCACGCCCGGATTGGCGGGCCGGCCTTGCCGACATCCTGAAAGACCTAGGAGCAAGCACACAATGACCGATCGTAAAGGTATCATTTTGGCGGGTGGCTCCGGCACCCGCCTGTATCCGATTACCAAGGGTGTCTCGAAGCAACTGCTGCCGATCTATGACAAGCCGATGATCTACTTTCCGATCTCGGTTCTGATGCTGGCGGGGATTCGCGAGATTGCGATGATCACCACGCCGCATGATCAGGCCCAGTTTCAAAGCACCCTCGGGGATGGCAGCCAGTGGGGCGTGTCGATCACCTATATCGTGCAGCCATCGCCTGACGGGCTGGCGCAGGCCTATATTCTGGCCGAAGATTTTCTGGATGGTGCCCCGTCCGCGATGGTCTTGGGGGACAATATCTTCTTCGGACACGGTCTGGTGGACATTCTGGCCAACGCCAGCGCCAAACCAACCGGAGGAACGGTATTCGGGTATCACGTCGCCGATCCCGAGCGCTACGGCGTTGTGAAATTCGACAGCGACGGTCGCGCCGAACAGATCATCGAAAAGCCCGAGGTGCCGCCGTCCAGCTATGCGGTGACGGGCTTGTATTTCCTCGACGGGACCGCGCCCGAGCGGGCCAGAAAGGTACAGCCGTCTGCGCGCGGTGAGCTTGAAATCACCACGCTGTTGGAAATGTATCTGCACGACGGCGCCTTGAGCGTGGAAACCATGGGGCGTGGCTATGCGTGGCTCGATACCGGCACGCATGGCAGTCTGTTGGATGCGGGCAATTTCGTCCGGACCCTCACCTTGCGTCAAGGTCAGCAGGTCGGCTGTTTGGAAGAAATTGCCTTCGACAAT
Organism: Pseudoruegeria sp. SK021; assembly: GCF_002119405.1. Classification (GTDB taxonomy): domain Bacteria; phylum Pseudomonadota; class Alphaproteobacteria; order Rhodobacterales; family Rhodobacteraceae; genus Meridianimarinicoccus. The sequence goes on along the minus strand of NZ_MTBG01000001.1, from coordinate 511,263 downwards.
GGATGGATCAGCCGGGATGACCTGCTGGCCGCCGCAGAGGTCTATCGCAAGAATGACTATGGGCGTTATCTGGCTGCGATCGCGGCAGAGCACTAACATCCCATCACGGGCAGCCCATTTGAAACTCTTGCCATTGGGGCGTATGGACAGGACTGGGTGGCGCGACAGCCACCCGGAATACTGTCTGGACCGGATATGACATCACGATTGATGCGACGCTTGGATTTCCGCACGCCCCGGGTGATCGCGGCCTTGGTGCTGCGCGAAATGTCGACCACCTATGGACGGTCGGCGGGGGGGTATTTCTGGGCGATTGCGGAACCCGTCGCGGGCACGGTCCTGTTGACTGCGGTGTTCAGCTTTCTTGCTAAGTCACCGCCGTTGGGGAACAATTTCGCGCTGTTCTATGCGAGCGGGTTGGTGCCGTTTTTGATGTATTCGACCGTGGCCAGCAAAGTCGCAATGGCGGTGAAGTTCTCCAAACCCTTGTTGGTCTATCCGAGGGTTACTTATCTGGATGCGATCATTGCGCGGTTTTTGTTGGCGGCTTTAACTCAGATTCTCGTGATGTATCTGCTGTTCACATATCTATTGATGTCGTCGGATACCGCCACGGTGATTGATTTCGATGCCATTGGTCTTGCGATTCTTATGGCGATGGCCCTGGGAGTGTCGATCGGAACCCTGAACTGTTTGTTGTTCTCGGTCTTTCCCGTCTGGGCGAATCTGTGGTCGGTTCTAAATCGACCGCTTTTTCTGCTGTCGGGGGTGATTTTCACCTATGAGTTGCTTCCGGAATCAATGGCAAAAGTGCTGTGGTTCAATCCGTTGCTGCACCTGACCGGCAAGATGCGGGAAGGCTTCTATCCGACGTATTCGCCCAATTACATCTCGCTGCCCTACTATGCGGCTTGGTGTTTTGTGCCGCTCGTGATCGGGCTGTTTTTCCTGCGCCGTTATCACAAGAAAATCTTGAATGAACTATAGCCTGCCTAGCCCCGTCATGATCAGATATTTTTCTTCTTTGACCGGACATGATAGAGCGCGTGGACGGGACGATGATGCCAACGAAAAGGGTGCACAGACGTGACAGGGCCACAACGCGCTGATCAACAGGCCGATGGCGGTCCTGAGGCTAAGGCACCAACTGCTGCGGAAGCTGGGCCTGCGGCGCAGGCTGCGGCAGGTCCGAAGCAAGGCACAGGAGCCAGCCAAAATCCGCCTGCTGCCCGGCCCGCAACTGCGCCGAATGCAGCGGGTCGACCGGCAGCAAAACCAAACCCCAATGTGCCTGCTAAGCGGGCTGGCACGCAGGTCGGTTCGCCGAACAAGCCCGGGGGCAAAATGCCCGCATCTCGGCCGCAGGGTGGTGCGCCATCGCCCGTTCGAAAGGTGCCGTCGCAGATTTCTCTGACGTCGCTGGATGCACAAGCCGGCGTGGCCAAAGCCCGCCCCAAGAAGCGCCACTTCTTTCTGCTGATCAGCTTCGTCCTGATGGTGCTTCTGCCCAGTCTTGCTGTGGTCTCGTATTTGTATTTTCTAGCCGCGGATCGATATGCCTCCAACGCCGCGTTCTCGGTTCATAAGGAAGATGGCGGGGGGGCCGCCGACTTGTTTGCCGGAATGCCAACCATGGGCTTAACCAGCGGTTCAACGCCCGACGCGGATATCTTGTATCAATTTATTCAGTCGCAGCAGATGGTGGAAACCGTCGACAGGGCGGTCGATCTGCGCGCTACGCTTGCCAAACCGTATTCTTCAGACCCAATTTTTGCGCTCGATCCGGATGCGACGCTTGAAGACCTTCTGGAGTACTGGGACCGGGTGGTTTCGATCATATATGAACCGGATTCGGGAATTATTTCCTTGGAGGTGACTGCGTTTGCGCCCGACAATGCGCAAGCGATTGCGCAGGTGATCCTTGATGAAAGCAGTACGCTTATCAATAAGTTGAGTAAGATCGCGCGAGATGACACCATCAGTCAGGCTCAGGAAGAACTGGACATTGCCGGGGGCCGTTTGAAGGAGACCCGACTGGAGATGTCGAAGTTCAGGGATCTGGAGCAGATCATCGATCCGACCGCCGATTTCGCTGGTCAGATGGGCGTCATCAGCGCATTGCAGCAAAGCCTTGCAACGGCGATGATCCGCCGGGATCTTCTGGTGGGCACGACAAGTTCAGCCGACCCCCGTATCCTACAAGCCGAACGCGAGATCGTTGCGATTGAGCATCGAATCGAAGACGAGCGAACCAAGGTCGGCACGCGCGCGACAGACCGTGATAAGGATGCGTTGTCCCGGATTGTGGGCGATTATGAAGGGTTGCTGGTCGATCGGGAATTTGCCGAAAAGTCCTATATCGCGGCGCTAGCGGCCTATGATGCCGCAGTGGCCGAGGCACGCCGCAAAAACCGGTATCTGGCGGTGCACATTGAGCCGACGCTGGCGCAAACTGCGATCTACCCGCGCCGGATGACCCTGAGCCTTGTGGCGATGGCCTTTCTGGCCATGGCTTGGGGGCTGTTTTCGTTGACGGTGTACTCCATCCGGGACCGTCGCTGACGAGGGCGGCAGAATGATTCGACTGGAAAAATTGACCAAATCATTTGCCACCTCAGGCGGTGGGCGAAAGTATTTGGTGCGTGACGTCACGGTGACCTTTCCGACCGGATCGGTCGTCGGGTTGCTTGGTCGCAACGGGGCCGGGAAATCCACTTTATTGCGGATCATCGCCGGAACGCAGGACCCCGACGAAGGCCGGGTCGTGCGGTCGGGAACGGTGTCTTGGCCAATCGGGTTTGCAGGGTCGTTCCATCCTGACCTGACCGGGGCCCAGAATACCCGCTTCGTTGCCCGGGTTTATGGCGCAGACACAGAATCGCTGACGGATTATGTCGAGGACTTCTCGGAATTGGGGGATTTCTTCTACATGCCGGTGCGCACGTATTCGTCAGGCATGAAGGCGCGTCTGGCTTTTGGCGTGTCGATGGGAATTCCTTTCGATACCTATCTGGTGGACGAAGTCACATCGGTTGGGGATCAGCGGTTTCGCGAAAAATGCGCTGAAGTCTTTGACACCCGCCTAAAATCATCCGGTGCTGTCATGGTCAGCCACTCGCTTGGCCAGATACGAGAGATGTGCCAATCGGGTGCTGTCTTAAACGGTGGGCAACTGCAGTATTATCCGGACATTGCCGAGGCGGTGGAGGCTCATATGCGAAATCAGCGCGAGACGCAGCCGTGAGTCCGTCCCAGCGGGTTCTGATTTTGGGCGGCGGGGGACGGGTTGGCCGGTTGCTATGCGGTGCATGGCGGCAGGACCCGTCATTGCCAGAGCTTGTGGTTCAGTCGCGCCACCCGGGGCCAGGCATCACATTTGTGCAAGATCCTGCGCCGGGCAATGAGGCGACGTTTTTAAAGGCGGTTGCTGCGGTTGCGCCGGATACGGTGGTGGCGTTGTGGGGGGTTACCCCGCATTCCACAACCAAAGACCTGTCGGAAAACAGTCGGTTGGCCTTGTTGGCCCTGAAAGCCGCGCAAGTGAGCGGCGCAAGACGGGTGGTGCTGACCTCGACGGGGGCGGTTTACTCGCCCTCCAGCCGCGGACATCGCGAAACAGACCGGGTTGACCCGCCCTCGGCCTATGGGCGGGCCAAATGGCAGATGGAGCAGGCTGCAGCCGACGGGTGCCGGGTTCAGGCGGCGGCCCCCACCGTCACGATTCTGCGTCTGGCCAATGTCATTGGGGCCGATTTGCTGGGCGATGTGGTGCGTCAAGCTGCGGGCCGGTGCGGGACCGACCCGCAGGCCTGCCTTACGCTCGACCGGTTTCCTGATGGCTTCGGTCCGCGCCGCAGCTATCTATCGCCGCGCACCCTTGCGCGCTGCGTGAGCCGCATCGCCGCGAGCGCCAGTTCTGTGGGTGGCGGGGTCTATAATCTCGCGGATGGCAACACGGTTTGGGATATGTCGGCGGTACTGCGCGCGCTGGAACGGGCAGGGTATCCGGTGGCATGGAAATGGGCCGCTGCGCCAGACACCGCTTTGCCGGTGCATGGGTTGAACACCGATCTATTGACGCGCGACTGGCCTGAACTGAAGGCGGATTTCTGCCAAACGCCGGACGCGCTGGTGGCTGACTGGCTGGCGGCAGGCGGCGGTACGCCATGACGTGGGGCAAGAGGTGTCTGGATGTCAGTGTGGCGGCGCTGATGCTGGTTCTGCTCAGCCCGGTCATTCTGATCGTGGCGGTGGCCATTGCCGTGCTGGATGGTCGCCCGATTTTTTACGCCTCCGAGCGCATGAAGACCCGGCATCAGGCGTTTACCTTATTGAAGTTTCGCACCATGCATGCTTCGGGTGCACGGCAAGGGGTCACTGGCGGAGACAAAGCAGGGGCCATCACCCGCACCGGACGCTGGCTTAGGGCCGTTCGGCTTGATGAATTGCCTCAGCTTTTGAACATCTTACGCGGAGACATCAGCTTGGTTGGGCCGCGCCCGCCTTTGCGGCTTTATGTCGAAGCTGCGCCAGAACTATATGATCAGGTTCTGCAAGCACGGCCCGGTCTGACTGGGCTGGCGACCCTGATGTACCACCGTCACGAGGCCGATATTCTGGCCGCCTGTACCACGCCCGCTCAGACACATGAGGCCTATTTGCGTCGATGTGTTCCGGCAAAAGCCCGGCTGGACCTGATTTATCTGCGTCATCAATCGGTCTGTTTTGATTTGTGGCTGCTATGGCGCACCATTTGTAGCGTGTTGCGATTGGGCTGAGGCAGCCCCATTGTCTGCTGCCCCCTGGCCCGCGGCGGTTTGAATGCCGCGGCGCACGCGCGGAAAATTGCCACATCTCCATTTTTTTTTTCGGCTCTATTGGTGTTGGCTAGTGGAAAGTGCTAGGGAAATGAAACGAATAGGGTTTTCTGTCTTTGCGCCAGCCTGGCACAGCCCGGAATTCGCAAGAATCCTTGGTCATAAGGCGGTCGAGATTTGCAGTTGAGTAGCCGGGTTGAACGAGCCTTCCGCTTTGCAACAGTTCTGTCTCGTAGGCAGAAGGCGGCGGTGCTTTTAACGGCAGATGTGTTGGTGGTTCCGCTGACCCTCTATCTGGCGCTGGCGGGGTATGAGAACAGCTTCGTCCTCGAACGCCAACTGCTCAGCGATTGGGAAACTGTGCCGATCCTGATGGGCCTTGCTGGGCTTCTGTCTTATGCCCTGAGTATGCCCTCCATCCAATTGAACGATTACGAAGCCGTCGGTCTACCGGCGGGTGCAGTCTTTGCGGTGCTGATCGGTCTGGCGGCCTTAGGTCTGAATGGGCTTGCCGATGGCGTGGCGCCGTTTTCGGCCTTTGTGACCTTCAGCGTGTTCCTGTTTCTCGGTATTCTTGCCGGACGGCTGACCATGCGCTTTTTGCTGCTCAAGCTGCTACATCTGCAGAATCCGCGCACCAATGTGCTGATCTATGGCGCTGGCCGGACGGGAATGCAGTTGGCCGCGGCACTGCGGCATGACCCGCGGATCATGCCGGTGGCCTTCGTCGATGATAATCCGGCACTGCGCCGGATGACTGTCGTCGGGCTTCCGGTCTTGTCCCCGGCGAAGCTGGAACAGACAATTGCAGAAAAAAACATCCGCCGGGTTCTGCTTGCAATGCCGTCCTTGTCGATGCCGCGCAAAATCCGTCTGTCACGGCGGCTGGAACCCTACGGGGTTGAGGTTCAGGCTTTGCCGTCATTTGCGCAGCTGGTTGGCGAAGAAGAGCTGGTTCATAAGCTGACGTCGGTGAAACCTGCCGATCTTCTGGATCGGTCGCAGTTCGACGCCGGGCTGGAGCATTCCGAGCATCTGTTCAACGGCAAGACAATTTTGATTTCGGGGGCAGGCGGGTCGATCGGGTCCGAGCTGTGCCGGCAAGTTCTGGCGTGTAGCCCGGCGCGGATGATCTTGCTCGATCACAGCGAACTGGCCCTTTACACGATCAACGCTGAGGTCGAAAGCCTGTGCAATTCGGTCGAGGTTGTCCCGGTCTTGGGGTCGGTCTGTGACGCGCGGATGGTTCAGAACCTTCTGGGGACAGAAAAAGTTGATGTGGTGCTGCACGCGGCCGCGTTCAAACATGTTCCGCTGGTTGAAAAAAATCCACTTGCCGGGCTGGCAAACAATGTCTTCGGTACCAAAGTTCTTGCCGATGCGGCCCGGGCATCTGGGGTGTCCCGGTTCATCTTGGTTTCGACGGACAAGGCTGTGCGGCCGATCAATGTGATGGGAGCCTCCAAGCGGATCTCCGAAATGATCGTGCAAGATTTGGCCTCGCGGTCAGAGGGGACTTTGTTCTCGATGGTGCGGTTCGGAAACGTGCTGGGCTCCTCCGGGTCGGTCATCCCGTTGTTTGAGCAGCAGATCGCGAATGGCGGTCCCGTGACCCTCACCCATGAAGATGTCACCCGATATTTCATGACGATACCAGAAGCGGCGCGACTGGTTCTTATTTCCTGCGCGTTGTCGCGCGGCGGTGATGTTTTCGTGCTGGATATGGGGAAGCCGGTTCCGATCCGAAAGCTGGCACACCAGATGATCCAGGCCGCTGGATATACGGTCCGGGACGCTGTGAATCCCGATGGGGATATCGAGATTCAAGTGACCGGTCTGCGCTCGGGCGAAAAGCTGCACGAAGAGTTGCTGATCGGCGAAGAACGTGTCACCACAGCGCATCCGAAGATCACTCGCGCGCTTGAGGATTGCTTGTCCGAGATCGAGATCGCAACCGTCCTTCGCGAATTGCGGACGGCCATCGATACGAATGATGCGATCACGGCGCATGCCGTCCTCAGCCGGTGGATCGAAGGGGCGATGACGCCCGAGAATGTAAAGCTGGGTTAGGCGGACAGTTTGTGAGAGCAGGAAAGACCGGGACGTCCACAGTCAAGAAAGTTGTGCCCTTGGCCAAAATACAGTCGAAGTCGCGCTGGCCGGTCGAAATGCGTTGTGCTGCGGGCGTTGCCTTGGCTGTGGCGGCTGTCTCCCCCGCTGTGGCGCAAAACGTGCCAGGCGCCCGGACGGAGCTAAGCTTTTACGGTCTGCCCGGACTGATCGACATGCCGACGGCGGATATGATGCCGGACGCCGAAATCGCGATGACGATCAGCACCTTTGCCGGCATGACCCGGGGCACATTGGCATTTCAGATTGCCCCCCGGTTGGTCGGTAGCTTCCGGTACTCATCTTTGGATGACTGGAACGCGGGCGGGTTCAGCACCTATTACGATCGCAGCTTTGACCTGCGTTTTCAGGCGATCACAGAAACGGCCACGCGGCCATCGGTGACCATCGGCCTGCAAGACTTTATCGGCACTGGTATTTATTCGGGCGAATTCATCGCCGCGACCAAGACCTTCTCGGAAAAATACAGCGCGACGGGCGGAATTGGCTGGGGCCGCTTGGGCAGTAACAATTCCTTCGGGTCGACCGGAACACGGCCTGAGATGAATTCGGAAACGATCGGGACCGGCGGCCAGTTTAATACTGATACTTGGTTTCGTGGGGACATGGCGCTTTTTGGTGGCATCGCCTACCGTCCCGCCCCGAAATGGACCCTGAAAGCCGAATATTCCTCGGATGCCTATACGTTGGAAAGTGACCAACGCGGCATTTTCGATGTGGATATGCCGTTCAACTTCGGGGTCGAGTATGAGCCGGGTGCCGATTTCCGGGTTGGGGCCTATGCGCTCTACGGCACAGAGGTCGGGGTCAACTTGCAACTGAGCCTGAACCCGTCGCGGCCCAGTTCCCTTGGCAGTCTTGATCGGGCCCCTGCGCCGGTGCTGCAACGCCCGTCCCGGGCCAGCGCGCCGGAATTCTACAGCACCGGTTGGACCGACTCTGACACCATCAAAACCAATGTGCGCGAGCAATTGACCGCGGCGCTGCGGGCCGATGGCATGGATCTTGAGGCGCTGGAGTTGGAGCCGTATTCGGTGACGCTGTATTTGCGGAACCTCAGCTATCAGGTCACACCGCAGGCCATCGGGCGTGCGGCGCGGCTGATGTCGCGCATCCTGCCGTCGTCGATTGAGACCTTCACGATTGTTCAGATGGCTGAAGGGCTGACGCTTCCGTCGGTGACCATGACGCGAACGGACATTGAAACCTATGAGACTCAGCCGGACGGCGCGGAACAGATGTTGCGGGCGGCGTCGATCGATCCACATTCCGTGCGTCCCAAACCCGACGCATACGCCCCCGGGCTGTTTCCACGCTATACGTGGGCCATTAACCCTTACGTGCGTACCAGCCTGTTCGACCCAGATAATCCGTTGCGCGCCGATTTCGGCCTGTCACTGGGCGGCAATATCGAAGTGGCACCGGGACTGTTGTTTGGTGCCTCAGTTCAAAAAAAGCTGGCCGGCAATCTGGATGAAAGCACCCGCGATTCAGATTCGACCCTGCCGCATGTCCGCAGTGATTTTCCGCTGTATGACAAGAACGGCGATCCATCGATGGCGCAGCTTTACGGCAGCTATTTCTTCCAGCCCGCCGACGATGTCTACGGCGCGGTGACGGTCGGCTATTTGGAACGCATGTATGCCGGCGTGTCCTCTGAAATGCTCTGGGCACCGGTCAACAGTCGTTTGGCGTTGGGCGCGCAGCTGAACTACACCCAGCAGCGCGACTACGATGGCGGGTTCGGTCTGCTTGATTACCAAGTGATGACCGGCTTCGGATCGGCCTATTGGCAGTTTGATGATCAGTATTTTGCGCAGGTCGATGTCGGACGCTATTTGGCCGGTGACATTGGCACCACGCTGTCGCTGGCGCGGGTCTTTAACAACGGCTGGCGGATCGGCGCGTTCGCGACGTTCACCGACGTTTCGGCGGAGGAGTATGGCGAAGGGTCCTTTGACAAGGGCATCACCATGACCATCCCGTTGAACTGGTTCCTCGGCAAATCCAGCCGCGTGTCGGAAACCTTCGGCTTCCGGCCTTTGACCCGGGATGGCGGCGCCAAGCTTGAGGTTCCACAGCGGCTGTATCCGTTGGTCGAGCCCGGCAACCGTCCGCGTCAGGACGACCAATGGGGGAGTTTCTGGCGATGATGTCCATGTTCGGCCAACTGCGCGCCGTGTCGCTCCTGCTTGCCGTGGGAGTGGGGCTTTCGGGATGCTCGTCCGAGAACGTGCCCGGCTCCATGGCGGAATATCTGGGCAAACAGGTCGGTGGTGGGGGCGCAGAGCCGGCTGCAGCTGGGCAGCCCAAGGGCCTGTCACAACTTAGCCGCGCGGCAATTGCGAATGTGAACGCTCCCTTCGCGCTGGTGCTGCTTCCCGAAATCGAAACGGCGTCGACAGTTGCCGTTGCGGCGGTGAAGGGCGATGCGGTCACGTGGGTGGGGGTCGATGGATCGACCCTGACCTTCATTGGACCGGTGCTGTTTTCGACGCGTGGGATTGGCCCCGACCTTTTGACCGCCGAAGCGGCGCCGTTGGCAGCGATGTTGCGGGCGAACCGAAGTGGTCAGATCACCCGCAACTTGCGGCACCTCGACACTTTGGGTCAGATCGTGATTTTGCCGCTCGATTGCACCGTTGATGCCCTTGGCCCGGCGACGATTGAAATCCTCGAACGACAGCATCAGACTCGGCAGTTCCGGGAAACCTGTGCTGGCCCAGACGGGCTGAGCGTAGAGAATCTCTATTGGCTGGGTGCGGATGGCACCCAATGGCAGTCTCGGCAGTGGGTCAGCAAAGCTGCGGGCTATCTGGTGTACCAGCGCTTGGTCAAATAGTGGCGCGTTGCGGCGCCACCCCTTATCGCGCCAAGCGCCGTGCGATAATTTCAGACAGTTGGGAAATGGCGGCCCCTTGAGCCCGCGCCAAGGCATCCGGTCCGGTGCCCTCTACCGGAACCACGATATTGAACGACCCCGACCGGTCTGAGATCGACGATGCCACAGCCGAGATCGCATATTGGCCGGTGAATTGCAGTTGTCCGCCCGGTTGTCCCAGCAGGCGGGTGACCGTGACCACAACCTGCGCTTCTGGCGAGGTAGAGAAGGGCCAAGGCTCAGACGCAACCCGCGCCCCGGTGATTGCCCCCAGATTGGTGGCCAAGGACAGCGTAATGCTGCGTTCGGGGGTGTCGGCCCACACAGTGTTTGTGACGGTTTCGACCACGCCATCTTCGCCCAGCACGACCAGATCGTCGGATGCGGCATAGCGGGGCAGGGACAGATCGCGGATTTCAACTGAGGCCACGATCGGACGGATGCGCAGCTCTGGTGCTGTCGAGGTCAAGAGAACCTGTTTCGCCGGCCCCGAGCACGCGGTTGCGACAAGGGCCAGTACCAGAATTGACGCTTTCGAAGTCCACATGAGATTATCGTCCGATCAGAAGGGAATTTGGTTTGCGCTCGATGGCGCGGGAAAGGGAAGTCACCGACCGGGCGGTCTCGCGTAGGTCGTTCAGAAGCGACAGGGTTTGCAGGTTAAACTGCGATTTGGTGCCGTAGGCCGACATCAGTGTTTCCCCCTGAACGACGAGGCTTTCCAATCGGGCAGAAAGTTCCGGCAGGCTGGCGGCGGCGGTCTCGACAGCGGCGGCCGCAGAGCGAGCCGATGCCAGCGTGGCGTTGGTGTTCTCGACTGCGCCACCTTCGCGCAGTTCGGCAAGCGCGGCACCCACTTCGTCCAAGGCCCCGGCAAGGGCCGCCGGTATCTTCGCGGTGTCGGGCGAACTGACCAAGGCATTGGCGCTTTGCACCAAGGTATCCGCCGAGGTCACAAGTTCATTCAGCGGCAGGTTTTCTGCGGTCGAGGCCACAGCGTTGATCCGTGCCATTAAGTCGGGCAGGCCGTCGGTGGCGGTCTCAATTGACTTGGCGATGGTGCCTGTGCGGTCAAGCGCGGCGATCAGGGTGGCCACGGCATCGCTTTGCGCAAACTTCCCGCTGATGTCGCGGACATTGGCAAGCGACGCATTCACATCGTCCATCGCGGTCGCCAGTTGGGTTGGCAGGGCGGTGATCTGGTCTGAGGCCATAAGCTGTTCGGCCGAAGCCACAAGATCGGTTGCCGAGGTCATCAATTGGTCAAGCGGCAGATTCTTGGCCTTGGCAGCCACCGCTTCGATCTCTTTCAGCAGGGGCGGAAGGCCGCTGGCGGTATCTTCGATGGATTTGGCAATCGCGTCACTGCGATCGAGCGCGGTCAGAAGCTTTTTCAAGCCTTCGCTCTCGGCCACTTGATCGACAATGGCCCGCACACTGGCGATGGTTTGGTCGGCCTGACCAGCCAGACTTGTGATCGACTCGGATGAGATCAGATCCCGGGCTTCTTTCAGCAGTGCCACAACTTCTTGCGGTGCTTCCTGAACTTGCGGTGAACTGACCACCTTGTTTAGGTTCTGCACGAGGTTGACGGCGTTCTGCACAAATTCCTCGATCGGAAGGTCATCCAGCCGCTGAAGTGCGCCCTTGGCGGTCACCGCGATATCAGACACCGAAGGGGCCGTGGTCGGCAAGACAAGGTTTCCGTCCGCCGTGGTTTGCAATGTGGCAGCAGGCGCATCGGCCACTTCCAGAATTTCAACTTGTAGGGTGGTGCCCAAGAGTCCCACGCTGGCCAATCGGGCGCGATAGCCCTGCGCCGCAAGATTGGTAAAGAACGCGGTCAGATCATCCTTGCTAGACCCCTCTGGCAGTCCCAGTCTGGCGGGCTGAACCGAGAGATCCGCCCGCATCTTGATGATGTCCTTGCCATCCACAGAATCAACAATCGGCTGCATGGCCGCCACGGTGCCAACCTGAAGCCCGTGAAACGCGACCGCAGACCCCACAGCAAGACCGCTGACGGATCCCTCGAACAACACGCTCAATGCAACATCGGAGACATCGTTCGCCACGAAAGAGGCGCTTTTGGCTTCGTTCTGGTCCTTGTAGACGGTGAAGACGTGGCCGTTCTTGATCGGAGATGCGTTGTGATAGTCGAAGGATGAAAATGTCGTGCCGCCCTGCACGAGGGCAGATAGGTTGGCAACGTCGACCGACAGGCCCTGCGCACCCAGATTGACCGAGAATCCCGAAGTGGCCCAGAAGCGGGACGCATCGGTGACCAAAGTGTCGTGTGGGGCCCGGACAAAGGCGCGGGCCGTCACGGCCGACCCATCCGCGGTCAATGATGGCATATCGATCAAGCCGACCGTCACCCCTTTGAAGACAATCGGGGCACCGGCTTGGATCCGGTTTGCATCTTGGGCCGTTAGATAAAATTCCACGCCCTTGTCGGTGCCGGTGATCAATGGTTGATTGTCGAGGCCTGTAAATGTCGTGGCCGTTGGGCCCGGCGTGTCGTCCCACGCCCCTTCCAGAAAGACCCCACCCAAGACTGTGGTCAGGCCGGTGATCCCGCGGGCCGAGACCTCTGGCCGTACGATCCAGAATTTTGCGTCTTCATTAATGAAGGGAGCAATCGATTTATCCACCCGGACCGACACGATCACCTTTTGCAAATTGTCCGCGAACCGGACGCTTTCGACGGTTCCGACCTTGATTTGGCGATACTTCAGGGCCGTCTCATTGGCCGCAACCCCGTCCCCGTTGGTGAAGGTGATTTCAATCAGGGGACCGCGGCTTGAATAGGTCTGCCACGCAATGAACAGAGAGATGCCCAAGGCAATAAGCGGCACCAGCCAGACGGCGGAGACACGCCGTTTCTTTTCTGGGTCGACGCTCAGTTCGTCAGGTGTCCGCGTGGTCACTGGTTCAGGTCCTCCGTCGCGTCCCAGATCAGGCGCGGGTCCAGGCTAATGGCAGCCATCATAGTGCAGATCACCGAACTGGCGAAGCAGATGGCTGCAACGCCGGGGAAAATATCCGCAACTGACCCAAGATGCACGAGTGCCGAAAGAATGGCCACGACGAAAACGTCAACCATTGACCATCGACCAATGAATTCTACCAGTTCGTGGATCTTGAGCAACGTATGGCTGTTTGCTTTGCGTGGGAACCGGATCGACAAAACCACGTAGGCGATCGCAATGAATTTGGATATCGGGATGATGACCGAGGCAAGAAACACGACGCCGGCAACGAAATAGGCATGATAATGGACCAGTTCGATGACGCCGCCGACAATGGTGCTGGCGCTTTTTGATTTGACGGTATCCGTGATCAGCATCGGATAAAGGTTTGCTGGAATATAGGCTAGAAACCCTGCCAGCCACCAAGCCAGAACCCGTTGCAGACTGTGTGGGGCGCGGCTAGATAACGTCCCGCCACAGCGGGTGCAACGCGCCTGATCGGCGGCCCACACCCGTCCGCAGTGGCGGCAGGCTACCAGACCCGAGTTCCGGGCGGTCAGCGTTTTTGATATGTGTCCAGAGTGCGCCACATTGTTCTTTCACAAAGGACCACGTCCTTGGCCACGATCAGCACGACAAATCCGACAAATGCCCAGAACGCGGGACCAAAACTGACTGTCGCTAGCGAGCCGATTTTCACCAAGGCCACTGCGACCCCAATAATGAAAATTTCCGCCATTGCCCATGGCCGAAGCCGCATGACGATCATGAAGACATTCTTCGCATAGGGCAGGAGTGGTCGATCGAAGAGCATCGGAACGGTCGTATAGATCATTCCGGAAATGCGAATAACCGGCAATAGCACGATCAAGGCCGCCACGACTGCCGAGAGGGGGGCCATCATGCCTGAGTTCTCGGCGAAAGCAAGGATCGCATCAATGACCGAGGCCTTACTGGACAGGCCAGACGTATGAATTTCCAGAAACGGATATCCGATTGCAACCACCATGAGGCTTAGGGCGGCCGCAGAATAGGCGACGATCTTCGCGATGGCGTTGTCCCGGGGGGCGTATAAAATGGCCCGGCAGCGGTTGCATCTGCCGACCCCGCCTGACGGCACCTCGCTGACCGTATAGAGCGCATCGCAGAATGCGCACGCGGTTAGGTCGGCTGTCGGACTGATTTGTATATGCCTGTTCACCCGCCAACAGTGAAGACAATGGTGGCGTTCCGCAAGGGTGCCCAGTTAGAGCAAGGGCTCCCTCGTTAGAAATAGCTGCGGACAAGCGCGCTCGACACCAGCGTCCAGCCATCGGCCACCACGAAAAATGCCAGCTTGAATGGCAGTGATACGATCGCGGGCGGAACCATCATCATGCCCATGGACATCAAGATCGCGGCGACAACCAGATCGATGATCAGAAAGGGCAGGAAGATTAGGAACCCTATTTCAAACGCGCGCGCGATTTCAGACAACAGGAAAGAGGGCACCAATACTGACAAAGGCGCGTCTGGTCCCGGCAAAATTGCTCCCGACGGGTCACGAAGAGCTGACAAAGTTGCGAACGTATCGGGGTCAAGTCTGTTCGACATAAAGCCGCGGAACGGGACGATCGCCAAGTCGAAGGCTTGCCGGACATCGGCAGTCCCTGCCAGAAATGGCTCGACGCCTCGGGCCCAAGCTTCGGTCAGGACCGGGTCCATCACGAAATAGGTCAAGAACAGCGCCAAGCTGACAATCAGCATGTTGGGAGGAGATTGCTGTAAGCCGATGGCTTGTCGCAGAATCGACAAAACGGTTACGATAAATGGAAAACAGGTCACCATGATCGCCAGCCCCGGCGCGAGGCTGAGGACGGTCACCAGTAAAAACAACTGCACCGTGCGTCCGGACACCGAACCGGGCTCAAGTAAGCCTAGGCCGGAATCCAGCCCGGATTGCTGCGCCATTGCCATCAGCGGCAGGCCCGCCAGACCGATGCTGAGCGCCACTAAACCGTACAGCCCCGCACGGCCATGACGACGTTTACAGATCGCCATTGTCCGCCGCGACCTCGGTCAATCTGACAGCCAATTGCCCGGCTTGGTCGCCGGACAATTCTTCCAGTTGCCCGCGGGCGATCAGTTTATCGCCGACAAATAAGTCGACCGGATCTTCGACGCGTCTGTCCAGTTGCAGGATTGAGTCGCGGGTGAGCTGCAACAGCTCCCGAACCGTCGGATGGGCGCGGCCCACTGATACGCGCACTTCAATCGGGACGCGCGTGAACGGATTTGCTGCCCGGTCCTGCCCTGACCCGCTTGCTCGGCTGTCCTGACTGTCACCCATGTGCCTTAAGTCCTTCGCTTAAAGAGAAAAAATCTTCGATTGATGCCCGGATCTCAGAAATGGCGGCTGCCGTGTCGATGGACTCTTCGACCAGGCCCGCCCGCAGGAATGCTTGTCCCTCGGCCAAGGTTGGTTCTTCGCGGATCAGAACTGGAAAGCCGGGGGTCTGCGGCATCGCCGCTTCGACGGCGGCGCGGGAGGCCGGAGCAACCATTAAAATTATCGGGGGCTCAACCGCGCTGGCGAGAAACGTGTGCAGGCGTTCGACCACCAAATCTGGCAGGGTTTGGCTGGCCAAGTCCGGCAGAACGGATTTGACGATCTCTCGTACCAGCGGCTCCACCCCTTTCAGGATATGAAGCCGCGCCTCTTGGAAGGTAAAGGACAGGTCGCGCAGATTGCCGGCAAGATCTGCAGAGATACTACCGTTGTCTTCGGATTGCGCGGTGACGGCGTCGTCCCAACCGGCTTTGTAACCGTGTTCGAATGCAACGAGGCGCTGTTCTTCTGGCAGGATGTGTCCGGGACCGGACGCAGTGCCCCCGGCGGCCGTTGCAGTAAACGGCACGGTGAATTCTTCCAAAATCAAAGGGCGTCCCACTAAACTGATTCCTCTAGGCTGTCGTCTTCAAGCCAACTGCGCAGGATTTCGATGGTGTCGGGGCGGCGATCCTCGATCAGTTTTTTCAGGTTCGCGACGGATTCATGACCGGCATCGATCGGCGTTAACGCGGCTTCAGGCCCGACAGGGTTTTGGATTTGGGCGATTGCTGGGATGCCGCGGTCGCCTGCTGCAGTCGCTGAAACTGCACTACCCTCGACGATCGAAGCGTCTTCGCCAGCGCCGTCCGAGGGCACCGAGCGCATGTTCGACAAAGAGAGTTGCTCTAAATCAGTCTGGGCTGCCTGGCCGGACAGAATCGGGCGTACCACGAACAGGCCCAAGGCTAACGCGACCAAACTTAGCACCCCAAGTTGAAGCAGCCGCATGGGCTCCAGCGCGAGGCGTCCCAGAACACCTGCAGTTGCCTCTGTTCCCAGTTGCGGAACCGCGCCGAACTCCAGCGATTTCAGTGTGATGACGTCACCGCGACTTTCGTCGAAGCCGACGGCCGAAGCGACGAGTTCTCTCAGTGAGTCCAGTTCTGCATCGGGCCGACCCTGCACGCCAGCCTCTGCCGGAAGGCCGTTCAGCAAGACGGCAACCGTAAGGCGTTTGATCGCCCCCGGCGTGCGCGTGATTTCGCGTGTGGTCTCTGAGACTTCATAGTTGGTGCGTTCGCGGGTTTCGCTGTTCTGGCTTTGCGAGTTTCCGTCATTTCCGGCGGCCGCAGCTCCGTCTGGAAGGTTGCTGGCGACCGTGACACCGGCGCCGCCGGCATTCGTTTCGGATGTCGAAATTTCTTCGACGTCGGTGCTGATAGCGACACGGCTTTGAGGATCAAATCGTCGTTCAAGAATTGATTCGCGATCCGTAACCGATTCGATGCTGACCTCGACAATCGCATTGCCCGGGCCGACCCGGGCTTCAAGCAGGCGTTCGACATTTGCCTTCAGGGCGGTCGCCTTGTCGTCACCGGAATTCTGGGCATCGGAGTCGGATTTTGGACCAAGAACGCGTCCCGTGGTGGCATCAATGATGGCAACGTCATCGGGAGAAAGGCCAGCCACGGCTGATGCCACGAGGTATCGAAATGCCGTCGCATTTTCATCTGTCAGCCCGGTTCCCGCGGTGGTGATCGAGACCGATGCCGTTGGATTTTGTGCACGCCGGAAGGGAGTCGCACTTGAATTGGCAATATGGACACGTGCGTTCCGAATTGTCCGGTTGGCCACAATCGTTCGTGCCAATTCACCCTCTTTTGCACGCCAGTATGCAGCATCGAACATCTGTGATGTCGTGCCGAAGCCGGACAGGGTGTCCAATAATTCATAACCTGCGCCCGAATCCGCCGGGAGACCATCACCCGCGAGGGTCATCCGCAGTTGGTCGCGCAGCGACGCGTCCACATAAATGGCGCCGCCGCGCACATCATAGGTCGCACCCTGCTGGTCCAATGCTTGGATGACGTCGCCCGCCTGAGCGTTGTCCAGCCCGGAATATAACAGCGCCATTGATGGAGTGGCGGCCATTCTCGATAGCCCTAAAACAGCAGCGAAAACCGCCACTGTGGCCAGAACCACCAGTCCACGGCGACGGAGATCAAGATGAGACCATAGGTTGAGTAATTGCTGCACGAATCTGCTCCCCGACGATGCGGTCTACGGTTTTACCACTGGGTCCAACCTGCGCGCAGTGAGCTTAACAATCGGTTATCCGTCATCGGCCAATCTTGCCAAACCGCCGTCGAGGGATCGAAGGTCGGGTTTCGGGCCGATCTTTAGCCGGTCTACAACACGAAGAAATTGGACGGCCCTGGCGTGGCTTTCCTGTGGCAGTTCGTTTTGGCCAGCGCATTTCAATGCAGAACTAGGCTGGTCATTGCGGTGCACGATCCGACCGTGCCTTAGCCAAACCTTAACCCTCCGGCCGGTAGTTTTAGACGCGAAGACACCACGTCTTTCGTAAGTTTGGTGACAGGCGGATAACAACTTGGAAGGATCCCGGTGATGGCCGATGACGAGACCCCGCCCAGCAAGAAATCTCGGCTACCTTTGATCCTTGGAGCGGTGATGGCGCTTGTCTTGGGGGGGGGCGGCTTTTTCGCTGTTTACACCGGGCTGGTTCTGGGGGTGTCCCCGGTTTCCGACCATGCTGAGGCTGCGGTTTCGCATCCGGACGCGCTTGAACCGGTCGCCTTCGTCCCGATTGCGCCACTCATGGTCAGCGTGAGTCGCAGCACGCCGGAACAGTTTCTTAGGTTTGAGGGCACTTTAGAGGTCGACCCGGCCTATGCCGCCGACGTCGAAGTGATGATGCCGCGCATTATGGATGTCATGAACAGCTATTTAAGGGCGGTTGAAGTGCGGGATTTGCGCGATCCCTCTGCACTATTGGTGCTGCGGGCTCAATTGCTGCGCAGGGTGCAAATCGTGACCGGAGAAGGCCGCGTGCGGGACCTTTTGGTCACCACGTTCTTGGTAAGCTAGAAAGGCAAGACAATGGCGCTGATCGCCGATTTTTTGATGATCGCCGGGGCTTTGGGAGCCGCGCTCTATTGCGTGGTTCTGTCCCGCCGCCTCAGCAAGTTCACAAATCTTGAAGATGGGATGGGGAGTGCAATCGCGCAAATGTCGGTTCAGGTCACAGAAATGACCACGACCCTCGACCGTGCTCAGGGCTCTGCCGAAACCTCGTCGCGGTCTTTGGAAGACAGCACGCGTCGTGCGGAAGCAGCGGCGCGGCGCCTCGAAATGTTGTTGGCATCGCTTCATGACCTGCCGGAACCTTCGGCAGGCGGTTCGTCAAAGACGGCTGAAAAAGACCCCGCCAAGGTCGCTGGGCCGACATTTCTTCGGTCTGCACGGTCTGACAAACGTGATGAGCCTGCGCGATGAGCTCCAACAGGATCACCAAAAAAAGGCGTGGTGCCAATGTGAGTTTGGTGATTGCCTCACTGTTTTGCGCTTCGGTGGTGGTTCGCCTGCTGGGCGGAACCGCAGAAGCTATCGCGAAAGAGGTGGCAGCGCTTACGCCTTCCGGGCCGAGCATTGATGCGACTACCGCGCCTGATATTTCCGCAGCAGAGGTCAATGATTTGCTTGCCGGGTTGACCCAGAGGGCGCAGGCGCTTGATCAGCGGCGGGATGCCTTAGATGAAAGAGAACGAGACCTTGATGTTATGGCGCGGCTGGCAACCGCCCAGTTGGCGGAACTGCAAAAGGCCGAGTCCAGTCTCTCTGCTATGATCGCCCTCGCCGAAACGGCAGCTGAGGGCGACATTGTGCAGTTGATAACGGTTTATGAGAATATGAAGCCGAAAGAGGCCGCGCAGGTCTTTGAGGAGATGGACCCGCAATTCGCCGCCGGCTTCCTTGGCCGCATGCGCGCGGATACGGCCGCGCAAATTTTCTCTGGGCTGCAACCGGCCACGGCCTATTCCATCAGCGTGATTCTGGCCGGGAGAAATGTCGATGTTCCGACAGAATAAATTTTTGAAGGATATTCTTCACCACTTTCTGACAGCCTGAACGCGTCTCATTAGATCCGTTGGAGAACATGAATGGTTGGCATTATCGGAATTATCGTCATCTTCGTGATGGTCTTCGGAGGATATCTGGCGGCCGGCGGCAAAATGTCGATTATCGTCAAGTCGTTGCCCTATGAACTTGCCATTATCGGCGGCGCGGCAGTCGGCGCGTTTCTGATCTCAAATGACATGGCGGCGGTACGCCACACGCTGAAAGACGTGGGCAAGGTATTCAAGGGCCCGAAATGGAAGGCGACCGATTATCGAGATCTGCTCTGTCTTTTGTCGGAACTGATCCGATTTGCACGGCAAAATCCGGTGGGGCTGGAAGAGCATATCGAAGCCCCGGACCAATCATCGATCTTCACCGGCTATCCCAAAATCCTTGCGGATCGTGAGGCCGTGGAGCTGATTTGCGATACGTTGCGATCAGCCTCGATGAATTTTGACGATCCACATCAGGTCGAGGAAGTTCTGGAGAAACGGATGGACGAAAATTTCCATCACGCAATGCATTCCAGTCATGCGCTCCAGACGATGGCAGATGGCTTGCCCGCATTGGGCATCGTTGCGGCCGTTCTGGGCGTGATCAAGACGATGGGGTCGATCGACCAACCGCCTGAGGTATTGGGGAAATTGATCGGTGGGGCGCTGGTCGGAACCTTTCTGGGTGTGTTCATGGCCTATGGTCTGGTCGGCCCTTTTGCCGCTCGGGTCAAAAGTGTGATCGAGGAGGACGGGCATTTTTATCAACTGATCCGCGAGGTTCTAGTGGCAAACCTGCACAATCACGCGGCGAACATTTGTATCGAAGTTGGCCGTCAGAATACGCCCAGCCATATCCGGCCGTCCTTTTCAGAACTGGAAGAGGCATTGAAAGATGCCCGTCAGAAAGCCGCATGACCCGTCTTGCGTTCCTACTTTCGTTCGTCGTTTTAGCATCGCAGGCCGGGGCGCAGAATGTTGTGACGGTCCGGTCAGGCGAGCACGAGACGTTCTCGCGTCTGGTGCTATATTACGGCGCACCGGTAGACTGGAAATTAGGCCGGATCGCGAAAGGATACGGGCTTGAGGTACTGCCGGTGGCGCCGCCCTACGACCTGTCAGGGGTCTTCGACTTCATCCCAAAGTCGCGGATTCTCGATGCCCAAGTGGAAGCAGGGGTCGTCGTATTGTCGGTCACCTGCCTTTGTCACGCGCAGGCGTTCGAATATAAGCCGGGAATTCTGGTTGTGGACATCAAGGATGGCACTGCGCCGCCCGCATCGCCCTTCGAAACGGGTCTAACGGCCTTGACATCCGTCGATGATCTCACCGATGAGCCGTCAGCGTTTCCGACCTTATTGCCCCTCGGTAGCGTCGGCTCTGCCGCAGGCGAAGTGACCTTTCCGGTTATATTTCCCGGCGCGTCCCGCCCAGGAGGGGCAGTCCTGGTTCCCGCGCAACCGCGCGCCGTACAGGCCGGTTTTGAAGCCGCTTTGGCCGAGCAGTTGGGACGGGCAATGTCCCAAGGCCTTGCGACTGCTGCGCTTCCGGCAGGGCCCGCCGTCAGTTTGACCTCTCGGGACGATGCGTCTTCGGCGCCAAACGTCCCGGCACAAGAGTCGTCCGAGCCGGGCGCGCGGATCGACCTGCCGCCCGCCCGGATGGACCCGGATCAGGCGGACCATGTAGAAATGCGGACGGGAATCGACCTTGCGCGTGCGCAGGCCGAAGGAACTCTGGAACACATCGATCCTCAGTGCCTTCCCGCAAGCGATTTCGCCCTTTGGAATACTGTATCGGACATCGCCCCGGACAAGATGCTTTCGCAGGCCCGCGCGAACCTGATTGCTGCGGGTGATACGCCGGCGCCCGAGGCGGTCATAGCATTGACCGAGGCTTATGCCTATCTCGGCTTCGGTGCCGAGGCGCGATCCGTCCTGGCGGCCTATCCGCAGCCCGGTAGGTACGCGCAAGTCCTTGCGGATATGGCGCTGTTGCTGGATCATCCGAAGGCGGGCGGAAGCGATTTTCTCCAGTCTCAGGTCTCATGCAATTCAGCCGGTGCGCTTTGGGGATTGCTGGCCTGGGGCGAAACGCGCCCGTCGACAGCCGTTGACGAAAAAGCGATCCTGCGCACCGCGTCGGCATTACCTATTCATCTGCGACGGCTGATGGGACCGCTGCTGTCTGAACGGTTGCGAGAGCTTGGACGGAACGACGCCGCCGCATTGGTGCGCGATGCCGTCCTCAGGATAGAAAAAACGCCGGAATCGACCATGGCAATTGAGATTGCCAAAGCTCAACCACATGGGCCAGATTCCGAGACAGCGAAACAGCTTGAACGCGCGGCGGCGGGCAACTCCGAGACTTCGGCAGAGGCCGAAGCGCAACTGTTGCGTGAAATCGCGCGGGTGGGGGTGCCCGTCCCGGTAGAAAAACGGGATCGGGTGACGGCGCTGATTCACCAGACGAAAGGCACGGCTGCAGGACTGGACTTGCTCGCCGCCTATCTGGACGCGCTGGCCGCGGCAGGGCAGCACGAGGACGCTTTGCGCTATCTGACGCGATTTTCCGGGTCGGATTTCGCCAATATGCACGAACTGTCGCCGATGATGGACCGTCTGGCGATGCAAGTTGCTACCGACACCGACGATGGCCATTTTCTAATTCTTGCGGCGGCATATCCGCCCGACGCTCTGCCGTTTCCGCTGCCATTGGCGGCGACCGACGCGATTTCCAACCGATTGTTGCGTTTGGGCTTTTCGGACCTCTCGCGCAAATTCCTTCCGGCAGAGGTGCAGACACAGAATCGGGGAATGGTGGCGGTGCCAGATCCGGCTCGGCAGATCGCCCTCGCGGAAAATGCGCTGCTGAACGGTCGTCCGGTCGAGGCCCTGGCCCGGGTTGTCCAGCTTGAGACATCGGATGCCCGCGCGATCCGCCTGCGAGCGTTGGAGCAGGCCGGGGCATACCGGGAGGCAGGCGCCTTGTCGCAAGCTGATGGTGATGCCGCGACTGCCGCCCGTTTGGCATGGATGGCGGAGGATTGGTCCACAGCCGAAGCGCTGCTGCCCGAAGGGACGCGCAAGCTGCTTGCATCCCAAATGCGGGCTCTGGGGGGGGCTGTGCAGGGTGGGGCAGCAATCTCTGACCCGATCCCGGGCGCCAGTCTGGCGGCGCTGCCAGAAGGCACCGCCGCCGGTGACCCCGGGTCTCCCAGCTTGCGCGAGACCCGCAGCCTAATTGATCGCAGCCAAGCAATCCGCGCGGCAGCGGATGCGCTTCTAGCCGCTCAGAGCGCATCGAATTGACGGTGAACGTGTTTAGGGGCGCACATGCCGCCCGACGTTTTCCCGGCTGTTGTGCGGTCCCACCTGCCGAATGTGTGTTCGATCCCGAAATTGCAGCGTACCTACTGGTCTTTTGCCCTGACCCAGACTAGACCCTTTCGCGATAATGAAGGGAACGCGTCTTTTGGCAAGTGATCGATTGAACAGGCTGCGGGCCGACTGGCTGGGCAATGTTCGGGCTGACCTGCTCGCCGGACTTGTCGTGGCGTTGGCCCTGATTCCTGAGGCCATCGCCTTCTCGATCATTGCGGGCGTTGATCCGAAGATCGGGCTTTATGCGTCGTTTTCCATTGCTGTTGTGACCGCGATCGCCGGTGGGCGACCGGGCATGATCTCGGCGGCGACCGCGGCAACGGCAGTTCTAATGGTCACGCTGGTGCGTGACCATGGGCTGCAATACCTTCTGGCAGCCACCGTTCTGGCCGGTCTGTTGCAGATCGGCGCGGGTTTCCTGAAGCTGGGCTCCGTGATGCGCTTCGTGTCGCGCTCTGTCATGACCGGCTTTGTGAATGCGTTGGCGATCCTGATCTTCATCGCGCAATTGCCGGAACTGATCGGCGTCACGGGAATCACCTATGTACTGGTCGCGGCCGGGCTGGCGATTATCTATCTGCTGCCGCGCCTGACCACGGCGGTGCCGTCTCCGTTGATCGCAATTGTCGTTCTGACCACCTTGTCGGTTGTCCTGAACCTTGATGTGCGGACCGTGGGCGATATGGGCGAACTGCCCTCAACCTTGCCGATTTTCCTGCTGCCAGACATCCCTCTGAACTTCGAAACCTTGCAGATCATCTTCCCGGTCTCGATCGCAGTCGCGGTGGTTGGCCTGTTGGAAAGCCTGATGACCGCATCGCTTGTCGATGATCTGACCGACACGAAAAGCGATAAGAATCAGGAATGTATCGGGCAGGGGTTGGCCAATACCGTCACCGGCTTCATGGGCGGCATGGCTGGCTGTGCAATGATTGGTCAGTCGATGATCAACGTGAAATCCGGCGGGCGCGGGCGGCTATCGTGTTTCGTGGCCGGTGTCTTTTTGTTGATCCTGATCGTGGGTCTGGGTGATCTGGTGCGGCAAATTCCGATGCCCGCACTGGTGGCAATCATGATCATGGTGTCGATCGGGACGTTCTCGTGGTCGTCGATCCGGTCGTTGCGCGAACACCCGACCAGTTCGTCCATCGTCATGTTGGCGACAGTTGCCGTCACGGTCTACACCCATAACTTGGCGCTGGGCGTGTTGACCGGCGTGCTATTGTCCGGCCTGTTCTTCGCGGGCAAAATTGCGCAGATTTTCCGAGTCACATCGACCTTGTCTGAGGACGGGGTCGAACGGCGCTATGTCATCCAGGGGCAGTTGTTCTTCGCCTCAGCCAACAGCTTCGCCGAATCGTTCGATTATGGCGAGTCGCTGGAGCGGGTGGTCATTGATGTCAGCGGTGCCCATATCTGGGATATTTCGTCGGTGGCAGCGCTCGATATGGCTGTTCTGAAATTTCGCCGCGATGGCGCCGATGTCGAGATCATCGGCATGAATGCGGCCAGCGAAACCATCGTCGACAAGCTTGGGGTTCATGACAAGCCCGGGGCGCTTGATAAGATGATGCAACATTAATGATGCAACACTGAGGGCTGACCATGACTGATTTAATCGCACTGGTTGACGGATCGGCCTATTCGACAAGCGTTTGCGATCATGCCGCATGGATCGCCGGACGCACGGACCGCCGCGTGATCGTCGCCCATATTCTTGGCCACCGGCAAGGGGTTAAGAGCGATCTCAGCGGTAATATCGGGCTGGGCGCGCGGACGGCGCTTCTGGAGGAACTGGCCGAACTGGATGAAGCACGGGCGCGACTGGCGCAAAAGCGGGGCCGCGCCATTCTGGAGGATGCCAAGGCGCGTCTGGAGGCGGATGGCGTGCGCCGCGTTGAAACACGGCTGCGCAATGGCGATCTGGTCGAAACTGTTCAAGGCATGGAAGCCGACGCCGATCTCATCCTGATTGGCAAGCGCGGCGAGGCAGCAGAGACCGCCAAGTTGCACCTTGGCTCCAACGTTGAGCGGGTCGTCCGCGCCAGCACTAAGCCGGTTCTGGTGTGTAATCAGGCCTTTAAGCCAATCAAACGGATCATGGTGGCGTTCGACGGCGGGCCTCAATCGCTGAAGGCGGTGGATCATGTGGCGCGCAGTAAGGTGTTTGCGGGCACCGACTGCCATTTGCTGTTTGTCGGCGCTGAGACTGCCGAGACACGCAGCCGGATCGACGGGGCGGCGGCTTTGTTGCGCGGCGGCGGCTATAACGTCACCACCGGGATTGCTGCGGCGCCGGCCGAAGATGCGATTCCGGCCCAGATCACGGCGGAAAACATCGATTTGTTGATCATGGCGGGCTATCGCCACTCGCGGATCCGCAGCATGATTGTCGGTTCTACCACCTCCGAGGTGATGCGGTCCTCGCCGATCCCATTCTTGCTGTTGCGCTGATCCCGGCGGGCGGTCCGGGGCGGAGCAGCGACAGGCACAGCAACGAGGGCGGCGATGTATTATTATCTGAAAGACGGCAATCCGGAAATCGACGGCATGATGGCCTCGGTTTGCGAGACGGGCGGCGGCGGCACCTGCATTTCCGATCTGCGCTGGCGCTTTCGCGGCTATCCAGAAACCGCAGACCGGGCCCGCGACGCGCTGCGCACCGCCAAGCATCAACCGCGCAGTCGCGGTACGCCGACCTTGAAGAAAATGCTCTATTCGGTGCAGTACAACTGGTTCCGCCACCTGTTCGACACCCATCCTGATGCCGTGGCGGTGGCCTGGAACGGGCTGACCGGCACCCGGCGGGCGTTTATGGCGGCGGCCAAGGATGCCGGGCGGCCCCGGGTCTATCTAGAACGCGCGCCCTTGCCGGGGCGGGTGACCGTCGATCCGGTCGGGATCAATCAGTTGAATTCGCTGCCCCGGGACCCAGCCTTTTACCGGAATTGGGCGGCAGACGCGCCGTCGCGATCCGGGATGGGCTGGATGCAAATGAAAGAAACCCTGACCGCGCGCCAGTCCAAGCGCGCTGATGTGGGCCAAAGCGACGATGCATCGGCTTTGGCCGGGCAGAATTTTATCTTTTGTCCGCTACAAGTGCCGGATGACACCCAGATTCGCCAATTCGCGGGTTGGGTCGGTGATCTGGATGGCTTCATCGCCGCGTTGGTGACCGCAGCGGCGCATCTGCCCCCGGGTTGGCATCTGCGGCTCAAGGAACATCCGTCGTCGAAAATTCCGTTGACCGAGACCTTGTCGGCGGCGATGGCGGCGCATCCAGGCCGGATTGTGATCGACAATGCCACCGACACATTCCGTCAGGTCGAGGCTGCCAAGGCCGTCATTACCTTGAATTCTTCGGTCGGATTGCAGGCGTTCTTCTATGAGCGCCCGGTGCTGGTGCTGGGCGAGGCGTTCTTCCGGATGCCGGGTCTGGTCACGCCGATTGATGGTCCGGCTGACCTTGCCGCCGCGTTTTCTGGCGCTGACGACCTGACCTTTGATGCCGGTCTGCGCGATGTCTTCATGACCTATCTCGATCAGGTTTATTATCCAAAAGTGGTCCCGGGCGCCGGTGGAACGGTCGCCGTGGCACCCGATTTGGTGCGGCCAAAACTGGCGCAAGCGCACAGAACGGTCGCCCAATAATCCCCATTGCCCTTCCCTCGGGCGCGCTGGTGCGATAGGGGACGCCCGATACACACAAAGGAGTCCCGGAATATGGGGTATAATGTCGTCGTCGTCGGCGCCACGGGCAACGTGGGCCGCGAAATGCTAAATATTCTGGCCGAGCGGGCATTCCCGGTCGACAAGATCGCTGTTCTGGCCTCGCGCAAGTCGATGGGCACCGAGGTGAGCTTTGGCGACAAGACTCTGAAAACCCAGGATCTGGAGCAATTTGATTTCACCGGCTGGGATATCGCGTTGTTCGCGGTTGGTTCGGATGCGACCAAAATCTATGCGCCGCGTGCTGCTGGTGCGGGATGCGTCGTGATCGATAACAGCTCGCTCTATCGCTATGATCCGCAGGTGCCGCTGATCGTGCCAGAAGTGAATCCCGAAGCGATCATGGGCTATTCCAAGAAAAACATCATCGCCAATCCGAATTGCTCGACGGCCCAGATGGTTGTCGCCCTGAAGCCGCTGCATGATCGTGCCAAGATCAAGCGCGTGGTTGTTTCGACCTACCAGTCGGTTTCCGGCGCGGGCAAAGAAGCGATCGACGAGCTGTGGGATCAGACCAAGGGCATGTATGTCCCCGGTCAGGAAAAAGCGCCGAATAAATTCACCAAGCAGATCGCCTTCAACGTGATTCCCCATATCGATGTCTTCCTCGAGGATGGCACGACCAAGGAAGAATGGAAGATGGTGGCCGAAACCAAAAAGATCATCGACCCGTCGATCAAGGTCACCGCGACCTGCGTTCGGGTGCCGGTCTTTGTGGGCCACGCGGAATCGATCAACATCGAGTTCGAAGAGCATCTGGATGAAGAAGAAGCCCGCGACATTCTGCGGGAAGCACCCGGCATCATGGTGATCGATAAGCGCGAAGACGGCGGTTACATCACGCCGGTCGAATGCGTCGGTGATTACGCCACCTTCATCAGCCGCATTCGTCAGGACAGCACCATCGATAACGGGATCAACCTGTGGTGCGTCAGCGACAACCTGCGCAAAGGCGCGGCGTTGAACGCGGTTCAGATTGCAGAAACGCTGGGCAACCGGGTTCTGAAAAAAGGCTAAGCCTTCGCGCCCGGGCCTGTTTTCAGGCCCGGGCGTTGTGCTGGCAAGTGCCGGGTCAGACCGGCGCGAACTTCCGGGTTTCGCCGTCCAGCACTTCCAACTCGCCACTGGCGACATTGACCCACATCCCATGCACGGCCAATTCGCCATTCTCGATGGCGTCGCGCACAAAGGGAAAGGTCATCAGGTTTTCAATGGAAACCACGACCGCCTCGCGTTCCAAGGCCGCTTGTTGCGCGTCGATCCCGTCCAGATCCTTGATCCGCTCATATCCGGGGCGCAGGATGTCCAGCCACCGGCCGATAAAACTGTCCGGATCATCCAATTCGGGGCTGTCGCCCGCACACATCTGATGGCATCCGGCGACTCCGCCGCAGATCGAATGGCCCATGATGATGAGGTTGGCGATCTGCAAATGCCGGACCGCGTATTCCAACGCCGCTGAGGTGCCGTGATGATCCGTATCCGGGGCATAGGGCGGCACCAGATTGGCAATATTGCGGTGAATGAAGAATTCGCCGGGGCCGGCGCCGAACAATTCGGTCACATGAACCCGGCTGTCACAGCAGGAAATCACCATACAGCGCGGCCGTTGGCCCTTTTCCGCAAGCCGTCGATACCAGACCTGATTTTCAACGTGATCGGTCGCTTTCCATCCGCGATAGCGTTGGATCAGATAGCCGGGGGCGGGCTGAATCTTGAGGCCGGTTGTGCTGGTAATGTCGGGCGTTTGGTCGTCCATCGGTCAACTCCCTAAGATTTGCACGATATTTGATGCGGTTTCCCGCAGGGGAACAAGGTCTTGTTCAGGAAGGGCGGGCAAATTGCAAGAGATTGCAGGGGGGCGATGGAAAAGGGGCGTTATGTGACAAGGAATCTGTCTGTTTTACGGCATGTGGAAACCATTCGGCTGGATTCCCGGCGGCTGGACGATCTCTATCGGCATCTCGGGCGGTCGCGGGCGGATGATCTGCTCTGTGCAGGGATGGAAACGCTGGTGCGATGTCTGTCGCAGATAGAGCGGGACCAGAACGCCGTCCAACCTGACCTTTTGGTCCAGACGGCGGCAGAACTGGAATCCACTGCCGAACAGATCGGGCTGCCGTTGCTGCGGCGTGTGGCCCGAAACCTGCAAGATGCGGCCACCTGTGGGGATACGGTGGCGATCATGGCAGTCTGCGCCCGGTTGTCCCGGGTGGGGCATCAGTCGTTATCGGCGTTCTGGAATTCCGATGGCCGGGCGGGTTGAACTTGGCCGGGGGTGGGCGCTTTGACTTGCTACTCGGGTGCACACAGGCGCATAAGATCCCGATAAGCCAGTCATTTTGAGGAAGCCATGTCGTTGAAGTTCGCAGATCCCGAAAGCCCGTCGCGCCCGCTCGTTCTTGTGACCCCTGCCACCTTGGCAGAGTGGCTGGCCACCCAGACCGCACCGGTGGCGACTTGGGTGTCGGATTGTGGCTTCGCCGGGGCTGAGGGCGAATTGTGCCTGCTGCCGGATGCCTCTGGGGCGTGTGTTGGGGCGGTCTTTGGTCTGGGGCCAGACGCCGCACGGCAGCGCAGCCGCTTTGTCGTGGCGCAGGCGGCATCAAGGCTGCCGGTGGGGGCATGGCACATCGCGACGCCCCTTGACCCCCGGGATGCGGACGAGGCGTGTCTGGCGTGGCTTTTGGCCGGCTATGGGTTCACCCGCTATGCTGGCACCTCCCGGGAAACCGCGCAACTGGTCTGCCCTGAGGGCGTGGATGCGGCGCGGCTGGAAGCTTTGGCTGCCGGCGAGGCGCTGACCCGGGACCTGATCAATACACCGGCCTCTGATATGGGCCCAGGCGAGCTTGAACAGGCCGCCCGCGATCTGGCTGCAGACTTTCAGGCGGATTTCAATTGTGTGGTCGGCGACGATCTGTTGGCGGCGAATTTTCCGATGGTCCATGCGGTCGGGCGCGCGTCCAGCCGGGCGCCACGTTTGATCGACATGCGGTGGGGCCAAAGCGGTCCGCGGGTGACCCTTGTCGGCAAAGGGGTGATCTTTGACACCGGTGGTCTCGACATCAAGCCTGCGGCGTCGATGGGGCTGATGAAAAAGGATATGGGCGGGGCGGCCACGGTTCTGGGGCTGGCGCGGATGATCATGGCGCTGAACCTGCCCGTGCGGTTGCGGGTTGTGATCCCGGCGGTGGAAAACGCCATTGCTGGCAATGCGTTTCGGCCGCAGGATATTCTGACCTCTCGCAAGGGCTTGACCGTCGAGATCAACAATACCGATGCGGAAGGTCGGCTGGTTCTTGCCGACGCGTTGACCTTCGCGGGCGAAGAAAACCCCGACCTTCTGGTGTCGATGGCAACCCTGACCGGGGCGGCACGGGTGGCGGTCGGCCCAGATCTGGCGCCGTTCTTTACCGATGATACCGGTCTGGCGCAGGCTTTGTTGCGTGCGGGCGATTTGGTCCGCGATCCGGTCTGGCAGTTGCCGTTTCATGCCCCGTATGAGCCTATGATTGAACCGGGAATCGCGGATTTGGACAATGCGCCGAAGGGCGGATTTGCCGGGGCGATCACCGCCGCGCTGTTCCTGCGCCGCTTTGTCCCCGAGGGCCAGCGCTATGCCCATTTCGATATTTATGGCTGGCAACCGGTCGCGGCCCCGGCCCGGCCCAAGGGTGGCGTCGGTCAAGGGGCCCGCGCCCTGCTTGAGGCGCTTCCGACGGCGCTTGAACTTCCACAGCTATAGGATAGGGAGTCTGCCAAGCAGAAAATGCAGGCACCGATAGCGGGATCGATCACATGAGCGGCAAGGCCCACGGCACCACCCAACGGTTTCAGGTCACAGTTCCTGTGGCCGATTTGCGCAAAACGCCGGGCGGCGCGCGGGTGCGTCAGCTGCTGATGGGCGCGATCGTCACCGCCAGCGGTCAGCGGGATGGGGCCTATATGGTCGAGGCCGAACAGGACGGCTATGCGGGGTTCATTGACCCGGCCCTGCTGGCCCCGGCCCGGCCTGCGACCCACAAGGTCGCGACGCTGGCGACCCATCTTTACAAACGTCCCGACCTGAAATCCGAAGATGTGGTCAGCCTGTCTTTTGGCACGCTGCTGACCCTGACCGACCGGGATGGCGCGTTCTTCCGGACCCAGGACGGTTTGTTCGTACCGGCGGTCCATGTGGCCAAGGCGCATCTGCGATACCGCGATCCGGTGGCCGTGGCCGATCTGTTTCTGGGCACCCCCTATCTTTGGGGCGGCAATTCCCGGCTGGGTCTTGATTGTTCGGGGCTGGTTCAGACGGCGCTTCTGGCCTGCGGCGTGGCCTGCCCGGGGGACAGTGGCGATCAGGAGCGGGTGCTGGGCAAGGCACTGGCCCCGCGGACGGCCCCGCAACGGGGCGATCTGATGTTCTGGCGCGGGCATGTGGCGCTGGTGGTGGACCCGGACCTGTTGATCCACGCCAACGCCCATCATATGGCCGTGGCGCTGGAACCGGTCACCGATGCGATTGCTCGGATCGCCGAGCAGGGCGATGGCGCCGTCACCTCGCATCGTCGGCTCTAGGCGCGGCCCGATCCGGTGGGCTCAGACGGGCCGGATCAGCTTGCGCTCCAGCACCCGCAGCACGGCTTTCAGGTCTTCGCCGCGTTTCAGGATCTGGCCATTCATCCCGACCACGGCATATTGGCCCTGCCGGTTGCGCAGCTTCGGGGTCTTCTCGATCCGATAAAGCGGATTTTCTGCTGTGCGCCGGAAGATCGAAAAGACCGCCCGGTCGCGCAGGCAAGAAATACCATAATCGCGCCATTCGCCAGCGGCCACCATGCGGCCATAAAGCGTCAGGATCAGCCCCAGCTCTAAGCGCTGAAAGGCAACCTGTTCGGTCGTGTGAGGCGGTCCGGGAAACGGGGTCGGGCTTTGCACGGTCATGGCCTAAGCTTGGGCCGCTTGGGACGTGAAATCAAGTCTCTCGCGCCCGCCGGGCCACGACCCCAGCGGTCAGGCCGCTGGGCGAATTTTTCACCAATTCTTCTCTTATTGTTGCGTTTATTCGCGAGATTCGCCATGAAAATGCCCGATTTGTCGGGCAAACCGTGAGGGTAGCCAAGTGCTATGGACCCCGGGGCCGGTTTTCAATTGCCCCCACATTTGCGGCGCCGGGGTCCGATTTTTTCCACCATTTTTCGCGCACGTCCCGCAGGCCGGTGGCTTCTGCGCCGCGCAGGTCAGGCCACCGTCAGGCCATCGCTAGGCCACTGTCAGGCAAAGGCCCCCTGACAGAACCATCCGGCCGACAAGGTGCCGCCATGGGCGTAGTACAGCCACAAGGATGCGCCGTCGGCGGTGGTCACCTGCCAGTAATCGCGCACACCGCTGCGCCAGTTGGGGTCATCAAGCCACCATTCCGGGCAAATCCGCTCGGGGCCACGGGTTGCCACACAGCAGTACTCCCGCCGTCGCCAGACAAACCGCTTGCTCAGTCGGCGCGGGGCATTCTTGGCCGGGGGCGGCCCTTCCTCAATCGGCGTAACCGGTTCTGGCCGCCAGCACAGCAATGGACGCGGCGTCGGCGTCGGCGGCCAATGAGCGGCGGGCGCCGACCACGCCGCCGCCAGCACCTGCGCCGTCTTTTCTGGAATATGGGTGTCGACCGGATGCTTGCGGGTCACGGCCTCTGGGCTTAGCCGCGCCCCAAGGCGACCGATCAGATCGTCCAGCCGGGTGTCGTCGGTTTGCCGGGCCACGGCGTCCCGGGCGGCATCAAGATGGCCCTTGTGCTGGGTGGCGTGAACCGGTTCGGTCACCGGGGCCTCCAGCCGCAGGCAGTCGATCCCCGGTCCGGCGTCGATCTGGCCCAGCTTCAGGATCAGAAGGGGGCGGATCCGGTCGGGATCGGCGCTGGGGCGGGCCAGCCCGATCTCGATCTCTTCCATGCGGCGGTCGCAGCGGAACGCTTGGAACCGGACGGTGCGCGCACCCTGTCCAGCGGCCCGCAGCTTAGTCTCCAGCCGCGCCAGCAACCGGTCGATCCCGGCGATCAGGTCGCTTTCCAGTCCGATCGGTTCCGGCAGGGTCATCCGCAGGGCAAACCGGGGCGGGGCGGCGGCGGGTGACACCGGCTCGGGAACTGCGCCAAAGGCCTGATCCATCCGCATCACCACCCCTTGGCCAAAGCGCCGTGCCAAACCGGCCCGGGGCTGTGCGGCCAGGTCCTCGATTCGACGCAGCCCGAGACGGGCCAAGGCGGCGACATCCCCGGGCTCAAGGCGCAGGGCTGCGATCGGAAGCGGGTTCAACACCTGACGGGTCAGTCCCGGCGGGGCGATTCGCAGCGTTTGTGTGCCTTGCGCAACGGCGGTGGCAGGCGAGGCCCCGCCGCGTTCCCAATGGCGCCGCTTCACGGCGCGGGACCGCGTCGCCCGGGCCTCTTGATCGATGGCATCGCCGCTGCGGACGCTGTCAGCCGTCACCCCGGCAAAGCGGGCCAGTGCCCAAGCCGCCCCCACCGTATCGGCCAGCCCAAGCCGTACGGTCAGGCCCAGATCGGTGCAGTCCGCTTCGATCTGCGTCGCCAGTGCCGCTTCGCCGCCGAACAGATGCGCGCAGCCGGTCAGGTCCAACATCAGCGTCCCGGGCGGGTCTTCTGCCACCCAAGGCGAGAATTTCCCGGCCCACCGGCGCAGCGCTGACAGCAGGGCCAATTCAGCCCGCAGGATGCGGGGCCGGGTCAGCAGGCCGGGGCACAGGGCGCGCGCATCGCTTAAGGGTTGGCCCAGCCGCAATCCCTCCGCTTCGGCCAAGACCGAGAGGCTGGTGATGACCTGACCGTTGGCGTGGTCCCCGATCACGGCCAGCGGCGCCTCAAGGGCGCTCTGTTCCAGACGCAACAGGCGTTCAGCCCCCAAACGTGGGAACCAGAGGGACAAAATCCGACGAGCCGGCATTATTGTGGCAGCAATAATGTTCTCATTATGTTCTGATACGGGCGACTCACCCCTCGTGTCGAGAGGGGTTTTCCCGCCAGCGGCCATGGTCCCGCCTCGTGTGGCGCGGTCCGAACACGGTCCGACGAAAGTCCGATAAAAGTCCGAACAAGGTCCGACGCTTGTTTGTCATGCCAAAAGGGCCGGTGCAGCATACTGCAACCGGCGAGACGGGGGGCGGTCCGTACCGTGATTTAGCCGCAGAAAATCCGGCTGACAGTTCCGTCCGGGCTGGTCGTGAAGGTCAGGCGATTGGCCTCGAAATCCTTGGTGACAAAAGAATCCGCAGCCAGAACCCGGACCTGAACGCCCGTGTTCAGCGTGTCGACCACCGAGATCGGCTCGCCCTTAAGATAGGTGTAAAATGACGCATCACAGGTCACCGGTTCCGGGGCAGCAGGTTGCACCTCAGCCAATTGTGCCGGTTGACAGGCGGCAAGACCAAGGCCGCCAAGGCCGAGTAGAAAGACGGTGTGAAGTTTTCGAACTGAAGACATGCTTTTCCTCATTTTCCGGTAAAGTGCCTAGACTGCCGAAAATCTGCAATGGCTTCTGCAAGAACGTTGAAACCCTGTGTCTTTTCGACCAATATCCGCGCGAATGCAACGCTGGGGCCATCGGTCCAAACCAGTCGAACGAGGGTCATTACATGCGTACCAAAGCAGCTGTAGCACTGAAAGCCGGTGCCCCGCTTGAAGTAATGGAGGTCGAACTCGACGGCCCGAAAGCAGGCGAGGTTCTGGTCGAAATCAAGGCCACCGGTCTATGCCACACCGACGAATTCACCCGGTCTGGTGCCGATCCGGAAGGCCTGTTTCCCGCCATCCTTGGCCACGAAGGCGCAGGTGTGGTTCTGGAAGTGGGGCCGGGCGTTACCACCCTGAAACCCGGCGACCACGTGATCCCGCTGTATACGCCCGAATGCCGGGAATGTGAGTATTGCCTCAATCCCAAGACCAACCTCTGCCAAAAGATCCGCACCACCCAAGGTCAGGGCCTGATGCCTGATGGCACGTCGCGGTTCTCTATGCTCGATGGCACCCCAATCCTGCATTACATGGGGTGCTCGACCTTCGCCAACCACACCGTCCTGCCTGAGATTGCTTTGGCCAAGGTGCGGTCCGACGCGCCGTTCGACAAGATTTGTTATATCGGCTGCGGGGTGACCACGGGCATCGGTGCCGTGATCAATACTGCCAAGGTCGAGATCGGGTCGCGCGCCATTGTCTTTGGTCTGGGCGGCATCGGTCTGAACGTGTTGCAGGGGCTGCGGCTTGCCGGGGCAGACCAGATCGTTGGCGTCGATGTGAACCCAGACAAAATTCCGATGGCGACCCGCTTTGGCATGACCGATTTCGTCAATCCAAAAGAGGTGGAGGGCGATTTGGTGGCGCATCTGGTGGCCCTCACGGGGGGCGGCGCCGACTATACGTTTGATGCCACGGGCAATGTCAGCGTCATGCGGACGGCACTGGAGGCGGCGCATAAGGGCTGGGGCGAGTCGATCATCATTGGCGTGGCGCCAGCCGGGGCCGAGATTTCCACCCGTCCGTTTCAACTTGTGACCGGTCGGTCGTGGCGCGGCACCGCGTTTGGCGGCGCCCGTGGCCGCACCGACGTGCCGAAGATCGTCGATTGGTACATGGACGGCAAAATCGAGATCGACCCGATGATCACCCACACGCTGGCGCTGGAAGACATCAACAAGGGCTTTGATCTGATGCATGAGGGCAAGTCCATCCGGGCCGTCGTGGTCTATTGACCGTTCAGATTCGCCCGGCAACCGCAGGGGATCGACTCGCGCTCTGGTCGATGTTGGAACCGGCATTTCGGGCCGGCGACACCTATACGATTGATCCGGGCGTGTCGGAAGACGACGCGCTTGCTTATTGGACGTCGTCGCCGAAGACGGTGTTTCTTGCAGAAACCACCCGGCCCTTAGGCACGTATTTCCTGACGCCAAATCAGGGCGGCAACGGGGCGCATGTGTGTAATTGCGGCTTTGTCACGGCCGCAGATGCGCAGGGGCAAGGGGTGGCCTCGGCTATGCTAAACCATGCGCTGGCGCTGGCGCCGACGCTTGGTTTTCGCGCCATGCAGTTCAATTTCGTGGTCAGCACCAATGCCGGTGCAATCCGGTTGTGGCACCGCGCCGGATTTGACACAGTGGGTCGGCTACCTGCCGCCTTTCGTCACCCGGCCGCAGGGTATGTTGATGCGTTGGTGATGTACAAGACTCTGCAGGAGGTCTGATGCCTGATCCCACAACCAAGCTGTTGGCCGTTCTGATCGATGCCGACAATGTGCCCGCGAGCTATGCCGAAGCCATATTTGAGGAAATCTCAAGCTTCGGGGAAGCCTCGATCCGGCGCATTTACGGTGATTTTGCGCGGGATGGCCTGAAGGGCTGGTCGAAAAAGCTGGCGCAACTGGCGATCGTGCCAATTCAGGCTCCGTCGAACACACGTGGCAAGAATTCATCGGATATCGCGCTCGTTATCGACGCAATGGACATCCTGCACACCGGTCGGTTCGATGGCTTCGTTCTGGTGTCGTCAGACAGTGATTTCACCCGTCTGGCCAGCCGGATCCGTGAGCAGGGCATCGATATCTATGGCATGGGCGAACAAAAGACCCCGGAAAGCTTTCGCCGCGCCTGCAAGCGGTTCATCTATGTCGAAAACCTGTCCCGTGATCCTTCGGACCCCGATCCTGAGCCCGCACTGCCGGGAGCGTTGGAGCCGGCCGGCGTGGCGCGCAAATTGCAGCCTCTGGATGCCCGTCCATTGATTCTGCGGGCGATGGACGCCATCGAACAGGATGACGAGTGGTATTCTCTGGGCCAGATCGGCCAGTATATTACCGCCGGAAATCCTGATTTCGACGCTCGGAACTACGGTAAGAAAAAACTGAGCGACCTGATGGCCGAGCTGAAAATGTTTGAGATCCGGCGCGGTGCCGGAAATCAGTTCGAAGCGCGCCGTCTGGACTGAACCCGGTCGGGGCGCGAGGCGGGTCAAATCCCGTAGCGGGCCATGAACATCTGAACAGCGCCGTCGATCACCCGGGTGATCTGGGCGGCGCTGACATCGTCAGTCATATTGAAAATCAGCCTGCTGAACAAATCGGCCTTGCAAAGCTCTGCGAACTGATCGGCGGCCAGCCGACAATCGTCGATCTGCAACTCTCCCCGGGCCACGGCCCCTTGCAGATAATTGGCCAACTGGTTGCGGGCTTGCTCGGGTCCAGAGCGATAGAACGTCCGGCCAATTTCGGGAAAGCGGTGGGCTTCGGCGACACAAATCCGGAACACCTGCTGTCCGAAGGCAGACAGGAAAAATCCGGTCATTCGCTCTGCGATCTCGCGCAGGGTGTCTTCGACGCTTCGCCCACTCATGGACAAGACGATCGCGGTTTCAGCTTGGCGACAACATTCTGCTTGGGCAACTTCAAGAAACAGCAATTTCTTGTCGGGGAAGTAGCTGTAGAGCGTCGCTTTTGACACGCCAGCCGATCGCGCAATGGCATCGACTGTCGCGCCTTCAAAGCCTTCGCGCAGAAAGACCTCACGCGCCCCGGACAGGACCTGATCGTACTTCCGGCCCTTTTTGATCTGTGGGATCGGCTGGTCCACTTGGTACTCCTGACACGTCGCATCGGTGATAAACCAAACGGTTTAGTTTCCGCAAGCGCCGGACCTAAACCATAGGCCCACACACAGTCTTGCCGGAACCGGTTCAGTGCCGTAGCCGTTAAAAAAGGGTTTAAAGGGTATTCAAATGGAAATCATTTCGGAAACGCGGTCCTATGGGGGCATACAGGGGGTCTATTGTCATCCGTCCGACGTGTGCGCCTGTGACATGACATTTGGTCTCTTCATTCCGCCCGCAGCGACGCTGAAGCCGGTCCCGCTGCTGTGGTATCTGTCTGGGCTAACCTGTACCCATGCCAATGCGATGGAAAAGGCGGGGGCGCAGGCGCATGCGGCGAAGCATGGCTTTGCTTTGGTGCTTCCTGACACCTCGCCGCGCGGAGCGGCTGTTGCCAACGATCCCGGCTTCGATCTGGGGCAGGGCGCAGGCTTTTATGTCAATGCGGTTCAGGACCCGTGGAAAGCCCACTATCGGATGTGGGACTATATCGTCGACGAGCTGCCGCTACTCTTGGCCGCCCACTTCCCGCTGGACATGACACGCCAGTCGATTTCGGGCCATTCAATGGGGGGGCATGGCGCTTTGACCATTGCGATGGCCCATCCTGAGCGGTTTCAATCGGTGTCGGCCTTTGCCCCGATTTCCCATCCGTCGCGATCACGGTGGGGGCGCAAGCAGTTCATGGCGTATCTTGGAACCGAAGAGTCCGACTGGGCCAAGCACGATTCCAGCCTTCAGATGCGTGATGTGGGGTTTGATGGCCCGGTCCTGATCGATCAGGGGGGCGCGGATCAGTTTCTGGATTTGCTGATGCCCGAGGCATTGGCACAGGCCATGTTCAAGCGCCGACAAAACGGACAGTTCCGGCTCCATCCCGGCTATGACCACTCTTATTACTTTATTTCGTCGTTCTTCGAGGACCATGCCCAGTTCCATGCGGATGCGTTCTCTGCGGTGCCAGCATGACAACGTTGTACATTGACGCGGATGCCTGCCCGGTTAAGGCCGAGGCAGAGCGGGTTGCGACGCGTCATCGGGTGCCGATGGTTCTGGTGTGTAACGGTGGCTTGCGCCCGTCACAGAACCCGCTGGTCAGTCATGTATTTGTCGAGGCTGGCCCCGATATTGCAGATATGTGGATCGCAGATCGTGCTGCCCCCGGCGATGTGGTGGTCACGTCGGATATCCCATTGGCAGACCGCTGCGTCAAAGCGGGCGCGCGGGTTTTGCAGCATAACGGCGAAGCGTTGACGCAGGCGAATATCGGCCCACGCTTGGCGACCCGCGATCTGATGAGCGATATTCGCGCGGCGGATCCGTTCCATGTCAGTGGCGGGCGGGCGTTTTCCAAAGCTGATCGGTCCCGGTTTCTGCAAGCGTTGGACACGGCCTTGTTGGCTGCAAAGCGCGACGCTGGCTGACCGCGGCGTCGGGGTTGGGTCAGAAATTATGCTGCAGTGCAGAATAACCCTCTTGAAGTCGCGAAATCATCCTCCATATACCATCCATACGGATGGAGAAATGGATGACGGCCGGACAAAGCGTTAAACCTGCTGACAATGAGAAGATCACAATCAACCTCGGTCATGTCGATCTGGGCCGCATTGATCTTCTGGTTCAGGACGGGTTTTATTCCAACCGGACGGATTTTATCCGCACCGCGATCCGCAACCATTTGTCCGCCGAAAGTGATGCGCTGTCCGGTTCGATGGCGCGCCACCAGCTCGAGCTCGGGCTGAGGGTCATCTCGCGGGCCGAATTAGAGGCAGCACTGGCTGCCGGG
Source organism: Pseudoruegeria sp. SK021 (assembly GCF_002119405.1). Taxonomy (GTDB): domain Bacteria; phylum Pseudomonadota; class Alphaproteobacteria; order Rhodobacterales; family Rhodobacteraceae; genus Meridianimarinicoccus. The sequence continues at coordinate 472,485 of NZ_MTBG01000001.1, read as the reverse complement.
CGGCATCTTTCGATCAGGGTCGTCGGCTTGGCGCGCATCGCGCCGGATGTCAGTGCGGAACTGGCCCGGGCCACCATCACTTCTCTTAACATACTTGGGGCGCTTCAGGCCTCGGCAGATGTCAAAGCGGCCCTCGCGGACCGCATCCAATAGCGTTGCAAGACGTGTGATCATTAGGACAAATCATGACCGATGACTTCAAAAGTGCGATGCGCCGCGCCTTGGCCCAGACCCGATCGGGGAACTTGGGCGATGCCACCCGAACCCTCCAGTCTGCGCTGAACAGAGGTGGTGCCGCGCAATCACAACCGGGTGCAGCCACACAGCTCGGGACTGGGGCAGGTAAGCCGTCCGGCGATGCCAAAGGCCCGCGGATAGACCCAAATGCGGCTGAGGCAGAAGTGCTTTTCCCCCGCAAAGCCGCAAAGCGCGGCTCATTGCGGGATGTGATGACCCGGTTGCGGGATGGCGTCGGCGGAATGCCGTCGCAGACCGCCTCGCCGACAATTCCCGACAAGGCGCGCTACGACTGGCGGAGCTACAGCAACAGCGCTGGCGCACGCGATTATCGCCTCTATGTGCCGTCCAGCTTGTCGGGGACGCCCCGCGGCCTGATCGTGATGCTGCACGGGTGCACCCAGAGCCCAGATGATTTCGCGGTCGGAACAGGAATGAACGAACTGGCCGAGGCGCATCAGTTGATCGTGGCCTATCCGTCGCAGACACGGGCCTTCAATCCGATGGGCTGCTGGAACTGGTTTCGATCCGGCGATCAGACCGGGACGGCGGGCGAGCCTGCAATCCTGGCCGGACTTGCGACCGAACTGGCGCAGGAATTTGGTCTCGATCACACGCGGGTGTTCGCGGCAGGCCTGTCAGCGGGCGGCGGCATGGCCGACATTCTGGGCCAGACTTGCCCGGACACCTTTGCCGCAATCGGCGTCCATTCTGGCCTGCCTGCTGGCGCGGCCAAGGATGCGACCTCTGCATTCGCGGCCATGCGCGGGGATGCGCCCGCACCGGTGGCAAAGGGTGGACGCGGACGCCCCCGCATCATCGTCTTTCATGGCAGCGCGGATAGCACCGTCGCGCCCGTGAACGGCGACCGCTTGATCGCGCTGGCCCGGGACGGCGACACTGCGCCTGCGACCGTGCTGCAAGGCACCTCGGCGGGCGGGCGCGGCTATACCCGCAGCACGGTCGCGGGGGCGGATGGGATCGCGCAGTCTGAGTATTGGAAAATCGACGGCGCAGGCCATGCCTGGTCCGGGGGGAATTCTGCGGGAACTTACACTGATCCTCAGGGACCGGCTGCATCGGACGAGATGGTGCGCTTCTTTCTGGAACCCTTTACAACCCCGGCAAGGTAACGTCCCTTGCCGGCACCGACGATCGCCACAAATCTTACGAGGGTTCCATGAGTATCGAGGCAGTAATTTTCGACATCGGCAATGTCCTGATCGAGTGGCAGCCAGAGCGGTTCTATGACGCTGCCATCGGTCGCGACCGCCGCGAGGCAATGTTCGCAGCGGTGGACTTGCATGCGATGAACGATCTGGTGGATCGCGGCGAAAATTTCCAGACCACGGTCTATGCCACCGCCGAAGAATATCCGGATTTCGCGGCCGAAATTCGGATGTGGCACGACAATTGGATTGAGATGGCCAGCCCTGCGATTCCGGGCTCGATCGAATTGCTGCGGGCGCTTAAGGCAAAGGGCGTGCCGGTGTTTGCCCTGTCGAATTTTGGCATCGAAAGTTTTGAGTACGCCGAAACCAAGTATGATTTTCTGGGCGAGTTTGATCGGCGCTATGTGTCCGGCCATATGGGGGTGATCAAACCCGATCCTGAAATTTACGAGATTGTGGAACTGGATACGGGCATCAAGCCCGCCGGATTGCTGTTCACCGATGACCGAATGGACAACATCCGGGTGGCCGAGGGCCGTGGCTGGGCCACCCATCTGTTCGAGGGGCCTGAAGGCTGGGCCCGAAAATTGGTCGAGCAAGGGCTCCTGACCACTGCTGAAGCGGGCTTAGCCCCCGGCACTGCCTAAACCATGCAGCAGGCGCAGCGCGCGTCACGCGCGCTGCCGCATTTGGCCAATCTGACCGCGTGGGCCGTCGCCAACTTGCCCGCGATGAAGCAGGACATGGTCGAGCAGGACGCAGGCCATCATGGCCTCGGCCACAGGCACCGCACGTATGCCGACGCAGGGATCGTGCCGCCCTTTGGTGATCAAGGTCGTCTCCTCGCCTGATTTGGTGATCGTCCGGCGCGGGCTGAGGATCGACGAGGTCGGTTTGACGGCAAAGCGCAGCACGACATCCTGACCAGAGGAAATTCCGCCCAGAATGCCGCCGGCATGGTTCGAACTGAACACAGGTCCATCCGGCCCCATGGTGATCTCGTCGGCGTTTTCTGTGCCGGTCAGGGTCGCGGCGGTCATGCCATCGCCGATCTCGACGCCTTTGACGGCATTGATGCTCATCATTGCTGCCGCCAACTCGGTATCGAGCTTGCCATAGACCGGCGCGCCCAGACCGACCGGTACGCCGCGTGCCGTCACTTCGATGATTGCCCCAACCGATTCCCCGGACTTCCGCAGCCCATCAAGGTAACCGGCCCACTCTGTGGCGGCGGTGGCATCGGGCGTCCAAAACGGGTTGGCGGCGATCTGGTCCCAGTCGAACCGGCTGCGGTCAATGCTGTGCGGTCCCATCTGGACCATGTAGCCGGTGATGCTCAGTGCTGGGACCAATTCGGCAAGGGCGGCGCGGGCCACCCCACCGGCGGCAACGCGTGCTGCGGTTTCTCGGGCTGAGGATCGCCCGCCGCCGCGGTAATCGCGGATGCCGTATTTCTGCCAATAGGTAATGTCAGCGTGGCCGGGGCGGAATTTTTCGGCGATGTCGCCGTAATCCTTGGACCGTTGATCGGTGTTGCGGATCATCAGTTGGATAGGCGTGCCCGTGCTAAGCCCTTCAAACACGCCTGACATGATTTCCACCGCATCGGCCTCTTGCCGTTGGGTGGTGAATTTGTTCTGGCCGGGTTTGCGCTTGTCCATCCAGACTTGGATCGCCTCGGCGGTGACCGGGATGCCCGGCGGGCAGCCATCAATGGTCGCACCAAGCGCGGGCCCATGGCTTTCGCCCCAGGTGGTAACACGAAACAAGTGGCCGAAACTGTTGAGGGACATGGGGCGCGCTCCTTTGTGAGAGGTTTAGGCGGCAGGGCACGCGGGCTCAAGAGGGGATCGCGGCAAAACCTTGAGGCGATCCTCGGGCTGTCCGGAATCCCAGACGGCCCGAGTCGAGCAAGGGACAAGCAGGGAACCGTTCGCCTTCGGTCGGCGTTCTTTTCTCGATTGAGGGAAAAGAAAGGACGCATGCTGTGAATAATATTATCTATATCGTCGGCTTGGTTGTGGTCGTGCTCGTCATTCTATCGTTCGTCGGACTGAGCTGAACGTGACCGAATTTCGAAAGTACTGACATGAAGAACGCGCCCCCGGTGATCCGGGGGCGCGTTCTTGTTTGGCTAAAGGCTCTGCGGTTGCGCCGCTAGATTATTCGGCGGCTTGCGCCTTTTTCTTTTTGATCGGTGCCCAGATGCGCTTGTTGGTCAGATACAGCAGCACCGACAACACGGTCAGGAACAACACCGCTTGAAGGCCCACTTGTTTCCGCGCCATCATCTTTGGCTCTGCCGCCCACATCAGGAAGGCTGCAACATCCTGCGACTCGTCGACAAGCGCGGAGGACGCACCGTCGGCAAATTCGATGTCATCGCCCATCAGCGGCGGTGCCATGGCGATCCAGCCACCCGGGAAAGCCGAGTTGCCGTATAGGATCGATCCGGCCTCTTCCTTTTCCTCACCGGTATAGCTGGTGAGGATGTTGGTGATGTATTCTGGACCACCGATGCCGTTGAACAACTGGCTCATACCCGTTCCGTAGGGGCCATGAAACGCAGCGCGCGACTTGGCCATCAGGCTGAGGTCTGGCGCGTTCGACAACGACGAGTGTGGGAAGTGATCGGTCGGCGTCGCGACGCGGAAATCATCGATTTCCGTATCGAACGTTTCCCACTGCTCGGAATAGGCGCGCACCTGATCCTCGGGCAGTTCCGGCCCGCCCGGATCAGCCAGCGTCCGCAATGGCACGAATTTCAACCCGTGGCAGGCCGAGCAGACTTCTGTGTACACTTGAAGCCCGCGCTGCAACTGCATCTGATCGTAGGTTCCGAACGGACCCTCGAACGAGAAGCTGTAGTCGTGCAGGTGATGCGCTTCTTCCGCTGCCGTGGCAGCGCTTGCTGCCAGACCGAGGGCCGCTGCCGCCGCGACGAGGGTGAGTCTCTTGACCATGACTGTCACTTGTCCTTTCTCACTCGGCCGGCTTGGCCGCAGAGCCCGCAGCAGCGGTTCCGTCGGGTTTGCCATAATGGGCCTCGAAATCTTCTTCGATGGTGTTGGGCGTTGCCAGCGGTTTCTCGATGACGCCGAGCAGCGGCAGGATCACCAGGAAGTAGCCGAACCAATAGGCGGAGCCGATCAGCGAAATGTACGGATAAATCCCTTCAGCCGGCATCGCGCCGCCCCACATCAGGACGATGAAGTCCACGCAAAGCAGGGCGAACCACCACTTGAACATCGGACGATAGCGGCCCGAACGGACCGAGGACGTGTCCAGCCACGGGGCCAGAGCCATGACCGCGATCGCGCCGAACATGGCCACAACACCGAAGAACTTCGCGTCGATGATGCCAAACGACAGGAAGCTGGCGATCTGTACGACCCAAACTTCCGAGTCGAACGCCCGCAGAATGGCGTAGAACGGCAGGAAGTACCATTCGGGCACGATATGCGCCGGTGTCGAAAGTGCGTTCGCCTCGATATAGTTGTCCGGGTGGCCAAGATAGTTCGGCATGAAGCCAACGATGGCAAAGAAAACCACCAAGATCACGGCCAGCGCGAACAGGTCTTTCAGTACGAAGTACGGCCAGAACGGCAGCGTGTCTTTCTCGGCATCGGCTTTGGACGTGCGGCGCACTTCAACCCCGGTCGGGTTGTTGTTGCCGGTGGTGTGGAACGCCCAGATATGGACGATCACAAGGCCTGCGATCACGAAGGGCAGCAGATAGTGCAGCGAGAAGAAGCGGTTCAACGTCGCGTTGTCCACTGCGGGTCCGCCCAGCAGCCACGTCTGAATGCTTTCGCCGATCAGCGGGATCGCACCAAACAGGCCGGTGATGACGGTGGCGCCCCAGAACGACATTTGTCCCCAAGGCAGAACGTAGCCCATAAAGCCGGTGCCCATCATCAACAGGAAGATCAGCATCCCGATGATCCATGTGACTTCGCGGGGTGCCTTGTACGATCCGTAATAGAGACCACGGAAAATGTGCAGGTAAACGGCAACAAAAAACAAGGATGCGCCGTTTGCGTGCAGATACCGCAGCATGTAGCCGCCGTTTACGTCGCGCATGATATGCTCGACCGAGGCAAAGGCTGCGGTCGCGCTTGGGGTGTAGTGCATCGCCAAGACGATTCCGGTGGCGATCTGAAGCGCCAGACAGAATGTCAGGATAATGCCCCAGATCCACATCCAATTTAGGTTCTTGGGGGTCGGGATCATCAGGGTGTCATAGAGAAGCCCAATAACGGGCAGCCGCGAATGCAGCCATTTCTCACCGCCAGTGGTCGGCTTGTAGTGGTCGTGCGGAATTCCGGACATCTGCGGTATCTCCCTTAGCCGAGCTTGATGGTGGTGTCGTCGACAAATGCCGAGACCGGGATGTGAAGGTTCTGCGGGGCGGGGCCTTTGCGGATCCGGCCAGCGGTATCGTAGTGCGAGCCGTGGCAAGGACAGAACCAGCCACCAAAATCGCCCGCTTCATTGCCAATCGGCACACATCCGAGGTGGGTACACACACCCATCATCACCAGCCATTCGCCATCTTCGCTGAGGGCGCGGTTTTCATCGGTGGCCGGCAGGTCGGGCTTGTTTTCGTTCCGGTCGATCGGATCGATCAGCTCGCTCATTTCGACAGCGCGGGCGGCCTCAATTTCTTCGGGCGTCCGGCGACGCACGAAAACCGGCTTGCCCAGCCACTTGATGGTGATCTGCGTGCCCGGCTCAACCGAGGAAACATCCACCATGATCGAGGACAGCGCCTGAACGTCGGCACTTGGGTTCATCTGGTTGATCAAAGGCCAGACCGCAGCACCCGCCGTGACAGCACCGGCGCCAGCCGTCGCATAAAAGAGGAAATCCCTGCGGGTCCCTTCGTGATCGTCTGCGTGTGACACGGAAGCTTCTCCATTCTTTTCGTCAGCAAGTGCTGGTGACGCCTGTTGTTGCCGCTAAACCAGCGGCCATACCTTCAAACTTCCTAAACATGGCAAGGTAGTGCGTCCAGCGGACATTCCGGCGCATCACAGTCGTATGGTCGCACCCTATGCCATATGGGCTACGGCGCGATCACAATCTGCCGCGCGGGGATTGCACCCTGCGGACCACAATGCAAAATGAAGAACGGAAATGTAAAGCCTCTGTTTGCCACGTCTTGATAGTGGTAGTTTGGCTTTGGCGGAATTGAAAATTACGGGCCGCAAGATCATGGGTATGCAAAAAATGTCACGGGTTTGGAAACTGGCCGCGGTGCTGTCTGTCTTGGCGGCGGGTCCGGCATTGGCTGAATTTGAACTCAGCGTCTATACCGGTGTTCAGACATCCCCGCACAGTGTGGTCAAAGGCAATGATCCCTCTGGCATCGGTGATTTCGATTTTACCGCAGGCTGGGAAGGTAAATCCCTGTCTATGCCGCCGTATTACGGGATTCGGGGGACATGGTGGCGGTCTGCGACGGTCGGATTCGGCTTAGAGTTCAACCATGCCAAGGTCTACGCGGACAAGGACACCCTGAAAGACAACGATCTTGAAACGTTGGAATTTACCGACGGCCTGAACATTCTGACGGTCAATGCGTTTCGGCGGTTTCCGTCCGAAGATCGGCGTTGGACGCCCTATATCGGCGGCGGGGTCGGAATCTCAATCCCACACGTCGAATTCGAATCGACCGGGGAAGACACCTTCAATTACCAATATGGTGGTCCGGCAGTGCAATGGGTCGCCGGTGTGAAATACCCGCTGACTGAGACGTGGTCGATGTTCGGGGAATATAAGGGGACGTATTCCCGCAACGACGTTGATCTGGAGGGCGGTGGCAACTTGGAAACCAATATCGTCACCAACGCCCTCAATCTCGGCGTCAGTTTTAACTTCTGACGCACGGGTTCTGGATGATCAGCCGGTCGGTAGCGTTGCCTGCAGCGATGGCCGATGGGCGATGTCGGTAAGCCAATTCGCAAGCGCAGGGCTGGATGTACGCCAGTCGCGGTCGGTGAGGCGAAAATCGACGTAGTCGAGTGCGACGGCCACTGCGAAATGCCCCATATCCGGCGTGGAGGACAGGTTCGGCAACCACCGGCTTTCCAGCACCTTGATCGACCGCGCGATCTTATCCCACTGGCCGTTAATGAGGTCCTTGTTTACCTGATTTTCTGGGCGAAGCCGGGTTTCATACACAATGGCGATGGCTGCATCCATGATGCCGTCTGCTGTGGCTTCGATGGTCAGCGTGTCCCACAAGCGTGGCGCGTCTGGGTATAGGGTCGAAGGCACGCGCTTGGCTAAGTATTGGCAGATCACGCGGCTGTCATATAAAGCCGCGCCATCCTCTAAGGCAAGAACCGGCAGCTTTCCCAATGGGGCAAGGTCCACGGGCATGTTGGAACTGTCCAACGGCGTGCCGCTGGCGGAAACAATGTTTACGTCGGCCAGTTGACCCGTTTCGTGGAGGGCAATCATGACCTTCCGGGCATAGGGGGAGGTCGGGCTGTGAAACAATCTCATGGAAAACCTTCTCGATCAGGACGAACGACAAGATGACAGCCTCATCCGCTCTTGCAACGACAAAGTCAGCGGACCCTGCGCTGATCACTGTTCGTCGTGAAATGTTCTTCGACGTGACGGCGAAAGGTCGGCCGAAAAGCACGCCCTGTGGCGCTTGCGGCGAACCCGCAAGCGCCACAGGGCGGCGAGACTCATGCGCAGAGTAGGTGGCCGTCGCCCGCACCAGACATCACCGCCGACACAATTTGGCCTTCTGGTTGCGGGTTGAAAAATTGCACTTCGGCAAATTGGGGGGTGCGGCCCATGGTTGGGCTTTCCATCAACACGTTGTGGGTCTGGCCAACTTGTGCGGTCAGATGTTTGGACACAGCGTCACTGCCAAGGGCCCGCAGGCGTGCGGCGCGCGATTTGATGTCAGGCCCCGGAACCGCAGGCATCCGGGCCGCCGGTGTGCCGGGGCGTGGCGAATAGGGGAACACGTGCAGCCACGTCAGATCGCATTCTTCGACCAGCCGCAGGGAATTGTCGAACATGGCTTCGGTTTCGGTGGGGAAGCCTGCAATCAGGTCGGCGCCAAACGTCATATCTGGGCGCAATTGCCGTGCCTCTTGGCAAAAGCGAATCGCGTCATCGCGCAGGTGGCGACGTTTCATCCGTTTGAGAATCATATCGTCACCCGCTTGCAGGCTGAGATGCAGGTGCGGCATCAAGCGGGGCTCAGTGGCGATGGCCTCCATCAAATCGGGGTCAACTTCAATTGAGTCGATTGAGCTGATCCGAAGTCTGGGCAGATCCGGCACGAGGGTCAGGATGCGGCGCACCAAATTTCCCAAGCGCGGTGTGCCTGGCAGGTCGGCGCCCCAACTGGTCAGATCGACGCCGGTCAGTACGATTTCGCGGTAGCCGCGATCGGTCAGGCGCTTGATCTGGTCGACGACAACACCAGCCGGGACTGAGCGGGAATTGCCGCGCCCGAATGGGATAATGCAAAAGGTGCAGCGGTGATCGCAGCCGTTCTGAACCTGCACATAGGCACGACTGCGGGTGCCGAACCCATCGATCAGGTGCCCGGCGGTTTCGGTCACGGACATAATGTCGTCGACCTGCACCTTTTCAGACCCCGCGATCCAGTCCGCGCCGGCAAGGCGGGTCCAAGTGCTGGCTTGCATCTTTTCGGTGTTGCCGATGACCAGATCGACCTCAGTCATGGCAGCGAAGCTGTCGGGGTCGGTCTGAGCGGCGCAGCCAGTGACGATCAGCTTCGCATCAGGATTGTCCCGGCGCAGGCGTCGGATGTCTTGACGCGCTTTGCGGACGGCCTCGGCGGTGACGGCGCAGGTATTGACGATCACGGCATCGCCAAACCCAGCCTGACCGGCGAGGTCCTTCATGGCCTCGGTCTCATAGGTGTTCAGGCGGCACCCATGGGTGGTGAATACGGGCGGACGACGCTCCATCACTGGGCCTCCAGCACGGCGAGATCAAGCTGTCCGTCAAACACATGCGCGGTGGCGCCGGTCATCCAGACTCCGTCGTCGCGCCAATCAATCGCCAAATCGCCGCCATCGAGGCGGATCGTGACCTGCTTGCCGCACAGCCCGCGCCGATGCGCCGCGACAGCGACCGCACAAGCACCTGACCCGCAGGCCAAGGTGATTCCAGCGCCGCGTTCCCAGACCCGAACCCGCAGGCTGCCATCGGGAAGCTGCTGCACGAATTCGACATTGGTTTTTTCCGGGAATAACGGATCGACTTCCAGCGGTGGGCCTTGGCGCTCCAAATCCACCGCGGTGATATCGTCGACAAAGGTGATGCAATGGGGATTGCCCATCCCAACGGCGGATGGGGCGCCGGGAAGGGGCAGGGCGTCCAGATCCATTGGGCACAGCAAGGGCACGTCGTTCCACGTCAGTTGCGGATGCCCCATATTGACGCTGACCGACCCGTTGTCGCCCCGCGTCGCCCGTAGCAGGCCGCGCTGGGTTTCAATGCGTATGTCCGTTTGGCCGGTGCGGTCCATGATCCGCGCCGCGACACAGCGGGTGGCGTTGCCGCATGCCCCCGCGATGGTGCCGTCCCCGTTCCAGAAATCCAGCGCCAGATCGGCCGTGTCACTGTCGCGAATCTCTGCAAGCTGATCGAACCCTACGCCGCGACGGCGATCGCCTAAGGCGCGGGCCAGTGCCGGGGTGACGCGCGCAGGGGCGCCTCGTGTTTCCACGATGACAAAATCATTGCCCAATCCGTGCATCTTTACGAAGGGCAGTAAGGGGGGAGACTTTTTCAAACTCATGGCGCGGCCTATAAACCTCTCAGCAAAGGGAATCCAGTCTTTCGCAAAAAACTTCCCATTCCCCTCTTGACCCCCCCGTCCCGTGTTTGTAGACGGGCGCTCTGTAGAGGGACGGCACAGAACGCTGCTAAGACGCGGCGCTGACCAGACTTCTCGATAGGCAGCGTATGCGTTGCCATGGTGAGAGCCGGTAGCTCAGTTGGTAGAGCAACTGACTTTTAATCAGTAGGTCCCGGGTTCGAGCCCCGGCCGGCTCACCACTTCCCTCAATGATATCATGATCAAGATCAGATGTGTTGCGGATGTGGTGGTTTCCTGACGGAACCCGCGTTCAGATATTTCTGCTGTCAGGTCGCGAGGGCATCCCGCAGAAGCGCTTCGTCAATATCCCGTCCGTGAAAATGCGAAATGGCGTGCAATCCTTGATAGAAGAACAGATCTGCCCCGCTGTAGATGTGCAGACCTTCGGCTGCTGCATCTTGCAAGAACTGCGTGTCGGGTGGGGTATAGACGGCGTCAAAGGCCCAGATTGCTCCGGCGATCATGTGGCGCGGCACCGGCGTTCCCGGCAGGCCGACCATGCCGACGGGAGTGCAGTTCACCACGCCTTGGACCCCGGCGCAGGCCGTTGCCAGATCACTGGGGGCCGACACGGCAAGGCCGGGGGCTGCAAGTCGCACCCGCGCAGCCAGATCCTGCGCTTTGGACGGGTCACGATCGACAATCCGTAGCCCGCTGACACCAAGGTCCAGCAGGGCAAAGGCGATTGCCCGACCAACGCCACCCGCCCCGATCACGGCCACGTTACCGGCGGGTTGGTCCCGCAGGGTGTTGCGATACCCGGCAATAAAGCCTGACCAATCCGTGTTGTAGCCTTCGGGGCCGTGTGGGCCGAAAATGACCGTGTTGACTGCACCCAATCTTGCGACGCGGGGATCGGCAATCTTAAGCAGCGACACCACCCGTTCCTTGTAAGGATAGGTGATGTTGAGCCCGCGATAGCCGCGGGTTTTGGCCTGATCAAAGACGGCCTCGAAAGACAAGTCCAAGTTGGACGGAACCAACCGGTGATAGCAGACCTCTAAGTTGAGCAAAGCGCCCGCCCGTTCATGCAGGCGCGGCGCTAGCGACTCGGCGATGTTGTCGCCGATCAATCCCAATTGCACAGGCTGCTGTCCGATCATGCGCCGGGTCCTTCACAGTTGCTGGACAGCCCCTCTGCGATTCCCGGTTGGCGCGATCCTATCCCGGATCAGTAAGTGCCCGGATAGCTGCCGCCGTCAATCAGCAGGTTTTGTCCGGTGATAAACCCGGCATGGGCGCTGCACAAAAAGGCGAAATAGGCGCCGATTTCTTCTGGACGGCCATAGCGTTGCGCCGGATTGCCTTTGGCCCGTGCGTCCCAGACCTCGTCAAAGGATTTCCCCATGCTGTCGATCATCCCCGCGATATGTTCGCGCTGGCCATCGCTGTCAAAGATGCCGGGCAACAGGTTATTGACGGTGACATTGTGGGCCATGCCCTGCCGGGCGATCCCGGCGACAAAACCCACCAGACCAGAGCGCGCGCCGTTGGACAGGCCCAATTCCGGTTGGGCGATTTTGACACTGCGCGAGGCGATGTTGATGATTCGTCCGTAGCCGCGATCAATCATCCCGTCCATGGTGGCGCGAATCATCATGATCGGCGGCAGCATCATCAGTTCGATCGCTGCGATCCAGACATCCCGGTCCCAATCACGGAAGTCCCCGGGGGCGGCGCCGCTGGCGTTGTTCAGCAGGATGTCTGGGGCCGGGCAGGCGGCCAGAGCAGCCTCACGTCCGGCTTCGGTGGTGATGTCCGCGGCGACGGCCGTCACTGTCGCACCGGTTTCGCGGCGGATGTCTTCGGCGGTAGCCTGAAGCGTGGCGTCTGTCCGGGCAACGATGGTGATGTCTACACCTTCGCGGGCCAAGGCCGTCGCACAGGCGCGCCCCATGCCCTTGCTTGCACCGGTTAGCAACGCCCGTTTGCCTGAAAGTCCCAGTTCCATTGTCGTCTCCTCGTTAATTTTCTTATAAAGGGGCGGCCCGAGTGACCCGCACAAGCGTACTCAGGGCAGCACAGCCCTGCGCCAGCCGCGAGGTCTGGCGCTGTGCGGTCAGCACGTTCGGGTTGCCGTTTCGTTCGTCTCCGTCAGGGTCTGGATCGAACCAAGCCCCCGTCGCCATGATGGCAACGCCGCGACGCAGGCCGTCATCAAGTTGGACCGTGGCGCGACACGCGCCCCGGGCGTTGAATACCCGCACTATATCGCCGTTGGCCAGACCCCGATCCCCGGCGTCAGCGGGGTGAAGCTGAATGGCTTGCGGCGCTTTCGCCCCGCCGCTTTGATAGAGTTGGCTGTGCAGTTGCCGCGCCGGTTGATTGGTCACGAGATGAAGCTCATCTGGGGCGGCACGGCCAAGCCATTCAGCCGGCTCTAGCCAAGTTGGCTGCGGTGGGCAGTCGTCATAGCCGAACCCGGCCACGGTTTCTGACCAGAGTTCGATCTTGCCTGATGGGGTGCCCAGAGGGTGTGTTTCGGGTGCGCTGCGGAACTCTTGCAGCAACACTTCGGGCGCCTCCAAGGGCGGTACGGCCCATGGTCCGCCGTTCCAGAAGGTGTCGAAATTGGGCATTTTCAGGCCCTCTGACAGGCCATGGGCTTCGCTTCGCCCCCACAGGTGCCGGAGCCAACTCAGATCGTCGCGCCCCTCGTCGAAAGCGGCCCGGCATCCCAAACGATCCGCGATTGCGACGAAGGTTGCGAAGTCGTCGCGGGATTGGCCCACAGGGTCAATCAGCCGGTGCATGGGAAAGACGAACAAATCGCGGGAGGTGCCGCCGATGTCGGTCCGTTCCACTGTCGTCGTGGACGGAAAAACGATATCGGCCCGTTGGGCGGTCGGGGTCCACCACGGTTCGTTGACGATGATGGTTTCCGGTCGCTGCCATGCCGCTTGCAAGGCATTGAGATCTTGACCGTGGTGGAACGGATTGCCGCCAGCCCACCAGATCAGCCGGATATCCGGATAAGTCACGTGTCTGCCGTTGAAGGCGATCTTTTTGCCCGGATGGGCGATGGCGTCGGCAAAGCAGGCGACGGGGATCGGCGATTGCACGGGATTGGCAACCGGAGGCAGCGCTGGCACAAAGCCCCGCCGCCCCGTCGCACCCACCCCATTCATAGAGCCGTAGCCAAAGCAGAAGCCGCCCCCTGGCAATCCGATTTGACCCAACATCGCCGCCAGCGCGATCAGGGCCCAATAGGGTTGTTCGCCGTGATGGGCCCGTTGCAGCGACCAGCTAGCGGTCAACATCACCCGGCCTGTGGCGATCGCGGTCCAGAGGGCGCGCAATGTGGCAACCGGCACATCGGCAAGTCCGGCGGCCCAGTCGAGGGTCTTGGCCTGACCATCCCCGTCGCCGCGCAAATACCCGCAAAACGCATCAGATCCGGTGGTGTAGCGGTCCAGAAAGGCCAGATCGGCGCGACCGCTGATCAGCGCTTCATGGGCCAGCGCCAGCAAGATCGCGGTGTCGCTGCCCGGGCGGGGCTGAATCAGGGTGGCATCCACGCCGGGCGGCAGATCCTGCGCTTGCGGCGAGACCGCGACGAAGCGGACGCCACGTGCGGCAGCGCGGGCGACGGCATCGGGCAGACGATGCGCACCTGCACCGCCAGATGTGACACGCCAGTTCTTCGCATTCAATCCGCCGAAGGCGACGACCACATCGCTGTCGCTGGCGATGGTTTGCCAGTCTGTGGCCGCATGCGATACCGCGCTGTCCGACCCCAGTACATGCGGCAACAGCATTTGCGCCGCGCCCCAACTGTAGTTTCCGGTCACGTTGGTAAAGCCGCCTGCCGCTGCCAGAAACCGCTGCAATTGGCTTCGGGCATGATGGAAACGCCCGGCGCTGGACCAGCCGTAAGAGCCGCCAAAGACCGCCGATGGCCCGTGGTTTTGGTGGACCCTAGACAATTCCGACGCGGCCAGATCCAGCGCCGTGTCCCAATCCACTGGGATCATATCGTCGGTGCCGCGTCCCGCGCCGCCGCAGGAATGACCCCGTTGCAAAAAGGACTTGCGGATATGGGGTTGCCGGATGCGGGTGCTGGAATAGACCAAATCAGGCCAATCACCGATCATCTGCGCGTCGGCGCCGCTGCCGGGTAGGGGGCGCGCGGCGATGAGCCGACCATCGGCGATCTCGGCTTCGAACGCGCCCCAATGGCACAGGCTGATGGGGCGCGTTGTCATCTGCTTATTCTGCGGCGATAGCCGACAGGTTCACGCGCAGGTTGTAGCGATCTTCAAGGCCCAGCTTGAGGAACGCGTCCAGCCCTTTGGCAAGAACGTCAGGCCGCGCTGGCTGCAACGGTTTGCGCAGCGGACCAGATGGCAGGCCCACGGCCCGCATCAGGGTCTTGATCGACACCGGGTTTACGGCGGCATAGGCGAAATGCAGCATGTCGAGATTGTCGAGCCAAGCCGCCCGGCAGGCAAATGCGTCCTCACCGGTTTCCCAAGGCTTTGAGATCACGGCCATTTCACGTGGAATGATGTTTCCGGTCATGTTGGCCGTGCCGTGGCCGCCAAGCGCCATGGTGGGAACGACCAGCCCAAGGTTGGGCGAGCAGCAGCACATGATCGACATATCAGGCTTGGCCGCGCAAACTTGGGCGACCTGACCGACCCGGGTGGTGCTTTCCTTCAGCACGACCATGTTGTCATGCTTGGCCAGACGCAGCAGGTCGTCCCAATGTAGGTCGGTTTTGACCCGGGGTGGGTTGTTGTAAAACCCCATGGCCAGATCGGCGCTGTCCAGCACTTCAAACGCGAAATCGGTGGTCGCGGTATTGTCGGCGCAGATATAGGCCGGGGCGGCAATGATCGCGCCGTCGGCGCCTTCAGCCTTGGCATAGCGCACGTAATCGATGGTGGTCTCGGTGTTATTGCCGGTGCAGCCGTAATACATCTGCATGTTGCCGGGCTTCATTTTGGTGGTGGCCGAGATGATGGCGCGCCGCTCGTCTGGGGACAGCATGGACACTTCGCCGGTCGACCCCATGATCAGAACCGCTTCGGTGCCGTTTTCAGCATGCCAGTTCAGCAGGGTGCGAAAGCCTTCGAAATCAATGCTGCCATCGGCATTCATGGGCGTGACGAGGGCGACGAAGGACCCTTTCGGTTTCAGATGAGTCATTGGAATTCTCCCTCAGAATAATTGTGGAACAAGAAGCTTTGGCAATCCGAGGACGATCCCCGGGAACCAGATAGACAGCACCGCAACCGAAATTGTCAGCAGGCAGATCGGCGCTGCCGCCCACATTGCCCGGCCCAACGGAACATCTCCGATCCGGGCCGCGATCAGCAGGCAGATACCATAGGGTGGGGTGATCAGCCCCACTGACAGGATGACCGTGCTGAGCACGCCCATATGAACCGGGTTGATCCCAGCGGTGTCGCCCAAGCCCTGAATGATCGGCAGGAAGATCAGGGTGGCCGAAATTGGGTTCAGCACCATGCCGACCAGCAGCAGGAAGCCAATCAGCAGCAGGATGATGCCAAAGGGGTTGTCGGTGATCCGCAAGATGAAGCTGACCACGATCTCGGACGCGCCAAGATAGGCGATCATCCAGCCGAAGATGCCTGCGGACGCGACGGTGAACATTGGGATGGCGAAATCGACCACGGCATCAGACAGCAGGCGCGGCACCATCCGTAGGGGGATGTCCCGATAGACCACGAGCGTTAGGAATAGCGCCCAAAGTACCGCGATGATGCCGCCCTCGGTGGGGGTGAACGCGCCGCCCACGATCCCGCCCAACACTAGGACGGGGATCATCAGGGGCGCTGCGCCGCGAACCAGCGCCTTGCCCATGCCGCAGAAGCCGGGGAACGGATTGGCCGGATAGTCATAACGCAGGGCCTGCACATAGGTGTAGCCCATCATGAACAGGCCAACCAACAGGCCGGGCACGACCCCGCCCAGAAACAGCGCGCCGATGCTGACATTGCCGAATGCGCCATAGACAATCAGAATAATCGAGGGCGGAATGATCACGCCCAAGGTGCTGGACGCCGCGGTCAGCGCCACTGAGAACGCCGGATCATAACCGGCTTTTTTCATGGCCGGGATCAGAATGGACCCGACACTGGCGGTATCAGCCGCTGCCGAGCCCGACAGGCTGGCGAAGATCATCGATACGAAGACGTTCACATGGCCCAATCCGCCGCGCACATGACCGACGGTCGCATCGGCCACCGACAGCAGGCGTGTCGTAATGGACCCCGCGTTCAGGATGCGCCCCAACAGCATGAAAAACGGCACGGCCAACAGGGTGAAGCTGTCGATCCCCGCATACATCTGGTTGACGACCGAGGTCATCGGCAGGTCTTCGACCAACATGACCAGAACCGACGACAGGATCAACGAAAAGCCGATATTTACACGCAGGGCAATCAGGACGAAGAACGATCCCAAAAGAAGGACGAGGGGGTTCAACGCAGGCTTCCTTTTATCTGATTTGCGGCGATCTCAATCAGGAACAACATCATCATCGCGCCACTGATCGGGATCGGGACGTATAGCCAAAATCGCGAAATTCCAAGGGACTGGACCTGTCCGGGTGCGCGCAGCATCGCTAAATCCCAACCGTTCACGACCAAAATGCTGGACACGATTGCCCCCATAGCAATGCCGAACCACACCACCCCAGCGTCAAACCACCCATTGCCCTTGGGCAGGATGTCGACGAAATAATGGGCGCCTTTGCGAAGCCCGATTGCGGCCCCGATGAAGATCAGCCACGAAAACAAAAGTTGCGCCACATCGCTGGTCCAGAGCATGGGCAGGGACAGGACGTTGCGCGCAATGACTTGCATTGCAACGGATACGATCATTCCGAAGAACATAACGCCGGTCAGGACTTCGGACGCCCTCATGACCCGGCGGGACACCAGTTCCAACATCGGTTTCGCCTTGGTTCAGGGGTGTTCTCCGACCCGGGTGGGAGGCTTGGGGTGGGCCGGAGAACGGGACATTATTTGCCTTTCAGCAAATTGTACTCGTTAATCAGGTCAAGACGCGTCGCCAAGTCGGTCTGGATCGGTTCAAGTTTCGCAATAAAGGCGTCTTTGTTTGGAATCGACACCGTGACGCCGTGATCGGTTTTCAACGTTTCGACCAAGTCCATGTCGTATTCTTTGGACTTTTCTGCGCCGTAAGTATTGGCGTCGATCGCGGTTTGCATGACGATGGCTTGGAAGTCATCGGGCAGCTTGTTCCAGGTGCGTTGTGAGATCGAGATGTGGTTGATCTGCACAATGTGCTCGGTCAATGAGAGCATCGGCGCAACTTCGTACAGTTTCGAGCCGGTATAGCCGGGCAACGAGCTTTCCATGGCGTCGGCGACCCCGGTTTGCATGGCGGCATACAATTCGCCCCACGCGACCGAGACCGGAAGCATGCCCAACGCGGCCCAAGTTTCGGCATCCATTGGCGATTGGGTGGTGCGCATCCGCATCCCTTCGAGGTCCGAAGGTTCGGTCACGGCTTTGTCGGTGGTGGACAAGTTTCGAGTGCCCGAGACGCCAAGCGCCAACAGTTTCAGTCCGGTGCCACGATCCGCAAAGATCTGTTCGAAGTAAGCTTGAACCGGAGTGCCGGGTTCGACGGTGGCCAAGGCTTCATCCATACCGGAAAAAAGATAAGGCATGGTAAAGATGGCCAGCTCTGGCACTTCTCCGGCGGCGTTGCTGACGGTGGAGATCATCATGTCGATGGTGCCGAGACCAACTTCGCCGATCACGGCGGGATCCTGACCCAACTGACCAGAGTCGAAAATCTTGACCGCGATCTTGTCGCCGCTTCGGGCTTCAAGTTCGGTTTTCATGAATTCGGCCATGTCGTTATAGGGATGCGGGGATTTGACAAGCGTATGAATGCGCAAGTTGTAATCAGCCGCCAGAGCCGCTGATGTGCCAAATAAAGTTGTTGCAAGCGAAAGTGCTAGTGTTGCGCGACGTGTCAAAATCATCCGTTTATCTCCGTGATCAACTGGCCCATCTTTCGATTAGGCCTTTGCTCGGGGATAAAATCAAATACAAAAAGATACCGACTTCATGCATAAGATTTATGACATCAGGTTTCTCAAGGGATTGTGGCCGTGAATGAACGACAGATTAACGCGTTCCGACAGGTGATTCGGCTTGGGTCGGTCACTGCCGCTGCCCGGTCGTTGTCAGTCTCTCAACCGGCTATCAGCCGGTTGATCAGGGATCTTGAGGCCGATCTGGGTTTCGATCTTTTCGAGCGGCGGGCAGGTAAGGTGTTTCCGACCCCGGAAGCGCGCGCCTTCGCGTCCGAGGTGGAGCGGATGTATTATGGCATGGCGCGCCTGTCGCAATTTGCCGAAGAAATGCGGGACATGCATCATGGGGCGTTGAGTATTGCGACCCTGCCGATGGTCAGTTTCCAGATCCTTCCCCAAGCGTTGTCGCAATTCCTGACCACGTTCAATCGGATGCGGGTCACCCACAACGTGCATAACTCGCCGCGGGTGTTGGATATGGTGGCGGCGGGGCAGGCGGATATCGGACTGGCCCAGTCCATGCCCGGGCGGCATGATGTGCGGCGGCTGGCCTCGTGGCGGACCGATTGCGTTGTTGCCCTACCAACGGCACATGCTTTGGCGGGACGCGACGCCCTTGGTCCGACTGACCTGGTGGGGGTGCCGATGGTCGCGCTGTCGCATCAGACCGTGACCGCAGGCTATGTCGCAGAACGTTTCGCCACCGCAGGCGCAGCCCAAACCATTGCGGTAGAAAGTCAGCCGTCTTATTCGGCTTGCGCCCTTGTTTCACAGGGGATTGGGGCCGCGATCGTGGATCCGTTCACGCCGCGCGCCTTTCCGAAAGAGCAGTTGGTTGTGGTGCCGTTCGAGCCGGCGATCCCGTTCGATCTGCATCTGTTGGGCCATGCCGAACAGGCCCCGTCCCGATCTGCGGCGGCGTTTGCCGAGGTCCTGATCGCTGTGATGGACGCAACCCCGGGGGTGCGCCGATTGGATTAGGCGGTGGGGGCCAGTCCAAGATGCTGGGTCAAAGTGGTCACGATCAGATCGTGATCCTCGGCCGAGGTCAGGCCGGAGACCGTGATTGCCCCCACCATCAACCCGCCGGTCAGCCGGATGGGAAAACTGCCGCCGTGATCGGCAAAATCCATCGGATCGATGCCGCGCTCGGGTCCAAGGCTGCCGCCTTTCCGGCGCAGGGATTCGCCCACTTGCATCGACGATTTGTGCAGCCTTAACACGGTGTTGGACTTGCGTCGCGCCCAATGGTCATTGTCGGGGCTGGCTCCGGGCAGGGCGGCGTGAAACAGCACCCGGTCGGGGGTGCGAATGTTGATCACCACCGGCGCCGAGGCGGCCTGCGCCGCAGAGGTCAGGGCGACGCCGATTTGCCAAGCGTCGGCCTCGGTGAAGTCGGGA
Source organism: Pseudoruegeria sp. SK021 (assembly GCF_002119405.1). Classification (GTDB taxonomy): domain Bacteria; phylum Pseudomonadota; class Alphaproteobacteria; order Rhodobacterales; family Rhodobacteraceae; genus Meridianimarinicoccus. The sequence goes on along the minus strand of NZ_MTBG01000001.1, from coordinate 452,747 downwards.
AAGCGCAGCTGCGTTTCTTGCGCGATGAGGCGGGCGAGCAAGTCGCCAGAAGGGGTCTGTGTCATGCGGGCACCGTGGCGGATTCAGACGCCAAGTCAAGACCATTCCGCGGCCAAAGAACGGGGCGTACGCTGGCTGGGCGAATCGATGGTTAACAACCTGATTTTAGGTCAAAAACCAGTGTCGGACTTTTGTCGGACTTACGTCGGATTTTCGTCGGGCTTACATCCGCCGTTTTCAGGGATAAACCCAACGGGCGCTGTGAGGGCCGCGCGGCTGCAATCGCCGCGCCGGGCACAATTTTTCTGGGCCGGGCACCAAGCAAATTGACCGCAACGTGGCGGGATGGAAAGATTGGCCCGAGGTGCTAAGGACGACGGCAATTGCGAATTCCGCCGCGCGCTGTGCGCTTGCCCTAAACTGAACAAAGGACTGCATTCATGCTGAACGAATTTAAGAACTTCATCGCACGCGGCAATGTCATGGATATGGCGGTGGGGATTATCGTCGGGGCGGCGTTCACGACGGTGGTCGGATCGCTGGTTGAGGACATGATCAACCCGATCATCGGGCTGTTCACCGGCGGCGTCGACTTTTCCGGACTGGGCGTTCGGTTGGGTGAGGGCGAAGGCGCGGCAACCTTTGCTTATGGCAATTTCATCATGGCGGTGATCAATTTTCTGATCGTAGCGTGGGTGGTGTTCTTGCTGGTTAAGGGCGTGAACCGGCTGAAAGAGGCGGCGATGGGCAAGGATGAGGCGAAGCCGGTCGAAGTTCCCGGTCCGACCGAGAAAGACCTGCTGATCGAGATTCGCGACGCCCTGACCTCGCGGCCGCTGTAAGGGCAGGAACAGTCTGAGACAAAGGAAATGACCGTGGAGCGCGGCGTGGCGGGTGGCACCCGATCTGACGGGGCGACCGCATTCGGGCTGGTCGTGGTCTTGTGGATGGCTGGGCTGGGGGCGTCGGGACAGTTCGCCAAAATCTCGGTGATTTTTCCGATGGTGCAGGCGGCCTATCCCGGGTCCGGGGCAAGCTTGGGCTTTGTGGTCTCGGCGCTGAGCCTGCTTGGGGTCGGTCTGGGGCTGGTTGCGGGACTGATCGCGGTGCAGATCGGTTATCGCCGGATGCTATTGGGCGGGCTGATGCTGGGGGCGGCGATGTCGCTGCTTCAGTCGCTGATGCTGCCGCTGCCGGTGATGCTGGTCAGCCGGGTGGTGGAAGGGCTGTCGCATCTGGCCATCATCGTGGCCGCCCCGACCTTGATCGCGGAGGTCACGGCCCTGCGCCATCGTCCGGCAGCGATGACCCTATGGAGCACATTTTTTGCGGTGTCCTTTGCGGCGGTGGCCGTGTTGGGGGTGCCGCTGGCGCGGGCTTATGGTCCGGGGGCGGTGTTTGCGGCGCATGGCCTGTATATGCTGGTGATTGCGGCCCTGCTGTCGGGGCGGTTGCCGCGCCGCAGCCGCACCGCCGATCGGCAGCCCTTGCGGCTGGCCACGGTGCTGGCGCGGCATGTGCAGGTGTACCGGTCGCCCTTTGTGGCGGCCCCGGCTATCGGCTGGTTGTTTTACACGCTGGCTTTTGTGTCACTGCTGACCGTGTTGCCGGGCTTTTTTGCCGCCGAAATCCAATCCTTGGCCGCGGGCACCCTGCCGCTGGCCAGCATCGCGATCTCAATGACGGTGGGGGTTGCCCTGATGCGGATGGTGCCGCCGATCCATGTCGTGGTCTTGGGCTTTGGTCTGGCCTTGGCGGCGGTGATCGCGATGGCGATCTGGCCGGGGGTGCTATGGCCCTGCGTGGCGTTGATGGGGGCGCTGGGGCTGGTGCAGGGGGCAAGCTTTGCCGCCGTGCCGCAGTTGAACCCGTCGGCCGAGGCGCGGGCGCTGGGCAATGGCGCCATGGCGCAGACCGGCAATCTGGGCAATACGCTGGGCACGCCGGTGGTGCTTTTGGCGATTGAGGCGTTCGGTTATGGCGGGCTGATCGGCTTTGCCGCGGCCTGTTTTGGCGCCGGGATCGCGGTGCATCTGCTGTTGATGCGGGCGCGGCGACGGGCCTGAGCGGAGGCGGGCGCAACGGGGTCACGCGCCGGTCACGGCAATACGATCAGACGTGTTCGCGGGGATGCTTCTGTCGGCGGGCGCCGTGACCTAGACGCTGATGGGTTGCGGTTTCACCTGAAAGGACCCCGTTTTATGCTCCATCCTCCCGCCATGCGCCTGTCGCCGGTGCTGCTGTCCATCGCCCTTGCCGGTCTGACCGGAGAAGTTTTGTTCGAGGTCTATGCGTGGGTGATCTCGCCCGCCCTGTTCGGCTTTGCGCTGCAGCCGTCCAATCTGGTGATCGCCATGACTGCGAAGCTGACCGGGATCAGCCTGAGCCATAGCGCGGCCTTCGTGCTGCATGCCCTGATCGGCAGTGTCGGCTTCGGCGCGGTGGTCTATCTGACGCGGCGAGGCTTGGGATTGCCGGTCTGGGCGACGGGTTTGGTGGCGGGGGTGGCCCTGTGGTTCATCGCCCAAGGCCTGCTGGCGCCGTTTATCGGGCGCAGCTTTATGATGGATTTCGGCCCCTACACCCAGTCGTCATTTATCGGTCACGTGGGGATGACGTTGATCATGGCCTATGCTCTGGATGCCCTGCTGACGCGGATGCCGCGCCAGACTGCCTAACGGGGCAGGCCTGAAAAACCACAAAACCCCCGGGCGTGGCCACGGGGGTTTTCAAGGGCGGCAAGCGCCGTAGGCTATCAAGTTTGATCTCAGACGAGACCTTCGCGCTGAAGCTTCTTCCGCGCGAGCTTGCGCGCACGGCGAATCGCCTCGGCCTTTTCGCGCGCTTTTTTCTCGGACGGTTTTTCGAAATGTTGCTTAAGCTTCATTTCGCGGAACACGCCCTCGCGCTGCAATTTCTTCTTGAGCGCACGAAGCGCCTGGTCGACATTGTTATCGCGAACACTGACCTGCATTGTGGTGTCACCACCTTCCTTGTTAGAGTTTCAGTTCTGCAGGAGGTGGCCATATAGCAAAGCGATGGTCGGTTGTCTACCTGCGAAACCAACTTGAACGGAGCCCCCATGGCTGACCAAAAGTCCCTTCCGCCATCCGATGCCGCAGAGGCCTTGTTGCAGGCGATCGTGCCGCATGTGCCCTTTGATGGCTGGACCGAGGCCGCGTTTCAGGCCGCGCTGGCCGATAGCGGGGTGAACCCGGTGGTGGCGCGTGGGGTCTGTCCGCGCGGGGCGCTGGATCTGGCCGTATTGGCGCATCGGCGCGGCGATGACGCGATGGTGGCGCGGCTGGAGGCCGAGGATCTGTCGGCGCGAAAGTTCCGCGACCGGATTGCATTGGCGGTGCGGTATCGGCTGGAAGCGGCGGGCGATCAGGATGTGGTGCGCCGCGCGAGCGCGCTGTTTGCGCTGCCAAATCATGCGCCAGAGGGGGCTAAGCTGGTCTGGGACACCGCGGGCCGGATCTGGACGGCATTGGGCGACACGTCGGATGATGTGAATTGGTACACAAAACGGGCAACCTTGTCAGGGGTTTACGCATCCACGCTGCTGTATTGGCTGGGCGATGACAGTGACGGTCAGGCCCGGACGTGGGATTTTCTGGACCGTCGGATTGCCGATGTCATGCAGATCGAAAAACTGAAGGCGCAGGTGCGCGACAGCAAGGTTCTCAAGCCGTTTCTGGCCGGGCCAAGCTGGGCTTTGAGCAAGATCAAGGCCCCGGCCCGCACCACGAGAAACGACATGCCGGGCCGTTGGAGGACAAGCCAATGAGCGTGGTGCAAGCAATGCCGCAGACCATGCGGGCGGTGGAAATTTCGGCCCCGGGTGGGCCAGAGATGTTGCAATTGACCGAGCGTCCGGTGCCACAGCCGGGACCGGATGAGATTGTGATCAAGCTGGCCTATGCCGGGGTGAACCGGCCGGACGCGCTGCAACGGGCTGGGGCGTATAATCCGCCGCCGGGTGCATCGGACCTGCCCGGGTTGGAGGGGGCAGGCACGGTTGTGGCTGTGGGTGATTCGGTAACCACTTGGGCGGTGGGCGACATGGTGTGCGCCCTGCTGCCCGGTGGTGGCTACGCGGAATATGTGGCGACACCGGCGGCCCATGCCTTGCCGGTGCCAGCCGGCATGGCGCTGGATCAGGCGGCCTGCCTGCCGGAAACCTGCTTCACGGTCTGGTCGAATGTGTTTCAACGGGGCGCTCTGACGGCAGGCGAGGTCTTTCTGGTGCACGGCGGCTCGTCCGGCATCGGAACGATGGCGATCCAGCTGGCAACGGCGTTCGGGGCGCGGGTGTTTGCCACCGCCGGATCGGATGAGAAATGCGCCGCCTGTACCCGCTTGGGTGCCGAGCGGGCGATCAATTACCGGACCGAGGATTTCGTGGAGGTGTTGCGTGCCGAAGGCGGCGCGCATCTGATCCTAGATATGGTCGGTGGCAGTTATATCCCGCGCAACATCAAGACATTGCGCGATGATGGCCGGTTGGTTCAAATCGCGTTTCTGGAAAGCCCGAAGGTGGAATTGAACTTTGCCCAGATCATGATGCGGCGGTTGATGCTGACCGGATCGACCCTGCGCCCGCAATCGACCGAGGCCAAGGCTCGGATCGGCGCGGCCTTGGCGGATCAGGTCTGGCCCTTGCTGGCCGCCGGGACAGTTGCGCCGGTGATGGACAGCGAATTTGCGCTGGCCGATGCCGCCAAGGCCCATACCCGGATGGAAAGTTCGGCCCATATCGGGAAAATTGTTCTGAAAATGTAGGGGAAGGGTGGCCTGCGGGCCGCGTTCACCCAATGTCTAAGGGGCGCGGAAATTTCCGCGCCCCTTAGACTTGATCGGTGGCTGCGCCTTGCGGCGCAACCGGTCGAGATCGACCTTAGAACTGGTAGCTGACGCGCGCCGACACCGTGGTGCCGTCGAGGTCGTAGCCGGAGCCGTCGATGTCATCGAACTGCTGGTACAGAACTTCGCCACCAACAGCGACGTTCTCGCTGACCAAGTACTTAACGCCGCCACCGGCGACCCAGCCCCAATCGTCTCTGCCGCGACCGTTCAGGTCGGTGTCAGCGTAAGCGCCACCTGCGGTTGCGTAGACAAGGGTGCGACCCATGTCATAACCGGCGATGGCTTTGATGCGGCCAATGCCGTTCACTTTGCCAACGTCGTTGTCCAGCTCAATGTCGGCCCAGTCGTAATCGACTTCAGCACCGTAAACGAACTGACCCGAGCTCATCAGGTAACCGGCGTGGACACCGCCCATGACGTCATCGCCCGAGCCTTTTTGGCCGCTTTTGGGGTCAGCGTCCATCCAGCCCCAGCCAAGCTGGGCACCGGCATAACCGCCATCCCAGTTGCCACCGCTAAAGGTGGGAGCGGCGACGACCGGCACGGGGGCTGGTGCGACGGCGGGCTCGGCCATGCTGCCGGCGAATGCCGATCCAGCGAAAATGACAGGGCTTGCGATCAATGCGGTGAAGGCCGCTGCGGAAAGATGCTTCATAACTGTTCTCCGTATCCATGGAACCCGGGCCGGTCGATTGTACGCCAGTCCCGTTGGTGTAGCGCAGATAGGGGTGGGATTATAAAATTGTTAGGCCTTCAACAAAACGTGAGCAGATTCTGTATCATTTCCGCCGAAAACCCTTGTTTTGTGGGCGAAAATCCGCCGGTTCCCTGTCTTTTTGGGTTGTGACGTGAGGTTATTTTTATGTGGTTCCAAGCTGGGCCACGGTCAGCGGATCGGATCGAAAAGGGCATCTTGCAGCCCGCAGTCGCGCCGGACATCTGCGCCGCAGACCCGGGGCGTCAGATCTTTGGTCAAGCAGATCCGCGCCTCTCCGATCCGATTGCTGTCGCAGGTGATGGTGATCATGTCGGCGGTCAGGGTCGGGTTGACCTCAAGGAAGGCGTCTTCGATCACGGTGGCCGGCAAGCTGACGCTGTGGTCAAGCTGGCGCAGCAGGGGGGGGCGCGTGATGCTGTCATAGGCGCGGCGCGACAGGGCGTAATAATTGGGTCCGGTCAGGCCGGAACAGCGGCCATGCTTTTTCCACTGATACCACGCCAGCCCCCCGGACCCCATGATGTCGGCCATGGCATCACTTTGCCGCCGCGACGGGTCGGTTTCGCGCGACACGGTGCAATAATCGGGATAGCCGGATTCATACTGTGGCCAGAGACCGTGCAGGCTCCATCCGGTTTGCTGCCCGGCGGCGCATTGCGGCGCGTCGCGGTCATCGCCTTCCAGCGCACACCATGTCGGGGACCACGACAAGGACAGGACATAATAGTCGAACGCGCCGGGCGCATCGGCCCGTGTCACGGCGGGCAGAAGCGATAGCAGGCAGGACAATGATAAGGCGCGGATCATTTCCTCTTTCCTCCGGTGGGTGCTGAGCGTATATACCATCCATTATTCCCCACAGCGAGAATAGGCGCCACCCCTCCGGCGCAGCCGATTTTCCGGCACGGGGGAGATTTGCGCCGCTCGCAAGGTGCCGAACGTCAAGAAGGAGATGCGACAATGATGGGTAAGCCGATCATGGCCAAGGCGACTGCCGTCTGGCTGGTGGATAATACCACTCTGAGCTTTAAGCAAATCGCGGATTTCTGTGGCTATCACGAGCTTGAGATCCAAGGCATTGCCGATGGTGATGTTGCCGCCGGGGTCAAAGGCTTTGATCCGGTGGCCAACAATCAGTTGGAGCAGTCCGAAATCGATGCCGGCGAGAAAAGCCCAATTCACCGCTTGAAGCTAAAGTTCAATCCGGCGGCGACAGGCGAGGAAAAGCGTCGCGGACCGCGTTATACGCCATTGAGCAAGCGTCAGGATCGTCCGGCGTCCATTCTGTGGTTGGTCAAGTTCCACCCGGAACTGAGCGACGGGCAGATCAGCAAGCTGGTGGGCACCACCAAGCCGACGATTCAGGCCATTCGCGAACGCACCCACTGGAATATCGGCGCGATCCAACCGATCGACCCGGTGGCCTTGGGGCTGTGCCGTCAGTCCGAACTGGATGACGCCGTGCAGAAGGCTGCGGCCAAGAAAGCCCGCGAAGGCGGGGTGATGACCGATGACGAGCGGCGCAAGTTGGTCTCGACCCAGCAATCGCTGGAAATGGACACTGTACCGAAAATGCCGTCGGGCATTGCCGGGCTGGAAACCTTCAGCCTGTCGGATGACAAGTCTGACGACGAGGACGAGGATCGTCATAGCCGCGGGCCGGTGGATGCGGACAGCTTCTTCAACCTGCCCGGCGGCAACGCCGATGACGACGAGTCCCGCAGCTAATCACAGCAGCTTCGGGCGGAAGAATGGCGGCGTGGGCACAACAGCCCGCGCCGCCATTTTTGTCAGCAGGCCCGGTTGCGGCGGGCGCGCACTGCGCCAAGACCGCCAAGGGCACCGATCAGCAGAATGCCAGCCGCAGGCAGAGGAACCGGGGCGGGGGGCGACGCGGTGGTCATGGTGAACCGCGACCGGGCATCAAAATTCAGCCCGGCATTGATCAGCGAATTGGTCGTGATAGCAATCGAATTGTCAGTCCAAGAAATGCCACCAGGATTGACAATAATTCCACCATTATTGACCTGAGTGACGCCGGTAATAATTGCGGTCGGGTCGTCAAAGACCAAGTCGGACAGAACCCAGTTGACCGTAGGCACCACGCTTAGGCTAAGTTCGACTAAGCCCCCGAGTAGCGAGATCCCTTCAAGGCCGAAGACCAGATCAAAGGTATTCTGATCGACCCATTCCACGCCAAGGATACCAAGATTGACGGAGGTCTCCCCAAGAATGGGCAGGTCGAGGCTGACGCCAGCAACGGCCAAGGCAACGTCAGGATCCGCGGCAGTGAGGGCATCGCCCGATTGGTCGAGGGTCAGATTGACCGCCAAGAGGTTTCCGACCTGAAGACCAAGAAGCTCGGTCTCCACATCGAAATTGCTGCCGACTGTGACAGCCTGGGCTGGCTGCATCAAACAAAAAGCCAAACCGGCAGATGCAGATAGAGTTTTCAAGAAAGAGACGGGTGACGTCATAGGCTTTTCTCCATGTTTTATGGAACAAAACTGCTTTCAATCGTTACTTGTAGACACTTAGAAATCAGTGCTCCGGAGCAATTACTCGCACTTAAAGGTCGCCAGAAATCAGAAGATTTCTGTCGGAATTTACTAATAATTCTGGGCCAGTGAGTTAATTGTTAATAATACGTATACAGATCGTCAACATCTGTCAGTCGTTTCTGTCGATTTAAAAACGTGGAAAGATTCAGCAATTTCTGAATCTTGCAGAAATTCTTGAAATGCCACCACCTTGGCGCTGAGGCCCAAATGGCCCATCTTCAGAAGTATGTTCGAATTTGTTTTTGGAAAAAGGGCGCGGACCGGCCTTGAAATAGGCAGTGTCCCGCGCTGATGGGCTTTGTTTTAAAGCGCCCTGCGGGCTTTCAGCGCCGCAGAGATGGTGCCGTCGTCGAGGTAATCCAACTCGCCGCCGATCGGCACGCCCTGCGCCAGCGAGGTCACTGAGACCAGATTGGCCAGCAGGTCTGCGATGTAATGTGCGGTGGTCTGGCCATCGACTGTTGCGTTCAACGCGAGGATGACTTCGGTGATCCCTTCGTCGTCGATCCGGGCGGCAAGGCGGGGCAGGCCCAGATCTTCGGGGCCGACCGCATCGAGGGCCGATAGGGTGCCGCCCAGCACGTGATACCGGCCCTTGAAGGCGGCGCCCCGTTCCATGGCCCACAGGTCGGCCACGTCTTCGACCACACAGAGGATGCCATTGGCGCGGCGCGGATCGGCGCAGATCGGGCAGTGCGGGTCGGTCGCGATATTGCCGCAGGTCACACAATCGCGGACCGTGGCCGCAACCTCGGTCATCGCCTCGGCCAGTGGGGCCAGCAAAGGCCCGCGCTTGCGGACCAGATGCAGGACCGCACGCCGGGCCGAGCGCGGCCCCAAGCCGGGCAGCCGCGCCATCAGGTCGATCAGGGCATCAACGGCTGTGGGCGTCATGGTCATGGCCGCCCGTGCCCGCCCGGATCGGACGGGCCGTTTATCGGGTCGCGTTTCAGAACGGCAGCTTCATATCGGCGGGCAAGCCCAGGCCTTCGGTCAGCTTGCGCATTTCTGCTTGCGAGCGGTCGGCGGCGCGGGCTTGTGCGTCCTTGATCGCGGCAAGGATCAGATCCTCGACCACTTCCTTGTCGTCGGCATTGAACAGCGACGGATCGATGGTCAGCCCGGTCAGATCGCCCTTGGCGGTGGCCTTGGCCTTTACCAGTCCGGCGCCGCTTTCGCCTTCGACGATGATCGCATGCAGTTCTTCCTGCATTTCGGCCATCTTGCCCTGCAAATCCTGCGCGGCTTTCATCATCTTGCCCATATCGCCAAGACCTCCGAGACCGCCTAAACCTTTCAGCATCGTGTCATTCCTTTTGTTATTCGTCGTCAAATGGATCCCAATCGTCGGCGTTGCCATCGGCATCATCGGCGTCGGGAATTTCGGGCAGGGCTTCAGCCGCGGCGCGGGCGTTCAGCTCGGCCTCGGTGCGGATGGTGGAAAGCTGCGCACCGGGAAAGGCCAGAAGCACCGCCGCCACCAGCGGGTGCCGCGCGGCTTGTTGTTTCAGCGCCGTCATTTCGGCATCGCGGGTTTCGGTGATTGTTGGCGCACCGCCGGTGGCGGCAACCGAAATCGCCCACCGAGATCCGGTCCAGCTTTGCAGGCGCGCGCCCAGACGCTGGGCCAGATCGGCGGGGGCCAAGGGACCGGGTTCAAACGCGATCCGGCCCGGGCTGTACGAGATCAGGCGCAGGCTGGATTCGACCTCGACCAGCAGTTTGATGTCGCGCTGACTGCGAATCAGGGCCACCACGGCGTCGAAATTTGGAAAGCGGTCGAGGGCGGAATCCGCGGCGGCCTGCGTGGCCAACGCCGGTCCGGCGGATCGGGGCGCAAAGGAGCGCGGCGCGGCGGCGGGCACCGGCTGGGGCGCAGTTGCCCGCGCGGTGGCACCGGACCCGGACGGGCCTGACGGGGCCGGAGCGCCTGTGCCCGACGGCGATGGTGCCGTGCCGAACTTGCGCATCAATTCTTCCGGGCTGGGCAGGTCGGCCACATGGGTCATCCGGATCACAGCCATTTCCGCTGCCATCATCGGGTTCGGCGCGGTGCCGACTTCGTCCAAGGCTTTCAACAGCATCTGCCATGCCCGGCCCAAAACCCGCTGCGAAAGATGGCTGGCCATTTCGGTGCCGCGCACCCGGGTGTCATGGGGCAGGGTCGGGTCATCGGCCGCATCGGGGGTGACTTTCATCACCGCCAACCAATGGGCAATCTCGGCCAAATCGCGCAGAACGGATTGGGGATCGGCACCATCGGCGTATTGCGCGCCAAGTTCGTCCAGCGCGCCTGCTGCATCGCCGCGCATGATCCGGTCGAACAGATCCAGCACCCGGCCCCGGTCGGCCAGACCCAGCATGGCGCGGACCTGATCGGCGGTGGTTTCGCCGGCACCATGGCTAATGGCTTGATCCAGCAGGGAAGTTGCGTCGCGGGCGGAGCCTTCGGCGGCGCGGGTGATCAGTGACAAGGCGGCGTCTTCGATTTGGGCGGTTTCGGCGTCGGCAATCCGGCGCAGCAGGGCGATCATGTCTTCGGGTTCGATCCGGCGCAGATCGAAGCGTTGACAGCGCGACAGAACGGTCACCGGCACCTTGCGGATCTCGGTGGTGGCGAAGATGAATTTGACGTGGGCGGGCGGCTCTTCCAAGGTTTTCAGAAGGGCGTTGAACGCCGAGGTGCTGAGCATGTGCACTTCGTCGATGATGTAGATCTTAAAGCGCGACGAGGTCGGCGCGTAGGAAATATTGTCGATGATATTGCTGCGGATGTTGTCGACGCCGGTGTTCGATGCGCCGTCCATCTCAATCACGTCCACATGGGTTCCGGCAGCAATTCCAACGCATTGCGGGCAGGTGCCGCAGGGATCGGTGGTGGGTTTGCCGGTGCCATCCGTCCCGGTGCAGTTCATGCCTTTGGCAATGATCCGCGCCGTGGTGGTTTTGCCGGTGCCCCGGATGCCGGTCATGATGAAGGCCTGCGCGATGCGGTCGGCTTCGAACGCGTTGCGCAAGGTGCGAACCATCGCGTCCTGCCCCACCAGATCGGCGAAAGTGTCGGGCCGGTATTTCCGGGCCAGAACCCGATATCCGCCTTGTTCGCTCACGCCTGTTTCCCCCGGATTCGATGCCTTCAAGAACCTAGTCGCTGTGGGGGCCGAGGTCCAGCCATCGCCGCCCAATGCAAGCTGACACTGGCGTCGGAATTGTTTCGGACTTTCGTCGGACTTTTGTCGGACCGTGCGGGTGGGCTGCAAAGGCGCGTCTGCGCCGCCAAGGGCGCACCATTTTCGTCCCGGGGCGGGGCATTGGCTGCATTTAGAAAAGGGGGGGTAAGGTGAGAGGCTGGACAACGACCCAAGCGGGGCTCGTTACGGCTGCTTCCTTCCGGATCTGACCGGGTTGGCGAGGTGCCTGCCCGCGCCAACCTCTCACCCCTCAGATAGACCGAGCGGCGGCAGGTTGCAAGGGGGTGGTCTGGAGGTGGCCTAGACGGCGGCTGTGGCCTCTGCCAAAGACCGGTGATGGACCTTTGGATTATCGCCACATTAGCCGCCGCCCTGTTTCAGACCGCGCGGTTTGCCCTGCAAAAACATCTCAAGACCGCCGGGTTGTCGTCGGTGGGCGCAACATGGGCGCGATTCGTCTGGTCGGCGCCGGTGCTGGGGGCGGCGGTGCTGGGCTATATCGTGACGACGGGCATCGCGGTGCCGCCCTTTACCGGGCGGTTCTGGGGCTTTGCCATGGCGGGCGGCGTGGCGCAGATATTGGCCACCGTCTGCGTGGTGGCCCTGTTTTCGCGGCGCAACTTTGCGGTGGGGATTACCTTCAAGAAATCCGAGGTGTTGCAGACCGTCTTTGTCGGCTGGGCCTTGTTGGGCGAGGGGGTGTCGGACTTGGGCTTTGTCGCGCTGGTCATCGGCTTTTGCGCGCTGTTGGTGCTGTCGGATGTGCCGGGTGATGCGGCGCGGCCCGGCTGGCGCCGGTTTTTATCGCCGAGCGTTGGCTTGGGGCTGACCAGCGGCGCATTTTTTGCGCTGGCGGGAGTGGGCTATCGCGGCGCGGTGCTGGCACTGGGCGATGGTCCTGTGGGGTTTCGGGCCGCCTTGGCCTTGGCGGTGGTGACGTTGGCGCAGTCGGTCGGGATGATGCTGTGGCTTTTGCTGCGCGACCGGCCCCAGATCGGGCGGGTCTTGGCGGCGTGGCGGCCCGGTCTGGCGGTGGGTGCGACCAGCGTGGCGGGCAGCTTTTGCTGGTTCGTGGCCTTTGCGTTGCAGACGGCGGCCTATGTCTATGCGCTGGGTCAGGTGGAGTTGCTGTTCAGTATCGCGGGCGGGGCGCTGTTCTTCCGCGAGCGGCTATCGCGGCGCGAATGGCTGGGGATCGGGTTGCTGATGGCCAGCCTTGTGGTGCTGGTCGCCGTCGCGTGACGGCAGCGATTGCGGAACCCGCATGGCCTGAGCTAAGTTATCAAAGAACAGCCGGAGATGACCGCCATGCGCCTGAGAAACACCCGACGCAGCAGCAATATTGATGACCGACGGGGCCGCGGTGGCGGGGGCGGTCGGATTGGCGGGATCGGCGGACTTGGTCTGCTGGCGGTGTTGGCGATCGGGTATTTCACCGGCATCGACGTGACGCCGCTGTTGCAGGGCACGCAGACTTCGCAGACCAGTGGCGCGCCGGTGGCGTTGTCGCCGCAGGAACAACAAGCCGGAGATTTCGCCGCCCAAGTCTTGGCCACGACCGAAGATGTCTGGGGCGAGGTCTTTCCGCAGTCCACCGGCCAACCCTATCAACCGCCGCAGATGGTTCTGTTCAGTCAGGTCACCCAGAGTGCTTGTGGCGGTGCCTCAGGGGCGACGGGGCCGTTTTATTGCCCCGAGGACAAAAGCGCCTATCTGGATACGGCGTTTTTCGCGGTGCTGTCTGAGCAACTGGGGGCGGAGGGCGATTTCGCTTCGGCCTATGTGATTGCCCATGAAGTGGCGCATCACGTGCAGAACGAAGTGGGAATCCTCGCGCAGGCGCAGGCGCTTCAGGCGGGGGCGCGGGCGCAAGGGATGGAGGCCGACGCCAATTCGATCTCGGTTCGGGTGGAATTGCAGGCCGATTGTTTGGCCGGGGTCTGGGCCGCGCATGTGGACGGGTTGTTGGAGCCGGGCGATCTGGACGAGGCACTGAACGCGGCCCGCAAGATCGGTGACGATTACCTGCAGCGCAATGCCGGACGGGTGCCCAATCCGCACAGCTTTACCCACGGCACCAGCGAACAGCGGGAAAGTTGGTTCGCGCGCGGCTATCGGAATGGCCAGATGGCCGATTGCGACACGTTCAGCGCCGAGACGCTGTAAGCGGCGGCTGATTTTACAAGAACAGACGGAATTGGCGGCCACCATTGGGCTGCAGGTCCAGCGCTTCGATCAGGCGGTCGGGGTCGCCGTGACTTTGCAGTGAGCCGTGCTGCGGGCCGTGGAACAGGGCGGTGGCACCAAGCGGGGAAAACCCCCAGACCGGGGTCAGCTGGATCTGAATGGGGTTGGCGGCACGGGTATAGGCGGTCAGGTTCTCGCGCAGCGAGGCGTCCGAGCGGGCAATGACCGGGGCCGTGCGCACCATGTCGAAATTGCCGCCACCTGCGGTGCGGTAACTGGTGGTGGCGACCAGCACGCGGTCCTCTGGACCGAGGGGCCTGCCGTTCAGGGTCAGGTCCCGGATCCGACTGGGCGGGCTGGTGTCGAGGCGGCGTCCATCCGTCGCCCGATAGCGGGGCGGCTGGCTGAGGTCGATCCGATAGCGCAGGCCGTAGATTTGATCGAAGTTATAGCACGGCGCATCGGGCATCAGCAGCGGCACGTCGCGGGCACCCGGCGCGATGGTCTGAAACAGGGCCGCTGACCGGTCCAGCCACGCGCGAATCTGGGCACCGGTGACCGCGACCACGTCCAGATGGTTTGGGAAGGGCGACAGTTCCGTCAGATGCCCCATGCGCAAGGGGCCCGCTGGGATGTCGGTATAGGCATCACCGCCCGCATGGCCGCCCGCGCGATAAGGCGAGACTGCCGTCAGCAATGGCAGCGCCGCCTCGGGCAGGTCCGCCACCAATTGGCGGGCGCGCCAGAGTTGGGCCTCGGCGGTGAATTGCAGCGCGGGGGAATGCGCGGCGAGGGCGAAGACCCCGTGCAGCCGGGTCAGGCTTTCCCCCAACACCGCGCCACTGTTGCGGCGGGTGGCGTTGTGGGCGGCCAAACTCAGGGCCAGAAGCCGGGGGTCGGCGGCGTCATGGTCGTCGGGCACCCGGCGCAGCGTCGATTGTGACGCCACGGGCCGCCAGCGCCCGCCGCGCTGAACCAGATCAAGGTCGATCAGGCCAAGATACTGCCCCATGGCACCGGCCATCACCGCCGGGATATTGCCGAGACGTCCGCTGTTGCTGTCGATGCCGGGCCGCGCGGCGTGGCCGGGGCCGGGAAAGACCTTGTGGCTGTGGCCGGCAATGATCGCATCAAGACCGGGCAGTGCTGCAAGCGACAGGCAGGCATCCTCGGCCTCGTCCCCCGCATCGGGCGGGCCCAGACCGGAATGGGCCAAGGCCACGATCAGATCGGCCCCGGCGGCGCGCAGGGCGGGCAGTTCGGCCGCGATTGCAGCGCGGATGCCGCAGGCCTGCACCTGTCCGGCCAGTACGGCGCTGTCCCATTCCACGGTTTGCGGCGGCGCGGCCCCGATCACGCCGATCCGCACCAGATGGCGGCTGCCATCGGTGGCCAGCATCTCACGCTCTAGCAACGCTGTGGCCGGAAAGATCCGGTTCGGGGCCGGGTTTTGATCGGTCGGCGGGGCCACCAGATTGGCCGAGAGCACCGGAAACTCGGCCCCGGACAGGGCGGTGTGCAGCGCGGCGAGGCCAAAGTTGAAATCGTGATTGCCAAGCGCGGCAGCGTCATAGCCAAGCGCGTTCATCGCCGCGATCATCGGGTGACGGGGGGCGGCGGGATCGGCTGTGGCAAAGAGATCGGCCAGCGCCGTGCCTTGCAAGAAATCGCCATTGTCCAGCAGCAGCGCATTGTCGGCTTCGGTTCGGGCCGCTGCGATCAGCGGCGCCAGCGCGGCCAATCCGATCCCCGGCCGCGACCGGTCGGCGGCATAGTCAAAGGGCCAGATGGTGCAATGCAGGTCGGTTGTGGCCAGCAAGCGGAGACGGATGAGACGCGGCGCATCCATCGACGGTTGAACTTCGGCTGCGGCTAAAATGACTGGGCCTCCTGAAGCGGTAATGGATCAAGCGTGGCCGGTTGCGCCGTCAGTGGCAACGGACCTGATGCGCAGGGCTGGGGAAATCTGGCAGGTGTTGCGAAATGGTTCGGGCCGCGGGGGCGGGTTTGCATTGGCCGGGGCGCTATGTCATTCGATGAGCCAGCAACAATCGGAGTATATCATGGCGTTCATCCCGGCGACTTCGGTCACGTTTGGCGATAGTGGGCTGGATCGGGCGGGCCATCTGCGTGGCGACGCGGCCCGGCAGGCTGACCTGTGGGCGGATCCGTCCGCGCGGGTATTGCCGCTGTGGAAGAACAAGCCGCTGGTCCGCGGCGAGGACGGTAACGCGCTGGGCTGGCTGGTGCCGGGACATGCCGGTCTGGACAGTGCCCTTGATCCGCCGGTGTTTCTGGGGCTGGACGACGCTGGGCCGCGCTTTGCGCTGGACCTGTCGGGATGGGCGCCGCCCGCCACCGAAGCCGCGCCGGAAGATGGCTTTCGCGATCTGTCGGAACAGGTCCATCCCGATTTCCCGCAGGGCGACCGGTTCATGGAGCTGCGCAATTGTATGACCCAGTTGGATGCGCGCAGCGCCGAACTGGCCGCGGTGGCGCGGGGCATCTTGGGCTGGCATGACCGGCACCGGTTCTGCGCCAATTGCGGATCGCGCTCTGACATGGCGATGGCGGGCTGGCAGCGCGATTGCCCGGCCTGTGCCGCCCATCACTTT
This sequence comes from Pseudoruegeria sp. SK021, assembly GCF_002119405.1. GTDB lineage: Bacteria > Pseudomonadota > Alphaproteobacteria > Rhodobacterales > Rhodobacteraceae > Meridianimarinicoccus. The sequence goes on along the minus strand of NZ_MTBG01000001.1, from coordinate 436,606 downwards.
CCGCGCACCGACCCGGTGGCGATTATGCTGATTACGCACGGAAATTCGATCTTGCTGGGGCGGTCGCCGCTTTGGCCAGAGAAAATGTTTTCGTTGCTGGCGGGCTTTATTGAGCCGGGCGAGACGGTCGAGGCCGCGGTGCGCCGCGAGGTATTTGAAGAGGCCGGCGTGCGGGTGGGGGCGGTGTCCTATCTGGTCAGTCAGCCATGGCCATTTCCGGCCTCGTTGATGCTGGCCTGCCGGGGCGAGGCTGTCAGCACCGACATCACCGTGGATCCGGTCGAGATCGAGGAGGCCCGTTGGGTCAGCCGCGAGGAAATGATCGAGGTCTTCGAGGGCATCCATCCCGAGATCGCGCCGTCGCGCCCGGGGGCGATTGCGCGCTTCGTGATTGAGCGCTGGCTGGCGGATCGGCTGGACGAGCCGATGGCATGAAGCTGACAGTGTCCGAAGAGGTCGCGGCCTCGCGTCAGGACGTGTTCCAACAGGTGACCGATTTCGACCGGCTTCTCGGTCGCCCTGCTGACGCGAAAACCCAGATCACCCGGTTGGACCATCCGGCCCCGGTGTCAGAGGGCAGCCGTTGGCAGGGGCACTTCGTGCTGCGCGGGCTGCGCCGTGACGGGACGGCGGAACTGGTGTCGTTGCAGGCCCCGGACGGGTACGAGATTCACGGTGAAGCGGATGGGATGCGGGGCCAGTTGACGGTGGCACTGAGTGGCCCGCCAGAGGGGCCGACCCGGTTGGACGTGACGGTTCAGCTTCGTCCCACCAGCCTGACCGGCCGGATGATCGTGCAATCCCTGTCGCTGGTGCGCCAGACCGTTGCCGCGCGCTGCCGCGACCGTCTGCAACACTTCGCCCGCGAGATCGAAAGCCGCCGGACGGGTCCGGCGGTGACGGCGCGCCCGAGCGGCGAGGCCTCAGGTGTGACGACGGGGATCAGCGGGGTAGGTGCCCAGAATCGTCAGGGTTGAGGTGAAATAGGTCAGTTCCTCTAGGGCGCGGGCGACATCCGCGTCATCGGGGTGGCCTTCGATCTCGGCAAAGAACTGGGTCGCGGTGAACGAGCCGTTGATCATATAGCTTTCCAGCTTGGTCATGTTGACGCCATTGGTGGCAAAGCCGCCCATGGCTTTGTACAGCGCCGCCGGAATGTTGCGGACCCGGAACACGAACGAGGTCATCATCCCCGATGTGCCCCGGCGCGAATGGTCGGGCGTGGCGGACATGATCAAAAAGCGGGTGGTGTTGCGGTCGTGATCCTCAATATGGCGGGCCAGCACCTCTAGCCCGTAAATCTCGCCGGCCAGTTCCGACGCCAGCGCCGCCCGCGCGGGAATTCCATCCGCGGCCACCTGCCGGGCCGAACCAGCGGTATCGGCTGCGGTCAGGGTCGTGATGCTGCGGCTGCGCAGAAAGTCCCGGCATTGGCCGAGCAGCACCGTGTGACTCATTGCCTCGGTGATTTGCTCAATTGGAGTGCCGGGCAGAGCCAGTAGATTGATATGCACCCGGACGAACGCTTCGTCGACGATGTGCAGGCCGCTTTCGGGCAGCAGGCTGTGAATGTCGGCCACCCGGCCATAGGTCGAATTTTCCACTGGGAGCATCGCCAGATCGGCCTCGCCGGATCGCACCGCATCAATGGCGTCTTCAAATGTCCGGCACGGCACGGCTTCATAGGTCGGGCGGGCTTCGCGGCAGGCCTGGTGCGAATAGGCGCCGGGTTCGCCTTGAAATGCGATCCGTGTCATGTGTCTGGACTTCCCATCTGGCAGATTGCGTGATTTGGTGACCGCAACGGTCGTTTGGTCGCGGCATCTACACCTTGATGCAGTCAGGGGGAAGCCGCTACACACGGGCAACTGCGATCTGAGAGGCAACCTGATGCTTGATACGATGACTGTGACGAAAGTTGTGGCCGCGCTGTGCGGGTCCCTGCTTGTGTTTCTGCTGGGCGGATGGGTCGGGCAAAGCCTGTTCACGATCGGCGGCGGCCATGGGGACCATGTTCAGGCTTATTTGATCGATACCGGCGACGAGAACGGCGCGGAAACCGCCGAAGAAGAAGTCGATTTTGCGGCTTTGGTGGCTGCGGCTGACGTCGAGGGTGGCGCGCGCGTGTTCGGTAAATGTGCGGCTTGTCACAAGGTTAACGGCGAAAACGCAACCGGTCCGCATCTGGACGGTGTTGTCGGACGTCACATCGGATCGGTCGGGGACTTCGCTTATTCCGACGCTCTGGCCGATCTGTCGGCAGAAACCTGGACCCCGGAACATCTGAGCGATTTCTTGGAAAACCCCAAAGGTTGGGCCAAGGGCACGAAGATGAGCTTTGCGGGTCTGAAAAAGGACAGCGACCGGGCCGATGTTGTGGCCTATCTGATCTCAGAATCGCCTGATTTCGTGTTCGACGCTTCGGCGGTGGATGCCGATGATGCGGCCGATTCTGCGGTGGTGCCGGAAGCGGAAGCCGCGGAAGAAGAGGCCAATGCGATTGACGAGGAAGCCCCCAAGCAGGCAACCGGCGAAACCGCGGAACAAGCTGAAGACGAAAATCTTGACGGCGCTGCGGAAGAGGCCCCCCAGCAATAGGGGGCACTGACGCGATCCAAGTTTTGGGCCGTGCAAACGATCAGGACCGCTCCTTCGGGGGCGGTTTTTTGTTGGGTGCAAGCTCACAGGCAATCACAGCTTTGCAATCGCGGCTTGAATGTCCCATGACGCAGGCCGTAGCCTGTCGGAACTTCGACCGACGCCTTATCCAGACCGGAGACACAGATGACGCCACCCCGTGCCGCCCGCGCCGTCACCGCACCCCTTGCGCCCCTGTCCCATTGGGGGATTGGCGCGCTGTTGATCCCAGGCCTTGTGCTGCTGGCCTCGGCCCTGCCGGTGAAGTCTCAGGATGCGGACGTGCCGACCGTGGTCAGCCATGGCTATTCCAATTTCGGCACCCTGAAATACCCGGCGGATGCGGCACATCTGGACTATGTGAACCCGGACGCCCCCAAGGGCGGCGAGATTTCGATCTGGGCGCAGGGCAATTTCGACAGCTTCAACCAATATGCTCGGGCCGGGGTGCCCGCCGCACTGAACACGATCGGCACAGAAAGCATCCTAACCGGCACCGCCGATGACCCGTTTGGTGCCTACTGCTTCTTGTGCACGACGCTGGAATATCCCGAGGACCTGTCTTGGGTGATCTTCAATCTGCGCGATGACGTCACCTTTCAAGACGGCACCCCGATGACCGCCGAGGACGTCGCGTTTTCGCACAACCTGTTCCTGACCCAAGGAATCGTCGAGTACCGCAGTCTGGTTGAAGCCTATTATGGCGAGGTCGAGATTCTTGGCCCCTACCGGATCAAGTTCAATTTCAAGGATGAGGCCCCGTTGCGCGACCGGATCGGGTTTGCCGGTGGCACCCCCGCTTTTTCCAAGGCGTGGTTCGAGGAGACGGGCGCGCGGCTGGATCAAAGCACCAAGACGCCGTTCATGTCGACCGGGCCCTATGTGCTGGACAGCTTCGATTACAACCGCCGCGTGGTCTATGCCCGCAACCCCGATTATTGGGGCGCGGACATTCCGCTTAATGTCGGGCGCAACAATTTTGACCGCATCCGGGTGGAATATTTTTCAGATTCCACCGCCGCTTTTGAAGGGTTCAAATCCGGGGCTTATACCTTCCGCAACGAGACCTCATCGCAGACTTGGGCGCAACAATATGACTTCCCCGGCGTCGAGAAGGGCTATGTGGTGCTGGAAGACATTCCCGATGGATCTGTCGGCACACATCTGTCGTGGGTGTTCAATCTGGACAAGCCAAAGTGGCAGGACCCGCGCACCCGGCAAGCCATCGAGATGATGTTCAACTTCGCTTGGTCGAACCGGACGTTGTTCTATGATTTCTACAAGCAGCCCGCGTCGTTCTGGCCGGGCACCGATCTGGCCGCCAGCGGTGTGCCCTCCGAGGCCGAAGTGGCGCTGTTGCAGCCTTTGGTGAACGAAGGCCTGCTTGAGGCGTCGATCCTGACCGATGAGGTGGCGATGCCGGCGCAACATGACGCCGAGCGGAACCGGCCCGCACGGCAGATCGTGCGGCAGGCCACCCAGTTGTTGAACGATGCCGGATGGATTGCGGGCGATGACGGGATGCGGCGCAAGGATGGGCAGCTTTTGGATCTGGTCATCATTCAGCGCGATCCGCTGTACGACCGGGCGATCAATCCGTTCATCGAGAATCTGAAAGGCATTGGCGTCGAAGGCCGTCTGGAACGGGTCGATACCGCGCAATATGTGGAACGTCGTCGGGCTGGCACCTTTGATTTGGCCAATCAGGGCTTCCAGATGGATTTCGAACCGTCCAGCGGGTTGGAACAGTGGTTTGGCTCAAAAACCGCCGATAACAGCTCGCGCAATCTGATGCGGCTGCGCAGCCCGGCGGTGGACCGGCTGATTGCGTCGGTGGTGGCGGCGGACACGCTGGACGACTTGACCAGTTCGGTGCATGCGCTGGACCGGGTGATGCGGGCGAACCGTTTTGATATCCCGCTGTGGTACAACGACGCCACTTGGGTCGCCTATTACGACATGTTCCGCCACCCCGAGACATTGCCGCCGCTGTCGGTGGGCGAGTTGGATTTCTGGTGGTACGATGCCGAGGCTGCGGCGCAACTGAAATCCGAAGGGGCGCTCTGAGCCATGGGCGCCTATATCCTGCGGCGGATTGCACTGATCATCCCGACCCTGATCGGGATCATGTTGATCAACTTCGTCATGATCCAGTTTGTGCCCGGTGGCCCGGTCGAACAGGTTCTGGCCCGCATGGAGGGGCAGGGCGATGTCTTTGACACCATCTCGGGCGGCGGCGGCGACATGGGCAGCAGTTCCATGGGGCAGGGCGGCGGCAATGACAAATATCTGGGCGCACGCGGCCTGCCGCCAGAATTCATCGCCGAGTTGGAAAAAGAATTCGGCTTCGACAAACCACCGGTGGAACGGTTTCTGATCATGATCTGGAACTATGCCCGGTTCGATTTCGGTGACAGCTATTTCCGGTCAATCTCGGTCGTGGATCTGGTGCTGGAAAAGATGCCGGTCTCGATCAGTCTGGGCCTGTGGTCGACCCTGATCGCCTATTTGATCTCGATTCCCTTGGGCATTCGCAAGGCGGTGAAAGACGGCTCGCGGTTTGATACATGGACTAGCGGTGCCATCATCGTCGGCTATGCCATTCCCGGCTTTTTGTTCGCGATTCTGCTGCTGGTGCTGTTCGCGGGGGGATCCTACTGGCAAATCTTTCCGTTGCGCGGGCTGTATTCGGATAATTGGGCCGAGATGAGCATCCCGATGCGGATCGTCGATTACTTCTGGCATATTGCCCTGCCGGTGCTGGCGTCGACCATTTCGGCATTTGCGACCCTGACTTTGCTGACCAAGAACAGCTTTCTGGAAGAGATCAAAAAGCAATATGTGATGACCGCCAAGGCCAAGGGGTTGACCGAAAGCCGGGTGCTGTATGGCCATGTCTTCCGCAACGCCATGCTGATCGTGATCGCGGGCTTTCCGGCGGTGTTCGTGTCGGTGTTCTTTGGCGGGTCCTTGATCATCGAGACGATCTTTTCGCTGGACGGGCTGGGGCGTTTGGGTTTTGAGGCCGCCGTCAGTCGCGACTATCCGGTGATCTTCGGCACGCTCTATGTCTTTGGGTTGATTGGCTTGCTGATGGGGCTGGTGTCGGATCTGATGTATGTGTGGATCGATCCGCGGATCGATTTTGAGACCCGGGAGACGTAAGCCATGTCCGTCACAGAAAACCTCATGACGGCCGCGCCGCTGCGCAAGGCGTTTTTGTCACCGTTGAACACGCGGCGGCTGCGGAACTTCCGCGCCAATACCCGTGCGGCGTGGTCGCTGGTGATCTTTTCGATCCTGTTCGGCCTGTCGCTGTTTGCCGAGTTTCTGGCAAATGACAAACCGATCCTGATTGAATATCGCGGCAGCTATTTCACCCCGATCTTCAACTTTTACCCCGAAACCGCCTTTGGCGGCGATTTCCAGACCGAGGCGGTGTACCGGGATATTGAGGTACAATGTTTGATTGTCAGCGGTGGGCTTGAGGCCTGCTGGGACGATCCTGAGGGCATTCTGGTGCAGGCCAAGACCGGCATGGTCGATGGTGAGCCGATTGAGAAGGGCTGGATGATCTGGCCGCCGATTCCCTACAGCTATACCACCGTGAACGACATTGACGGCACCGCGCCGTCGGCCCCTGATGCCAACCATTGGCTCGGCACCGACGATACGGCGCGCGATGTGCTGGCGCGGGTGATCTATGGCTTCCGCTTGTCTGTGCTGTTCGCGCTGGTGGTGACGGCACTGACCAGCGTCATCGGCATTGCGGCCGGGGCGGTGCAGGGGTTCTTTGGCGGCTGGGTTGATCTGATCTTTCAGCGCGTGATCGAGTTGTGGGGTTCAACCCCCAGCCTCTATATCATCATCATTATCGCGGCGGTGTTCCAGATGAATTTTTGGCTGCTGGTGTTCCTGATGACCCTGTTTGGTTGGACGGCGCTGGTGGGCGTGGTCCGGGCCGAATTCCTGCGGGCGCGCAACTTTGAATACGTTCGGGCGGCGCGGGCTTTGGGCGTTGGCAACGGCACGATCATGATCCGCCACGTTCTGCCCAATGCGATGGTGGCGACCCTGACCATGTTGCCGTTTGTGATCACCGGCACGTTGGGATCGCTGGCGGCACTGGATTTTCTCGGCTTCGGTCTGCCGTCGTCCGCCCCCAGTCTGGGCGAGCTGACCTTGCAGGCCAAGCAGAACCTGCAAGCGCCGTGGCTGGGCTTTACCGCGTTTTTCACCTTTGCGATCATGCTGTCGCTGTTGGTGTTCATCTTTGAAGGGGTGCGCGACGCGTTCGACCCCAGAAAGACCTTCGCATGAGCGCCGACCTCAGCAAAACCGTTTTGGAGATCGACAACCTTTGCGTCAATTTCCGGCAGGAAGGCAAACTTGTGCAGGCGGTGCGCAATGTGTCGTTCACCGTCGCCAAGGGTGAAACCGTGGCCATTGTTGGCGAAAGCGGCTCGGGCAAGTCGGTGACCGCGCTGAGCACGGTGTCGCTGCTGCCCGACAGCGCCGAGGTCAGCGGCTCGGTCAAATATGCCGGGCGTGAGATGGTGGGGGCCCCCGAGGCCCGGCTGCGCGACATTCGCGGCAACGACATCAGCTTTATCTTTCAAGAGCCGATGACCTCGCTCAATCCGTTGCATCCGATCGAAAAGCAAATCGGCGAAAGTCTGGCGCTGCATCAGGGGCTGACCGGTGACACGGCCAAGGCGCGGATCATCGATCTGCTGGAAAAGGTCGGTATCCGCGATGCGCAAAGTCGCCTCAGCGCCTATCCGCACCAGTTGTCGGGCGGGCAGCGGCAGCGGGTGATGATCGCCATGGCGCTGGCCAATGGGCCGGACCTGTTGGTGGCGGACGAGCCGACCACGGCGCTGGATGTGACCATTCAGGCGCAAATCCTTGAATTGCTGGCCGAGTTGAAGGCGTCCGAGGGGATGAGCATGCTGTTCATCACCCATGATCTGGGCATCGTGCGGCGGATTGCCGACCGGGTCTGCGTCATGAAGGGCGGCGAGATCGTCGAGCAGGGCCCCGCAGCGTCCTTGTTCGCTGATCCGCAGCACCCCTATACCAAGATTCTGCTGGCCGCCGAACCCAAGGGCCGCCCCGATCCGGTTCCCGAGGGCGCACAAGAGGTGATCTCTTGTGAGGACCTGCGGGTCTGGTTCCCGATCACCGCCGGATTGCTGCGCAAGACGGTGGGCCATGTGAAGGCGGTCAACGCGGCCACCTTGTCGGTGCGGCAGGGCGAAACCCTTGGCATCGTCGGCGAAAGCGGGTCGGGCAAGACCACGTTGGCGCTGGCGCTGATGCGGCTGGTGTCGTCCGAGGGGCCGATCAACTTTGAGGGCCACAATATCCACGGTTGGAAGTCGCGGCAGTTGCGCCCTCTGCGCCAACACATGCAGATCGTGTTTCAGGATCCGTTCGGGTCGCTCAGCCCGCGGATGAATGTCGGGCAGATCATCGCCGAAGGGCTGGGGGTGCATGGCACGCCCAAGGGTCAGACGGCGGATCAGATGGTTGCCGATATCCTGACCGAGGTCGGGCTGGATCCGTCGGTGGCGGCCCGCTACCCGCACGAGTTTTCCGGCGGACAGCGGCAACGGATCGCCATTGCCCGGGCGATGATCTTGCGGCCCAAGCTGGTGGTTCTGGACGAGCCGACATCGGCGCTGGATATGACGGTGCAGGTTCAGATCGTCGATTTACTGCGCCATCTGCAACAGAAGTACGGGCTGGCCTATCTGTTCATTAGCCATGATCTGCGGGTGGTGCGGGCGCTGAGCCATAAAGTGGTGGTGATGAAGCAGGGCGACATTGTCGAGGCCGGAACCGGGGCCGAGATTTTCGACAATCCGCAGACCGAGTATACCCGGACCCTGTTGCAAGCAGCGCTGAACATCACGCCGGACGGAGCCAGCGGTGGCCCGGGTGGCGATGCGGTTGCGCCGATCCGGCAAGGCGCCTAGCCTGCGTGCCGTTCAGATCGCTGAACTGTGCCCGGTGTCGGGGGCGGCATAGGCATCAAGGCCATGGGCGATCAGCCGGGTCAGAGGGCGGCCTTCGCGCCGGATGGTGAGACTGCCATCAGGGCCAAGATCGACCACCGCCGCAAAGGTCTGAGCCAGCCCCCGCAGCAGCGGGGTGATTTGACCCAGCGGTGCGCCGGTCTCGGCGCTGATCCGGGCGGGATCAATGGCGAAATTGCACATCAGGCTTTCGATCATCCGGCTGCGCATGCGGTCGTCGGGCGACAGTCGATGGCCCCGGCTGGTGGCCAGCGCTCCGGTTCTGATCTGACGGGTGTAATCGCCCGTGGCGGCGGCATTCTGGGCATAGCCAGCCGGGAATTGCGAAATCGCCGATGCGCCAAGCCCGATCAAGACCGGCGCAGCGTCGTCGGTATAGCCTTGGAAATTGCGCCGCAACTGGCCTTGGCGGGCGGCCTCGGCCAGAGTGTCATGCGGTCTGGCGAAGTGATCAATGCCGATCTCCTCATAGCCGTCCCAGCGAAACAGGCGGCGGGCGGTGTCGAACAGATGCAGCCGGGCCTTGGGGTCGGGCAGGGTATCGGGGTCGATCATCGCCTGTCGCCGGGCCATCCACGGCACATGGGCATAGCCATACAGTGCCACCCGATCCGGGTTCAGGGCCAGCAACTTTTGCACGGTGTCGGTGATGCGGGCCGAAGTTTGGTGCGGCAAGCCGAACAGGATATCGGCATTCAGGCTGGCAATGCCGTGGGCGCGCAGGGCGGCGGCGACATCGCGAGTCAGCTCAAACCCTTGATCGCGGCCAATGGCGCGTTGGATGGCTGGATCAAAATCCTGCACGCCGATGCTGGCGCGGGTCATTCCGGCGGCTTTCAGCGCGGCCATACGGGCGGTGTCGATTTCATTCGGGTCAATCTCAACCGAAAATTCGCCGCCCGGTGCCATTGGCGCAAGATCAGCCAGCGTGGCGGCCAGTTCGGCAATCATCTCGGGGGGCAACAGGGTTGGGGTGCCACCGCCCCAATGCAGGCGCGATAGCCGAATGCCCGGGGCAAGGTGCTGTTTTACCAGCGCGATCTCTGCCTTCAGGGTCTCAAGATAGGCGCGGACCGTGGCCATGTTGCGGGTGCCTTGGGTGCGGCAGGCGCAGAACCAGCATAAGCGGCGGCAGAACGGCACGTGGATATACAGCGAAACCGCACTGCCGGGCGGCACCGCTGCGATCCAACGCGCCATGTCAGCACCGCCGACCCGGTCTGAAAACTGCGGTGCGGTCGGATAACTGGTATAGCGGGGCACCTTGCGGTCGAAAAGTCCCAGCTGAGAGAGTTGCGTTGTGTGGGTCATGACCTTATTTTGAGACCGATGGTTGGTTGGGACTTTGATCCGGATCAAATCGCACACAACTTAGAGGTTCCCCCAATGGCCCAGGCCGCGCAGACCGGCCAATGTGCCGATTGTCCCATCCGGCATCGGGCGGTGTGTTCGAAATGCGATGCCGACGAATTGCGCGAGTTGGAGGCGATCAAGTACTACCGCACCTTCGAGGCCGGGCAGGCGGTGATCTGGGCCGGGGATGACATGGGCTTTGTGGCCTCGGTGGTGAGCGGTGTTGCGACCCTGACCCAAACCATGGAAGACGGCCGGCGTCAGATGGTCGGCTTGTTGCTGCCATCGGATTTCATTGGTCGCCCCGGCCGAACGCGCGCGGCCTATGACGTCACTGCGACCACGCAGGTCATCTTGTGCTGTTTTCGCCGCAAGCCCTTCGAAGCCCTGATGGTGGACACGCCGCATATCGGCCAGCGCCTGTTGGAAATGACGCTGGACGAGTTGGATGTGGCCCGCGAATGGATGCTGCTTTTGGGCCGCAAGACCGCGCGCGAGAAGATCGCGACGCTGCTGGCCATTTTCTTGCGCCGGGGCGGTGGGATCCCGGGCCCGTCGCTGACGTCACGGGAATTCGACCTGCCGCTAACCCGCGAAGCGATGTCGGATTATCTGGGCCTGACCTTGGAAACGGTCAGCCGCCAGATGTCGGCACTGCGCAAAGCTGGGGTAATCGAACTGGTGGGAAGCCGCCATGTGCGCATTCCTGACATCGCCCGTTTGATGGAAGAAACCGGCGATGATTCCGATGGCGGAATGCTGGTCTGACGCATTCCGCCACGGTGGCGGCCATCGTGGTCGCGATCAGTGCGCCATCAGCACAGGAACCGTCGCTTTTTCAAGGATCTCGCGGGTGGCACCGCCAAGGATCGCCTGCCGGAATCGGGAATGGCCGTAAGCGCCGGTGACCATCAGGGTGGCATCGATATCGCGGACATGGGTCAACAGCACATCCGAGACCCGGGGCTGTGTCTTGGCCAGCAAGGCGATCTCGGGTTTGACGCCGTGCCGGGCTAGCATCGTCGATAGTGCCTGACCCGGATCGACCTGTTGCGCCGAGTGTTCGGCTGTATCGACAATCGCGATGCTGGTTCTGTCGGCATCGCACAGCAGCGGCATCGCGGCGCGGATGGCATTCAGTGCCTCTGTCCCGTCATTCCAGCCAATCACAATCCGGCTGCCGAACCCGTCCGGTATGCCGGTTTCCGGCAGCACAAGAACTGGGGATTGGCCCGAGAACAGGGCGGCTTCGAGGATTGCGGCATCCTCAAACCGGGCGGATTCGCCCTGAGGCTTGCCCAGAACCACCAGATCGGCAAATCGGGACATGCTGGAAATGATTTCGCCCAAAGCGCCGATTTGCACCACCACTTCGCGGGCAGACCACCGAATGTCTTCCACCTCAAGCAGCGCTTTTGCCCGGGCCATGGTGGCATCGGCCAGTTTGCGGGTGTTGTCATAGGTGGATTGCTGGACGATTGCGTCAGCCCCGGCGAAATAATAGCCGACCTGCACCGGATCGATCCCCAGACACATCACTTCAAGATGGGCGTCGAATCGTCGGGCCAATTCAATGGCCGAACTGATCATCGACTCGGCCTGATCTTCGCTGCGCAGTACCGTGAGAAGAGTTTTATACGCCATTATCGTTCCTCCTGATCCGCCTCCGTCGCAAAAGCCTGCGACCAACGGTCCGTTACACCATCGTATCCCTGTCACCGGCCCCGCGTACTTGACTTGGATCAAGGTCGCCCTGCCTAAAGTCAGGATAACGCATGGCATAATGCGCGCATCAGTTTAAAAGCTGGGGTTGGCCAGCGCCAAGATCAAGAGCCCGGGTTCGGGATTGTTAAGGGAACCAAGAATGACGGATATTTTCAAGCTCATCCTGCTGGGGGGTGTCACCCTCTGCGCAATGATCGCGGCAAATTATGCCCATGATCCTGCGTATAACCTTCACGCTCTGATCATCATGATGCTGGCCGGGCTCGGGTTCCTGTACACGCTGCGCCACATGGACGAGCCCAAAGCCGTGCCGGATACCTCGGGCTATATGGACGAGGTAATCCGCTATGGCGTGGTCGCGACAGTGATCTGGGGGCTGGTTGGGTTCCTTGCCGGTACCTTCATCGCCATGCAACTGGCATTTCCCGTGCTCAATTTCGAATGGGCCCAACCCTATCTGAATTTCGGACGGCTGCGGCCGCTGCACACCTCGGCGGTGATTTTTGCCTTCGGCGGCAATGCGTTGATCGCCACGTCGTTCTACGTGGTCCAGCGCACCAGCGCGGCGCGCCTTTGGGGCGGAAATCTGGCGTGGTACGTGTTCTGGGGCTATCAGCTGTTCATCGTGATGGCGGCCACGGGCTATGTTCTGGGCGGCACCCAATCCAAGGAATACGCTGAACCTGAATGGTATGTGGATATCTTGCTGACGGTGGTTTGGCTGGCGTATCTGGCCATCTTTGTCGGCACGCTGGTGAACCGGCGCGAAAAGCACATCTATGTGGCGAACTGGTTCTATCTGGCCTTCATCATCACGGTGGCGATGCTGCATGTGATCAACAACATCTCGATTCCGGTGTCGATCTTCGGCTCGAAATCGGTGCAGCTCTTTTCGGGTGTGCAGGATGCCATGACCCAGTGGTGGTACGGCCACAACGCGGTGGGCTTCTTCCTGACGGCCGGCTTCCTTGGGATGATGTATTACTTCGTGCCGAAACAGGCCGAGCGTCCGGTCTATAGCTATAAACTGTCGATCATCCACTTCTGGGCGCTGATCTTTCTCTATATCTGGGCCGGTCCGCACCACCTGCATTACACCGCGCTGCCCGACTGGGCCTCGACCCTTGGGATGGTGTTCTCGATCATGCTATGGATGCCCAGCTGGGGCGGCATGATCAACGGTCTGATGACGCTGTCGGGCGCGTGGGACAAGCTGCGCACCGATCCGGTCATTCGGATGATGGTGGTCTCCATCGGCTTTTACGGCATGTCCACCTTCGAGGGGCCGATGATGTCGATCCGGGCGGTCAACTCGCTTAGCCACTATACCGACTGGACCATTGGTCACGTGCATTCCGGGGCGCTTGGCTGGAACGGCATGATCACCTTTGGCGCGCTCTATTACCTTGTGCCCGCGTTGTGGAAGCGTAAGGCGCTGTATTCGCTGCCAATGGTGTCTTGGCACTTCTGGTTGGCGACAATCGGGATCGTGCTTTACGCGGCGTCGATGTGGGTCACCGGGATCATGGAAGGTCTGATGTGGCGCGAGGTCGATTCAAACGGCTTCCTCGTCAACTCTTTTGCAGACACCGTGGCGGCAAAGCATCCGATGTATGTGGTGCGGGCGTTGGGTGGACTGATGTATGTGGCCGGTGGCGTGATCATGGCCTGGAACCTCTGGTTGACGGTGACCCGTGGCGAGGCGAAAGCCGAAACCTCTGCCGCTGTCGCCGCCGAATAAGGATTTTTGACCATGGCTTTTCTCGACAAACACAAAATCCTTGAAACCAATGTCACCCTTCTGGCGGTGTTCAGCTTCGTTGTCGTTGCCATCGGCGGCATCGTGGAAATCGCGCCGCTGTTCTACTTGCAGAACACCATCGAAAAGGTCGAGGGCATGCGCCCCTACTCGCCGTTGGAACTGACCGGGCGCGACATCTATGTCCGTGAGGGCTGCTATGTCTGTCACAGCCAGATGATCCGCCCGATGCGCGACGAGGTGGAGCGGTATGGCCATTACAGCCTTGCCGCGGAATCGATGTATGACCATCCGTTCCAATGGGGCTCAAAGCGAACCGGGCCAGATCTGGCCCGGGTGGGAGGGCGCTATTCGGATGAATGGCATGTGGCCCACCTGCGCGATCCGGAATCCGTGGTGCCGGAATCGATCATGCCGAAATACGCCTTCTTGGGAAATACGCGGATTGAGGCGACTCATGTGCAGGATCTGCTGAAAACTCACCGGTTGGTGGGGGTTCCCTACACCGATGAGATGATCCAGAACGCCGCCGTCGATTTCCGCAATCAGGCCAACCCGGACAGCGATTATGATGCGCTGCTGGAACGCTATCCGGGGGCGCAGGTTCGCAATTTCGACAATGAGCCGGGCATCTCGGAAATGGATGCCTTGATCGCCTACCTGCAAATGCTGGGCACGCTGGTCGATTTTTCGACCTTCACGCCTGACGACAGCCGATAGGGGGCAGGATGGACACCTATTCCCTTTTACGGCAATTCGCGGACAGCTGGATGCTGCTCTTCATGACGGTGATCTTTGTCGGCATCCTGATCTGGGTGCTGACAGGCCGCAAGCAAAGCTATCGCGACACCGCTAATATCATCTTCCGGCACGATGACGGCCCGGCCGAAACCGCGCCGCAACCCGCTGTGCAGGATCGCGACAAGGAGACCCGGTTATGACTGGCCCCAAAGACACCGGCCCCAAAGACCTCGAGGGCGACGTTCCCACCACCGGCCACAGCTGGGACGGGATCGAAGAATATGACAATCCGATGCCGCGTTGGTGGCTTTATACCTTCTATGCCTGCATCGTCTGGGCGATTGGCTATTCCATCGCCTATCCGGCTTGGCCGCTGATTTCCGGGGCGACCTCTGGTTTGCTGGGCTATTCGACCCGGGGGCAGGTGGCCGATGAAATGGCCAGCGCCGAGGCGGCGAATGCCGAGATCAACGCACAACTGGCGGCGGTGGACCTGCCGGGGATTCTCGAGACCCCGGAATTGCAGCAATACGCCTTCAGCAAGGGCGCTGCGGTGTTCCGGACCAACTGTTCCCAGTGTCACGGTTCGGGCGCGGCCGGAGCCAAGGGCTTTCCCAACCTGCTGGATGACGATTGGCTTTGGGGCGGCACGATGGAGGATATTCACGCCACCGTCACCCATGGCATTCGCAACACCACCGATCCTGAGGCGCGCTATTCCGAGATGCCCGCTTTTGGCGATTTGCTTAGCCGATCGGAAATCGCGGAAGCGGCCAATTACGTGCAAAGCCTGTCGGGGCCGGCAAATGATCCCACGCTGGTCGCGGCCGGTCAGACCGTGTTCGAAGAAAACTGCACCGCCTGCCACATGGATGGCGGCATCGGCAGCCGGGAGTTGGGCGCGCCGAACCTGTCCGACGCGGTCTGGCTGTATGGCGGCGATTACGACACGTTGGTCGCCACCATCACCAACAGCCGTTTTGGCGTCATGCCGGACTGGGGTTCGCGCCTGACCGAGGCCGACATCCGCGCCGTGACGACCTATGTCCACCAACTTGGCGGTGGCGAATAGGCGCAAGCCCTCAGGCGGGTCCCGGTTTGATACAGATCAGGGCCCGTCCTATATGGCGTATGTACCATACGCCATAAATCCCCCCAAAGACCGGACCCCGCCCGATGAGTTCTTCTGATGGCCTTTACGCCGCCCGCGAACCGATTTTCCCGAAACGTGTCTCGGGGCGTTTCCGTCGTCTGAAATGGGCGATTATGGCGGTGACACTGGCGATCTATTACGTGACGCCGTGGATCAGATGGGATCGCGGCCCGGAATTGCCCGATCAAGCGGTTCTGATCGATCTTGCCGGGCGGCGGTTCTTTTTCTTCTGGATCGAGATCTGGCCGCACGAATTTTACTTCGTCGCCGGATTGCTGATCATGGCCGGCTTGGGCCTATTCCTGTTTACGGCGGCCTTGGGGCGGGTGTGGTGCGGCTATACCTGTCCGCAAACCGTCTGGACCGACCTGTTCATTCTGGTCGAGCGTTGGATCGAAGGCGATCGCAATGCCCGCATCCGGCTTTGGCGCGCCGATTGGGATGGCAAGAAGGTCCGCCTGCGGGTGACCAAATGGATCGTCTGGATTCTGATCGCGGTGGCGACCGGCGGCGCGTGGGTGTTCTATTTCGCCGATGCGCCGACACTGTTGCATGATCTCGTCACCCTGACTGCGCATCCTGTGGCCTATACCACCGTAGCTTTGCTGACCGCGACCACCTTTGTTTTCGGCGGGCTGATGCGGGAACAGGTCTGCATCTATATGTGTCCGTGGCCGCGGATTCAGGCGGCGATGATGGATGAAGATACCATCACCGTGGCCTATCGCGATTGGCGGGGCGAGCCGCGCGGACGGCACCGCAAGCGCGACGTTCTGGTGGCCGAAACCACCCGCACCGCCACCCCGGCGGCCCTCAGCCCGGCACCAGTTCTGGCCGAGCCGGGCGATTGCATCGACTGCATGGCCTGCGTCAATGTCTGCCCCATGGGGATCGACATTCGCGACGGCCAGCAAATGGAATGCATCACCTGCGCCCTGTGTATCGATGCCTGCGATGAAATCATGGACAAGGTCGGCAAGCCGCGTGGCTTGATTGATTATATGGCCCTGACCGACGAAGCCCATGAACGGACCGGCGCACCCAGCATTCCGGTCTGGAAACATATCTTCCGCCTGCGCACGATCATCTACACCGCGCTCTGGGGCGGGATCGGGGTCGGCTTGGTGGTGGCGCTGTTCGTTCGGCCAGACCTCAGCTTTACCGTCGCGCCGATCCGCAACCCGGTCTATGTCACCATGTCCGATGGAACGATCCGCAACGCCTATGACCTGCGCCTGCGCAACAAACAGGGCGAGGACCGGCCGTTCCGCATTTCGATCACCTCGGATGCGGCGCTGCGCGTGCAGGCCGAAGGGTCGGATGATGCCATTGTGTCGGTCCCGGCGGACACCACCAAGCAACAGCGGATTTATATCATGGCGCCTCCGGGGGCACCGGCGGCCCTGCGTGACAGCACCGATGTGCGGATCTGGGTACAGGATATGGTCAGCGACGAGCGGGCCGAGAAAGAAACCATCTTCAACGGAACGGGACAGAACTGATGCGCGAGATTACTGGTCGTAAGGTTTTGATTTTCACCGTTGCCGCGTTCGGGATCATCATCGCCGTGAACCTGACCCTTGCCTTTCAGGCCGTGCGGACTTTTCCCGGGCTTGAGGTGAAAAACTCGTATGTCGCCAGTCAGTCCTTCGATGTGGACCGGGCCGCGCAAGAAGCTTTGGGTTGGGATGTTTGGGCTGAGTTCGATGACGAGCAGTTGACCGTGTCCTTCACCCAAGCGGATGGCAGCCCCGCTGATGTGGTCGGGCTGACAGCGCTGGTGGGCTGGGCGACCAGCACCCATGACGACTTCACGCCGGAATTTTCGCGCCGCGATGCCGGGACCTTTGTGGCCCCAGCGGACATGGCCCGGGGAAACTGGAACATCCGGCTCGAGGCGCAGGCCCCGGACGGGACCGTCTTTCGACAGCGGGTCGTTCTGCATGTCGGCATGACCAAGGCCTGACGCCGATGGTTATGGCCTGCCCTGGCTGCGTCGGTGCCGAGGCCGCCGAAAGCCTCGCCCGCCACGGGCTGGGAACGGGCAGCGGCACCGCCCATGTCCTGTCGCTGCCGAGCATCCATTGCGGTGGGTGTATTTCGGCGGTGGAGCGGGCTTTGCTGGCCAGTCCGGGGGTGCGTGAGGCCCGGGTCAATCTGACCTTGAAACGGGCCAGCATCACCGCCGAAGACGACGTGACGGCGGATGCGCTGATCGATGTGCTGAGCCGGGCCGGGTTCGAGGCGCATGAGCTGGATGCGGACACTTTGGGCCAAAGCGGACTTGACCGAGATGGCCGCGAATTGCTGATGCGTCTGGGGGTTGCCGGTTTTGCGGCCATGAACGTGATGCTGCTCTCGGTGGCGGTCTGGTCCGGGGCCGAAGATGCCACCCGCGATCTGTTCCACTGGCTAAGCGCTGTCATCGCCTTGCCCGCCATCGCGTTTTCGGCCCAGCCATTCTTTCGCAACGCCCTGTCGGCCCTCACGCATCGGCGCCTCAATATGGATGTGCCGATCTCGTTGGCCATCTTGCTGGCGGCGGGGACATCGCTGTCGGAAACCATGCAGGGCGGGGCCCATGCTTATTTCGACGCGGCCCTGACCCTGACCTTCTTTCTGCTGGCCGGGCGCTATCTGGATCACCGGACCCGTGCGGTGGCGCGGTCGGCGGCCCGGGAACTGGCGGCGCTGGAACTGCCTCGCGCCACCCGGATCACCGGCGAGCAGGCGGAAACCGTGCCGCTGGGCGATCTGGTGGTGGGTGATCTGGTGCGGGTGCTGCCGGGCAATCGCATGCCGGTGGACGGGATCATCACCGATGGTCATAGCGAATTGGACCGCTCGCTGTTGACCGGTGAGACCCTGCCGGTGCCTGTCGCCCCGGGCGATGCTGTCCGCGCGGGCGAGATCACCTTGACCGGCCCGCTGGTCCTGCGCGCCACCGCGATCGGACGGGACAGCACCTTGCATGCCCTGACCGAACTGGTCGCCGTGGCCGAAGCCGGACGGGCCAATTATTCGCCGCTGGCCGATCAGGCGGCACGGCTTTACGCGCCCTTCGTCCATATCTTAGCGGCACTGTCGTTTCTGGGCTGGTATCTGGCCACCGGCGATACCCGGGTGGCGCTGAACATCGCGGCGGCGGTGCTGATTATCACCTGTCCCTGCGCGCTGGGGCTGGCGGTGCCTGCTGTGACCACGGCGGCCTCAGGGCGGCTGTTCCGGCAAGGATTGCTGGTCAAACATCCCACCGCGCTGGAACGGTTGGCCGAGGTGGACACCGTGGTTTTCGACAAGACCGGCACTTTGACCACCGGAACGCCAGTCCTGTTGGACCCGGCAGGGACGGTGCCGCTGCATCTGGCTTTGGCCGCTGGGGTCGGTGCCGGATCGGCGCACCCGTTGGCGCGGGCGCTGGTCGCCGCCGCCCGGGATGCCGGGATCACGCCCGAAGTGGTGGACGATCTGACCGAGGTGCCGGGCTTTGGGGTGCAGGCAACTTGGCAGGGGCGTGCAGTTGCGCTGGGACGCGCGGACTGGCTGGATGCGGCCGAGCATAGCGACGGCAGCCCCGCGACGTGGCTGCGGATTGGCACAGACCCGGCGGTGCCGTTTGTCTTCGCCGACCGTCTGCGCCCCGGTGCGGCCGCCGCCGTAGCCGCCTTGCAAGCCCAAGGGCTGACGGTGCGCCTGCTGTCGGGCGATACTGAGGCGGTGGTGGCGCGCATGGCGGCGCGGGTCGGAATCGTGGATTGGCAGTCGCGGGCGACACCCGCCGACAAGGCCGCCCAGATTGCCGCGATCACTGCCGCAGGGCACCGGGTTCTGATGGTGGGCGACGGTTTGAATGACACCGCCGCCTTGCGCGCGGCCCATATCTCCATCGCGCCGGCTGCGGGGTTGGATGCCGCGCGGGTGGCCGCCGATATCGTCCTGTTGGGCAACGATCTGTCCACCCTTGCGCCCGCCCGGCAGACCGCTCGGCTGGCGACCCGGCGCATCAAACAGAATTTCCAGATTGCCACCGCCTATAACATCATCGCTGTGCCCCTTGCCGTGGCAGGGCTGGCCACGCCGCTGGTGGCGGCGCTGGCCATGTCGATCTCGTCGCTGACGGTGTCGCTGAACGCGCTGCGCCTTGGGCGGCGAACCGTGCCGACGGCTAAGGCGGCCGGGGCAGGGGAGGGGCAGCGCCAGAGCGCCGATGCCGGAAAGGCAACGACATGGATGTCCTGAGGTTCCTGATCCCGGCGTCGCTGGCCTTGGGCGGGGTCGGGCTGCTGGCCTTCATCTGGACCTTGCGCGGCGATCAGTATGACGATCCCGATGGCGATAGTCGCCGGATTCTGTCTGGGGATTGGGACGATCAGCCCAAGCCAAAACGCGGCGAGGCCCCCGCAACGGCGGAGGCCCCAAACGTGTCGTCAAATTCCGACCCTAACCCGAAAGCGTGACAGGCCGCACGCTGGGACCGGCCCTTGTCGGTTACGGACCGAAGGTGGTGCAGGTCTGGCTGCGGGCTTGCAAGCGCTGGCAGGCCAGCGATGCGCTGCGTTCGTCCAGTCCCACGAAATCTGCAGAATAGCCCTTCTTGGTCTGCACGACCTTGCGCAGGGCCTTGTCTAACGTGCCGATCTCGACCAGCGCGGTTTGCAACAGCACCCGCTCGGCCTCATAGCGGCTGTTATAGTTGCCGACGGTGATGCCCCAATGGCGATCGCCAGAGGTCGAGACCCGCGGCACCACGGTTGCCGCCGGCTGGGCTGCGGCCACTTCGGTGATCGCGGCGCCGCCGCTGGTGCTGCCCATGGTGTCAGAGGACGAGAAGGTGATGATCGCTGGACGTGGCAGCGGCGGCGTGACGGTGGCCACGGCGTATTCCGTTGCGGTTAGCGGCGTCTCGTCCGGGGTGCTTGCCGGGCTGGAGGTCACATCTGGCCGGGCGACCGGCACAACCGCCGCGAGGCTGGCCAGTTGGGTGCCGGTTTGTGCCGGAACTGATGCGGGGACCGCGGCTGTCGAGGCTGCCGTGGCCACCGCGAGATCCTGCAAGCTGTCCTCGATGCTGTCTTGAAGCCCGGCGATGACCGGGGCGCTTGGGGCTGGACTGCGCGACGGGCGCGACACGGGCCGGGTGCTGACGACGACAACCGCAAGGGTGGATGATTTGACCGTAGCGGGTGCAGTACTGCCCGAAGACTTGGACGAGGCCACCAGCATCGGCCCCAGATTGGGTCGGCCGGGGGCGCGGACGCTGGCGCGTTTTGGCGCCTTTTTAAAGCCGACGTCCAGCAGTTCTGCCACCCGGGCATTGCGGGCCGCGCTTGAGGACCCGCCGAACATGGTGGCGATCACGCGCACGTTGCCCCGCTGGGCCGATGCCACCAGGTTGAAGCCCGCCGCCACCGTATAGCCGGTCTTGATGCCGTCAGCGCCTGAATAGGCATCCAACAACCGTCGGTTGGTGTTGTAGACGGTCTTGCCGCCAGCATCGGTGCTGCGGCGCGAGAACAGATTATAATATTCGGGGTAATGATAGAACAGCGCGCGCCCCAAGGTCGTCATGTCCCGCGCCGTGGAATAATGCCCGGTTTGGGTCAGGCCGTGCGGGTTTTTGAAGTTGGTGTTCTTCATGCCAAGGGCTTGGGCCGTCTGTGTCATCCGCTCGGTAAAGGCGGCTTCGGACCCAGAGATAGCTTCGGCCATGGTCAGCGCTGCGTCATTGGCTGATTTCACTGCCGAGGCCCGAATCAGATAGCGCAGCGCGATCTTCTGCCCCGATTTGAGGTACAGTTTCGATGGCGGCTGCGATGCCGCCTTTTTCGAAACGGTCACCTTGGTATCGAGTGAGATTTCGCCGCGCTGGACCGCATCAAAGACGACATAGAGCGTCATCATCTTGGTCAGCGATGCCGGGTGCAACCGGGTGTCGGCGTTCTTGGAATGCAGCACCTCGCCGGTCCGTGCATCGATCACCATCGCCGCATAGGGCGCAGCCTGCGCCGGACCTGATGGCAGTGTCATCGCCAAAATTAAAACCGAAAAACACACCGCCCACAGTGTGGCGACTTGCCTAAGACGTTGCATCACGTCACCTGCCTCTTATTTTCTGCTCACTGCCGATGTTTCGGTCAGTATGGTTGCCTGTGGGTTAACCGTAGCACAGAAAGTAGAAATTCACAGACCTATTGAGCGGAGTTTCCGTCATGGAAGGCAGTGCGCAGATGTAGAAGGCCGTCTCGGGCGCGGCCCTAGATTTGCCTCAGACCTGTTGCAAAAGTGCCGCAAGTCCACCGAGATCGGGCAATTCGAAATAGCGCCGTTGGTCGGTCGGTGGCTCGGCGTGTTCCAAGGCCCAGATCTGGCCTTGCGGCACGAAAACCCCGGTCGCCCCGGCGGCGATGGCGGGCAGAACGTCGGATTTCATCGAATTTCCCACCATCACCGCCTGATCCGTCTGGGCGCCGTGGCGCGCAAAGATGCCGCGATAGACATCGGGCGTCTTGTTGCTGACAATCTCAACGCCGTGGAACAATTCGCCCAAGCCCGATTGGGCCAATTTGCGTTCCTGATCCAGCAGATCGCCCTTGGTAATCAGGACCACCTGACAGGTCTCTGCGGCGGCAATGACCGCTTCCCGGGCATGGGGCAGCAGGTCGATCGGGTGCGACAGCATCTCTTTTCCGGCCTCGACGATCTCGCGGATGATCCGGGCGGGGACGCGATCATCGGTGATCTCGATGGCGGTTTCGATCATCGACAGCACAAAGCCTTTGACGCCAAATCCGTATTGGCCGAGATTGCGTCGTTCGGCTGCAAGCAGGCGTTCGGCCAAGTGGTCGGGGTCGGCATGATCGCGCAATAGATCGGCGAATCGCTGTTCGGTCAGGCGAAAGAATTGCTCGTTGTGCCACAACGTGTCATCCGCATCGAAGCCGACAATGGTTACTGTCACACTGAAGAATCCTTACATTTTTTTCGGAACCCTTCTGGCATTGTCCGCGTAGGCACGTCACCCCCCCTTTTCACTGGCCCATAAGCGCCTATATGCTGATGCCAGACCTTTTGGACCACGACCCGCGGAGTTTTGATTTGCAACCTGTGCCACCGATCCTGTCCGACGGACCTGGGGGAATCGACAGCGAATCCGGGATTGTTACCAAGACCCGGTCTAAAACGCAGCGCCCGCCGCTGTATAAGGTATTGATCCTGAATGACGACTACACGCCCATGGAATTTGTGGTTCATGTGCTGGAGCGGTTTTTCGGGCTGACCCATTCGCAAGCGTTTGAGGTGATGTTGACGGTGCATAAGAAAGGCGTGGCCGTGGTCGGAGTGTTCTCGTTCGAGATTGCTGAGACCAAGGTCGGCCAAGTCATGGATTTTGCCCGTCGTCACCAACATCCGCTGCAATGCACAATGGAAAAGGAATAGCCGGTTCGCCGGCGCTTTAATGGCTGTTTCTCGACTTCTTACAGCGGTTGACCAGGGATTAATGTCCCTCGCGCCGCACATGTCCGTTCTGGTCATCGGTGCTACCGATGGCACCATGTTGTCCGGTCTTCCCACCGAGCGGCTTGTCGTCGTTCAGGGCCAGCGCCCGGATTTTGACCGGCTGGTGGCGGATGGCTTTGCCCCGAAACCGGCACTGGACGGGGATGAGGCCGGGTTCGACGTGGCCGTGGTGATTCTGCCCCGGGCCCGGGCCTTGGCATGGCACTGGATCGCCCAAGCCACCGCGGCTCTCGCGCCCGGCGGGTTGCTGGTGGTCGATGGGGCGCGCACCGATGGAATCGACAGCCTGTATCGGGCCTGCCGTGGCCATCTGGAGGACGGCGATTGCCTGGCCAAGGCGCATGGCCGGCTGTTCTGGGGCCGCCCGGCGGTGGGTGCCTTCGCGGATCAAGCGAAAGACGCGCTGTCAGGCGCGATCATCCCAGACTTTCAGACCGGACCGGGGCTGTTCTCGGCGGATCATGTGGATCCGGGCTCGGCGGCGCTTGCGGCGCAGCTGGACGGCAAGCTGTATGGCAAGGTCGCGGATCTGGGGGCTGGTTGGGGCTATCTCACGGCTGAGATCCTGAAAGCCCCCAAAGTCGTCACTGTGCATGCGGTTGAAGCGGATCATGCGGCGCTGGAAGCGGCCCGGCTTAATCTGTCGGATCCGCGGGTGAAGTTCGATTGGGCTGACGCGACCCGGTGGCAGGGGGCCAGCGGTCTGGATGCGGTGGTGATGAACCCGCCCTTCCATATCGGCCGCAAGCCCGATCCGTCCCTTGGCCGCGCCTTCATTGCGACGGCGGCCCGGGTTCTGGCCCCGAAAGGGGTTTTGTGGATGGTCGCGAATCGCCATCTGCCCTATGAGCCCTGTTTGGAGAGCCTGTTCTCCGAGACCGAAGAACGTCCCGGGACGGCTGCCTTTAAAATTCTCCGCGCCAGCAAGCCGCGTCGCTGACGCTGCCACCAGCTAAGGAATCGCTTACCGTGTCTTTCTCTGTCGACGGAAAAACTGCGATTGTCACCGGGGCTGCAAACGGCATTGGCTTCGCGATTGCCCGGCATCTGCTGGATGCCGGGGCGAATGTCATGTTCGCGGATATGGACGAGGCCCGCCTGAAGGAAGAACTGTCCGGCGAAGAGGACAATCCCAAGGTCGCCTATTTCGCCGGGGATCTGCGCGAAAAGCTGACATTGGCCAATCTGATGTCGGCCACGATCGACGCCTTTGATCGCTTGGATATTCTGGTCAATGCCAGCCGCGAGGTCGCCTTCGTCGACCCGCTAGAGCCGCTGGATGAGATCGTCGAAAACCAGTTGCAACAGAACCTGATGATCAGCTTGCGGTTGTCGCAAATGGCGGCCCGCCAAATGACCGCGCAGGTCGAAGAGGGCGCCCCGGACGGGCCGGTCGGCGCGATCATCAACCTGTCTTCAATTGCAGCGCGGCGGACCCGGCCGGAGCTTCTGGCCTTTTCGGTCTCGACGGCGGCGCTGGACCAGTTCACCCGCTCCTTGGCGGTGGCGCTGGCCCCGCAGCGGATTCGGGTGAACGGGGTGGCCTTCGGATCGGTCATGTCATCCAGCCTGCAAGCAACCCTGAAAGAGAACCCGGATTACCGGGCTGACATTCTGGCGCATACGCCACTGGCGCGGATTGCCAGCGCGGCTGAGGTGTCCGAAACGGTCCGCTATTTGGCGTCGGACGGCTCTGGCTTCATGACCGGGCAAATCCTGACGGTGGATGGCGGGCGCAGCCTGATCGATCCGGTCTCCACGCCGGCGCATTGACGGGCGCGTTACTCGGCGCGCACCGGGTCTAACCGGGGGTGCCGACCGGCGCTTGGCAGGCCTGAACTGGCCCGGCGGTCGCGGTTTGCAATTCGGCCTGCTTGGCCCGCAGAGAGGCCAATTTGCGCCCTTCCTCGGCAGCGTCGATGGCCACGGCCCGCCTTTGGACCCGATTGGTGTCGCCGGTGCAGAACAGAAATCCGCCGCCACCGCCCGTACAAATGTCAAAGCCAATCTGAACCGGGCTGGGTTCCAGCACATAGGCATAGCCACGGGCGATATTGACTTCGGTTTCCGCGATCAGGGCGTTGACGGTGCGCAGATCGGCGGTGGCACGGCGCAGGCAGCGGTCTTCCGGACTGGCGCAGGCAGCAAGACACAAGCAGGACAGCACAAGCGCACGAACCATGACGCGACTCCTTCAGCGGCAGATTGCAGCAAATCTCTGCGGTGTGTGGCACGCCGTCAACCGCTCTGTTACTGGACTGCCAAAACAGGAGTTTCCATGACCGATCCGTTTGACGCGCAGAAAACCCGTGCTTCGGTCTGGTTTCGTGATTTACGCGACCAGATTGTCCATGCCTTCGAGGCCTTGGAAGACCAACAGACCGAGGGGCCGTTCGCCGGGCGCGAGGCTGGCCGGTTCGAGGTCTCGGAAACCCGGCGCGCCGGAACCGCAGGCGAGGATGCCGGCGGCGGGCTGATGTCAGTGATGCGCAATGGCCGGGTGTTCGAAAAAGTCGGCGTCAATGTCTCTACCGTTTATGGCACCTTGGGTGAACGGGCGCAGGCGGCGATGGCGGCCCGCGGCGTGCCGGGCATGGACAGTGATCCGCGGTTCTGGGCTTCGGGGATCAGTCTGGTGGCCCATATGCAGAACCCGCACACCCCGGCGGTGCATATGAACACCCGGATGTTCTGGACCCCGAATGCGGTCTGGTTTGGCGGCGGTGCCGACCTGAACCCCTGTCTGGAATATCCCGCCGACACCGCCGCGTTTCATGCCGCCCTGCAAGGGGCCTGCGATGCCCATGACCCGGCCTATTACGACCGCTTCAAGGACTGGGCCGACCGGTATTTCTTTGTCCCGCATCGGGGCCGGGCACGCGGCGTTGGCGGTATTTTCTATGATGATCTGAATACCGGCGATTGGGAGGCCGATTTCGCCTTCACCCAATCGGTCGGCCGCGCCTTCCTGCCCGCGTTCCTGCCGCTGACCGAGGCGCGCCGCAATATGCCGTGGACCGAGGCGGACAAGGACGCGCAACTGGTGCATCGGGGGCTCTATGCCGAATATAATCTGGTCTATGACCGTGGCACCAAATTCGGTCTGGAAACCGGCCATGACGCCTCTGCCGTGCTGATGAGCCTGCCGCCACTGGCGAAGTGGGTTTAACGTCGGGCTGTCCGCCGCATTCTACGGCGCGGCGGGCAGGCTGATTTCGGCCAACAGGCCGCGATGATCCGAGCCGAGCCCGTCGCCCCAAGGCTCCAGCCGCCGCAATACTGGACCGTCCCGCACCAGAATATGGTCCAGCGGAACCGCCAGCGGCCCAGCGGCGGCAGGCCAAGTGGGGATGGGCCGCCGGGGCAGGGCCAACCCGGTGCTGCGCGCAACCCAGCGCATCCGTTGGCTCCAAGGGGCGCTGTTGAAATCTCCGGCAACAATCAGTGGCCCGTCGATGCCATTTATCGTGGTAAGGACACTGTCCATCTCTACCTCGGTAATGCCATAATACCATGGTTTGATCAGATGCATCGCCGCCAGCGTTAGCGGGGCGCGACCGGGCAGATCCAGTTCCAGCACCATGATCCGGTCCGCTTGCAAGGGGCCGGGCTGAATGCGCACCGTTTTGGCCACCGGGATGCGTGACAAGGCCACAATCCCGCAGGTGGTGTCACACCCCGTCTGATACGGAAATGCCTCGGTCAGCCGGTGCCGGATGCCGCGCAAATAGCCCGGTTCGGCCAATAGCACCACATCGGCTTCCGAGGCGATCAGCGCCGCCACCATCCGATCCGGGTCGGTCGGATTGGTCCATAGCATGTTGTACCACAGCACGGTCAGGTCGTTGCGCGCCGTCGCATCGACAGGCTGGGACATGGCGCGATGCTGGACAACCAGTCCGGCCCCGCCGATCAACGTGCCAAGCAACAGGACAAGCGCCAACAAGCGCCCCCCCAACAGCGCGACCGCAGCAATGACCGGCAAAGCGGCCAAAAGCAGTTGCGGCGCCGCGCTTTCCAGAATCCGCGCTAAGGTTCCGATCAGGGTGAGATCTGGAAAGAATTGCGCGGTGAGGGCGATTGCCGGACCCAAAATGGCGATCGGCGCAAGCACCCCGAGCAGCACAAGACGGGTTTGGTCACGCATTACGCTCGTCAACTCCTGTCACAGGACAGGTGCACACCCGCCATTATCATCATGGCGGGTGTGCCTGATATATCTTAGGAAATCATCAAGAAACCCGGTTAGGTCAGCATCATCTGATAGCTGGATGGCACATAGTGGAAGCCGTCGCCGCGCGTTTCGACATAGCCCATCGCCGGGAAGGGCATGTGATAGCCGATGAACGGGGTTTTGTCGGCGGCCAGCATGCTCAGCACCCGGCGGCGCGATTCGGCGGCGGCGTCTTTCTGGACATCAAAGCTAACCTCCCAATCGGGATAGGCCAAGGACCAGACATAATGATTGGCCAGATCGGCAAACAGCATCAGCTGTTGCCCGCCACTGTCCAGCATATAGCCCATGTGGCCCGGGGTGTGTCCGAACGCGGCCACCGGCGTGATGCCGGGGATGAGCGCGGTGCCATCTTCGACGAAGGTCATCTTGTCGTTCAACGGCACCACTTTGCCGGTGAAGGTGTCGTTCGGGTTCTCGGTCCAGTAGTTATGCTCGACGGCGCCGGTCACGTATCGGGCGTTGGTGAAGGTTTCGCCGCCATCACCCATCAGGCCGCCGACGTGATCGCCATGCATATGGGTCAGCACGACCGTGTCGATTTGGTCTGGGGAATAGCCCGCTGCGGCCAGCACGCCGGTGATCCCTTCAGGGTTGAGGCCGGTGTCGAACAGCACCAATTCCGTGCCGGTATTCACCAGCGTCGGGGTAAAGAAGAACTGCGCCTTGTCGGTGGGAATGAAATTCGCCGCCGACACCTCGGCAAAGTCCTCGTCCGAGGCGTTCAGGCCGAAAATCTTGTGCGGCTCGGGCACGGTGCGGGTGCCGCCCAGCAGGGCGGTGACTTCGAAATCCCCCAGTACAAAGCGATTGAAGGTCGGGGATGCGGCCCCCAACATTTCGCCCGAGGCGTGGACTTGCGAAGCGGCGGTGGCGGCCAATGGCAGGGCGGCTGTCGCGGCAAGGGCGTGGCGGCGCGTCATCAGGGTCATTGTGGCTCTCCAAGGAAATGTGCATGGCAAGAGTTAGCCAGATCGCACCAGTTTTCTAGCAGAATTCGCCGCCCGGACAAAGCGCCGGGTCACAATTGCGTGGGTCACTCCCACCAGCGGTCGATCCGGGCAATGTCGTCATCCGACCAGCCCAGATGATGGGCCAGTTCATGCACCAATACATGGGTCACCAGATCGCCAAGGCCCACATCGCCGCGCGCGACCCATTCATCCAGAATGGCGCGGCGAAACAGCCAGATCACGTCCGGCCCGTTCGGCTGGTCCATCACCGACTTTTCGGTCAGGGGGATGCCATCATAAAGCCCGGTCAGCGCAAAGGCATCCTCGATCTCCAAGGCCTCCAGCATGGCGTCGCTGGCGAAATCCTCGACCCGCAGCACGATGCCTTGCGCGGCCGCAGCAAAGGCCGGTGGCACGCTGGCCAGCGCCGATCGCGCCAAGGTGTCGATCAGGTCAAGATCCGGGGCTGTGGCCTCGGCAAGCGGATGGGGCGTGGGGTCGGTCATGGCCGTTCTTATGGACAAATCCGCGCCGGTGTGGAAGAGCATCGCGCGAAGGAGACCCCCAATGACCACCACCCGTTTTGCCCCGTCGCCCACCGGCTATATCCATGTTGGCAACCTGCGTACCGCGCTGTTCAACTACATGATCGCGCGCAAGTCGGGTGGCACGTTTATTCTGCGGATCGACGACACCGATCCCGAGCGGTCCAAGCAGATCTATGTCGATGCGATTCAGGAAGACCTGGAATGGCTGGGTCTGACCTGGGACCGGATGGAACGGCAGTCAGAGCGGCTGGACCGTTATGCCGAGGCCGCCGATCAGCTGCGCGCCAATGGCCGGTTCTATGAGGCGTTTGAAACCCCGACGGAATTGGATCTCAAGCGCAAGAAGCAGCTGAACATGGGCAAGCCGCCGGTCTATGACCGCGCCGCGCTGGCCCTGAGCGACGATCAGAAAACCGCCCTGCGGGCCGAGCGTGGCGGGCACTGGCGCTTTTTGCTGAACCAGTCCCGCATCGAATGGCCCGACGGCATTCTGGGCGACATCTCGATTGATGCGGCGTCGGTGTCAGACCCGGTGCTGATCCGGGGCGACGGGCAGGTGCTGTACACGCTGGCTTCGGTGGTGGACGACACCGAAATGGGCGTCACCCATGTGGTGCGCGGCTCGGATCACGTGACCAACACCGCCACCCAGATTCAGATGATCGAAGCGCTGGGCGGGACGGTGCCGCAATTCGCGCACCACTCGCTGTTGACCGGTCCGCAGGGCGAGGCGCTGTCCAAGCGTCTGGGGGTTCTGGCCTTGCGCGATCTTCGCGAGCAAGGGGTCGAACCAATGGCGCTGCTCAGCCTGATGGCGCGGCTTGGCTCGTCCGACCCCGTCGAAGTGCGCAGCGACCTGCAAGAGCTGATCGACGGCTTCGAGTTGGATCATTTCGGGTCCGCGCCGACCAAGTTCGACGAAAAAGACCTGTTCCCGCTGACCGCCCGGGTGCTCAGCGCCAAGCCGCTTGCGGCTGTGGCCGACCACATCAAGGCCGCTGGGGTGCCTGACCACTTGGCCGAACAGTTCTGGACCGTGGCGCGTGAAAACATCACCACCACTGCCGATCTGGCGGGATGGTGGACGGTGCTGTCCGAAGGGGCCGAGCCGCTGGTCGCGGACGAAGATGCCGCGTTCGTGGCCGAGGCGTTGGCCCTGTTGCCGGACGGCCCCTATGACGCGGGCAGTTGGAAAGCGTGGACCGATGCCGTGAAGGCGGCCACCGGGCGCAAGGGCAAGGGCCTGTTCATGCCGTTGCGCAAGGCGCTGACCGGCCGGGAACGCGGGCCAGAGATGGCCGATTTCATGGCTCTGATGCAGGCGCGGCCCAAGGCCAGCTAAACCCTGTACATGCCCGGCGCGGGCGTCGTCCCGCGCCATGGCGTCTGTGCCCTGTGGTCGCCGCTGTGCGAGCGCAGGGGGCGCTACAGCGGCTTCAGGACTGCTGGCACGCCGGTCAGCGCGGTATCGACTACCGCCCGCTCCGCGTCGGTCAGCACCCTGTGGCGCGGATATAGCGGGTTGGCGCGATCATCCAAGATCACCCGGTCCCAGCCATCAGTGGTGGCAAAGAAGGCCGCGGCGCCCGCGGGTCCATAGCATTGCAGAAATCCCTGCACGACCACATCCAGATAACTCAGCAGGATATGTCCGCCGTGCCCCGGGATGCTGGCGTCGGGAATGGCATAGACCTGTACCTGCGGCGGTGTGGGCAGGGCGTGCTGCACCGCCTCGGTCACCGGATGACGCAGATAGCCGGTCTCGCGGAGGTCAAGCGCCTGCCAGTCGCGCTGCGGCACCGCCGCGATCAGCCCGTCGATGGTGGTGGCAGGGTCCCGGCGCACCGACAAAAACGCCTCGGGCCGCTGATCCGTCAGGCACCAGACCCGTCGCCAGCCCGCCAGACGCGCCAAGCTGGCCTCTGGGTAGTGGTGGGTCGATCGGTTCACCAAGGATCCGTAGCCAAAGAAATAGTCGTCCATATTGCCTCT
The DNA here is from genome assembly GCF_002119405.1 of Pseudoruegeria sp. SK021. Classification (GTDB taxonomy): domain Bacteria; phylum Pseudomonadota; class Alphaproteobacteria; order Rhodobacterales; family Rhodobacteraceae; genus Meridianimarinicoccus. The sequence goes on along the minus strand of NZ_MTBG01000001.1, from coordinate 405,952 downwards.
CGTCGTCCTGTGCGTTGGCCGGGGGGCGATCTTGACGCGCGCCCGCTGGATGCTCACCTAATCTGCAAGGGGCCGTAGCTCAGTTGGGAGCGCGCGTCGTTCGCAAGGACGAGGTCACAGGTTCGATCCCGATCGGCTCCACCATCCCCTTTGCTACAGCCCCTATGGCGGCGCGTCAGCGCTTTTTGACGAATTCGGTCAGGATGACGATGCGCTGTCCTTCGACCCGGCCTTCGATCTGATCCGCGTTGTCGGCGACAAGGCTGATGCGGGGCACGGATGTGCCGCGTTTCGCGGTGAAGCCCGCACCTTTGACGGTCAGGTCCTTGATCAAAGTCACCGTGTCGCCGGTCTCGAGGGTGACGCCGTTGGCATCACGGTGGACCACCCCTGCGTGAAAGCGTCCGGCCTCGGCCCACGCGCGGGTGTCGTCGTCCAGATACAGCATCTCCAGAAGGTCGCGGGTCCAGACTTCTGATGACAGCCGGTCCAGCATCCGCCATGCCAGAACCTGAATTGCCGGATCTTCGGACCACATGGTCGTGCTGAGGGCGCGCCAATGGGCCGGATCCGGTGTGCCCGCGATCTGATCGATGCAGACAGCGCAAAGTTCGACCTGCCCGGCATGGGGCGAGGGGCCGACGGTATAGGGCAGGCAGGCGGCGTCGGTGGCGCAAAGGGGGCAGGTCATGGCAAGGGTCCTTGATCGAAATGGGGCAAACACGCGGGATCAGGGGCGCCCGCCCAGCCCCCATATTATGGCGGCTGTCAGACATGCCCGGCGGATCTGACCCGTTATGTGAAGGCTTCAAACATGCGCCCCGGATCAGATCAACCCAATTCAAGGTCGCGCCCGGACTGATCCGGGGCTGCAAGACGGCCTCAGATCGGTTTCTTGTGCGCAGGAAGGGGCCGCACGGGCCCGACGAAAGTCCGATAAAAGTCCGACGATTGTCCGACGCCGCCAAGCCGGCCAAATTCCGCCGACCCGCCCCGGGATTTTCATTGCATTTGAACGATGCGCCCGCTGGTTCGAAACCGCCGGGAAACCTTTCCGTCTTAGTCCCAAACCCAGGCAAACACTGTGCAGGAAAGGCGGCAGACGTCATGGGACTCTTCAGTCAGTTGGGAAATGCGGTCAGCCAAATCTTCGATAACGACGACGATATGCGCCTGATTAGGGACGCCGGCACCGGCAGTCCGGTCAATAACGACAAGCTCGCAGCCGCCTATTGGCGGAAATATTTCGGGACTTATCAAGAGACTGAGCTATGGCGCACCATGTCGCGCGCCCAGCGTGACGCGGTCTATCGCCGGCGCCTGAAGTTGAAAGTTGCGTTCAGTCAGTTCAGTGCGCTGCAAAAAGAATGGGTCACCGAATTGCAGCCGCCAAAGCCAGATGACTGGCCGCCAAAGCGTTTGCCTGCGTCCGAATGGGACTAGGTTAAGGGCGATCATCTGACAATTTTCCCACAGTCCAACCTGCCCCGGCGCGCTGCCTCTGGGCCCCCTCTTGATTTTGACGGGGAGAGAGCAGAAATCAGAGGTGTAGAACGACACTGAAATGACCCATCGCCACAGTTCCCTCACCCAGGACCCCGGACAATGCCCCAACCCGTTCCTCCCTCCGCCCCGACATCAGCCAAGCCGCCGCTGACGCCGCTGCCTGCGCCGAAATCCAGCTTTTCTGATTGGGCTCAGATTTAAGTCACGCTTGGCAAAGTTTGCAGGGCGACGACGGTGTCAGCCCTGCATGCTTTCCGCATCGGGCACTGGACGGGGGCGCCCCTCTTCGTCAATGGCAACAAACGTGAACGTGCCTTCGGTCACTTTTTCGCGCGCGCCATGGCGATTGCGCAGGACCCAAGCCTCTAATGCTATGCCCATGGATGTGCGTCCGACCCGGTCAACCCGGGCATAGATGCACAACACATCGCCAACCTTGACGGGGCGGATGAATTTCATGGCATCGATGGCAATTGTCGCGACGCGCCCCTGAGCCCGGGTGCCGCCGACAATACCGGCCGCGATATCCATTTGGCTTAGAACCCATCCGCCAAAGATATCGCCGTTGACGTTCACATCCGCCGGCATGGCCAGCGTCCTCAGTGTCAGTTCGCCTTGGGGCGCGCCATCAGTATCCATCTTGGTCCCTTTTGATCGGATCGCTGTGACACTATCGGGACGGACCAGCAAGGCAAGACCCAGTTGGCCGTGCCGAGGCGCGGCGCGTTGATATCACCCGCAAACACAGGGGTCTTGGTCGTCCCGCACGGTGCAGTTGCCGCATTTTCTGTTTACAAAACACCGAGAATCTGACACAAGAATCGCGCGAACGTTACCGCCTCGACCCACTGTCTCCGTTCTACCGGCCGTCAGTTATCGATTCGCCAAGACTGACGCCGAGTTGCCGCAAATCGTGGGCAGCAAACCAAACTAGGAGACCACGGAAATGGCCAATGGCACCGTGAAATGGTTCAATACCACTAAAGGCTACGGCTTTATCGCACCTGATTCCGGCGGAAAAGATGTGTTCGTGCACATTTCTGCTGTAGAACGTTCTGGGCTGACCGGCCTTGCCGACAACCAGAAAGTGACCTTCGATATCGAATCCGGTCGTGATGGTCGCGAAAGCGCAATCAACTTGTCGCTCGCCTAATCCGAACATCATCGGAACGGGAATTGTCGGGGGCCCTTGGGCCCCCGTTTCAGTTTCTGAGCGGTCTTTACAGGCAGAACTGTCCCTTGCGGGGGGGGCATCTCTTGGGCAGACCTTGGTCACAGCCTCCTTGGGAAGGCGTGCATCAGTTGAGGGCAAGGACCGCCAAGACCTCATCGGTCAGCGCGGAAATCTCGGCCGCAGCCACGCCGCCCCGGGTTTTTTCGGTGACGCCCAGTCCTTCACCAAGCACCTCGGCAAAGATCACCCGGTTGCCCAAGACTGTCGCGGCACGCGGCACTGACAAGCCGTCCAGAATCGCGGAGACTTCTGTGGTCAGATTGGCCCGACTTGAGGCCCGGTTGAGCACCAGAAGCACCGGCCGGTCGACGCGTTCGACCATCTCCAGCACACTTTCCGTGGCCCAGAGATCCATATGGCTGGTCGCCACCGGAACCAAGACCAGATCGCTTTCCCGCAACGCCGGACGCAGATCGCTGTCAATTTTTGGTGGCGTATCGATGATCACGAAATCATTGTTCTTCTTCAATTTTTCGCATTCATAGCCGACGCCCCAAGCGCTGGACGTGGCAAACTCCAAGCCCGGCTCATTCGCTGTCCGCGCGCGCCGGGTCATGAACCATCGCCCTAACGAGCCTTGCGGATCGGTATCCAGCACGGCAACCCGGTATCCACGCCCCAATAATTCAATGGCCAAATTGGCGGCCAGTGTCGTCTTGCCGCTTCCGCCCTTTTGCTGCGCTACCGTGATTGTCGTTCCGTTCATCGTGGCTCCAATTGGACCAGTGGTTGTGGATGCAGAACCCGTGCGTACAAGTTGTAGGTGAGCTGAGGTTCGCCGTCCAGCATTTCAACTTCGGTCTGTGCGCAACCGGCGCGTCCTAACCGCTTGCGGTCGCAATCTTGACCCGTGTTCGGACCACGCCATAGGAATCGCGCCATTGACCGTTCCCCGAATCCACAGCATATGCAGACTATGACAGAGCTTTCACGCATCCGGAACTTCTCCATCGTTGCCCATATCGACCACGGGAAATCCACCCTGGCCGACCGTCTCATTCAACTCACCGGCACCGTTGCCGAGCGGGACATGAAGGCGCAAATGCTCGATTCAATGGATATTGAGCGCGAGCGGGGCATCACCATTAAGGCCAATACGGTGCGGATCGATTATCCCGCCAAGGATGGTCATACCTATGTTCTCAACCTGATCGACACCCCCGGCCACGTTGATTTCGGCTATGAGGTGTCCCGGTCGATGCGGGCCGTCGAAGGCTCGCTTTTGGTCGTTGATGCCAGCCAAGGGGTCGAGGCCCAGACCCTTGCCAACGTCTATCAGGCGATCGAAGCCAACCACGAAATCGTGCCGGTCCTGAACAAGGTTGACCTGCCTGCGGCCGACCCCGAGCGGGTGCGCGCCCAGATTGAGGACGTGATCGGCATCGAAGCCCATGATGCGGTCGAGATTTCAGCGAAAACCGGGATCGGCATTCCAGACGTTCTGGAAGCCATCGTGACCCGGCTGCCCCCGCCCAGCAGCGGCGATCCAGATGCGCCGCTCAAGGCCATGTTGGTCGACAGCAAATACGACACGTATCTCGGGGTGATTGTCATTGTCCGGATCATCGATGGCGTCCTGAAAAAGGGCGACCGCATCCGCATGATGAAGACCGGTGGCATCTACGACGTTGATGATGTGGGCGTCTACCGCCCTTCCATGACCTCGGCCAAGTCGCTGGGGCCGGGCGAGATCGGCTATCTCAATGCCTCCATTAAGCAGGTTCGCGACACCCGGGTCGGCGATACCATCACCCATGATAAACGCCCGTGTGATGCGGCATTGCCGGGCTTTAAACCCTCCCAGCCGGTGGTGTTTTGTGGCCTGTTCCCTGTCGATGCGTCAGAGTTCGAAGACCTGCGCGATGCCATTGAGAAACTGGCCCTGAACGATGCCAGCTTTTCCTTCGAGATGGAAACCTCAGCCGCCTTGGGCTTTGGCTTTCGCTGCGGTTTCCTCGGGCTGTTGCATCTTGAGGTGATCCGCGACCGGATCGAACGGGAATATGACATTGACCTGATCACCACCGCACCATCGGTGGTGTACCGGATCTATCAGCGCGACGGCACGATGACTGAGTTGCATAATCCGGCCGACATGCCCGATCCCGCCAGCATCGACCGGGTCGAAGAGCCGCGCATCAAGGCAACCATTCTGGTGCCGGACGAGTATCTCGGCGATGTTCTGAAGCTGTGTCAGGACCGCCGCGGTATTCAGCAGGACATGACCTATGCCGGGACCCGCGCCATGGTGGTCTATGATCTGCCGTTGAATGAGGTCGTCTTCGACTTCTACGATCGCCTGAAATCGGTGACCAAAGGCTATGCGTCGTTCGACTATCAGATGGAAGGCTACCGCGAAGACTTCCTTGTGAAGATGCAGGTGCTGGTCAATGATGAGCCCGTGGATGCTTTGTCGATGATGGTCCACCGGGACCGGGCCGAACAACGCGGCCGCGCCATGTGCGAGAAGCTGAAAGAGCTGATCCCGCGCCATATGTTCAAGATTCCGATCCAAGCCGCCATCGGTGGCCGTGTCATCGCCCGCGAGACCTTGTCTGCGATGCGCAAGGACGTGACCGCGAAATGCTACGGTGGTGACGCGACGCGAAAGCGCAAGCTGCTGGATAAGCAGAAGGCCGGTAAGAAGAAGATGCGCCAGTTCGGCAAGGTCGAGATTCCGCAGCAGGCGTTTATCTCTGCGTTGAAAATGGACGAATAGACCAAAGGCCGCCTGCGACTGTTACCCAAACCCCAGACCGGTCCGGTCTGGGGTTTGGTGTTTTATCAGCCGACACAATGATAACACGCTCGCGCTGCGGTGGCTGTAGGCCAAGCAGCGCGATGCACCGTCGTTTGATCGCAACGTCAATTTTTCAGATAATTTGGTCTGCCTTGGGTCGGTCAGGCAGTGCGCGCTGGAGGCTTATTTTGCCCCGATGCGTCTGTGTGTGTCCAGTTGCCGAGGCCACGCGGGACACTCGGCAACTGAAATTTTCTTAAGATTAGCGCGCGAACTTTTTAAAGCGAATGCGCTTTGGTTCCACTGCGTCGGCACCGAGGCGCCGCTTCTTGTCTTCTTCGTATTCAGCGAAGTTGCCTTCGAACCATTCCACATGGGCGTCGCCTTCGAAGGCGAGGATGTGGGTGCAGATCCGGTCGAGGAAGAAGCGGTCGTGCGAGATGACCACGGCGCAGCCCGCGAAGTCCACCAGCGCGTCTTCCAGCGCCCGCAGGGTCTCAACGTCGAGATCGTTGGTCGGCTCATCGAGCAGCAGGACGTTGCCGCCCTCGCGCAGCAGACGGGCCATGTGAACGCGGTTCCGCTCACCCCCCGACAGAAGGCTGACCTTTTTCTGCTGGTCCGAGCCCTTGAAGTTGAAGGCCGAGCAATACGCGCGGGCGTTCACTTCGGCGTCGCCCAGTTTGATCACGTCCAGACCGTCAGCGATGGCTTCCCAGACGTTTTCGTTCGGATCGAGGTCGTCGCGGGCCTGATCGACGTAAGACAACTGCACCGTGTCCCCGAATGTAACAGTGCCTTCGTCGGGCTGCTCTTGTCCCGTCAGCATCCGGAAGAGCGTGGTTTTACCTGCGCCGTTCGGGCCGATCACGCCAACAATACCGCCGGGGGGCAGAGCAAAGGTCAGGTCTTCGATCAACAGCTTGTCGCCCATGTGCTTTTTCAAGCCCTCGACTTCGATCACCTTGCCGCCAAGGCGCGGGCCGTTCGGGATGACGATCTGCGCATTGGCCAGCTTTTCGCGCTCGGACTGACCCGCCATTTCGTTATAGGACTTGATCCGGGCCTTGGATTTGGCTTGGCGGGCTTTCGCGCCTTGCCGCATCCATTCCAGTTCCCGTTCCAGCGTCTTTTGCTTGGATTTGTCGTCACGGGATTCCTGCATCAGGCGTTTGGCCTTGGCTTCCAGCCACGTGGAATAATTGCCCTCGTTCGGAATGCCGCGACCACGGTCCAACTCAAGAATCCACGACGTGATGTCATCAAGGAAATAGCGGTCGTGGGTGACGATCAGGATCGTGCCTTTATAGGCGATCAGGTGGTTTTGCAGCCAGGCGATGGTTTCGGCGTCAAGGTGGTTGGTCGGCTCGTCAAGCAGCAGCATGTCGGGCGCATCAAGCAGCAGCTTGCACAGCGCGACCCGGCGCTTTTCACCGCCTGAAAGCGATGTGACGTCGGCATCATCAGGGGGGCAGCGTAGGGCTTCGAGGGAAATGTCGACCTGACTGTCGAGGTCCCAAAGGTTGCCTGCGTCGATTTCATCCTGAAGCGCCGCCATTTCATCGGCGGTCTCGTCCGAGTAATTCATCGCCAATTCGTTGTAGCGATCCAAGATGGCCTTTTTGTCGGCGACACCCAGCATGACGTTGCCGCGCACGTCGAGACTGGGGTCCAGTTCCGGCTCCTGCGGCAGATAGCCGACCCGGGCCCCCTCGGCGGCCCACGCTTCCCCGGTGTAATCTTTGTCGAGTCCGGCCATGATCTTCATCAGGGTGGATTTCCCCGACCCGTTCACGCCGACGACGCCGATTTTGACGCCGGGCAAGAAGTTCAGGCGAATATTCTCGAAGCATTTCTTGCCGCCGGGATAGGCTTTAGAGACGCCATCCATGTGATAGACGTACTGGTAGGCTGCCATTGAAGTGACTCCGCTGAAAGTGATCGCCTCTTCTTACAGGTAGGGGGCTGCGGGTTCAATCGGGGCATCAGACAGGGATGTTCAGCGTACCTTCGGTCAGCATCCGCGAGAATGGGCGCGGATCGGCTGGCCGGGTGGTGGTCAACGCTGCGGACTGGGTTTCAGGCGCCGTCGCGGCAGGCGGCGTTGGTGGGGCGGCAGCTTGCTGTGCCGCTGCCGGGGGGATCGACCGGCGAATCAGTGCGGTATTTTCGCGGCCCACGGCCTCTAGTTGATCGGTGAATCTGTTGATCTGTTCGCTTTTATCCCGCGACCCGCGGGAAGAGCCGAATTCAAAGGCGAAGGCGTCACTGAACATTTTCAGAAGGGCCCCAGCAATGGTGGTGATCAGGCCGAATGCCGCGTTGTTATCACCGACCCCGCCCGGACGGGCGATCACGAAGATGCAGACGATCAGGCCGAGAACGACGGCCCCAAGCATCAGGTTCGCGCGCATGCGCCCATCCGCCCCCACCGTGGCCTGATAGTCGCGTGCGCTTTGGCGGTCTGCCAACTCACGTGCGCTTTCTTCGGCGTCGAGCATCGACAGCTTGATCTGAAGCTCCTGCTGGGCCTGCTGGTCATCGCGTAGTTTGGAAATCACCTCTTCGACACTGGCGTCCGGGCCGAGACTGGCCGTTGTCAAGGCCGCTTCGACGATCTGTTCCGCGACCGTACCTGCATTCTTGCCGCCGATCTTTGTGGCAAGGGTCGGAAAGAATTCTGCGGCGATTTTGATCGCTGAGGAAATCAATAGAGCCTGAATCATTTATGCGCCCACCGTGTTCAAGTAATGGCTGCAATCCACGTCCAACGCCGCGCACAGGGCGGCGTCGATTTCGCCGGTCTGGGGCATCCCGTTGCTGGACTGGAACTTGCGGATTGCGGTCTGGGTTTTGGGGCCGATCCAGCCATCTGTGGCAAGGCCGGCGTCGATGGCAATATTGAGGGCAGCCTGCAGACCCGCCAAATCGCCGCGTTCCAGTGCGAAGGTACCTTTTCCGGCTTCCTCTTGGGCAATCATGGAATGTTTGCGGAACTCCTGCGCCAATTTGGTGTCGTATTTGTTTTTGGCATAGTCGCGGCCATTATAGCGCAGGGCGAAATCAGCCCATTTGCCACTGCGTAACTCATCGCCGAGCTTCTTGGCTTCGATGAAGGATACGAAGGCCTCCAAGTGGTAATCTTCACCCATGGACATCCAATCGACGAACTCGGTCACGGTGCTGTAGCCCGCATCGCGATGATTGAAACCCATGATCTGGAACATCCCCCATGACGCAGATTGCAAGGCCGGATCGGGGACGTTGTGGTTAAGTTCAATGGCCGTTTTTAGGCGGGCGTATTCGCCGGTTTCGTTGCGGTAGTTCTTGGTGGTCCATTTCGGATAGGAAATAGACGGGGCTTTGTGATCGAAGACCCCGCCGGTCAGACGACTGAAATGGTGGCCTTCGAACAGGATTTTCGGAAGATCAGTTCCGTTGATAAAGCCGCTGCCCCGGCCTTCGACCGCAGCCACTGCCTTTATGACGGCCAAAGAAACCCCCAAACGTTCGGCGGCTTTCAAAAAATCAGCACGGGAGATCAGACTGTATGTGAATGCCATGAAGCGCTCTCGGCTTGGACGCTGCGGCCATGCAGTGGCCGGAGGTCGTTACGGGAGTGCAGATAAAACACGTTAAGCATTAAGATGGCGTTTACTATGACCTAACGTCACCTTTCTGGCAACACGTGTGTGAGGTGGGACAAGCACCATTGACGTTGACATTCGTTCTGATGGAACGATGCTGCGCCCAGACCGAGGGCGGGTGCGTCCGCCTTGCCAATTTGCAGGAGAAAATGTCGATGTCCTACTCGCCCGCCTCTGACCGCTATGAGAAAATGGTGTATCGCCATTGCGGCAAATCTGGATTGAAGCTTCCCGCGATCTCTTTGGGATTGTGGCATAACTTCGGGCACGACCGCCCGCATGAATTGAAGCAGTCGATCTGTCGGACCGCCTTTGATCACGGCATCACGCATTTCGATCTGGCCAATAATTATGGTCCGCCTGCAGGCAGCGCCGAAGAAGCTTTCGGCGAAATTCTGAAGACCGATTTTGCGGGCTATCGGGACGAACTGATCATTTCGTCCAAGGCCGGCTATCGGATGTGGCCGGGGCCCTATGGCGAAATGGGAAGCCGGAAGTACCTGATCGCGTCTTGTGACCAATCGCTCAAGCGGATGGGCGTGGACTATGTCGATATCTTCTATTCGCATCGCTTTGATCCGAACACCCCGTTGGAAGAAACCATGGGTGCGCTGGATCACATCGTGCGGTCGGGTCGGGCGCTTTATGTCGGGATTTCATCCTATAACTCAGATCGCACCCGCGAAGCCGTGGCGATCCTGAAGGACCTGGGCACGCCCTGCGTGATCCACCAGCCGTCCTATAACATGTTGAACCGTTGGGTCGAGCGGGATGGGTTGAAGGACACCCTGACCGAACTCGGCGTCGGGTCGATCGCCTTCACGCCTTTGGCCCAAGGGATGCTGACGACCAAATATCTGAAGGGTGTTCCCGAAGGTAGCCGCGCCACGCAGGGCAAATCCCTGAAGCGTGACTTTCTGTCCGACGCGGCGATCGACAAAATTCGCGGCCTGAATGCCATCGCCGAATCGAGGGGGCAAACCCTTGCTCAGATGGCGCTTGCTTGGGTGCTGCGCGATGGCGGGATCACCACGGCACTGATCGGTGCGTCGAAGCCCGAACAGGTGGTCGACTGTGCCGGTGCCGTTGAAAATCTTGAATTTACCGCCGCCGAACTGGCTGAAATCGACACCTTGGCCACGGACGAAGAGATTAACCTCTGGGCAAAATCCTCCGAAGAGGCATAACCGCGTCAGATCACAAAACTTGTTTGTCTGACGTGGCTCCGCGTCAGAGGAACGGGCCCTTCTCATGGCAATACATGGGGAGGGCCCGTTGCTATTTCTGAGGTGGCTATTGGTTCTCGTAAGTGATTGGTGTCGTTAACTATAATCCTAAATATGGGTCCAAGACCCCCTCGACTTCGTGAGCCGGAGAACTCTATTGAAATGGCATAAATGCATCCATTTCTCAGACTCTGCGGAGAGCGACCATGACTTTTATTCCTGTTCAGCGTGCCTGCCAAATATTTACATCGGCGGCGATAATCGCCGTGTCGGCAGGAGCCGTTTCAGCAGCCTCGATGTCGGTCCAGCACGCGTTGATGCAGTTCAACGGCGTCACCGAATCTAATTTTAACTCCAATCAGGAAGTCGAAGGCCGGCTGTATGTCGGTGGTGACTTGACCGGGTCGACCCTGCAAGTCGGGATCACACCGCCCGTGTCCAGTTCCTATGATGCGTTGGTCGTTAACGGCCAGTCCAGTATCGGGACGATCAATGTCTTGAATGGGAACGACATCACCGTGCGTGGGGCGGTCAATTCGAACGTCAACATGAATGGCAACGGCGAAGCACATATCGGTGGTACACAGGCTGCGGGGAAGCATTTCAACGGCGGCACCAAGCTTGAAAATCAGTCCGCAACTGACCCGGCGTTTGATGCGCGCTTTCCAAGCATTGATTTTGCGACGTTCATCGATGAGGCCAATTATCTCAGTACGTTGTCCGGTGTGGCCCCGAACCTGTCTGATCACAACAACAAGAAATTTGTCGCGGGCACCCCGGATTCTTCCGGCTTGTTCGTGTTCAACACAACTGCGGCGGCACTGAGCGGGGGTGGCCTTACCCTAACACCCGGTGCGGCCACCACTATGTTGATCAATGTGTCTGGGGTCTCGGTCACGGTCGCAGGTAATGTTTTGGGCGGGTTCGCCGGCGCGCCCAACATCCTATGGAATTTCTATGAGGCGACGACAATTGCGGTCAACACCAAGATCGTCGGATCAGTTCTTGCCCCACTGGCCCATATGTCCGGCTTCTCTGGCTCAACCGAAGGGTCTGTCATTGCCAAATCAATCAACCTGTCTAACGGCGAGTTGCACAGTCAGCCATTTGCAGGGATCGTCCCGACCGCGAAACCGCTGCCTGCGCCTGTTCCCACCGTTCCGCTTCCTGCGGCCTTGCCGCTGCTTCTTGGGGGCCTAGCGGCGATTTCCGGGCTGAGACTGCGCCGGAAGATTGCGGCCTGATTTCAGACCGCAAGATTAGAATGAATGTGGAAACGGGGCGCCAGTGTGCGCCCCATTGATCTGCGATCGCTGTGGTTCGGTGGGTGTTACGGGCTGAAAAGACACGCTGCTTATCGGATTTTTGGCGCTTTCGGCGCACTTGTTGACTCGTAGTCGGGTGGCCGTGAAGATGGACCACCCGCCGGATGTCGGTGGGCGCGGTTTGGGACATGAGCCAATGACACATCGGTGGATGAATTGGGCGCGTCGAGCAATTTCCACACACTGCAGGGTCGTTCTGGTGCCTGTTGCGCTATTGGTCGGACAGGCGCCGTCCGCCATGGCGCGGGATCTCGATATCGATTTCAGCTCTGAAAACGGGCAGGTCACGGCTGCATTGGCCGCGTTGGGCTTTGCTGTTGTTCCTAATCCCTATTCATCGCTGTTGTCGGTGGAATCGACCCGAAAATCTGACATCCGGTTTCGGAATGGCCAACTGGGCGGTGGCCGCAGACTTCAGTCCGACCGACCGCTCTATTTTGAAGGCTATGTCGCGTTTCAGAACTACGCCCCGGAATACAGTTCGGTCGATGGCGCAAGCGATGACTCTGCTGATGTGCGCTGGACCAGCTTTTCCTCAACCCTTGGTGTGGGCTGGGAATTCCCCTTGTTGGAGGGGCTTGTCCTTCGTCCCACGCTGGATGTTGCCCTTGGCCGGATCACCAGCAGCGCGGACGTGTCCGACGACAATGAAGACGTCACGGATTATATTGCCGGTGACGGCATGTATGCAGGCGGCTATGGCGGCGCGCTGACGCTGGATTACAAGTACCGGGCCGTCGACAAAGAGATCGATCTGATCCTGCGGACTACTGCCATGCGGCTGGTGCCGCTCGGTGATTTTTCCGATGTGGATGTCAGCGCCAATGTGGCGACCACTGCCGGTGTGGCGCGGCTGCGCCGCCCAATCCGCGGCTGGTCCCAGTTCGGCGGTCCGGTCCGCAGCGTTTATGAGGCCAGCTATGCCGCATATACGGGCGATCAGGGCGAAGTTTTGGATATTCCATGGCTGGCGCGGGTTGGGGTCGGGCTGGAATTCGAAACTGGGCATCTGGCCCGATATGCGCCCTCGCGCACGCGGGTCATGTTTCGTGTCGTGTCCGGTGATAATGGATTTACGGCGCTAACATTTGGCGCCGGTATCTCGTTCTGATCCGGGATCAGGTCGTGGCGAGGCGGGCGTTCAGCGGAACCTCGCGGATTGGCAGATGCAAGATTGCCGACAGGGCCCCGACGCCAATGCCCACCCACCAGACCAAAGTATAGCCCCCGGTCAAATCATAGAGCCGCCCGCCGAGCCAAACCCCAAGGAAGGATCCAAGCTGGTGGCTGAAAAAGACGATGCCATAAAGGGTCCCCATGTAGCGCAGGCCATAGATGTGCGCCACAAGCCCCGAGGTTAGCGGCACCGACGCGAGCCAGAGGGCGCCCATCAAGGCAGAAAAGATCAGCACTGTTGTCGGGGTGATCGGGGTCAGAATAAACCATGCCGAAATCAGCGTGCGCCCGGTGTAAATCCCGGCCAGAAGGTATTTTTTCGGCAGGCGTTTGCCCAGCCAGCCCGCGGTTAGGGTGCCGACGATATTGGCAAGGCCGATCAGGGAAAACGCAACTGCGCCCAAAATGGATGTGCTGGTAATCCCGAGCGAGGGTAGCAACCCACCTGACGCGATCGGGCCGCAAAGCTCTGTCACAAATGCCGGGAAATGCGCTGTCATAAACCCAAGCTGATAGCCGCAAGAGAAAAACCCCAAGAAGATCAGGCTATAGGACGGGTCGCTGAAGGCCTGTTTCAGGATGGTGCTCATCGGCGCATCCAACGCCGAACGCGGGGCCATTGTGGTCCGAAGCATAGGCAGAAACAGCAACGCGGCAAGGATGGCACCGGCGAAGGCCAGAAATACCGATTGCCACGGCATGATGTTGAGCAACACTTCGGCAATGGGCGGGCCAAAGACCTGCCCGGCTGATCCGGCTGCGGTGGCAATGGCCAGAGACATCGACCGGTTCTCATCCGATGCGGCGCGTCCAACCACAGCCAGAATGACCCCGAATCCGGTGCCAGCAATGCCGAAGCCCACCAGAACTTCGTAGGCCTGATGCCCGCCCGGGGTGACAGCGAAACTGGACAGGATCAGACCTGCGGCATAGGTCAATGCGCCGATGATGATGGCTTTTCGATCGGTGAACCGTTCCGCGATGGCGCTGAAGATCGGCTGGCCTATCCCCCATGCGAGATTCTGAATGGCGATTGCCATGGAAAACTCGGCCCGGGCCCAGCCGAATTCCGAGGCAATGGGAATTTGGAAGATCCCAAACGACGATCTAATCGAGAAGCAGATCAACAAGATCATCGATCCGGCTAGCAGGACCGGTGTCAAAAGGCGGGTTTGTGGCATGGTACGCTCCTCGATTCGACCTAGGGGATCCGGACGGGATAGGTCAAACAAAGGTTTGTGATGATCAGGATCACGGGCGGAACTGTCGGGGGTTTATTCGAAAGGCTTTCGTGCAATCTTGACCGCGGTTCTGGCAGCGGGTCAGCGGCCAAGAGCGGGAATATTTGTGAGGACGCATGGTGTGGAATAGGTCAGTGGCGCGGCAGAGGCAGGTGCGCTTGGTTTGTGGGATTTTCAGTCGGCGCTGGCAGATGGGGCTGGCCCTTATTTTGGGTTTGGCGCTGGCAGGATGTGGCGCGTCGGTATCACCCAAAGCAGGCGGCAACAGTTGCAGCGCGCCGTTGATTGGTAAGGCGCAGCCGATCACCGGCGAGTTGGCGGTTGATTTTCGCAAATCAGCGCCCAGTGACGGTTTGGATGCCGAAGAACGCGCAGTCTATGACCGGATCATGGCCGAACGGGCGGCCCGCGGTCTGCCTCGCATTCCGTTGTCGAAAAGCTTGTCTTTGGTGGCGGCGCGCCATGCCACTGACATGTCGCGGAATTTTCTGGGCGGGCCGCAACAGTTTCGCCCCGGCACCAGTTACCACAGCTGGAGCGATGCGCCCTATCCGACCAATCACGATTTCCCCGAAGCGATGTGGCAGGCGCCGCGCCGTTTGGGCACCGCCTATTGCGGCAACGGCTACGAAATTCTGGCATGGGGCTATGCCACTGGTGATGCGGCAGTCGACAGCTGGATGACATCGGCCAGTCACGCGCCGGTGATCCTGAATCGGGGCATCTGGGCGCGGTTTGACTGGAAGGCGGTGGGTGTCGGCATCGTGCCCAAAACCGATGCCGGTCCGGCGGTCTATATGGTCTGGTTCGGGGCTGAACCTGATCCGGCAGGGCCGCCTGTGGCGCACCGATGACCGCGCGCTATCGGGGCAGGGTATGCGCGGCAAAGCGGCCTGTTTCGGCAGACGCGCGTCCGCGCTAAGCAGCATCCATGGCCGAACTTAAAGACATCTACGCCGCCCGCGTCGCCGAAGGCGCCATCCGTCCCGATCCAGCGCAGGAAGCGGTCCTGCCAGAGCTGGAGCGAATCTGTGTTGACTTGGCCCGGCCCGTGCCGAAGCCGGGTTTTTTCGGCCGCAGAAAGCCGCCAGAGCCAGTGCAGGGCCTCTACTTATGGGGCGGGGTCGGTACCGGGAAATCCATGCTGATGGATTTGTTCGTGGCGGCAGTGCCAGTGCCCAAGCGCCGGGTGCATTTCCATGCGTTCATGCAAGAGATTCAATCCGGGTTGCATGAGGCCCGCAAGCGCGGCGTTGACGATGCGATAGTGCCGGTGGCCGATGCCATTGCGGCCGAAGTGCGGCTGCTGGCGTTTGACGAGATGCAAATCACCGATATCACCGATGCGATGATCGTTGGGCGACTTTTCGAGCGGCTGTTTGCGGCGGGCGTGGTGGTGGTGACCACATCAAACAGGCCGCCGGAAGACCTTTATAAGGATGGTTTGAACCGGGCGCTGTTTGTGCCGTTTATCAATGAAATTAAGGCCCGATTGCGGGTCTGGGAAATTCAGGGCGAAACGGATTACCGGCAAGGGCGGATGGCCGGGGCGGCGGTTTACTTTACGCCCGCCGATGCCGAGGCCCGCGCAGCGCTGGATGCGATCTGGGCCGACCTGACGCAACTGGGCGCGAACGATCCCGTAAAAGGCCTGCACCTGCGGGTGAAGGGACGGATGGTGGATCTGCCACGGTTCCACAATGGCGTCGCCCGGGTCAGTTTCTGGGATTTGTGCGGCCAGCCCTTGGGGCCGGCGGATTATTTGGCGGTGGCCGATGCGGTGCGGGTGCTGATCCTTGAGGATGTTCCGCAACTGGCTGAGGGTAATTTCAATCAAGCCAAGCGGTTCGTGACGCTGGTAGACGCACTCTATGAAGCCAAGGTGCGTCTGGTGATGTCCGCAGCGGCGCTGCCGGAGGATTTGTACACGCTGGGAACGGGATCGTTCGAGTTTGAGCGCACGGCAAGCCGCCTGCGCGAGATGCAGGGCGCCGGGTGGGGCGGATAGGGCGACTGGGGGGCTTGGGGCCTTGGCTGCGGGCAATTCCGCCTTACGCCGGGTTGCATTCGATCCCGGCTGTGGGTAGCAGATCAGCAAGTAAGCGCGGGGGCCCCGATGGACGATCTTCGGAATAAATATCTGATGGCGATTGCAGCAGCGGCGGACGAAGCTGCGCTAGAGGCGCTGCGCCTGCAGGCGATCGGCAAGAAGGGCGAGGTCGCCCTGATGATGCGCGGTCTGGGGAAGATGGACCCAGAGCAGCGCTTGGTCGAAGGGCCGAAACTCAATGCGCTGAAGGACGAGATCACCTCGGCACTGGCGGCCCGCAAAGCCGCACTGGCCGATGCAGCGCTGGAAGAGCGTTTGGCCAGTGAATGGCTGGACGTGACGTTGCCGGGGCGCAGTGCCGTTCGGGCACCCGGAACGATACATCTGGTCAGCCAAGTGACCGAAGAGGTCACCGCGATCTTCGCTGATATGGGCTTTGTCGTGGCCGAAGGGCCGCAGATTGAGACCGATTTCTATAATTTCGACGCGTTGAACATCCCCGGCCACCATCCGGCACGGCAAGAGATGGACACATTCTATCTTCAGCGGGCTGAGGGCGACGAGCGGCCACCACATGTGCTGCGGACCCATACCAGCCCGGTGCAAATCCGGTCGATGCAAGCCAATGGCGCGCCGATCCGCGTGATTGCGCCGGGACGGGTGTATCGCGCCGATTACGACCAGACCCACACCCCGATGTTCCATCAGATCGAAGGTCTGGCGATCGGCAAAGACGTTTCCATGGCCAATTTGAAATGGGTTTTGGAACAGTTTTTTGCCGCGTTCTTCGAAGTCGACGGCATCAAGACCCGGTTCCGCGCCAGTCACTTCCCTTTCACTGAGCCGTCCGCTGAGGTCGACATTCAGTGTTCTTGGGTCGATGGGCAGTTGCGCATCGGCGAGGGCGACGGCTGGCTAGAGGTTCTGGGCTCGGGCATGGTGCACCCGCATGTGCTGCGTTCGGCCGGGGTCGATCCAGAGGAATGGCAGGGTTTCGCCTTTGGGATCGGCATCGATCGTCTGGCGATGCTGAAATATGGCGCGCCGGACCTGCGGGCGTTCTTCGATAGCGATCTGCGCTGGTTGCGTCATTTCGGTTTCTCTGCGCTGGATGTGCCGACATTGCACAGAGGGCTAAGCCGTTGAACTATGACAGTGACCTTGAAAAGCGCATTCTAAACCGCTTGGCAGAGCGTGAGAACGATCCGGAGCAGGACGACCACGCCTTTGCTATGACCTGGGAGGCGGCTCCAGAAGCTTTTGGCATGCCGCATGGCAGCGATGCTGACGTCTCGGCAAGTTGGGAGGCGTTGTTCACCCAACTTGAAGAAATGCAGCGCCGCCGGCTGGTGTCTGGCACGGTCTATATGAACCGGATTGCGGATCTAAAACTTGAATATCGCGGCTATGCCGTCCTGCGCGCCAATCTGGAACAGGTCTTTCGCGAAGATCACGAACGGCTACTGGCCGGTTATGAAAAATTGCGCCGGGATAACGACGCGCTTCGGGCCGATCAGAACACTGCGATGACCGAGATCCGTAACGAAATTACCGCGCTGCGCGATGCCGCGATGGCCCCGTCTGTGCAGGCACCGGCTTGGGGCAAGATGATGCTCCCGGCCATAGTTTTGCCGGTACTCGTGACCGTGGCGACCATTGCGGTGGTGCATTTTTCGGGGATGACGCCCCACTAAAGTCAGGCGCTGCGTGCCTATGGCATGGCGGGTTGCTGGCGGGTCTCGGAATTCGAGGCCGAGTGTGAAGATGACAGGGGCTGGGCCGGGCAGAAGCGGCCAGACCACGCCCGAAACGTCCGAACAGCGGACACGGATGGATAGAAATCGATGAAATTCACCCTCTCTTGGCTGAAAGAGCACCTCGAAACCGACGCCAGCGTCGAGGACATCACCGAGGCCCTGACTGATCTGGGGTTGGAGGTCGAGGGGGTCGAAAACCCGGCGGCGGCGCTGTCGGCGTTTACGCTTGGCTATGTCCAATCCGCCGAAAAGCACCCCGAGGCCGACCGCTTGCAGGTCTGCATGGTCGAAACCGGCGACGGGGTCCAGCAGATCATCTGTGGTGCGCCCAATGCGCGGGCCGGGATCACCGTCGTGGTCGCCAAGCCGGGAACCTATATTCCGGGGCTGGATATCACCATTTCGGTCGGCAAAATCCGGGGCATCGAAAGCTTCGGGATGATGGCCTCTGAGCGCGAGTTAGAACTTAGCGAAGAACATGACGGCATCATTGAATTGGCCTCGGGGGCTGTCGGCGATAGCTTTGCCAACTGGCTGGCGATCAATGATCCGGTTCGGGTCGATCCGGTTATCGAAATTGCGATCACGCCAAACCGGCCCGATGCGTTAGGTGTGCGCGGGATTGCCCGCGATCTGGCTGCGCGGGGGCTGGGCACACTAAAGCCCGCACCGGATGTTGTGGTGCCGGGCGCGTTTCCCTGTCCGGTGTCGGTGCAGATTGACGACGACACGCTTGAACAGTGCCCGGTCTTTTACGGCCGCCTGATCCGCGGTGTCAAAAACGGCCCCTCGCCGGAATGGCTGCAGCAACGCCTGCGCGCGATTGGCTTGCGTCCGATCAGCTTTCTGGTCGATGTCACCAACTTCTTCACCTTCGACCGCAACCGGCCACTGCATGTGTTTGATGCCGACAAGGTCCGGGGCGGGCTGCGGGTGCATCGCTCCGTCGGCGGTGAGACATTAGTCGGGCTGGACGAAAAGACTTATACGTTCGAACCGGGCATGACCGTGATTTCCGACGACGATGGCATCGAAAGCATCGGCGGCGTGATGGGCGGCCTGCACACGGGCGTCACCGAAGACACCGTCAATGTGTTCGTCGAGGCGGCCTATTTTGCGCCGGTCCAGACCGCGATGACCGGCCGCAAGTTGCGGATCAACTCGGACGCGCGCTATCGGTTTGAACGCGGCATCGACCCGGCATGGACCCCACATGGGCTGGAAGCGGCCACCAAAATGATTTTGGACATCGCAGGTGGATCGCCCTCTGAGGTGGTCGTAGCCGGCTCTGTTCCTGACACATCGCGCAGCTATCCGCTGAACACCGACCGGGTTCAAAGCCTTGTTGGCATGGAGATTCCGGCCGAAACGCAGGTGGCCACGCTGGCGGCTTTGGGCTTTGTTGTGGACGGGGATCAGGTCGCGGTTCCAAGCTGGCGGCCTGACGTGCTGGGCGAGGCTGATCTGGTCGAAGAGGTGGCGCGGATTGCCTCTCTCACAGGTCTGGAAGGCCGTCCGTTGGCGCGGATGTCCGCTGGGGTGCCACGTCCGATCCTGACGCCGGTGCAGGTCCGCGAAGGGCTGGCGCGGCGGACAGCGGCGTCGCTGGGCTACAACGAATGCGTCACCTACAGTTTTATTGATCAGACCTCGGCGGCATTGTTCGGCGGCGGGACCGAGGCCACACGGTTGGCCAATCCGATCTCCAGTGAGATGAGCCATATGCGTCCGGCGTTGTTGCCGGGGCTTCTGGCCGCAGCGGCCCGCAATCAGGCGCGGGGGATCACCGACATGGCCCTGTTCGAGGTCGGCCCTGCCTTTGAGGGTGGTGAGCCTGGCGAGCAAGAGCTTCAGATTGCTGGGATTTTGGTGGGCCAGACCGGGCCACGCAACGTCCATGGTGGTCGCAGGCCGGTGGATCTGTATGACGCCAAGGCGGATGCCGAAGCGGTGCTGGCGGCGGCTGGTGCGCCGTCCTCGGCCAAAGCGCTGCGGAAGATGAATGCGTGGTGGCACCCAGGCCGGTCCGCCCGGTTCTGCCTTGGGCCGAAGTTGGCTCTGGCCGGATTTGGTGAGCTGCATCCCAAAGTTGTCGAGGCGATGGGGGTCAAAGGCCCGGTCGTGGCTTTCGTGGTGCATCTGGAGCGGATTCCGCAGCCAAAATCCCGTCAAACCACCCGTCCGGCGCTAAGCTTGAGCAGTTTGCAGGCCGTGGAGCGGGACTTTGCATTCGTGGTCGACGCCCAAGTCGAAGCGGCGACCTTGATTCAGGCGGCACAGGGCGTTGACAAAGTTCTGATCGCAGATGTCGTTGTTTTTGACGAATTTTCTGGCGCTAAGGCTGAGGCGCAGATGGGCGAGGGCAAGAAATCTTTGGCGATTTCAGTGCGGTTGCAGCCGCGTGACAAGACCCTGACCGAAGCCGAGATCGAAGCGGTCAGCAGCAAAATCGTGCAGAAGGTGATGGCCGCGACGGGCGGAAGCCTGCGCGCCTGAAGCGACACAATCGGGAGGATATAGCATGACATTGAAGGTTTATCTGTCGGGCGAAATACACACGGACTGGCGCGAACAGATCGTGGCAGGCAGCGCCGATTTGGACGTGTCCTTTGATGGTCCTGTGACCGATCACGCCGCAAGCGATGATTGCGGCGTGGCGATTTTGGGCGCGGAATCAAGCAAGTACTGGCATGATCACAAGGGCGCAAAGCTGAATGCGATCCGCACCCGCAAGGGGATCGAGGACGCGGATGTTGTGGTTGTGCGCTTTGGCGACCAGTACAAACAATGGAACGCCGCGTTTGATGCCGGCTATGCGGCGGCGCTTGGAAAGGCGCTGATCGTGCTGCATGGCGCGGCGCACCAGCATGCCCTGAAAGAGGTCGATGCGGCGGCGCTGGCAGTGGCTGAGACGCCTGAACAGGTGACTGCGATCCTGCGGTATGTCTTGACCGGCGGCCTGCCCGGAGGGGCGGCATAAGCGCGAAATTGCGGTTCGGAATAACGTCGGACTTTCATCGGACTTTTGTCGGACCGTGATCACGGTGCATTATCGGAATTGAAAGGGTCGTCGCGACGGTGTTCGCGGCGGCCCTTTGTCGATTCTGGGTCAGGATGACAGTGGTTTTGCGCGCTTCGCCTACGTGGAGGCCGCGCCAAGATCTGGGCGCAGCCAATCGCGGCGCATAAAAAAACGCGGGTGCCGTTCAGGGCACCCGCGTCGGATCTGGTATATTTTAGTGCGCCGTCAGACCAGTCGCGACACATCCTTGGCGGCCCGCACGAAGTCGGCGAACAAGGGATGCGGGGCGAAGGGCTTGGATTTCAGTTCTGGGTGGAACTGCACGCCGATGAACCACGGGTGGTCCTTCACTTCGATGATCTCGGGCAATTTTGCGTCGGGCGACAGGCCCGAGAAGATCATGCCGTGATCTTCCAAAGCGTCCCGATAGGTCATGTCGACCTCATACCGATGACGGTGCCGTTCCTCGATCGAGGTGGCGTTGTAGATGTCCGAGACCTTGGAGCCGGGGGTCAGTTTGGCGGTGTAGGCCCCAAGACGCATGGTGCCGCCCTTGTTGTCGCCGACCTTGCGCGCCACGGTGTGGTTGCCCTGCACCCACTGCTTGAGGTGGTAGACGACCGGGGTAAAGCGCCGCTCGCCGGACGATTCGTGGTCGAACTCTTCCGAGCCGGCATCGGGCAGGCTGGCAAGGTTGCGGGCGGCTTCGATCACTGCCATCTGCATCCCAAGGCAGATGCCAAGATAGGGGATCTGGTGTTCGCGGGCGTATTGCGCCGCCTTGATCATGCCTTCGGTGCCCCGTTCGCCGAAGCCGCCGGGCACGAGAATGGCATGCAGGCCTTCCAGCATGGGCGAGGCGTCTTCACGGCCGAAGATCTCGGCGTCGATCCATTCGGCGCGAACCCGGACACGGTGGGCCATGCCACCATGGGTCAGGGCCTCGACGATGGATTTATAGGCGTCTTCCAGCTGGGTGTACTTGCCGACGATGCCGACGCGAACTTCGCCCTCGGCATGGGTCAGGCGGTCCATGACATCGTCCCAGCGCGACAGGTTCGGGCGTGGGGCGGGCGAGATGCCAAACGCGTCCAGCACGGCCTGATCGAGACCTTCGCGGTGATAGGCCAGCGGAGCCTCATAGATCGACTTCAGGTCGTAGGCGGCGATGACGGCTTCTTTGCGGACATTGCAGAACAGGCCGATCTTCTCGCGCTCGCGGTCGGGAATCGGGTGTTCCGAACGGCAGACGAGGACATCGGGGGCGATGCCGATGGCGCGCAATTCCTTGACCGAGTGTTGGGTCGGCTTGGTCTTCAACTCGCCGCTGGCGGCCAGATAAGGCAGCAGGGTCAGGTGCATGAAGATACATTGACCGCGCGGCTTGTCTTGGGAAAACTGGCGGATCGCTTCGAAGAAGGGCAGGCCTTCAATGTCGCCGACGGTGCCGCCGATTTCGCAGAGGCAGAAATCAACCTCGCCATCACCGATATTGATGAAATCTTTGATTTCGTTGGTGACGTGGGGGATCACCTGAATGGTTTTGCCCAAGTAATCGCCGCGACGTTCCTTTTCCAGCACTGTGGAATAGATCCGGCCAGACGAGACGGAGTCAGTGCGCCGGGCTGACACGCCGGTGAAGCGTTCGTAGTGGCCAAGGTCCAGATCGGTCTCGGCGCCGTCGTCCGTGACAAAGACCTCGCCATGTTCGAAGGGCGACATCGTGCCGGGATCGACGTTGAGATAGGGGTCGAGCTTGCGCAGGCGGACGGTAAAGCCGCGGGCCTGAAGCAGCGCGCCAAGTGCCGCCGATGCCAAGCCTTTTCCAAGCGAAGACACCACGCCGCCGGTGATGAAAATATAACGGGTCATGTCTGGGTGCCTTTCCGTGACAGCATGGGTCAGGCCGCGTCGGGCCGGGCCCGGAAACGCAGTCTCACGGGACTATGGCCATACAAGATTCGGCGGTTTCCCGCAACATCCTGTGAACAGCGTCGAGAAGAAACTATAGGTTGTAGGGATCAGTCCGCACGCGGGGGCGCCAAGGGGGCGTTACCCGTAGTGGGAGGCAACAGGTCCGTGCCCAGCGGTTGGTTCGGTGTTGTCGGTGCGGGAATCGAAGGGGCCGCGCCGCCGAACCGGTCAAGGATAGAGCTGTCCGCCGAATTCCGTGCCGCCACGATGGTCAGGGCGACCGACGTGCCGATAAAGGCAATTGCGAACATCCATGTCAGCTTCCCAAGGGCGGTCGCTGCACTGCGTCCGCTCATGGCACCACCACCACCGCCACTCCCCATGCCAAGACCACCCCCTTCGGAGCGCTGCAACAGCACGACCCCAATCAGGCACAGAGCCAGAATCAGGTGGACGATGAGGATGATGTTTTCCATCGGGCGGACCTTGGTGTTATTCGATGGTGTCACCTAAAGGCTGTAGCGCCTGCCTGCAACCCCCGACCCGCGCGACAGGCTGACCTTGGGCCAATTCCGAGCCATTTGGGCCGGGTGGGCAGGGGCCGCATCGCGCGCATCAGGGGGGGTAGGTGGGTTACGACACCGATTTGAGATAGGCGATCAGGATGTCGCGCGCGGCTGTCAGATCCGCGATGTCGACCATTTCCGTGACCGTGTGGATATAGCGGGTGCCAACCACGATGCCGATGGCGCGGGCCCCGGCAGCCGATTGTTGCGCCGCAGCGCCGTCTTGGCCGCCTGCGCGCAGCATGGTGCGCTGATAGGGGATGCTTTCGGCTTCGGCTAGCGCGGCGAATTCTGCCACCAGAGCGCGGTCGGCAATGAACGAGCTGTCGCGCACATGCAGGCCGAAACCCTTGCCTTGGATGGTGGTGGCGTCCTGTTCCGGCACGCCGGGGGTGTCGCAGGCCAAGGTGGTGTCGATGCCGATGCCGATATCGGGCTGGATGGCAAAGGCGGCGGTGCGGGCGCCGCGCAGGCCGACTTCTTCCTGACAGGTGAAGGCGACGTGAATTTCGGCGGCGCCGCGTTGGTCGCCCAAGGCGCGGATGGCCTCAATCCCCAGCCAGCAGGCGACGCGGTTGTCGAGGGCCTTGGATACCACCTTGTCGCCCATTTCGACGAAGGGTTCCTCCATCACCACCATGTCACCGACATTGACCTTGTTGGCGGTGTCTTTGCCGAGGCCGAGATCGACGAAGAACTCACTGACTTCGGGAACTTTTTTGCGGTCCTCGGGCGAGGCGATATGGACGGGGCGGCCGCCGGGGTTCATCACGCCGGGCAGGTCGCCGCCCTCTGTGCAGACCCGAACCCGGCGGGAAAACAGATTGCGCGGGTCAAAGCCGCCCACCGGTTGCAGATAGCAAAAGCCCTTTTCGGTGATGTGGCTGACCAGAAAGCCAATCTCGTCCATGTGGCAGAGCAACATGATCTTGGTTGGGGCGTCGTCGGTGCCGTCGCGGCGGCACAGCAACGAGCCCATGGCGTCGGTTTCGACATGGTCAAACAGGCCGTCGATTTCGCTGCGGATCAGGTCGCGGACGCGGTCTTCTTGTCCGGGGACGCCCGCCGTTTCGCAAAGCCGTTTCAGAAGGTCGAGATTCAGGGTCATGGCAGGGGCCTTTCAGGTCACGGAAGGGGGGGCGGCGGCATGCGCCTTAGCGGTTATCCACGTCATCCACGTCGATTTGGCCGGACATGCGACGGCGGATCAGGCTCCAGCTGAGGCCGGTGCCCAGCACGACCGACAGGCCAACGATGGCCAGCCATTCGGTGGCGGCGCGGTTGGTGGTGCTGAGCCAGTCTTGATCGAACAGCACCCAGACAAGGGCGGCGAAGATCGCGCCGACAAGGCACATGCCGAACACGCCAAGCGCCCGCACGCTGGCCCGGACGAAAATAATCCAGCCGGAGAACAGCAACAGGCCCATTAGGGCCACGATGGGCATTTGGGTTTGGTAATTGTCCATGGCCCAGCTCATGAAGCTGAAATTGGTCGGATTGGCGGTGGCTGCAACCAGCGCGAAGGCGAACAGGCAGCGAATAAAAATGTCCAAAGGGGGTCTCCGGCGCGGAATGGGGCCCGGGTTTGGTGCCTGACATTGGCGGCGCTGTCCAGACCGGTCTGGATGCCAGATTAGGATCGCGGCGTGTGCCAGCCCGGCTCGGCCATGGCTTCGATTTCCTGCGCGAGGTCTTCGCCCATGGCCAAGGTTGCGGCGCGGTGGCTGGGGATCTGGCCATAGGCGCTGAGCCCCATCAAGCGCACTTGCAACCGGCGCGCCAACGCCTGCGGATCGGCATCGGCCCGCAGTTGGCCTATGGCTTGGGCCTCGGCAAAGCTTTGGGCGATGCTGGCTTCGTTTTGGCGCAGAATCTCGGCCAAGGTCTCGGTGATCGGGCCGGGGGTGCCGCCGATTTCCAATGAGGTGCGTGCCAGCATACAGGCCGGAATGGGCGCGTCGTCGCACATCACCGGGTGGGCTTCGCGTAGGAACCGGGCGAGACCGTCTAGCGGGCTGGCGGCGGTGTCACTGATCGCGGCCCGTGCGGAACCCAGTTGGGCGAAGTAGCGTTGCAACGAGAGACAGAACAGCATCTCTTTGCTTTGGAACGCCGCATAAATGCTGCCCGGGTGCATCCCCAACGCGGCCTCAAGATGCTTCATCGATGTGGCGCCATAGCCCTGCTTCCAGAACAGGGTCATGGCCTTGTCCAGCGCTTGGTTGCGGTCGTGATGCGGGGTGCGGGTCAACATTATGCGATCGAATATAACGCCTTTTGCGGAATTTCCCAGAGACGGAGGCGGATCGTGGGGCAGAAAGCGCCCTGTTTCGGGCCGATTTCCCTCACGTTTGAGTGATTGCTCAATCAGGGGCTTGAGCAATCGCTCAAACATCATAGGTAGAGGCATGTTCCGCACGACGGTTCTGACCGAAATTGAATGCAAGGAGCCATATCATGGCCGACTTCACCCTCCACACCGCCGACACCGCCCCTGAGGCCAGCCAGCCGCTGATCGAAAAGTCGAAAAAAGCGTTTGGCCGTCTGCCCGGGCTGCACGCGGTAATGGCCGAAGCGCCGGGTCTGCTGGAATCGTATCAGGTTGCCCACACTGCCTTTGCCAACAGCAGCTTCGATGCTGACGAGACGACCGTGGTCTGGCAGACGATCAACGTCGAGCATGCGTGCCATTATTGCGTGCCGGCCCATACCGGGATCGCGCTGAGCATGGGCGTCGATGCATCGCTGAACGATGCCCTGCGCGACGAGACGCCGCTGCCGACCGCCCATCTTGAGGCGCTGCGCACCTTTACCCTTCAGGTCGTACGTCAGCGCGGCGAAGTCTCGGACGAGCAGGTTCAGACCTTCCTTGATGCCGGTTATACCAAGCGTCAGGTGCTGGAAGTGGTGCTGGGTGTTGCCCAGAAGGTGATGAGCAACTTCACCAACCATCTGGCTCAAACCCCGATCGACGAGCCGTTCCGCAAATTCGCTTGGGAAAAGAAGTCTGCTTAACACCATCTGAGCCGACGAATTGAGACCCGGAAGTTTCCGCGCTGCGCCATTGCCAGCGCGGGGACTTGCGGGTCTTCGCGTTTGGGGGGTTTCGCCGCACTGTCTGGCAAGCTATCACGTCCCCGGCGCTGCGCGACGCGGTGGCAAGACAGGAGACGGGCATGGCCAATGTGGTAGTGGTAGGCGCTCAATGGGGCGACGAAGGCAAAGGTAAGATTGTCGATTGGCTGAGCGAGCGTGCCGATGTGATCGCGCGCTTTCAGGGCGGTCACAATGCCGGGCATACGCTGGTCATTGACGGCAAGGTGTTCAAGCTGTCGTTGCTGCCCTCTGGCATTGTCCGCGGCGGCAAGCTGAGCGTGATCGGCAATGGCGTGGTTCTGGACCCGTGGCATCTGGTCAAGGAAATCGCGCAGTTGCGCAGCCAGGGCGTTGAAATCAGCCCCGAAACCCTGATGATCGCCGAAAACGCGCCACTGATCCTGCCGATTCACGGCGAATTGGATCGGGCCCGTGAAGACCAAAGCGCGGTGGCCAAGATTGGCACCACCGGTCGCGGCATCGGGCCTGCCTATGAAGACAAAGTCGGACGCCGGTCGGTTCGCGTGGCCGATCTGGCCGATGATGCGACGCTGGTGGCGCGGGTTGACCGGGCGCTGGTGCACCATGATGCGCTGCGCCGGGGTCTCGGCCTTGAGCCGGTGGACCGTGATGCGCTGATCGCCTCCCTGCGCGAGATCGCCAAAGAAGTGCTGCCCTATGCGGCGCCGGTTTGGAAAGTGCTGAACGAAAAGCGCAAAGCCGGAAAGCGGATCCTGTTCGAGGGGGCGCAAGGCGCGCTGCTTGATATCGATTTCGGCACCTACCCGTTCGTAACATCGTCGAATGTGATTGCGGGTCAGGCGGCAACCGGCACCGGCATGGGGCCGGGGGCGATTGATTTCGTCTTGGGCATCGTCAAAGCCTATACCACCCGGGTTGGCGAAGGCCCGTTCCCGGCCGAATTGCACGATGCGGACGGTCAGCGTCTGGGCGAGCGCGGCCATGAGTTTGGCACCGTCACCGGGCGCAAGCGGCGCTGCGGTTGGTTCGATGCGGTTCTGGTGCGCCAGACCTGTGCGACCTCGGGCGTGTCGGGCATCGCGCTGACCAAGCTTGATGTGCTGGACGGCTTTGAAGAGCTGAAGATCTGCACCGGTTATATGCTGGACGGCGTGCAGATCGACTATTTGCCGACGGCTGCAGATCAGCAGGCTCGGGTGACGCCGATCTACGAGGTCATGCCGGGGTGGTCCGAAAGCACCGAAGGCGCACGGTCTTGGGCCGATCTTCCGGCGGCGGCGATCAAATATGTCCGTCGTGTCGAAGAATTGATCCAGTGTCCGGTCGCCTTGCTGTCGACCTCGCCCGAGCGTGAGGATACGATTCTGGTCACCGATCCGTTCGCGGATTGATCAGGCACGCGATAAAGGAGAGGTCATGTCTCTAAGCTACAAGGCACGACGGCGTTGGTCGTTGGTTATTCTGCTGGTGGGACTGCCGCTATATGTCGTGGCGGTGGTCACGGTTCTGGCCTTGTTGCCACCGCTGCCGTTTCTGGTCGAGTTGCTGGTCTATATCGTCCTTGGGGTGATCTGGGCCTTCCCGTTCCGGGCGGTGTTCCGGGGCATTGGACAGGTCGATCCGGCGGCGCGGGGGGCGGATGACTGACCTATCCCACCGCAACGGCCCGACCCCGATCTTAAGCGCGGACGTGCCGGTCACCTTGGCTGGCGGTGGCGATTTGCTGAGCAGCGATCTGCGTGATTGTCTGGCGCTGGCGCCGCGCCTTGTCGCGGCGGATGGCGGGGCGGACCGGCTGTTGGTGCTGGGCGCGTTGCCTGAGGCGGTGATCGGCGACATGGATTCGATCTCGAAGGCGGGGCGGGCGGCGCTGCCACGGGATGTCTTATATCCGGTGGCGGAACAGGACAGTACCGACTTCGAAAAATGCCTGACCCGGGTGCACGCGCCGATCATATTGGCGCTTGGGGTTTTGGGGCCGCGCAGCGATCATGCGCTGGCGGCCTATAACACCTTGGTGCGCCACCCCGACCGGCGCTGCATTCTGGTTGATGACAGTGATATCGTCCTGCTTGCGCCGCCATCGCTGTCGTTGGATCTGGCGCCGGAGACGCGGGTATCGCTGTTTCCGATGGCGCCGCTTGGCGGGCGCAGCACCGGTTTGTTCTGGCCGATTGACGGGCTGGAGTTTGCACCAAACCTGCAAACTGGCACCTCGAACCGGGCCACCGGACCCGTGCGGCTTGAATTTGATGCGGCAGCAATGCTGCTGATCCTGCCGCGCGCTATGCTGCCCGCTTTGATTGCCGCTGTACTGGCCGCGCCGGGCTGGCCCGCGATCCAGTCCGACCGGTAATCCTGAGGATTCCGGTTTTCTTCTCGCAGCGCCGGGCTGCGTTGCCTATACATTGACCCGAATGAAGAGGAGTCGTCCATGGCGATCAAGTTGTCGGATGCAGACGCGGGCAAGTTTGCCGCTGCGAGCCGGGCCATCGCGTTTGTCGAAGACGGGATGCGGATCGGTCTTGGCACCGGATCCACGGCGGCGTGGATGGTGCGAGCGCTGGCGGCGCGTGTCGAACGTGAAGGTCTGATCCTGACCTGCGTGCCGACCTCAACGCGGACAGCGCGGCAAGCGCGCGAGCTTGGCCTGACCGTTGTGACCTTGGACGAGGCCGGTTGGCTGGACCTGACCATTGACGGTGCCGATGAATTTGACCCCGATCTGAACCTGATCAAAGGTGGCGGCGGCGCGCATTTGCAGGAAAAGATCGTCGCGGCGGCCTCGGACCGGATGATTGTGATTACCGATCCCAGCAAGGCGGTGGCGCAGCTTGGGGCCTTCCCGTTGCCGGTCGAGGTGATCCCGTTTGGCTTGGATGCCACCCAGCGGATGATCGACGAGGTGCTGACCGGGGCCGCTGTCGGGGGCCGGGATTGTTCGATCCGTATGAATGGCGAGGAGCGATTCTTTTCTGACGAGGGCAACCACATCATCGATCTGCATCTGGCACGGATCGACGATCTTTGCGAGCTGTCGCAGGCCTTGATGCGGGTGCCGGGCGTGGTGGAAACCGGGCTTTTCCTTGGGATGTGCAACGCGGTGGTGATCGGCCATGCCGATGGCCGGACCGAAACGCGCTTTGCTGATGAGACGCCGGACGAGGCGGGGCAGGTCGATCTGGCCGAGGCCGACGATTTGCCCGTTGAGGCGTGACCGAAAGGATTTTGAGATGAGCTTTGATTTTGATCTTTTCGTGATTGGCGGCGGATCGGGTGGGGTGCGTGCGGCTCGGGTTGCTGCCGCGACCGGGGCCAAGGTTGGACTGGCCGAAGAAAGCCGGATGGGCGGCACCTGTGTGATCCGGGGCTGCGTGCCCAAGAAGCTGATGGTCTTCGCCTCCAGCTATCGCGAGGTGTTCAACGATGCCCGCGGCTATGGCTGGGATGTCACCAACGGTGAGCTGGACTGGCCGGCGTTCAAGAGCAAACTTGAGGCCGAGCTGGACCGTCTGGAAGGCGTCTATCAGAAGCTTTTGACCGGCTCAGGCGTCAAATGGTACGCAGCACGCGCCGTATTGGATGACCCGCACACGGTGCGTCTGGACAGCGGCGAGGTCTTCACTGCCAAGCATATTTTGGTCGCCACCGGCGGACGGCCGTTTGTGCCGGACATGGACGGTTGCGAGCAGGCCATCACCAGCAACGAGATATTCCACCTGAAAACCTTGCCGAAATCGATCCTGATTGTCGGCGGAGGCTATATTGCGTCGGAATTTGCCTGTATCCTGAACGGATTGGGCGTAGAGGTGACGCAATTCTACCGTGGGGCGCAGATTCTGCGCGGCTTTGATGATGAAGCGCGCGGTCTGGTGGCGGAAAAGATGCAAGAGAACGGCATCGCGCTGTGCACCGGTACCAATGTGGTCGAGATGGAGGCCCGCGGCGAAGCGGGCACGTGGGTCAAAGGCACCGACGGCTCAGAGCGGGTCTATGATCAGGTGATGTTCGCCACCGGGCGCACGCCCAATACAGGCGGACTGGGCTTGGAAGACCTTGGCGTAGAGCTGGGCCGTCGCGGCGAGATCAAAGTTGACGCCTATAGCCAGACGGCGGTGCCGTCGATCTATGCGGTGGGCGACGTGACCGACCGGGTCAATCTGACGCCGGTTGCTATTCGCGAGGGCATGGCCTTTGTCGAGACGGTGTTCAACGGCAATCCGACGGCACCGGACCATGACCTGATTGCCAGCGCCGTCTTTACCCAGCCGGAACTGGGCACCGTCGGGCTGAGCGAAGAGGCTGCGGCCGAACAAGAGCCGATCGAGGTCTATTGCACCTCGTTCAAGTCGATGCAGCAAAGCTTTGCTGGTCGCGATGACCGGGTGCTGATGAAACTGATCGTCAGTCAGGCCACCCGCAAGATTCTGGGGTGCCATATCGTGGCCCCACAGGCCGGAGAGATGATCCAATTGGTCGGCATCGCCGTGAAGATGGGCGCGACCAAGGAAGATTTCGATCGCACCGTAGCGGTGCATCCGACCATGGCGGAAGAGTTGGTGACAATGAAGACACCGACACGCACCGCTTGAATTTGACAGGTTCACGATCATTTAGGATGAGTGACCCGAACGACGAAGAGGATTAAAGGACCAGATGGCAGGAAACAACGGAGGTCCCTGGGGGGGCGGTGGCGGCCGCAATACAGGTGGTGGTGATGGCGGTGATAATCGCGGCACGGGCGGAGGCGGACGACGCCCACCGGGTGGCGAGGGCCCGCAGATTCCCGAGATAGATGAACTGGTCAAGCGCGGTCAGGAACAGCTGAAGGTCCTGATGGGCGGACGGCGCGGCCCGGGCGAGGGCGGTGGACCGGGCGGCGATGGCCCGAAGATCACTCGTGGCATGGTTATTCTTGGCGCCATCGCGATGGTTGGGGTCTGGGTCTTTTCCTCGCTCTACACGGTCAAGCCAGACGAACGCTCGGTTGAATTGTTCTTGGGCAAGTACAGCCAGACCGGCAACCCGGGTCTGAACTTTGCGCCATGGCCGCTGGTGTCCTATGAGGTTCTGCCGGTCACTCAGGAACGGTCGGAAGATATCGGCGTGGGCCGGGGCGATTCCCGCAGTGAAAACGGCCTGATGTTGACCACGGACGAGAACATCGTCGACATCGACTTTCAGGTTGTCTGGATCATCAACGATCCGGCCAAGTTCCTGTTCAACCTACGCGATGCGCGCCAGACGGTTCGCGCCGTGTCGGAATCGGCCATGCGCGAAGTCATTGCGGCGTCGACGCTGGCACCAATCCTGAACCGGGATCGTGGCTTGATCGCGGACACCGTTCGGGAAAACATTCAATCGACGCTCGACAGTTATGAGAGCGGCATCAGCGTGGTGCGTCTGAACCTCGACAAGGCTGACCCGCCGAACGAAGTGATCGACGCGTTCCGTGAAGTGCAGGCTGCCGAACAGGAACGGGACCGCTTGGAGCGTCAGGCTGACGCCTATGCCAACCGTGTTCTGGCCGGTGCACGCGGGGAATCCGCACAGCTTCTGGAAGAGGCCGAAGGCTATCGCGCGCAGGTCGTCAACGAAGCCGAAGGTGATGCCAGCCGGTTCTTGGCGGTGCTTGACGAGTATCGCAACGCGCCGGAGGTGACGCGCAAGCGTCTCTATATCGAAACCATGGAGAAGGTTTTGGGCGGCATGGACAAGGTCATTCTGGATGAAGGCGTGAATGGCAACGGCCAAGGCGTTGTGCCTTATCTGCCGCTGAACCAGTTGCGGACCGGCACAGACACCTCAACCGAAACCCGGGGGAACTGAGCCATGAACAAGCTTTATCTTTTGCTCGCAGCCGTCGTGGCGGTTGTTGTCGTCGTGGCCTCGTCGATCTTTATCGTAGACGAGCGCGAAAAGGCGCTGGTCTTGCAGTTTGGTCAGATCAAGGCCGTCAAAGAAGAGCCGGGCCTTGGCTTCAAGGTGCCGTTCATTCAGGATGTGGTGAAATACGATTCGCGCATTCTGTCGATCGACACCGTGCCGATCGAGGTAACGCCGTCGGATGACCGCCGTCTGGTGGTTGATGCCTTCGCGCGGTATCGCATCGCCGATGTCGTCGTCTTCCGTCAGGCTGTCGGCGGCGATGGTCTGGCCGGTGCAGCCAACCGTCTGGAAGGCATTCTTAATCCGCAGATCCGTGAAGTTCTGGGTTCGGATGGTGTCACGTCAAATACCATTCTGTCCGCGGACCGGTCGATACTGGCCACACGGATCAAGGAACGGGCCCAAACCCGTGCCGCAGCCCTTGGGTTGGAAGTGGTCGACGTTCGGCTAAAGCAGACCAATCTGCCGGTGCAGAACTTGGACGCGACCTTCGCCCGGATGCGGGCTGAACGGGAACGGGAAGCGGCGGACGAGATCGCGCGCGGCAACGAAGCGGCACAACGGGTGCGGGCGCAAGCCGACCGGACCGTGGTTGAGCTGGTGTCTGAAGCCAACAAAAACAGCGAAATCACCCGCGGTGAAGCTGACGCGCAACGGAACCGGGCCTATGCCGACGCCTATGGTGAAGATCAGGAGTTCTTTGAATTCTATCGCTCTTTGACCGCTTACGAGCGGGCGTTGAAAGGGTCCAACTCGTCCATGGTCATCACGCCGGATAGTGAATTTTTCAACTATCTGAACGGGCCGACCTCGCGCGCCAGCGCGGCGCAGTGAGACCTGCATGAGCACGTTGCTCATGGCTGCAGGGATTGTTCTGATTGTGGAGGGGCTGGTGTTCGCACTGGCCCCTTCGCGCGTTGAGGACATCTTGCGCATGCTGGCCGCCTTGCCCCTAGAGGCGCGGCGGCTTCTTGGTCTCATCGCCCTTGCCGGTGGGACTTTCCTTATCTTTTTAGCGCGCTATCTGTCAGGATTGTGAGTGTCCCGGGCCCGCGCGGCCCGGTTCACATTGCCTTAGCGGATGAGTGGTCATGACTGAGCCTTTCAAATCATTTCGGATACCTATTTTGGCCGTCTTGGCCACGTTGGGGTCTGCGCTGGCTGTCACCGCGCAGGGACAAGGGCCAGACAGCCCATGGCGGCGCGGCGTCAACGCCGGTGCGGCCACCTATTTGGAACGGGATCTGGATGGTGGCGGCAGCTTTTCCAACACCCGCGGCGTGGTCAGTTTTAACGTGACCCACGGGACCAGTTTTCGCGAGTCGGTTGGGGTAAGTTTGAGCCTTGGCCACAGTGCCTATGACTTCAGCGATACCATCGCCCCTTGGGGGGATATTAACGATTACGCCCTGTCGGTGCCGATCACCTTTGGCCTGAGTGACCAAGTCACCGCCCTTGTGGTGCCGTCGCTGCGGTTTGACGGTGAGGACGGGGTGGATTTCGACGATGGTCAGACCGGCGCGCTTATTCTTGGCGCAGCGTGGCGCATTCGGGACGGTCTGACCTTGGGTCCGGGCCTTGGGATGCAATCGACGCTGGACGACGACGTGACGCTGTTTCCATTCCTGCTGATCGACTGGGCGATCACCGATCGGGTCAATTTATCAACCGGGCGCGGGCTTGGGGCGTCGCGCGGGCCGGGTCTGACCCTCAGCTACGCGGTCAGCGATGCGCTGAGCCTTGGGATCGCCGGTCGCTATGAAGATGTCGAGTTCCGGCTGGATGAGGATGGCGTGGTCCCCGGCGGGATCGGGCGGGATCGGGCCACGCCGGTGGTGGCAACGCTGGGCTGGCAGCCGTCACGGGCGGTCAGCGTGAACGCCTTTGCCGGGATGGCATTTGGCGGGTCGTTGCAGGTGAAAGACAGCAATGGCCGCACGATCGATTCCCGCGATTACGACCCGACGCCTCTGTTCGGCGGCAGTGTCGATTTCAGTTTCTGAGCGGTCGCAGGCGGGGCTGGGCAGACCGACCAATCGCCTGAGACCGCGCTGCGAGCTTTCCCTGGTGTCACAACAGTGTGACGGAACGCGAGCAGTGGCCGGGTTGGCATTTCCGAAAGGATATCGCCATACTGCCGGTCAAGCGTCGCTTTGACGATGCGAGCGAACCACAAGAGGAGCGTGGCGTGCGGATTACAAACATATCGAACCTCCGTCGGGTGCGGGCAGCAACGATGGCCCTTGGATTGGGCGTGGCTGTGGCGATGGGCCAAGCGGCGCCAGTTATGGCGCGCGGCGCCCCTGAAAGCTTTGCCGATTTGGCCGAACAGGTCAGCGATGCGGTTGTGGACATCACAACCTCGACCAACATGGCCACGGCAAGTGCGCCGGCCACGCCGACCGTGCCAGAGGGCTCTCCGTTTGAGGATTTCTTTCGCGACTTCATGGATCGCAACGGCGACTCGCCAGAACGCCAGCGGCGTGGGGCGGCGTTGGGGTCGGGATTTGTCGTCTCGGAAGACGGCTATATCGTCACCAATAATCACGTCATCGAAGGCGCTGACGAGATTATGATCGAGTTCTTTAACGGGCAGGAACTGCCAGCGACGGTGGTGGGCACCGATCCCAACACCGACATTGCGCTGCTGAAAGTCGACAGCGACGCGCCACTGCCGTTCGTGACTTTTGGCGACAGCGATCAGATGCGCGTCGGCGATTGGGTCATGGCCATGGGCAATCCGTTGGGGCAGGGGTTTTCGGTGTCGGCGGGGATCGTCTCGGCCCGGGGCCGCGCCTTGCAAGGCAGTTATGACGATTACATTCAGACCGATGCCGCGATCAACCGGGGCAACTCGGGCGGTCCGCTGTTCAACATGGATGGTCAAGTTATCGGGGTGAACACTGCCATCCTGTCGCCCAATGGCGGCTCCATCGGCATTGGCTTTGCGATGTCCTCGGCGGTGGTGGGCAATGTGGTCGATCAACTGCGTGAGTTCGGGGAAACCCGTCGCGGCTGGTTGGGCGTGCGCATTCAGGACGTGAACGCCGATCTGGCCGATGCGCTGGGGCTGGATGCGGTAGCGGGGGCCTTGGTGACCGACGTGCCAGAAGGACCGGCGGCGATTGCCGGGATCGAATCCGGCGACGTGATCCTGTCCTTCGATGGCGGCAGCGTTGCGGACACGCGCGAACTGGTGCGCCGGGTTGGCAACACCGCGGTCGGTAAGGCCGTGCGGGTGACGGTG
This sequence comes from Pseudoruegeria sp. SK021, assembly GCF_002119405.1. Lineage (GTDB taxonomy): Bacteria > Pseudomonadota > Alphaproteobacteria > Rhodobacterales > Rhodobacteraceae > Meridianimarinicoccus. The sequence goes on along the minus strand of NZ_MTBG01000001.1, from coordinate 370,334 downwards.
TTCCGCGATGGCCAGACCGAGACGCTTCAGGTGACGCTTGGTCGCCGGGAAACGGCCGAAGCCATTCCGGCGTCGGCGGTGCCGAATGAACCCATCGAGGATAGCTTTCTGGGCATCACGGTTAGCGGTCTGAACGACGATCTGCGGGCCGAATACCAGATCGGTGCCGATGCCACCGGCGTCGTGGTGACCTCTTTGGATGAAACCTCGGACGCGTTCGAAAAAGGCCTGCGTCCGGGTGATGTGATCGCTGAGGCGGGGCAGAAGAAGATCGACTCGCTTGAGGATCTGAATACCCAGATCGCGGACGCGCGCGATGCGGGACGTAAATCTCTGCTGTTGCTGGTGCGGCGCGGCGTCGATCCACGGTTTGTGGCGCTGTCGCTGGACTGATCGATCCGATTTGACGTGGGAACAGGGCGCCTTCGGGTGCCCTGTTCTGTTTCAAGACCGGGCAGTTCCGCGCGGCGCCACCCGGCTGATGCCCTGATGACCTGCGGCGGCTGCGTGCCCTTCCCAAAGCCGACCGGCGGTGCAATAGTCTGATATGGGCGCGATTTCTGGGGAGGGATCGATGAACACGCTGGGCGAAACGCCGTTGGTGGACGCAGGCCGGACGGAGTTCACATCGGCCGAACTGGGTGCATTGGCGCATCTTTATCGCGGTGAGGTCTATCGCAGCACTTTGTGGCGATCCCGGTTGGATCAGACCACCAACTGGTCGGTCGTGACCACGGGGCTGGCCCTGTCCCTGACCTATGCCGGACCCGACGCCTCGCCACTGCCGTTGATCCTTGTCGGGCTTCTGGTGGTGGTGTTCCTGATGTTCGAGGCGCGCCGCTATCGGTATTTCAACGTTTGGCGGGCGCGCTGCCGGTTGATCGAAACCGATGTCTATGTGCCGATGCTGAACGGTCGCGGGGTCACGATGGATGGCAAGTGGAACACGCTTCTGGCCAATGACTATGCCAAGCCGCGCTTTCATATCAGTTATTTACGGGCCGTGGGGCGGCGGCTGCGCAAGAATTATGCCTATATTCTGGCGGTGCAAGCGGTGGCGTATTTCGGCAAGATGGCGATCCACCCGACCTCGGTGTCCAGTTGGGAGGTCTTTCTGGACCGCGCCGCGATTGGCCCGATCCCGGGCGGATATGTCATCATGGCCGGGGTGCTGTTCCACAGCAGCTGGATCTTGCTGGCGCTGGTGACGCTAAGGATTGAGAAGCACCACCGATCAACCCGCCAGCTGATCTCTATCGCGTGATGGCGGTGGTGCCGTGGGGCGCAGCGATCTGGCTGGCGCAGGGCGGGTTAATTCATCCAGCATCGGCGAGATGTCCTCGATCTGTTCAGCGATCACGTGTGCCACAGCGTTGTCGCGCTGCAATCGGCCGGTGACCCGCAACAACCGCCCGGCGATGACCGCCCGGCGAAACTGTTCGAACACTGTTTTCCAGACGATGACATTGACCACGCCGGTTTCATCTTCCAACGTGAGGAAGATCACACCATGTGCGGTGCCGGGCCGCTGGCGCACCAGAACCAGCCCGGCGACGCTGACCCGGGCCATATTCGGCGGCCGGTCCAGCCAGATAGCAGGCAGGCACGAGGGCGGGCGGGGCCAGTCAGAGCCCCGGCTCTGACCCAAGGCGGCATGGGACGGGGAAAAGACCTGCATAGAACAAAAATAGAACATATGCGCGTGTAGGCAAGTCTTTTCTGTCCTATGGCAAAATCAGCCCCCTTGTCCTATGTCCCCGGGCAGGACAGTGTGATGCGAAGACGAAGGACCGACGATGCCAAAAATCACTTATATCGAGCATAATGGAACCGAACATGTGGTTGAGGTGCCGCTGGGACTGACCGTTATGGAAGGGGCGCGGGACAACAATATTCCCGGAATTGAGGCCGATTGCGGTGGCGCCTGTGCCTGCTCGACCTGCCATGTCTATGTGGCCGACGCATGGGCCGACAAACTGCCGGCGATTGATCCGATGGAAGAAGACATGCTGGATTTCGCGTTTCAGCCCAAGCCGGGCCAGTCGCGCCTGACGTGCCAGTTGAAAGTCACCGACGCGCTGGACGGTTTGGTTGTCACCATGCCGGAAAAGCAAATCTGATGCGGCGGCTGGCGGCCAGTCTGGGGTTGTTCACCCTGCTTTCCGCCAGCCCCTCCAGCGCCGAGATCGTTGCGGCGCGCTATGCCGATCCGACGACGCGCTATGCGCATGGCGTTTTGGGCGACGCTATTGAATACGGCACGCTGGAACTGACCCTTGACGATGGCCGGACCTTGCGGCTGATCTTGCCGGAGAGCCGGGTGTTCGAAGATACCGCGCCACGTCTGGCCGATGTCGATGGCGATGGCCACCCTGAGGTGGTGGTGGTGGAAACCGACAGCGCACGCGGCGCCCGGCTGGCGATTTATGGCGAGACCGGGCTGCAACTGGCCACCCCCTTTATTGGTACCCGGTTCCGCTGGCTCGCCCCCGCTGCGATTGCTGATTTGGACGGCGACGGCGCGGTGGAACTGGCCTATGTCGAGAAGCCCCATTTGGCCAAAACGCTGCGGGTCTGGCGGGTCAGCCCGGCGGGCTTTCGGCCGGTCGCGACGCTGGCCGGGGTCAGCAACCACCGGATCGGCGATCCTGAAATCTCGGGCGGGTTGCGAGAGTGCGGCAATGGCCCGGAGATGATTGTGGCCAGCGGCGATTGGACCAGTGTCATGGCCGTCACTTTGGCCAACGATGCCCTGACCGCCCGCCGTTTGGGTGATCTGGTCGATGCCGATAGCTTTGCTGCGGCCATGGATTGCAAGATGTAAGCCATGACCGCCCTTCCGTTTCCATCGCGCCTGACCGCGCGCTTTAAGGTGGCTCCTCGATGAAACTGATTAAAACGACGTTGCTTGGCGGTGTCCTGTTCCTGATCCCGCTGGTGTTCATCGTGATCATTCTGGGCAAGGCCTATGAGTTCAGCACCGCAGTTGCCGGTCCGACCGGGCAGTTGTTGGGCATGCAGGAAGGGGTCGATGGGTATTTTCTGGTCGAGGGGCTGTCGATTCTGCTGATCGTGGCCTTGTGTCTGATCGCGGGCTTGGCGGCACGGCTGCACATCATCCGGCGGCAGGTCGATCGGTTGGATTCGATCCTGATCGAGCTAATCCCGGGCTATTCCATCGCCAAAAGCATGGTCGGCGGCATGGCGTCCGGCACCGATGCCATGGCAACGCTGAAGCCGGTACTGGCCCGGTTCGACGACAATGCCCAGATTGCGTTTGAAGTGGATCGCACCGATACCGTGGTCGTGGTCTTTCTGCCCGGTGCGCCGGGGGCATGGTCGGGCACCTCGGTCGGGATGGAGCCGTGGCGGGTGACGCCGCTGGATCTGCCGCCGCATCAGGCGGCAGGCTTGCTACGGGTTCTCGGGCGCGGATCGGCGGCCCTTATGGTGCCGGGGATGGCCGCGCCGTTGCGCGAGGATTGACCAGCGCGATCCACAGCGCGGCGCCGGTGATCAGGGCCGCGCCGATCAAACTGGCAACGGGCGGCATGTGGCCGAACAGGAAAATGTCGAACCCCAGCGCCCAGACCATGCCGGTATAATCGAACGGCGCAAGGGTCGAGACCGGGGCGCGGGCGACGGATTCGACCGAACAGATATGGCCAAGGCCGCCCAATAGACCCGAGGCCACCAGCCAGACCAGCACCTCGGGCGGGGTTTCGGCCCATCCGAAGGGCAGGGTCGCCAGCCCCACAAGCGACGAGATCACCGCAAAGTAGAACGCCACTGTGGCGGCGGATTCGGTACGGGTCATCGCTTTGATATGCACCCGCACGAAGGCCATGGTGACCGCATAGGTTAGGCCCGCCGCGATTCCGATCAGGGCGCCGTTTCCGGGCAGGCTGAACAGGTTCCACAGCATCACCATGACCCCGGCAAAGCCCGCGGCAGTGGCCAGAATGACCGGACGCGAGACATGCTCGCCGCCCAAGACCGCCGCCAGCGGCAGGCTGAGCAGGGGCGCCAGATAGGCCAGCGCTTGCGCATTGGCCACGGCCAGATAGGTGAGCGAAATGAACGACATCGCCATCGAAAACACCCCGAACAGCCCGCGTGTCAGATGCAGGCGCGGGTGGCGGGTTTTCAGGGCGGCCGGCAGTTGGCGGCGCAGGGCCATATAGATCAGGATCGGTCCCAGTGCGACGATCGACCGCCAGAAGATCATCTGCCCCAATGGCACCACCTCGGCGATCTGGTGGATCGTTGCCAGCATTGCCGTCATCAGAAAGGTGGTCAGCAGGCGCAGCCCAATGCCGTGTCGGATGCCGTGGGCTGCGTCTTGGGGGGCGTCAGTCGTGGGCTTAGTGCCCACCACTGAACACCAAAGTTTTGACGGGCATCAACAGGGCCTGCACCCGCAGCAGTGCCGCATGGGCGATGCCGACCGTATCCACCGCGTGCAACGAAATGCGGGTCAAAAACGGCAGGTCCTCTGTCTCTAACCGGTCGTGATTGCTGGTGTAGACATTGGCGGCGCAAGCACTGCCCGGTGGGATCGCATTGGCCTGTCCTTCGTAGAGCGGGATCATGGTCACCGTGACGCTTCCCGGTGCGGTTGGGGTGGCGACATCGATCAGTTGATCGGTGGGCCGAAACTGCCCGGCGGCAATCGTGCCCTGCTTTTTGGTCACCACCATAGGAATGATGGTGAAGGGCAGGCTGGCACAGGTCATTTCGCCGATCATGCCCGGATGGATGATCTGGGCCGACAATTGCCCGAAACCGGCCTGAAAGCGCCGGTCGTCCGTGGTCTGCGGGATCAAGATGCCCGCGGGGCGCAGGATCGGGCTGACGTAATCGCCGGGCTGCAAGGCAAGCTGCTGGACTGTGCCGGTGATGCCTGCATAGACAACCATTTTCGACTGAAGAACCTCGGCTTGCGCCAGGGCAGCTTCGGCGCTGGCCTTTTGCGCTGGCAACAGGGTTTCGATTTTGGCATCGACCGCCTCTTTCTGGGCGAGGGCGGCGTGCTGGGCGCCTTCGCGCCCGTCGACGGCGATCTGAAGGCGGTCAATCTCGCGCTGGGTGACGACATTGGCGTTGCGCTGTTGCAGCTCAAGCTTGGTGTCCAGTTCTTCCTGGGCTTGGCGCACCGCGCCGGTGGCTTGCTCTAGCGTGCCGATGGCAGCGGCCAATTCCGATTGGGCCACGATCTGGGCGGCGTCGATTTCGGTCACCTGACGGCGGGCGGCTTCGACATTGGCTTGCTGAATGCTGTCATCCATCCGAAACAGCGGATCGCCAGCCTGAACCACCTGATTGTCGGTGACCAGCACCTCGGTCACGCGGCCACCTGTTTCTGGCAGGATGGTGATGGTGCGGAAATAGCCGGTGACACTGGTGCTGCTGGGATGGAAAAAGAAGATCACCGTGATCAGGGTCACCGTCAGCATGAAGCAGGTGACGATGCCCCAGCGCAGTTCGTACCACATCGAAAACAGCGTGATCTCGCGGCCGATGCGCTTGTCCTGCACATAGCGGCGATACAGATAATCGGGCAGCAGGGTCAGCATGGAGCAGAGCAAGAATTCCAGCATCGCTCAGTGCTCCTTCTCGGCGGGACCGGCGAGGTCGGGCTGCCGGTCGCGACGTCCTGCTTCCAACGATCGTGCGATCGACGTCAGCGGGGTGACGATGTCGGGAAGTTGAATGGTCACCAGCAACAGCGCCGCCACCCAGAACAGGTTGTTATGGGTAAACAGGGCCAGCAGGGTCAAAATTCCGACCACCTGAAGCTGGGTACTGTTGGCGCGGTGCGCCAACCGGTCGGGAAGCGAGTGCAGGTGCAGATAGAAATGGCCGATCACCAGAATTAGCAGCACGACAAAAATGCCGACGCCCTGAAACAGCCAATCGCTTTGACCCGGTCCAGTGATGAACCCGGGAATATGATCGACGACTAGTCCTGCGGGCAAGTCGGGGGATATATCTGCCATTTTGGTCCTCTTAGGGTCGAATACGCTTATATCAGCGTCTGTCGGCAATCCATTTTTATCGACCGGACCACAGTGTCAGTTGGACGCGGTGTCCGGGGCCAAGGCGCGCCAGCCAATATCGCGGCGGAAGACGCCTTCGGGCCAGTCAATGCTATCCACCAATCGATAGGCCCGATCCCGGGCCTCGCGCAGGGTCGTCCCGCGGGCGGTGACGTTCAGCACGCGTCCGCCATTGGCGACGATCTGGCCGTCTGCCTGCGCGGTGCCAGCATGAAAGGTCATCTGGTGGCTGTCTTCGGTCAAGCCGTCCAACCCGCGGATCACGCTGCCCTTGGTATAGTCCCCGGGATAGCCCGCGCTTGCCATAACGACCGAGATGGCATGATCATCGGCCCAATGGACCTGCATATCGGCCAAACGCCCTTCGGCGCAGGCATGCATCAGGTCCAGCGATTGCGCCCCAAGCCGCAGCATCAGCGCCTGACATTCAGGATCGCCAAAGCGCACATTGTATTCGACCAGACGGGGAATGCCGTTTTCGATCATCAGCCCGGCATAGAGCACCCCTTGATAGGGGGTGCCGCGTGCCACCATTTCCGCCAAAGTCGGGCGGATGATGGTGTCCATCGCCAGTTCGGCAAGGGCATCGGTCAGGATCGGGGCCGGGGAATACGCGCCCATGCCGCCGGTATTGGGTCCGGTGTCGCCCTCGCCGATCCGCTTGTGATCCTGCGCGGTGCCCACGGGCAGGGCGGTGACCCCGTCGCAAAGCACGAAAAAGCTGGCCTCTTCGCCGGACATAAATTCTTCGATCACCACTTCGGCCCCGGCGCCGCCAAAGGCGCCGCCGAACATGTCATCCACGGCGGCCAGCGCTTCGTCCTCGGTCATGGCGACGATGACGCCCTTGCCTGCGGCCAGACCATCGGCCTTGATGACAATCGGCGCGCCCTGTTCCCGGATATAGGCGCGGGCCGGGTCAAGTTCGGTAAAGCGGGCCCATGCGGCGGTGGGTGCGCCTGCGGCATCGCAAATCTGCTTGGTGAAGGATTTCGAGGATTCCAGATGCGCCGCATCCGCTGACGGGCCAAAGCACAACACGCCCGCAGCGCGCAGATCATCGGCGACCCCCGCAGCCAGCGGCGCTTCGGGGCCGACGATGACAAAATCGATGGCGTTATCGACGGCGAATTGCGCCACGGCGGTGCCATCTTCGATGTCGAGGGCCGCGCATTCAGCAATCGCAGCGATCCCGGCATTGCCCGGCGCGACGATCAACCGATCGCATTTTGGGTTCTGCATCACGGCCCAAGCCAGACTATGTTCGCGACCACCGCCGCCCAAGATCATGATGTTCATTGCCCAACTCCTTGGCCTTCCCGCGTCCGCGTTCTAGGATGGCCGCAGCACAATCGCAAGCGAGCACCGATGTCCGACCTGTTCGAAGACCCATTCGATGACGCCGCCCCCGGCGACAATGCCCCAGAATTCACCGTTTCCGAGATTTCCGGAGCGGTCAAGAAAACCATTGAAGGCGGATTCGCGCGGGTTCGGGTCCGGGGCGAGATGGGGCGGGTGTCGCGGCCGCGCTCTGGCCATATCTATCTCGACCTCAAGGATGACCGCTCGGTGTTGGCCGGGGTGATCTGGAAGGGCAACGCCGGAAAGTTGACGGTGCAGCCCGAAGAAGGGCTGGAGGTCATCGCCACGGGGCGTCTGACCACCTTCCCGGGCCAGTCCAAGTATCAGATGGTGATCGACAGCATCGCCCCTGCCGGGGTCGGTGCCCTGATGGCGATGCTGGACAAGCGCAAGAAGATGCTGGAGGCCGAGGGCCTGTTCGCGCCCGAACGCAAGCGCCCGCTGCCGTATCTGCCTGAGGTGATCGGGGTGATCACCTCGCCGTCGGGGGCGGTGATCCGGGATATTTTGCACCGGTTGCGCGACCGCTTTCCCCGCCGGGTGCTGATCTGGCCGGTGGCCGTGCAGGGCGAGCGTTGTGCGCCCGAGGTGACCCGCGCGATCCAAGGCTTCAATGCGATGACGCCGGGCGGCGCACTGCCACGGCCTGACCTGCTGATCGTGGCGCGCGGTGGCGGCTCAATCGAAGATCTGTGGGGCTTTAACGAAGAAAGTGTCGCCCGGGCCGCTGCGGCCTCTGAGATCCCGTTGATTTCGGCGGTGGGACACGAAACCGACACGACCCTGATTGACTATGTGGCCGACCGGCGTGCGCCGACCCCCACGGCTGCGGCAGAACTGGCCGTGCCGGTTCGGGCGGATTTGCTGGCATGGACTGCCGAGCAGGGATCGCGCCTGACCGGCACTTTGGTGCGCGGCATGTCGATCCGGCGGCAGCAGTTGCGCGATCTGGCGCGGGTGTTGCCCCGGCCTGAGGAATTGACCCGTCCCGCCAGTCAGCGGTTGGATATGCTGTCCGACCGCTTGCCGCGGGCGCTGCGTGGCCGGATCGATCAGGGGCAAGTCCGGCTGGGCAAGGCGGCGGGGGCGCTGCGCCCGTCGGTTCTGACCAGCCGCCTTCGGACCGAGCGGCAGCGTCTGGCCCAACTGGACAAGGACCTGACCGCCGCAATGGCCGAGATCACCCGTGCGCGGTCCCGGGCCCTGTCTGAACGCGCGGCACGGCTGTCGCCGGGGATGACCCGGCAGGTGTCGCGGCATCGGCTGGCCCTGACGCAAACCGGGGCGGGCTTAAGCTTGCGCCCGGTGCGCCGCGCCCTGACCCGGGCACCGCAAGACGTGACGGCCTTGTTCGATCGGGCGCGTTTGAGCCATGCCACCGGGCTGGAGCGGCGGCGTCAGCGCTTTGATGGGGTGGTCCGGCTGTTGGCTAGTCTGAACTACAAGGCGACGCTGGCCCGTGGCTATGCCGTGGTGCGCGCCGGCCCGCGGGTGCTGACATCGGCGGCCAGCGCGGCGACAGAGCAGCGGCTGGAACTGGAATTCCACGATGGTCCGTTGGTGGTGATGGTTGGGGATCAGGGGACTGCCCCCTCGACAGGTGCGGCACCAAAACCCGCGCCCGCTGCCCGAAGCCGGACAAAGAAACAGCCCCCGCCGATCCAAACCTCGTTGTTCGACGACGAGGGCGGCTGAGGTCAGCTGCCGACCAAAGGCCCGGCGCAGCGCAGGGGTTCCGCGCTTTGTCGGGTCTCGTACAAGGTGGTGCCGGGGCCGTCTTGGTCAAAGAATTGCGCGGTCAGCCCGGCGCCGTTGCGAAAGAACAGCCAGCATTGCGGGGCCGTCCAGGTCGTGTCCTCATAAACAAAGCAGATCGCTGGACCGTCAGGATACCAGCGGCCATCGATACATTGATCGTCAAGAAACGACCATTGGACCCTGCGATCCGACAAATAGGCCTCAATGCCGTAATTCACGCCATCTTGGGCGAAATAAAGGGTTTTCCCGGCGGTATAGGCGTCAAATTCCTTGGCCGTCATTGGGGATTGGCCCATTGCGGTGCCTGCACAGACGGCCCATAGCGTGCTCGCCCAAAGCGAATGTGTGACATAGCCCATGCAGCCCTCGATCTCGGTTGGCGTGCTGTTCGATCCTCTCTCTAGTCTGGCCGCTCTGCGCGGGTTAGGAAAGGTTAAAGCGACAGAAACGCAGTCGGCGCGGGGCTGATGGTGTTTGAGGGGGGCAGGAAGACATGGCGGCAGATCAGAATGCGGGCGTCTGGAAACCGGGGCGCGGCAAGGGCCGTTCGGGTCCCAAGGGGCGGCAACTGGATGACACCGCTCTGGCCGATGTTCGCGCCTTGCTAGGGGACCGTCCGCGTCGCCGCGACCTGCTGATTGAGTATCTGCATCTGATCCAAGACGCCTATGGCCACCTCTCGGCGGCGCATATGCGGGCATTGGCCGAAGAGATGCGCCTTGCCATGGCCGAGATCTGGGAGGTGGCCAGCTTTTATGCGCATTTCGATCTGGTGACCGAGGGCGGGGCGCCGCCGCCCCCTCTCACCATCCGGGTGTGCGATAGCTTGTCTTGTACCTTGGCGGGGGCGCAGACGCTTATGGCGTCGTTGCGTGACGGGCTGGACCCGGCGCAGGTTCGGGTGCTGCGCGCGCCCTGTATGGGCCGGTGCGACACGGCCCCCGCGCTGGAACTGGGTCACAACCATCTGGATCACGCCACGTCCGAGGCAGTTCAGGCCGCCATTTCTGCGGGGCAGACTCATCCTCGCATCCCAGACTATGCGCCGCTGACCATTTATCGGGCGGCGGGCGGGTATGAGACCTTGATCGCCCTGCGGGCAGGTGGGGACCCCGACGCGGTGCAAGACCGGATCCTTGCCGCCGGGCTGCGGGGGCTGGGCGGCGCCGGGTTCCCATCGGGCAAGAAGTGGTCCTTTGTGCGGGCCGCTGCCGCGCCGCGGTATCTGGCGGTGAATGGCGACGAGGGCGAACCGGGAACCTTCAAGGACCGCTATCATCTAGAGCGCGAGCCGCATCTTTGCTTGGAAGGGATGCTGATTGCCGCGTGGGCCATCGCGGCGGACACCGTGTTTATTTACATGCGGGATGAATACCCGGCGGTGCTGGAAATCCTGCGGCGGGAAATTGCTGCGCTGGAACAGGCGGGCCTGATTGCGCCGGGCTACCTTCAGCTACGGCGGGGGGCGGGTGCGTATATCTGCGGCGAGGAAAGCGCCATGATCGAAAGCCTCGAAGGCAAACGCGGTCTGCCGCGTCACCGTCCGCCCTATGTGGCTGAGGTCGGGCTGTTCGGGCGGCCGACCTTGGTCCACAATATCGAAACCCTGCATTGGGTGGCGCGGATCTGTCGCGAGGGCCCTGAAATCCTGTCCGGCGTCGCCAAGAACGGGCGCATTGGCTTGCGCAACTATTCGGTGTCAGGACGGGTCGCGCGGCCGGGTGTTTACCTGCTGCCTGCGGGATCGACGATCACCGATGTGATCGCGGCTGCAGGCGGTATGGCCGAGGGCCATGTGTTCAAAGCCTATCAGCCGGGGGGGCCGTCGGCTGGGCTGCTGCCCGCGGCATTGGCGGATGTGCCGTTGGATTTCGATACGTTGCAACCGCATGATACCTTTATCGGATCGGCGGCCATCGTGGTGTTGTCGGATCAGGACAGTGCGCGGGGCGCGGCCCTGACCATGCTACAGTTTTTTGCGGATGAAAGTTGCGGCCAATGCACCCCCTGCCGGGCGGGGTGTGAGAAGGCAGTACAACTGATGCAGCAGCCGCAATGGGATCAGGCGTTGTTGGGCGAGCTGTGCGCGGTCATGGCTGATGCGTCGATCTGCGGGTTGGGTCAGGCGGCGCCGAACCCGATCCGTCTGGTGATGCGGCATTTCCCGGACGAGGTCTGACACCGCTCTGTCCGCGCAGGGTCTTCCATCCTGTTGATGAGCGGCGTAGGGAAAGAGCGCGGAAAGTCACGAGGCCCAGCCATGTCGTTTTTCAAGAAACTCAAGGATCGTTTGACCCGGTCGTCATCGAAGATCGAGGACGGGCTCAGTTCCATCGTCAGTTCGGGTGCCGATGAGGCCCCCGATGACCATGATCTGCCAGACACGCAAACTGGCGCGCCTGAGGTTGCACCTGCGCCTGCGCCTGTGCCGGTTGCGCCGCCTGCTGTAACGCCCCCGTCTGCTACGCCCGCGCCTTCGGCGCCGGTGTTGGACCCTGTTCCGACCGCGCCTGCGCCAGAACCTACTCTCGCGCCCATTCCTATCCCCGCTGCGCCAATGCCAGACGCCGCCGCGCCCGCACCGCGGGCCGGGCTGTTGGGGCGGTTGACCGGTCGTCAGGATCGCAGCGGCGAAGCGCGCCGGGCGCTGGATGACGAGATGCTGGAACAGATCGAGGATCTGCTGATCGGTGCCGATATGGGCGTGGACACCGCCTTGCGTGTGACCTCGGCCATGGCGCAGGGGCGTATGGGGCAACGGCTGTCCGCAACAGAACTGCGCAATCTGATGGCCAAAGAAATCGCCACGATCATGGAGACCGTCGCCCGCCCGCTGCCGATCTACAACAAGCGCCCGCAGGTGGTGCTGGTGGTTGGGGTGAACGGCTCGGGCAAGACCACCACCATTGGCAAGCTGGCATCACAGTTCCGCGCCGCTGGGAAGTCGGTGGTGATTGCGGCGGGCGACACCTTCCGCGCCGCGGCTGTCGAGCAATTACAGGTCTGGGGTGACCGGGCCGGGGTGCCGGTGATGACCGCGCCGGAAGGGTCTGATCCGGCCTCACTGGCGTTTGATGCCATGGTCCGGGCCGAAGCTGATGGGGCTGATCTGCTGCTGATCGATACGGCAGGCCGGTTGCAGAACCGTGCCGACCTGATGGAAGAACTGGCCAAGATCGTCCGGGTGATCCGTAAGAAAGACCCTGATGCGCCGCACAATACCCTGCTGGTGTTGGATGCGACCACGGGCCAGAATGCCTTGCGACAGGTCGAAATTTTCCAGAAGCTGGCGCAGGTGTCGGGGTTGGTGATGACCAAGCTGGACGGCACGGCCAAGGGCGGGGTTCTGGTGGCGCTGGCTGATAAGTTCGGTCTGCCGATCCATGCCATCGGGGTGGGCGAGCAGATCGATGATCTGGCACCGTTCGATCCCGAGGAATTTGCCGCCGCCCTGACCGGGACCAATGGCAACGATGGGTGATCTGTCAGTCGTTGGAGGGGTCGTCGAACGACATGGCACCAAGAACGGACAGGATGATCACGCACAGCACCGTGGCCAGCGCAGCCAGTCCAAGGCTGCCGACGCCGCAGGCCAGACCGATGGCGCCTGCCATCCACATCCCGGCACCGGTGGTCAATCCTTTGATCTTGCCGCCTGACGTAATGATCGACCCGGCGGCGAGGAACGCGACGCCTGCGGTCACGGCTTCGATCAAACGGAGTGGGTCGAGGCGCAGGTCGGTTTCGGTCTCAATGCCGAAGTTCATCAAATCAATGGCGATTAGCGCGAACAGACAGGCGGCGACAGACACCAACATATGGGTGCGCAACCCCGCAGGTTTGGTGCGCACTTCGCGGTCAATGCCGATAACGCCGCCAAGGATCAGCGCTGCGATCAACCGCAGACTGGCGGTCCCGAGGCCGACCACTTGGAATGGATTGCGCAGATCGGGGGGCAGGTTGGCGAGGGCGGCTTCAAACATTCACGCATTTCCAGACAAGGCCAGAGGCAACGTCTCATCCTCTGACTTGGTTCCAGCATGAGCGCGTGGCTGATCTCGTTAGAGGGAACCGCCGAGGGCACCCATCTGGCGATGATCCTCGCCCTGTCGGCGGCGTTCCTGCATGCGGTTTTCGGGGCGTTGCAAAAAGGCCGGCATGATCCGTGGCTGACCCGGGGCGCGATTGATGCCTCGTACGCGCTGATCGCCCTGCCGCTTGCGCTGTTTGTGGTGCCGTGGCCCGAACCGCATATGTGGCCGATCTTGGCCGGGGCATTTGTGATCCATGTGGCTTATAAGGTGCTGCAGGCGATGGCCTATCAGCGCGGGGCCTATACCGTGGTCTATCCGGTGGTGCGTGGCACCGGGCCACTGGTGGCGGTGATTGGGGCGTCGCTGTTTTTCGGCGAGCATTTTTCGGCGGTGCAGTGGTTTGGCGTGGCGGTGTTGCTATCGGGCATTTTCGGGCTGGCCGCCTATAATCTGGTTCACGTCACCCTCGAGCGCGAGACGCTGGTGCCGGCCTTGTTGCTGGCCGTTGCATCGGGTCTGTTTGTGGGGCTGTACACGGCCTATGACGCCTTTGGCATCCGGGCCACTGCCGATCCCTTCACGTTTCTGGCGTGGTTTTTTCTGATCGACGGCCTGTTCATGCCGGTGATCGCGGTGATCCATTGGCGGCGATTGGATGTGCGCCCGGCGTTGCCACCCTTGGCCCTGCGCGGGGTCATTGGCGCCTTGGTCGCCTTCGGCAGCTTCGGCGCGGTGATGCTGGCCACACGGTTGGGCACTGTCGGTGAAGCGGCGGTGCTGCGTGAGACGTCGACCGTATTTGCGGCCTTGATCGGCTGGCTGGTGTTGAAGGACACCGTCGGACCGCGCCGGATCGCCCTGATGGTGCTGATTGCGCTGGGCGCGGTGATCGTTCAGGCTGGCGGCTGAAACCTCGCTGGTATTTCGGCCGCTCAGCCATTACATCCACCCGGACACCGTCAAGAGGATGCCCATGACCGCGCGCACTGTGAACCCGATCGTCAAGATCGCCCTAGAGTTCGGCCCGATCGTCGCCTTCTTTATCGGATACACCCGGCTGAAGGATCAGATCTTCACCATCGGCGGCACCGAATATTCCGGTTTCATCGTGGTGACCGCGATCTTCATACCGGTGCTTTTGGCCTCTATCGGGGCGCTTTGGGCGCTGACGGGCACGCTGTCAAAAATGCAGGTGGTGACGGCGGTCTTGGTGGTGGTGTTTGGCGGCATGTCGATTGCCTTCAACGACGAGCGCTTCTTCAAGATCAAGGTTAGCATTATCTATGCGCTGTTCGCGATTGTGCTGGGTTTTGGCCTACTGCGCGGGAAAAGCTATCTGAAATACGTCATGGAAGAGGTCCTGCCAATGCAGGAGGAAGGGTGGATGATCCTGACCAAACGGGTCGCCCTGTTCTTCGCCGGGTTGACGATTGCCAATGAGGTGGTCTGGCGCAGCATGAGCACCGAGACATGGGTCACGTTCAAGACCTTCGGCTTGCCGGTGGCGACAGTGGTGTTCTTTGCCATGCAAAGTCGGCTGTTCAACAAATTCGGCATCGAAGACGTCAAGGATGACGCGGCTTAACGCGTATCGGGCCGGTTAAGTCGCGCCTTCGACAAGGCCGGCTGCTGCGGCTGGGCGGGGCAGGGCAAACAGGCGCGACCAGCGGGGCGCGATCCTGTGACTTGCTTCGATACGCATCCGTGACAGCGGCGTTTCGGTCGGACGGATCAGCATGTCCCTGTAGAGATCGAATGTGCCGGGTCGCAAATACAGGCTCCAGTGGCAAACCCGGCGATCTGGTGGCGGGACGCTATAGCCGAGCGAGGCAAGCCGCGATAAGGTGATGGAGTTGTCCAAGGGCAGGTCCAGCCAGCGCGGCCCAGCCTTGGGCAACCCGTTGCCAAGCGTCTTCAGCGGCATCGTTCCCAAGGCGCGTTCTAACAGGAAATCGAACAGGTCGTTCTCGCGGCTGGTGACATTCACGACTTCGACTTTGCGGCCAGCGGGGCTGTCCAGCGCATGACGGCAGGCCGACTGCACTTCGGCGGCGGCCAGCATAACAATACGATCAATCGCAGTGTCCGCCGACAACACCGGCAAGGCCTGCAGGGCCACCCGCGCCCCAAGCGAATGGGTGAGCACGGTGATCGGGCCAGAATGGCTGCGCCGCAGCACGCCGATCAAACCGGCCAATGCCCGTCCAGTGCGCTCGGCTGCGCCGTAAGCCCGCCAAATCGACCCGAGTGACGGCCAGCCTAACGAAATTGCCAGACCGGGGGCTGCATTTGGACCGGTCAAGCCCAATGCCGTTGGCCAGGACAGCGCTTTCCAACAGTCAATCGTCGGTGTGGCCGACAGGATGTGTTCGTGTGGGTCGTCGGACGGGACCGAGGGTGAGAAGCGGAAGCCATGGATTAGGATCACGATCGGCGCGCCCTTCGGCAAGTCAGTCAGTGACACCTGCAGGGCTGGGATCAAAGCCCCGCCTGCGCGTGGAATAATCCCGTCATCGGTCACGTTCAGGGCCAGAAGCGCCATGCCGAACTCCGCTCTGTTGTCTCGTGGGTTTGATGCACGATGATTGCGAAGCTTGGGTAAAACTGAGGTTACACCACCGTGACGGTGCTTGACCGCAACAGTGTGGTGCTCTAGGCGCTGGGCACTCTTTTTCCCGCGGCCATTCGGGCCCCGTCCCGGTCGCGCCCTTTTCCGCCATGACCAGAGGCCCCTGATGCCCGACGATACCCGTTCTACCCCCGCCCGTTCCCCGTCGTCGTCCGCCCCGTCGAAAGAGGCGATGCAGGACTGGAATACCCGGACCAAAATGGTTCACGCCGGAACGCGTCGCAGTCAGTATGGCGAGGTGTCCGAGGCGATTTTCCTGACGCAGGGCTTCGTCTATGACACGGCCGAACAGGCGCAGGATCGGTTCATCCAGACCGGCGATGATGAGTTTATCTATGCCCGGTATGGCAACCCCACCGTGCGCATGTTCGAAGAACGGATTGCGGCGCTGGAAGGGGCGGAAGACGCCTTTGCCACCGCCTCCGGCATGGCAGCGGTCAGCGGCGCGCTGATTTCGATGCTGAAAGCGGGCGATCATGTGGTGTCGTCCCGGGCGCTGTTCGGATCGTGCCTGTACATCCTTGAGGAAATCCTGACGCGCTTTGGGGTCGAGGTGACGTATGTCGACGGCCTTGACCTTGACGCATGGGCCGCAGCAATCCGTCCCGATACCAAAGCGATTTTCCTTGAAGGCATCTCGAACCCGACGCTGGAAGTGATCGACCTGCGCGCGGTGTCGGAACTGGCCCATGCCGTTGGCGCGCTGGTGCTGGTCGACAACGTCTTCGCCACCCCGATCTTCCAACGCAGCCTCGATCTGGGCGCGGATGTGGTAATCTACTCGGCCACGAAGCATATCGACGGGCAGGGCCGGGTGTTGGGCGGGGTCATTCTTGGCACAAAAGACTTTATCCGCAAGACGGTCGAGCCCTATCTGAAACATACCGGCGGCTCCATGAGCCCGTTCAGTGCATGGGTCTTGCTGAAAGGCATGGAAACCCTTGATCTGCGTTGCAGGGCCCAAGCCGCGACCGCGCTGGACGTCGCCACGGCGTTGGACGGTCACCCGAAATTGGCGCGCGTGATCTACCCGGGGTTGGAAAGCCATCCGCAGCACGCGCTGGCGATGACCCAGATGGACTGCGGGGGCACTATGTTGTCGATTGACGTGTCAGGCGGCAAAGAAGCGGCGTTCTCGGTGCTGAATGCATTGAAGATATGCACGATTTCCAACAACCTTGGGGATGCAAAAAGCATTGTGACCCACCCCGCCACGACCACCCACCAGCGGCTGTCCGAGGCGCAGCGCGAGACGCTGGGGATTACGCCGGGGATGATCCGGATCAGTTGCGGGTTGGAAGACAGCCGCGATCTGATTGCGGATTTCATTGCCGCCCTCGACACGATCTGACACCATGACCTGCGCGGAACTTCCGCGCGGGTGTGGACAACCGACCTGCAAAGTACATCTGTTGCCTGTGCGCTGCGTGAAGGGAGATCGCCATGACTGTCCATTCGTCCAAGATCGACCGGCTACCAACCTGCGATGAGGCGGCGCAGGCACTGGCCCTTCTGCAACGCTGGGCCGGTGCGGTGTCTGCCGCAGATGCGGCGGCATTGGCCCCTGATCTTGCACGGGTGTTGGCGGCGCAAACCGGGGCGACCTATCCCGAGTTGACCCGAGAATATCCCGATGGGTTTCAGGTCTCGCCCGAGTATATGAACAGCCTGCCGGACCTTCAGAATGGTCCATCCAGCCTGATCCGGGGTGCCCACCAGCCTATCCAGCATGTGGGAATATCGAATTTTCGTCTGCCCGTACGGTATCGCACCCGTGGCAAGGGCGATCTGACGCTGGAAACCAGCGTCACCGGCACGGTCAGTTTGGACGCCGAGAAAAAGGGCATCAACATGTCCCGGATCATGCGCAGTTTTTACCGGCACGCCGACGAGACATTCAGTTTCGACCTGATGCGCCGGGCGATTGACGCCTATAAGGCCGATTTGGACAGTTTCGACGCCCGGATTCAGATGCGGCTGTCGTTTCCGATGCGGACCGAAAGCCTGCGCTCGGGTCTGACCGGATATCAGTACTATGATCTGACGCTGGAACTGGTGGAGCAGGGCGGGGTGGCGCAGCAAATCCTGCATCTGGACTATGTATATTCTTCGACCTGTCCGTGTTCGCTGGAATTGTCCGAGCATGCGCGCCGCACGCGCGGCCAACTGGCGACGCCGCATTCGCAACGCTCAATCGCACGGATTTCGGTCGAAATATTGGGCGGGGCGTGCCTGTGGTTCGAGGACGTGATCGACATGTGCCGCGCCGCAGTGCCCACCGAAACCCAAGTCATGGTGAAACGCGAGGACGAACAGGCCTTTGCTGAACTGAACGCCGCGAACCCGATCTTCGTTGAAGACGCGGTGCGGTTGTTTTGCGCCGGGCTGCAAGGTGATCCGCGGATCGGCGATTTCCGCATCGTCGCCAGCCATCAGGAAAGCCTGCACAGTCATGATGCGGTCAGCGTTCTGGCCCACGGTCCGACCTTTGCCTCTGGCAGTCTGGAACCGCGCCTGTTCAGTAGCCTCTATCTTACAGGCTGACCCAAGGCGGCGGGTCAGTCCACCTGACGCGCGTCGGCCATGCTTTGGGCTTTGCCGATCAGGTCATGAATGAAAGCCAGCTTTTTGTTCACTGGTTTGGACAACACAAACGGGTACATTTCCGGCTGGCCAATGCTGCGATTGAGGCAATTCAGAGCAACGGTCAGCGGCACCCAATCCTCGAGCAAATCATCCATCGACCCGCCGACATAGGGGTTGATCTCGACCTTGATATTCTCACCGGGCAAGGTCCGCAGCGACATCCCGAAGGCATGGGCCGTCTCCGAAGCATCGACAATATGGATGTAATGTGCCCAAGTTTCGGCGAAATCCTCCCAGGGATGCGAGGCCGCGTAGGAGCTGATAAAGCTGTTTTGCCAATCCGGCACCGGGCCGTTTGCATAATGGGCCTTCAGTGCGTCGCCGTAATCGGCCCGTTCGTCGCCAAAAATCTCACGGAACCCGTCGATGCGCCCACCGCGACGAACCAGAAGTTCCCAGTAGAAATGACCGACCTCGTGACGCATATGCCCGATCAGGGTGCGATAGGGTTCACCCAAGGCCTGTTTACGCGCGGCGCGGACACTGTCATCGCCCTCGGCCAGATTAAGGGTGATCAACCCGTCGGCATGTCCGGTCATGACCTGCTTGGCCTTGCCGTCTTTGCCGACCGTATCGGCAAGAAAGTCAAAGGCCAGCCCGGTTTTGGGGTCTTCTACCCGGGTTGGATGCGGAAGCCGCCATTTCAGGATCGAATAGAACAAATGCCGTTTTGCCTGTTCGATCTTGCGCCAACTGGGGTTGTTTTCCGGCAAGTCAAAGTCGGGAACGGTCCGATTATGGGCGCAAGCGGTGCAATAGGGCGTGTGCGCCGGGTCGACGAGCCAGTTGCACCCGGCCATGGCCCGGTTTTCGCAGACCTGCGCCTGAGCGGCCTGCGGATCCTTCGAGACGGCCTCAAAGAGTTCGCGCGCACTGTCATAGCCCAACCGCGTTCCGCAAGTCAGGCAGTGGGAATTGTCGAAATGGATCTCGGTCGCACATACCGGACAGGAAAAGCGTTTCATGGCGGAACATCTCTGGAAAAAGAACAATGGCGGATGTGGCCCGTGCCGATAGCGATGTCGGCGAGGCCCGTGTCCGCGTCTGCCAGAGGGTAAGCTTTGTGCGCATGCACCACAAGGGGCGCAGGCATGTCATGCGCGTCACGCGGACGGCTGTTGCCGACAGCCAAGCCTTGACAGGCTTAAGACACGCCGCCACTGCTTCCGAATGATCGATTTTCGCCCTGTTGGATATGTTGTTGGATTGCTGGTCGCCATTCTTGGCGGCACCATGTTGATCCCCATGATGGTCGATCTGGCCGTGGGCAATGACAACTGGTTTGCGATGCTGGAAAGCGCCGTGATCTGTATCACCCTCGGGATGGCGCTGGCCGGGGGCTGCCTGAATGGCGCGGGGGAAAAGCTGACCCTGCAACAGGTGTTTCTTCTGACCACGGCGGTCTGGCTGGCGCTGCCGACATTTGGCGCATTGCCCTTCGTGCTTGGGGCGCCGAATGCCCGGTTCGTCGATGCGTTTTTTGAGGCAATGTCAGGCTTTACCACCACCGGATCGACGGTGTTCGTCGGGCTGGAGGAACTGCCACACGGTACCTTGCTGTGGCGCGGGATGCTGCAATGGTTCGGCGGGGTCGGGATCATCGTCGTGGCCATGGTGTTCCTGCCGGAACTTGGGGTCGGGGGGATGCAGCTGTTCAAGTCCGAAGGGTTTGAAACCGATGGAAAAATCCTGCCTCGGGCGCGCCAGATCGCGTCGCAGGTGTCGGTGATCTATGTGGTGCTGACCGTGGCTTGCGGTCTGATCTACGCCCTTTTAGGAATGTCCGGGTTTGACGCCATCGTCCATTCCATGACCACAATTTCCACCGGCGGGATGGCGAATTACGATTCCTCCTTCGGCGGGTTTTCGGCCGGCGAGCATTATTGCGCCTCGATCTTTATGATTTTGTCGGCACTGCCCTTTGTTCGCTACGTCCAATTCATGTTCGGCTCGCCCCGGTCCTTGTGGCGGGACACGCAGGTCCGAACTTTTCTGATCATCGTTACGGTCATCACCTTGGCGATTACATTCTGGGAATGGCGCCGCGAAGGCTTTGACGAATTGCAGTTCCGCGAGGCGCTGTTCAACACCACCTCGATCATTACCGGGACCGGCTATTCTTCGGCGGACTATCAGTTGTGGGGGACCTTCCCGGTCGTCGTGCTGTTTCTGACCGGGCTGGTGGGCGGCTGCGCCGGATCGACGGCCTGTTCGGTCAAGGTGTTCCGTTATCAGATCCTGTTCGCATCGTTGAAAGCGCAGGTGCGCGGCATCCACTCGCCCAGCGGGATATTTGTGCCGCGCTATGACGGGCGGCCGATCCCGGATGCGGTGCTGTCATCGGTGATGTTCTTCTTCACCACCTTCATCTTGTCGCTGGGAGTGCTGTCGGTGCTTCTGGGCATGACCGGACTGGATTTTGCCACCTCGCTCAGCGGGGCGGCGACCGCCATGGCCAATATCGGCCCCGGTCTGGGCAAAGAGATCGGCCCTTCTGGCAATTTCGCCGGGTTGAACGACACCGCGAAATGGCTGCTTGCGATTGCGATGATGGTTGGACGGCTGGAATTGTTGGCCGTGTTGACCCTGCTGACGCCGCAATTTTGGCGGGTCTAGCAGGGCCAGCGTTAAGGGCGGCGCGGCTTAGCGCCAGCAGGCGACCTGCACCGTCATATCCCGGGCGATGTCATACAACGCCTCGGGCGAGCCGTCGCCCGCACCGGTGGCTTCGGTGATCTGACGCCCGGCCGTG
Source organism: Pseudoruegeria sp. SK021 (assembly GCF_002119405.1). Lineage (GTDB taxonomy): Bacteria > Pseudomonadota > Alphaproteobacteria > Rhodobacterales > Rhodobacteraceae > Meridianimarinicoccus. Next base: position 349,094 of record NZ_MTBG01000001.1, on the reverse strand, counting down.
CGCAAGAACGGCAGCACAGCGGCGGTGTTCAGGCTTAGGCGGACATCATCCGGCAGGACGCGGCTATCCCCTGATGCGGTGCCGGCCTTCAACAGCATCCCGACCACAGCGCCGGTGTCGGTCAGAACTGGCCCGCCCATATCTTCTGGGTCGGTCTTGACCGACAGGCGGCTGCGGCTGGGATCGCCGCCCAGATCGACGGCCTCCTCAAACTGTCCATAGGTCAGCGACGCAAAGTCCAGACGCCCGCCATAGGGAAAACCCGCCACGGCGACCTCAGCCCCTGTGAACGGCAGGGTGGGGGTGAACTGGGCGACACTCAGCGGCACCAACGGCGCGCTTGGGCGCAGCAGGCTGAGGCCGAGGGCCGGATCGTCTGCAACTTGGGTGAATGCAATGTCGTCGGGACCGGTCAGGCGGGCGCAACCGGTCGTCAGCGCCGCCGAGGTCAGCACATAGCCATCCCTATCGATGAAGAACCCGGCCCCGGACCGCAAGGGCCGGCGAATGTCGAGACCGGCAAGCTGATCGCGGCTGTTGGCGCGGTCCGGTCTGTCCTGCGGAGAAAGGACCGCGCCGCGCAGCGGCGTGAAACTGGCGCGCATCTGGGTGAGAACGCGGTCGCGCTGCGCCAGATCGTCCGCTGGCCATAGCAGAATGAAGCCTTTGACTTCACCGCCGCCGGTTTCGGCATAGGCATAGGATTGCCGCGTGGCATTGGACCCCATCAGGACGAAGCGATTGTCTTCCAGCTTGCGATAGCCGGTGATGGGGATGATCTCTAACGTCTGAAGCACGTCATAAAGACCGGCCAGCATGGCGCGGTCGCCCGGTTGCGAGATCAACATGACTTCCACCCCGCTGCCGTCGCGGGATGTGTAATGCACGAACGGCGCGTCATAGCGGTCAAAGCTGACGAGCCCTGTGGGCAGGTCCACCGAGATCCCGGCCTGTTCGTCGACCAGACGTTCAAGACCCAGTTCCGCCCGTTCGCTGGTGTGACGGTCCAGCAGCACGCTGCGCTGCTGACTGGTCAGAATGCCGGTGGTGGGATAGCCATTCTGACGCTGCCAATCGCCCATCGATTGGCGGGTGCCGGGGCCGAACAGCCCGTCGATGCTGCCGTCATAGACATTGAACCAGCGCAGGGCCCGTTGCAGATCGCGGCGGTCCTCATTGCTCAGGGCCTTTTCGCTGATGCCGGCTTGTTCCGTGGTCTCATCCGCCAAGACTCCTAAGGGCTGCTGGGTGGTGTTGGGCGTCGCGACCGCGGCAAAATTGGTCTGTGGTTGAACTGCCGCAGCCCCGTTGGGCGGCCAGACCTGCGACCGATAGGTGCCGCCATCGCTGATGAACGCGTCCGCAGGGATCGTTCCGGCCCGGGACAGATCCTGCAACATCCGCTCAGAAACGGTGCGGTCCTGTGGTCCCAGTGACAAAGCAAACCAGCCAGAGGGCAGGGCATAGCCGCGCACCGCGCCTAGGCGCTGTTCAAATTCGCTGGCTTGCGCTTCCATTTGGGTCAGGTTGGGTCGGGCCGCCAGTTGGACCCAAGTGGCCTCTTGGGCATGGGCGACCCCGCTATTGCCGATTCCCACGCAGGCAACCACACCGAGGCACGCCCAAAGCCTGTAAAACACCACACCCATCATCTGATCCCGCTTGCTCCCTGATATTCTGGTCCAAGTTACCAAACATCGCACCGGATGCATTCGCAATCGACGGGGGATGATTGACCCCAACCCGGCTGTTGCCTATTGAGAACGGGTTTTCCCGCATAAGGCCCGACCATGGCATCCGAACCGCTTCGCCCCCGCAGTTTTCAGGAAATCCTGTTGCGTCTCCAGTCCTACTGGGCGGCCCAAGGCTGCGCCGTGCTGCAACCCTATGACATGGAGGTCGGTGCTGGCACCTTCCATCCGGCCACCACCTTGCGGTCACTGGGGCCGAACCCGTGGGCTGCCGCTTATGTGCAGCCGTCGCGCCGTCCGACTGACGGGCGCTATGGCGAGAACCCGAACCGCTTGCAGCACTATTACCAGTTTCAGGTGGTGATCAAACCGTCGCCGCCGGAATTGCAAGAGCTCTATCTCGGCAGCCTTCGGGCCATCGGCATCGATATGGCCCTGCATGACATCCGCTTCGTCGAGGACGATTGGGAAAGCCCGACCCTTGGCGCATGGGGATTGGGCTGGGAAGTGTGGTGCGACGGCATGGAAGTGTCCCAGTTCACCTATTTCCAACAAGTTGGCGGCCACGATTGCGCCCCGGTGGCCGGTGAGCTGACCTATGGGTTGGAGCGTCTGGCCATGTATGTGCTGGGCGTCGATCACGTCATGGACATGCCGTTCAACGATCCCGCCGCGCCGATTGCGCTGACCTATGGCGATGTCTTCCGCCAGACCGAGCAGGAGTATTCCCGCTTCAACTTTGATCAGGCCGATACCGCAAAACTGCTGACGCATTTTGAGGATGCCGAGGCCGAATGCCGGGCCATTCTGGCCGCCCCTGCCGAGGATCCGAAGACCGGCCGTCACATCGTCATGGCGCATCCCGCCTATGATCAGTGCATCAAGGCCAGCCATCTGTTCAACCTGCTGGATGCACGCGGCGTGATCTCGGTGACGGAACGGCAAGCCTATATCGGGCGCGTGCGCACCTTGGCGAAGCTGTGCGCCGATGCGTTCGTGACCACCGAAGCCGGGGGCCGCGCGACCGCGTGACCCGCCGCCCAAGACTGCAGTGACCCATCGGCCCCGGGCGGGCCTAAAATCGCCCCTGAGGACAGCATGAACGGCAAGATTCTTGGAAGTATCATCCTTGGCGCGGCCCTGATCGCGGGGGGCGCACTGTATTACTTTCAGGTCTACTATTTCTACGACCGGCTGGACCCGGCGACGGTGTCAATCGGACTGGTGCCGATTGCGGGCGATGCGTCCGAAGCCATCCCGACGACGGAGTTGCAGGCGATTAACGCGACCAGCTCGCCGATCCGGTTCCGGGCCTGCTTTGCGACGCCGGTGTCGCTGGCCGCTCTTACTGAAACCTACCAGACCTATCCCGCAGCCGAGCCTTTGACCGCGCCCGGCTGGTTCGATTGTTTCAATGCCACAGAAATCGGCACCGCGCTGGAAGACGGCTCTGCGGTGGCGTTTTTAGGGCAAGACGGGATCGGGGATGGGGTTGACCGGGTCATTGCGGTGTTCCCTGATGGCCGTGCTTTTGCGTGGCATCAGCTGAACGAGACCTTCACGGACTAGACGGATGGCGCAGGTTTGCGTCCTTCTGCGATTGCCTTTTGCGCCCTGCCACTGGTATCGGCCTGTTTCATGAGAGGCGCGCTCGATGTGCGCCTTCGGATTTTTCTTCTACGCTAGGGAATGACCATGCCCGACCTTCTGATCGAACTCTTCTCTGAAGAAATTCCTGCCCGGATGCAGGGCCGGGCTGGCGCTGATCTGAAACAGCTGGTCACCAATGGATTGGTCGAGGCTGGTCTGACCTATGCCGGCGCCGCCGCCTTTACCACACCGCGCCGACTGACGTTGACGGTGCAGGGTCTGACCCCGCACAGCCCAACCACCCGGGAAGAGCGCAAAGGCCCGCGCGCCGACGCGCCACAAAAGGCCATCGACGGCTTTCTGCGCGCCACCGGCCTCAGCTTGGACGATCTGGAACTGCGGGACGAGAAGAAGGGCCAGATCTATTTCGCCAGCATCGAAAAGCCGGGCCGTCCCGCAGCTGAGATCGTGGCCGAGGTTCTGGGCGCGGCCATCCGCAATTTCCCATGGCCGAAATCGATGCGCTGGGGCGCGGGCGATCTGAAATGGGTCCGGCCGCTGCATAGCATCTTGTGCATTCTGCATGACGAGGCTGGCGCAGAGGTTGTGCCGCTGGAGGTGGCCCATCTGAGCGCTGGCAACACCACCCGCGGGCACCGGTTCTTGTCGCCCGACGCCTTCACCGTGACCTCGTTCGAGGATTACACCACCAAGCTGGCCCGGGCCCATGTGGTGTTGGATGCCGGGGCGCGCGCCGAGACGATCTGGCACGACGCCACCAATCAGGCCTTCGCCCAAGGGCTGGAAGTGGTCGAAGATAAAGGCTTGCTGGCCGAAGTGGCCGGTCTGGTCGAATGGCCGGTGGTGCTGATGGGCGAGATCGGGGCCGAGTTCCTGGGTCTGCCGCCCGAGGTGCTGCAAACCTCGATGAAAGAGCATCAGAAGTTTTTCTCGGTGCGCAATCCGGCCACCGGACGGATCGAGAAGTTCATCACCGTCGCCAATGTCGCGACCGCCGATCACGGCGCGACCATTTTGGCGGGCAACCAGAAGGTGCTGGCCGCCCGACTGTCGGATGCCAAGTTCTTCTGGGAAAATGACCTGCGGGTGGCGAAGGCGGGCATGACCGACTGGACCGACGCGCTGGCCAATGTGACCTTCCACAACAAACTGGGATCCCAAAAGGACCGGATTGAGCGGATCGCGGCACTGGCGCGCGAGATCGCGCCGCTGGTTGGTGCCGACCCGGATCAGGCCGAACAGGCGGCCCGGATCGCCAAGGCGGATCTGTCGTCGCAAATGGTCTATGAATTCCCGGAATTGCAGGGCGTCATGGGCAAGTATTACGCGCTGGAAGCTGGGCTGGCCCCCGAGGTCGCCGCCGTGGCCGAAGAGCATTACTCGCCGCTGGGCCCATCCGATGGAATGCCGACCGCGCCGCTGTCGGTGGCGGTGGCGCTGGCCGACAAAATCGACACCCTGACTGGGTTCTGGGCCATCGACGAAAAGCCCACCGGATCAAAAGACCCGTTTGCGCTGCGGCGCGCGGCCTTGGGGGTGATCAGGTTGATTTTCGAAAATGGCGTCCGCGTCAATCTATCTACGTTGCTTCGTTCCGGAGTGCGCTCAAATTATTCAGTGCTTGTCACTGAACAACGTTTCTATGCGGTAGTAGGAAACTTGGCTGAAGATGATACAGGTGCTGGATTAACGTACTTCAACGAAAGCACAGAGAGTGACGTGAATATCTCTTATTATTCGCTTCGAACGGCCGCCGCCGCTGACGAAATCAAGACCCTCGAAAGACAAATTCTAGATGAGCGTGGCTTCGCTTGGCCAATCCAAAAAATTGGCTCTGTAGAGTGGGAATTGCTTGCCTTCTTCCACGACCGACTCAAAACCTACCTCCGTGACCGCGACATTCCGCATGACGTCATCGACGCCTGCCTAGCCATGCCCGGCAATGACGACCTGACCCTGCTGGTCAAGCGGGCCGAGGCGTTGGCGGCGTTCCTAAAGACCGATGATGGCGAGAACCTTGTGCAGGGGTTCAAGCGGGCCAACAACATCCTGACGCAGGCCGAGGCGGCGGATGGGGTGGAATATTCGTACGGGCCGGATGTGAAGCTGGCCGAAGGGCCCGAGGAAAAGGCGTTGTTTGCGGCGCTGGACCGGGCGGGGGGGGCGATCTCTCCGGCCATCGAGGCCGAAGATTTCGCGTCGGCCATGGCCAGCATGGCCTCCCTGCGCGCCCCCATCGACGGGTTCTTTGAGGCGGTACAGGTCAATGGCGACAGTCAGATCCTGCGCCGGAACCGGCTGAACCTGCTGTACCGGATTCGCACCACCTGTCTGGCGGTTGCGGATCTGACGCGGCTGGACGGATAGGGCTTTCTAAGCGCAGGGACGCCGAGTAGGCTGGCCGCGCGAAGGAGCGCGGACCGGCATGAAACTGGCGACGTTCAAGGATTTCACCACCATCACCTCCACAGCGTCCCTGTTGGTGGCGCAACATGGTGGCCGGGCGAAATGCCTGCAGCGGTTGGTGCGTATGGGTTTGCCGGTGCCGCGCACTGTCGCCCTGTCCTTCGAAGCGGTCACGGGCATTTCCGCGGGGCGGATGCCGGATGTCGCCCGGCTGCTAAGCACCTTTGGCACAACGCCGCTGGTGTCGGTCAGACCCAGTTCCGAGGACCCGGATTGGGGCGGCCCGGGGGCGGTTCTGAACATCGGGATGAACAATGCCCGCCATGCGGCGATGATCGACAGCCATGGTGCCGCCGCCGCGAACGCCCTGTATTTGCGGTTCATCCGCACCTATGCCGTTCAGGTTGCCCATCTGGACGATGCTCTGTTCGACCCTGCCGCCGATCCGAGCGCTGACAGCGTCGCCACCGCCTTGCGCGGCTTCGAGGCTGAGACCGAACAGCCGTTCCCGCAAAACCCAGAGGTGCAGCTGGCTGGGGTTCTGCGGTCCATGGCGCGGGCGTGGTTCAGCACCTCGGCCCGGCTGCTGCGGCAGGCCCGGGGTGCGCCGGTGGAAGCGGGGCTGGGGCTGGTGGTGCAAGAAATGGCGCTCGGGGTGGGGCCGGACGAATCCGGATCGGGGGTAATGCAGTTCGTGAACCCTCAGACTGGACAGCCGAAGATTACCGGGCGCTATCTCAGTCAAAGTCAGGGACGAGATGCCCTGACCGACCGCGCCGGGGCGATCTATCTGACCCGTGATCCCCGCGGACCATCGCTGGAACAGGTCTGTCCCGAAGTCTTTGATCAGTTGGTCGGCTATGGCGACCTGTGCCGGCAGCGGTTGCGCGACGAGATGCAGTTGGAATTCACCATTCAGGCCGGGCAGTTGTCGATTCTGGATGCGGTCAAAGTTCAACGCAGCGCCGCCGCATCGGTTCGGATTGTGATCGCCCTGTGTCAGGATGGGATCATTTCGCGCACCGACGCCTTACTGCGGGTGGCCCCGCGCGCGCTGAGCGAGTTGCTGCATCCCCAAGTCGATCCGACGGTGCCGGGCATCATCGTGACCCGGGCGATTGCAGCCAGCCCGGGCGCGGCTGTGGGCACGCTGGTGTTCTCAAGTACCCGGGCGCAAGCCATGGCCGCCCATGGCGAGACTTGCATTCTGGCCAAGCGTGAGACCACGCCGGACGATGTGCGCGGCATGCACGCGGCTGCCGGCATCTTGACCGAGCGGGGCGGCATGAGCAGCCACGCGGCGGTGATCGCGCGGGGCTTGGGCGTGCCTTGCGTGGTCGGGGCGTCGGAGCTGCGGATTGACCGGCGCGCCGGAACCATCGAATCGGCCAGCGGCCATATTTTCCGCGAGGGCGACGTGATCACATTGGATGGCAGTTCGGGCGCCGTGTTGGCGGGGGCCATGCCGATGCTGCACCCGGCCCTTGACGAGTCGTTCGAGACCTTTCTGTCATGGGCGGACGACGTGCGGGACATCGGCATTCGGGTCAATGCCGATACCCCGGAAGACGCGCAGATCGGGCACCGGTTCGCGGCGGATGGTATTGGGCTGTGCCGGACGGAACATATGTTCTTTGCCGAAGAACGGCTGACCGTCATGCGTGAGATGATCTTTGCCGACACCCCAACGGACCGGGATGCGGCGCTGGCCCGTCTGCTTCCGATGCAGCGGACAGACTTCAAGCGTATTTTCCGGATCATGGCGGGCAAGCCGGTCTGCATCCGGTTGTTCGATCCGCCATTGCACGAATTTCTGCCCCATGACCGCGAAGGCATTTTGGAACTGGCCGAAGCGCTGAGCCGTCCGGTCAGCGATGTGCAGCGCCGCATCGACGCCTTGGCCGAATTCAATCCGATGCTGGGCCTACGCGGGGTTCGGCTGGGCCTGACGCTGCCGGAAATCTACGACATGCAGGCCCGTGCGATCTTTGAGGCGGCGTTGGAAGTGTCCGAAGACGGGGCAACGGTGGTGCCGGAAATCATGATCCCGCTGGTTTCGGCATGCCGGGAAGTGGAAATCGTCAAGGGCCGGATCGATGCCATCGCGGCGGCAGTACAGGCCGAGCGCGGGGCGCCGGTGACCTATCGCCTTGGAGTTATGGTCGAAACGCCGCGCGCGGCCCTGATCGCGGGGAAGTTGGCGGCGCATTGCAGTTTTCTCAGCTTTGGCACCAACGATCTGACCCAGATGACCTATGGGTTGTCGCGCGATGATGCGGGCCGCTTCATGGGAAGTTATGTTCGGCAGGGCGTCTTTTCCGAAGATCCCTTCCACGTGCTGGACCGCGATGGGGTGGGCGAATTGCTGCTGATCGGAGCGCAACGTGGTCGGTCGGCCCGGCCGGATTTGGCCCTGTCGATCTGCGGTGAGCATGGCGGCAACAGCGATTCTATCGCCTTTTGTCGGGACGCAGGCTTTGACTATGTCTCCTGTTCGCCCTTCAGGGTGCCGCAAGCTCGGCTGGCAACGGCCCAACTTGCGCTGATATCCGCTCATCGCGATTGACGAGCCAAGGCGCTGAATTAAAAACCACTTTACAACTCCAATCGGCAGAAATCCACCGATCGGAAAAGATTTTGGAACCGATTGCAGAGTCGCGGATTTGCCAAATCCTTAACAGACCGGGTACGAGCATCGCTGTCGAGGAAACTATGGGTAAACTTTGTGACAATGCGAATGGGACTTCTGGCCCTGCTGACAAGCCTGACAATGACGGCTGCCGCAGCAGACACGACGGTGAGTACATCTAACGATCCGACTGCTGGCTTTGCCGGTCAATTGGAAAAGCTGTTCGGCCAGGAAAAGACGGCGATGGCGTCGATCAAGGATGGGGACCTGAAAAATCTGGTCACTCCGGCCGCCAAAGTCACTGTGCCTGTGGATTACACGAAGTCTTGGCTGGCCACGATCCCGGCGCCGGTTGAGCGGAGCGAGGCCCTGAATTGCCTGTCCGAGGCCCTGTATTTTGAAGCGCGCGGCGAAAGCGTGAAGGGCCAGTTCGCGGTGGCAGAAGTTATCCTGAACCGCGTTGCTTCGTCCTCTTATCCGAACACGGTGTGCGGCGTGATCAATCAGGGCACGGGGCGCAAGTTCCAATGCCAGTTTACCTATACCTGTGACGGAAATCCCGAGACGGTTCGGGAAAAGGATGCGTTTATTCAGGTGTCGAAAGTCGCGGAAGTCAGCTTGGCCGGTGCGCCGAAGGCGTTGACCGATGGCGCGACCCACTACCACACCCGGGCCGTGAAGCCGTCTTGGTCGCGAAAGTTTCCCCTGACGGCCAGCATTGGCGTCCACCGGTTCTATCGTCAGCCAGAGCGCGTCGCGACACGCTGACCCTTCGAGCCGCCGCTTAATTTTCTTTGCCGGAAACTGGTGTCGCTGACATGGGTCAGCGGCAGGAATATGCCGCTTCGGTTGTGATCCCAGACCCTGCCCCCCTTGCAGAGCCGGGCGCAGCCGTGCAGATGTGATCTTCTGGTGCCCGGGCAGAGGCCTCGGCTCAGGTTCCGGCCGATCGGAACCGCGACGAGGGAGACACAACATGGACGATCGCAGGCTGTTTGGCACGGACGGGGTTCGGGGTCAGGCCAACACTTTCCCAATGACCGCAGAACTGGCGTTGCGCCTTGGCGCGGCGGCGGGGCGCTATTTTGGCCGCGATCAGACCAATGGCCATCGCGTGGTGATCGGCAAGGACACCCGCCTGTCGGGCTATATGCTAGAAACTGCGCTGACCGCCGGGTTGACGTCGACCGGCATGAACGTCCTGCTGCTGGGTCCGGTTCCCACGCCTGCGGTTGGTTTCCTGACCCGGTCCATGCGCGCCGATCTCGGCATCATGATTTCGGCCAGCCACAATCCGTCGACCGATAACGGCATCAAGTTCTTTGGCCCGGATGGTTTCAAGCTGTCCGATGACGCTGAGGATGAGATCGAAATTCTGACGCGCGGGGACCTGATCCCGGCGCAACCTCAGAATATCGGGCGGGCACGCCGGATCGATGATGGGCCGGGGCGCTATGTCGAATACGCCAAAACCACCTTTCCCAAGGATGTGCGCCTGAGCGGCCTGAAGGTTGTGATTGATTGCGCCCATGGCGCGGCCTATCGCGCGGCGCCCGAGATTTTGTGGGAATTGGGCGCCGAAGTGATCCCGATTGGGGTCGCCCCGAATGGGCGCAACATCAATGACAAGGTCGGTTCGACCTCGCCAGAAGCCGCGGCCGCAGCGGTGCGGGAACACGGGGCCGATGTCGGGATCAGTCTGGACGGCGATGCCGACCGATTGATTGTGTTGGATGAGACCGGGCAAGTGGCGGATGGCGATCAACTGATGGGCCTGTTGGCCAGTCGCTGGGCCGCTGACGGGCGATTGCGCGGCAATGCGTTGGTGACCACCGTGATGTCCAACCTCGGGCTCGAGCGGTTCCTGCAAAGCCGGGGCATCGCCATGCTGCGCACCAAGGTCGGCGACCGCTATGTGGTCGAGGCCATGCGCGAGGGCGGCTATAATCTTGGCGGCGAACAATCCGGCCATATCGTGATGACCGACTACGCCACCACCGGCGACGGTCTGGTGGCCGCGCTTCAGTTTCTGGCCGAGATGGTGCAGACCGGACGCCGGGCCTCGGAACTGATCCAGGTGTTCACGCCCTGTCCACAACTCTTGAAGAATGTGCGCTATTCCGCAGGGTCTGACCCGCTGGCGGCGGGCTTGGTTCAATCTGCCATTGCCGACGCCGAAGACCGTCTGAGTGGGCATGGGCGCCTGCTGATCCGCAAATCCGGCACCGAGCCGCTGATCCGGGTGATGGCGGAATGCGAAGATCCCGCCATGCTTGAGCAGGTGGTCAACGATGTGGTCTCTGCGGTTCAAGCGGCCGTCTGATCGGCTTTGTCGTTGGGCTGATTGGGGGCCGCGACGCCGTGTCGGGTTCCTATTTCGGTCCCTGATGCGCCATGACTGAGGCAAGTTAGACACCCACAGAAAGACAGGCAGAATGGCCCGACTCTTGACTTCACATGGAACGGGTTCTGGTCGTCAGCCATCGCGCGTGCTGGCGCTGGGGCTGCTGGCTGTGCTGGTGGGATTGCTGACCGGGGTGGTTGGGGCCTGTTTCCGGATGGCGTTGACGGCGGCCGAGGCGTTTCGCGGCACTGTTATCACATGGGCGCATGGGCAACCTTACGGCATGGCAATTGTCATAGGCGCGTGCATGACGGCCACCGCCATCGCCGCATTTTTGGTGCGCCGGGTGGTGCCGGAAGCGGCTGGAAGCGGCATTCCGCATGTGGAGGCTCAACTGGAGGGCGAGGCTAAGCCTGCGCCGCTTTGGCTGATCCCGGTGAAGTTCGTGGGCGGGGTGCTGGCCATTGGGTCAGGCTTGGCACTGGGGCGCGAAGGCCCGAGCATTCAAATGGCCGCGGGGATCGCCAACATGATCGGCCGGGCGTTTCGGCGTAGCATCTCTGATTGTCGCGAACTGGTCGCTGGGGCTGCGGGGGCCGGGCTGGCCACTGCCTTTAACGCCCCTTTGGCCGGGGCTGTCTTCGTGCTGGAGGAATTGGTGGGGCGGTTCGAGCCGCGGATCACCGTCGTGGCGTTGGGGGCATCGGCCGCCGCAATTGCCGTCTCGCGTTTGATCGTGGGCGACCATCATGATTTCATCATGCCGGTCCTGACCTCCTCCCGACTAGAGCATATTCCGATCTATTGTCTGCTGGGTATCTTCATCGGCGTTATCTCGATCGTCTATAACCGCAGCCTGCTGGCGACGGTGGCGGTCACGGACCGGCTGAACCGGGTGCCTGAATTGCGCGCTGCGGTCATTGGGGCCGGGGTTGGCGTCGTTGCGTGGTATGCGCCGCACATGGTGGGCGGTGGCGATCCGATCACCCAGCAGGCGCTTTTGGGGGTCGGCACCCTTGCGCTGTTGCCCGCCTTTTTCATGCTGCGTCTTGTTCTTGGGGCGCTGTCCTATTCCGCCGGCACGCCGGGGGGGCTGTTGGCGCCGGTACTGGTGCTGGGGGCGCAAGCCGGATTGTTTGCCGGACTGGCCGTGCAAGCGCTGGCACCGGTGCTGGGCATCCAACCCGAAGCGATGGCAGTGGTCGGGATGACCGCCTTTTTCGTCGGGGTGGTGCGCGCACCGTTGACCGGAATCGCGTTGGTGACGGAAATGACCGGAAGTACGCAGCTGTTGCTGCCCATGCTGGCCGCCAGTTTCAGCGCCATGGCGGTTCCGACAATGACGGGCGATGCCCCGGTCTATACCTCGTTGCGCAAACGTGTCGCCGCGCCGGATCGTTCGACCCCCTCCTAACGCAACAGCCCCGCGCCGGTCGGGCGCGGGGCTGCAATTGTGGTCTCGTCGTGAACGTCAGTGCGTTCAGTTGAGATCAGTTCTTTTCTTTGTCGACCATCTTGCCAGCCGAAATCCACGGCATCATGCCGCGCAGTTTCGCACCGGTTTCTTCGATCAGGTGCTCGTCATTGGCACGACGCGACGCTTTGATCGTCGGCTGACCCACGGCGTTTTCCAGCATGAAGTCGCGCACGAACTTGCCTTTCTGGATGTCGGACAGAACGTCCTTCATCCGGGCTTTGGTTTCGTCGTAGTTCAGGATGCGCGGGCCGGTGACGTACTGGCCGTACTCTGCGGTGTTGGAGATCGAGTAGTCCATGTTGGCGATGCCGCCTTCATAGATCAGGTCCACGATCAGCTTCACTTCGTGCAGGCATTCGAAATAGGCCATTTCCGGCGCGTAGCCAGCTTCGACCAGCGTTTCAAAGCCGCAACGGATCAGTTCGACCAGACCGCCACAAAGAACCGCTTGCTCACCGAACAGGTCGGTTTCGCACTCTTCGCGGAAGTTGGTCTCGATGATGCCCGAACGACCGCCACCGATGGCCGAGCAATAGCTCAGGCCGATTTCCAGCGCTTTGCCGGATGCATCTTTGTCGACAGCCACAAGGCACGGCACGCCGCCGCCTTTGACATATTCGCCGCGCACGGTGTGGCCCGGACCCTTGGGGGCCATCATGATGACGTCGATGCCTTCTTTCGGCTCGATCAGGCCGAAATGGATGTTCAACCCGTGAGCAAACGCAATCGCCGCACCGGGCTTGATGTTGTCATGCACGTATTTCTTGTAGGTCTCGGCCTGCAATTCGTCGGGCATTGTGAACATGATCAGGTCAGCCCAAGCCGCAGCTTCAGCGATCCCCATGACGGTCAGGCCTTCGGCTTCGGCTTTCTTCGCCGACTTCGACCCTTCGCGCAGGGCAACTGCCAGGTTCTTCGCGCCGCTGTCACGCAGGTTCAGGGCGTGGGCGTGGCCTTGGCTGCCATAGCCCAAGATCGCGACCTTCTTGTCTTTGATCAGATTGATGTCGCAATCGCGGTCATAGTAAACGCGCATGGTTTGGTCCTTCCGTAGTGCCGTTATGGCTTTGTGTTGCGCAGTCTACCGCCTTTACGGCGATGGTTTGCAGAGAGTTGCCCTGTTTTGCCATTAATGTGAAATTGTCATGCGTGAAATTGCTTGATAGTAAGATGTTCATGCAACTTGATGATCAAGATCGCCGCCTCCTGCGCTTCTATCAAGAGGATCCGTCGCTCAGCGCGGCGGCCTTGGCTGAACGCACAGATATGACCCGCGCCACCTGCTGGCGACGGCTGGAAAAACTGACCGCAGCCGGGATCATTCAGGGCCGCCGCGCCGTGATCGACTGGGTGCGCCTTGGCTATGAGGTCGAGGTGAGCTTGCGGATCACCTTGGACAAGACCCAAGCCGGGGCCTTCGATACGGTCATTGCACAGGCGCGCGACATCCCAGAAGTGATCGAGATTCAGACCTTTCTGGGTCGGATTGACTTGCGGCTGTCGGTGATTGCGCGGGATATGCGGCATTATCAGGACATCTATCGTAGCCGCATCCTAACCCTGCCGCATATCGCTGATCTGGAACCATTGATGCGCGTCGCCACCATCAAACAGACCGAAAGCCTGCCGCTGTGAGCGATCTGGACGATACCGACCGGGCGCTGCTTCGGGCGCTGTCGCTGGATGCCGGGCAAAGCGCCGGGGCGCTGGGGCGGCGGTTCGGGCTTAGCCAGCCCGCCACATGGCGCCGCATCCGCCGGTTATCGGACTTGGGTATTCTCAGCGGCGAGCGGTTGGTGTTGGACCATGAAAAGCTGGGCTTTGGCGTCACGGTTTTTCTGGGCATCAAGCTGGCCGCGCGGGGGCGGGTCAGTCTGGAAGACTTTGAACGCGCCATCACCGCCATTCCAGAAGTGCAGACCGTGCTGCACGTGTTGGGCCGCTATGATTATCGCCTGAAAGTGGTGGCCCGGGATTTGGCCGATTTCGAACGGGTCTTGCGCCGCCGGATCATGACCTTGCCCTCAGTGGGCGAGGTCGAGGCCAATGTCCTGCTCAGCGAAGAACGCCGTCCCGGGCCGTTGGGCTGAGCCGGGCTGCGTCAGGCTTTGCCCGGCAGGGTCCACATTTCTCCTAGCGTCAGATCGATCGCGGGCGGGGTGAACGGGTTCATCCCACTGCCGCGATAGAACGTCAACTCGTTCAACCAGAACCGATTGTTTGTGAACATAAAATCGACCCGAACATAGTCAAAATGCCGCCCGATCGCCCGGGCAATCGCCAGCGCGTCGTGAAAGCAACTGGGCTCCGCTTCCAGTACATCGGATGCAGGATACACGCCCTGAAACGGCAGCGCGGACCACGTGTCATCCACATTGTCCTGACGGTAGTCGCCAAAGATGTCATGGTCGATCTGGGCAAACCCCAACCGGTCCCCGAACATGTTGAATTTCAGATCGCGCAGGGCGTCGCCGGGGGCGCCGGTCAACAGTTCCTCGGCCAGAATCCGGCGCGGAATATGCTGATAGGCCCATTCGTGCTTGTCGACGCCATAGCTGAGCCGCAACCACCGGGCACAAATTTGGCGTAGTTTGGCCTCATCTACCGGTTGCCCCGCCCGCAAAAAGGCATTGCGGCCGCTGGCATGATTGGCCTTCAGGGCCAGATCGGCGGGCAGGGCAGAGAAATCCAACTCGTCCGGGTGCGCCGCGGCGAGATAGAGCTTTGGAAACAGGTCGGCGCTTGCCTCAGCGCCCAGAATGTCCCGAACCACATCGCGCATCCGCAGCTTGTCAGAGGCTTGGATGAACAGTGGGTTGCGGTCGTAGAGCTTCCGCCACGTGATCTTTTCGTTGAAGGTCCGCGGCTGGTCCAGATCGGGGGCATAGCCGACCCGTTTCTGAAACAACGCGCGCAAGGCCGGAAACCCCCGTGCCGCATCACGCTGCGCGTTCAGACGCAGGCGGGCATCATGAAGGTAATCGCCCATCCGGGAACGCTTTGGCAGTTGTTTCTGAATGTGCATCTGTGCGGCGCTTTTCCCGGTTAGGATTGTGTCTTGGCTGGGCTCAGGTGGCGCCAAGACCGGCTTTCATCACGCTTCGGCGCAGCACTGGCAGGTCGTGCAGCAGGCCGAGCCCGCGCATCCGCAAATCGCGCAGAGCTTGGGTGTCGATCATTGAAGCGCGGTTCAGGGCGTCAACGCCCAGCACCCGCGCCAAGGCCGCTGGCCGCCGCGTCCGGTTATAGCGGTCCAATTGCGCCAATGTCCCCAAACCGTCGGGATCGGCTGCGACCAGATCAATCAGATCGCGAATATCGCCCAGCGACATGTTCAGGCCTTGTGCGCCGATGGGCGGCACCACATGCGCCGCCTCGGCCACCAATGCCACACGCTCGCCGTTAAACCGCTCGGCAAGTTGGCTGATGATCGGCCACAGGCTGCGCCCGCCGATCAGGCGCAGTGGCCCCAGCAGGCTGCAAGACCGTTCGGTGATCGCGTCGTTGAATGCCGGTTCCGGCAAGTCCATCAGCCGCTGCGCCTCGGCGCTGCGTTCCATCCAGACGACGGCGGAACAGGGGCTGCCGTCTTGGTCGGGCAACGGCACAAGGGTGAATGGCCCGCCAGTGCGATGCACTTCGGTCGAGACATCCTGATGCGGCACCGGATGGCAGACGGCGAAGGCCAGCGCTTTTTGACCGTATCGCGTCTGGCGCATGGCAATCCCGGCACCGGCGCGAACTTGCGAATTGCGGCCATCCGCAGCCACCACCAGCCGGGTGCGCAGCCGCGATCCGTCGCTGAGGGTGACCCGCGCCTCTGTCAGCCGGGCCAGCACCCCAGAGACACTGACCCCGGTGCGGTGGGTCACGCTGGCCGCCGCGGCCAGCCCAGCAGTCAGCTCCCGGCGCAGCACCTGATTGGGCAGGTTCCAACCAAAAGGCAGCGGACCCACATCCTGCGCGTCGAAGTCGCGAATCGTTCTGGCTTCTCCGGCGGCGCCGCCAGCATCGACGATCCGCATCACCTGCAACGGGCTGGCCAGCGGCGCGAGGCGTGCCCACAGGCCGATCCGATCCAGAAAAGCGCGCGATGGCTGCAACAGCGCGGTGGAGCGCAGATCGGGGCCGCGCGGGCCACCCGGTCCGGCCGGATCGACGCAGAGGGTGCGCAGCCCGAGACTGCCAAAGCCCGCTGCCGCCACCATGCCTGCCAGACCGCCACCGGCGACCACGACGTCATAGTCTTCAACCGATCCAGTCATCCTGATCTCCTTGCCGACATTGAGACCCCGCAATGACAGGGCTGGGCGCGCCCCTGCGCCGCCACAGTTCGCGGGCGTTTCGCGCCCGGGATGGCCGCCGATAGGTTAGCCTAAGGTGATTTTCACCAGCAGAACCATCACACCAGCGGTCAGCAGAAGGGCCGGAATAAGCAGGCCAACGATGCCAAACAGAACCGTCGACAGCGCCAGAACCAACACCAGAGTAATGGCCAGCATCAGCGCCAGTTCTTCCTCTTTGCTCCAACGCTGGGTGTTGTTGCCGATCGCGGTGGGGTCGGGGTTTTGGCTGGTGGGTGTCATGACGCTCTCCGGGTTGACTGGCCTTAGCCTAGCACGCGTCGATCAGACGCGAAACCAGCCTGAGGCTCAGATATGGGCGATCAAGCGTCGCAGAAAGCCGCTTAAATCATCGGTATGAAAGTCGATATGGTCGGCAGGCACGGGCTGCGGCGCAACAAGGACGGTGCCCATGCCCAGTTCATGCGGCACGGCCAGATTGCGGGGGTCGTCTTCGAACATCACCGCGTCTGAAGGGATCAGCCCGTCCATGGCAAAGACCGCATCAAAGGCTTGCCGCTGGGGTTTCGGGCTGTAACCGGCATGTTCGACACCGTAGACCGCATCAAAGACCCCCGCCAGCCCGCGCGCAACCAGAACCCGCTGGGCATAGGGCGCATCGCCATTGGTAAAGACGATCCGGCGCCCAGGTAGCGCGGTAATCGCCTCGGCCAAGGCCGGGTCCACGGTCACATGGTCCAGTGAGATATCGTGCACATCCATCAGATAAGGGCCGGGGTCCATCTTGTGCTCAATCATTAACCCGGCCAACGTGGTGCCATGGGTCTGCCAATAGTGACGGCGCAGCCGGTCGGCCTCGGCTGCATCGACGCCCAACGCGGCCATCACATAGGCGACCATCTTGATTTCAATTTGGTCGAACAGGCGCATGGCGGGCGGATAGAGGGTGTTGTCGAGATCAAACACCCATGTGGACCGTCCGGACAACGGATGGCGGGATGTGGCGGGCGCAGGTTGGGTCGTCATGGGAACTCCGTCGCTCCTGTGTTATCGGCTGGGTTGATTGAGGATGTGTCCCAGCGATACCCTGCGGCAAGGGAGAAAGCCAATGACGGTGATGCGATCCACCCAGAAGGACGCCTATGATCTGATTCTGGGGGCGATTGATGTCGGCGTGTACCGTCCGGGCAATCGGCTGGTGGAATCCGAATTGGCCGAACGGTTCGGGGTCTCACGGACGCCGATCCGCGAGGCGTTGCAGCGGCTGGAGACCCAATCCTTGCTGGTGCGGGACGGGCGCAGCCTGATCGTGGCCGCGCTGGATCACAACCAGATGGCCGAGCTTTATGTGGTCCGGTCCGAACTGGAAGGGCTGGCGGCGCGCCTTGCCGCGCAACACGCTACGGCTGAAGAAATCCGGGTGCTGCGCGATATGGTCGTGGCCGATCACAAGCGGGTGGGCAATCCGGCGGCGCTGTCACGGTCCAACCGCCGGTTTCACAAGCAAATCCATCTGGCATCCCATAATCGCTATCTGGTGCAGCAGTTGGATCTGGTGCATCGGACCATGGCGCTGATGGCGTCGACCTCGCTGGCGGTGACGGGTCGGGATGAGGTCTCTCTTGTGGAACATTCTGCCATCGTGTCGGCCTTTGAGGCCCGCGATGCCATGGCCGCCGAGGCGGCCCTCAAGGCCCATATTTCACAGGCCTTCGAAACCCGTCTCAAGCAAAATTCGCTGGATTTGGACGGGGCCGATTAAGCAGGCATCGGCGCTATGCCGGCGCGGGTGCGGCAGTGTCGGGCGCGCCTGCGTCAATCGACAGGCCGTGCTGGGTCTTGTCCCAAAAGAACGGCCGCGTCATCAGTTCCGAGAGGGCTTTGTACGCCGCCAGCGTGGCCAGCATGTGATACAGCCCCATGGTCACGGCGCAGGGCAACAGGCCAAGCTGATCGCTGCGGTACAAGGCCACCGTCGACAGCGTGGAATTCAGCAGCCCCGATGTCACCACAACCCCGATCACCGTCAGCCCAAGCGTTTCCGTCAAAACCGGCGAAAGCGGATGCGGCAAGGACAGGGCCACGGCCCAGCACGACCAGATCAACGGTGCCAAAAGCGCCTGCAACAAACTGCCCAGAAACATGATCTGAAATCCGGCGAACGCCCTCGGCCCCAAGTCTCGCCACAGTCGTTTGGGGTCTTGCATATGGGTGGCATAGGTCATGGCATAGCCCTTGATCCAGCGCGACCGCTGCCGCACCCATGCCCAGCCGTGGCAGTTGGCCTCTTCGCGGGTGACCGTGTCGATCAGTTCGGTGCGATAGCCGTGCCGGGCCAGACGAAGGCCAAGATCGGCGTCCTCGGTGACGTTGAACGCGTCCCAACCGCCCAATTGGCGCAATAAAGACGCGCGGAAAAACAGGGTCGTCCCGCCCAGCGGCACCGGCAGGCCCAGCTTGGCAATTCCGGGCAGGACCACGCCGAACCATGTGGCGTATTCAATGCTAAAGCAGCGCGACATCCAGTTCTGACGCCGGTTGTAGAAATCCAACCGGCCCTGCAAGCAGGCGACCTCTGGCGGGGCATGGGCAAAGCGCGCCACCACGCGGCTGATCTGGTCGGCATCCGGCGCGTCTTCGGCGTCATAGACCCCGACAATGCTGCCGCGACAGAAATCCAACGCATAGTTCATGGCGCGGGGCTTGGTCCGCAGATCGCCGTCAGGCACCGTCAGGACCCGCATCCAGTGCGGCAAGGCGGTTCGGGCCAGCGTCGCCCGGGTCACCGCATCGTCGGCCTCTATTACCAGACATACATCCAGCAATGCATGGGGATAGTCGAGTTGCTGCAAATTGCGCACCAGCCGTTCTGCAATCTGGTCTTCTCGCAGAAGGGGTACCAGAATCGACACCACCGGCAGACGTCGATCCACCTGCTGCGGCAGCAGCGGCAGAACGTTGCTGTCCGCCGTAGTGCCGGGATGCCGGGACTGCAGCCCAGCCCACAACGCTGCGCCTTTGAGGGCGCTGGCCGCGATCAAAATCAGCAGGGAAAAACTCAGACCGGCGACAAAGGTTGTGGCCGGGGCAATTGCGGCAAGATAGGCGAGGGTGGCCAGAGTCGCGCTGGCCCAGATCAGAAACTCGGTGCCGCGCCAGTGGCGACAGCTGTCGATCACCCGGTCTTCTGCCCGAAGGTTCAGCGCCCGTGGAAACAACCGGGACAGGCTGTTGGTCAGGTCTTGTTCGCTGACGATGGCCAGCATCACCGGCCCAAACAGCGCCTCAAACTCTGGCTTTACGGCCTCAAATGCGTCCGGTTGCGAGGTGGCGATGACGGTGGCGCCGCCGATATGTCGCCACGGCAGGGCGCGGGCCTCAAAGCAGCGGGCCAGTCCGACCGTCAGAACCAACCCCGGGTCCGGCGGGCGCGCCCGCAGGTCCAGCCCGCCAGCGCCCCATTGCTGTTGTAGGGCCGACAGGATGTCGCCCTCATTCAGCCCGACATCGGCCTGCAACAACGCGCCCAAGGGCGCTGCCATGTCCTGCTGCATCGCCAGACAGGCGCTGACCGTCTCGATCCCGACCAATTGCCGGGCGCACAGGATTTCGCCCAACCGTGGCCGAGATGCGCCCGCAACCGAGGTCGGTTGCGGCGCCGGGGTGGTGGCGACAAGTGTAAGACCGGGCGAGACCATGCGATCGGGACCCCTGTTCTGGACCCGATCAAGTTACCCAAGGTAAGGTTAACCGAAGCTTAAATTGCCCGGTCTGGGGTGGCGCCTCTGCGCCGACCGCGGGCCGGCCTTACGCCATGGCGGCGCGGAACCGTTCGAACAGGTAGAAGCTGTCTTGCGGACCCGGGCTGGCTTCGGGGTGGTACTGAACCGAAAATACCGGCCGACCGGTCATCTTGATGCCGCAATTCGACCCGTCGAACAGCGACACATGGGTCTCTTCCACGCCTGCGGGCAGGGTCTGGGCATCCACGGTGAACCCGTGGTTCATCGAGGTGATCTCGACCTTGCCAGTGCCCAAATCCTTGACCGGGTGATTGGCGCCGTGATGGCCGTGGTTCATCTTGACCGTCTTGGCCCCCAAGGCCAACGCCAGCATCTGGTGGCCAAGGCAAATGCCGAACACCGGCATCTGAGTGCTGTCCAGAATGGTGCGGATCATCGGCACAGCATAGGCGCCGGTGGCTTCGGGGTCGCCCGGTCCGTTGGACAGAAACAACCCGTCCGGCTGATGCGACAGCACGTCTTCGGCAGTGGCCGAGGCCGGCAGAACCGTGACGTCGAACCCGGCACTGGCCAGACAGCGCAGGATGTTGCGCTTGGCGCCATAATCCACGGCAACCACCTTCGGCGCGGTGCCCTCACGGGTGCCAAACCCACCGGGCCACGCCCAACGGGTCTCGTCCCAGCGATAGGACTGGGCGCAGGTGACGTCCTTGGCCAGATCCTTGCCCAGCAGGCCCTCAAAGCCACGCGCCGCAGCGACCAGAGCCTCGATGTCGAACACACCGTCGGGGTTGTGGGCCAGCGCCACATGCGGCGCGCCTTGCTGCCGGATGGCCCGGGTCAGGCGGCGGGTGTCGATCCCGCCCATGCCGATGCGGTTGCGCCGCGACAGCCAATCGGACAACTCGCCTTGCGAGCGCCAGTTCGACGCCACGGTCGGATCCCATTTGACCAGCATCCCAGCGGCGACCGGATCATTGCTTTCGTCGTCTTCGCTGGTGATGCCAACATTGCCGATATGGGGGAAGGTGAAGGTCACGACCTGACCGGCATAGGACGGGTCAGTCATGATCTCTTGATAGCCGGTCATGGAGGTGTTGAACACCAGTTCGGCGGTCACCACCCCGGTGGCCCCGAACCCCTGTCCGAAGAACACAGTTCCATCGGCGAGGGCTAGGCAGGCGGTTGCGGGGGCATGAACGGGCATCGGCGGACTCCGGCTGAAAATCGTCGGGACACTATGCGCCGCAGTGCGGCGGGTCAAGGTCGCGCGGCAGGGTCGGGCGGTGCCATCTTGGTCCTCAGGGTTGCCACTGGGGCTGTCGATCCGTAAAAGCCCGCTTTGACGATTTTAGGATTGGACTCAGATGAGCCTGAAGCAAAAGATCACCGTTAAGATGAAGCAGGCGATGAAAGACAGAGATGTCAAAAGCTTGCCCACCCTCCGGCTGATCATCGCCGCCATCAAGGACAAAGAGATTGCCTGTCGTGGCTGCGAAGAAGGTGTGAGCGACTCGATCTCAGAAGATGAAATTCGGGCGATTCTGTCGAAAATGGTGCGTCAACGCCGCGAAAGCGAAAAAGCCTATGAAGAGGCCGGTCGCTTGGAATTGGCCGAACAGGAACGCGAAGAAGCCAAGATCATCGCGGGATTTCTGCCCAAACCCCTGACCGAGGATGAAGAGACCGCCGCCATTGCCGCTGCGATCACCGAAACCGGTGCCGACTCGATTCGGGATATGGGCAAGGTCATGGGGCTGTTGAAAGAGCGTCATCAGGGCCAGATGGATTTCGCGTCGGTCGGACCGCAGGTCCGCGCCCGCTTGTCGGCATAAAGTGTAACCGGAGGTCCGCGCCCGCTTGTCGGCATAACGTCACACCACGGGCTCGGATCGACTGATGGCTTGGCGCGGATCGCTCTGCGCTGCGTCTCAGGCTTTGGCCCCGGCGGTTCTGAGGGCTGCCAAAACCTGCTCTAGCTGGTCAAACAACACCACCCGCTCGTCGGCGGACAGGAACGCCCCCAGTTCGACCTCGCGTCCGGCACCGCGCAGGGTCAGATACTGCTCAACCGGTCGGCTTGAGGGATGCAACTGCACGGAAACCCAATATGGGTTGGCCGCCCAGCTTTGGGTTGGCCCCCGGCGCGGCTGATGGGTCAGGTCGGCGCGGTCGGTCCACAGCCGCAATTCCTCAAGAATTTCACCGTCGCGATAGGATTTCTCTAACAGAAACCACAGCAATGCCAGCGCACCAAGAAGAAACGGCAACAGGCCCCACAGCACCGGGGTGCCAATGACCGACAGCAGCGGGATCATCAGCAGGGCAAAGGTCGCGCCGATCACCAGCACAAAGCCGCGCCGGGGCAGCGACCGGTAGGGCCAGAGATGCAGGCGGATCAACGGCGGATCGCCTGCCGCGTGATACGCCGTTCGTCCCGTGGCCGAGGCTGCACTGGTGCCATCCATCCATTCCACGGGCATGTCAGAGGCCCCGCTGCAGCGCTGGGGGCAGGGCTTGGGGCAATGCGCGGATGGTCTGACAGCGTATCATGCCCTGACCTTAGCGGGTTCGTGACCGCGAAAAAGCCCATCCTGCTGCGGCGTCGCGTCTTTTCCGGGTTTGGACAGGTCCGCCGCGATGGTGTAGCCCGGTCACGCGAACCTCTGTGATGCTACAATGGGAGACAGGCATGAAAATCGGCTTTATCGGAACGGGCGACATCGCCGAAGCGGTCATCACCGGTATGATGCGGGCAGAATTGCCGATCGACAGCATCGCGGTCTCGGCGCGCAGCCAGCACATTTCGTCCAAACTGGCGCAAGAATACGCCAAGGTGCAGGTCTTTGACGACAACCAGCAGGTGGTGGATGCCGCTTGCGATCTGATTTTCCTGTCGGTGCTTCCGCAGCAGGCCGAGGCCGTGCTGACCCCGCTTCAGTTCCGCAACGGACAGGAAATCGCCAGCCTGATCAGCACGATCCCGGTCGAAAACTTGGCCGAATGGACCGGCGCCACTGGCCCGATCACCCGAGCGATTCCCTTGCCGCCAGTGGCCGAACTGCGGGCGGTGACCGTGCTGTCGGGGCCCTCGGCGCGGCTGGAGGCGATTTTCGATCAACTGGGCGGGGTTGTCGTGACCCACAGCTTGGACGAGATGAACGCGCTGACCATCCCAAGTGCGTTGATGGGCACATTTTTCGGCCTGCAGGAAATCATCGTGGATTGGGTCGGAACCAAGGGCGTGCCCGAGCCGGATGCCCGCCGTTATCTGTCCAGTCTGTTTCTGGCGCTGGCCCAGACCGGGGCAGGGTCCGACCGGACCTTCCCTGAACTGCGCGCGGCACACAGCACGCCCGGCGGGCTGAACGCCCAGATCTTTCAGGTCTTTACCGAAGGTGGCGGCGACAAGGCTCTGACCGAAGCCATGGACAGCGTCATGAACCGGATCCTTGCGGCCAGCGCCAAGCAAGACTGATCCGAAGCCGTCCGCAGCGTTTTGATCCGGGGCGCTGCGCCCGCCCGTCACACAGCAAAAAGCCCCGGCAATACCGGGGCTTTTCTTGTCTCAAACCCAATCCGCTGAGGATCAGTGCGCGTGGCCTTTGTCCCACTCGCTCTGCTTCGGCAGGGTCTCGAACGTGTGCTCTGGCGGTGGGCAGGGCAGTGTCCATTCCAGCGTGTCCGCGTACTCGTTCCAGTAGTTGTTGACCGTGATCTTCTCACCACGGGTCAGGGTGTACCAGACGATGTAGATGAACAGCACGAACGAAGCGAAGGACAGATACGCACCAAGCGATGACACCAGGTTCCAAGTCGCAAAGGCTTCTGGGTAGTCAATATACCGGCGCGGCATGCCCTGACGGCCCAAGAAGTGCTGCGGGAAGAAGGTCAGGTTGGCCCCGATGAACATCATCCAGAAATGGACCTTGCCCAGCGTCTCGGGATATTGCCGTCCCGACATCTTGCCGATCCAGTAATAAATCCCGGCGAAGATACAGAAGATCGCTCCAAGGCTCATCACGTAGTGGAAGTGGGCAACCACGTAATAGGTGTCATGATACGCCCGGTCGATGGCCGCTTGGCTGAGAACGATGCCGGTCACGCCGCCAACGGTGAACAGGAACAGGAAGCCGAACGCCCACAGCATGGGGGTCTTGAACTCCACCGATCCGCCCCACATCGTGGCGATCCAGCTAAACACCTTCACGCCGGTCGGCACCGCGATGACCATGGTTGCCAGCATGAAATAGCTCTGCTGCGACAGTGACAGGCCGACCGTGTACATGTGGTGCGCCCAGACCACGAAGCCCAGCACGCCGATGGCGATCAGGGCCCAGACCATGGGCAGATAGCCAAAGACTGGCTTCTTCGCGAAGGTCGCGATGACGTGGCTGATGATGCCAAAGCCCGGCAAAATGATGATGTACACTTCCGGGTGACCGAAGAACCACAGGATGTGCTGGTACAAGATCGGATCACCGCCACCGGCCGGATCAAAGAACGTCGTGCCAAAGTTGCGGTCGGTCAGCAGCATGGTGATCGCACCCGCCAGAACCGGCAGACTCAAGAGGATCAGCCAAGCGGTGACAAAGATCGACCATGCGAACAACGGCACCTTGAACAGGGTCATCCCCGGGGCGCGCATGTTCAGGAAGGTGGTGATCATGTTGATCGCCCCCAGAATCGAGCTGGCGCCCGAAACGTGGACTGCGAAAATCGCCAAATCCATCGACATGCCGGCTTCTGAGGTCGACAGCGGCGGGTACAGAACCCAGCCAACGCCCGAGCCAAGCTGACCGTTGCCGCCGGGGCTCAGCAGCGAGGCGATGCCAAGCGCGGTACCCGCGACATACATCCAGTAGCTGAGGTTGTTCAGCCGCGGGAACGCCATGTCCGGCGCGCCGATCTGCAAAGGCATGAAGTAGTTGCCGAATCCCCCGAACAGGGCCGGAATCACCACGAAGAACATCATCAGGACGCCGTGATAGGTGATCATCACGTTCCAGAGGTGTCCGTTCGGCGTGCACGGATCGGCCATGAAGCCTTCCATACACATATACTGTACGCCCGGATGCATCAGCTCCAGACGCATATAAACTGTGAACAGGACCGAAATGAACCCGACGGCGCCAGCCGTAAACAGGTACAAGATCCCGATGTCCTTGTGATTGGTGGACATAAACCATCGTGTGAAGAACCCGCGCTGGTGCCCGTCTTCGTGGCTGTGAATGGCTGCGTCGGCCATGCGTGCCTCCTAGTTGACCATGAGTCCGGGCCTGCGCCTCGGTATCTCATCGGTTCTAGTGCGACCGGATGCGCGAGGCAATGTCTTGAAGCGCATTGATCTGGGGCATTATGTCCTTTCCCGGTTGACGGTCGGTCGGAACGGACAGGTTGGCGGCCTTGGGCCGGTGGTCTATGGCCGCGCCCCGGCGCAGATGTCGCCGTGACCGGCCATGGGCAATGCCCTAGGATGAGCGGCGTTCGCAACCAAGGCCCTACTCATGTCCCGTCCGCTTTCCTCCGATGAGCCGTCCGGCCCGCTTGCCACCGGCAATGGGATCGCGCTGGCCGCCCTCGTCCTGACCGTTCTGCTGTGGTCGGGAAATTTCGTGGCCGGGCGGATCATGGGCGGGCTGATTGATCCGCTGACCCTGACCAGCCTGCGCTGGCTGATTGCCTTGGCCGGGATTTTGCCCTTTGCGGCGGTGCCGCTGTGGCGGTCGCGCCGGGCGCTGATGCGGCGGTGGTATTTTGTGGCCGGGCTTGGTCTGACCGGTGTCGCCCTCTTTAACGTCTGCGTCTACTCCGCCTTGCAGCGTATTCCCGTCGCAAGCGCGACCTTGATGCTGGCAGTGGTGCCCTTCGCAATTTTGACCGGCTCGGTCTTACTGGGGAAGGCCCGCCTGCGGCTCAAGGATGGCGCGGCGTTGCTGGTCTCTGTCATTGGCGTGCTGATCCTGCTGACCGATGGTCATCTGGAATCGTTGATGGGTCTGAAATTCGGCGCGGGCGATCTGTGGATGCTTCTCGCCGTGTTGGCATGGACGGTCTACACCCTGCTGCTGCGCGCATCCCCGGCCGATGTGCCGCCTGATGCGATGCTTGCGGCCAGCATGATCGCCGGATTGGTGCTGTTGCTGCCGCTGGCGGGGATGTGGGGGACGACCGACCTGACCCTGTTGCCGCTGCCGGTTTGGGGCGGGGTGCTGTATGTCGGGCTGGGCGCGTCGCTAGTGGCGTTCTGGTGCTGGGGCTTTGGCGTCCGCCGAATCGGGCCCGAGGCGGCAGGGTTCTTCATCAATCTGATGCCGGTGTTCAGCGCAGTTCTGGCATGGCTGCTGCTTGGCGAAACCCTTGGTGCCAGCCAAATGGCCGGGGCGGCTGCGATCCTTGGGGCGATTGTGCTGTCGTCGTGGCGCGGACCGGCGTCCAAGTCGGTCCGATAAAAGTCCGACGTTAGTCCGACGATTGTCCGACACTGGATTCGTCGATCTCGGACGGTGCCCCGAACACTTGCGCAAAGGTTTTTTCCAGCGCGACATCCACATCCTGCATCGTCACCGGAAGCCCCAAATCCACCAGTGAGGTCACCCCGTGTTCACTGATCCCGCAGGGCACGATTCCGCTGAAATGGCTCAGGTCTGGCTCAACATTGATCGACAGGCCATGAAAGCTGACCCATTTCCGGATGCGCAGACCAATCGCCGCGATCTTGTCCTCGCAAGGGCGCCCGTCCGCGGCGACCGGTTTGTCAGGGCGGACAACCCAGACCCCGACGCGCCCGGGGCGCCGTTCGCCCACGACATTGAATTCATTCAGGGTTTTGATGACCCAGTCTTCGACCTGAGCCACGAAATGCCGCACGTCGCGCCCGCGTCGCGACAGATCCAGCAGGACATAGGCCACCCGCTGCCCGGGGCCATGATAGGTGTACTGCCCGCCGCGCCGGGCGTCATAGACAGGAAACCGGTCCGGCGAGATCAGATCGCGCGGATTCGCGCTGGTGCCCGCAGTGTAGAGCGGCGGATGTTCCAGAAACCAGATCAACTCGCGCGCGGTTCCAGCCCGAATCGCCGCCACCCGCTGTTCCATCAGCGCCAGCGCCTCAGGATATGGCACTTGCCCCGGCGACGTTACAAATTCTGGGTAATCATTGGCTTGCACGGATCAGGGTCTCTTCATCTTTGATGTCCCCGGTTTAGTCCCTTTGCTGTCAGATTCAAGCGTTTGAAATTGCTGACTTGAAACAGATGGATAGGGCGATTTCTCTTGAGGTTTGATCACGGCGTCAGCCAAAGGTCGGGACTTTTATCCGGGCGGGACGACCGGTTTACGCAGGGGATTTGGGGCCTGTCCGCCAAATGCTGCATCTCTTGGAAAATTCCTGCGATTCTGTCTTCACATCCGCCACCCGGTCGGCTAAACCCCGCCCACTGTCTAAAGTGCGGTCGTGGCGGAATTGGTAGACGCGCAGCGTTGAGGTCGCTGTTCTTTAACCGGAGTGGAAGTTCGAGTCTTCTCGACCGCACCAGACAGGATTAGGGCCATCGTGCCCCGTCGGCTTGACGCCATCCCCCCAAATCTAGGTTGTTCTTCCAATCAATCGACGCTGCTGGTCTCGGGGTGTGCGTGCCGTGATTATCCTAGAATTGTCAGCCAACCCCAAACGGTTATCGACGAGATCGCGGTGGCCACCAGCACTGAAGTGGCGGCAACACGGCGGGCGCGTCCATACATATCGGCAAAGACGTAGACGTTGATCCCCGGGGCCATGGCGGCGGTGATCACCGCTGACCGAAGCACCTCGGTCCGCAAATCCCCCCAGGTCCCGAAGCTGTACATCAGCACCGGATGGACGATCAGTGAAATCACCACCACATACATCACCGTGGTCATGTCGCCTTCAGGCCGATACCGGCACAAGATGCCGCCGATGCCGAACAAAGCCACCGGTAGCGCGGCTTGGGCGATCAGGTTGACGCCGTCGGTGATCGCTTGGGGCAGGGCTAGCCCGCTCAGGTTGACCGCAAGGCCAAGCGCGATGCCGATGATGATCGCGTTGCTGAACATCGCCCGCAGGATCGCCTTGATCGTGCTGGTCCCAGTGCGTCCTTTGTTGCGGATCAACTCCATCGCCGTGATCCCCAACAGGTAGCAAAACGGCGAGTGGATCGAGATCAGGGCAAAGTTGGTCGCCAGCGAATCGACCCCATACGCGCGTTCCGAGATCGGAACTCCCAGCAGCATCGAATTGGAAAATAGGCAGCAAAATGCAATGGCGACGGCATCTTCGGCGGGTCGTTTGAACAGCAACCGCGCGCCGACATATCCCAAGACAAAGCAGATGGTTGCTGCCACGTAATACGAGCCCATCAGCACGAGGTCGAATTCGCGGCTAAGATCAAGGGTCGACATTGCCCTGAACAGCAAGGTGGGCACGCCGATTTTCATCGCAAATCGCATTAGTCCGTCGGCGCTGGCGTCGCTGAGGACGCCGCGCCAAACCGAAACATATCCGCCGATGATCACAAGAAAGACTGGCAGGACGACGTCGAAAAATGCGGACACTGGGTTAGACCTTATAGGTCAGGACCAGCCCATCATGGGCTGGCGTGATATGGTCGGGTGTTTCCGCCGCCACGGTCGCATAGTCCAGATCCACATGCATATTGGTCAGGATCGCTCGTTTGGGCGCTGCGCGCGCGATCCAGTCCAGCGTCTGCGCCAGATGGGCGTGGCTGGGATGCGGTGTGCGGCGCAGGGCATCCACGATCCAACAATCCAGTCCGGCAAGCGCCGTCCACGCGTCGGCGGGAATGTCCGAGACGTCTGGCAAATAGGCCAGATCGCCGATGCGAAACCCCAGCGCATGAATGCTGCCATGGCGCACTTGGAATGGGGTCAGGCAGATTGGCCCGCCGTCGCCCTCTACGGTGACATCGCCGTCAATGGTGGCCATGGTCAGGATCGGTGGATACGGCGACCCCTCCGGCTGGACAAATGCGTAGCCAAACCGTGAAATCAGATCGTTTTGGGTGGCGCCATCGGCCCAGACGGTCAGACGCTTGCGGGTATTGAAGACGATCATCCGCAAATCGTCCAGCCCGTGGACGTGATCGGCATGGGGATGGGTGTAGACCACGGCGTCGAGTGTTCCGACTTCGGCGTCCAGCAATTGCGCGCGCAGATCGGGGGAGGTGTCGATCAAAACTCGGGTGACGCCGGTGTCGGTTTCCCGTTCAATCAGCACCGAACAGCGGCGGCGCAGGTTGCGGGGGTTCATCGGGTCGCAATCGCCCCAATGACCGCCGAGACGCGGAACCCCCCCGGACGAGCCGCAGCCCAAAATGGTGAAGCGCAGTTCTGCCATCACACCTTGGCTTTCGGGAATAACCGATCGAAATTGGCGGTCGTGGCAGCCGCGAATTCTGCCAGTGTCAGGTCATGCACGGTCGCACCAACGGCGGCGGTCTGCGCCACATAGGCTGGCTCATTGCGCCGTCCGCGATGGGGCGGCGGCGCCAGATAGGGTGAATCGGTTTCCACGAGGATTCGGTCCAGCGGCGTGCGCGCAAAGATATCGCGCAGCTCTTGCGATCGGGGAAAGGCGGCGATGCCTGACATGGACAGGTAAAAGCCAAGATCCAGCGCCGCTTCGGCCAGTGCTGCGCTGCTGGAAAAGCAATGCATCACGCAGTTAAAGGCCCCGGCCCGGTGTTCCGTAGTCAGAATCTCTGCCATGTCATCGTCGGCGGCGCGAGCATGGATGATCAGCGGTAGACCGGTCTGGCGGGCGGCATCGATATGGACCCGCAGGCTGTCCCGCTGAATTCCGGCGGATTCAGCGCTATAATGATAATCCAGCCCGGTTTCCCCGATGCCAACGAATTTTGGATGTGCGGCAAGTGCGACCAGCTGATCCACCGTGGCGAGGGGCTCTTCAGCGGCGCTCATGGGGTGGGTTCCGGCCGCGTAGAACACGGGCGCATGCGCCTCGGCCAGCGCGCGAACGGTCGGCTCATTGCGCAGGCGGGTGCAGATGGTCACCATCCGCTCGACCCCGGCGGCGCGGGCGCGGGACAAGATGTCGGGCAATTCTCCGTCGAAATCGGGGAAGTCCAAGTGACAATGGCTGTCGACCAGCGACGGGGACGGCGTATCGGTCATAACAAACGTACCTAACTGGCGGCACATTGCCCCGCCAAAGCATCAACTCTGAAGATCATATCGAGGATCAGGCTGTGCGGGTCAAGGTTGACCGCCAGCCCATTGCGCACACGGGCGGTCATCTCTTGCCGGGCTTCAGCCCAATGGCGTCCGGCGGCGGGGGTTGGTGACAACCGCCGCAAGAGATCCGCCCGGGGCGAACCGCCGGATTGTGCCAACACGCCCGCGCGGGCCAGATCGGCCAGAAACGCATCGAACAATTGCAAAAACAACTCGCACCGATCCGCCGCATCCCGCTGCGCCAGAGATGTCGCCAACGCCAGCGCCCGCATCCGATCGACTGCGGGCATAGTGGCAAAGAGGGCCTGAACCTCGTTCATCAAGGCGGGGCCATTGTGCTGGTGCAGCCAGAGGGCAACCCCGACGCTGCCATCTGACAGGCGCGCTAATGCCTCTGCCGTGTCGTGGTCCAGCGTGTCATCAATCCCTGTCAGGATCTCAACCACCTCATCCTCGGTCAGCGGCAGACACGGCAACGTCCGACAGCGGCTGCGCACTGTTGGCAACAACCGGCTGGGCATGTGACAGACGATCAGGAATACCGTCTGGGGTGGCGGCTCTTCCAGCAGTTTCAGCAATGCGTTGGCGGCGGCGGTGTTCATCTCGTCGGCGCAATCCACAATGACGACGCGGCGCCCGCTTTCGGTCAAGCTGAGGTGGAAAAAGCGTTTGAGGGCACGCACTTCGTCCACGGTGATGAACGCCCGCAGTTTTTTGGTCTTCGGGTCCCACGGACGCCGCAACAGATAGAGCCCTTGTTCGGCCAGCGCATCAATGCGGTGCGCGACCGGGGCATCTGGATCGGAGTCCAGATCGGTGGGGGGGCCAAGCAGGTCGTGTCCCAAGACCGGCTGCGACAATAAAAACCGTGCGATTTTCCAAGCCAGCGTCGCTTTCCCGATGCCGCGCGGCCCCGAGATCAGCCACGCATGGTGCAGGCGATCTTCGCGCACCGCGGTGAGAAAGGTTTGCTGCTGTCGGTCACGTCCGATCAGATGACGGCTAAAGCGGGGATGCAGGGCGCCTGCGGCGCAGTCCGCTTCGGGGATATCGGTCTCAACTGCCATCACAGACCAGACAGATCAAAGGCCGCGAGGATCCGCGCCGCGATTGCGTCCGGTGTGCCGGTGCCGTCGATCCGCTTCACCCGCGTCGGTTCAGCCTGTGTCAGGGCCAGAAAACCGTCGCGAAGTTTGTTCTGAAATCCAAGGCCAAACTCCTCGAACCGATCCTCGCCGTCCTGACGCCGGGTGGTTCGCGCCAGCGCCTCGGTTGGGTCCAGGTCAATGACCAAGGTCAGGTCGGGTTTGGTCCCGATCATAAGGTCGTGCAGCTGATCCACGGTTGCGGCCAGATCGCCACGCGTGGTGCCTTGATACACCCGGGTGCTGTCGCAGAACCGGTCCGTGATTACCGTTGCCCCTCGGGCCAGCGCGGGCCGGATCGTGCGCTCCAGATGATCCCGGCGGGCGGCGGTGAACAACAGCAGTTCGGTTTCCGCCGACCAGCGATCCGGTTCGCCCTCAACCAAAAGCGCGCGGATCAATTCGGCGCCGGGCGATCCGCCGGGTTCACGGGTCAGAACGACATCGATGCCTTGCGCCGAGAGGTGCGCGGCCAGACGGCGCGCTTGCGTGGATTTCCCAGAGCCGTCAATGCCTTCAAAGCTGATGAAGCGGCCCGTGCCTGTGGACGTGGTCAAAACAGGTCTTTCGCCTCACCGGCCAAGCGATTGTACAGCACTTGAGTGGCGCTGCGCATCCGTGGAATAAGTCCGCCCTGCGCCACATCGCGTTCGGCGACCAGCGGAATCCGCGAATCGGGAAGGCCGGTTCGGGTGATCACCAACTGGCCGATCTCGTCGCCCTTGGCGATGGGGGCCTGCAATGGGCTGCGATACACCACTTCAGTCGTGTAATCGTTGGCGAAGGCGGCTTGATTGAGGAAGGTCACATCCTTCGGCACCACCAGTCCGACGCTTTGCAGGTTTCCCATCCAGACCGGCGCTTCGGCAATCAGGTCGCCTTCTTCGGCCAGTTTGGTTTCCAGAAATTGGCGGAATGCCCAACTGACGACCCGCTCGGCCTCTTCGGCCCGGGCCTCGGCTGTGGGAAGGCCGGAAATCACAAAGATAACGCGGCGATTGCCTTGCGCGGCCGAGCCGACCAAGCCGTACCCGGCCTCTTGTGTGTGGCCGGTCTTCAGCCCATCCGCGCCAATGCCCAGTTTCAGCAAAGGGTTGCGGTTGAAGCGGTTTTGCGGTGCTCGCCCATCAAACGGATACTCCGCCTGTGAGAAATAGCCGTAATATTCGGGGAAATCCCGGATCAGGTGTTCGGCGACAAAGGCCAGATCCTTCACGCTCATCCGGTGGTTGGGGTCCGGCCAGCCTGAGGCATTGGCGAAGGTCGAGTTTTCCATCCCCAGCGCTTTGGCCCGGTCGTTCATCATCCGCGCAAAGGCATCTTCGGTTCCGGCCAGGCCTTCCGCCACCACGACGGTGGCGTCATTGCCCGATTGGACGATGATCCCCTGAATAAGCTCTTCGACGGTCGGACGATCCCGTTCGTTCAAGAACATGGTGGACCCGCCCATTTCACGGGCCTTGGTCGAGACCCCGAAGCGGGTGTCCAAGGTGACATTCGGATTATCCCGCAGGGATTCGAACAGCATCAACAGGGTCATCAGCTTCGACATGGACGCGGGCGGCAGGGATGCGTCGGGGTTCTTTTCAAACAGAACCGTGTCGGTGCCGACATCGACGACATAGGCCGCCCCGGCCTGCGTTTCGAACCCGACCTGCGCCATACCGGGAAAGGCGAAAACAAGGCTGGCAATCAAGGGGGTCACGAGGTGTCGCACGTTGGAGTTCCTTGTGGGCATCAATAGACTTGGATTCTAGCACTTGCTCGGGACCGCGCCAACCGTGTCGCGGCACAAGTCGTGGAAATGTTATTGATCCGGGCAATTGTTTGGTGAGTGGGTCGAAATTTCGGGGTTGCGGGAAAAAGTCGGGAAAAACCGGCGTTTTCCGCCTTGACGCCCGGCGCGTGCTTGCCTAATCAGCGGCTCACCGTGGCGGAGTAGCTCAGTTGGTTAGAGCAGCGGAATCATAATCCGCGTGTCGGGGGTTCAAGTCCCTCCTCCGCTACCAAATATCCTGATGATGATCTGGATTGGGTCGGGTTTTACCGGCCTTTTTGGCGTTTGGTGCCGCGCTTTTTTGGCGTCGGACCCACGTCGGACTTTTATCGGACTTTCGTCGGACAAAGTATCGGTTCGTGGCCTCTGGGTGGGGGCGACGGGGTCGGGCAGGCCATTGCCGTTCGCGAGCCATCAGATAAAGTGTACCGAACAGCCGGAACGACGCGGCGAACAGGCAATGAGCAGAGTTGGGGGTCAGGGTGATCAGCAGACGGACAGTAATGTTGGGTGTTGCAGGGATTGGGCTGTCAGCCTGTACCGGTGGCGGGGGCGGCAGCCCAATGGTGACGCGCACCGTAGACCCGGCGATGCAGCCACAGGCCAATGCAGGGTATGACGCGTGGGTGGCCGGATTTCGCGGGCGGGCGCAGGCACAGGGTATCAGCCAAGCCACGCTGAACGCCGCGTTCCGCAATTCCGGCTATCTGCCCGGGGTGATTGAGCGGGATCGCAATCAGACCGAATTTACCCGGACGCTGGAAGATTATCTGGCGATCGCGGCCTCGGATGAGCGGGTCAGCAAAGGCAAGGCGGCGCTGTCGCAAAATAGCGCGGCGTTGACCAAGATCAGTCAGCAATACGGCGTCGAGCCTGAGGTGATCACTGCGGTCTGGGGGCTGGAAAGCTTTTATGGCGAACGGCGCGGCGATATTTCGGTGATCTCGGCCACCAGCACATTGGCCTATGACGGACGGCGCGGGGATTTTTTCGAGAAGCAACTGATTGCGTCGTTGAAAATCTTGCAAAATGGCGATGTGACGGCAGAGAACATGACCGGCAGTTGGGCCGGGGCGATGGGACATACCCAGTTCATCCCGACATCGTATCAGGCCTATGCGGTGGATTTCACCGGCGACGGCAAGCGCGATATCTGGTCAGACAATCCCACTGACTCGCTGGCGTCGACTGCGGCCTATCTGTCGCGCTCGGGCTGGACCAAGGGCCAGCCGTGGGGCGTTGAGGTCAAGCTGCCATCGGGGTTCAATACCGCGCAGGCGGGGCGCAGTACCACGCGCAGCCCCTCTGAATGGGCGGCGCAGGGCGTGCGGGACATGAACGGACGGGTGGTGCCAAATTATGGGGCAGCGTCGATCCTGCTGCCCTCAGGTCCCAGCGGGCCGGCCTTCATGACCTTCCGCAACTTCACCGTGATCACTCGCTACAACAATTCCGAAAGCTACGTGATCGGGGTGGGCCATTTGTCAGACCGTTTGAAGGGGGGCAAGCCGATCCAAGGATCGTTCCCGCCGGACAAATACGGGCTGACCATCGATGATCGCCGGGCGCTTCAGCGTGGCCTGACAGCCAAGGGTTTTGATACCCAAGGGGCGGATGGGGTGATCGGGTCGAACACCGAGACGGCGATCCGGGCCTACCAGCAAAGCGTTGGCCTGCCGGTAACCGGCCTGCCATCGCGTGCGTTGTTGGCCAGTGTCACCTGAGTGAACAGGCCCGGCGCTACGCCGGGCCTAGCCGTTGCGCAGGGTGTCGATCATCAGCGCGACGTTGTCGGGATTGGCGTCCGGGGTGATGCCATGACCGAGATTGAAGATATGCGGCCCCTTCGAGAACGTCTCGCGGATGCGCAGCACTTCGTCGATCAGGGGCTGACCGCCGGTGACCATATGCTGCGGCGCCAGATTGCCCTGCACACACACCTCGGTCTGGATATTGTCCACCGCCCATTGCGCGCTGACCGAATTGTCCAGCGCCACGCAATCCGCGCCGGTCGCTTTGGCGAAGCCGATATAGCCGTCGCCCGCTTCGCGCGGAAAGGCGATGACCGGCACGTTCGGGTGGCGGGCTTTCAGGGCTGAAATGATCTTGCGGGTGGGTTCCAGCGCGTAATTGGTGAAGTCAGCGCCTTTCAGCGACCCGGCCCAACTGTCGAACAGCTTGACCACTTCGGCCCCGGCCTCGATCTGTTTTGACAGGTATTCGATGGTGGCATTGGTCAGCCGCCCGATGATCGCGTTGAACAGCGCCGGGTTTTCGGCCTTGAGCCGATGCGCCGGGGCCTGATCCGGGGTGCCGCGACCGGCAATCATATAGGTGGCCACGGTCCATGGCGCGCCTGCAAACCCGATCAGCGCGGTTTCGGCGGGCAATTCGCGCTTCAGGATGCGCAAGGTTTCATAGATCGGCGCCAGATGGTCATGGATGGCGTCGGCATGGACCAGCTTGCCAAAATCCTGCTCGGTGGTGGTGGTGGATAGCCGGGGTCCTTCGCCGGTGACGAACCACAGATCTGCGCCCAATGCGTCGGGGATCAACAGGATGTCGGCAAACATGATCGCGGCGTCAAACCCGAAGCGGCGGATCGGCTGCAAGGTCACTTCGGCGGCCAGTTCGGAATTATAGCACAGCGACAGAAAGTCCCCAGCTTGGGCCCGGGTGGCACGATATTCCGGCAAATAGCGCCCAGCTTGTCGCATCATCCAGATCGGGGGAATGGTCTGAACATCGCCGTTGAGGCTTTTCAGCAGCTTTTTGGTTTCCGCCATCGGTTTCCTCGCTTATTCCTGACTTCGGGTCGTCCCGCATGTCCCGTCCAATGTCAACGCGCTGCGTGCCCCCATACAGGTAACCCACTCAGATGGGTTCAGGTGAAAATAATGAAATATGACCTTCCTTCTGCTGCGCAACCGCTGAAAATCGGCACCCGTGGATCGCTGCTGGCGCTGGCGCAGGCGCATGAGACCCGTGACCGGTTGGCGGCAGCGTTCGATCTGCCCGCTGAGGCCTTTCAGATTGTGCCAATCAAAACCACCGGCGACAAGGTTTTGGACCGGCCCTTGAAGGAAATCGGCGGTAAGGGCCTGTTCACCCGCGAGATCGAAGACGCAATGTTGACGGGCGCCATCGATATTGCGGTGCATTCGATGAAGGATATGCCGACCCTGCAGCCGGGCGGATTGGTGCTGGATTGCTATTTGCCAAGGGAAGACGTGCGCGACGGGTTCGTATCGCCGCACTTTGCTGCGTTGGCCGATTTGCCCGAAGGGGCGGTGGTGGGCTCTAGCAGTTTGCGGCGGCGGGCGCAGTTGGCGCATGTTCGCCCGGATCTGAAACTGGTCGAATTTCGCGGCAATGTGCAGACCCGGATGAAAAAGCTGGACGATGGCGTGGCGGTTGCG
Organism: Pseudoruegeria sp. SK021; assembly: GCF_002119405.1. Lineage (GTDB taxonomy): Bacteria > Pseudomonadota > Alphaproteobacteria > Rhodobacterales > Rhodobacteraceae > Meridianimarinicoccus. The sequence goes on along the minus strand of NZ_MTBG01000001.1, from coordinate 312,315 downwards.
ACCTTCTTGGCGATGGCGGGGTTGCACCGGCTCGGCATGCCCGAGGTCGCCCGGTCGGCCATTTCGCCCGACGAGATGCTGCCGGCGGTGGCGCAGGGGGCGATCGGCATTGAACGGCGGTCCGAAGATGTCGCCGTGGCCGCGATGCTGGAAGCGATTCATGATGGGCCAACCGGCCAGCGGCTAATGGCGGAACGGGCGTTTCTGGCCGCATTGGACGGATCGTGCGAGACCCCGATTGCCGGGCTGGCGGAGCTGGAAGGCGGCACCGTGCGGTTGCGCGGCCAGATCCTGCGCATTGACGGCTCCGAGGCGTTGTCGGATATGGCCAGCGCCCCGATCGAGGACGGCGCCGAACTGGGGCGGTCATTGGCTGCGGGGTTGTTGGCGCGGGCGCATCCGGGTTTCTTTGACTGGCGGGAGGGCTGAGCCAGCAGTCAGCGCAAAAGCCCTTTGCAAAACCGTTACGTGCGCGGGATAGTTCGCCATTGAGTCCAAATTGATTGTGACCGCAGTCCGAAGGAGCGCCCCATGGCCGAAGACCACACCCCCGAATTTGGCAAGGATTGGCTGGCGGCCGAGCTGGCGGATACGCTGGACGAAGATTTCGAGTTGGAGCTGTCGGAACCGGCGCTGTCGATGGAGATCCGCAAAATCTATCGCCGGGCGCATCCGCCATCGCTGGAACGCCACGATTATTTTCAAAAACTGCTGTATCTGCAATCGGAACTGATCAAGCTACAGGATTGGGTTGAGCATACCGGCGAAAAGGTCGTGGTGGTCTTTGAAGGGCGCGATTCGGCCGGGAAGGGCGGGGTGATCAAACGGATTACCCAGCGGTTGAACCCAAGGGTGTGCCGGGTGGTTGCCCTGCCTGCGCCCAGCGAGCGCGAGAAAAGCCAGTGGTATTTTCAGCGTTACGTGCCGCACCTGCCCGCCGGGGGCGAGATCGTTCTGTTCGACCGCTCGTGGTACAACCGCTCGGGCGTGGAGCGGGTGATGGGCTTTGCCAACGAAGATCAAGTCGAACAATTTTTCAATGACGTGCCGGAATTTGAACGGATGCTGGTGCGGTCGGGGATCCGGCTGGTGAAATACTGGTTCTCGATCACCGACGAAGAACAGCAGATGCGGTTTCAGATGCGGATCCACGATCCGATGAAACAGTGGAAACTGTCACCGATGGATCTGGAAAGTCGGGTGCGGTGGGAAGATTATACCAAGGCCAAGGAAGAAACCTTTGCCCGGACCAATATTCCCGAAGCGCCGTGGTATATCGTTGAAGGCAACGACAAGAAGCGGGCGCGCCTGAACTGCATCGACCACCTGCTGAGTCAGATCCCCTATGAGCCGGTGCCGCAAGAAGAGGTCACCTTGCCCGACCGGGTGCACAACACCGAATATGAACGCGCCGTGCTGCCGCCGGAATTGTATGTGCCCAAGAAATATTAAGCCGGACCGATGATTTTATAGTTCTCTATTCCGTCCTTCTGTCGATGAGGCCAAGGCCTGACCGAGCCAGAAGGGCGGCAGGGTTCATCCGTCAGGACCCGTTCTGCGCACGCTTAGACGGTGAGCAGGGCGCGCACCTCGTCATCGACCATTTCGGCGCGGGTGCCGGATTTGACGATCTGGCCCCGGTCCATGACGTGGAACGTGTCGCAAAGATCGCGGGCGAAGTCGTAATATTGCTCGACCAACAGGATGGCCATGTCGCCGCGATTGCGCAGATAGCTGATCGCCCGACCAATATCCTGAATGATCGACGGTTGGATGCCCTCGGTTGGCTCGTCCAGAACCAGCAGGGACGGGCGCATCACCATGGCCCGGCCAATGGCCAGTTGCTGTTGCTGGCCGCCCGACAGGTCGCCGCCGCGACGGCCCAGCATTTGCTTGAGGACGGGAAACAGGTCGAACACTTCTGACGGCACATAGCGTTCGGACCGGGGCAACATGCCAAAGCCGGTTTCCAGGTTTTCTTGAACCGACAGCAGGGGGAAAATCTCGCGGCCTTGCGGCACCGAGGCAATGCCAGCGCGGGCGCGGGCATCGGGCTTGGATCGGCCCAGATCCGACCCGTTCCATGCAATCTGGCCACCAGAAATCTGATTGCGCCCGACAATGGCCCGCAACAGGGTGGTTTTCCCGACGCCGTTGCGGCCGAGGACGGTTGTGACCTTGCCGGGCTCGGCGGTGAGGGACACCGACCGCAGCGCCTGTGCCGCGCCATAATGCAGGTCTACGTTTTCAACACTCAACATTGATTAGCGCCCCAGATAGACTTCGATGACTTGTTCATTGGCCGAGACGTGGTCCAGCGACCCTTCGGCCAGCACATGGCCCTGATGCAGCACCGTTACCCGGCAGTTCAGGGCGCGGACGAAATCCATGTCATGTTCGACCACCACGACCGTGTGCTTGCCCGCAATGGACCGCAGCAGGTCGGCGGTGCGCATGGTTTCGGCATCGGTCATGCCCGCGGCGGGCTCATCCACCAACAGCAATTCGGGATCTTGCGCCAGCAGCATGCCGATCTCTAGCCATTGCTTCTGTCCGTGGCTGAGATCCCCGGCCATCCAGTCGGCGACGGCGGACAGTTTTACCAAATCCAACAGCTCGGCGATGCGGGCATCTTCGGCGGCGCTGGAGCGGTGGAACAACGTCGCCCAGATCGTGCGCGGCTCCTTCAGCGACAGGGCGATGTTGGTCTTGACGGACTGGGTTTCAAACACGGTGGGTTTTTGAAACTTGCGGCCGATGCCCAGCCGGGCCGAGCCGGCCTCGTCGGTCTTGGTCAGGTCGACGGTCTGGTTCCACAGGACCTCGCCTTCATCCGGGCGGGTCTTGCCGGTGATGATGTCCATCATCGTGGTCTTACCTGCGCCGTTCGGGCCGATGACCGCGCGCAATTCGCCCTTCTCGATGGTCAGGGACAGATTGTTGATCGCCTTAAAGCCGTCGAAACTGCGGCAAACGCCATCAAGGGACAGCTGAACGCTCATACGGAGGCCTCTTGGGTTGGTTTGGGGGCGGGTTTGCGCCGCAGGGTGGATTCGATCACCCCAAGAACGCCGGTGGGCATGAACAGGGTGACGAAGATAAACAGCGCCCCGAGGGCGAACAGCCACGCTTCGGGCAACCAGCCGGTCAGCAGGGTCTTGGTCAGTGCCACTAGGAAGGCACCGATGGCCGCACCGACCAGCGTGCCGCGCCCGCCCAAGGCCACCCAGATCACGATCTCGATGGAGTTGGCGGGGCTAAATTCGCCCGGGTTGATGATGCCGACCTGCGGTGTGTACAGCGCGCCCGCAACCCCGGCCATCATTGCCGAGACCACAAAGACGAACAGCTTGTATTCCTCAACGCGGTAGCCAAGGAACCGGGTCCGACTTTCGGAATCTCGGATCGCAATCAGGATCTTACCCAGCTTTGAGTTGGTGATGGCCTTGGCGATCAGCAGGCCGGCGGCCAAGGCGATGGCTGACAGGATGAACAGGCCCGCGCGGGTGCTGTCTGATTGCAGGTTGAAGCCCAGCACGTCCTTGAAATCGGTCAGGCCATTATTGCCGCCAAAGCCCATTTCGTTGCGGAAGAAGGCCAGCATCAGGGCATAGGTCATGGCTTGGGTGATGATCGACAGGTAGACGCCGGTGACGCGGCTGCGGAAGGCGAACCAGCCGAAGACGAAGGCCAACAGCCCCGGCACCAGCATCACCATCAGGCAGGCGAACCAGAACATGTCGAAGCCATGCCAGAACCACGGCAATTCGGAATAGTTCAAAAACACCATGAAATCAGGCAGATCGGGGTTGGCATAGACACCCCGGTCGCCAATTTGGCGCATCAGGTGCATGCCCATGGCATAGCCGCCCAAGGCAAAGAACGCGCCGTGTCCAAGGCTGAGGATGCCGCAATAGCCCCAGACCAGATCCAAGGCGACGGCCAGCAGGGCGTAGCACAGATATTTGCCAAACAAACTCACGAGATAGGAGGGGACAGGCTTGCCATCTATCAGCAGGTTGCCGACGGGAATGGCGACGGTGAGGATGAACAGGCCAGCCAGAAAAATGCCCATGCGGCGGTCGATCAGGCCCATGTGGAACCCCCTTCGGATCGTAAAAAACGGGTGTCGGACTTATGTCGGACTTTGATCGGACTTTCGTCGGACCGGTATCGGACCTGTGCGGGATGGGTCATCCGTCTACCGCCCGGCCCTTGACGGCGAACAGGCCGCGCGGACGCTTCTGAATGAACAGGATGATGCAGACCAGCACGATGATCTTAGCCAGGACGGCGCCGGAATAGGGTTCGAGAAACTTGTTGGCGATGCCGATGGAAAACGCCCCGGCAAGGGTGCCCCAGATATTGCCCGCGCCGCCGAAGACCACGACCATGAAGCTGTCGACGATGTAGCTTTGGCCCAAGTTGGGCGAGACGTTGTCGATCTGGCTGAGGGCGACCCCGGCCAGACCGGCAATCCCGGCCCCAAGGCCAAAGGTCATGGCATCGACCCAGCCGGTCCGGATGCCCATGCTGGCGGCCATGGCGCGGTTCTGGGTCACGGCGCGCATTTGCAGGCCGATCGGGGTTTTCTTCATCACGAAGAGCAAAATGGCGAAGACGGCCAGTGCGAAGACGAAAATCCACAGGCGGTTATAGGTGATGGTCAGGTGGCCGATGTCGAAGGCGCCGGACATCCAGCTTGGGTTGCCGACCTCGCGGTTGTTGGGGCCGAAGATCGAGCGCACGGTCTGTTGCAGGATCAGGCTGACCCCCCATGTGGCCAGCAGGGTTTCCAGCGGACGGCCATAGAGGAAGCGGACACAGCCGCGTTCAATGGCCACGCCAACCGCACCGGCCATCAGGAAGGCGAGGGGGGCGGCGATTAGCAGGGACCAGTCGAAAAGGAAGGGAAAGGAATTTCGGATGACCTCTTGTACCGCGAAGGTGGTGTAGGCCCCGATCATCACCAACTCGCCATGGGCCATGTTGATGACCCCCATGACGCCGAAGGTGATGGCCAGACCAATCGCGGCCAGCAGCAGGACCGAGCCAAGCGAGATGCCGAAAAGGACGTTCTGCGCCCCAGACCACAGTTTTTGCGTGCGTTCGATCTGATCGACGGCATCGGCGGCGGCGGCGGCAATCTGGGCATCGGGGGCGGCGACCAATGGGGTCAGGATGCCAAGCGCGGCTTGATTGGCTTGGGTCTTGAGGATGGCGATTGCCGCCAATTTGTCGGCGACGGTGCTGTCGCCCGCCAGCGTGGTCGCGGCGATGGCACTTTTTAAGGCGGCGCTGACCCGGGGGTCGGTTTCGTCCAAGATTGCGGTTTGCAACAGGTCTAGCTGGTCTGGGTCCGGGGCGCGGAAGGCGGCCTCGGCCGCGGTCAGGCGGCGGGCGGGATCGGGGCTGGACAGGGTCAGGATGCCGATGGCAGCACCGATGGTCCGGCGCAGGCTGTTATTGACCCGGATGGCGCTGGCGCCGCGACGCGGCACGACGCCGGCTTCCGCGCCGGTCAGGGCGTCGGCGGCGATGTCCACGCCTTTGACGTCGGTGACGATGACAAGGCGGCCATCGGATTTCAGAACCTGCAATTCCCCGTCGCTGAGGGCTTCGAGCAGGCCAACGGCGCGGTCATCGCCAGAGGCGGCAATCTGGCCGACGACAGCGGCGCGGTCGTCAAAATTTCCGTCCGGAAGGGAGGCGACCAGCGCGTCAAAATCCTGAGCCGTGGCCATGGTGGCCAGCAGCCCGGCCACACAGGTGAGCACGGTGAACAGATAGGAACGCAAATGGGTCATGGAAACTCCGGCGGGACGGGGGAATGGGGCGTCCGGTAGGGCGGCCCCCCCGAAGGGGCGCCGCCGCAAGGCTGAGACGTGGCGCGATCAGGAGCCGCCGCAGGTCTCGGTCTGGGTGTTGTAGTTGCCGCATTTCAGATCGACCCAATCCGAGGTCAGCACGGCGCTTTCTGGCAGGAAGTCGGACCATGCGTCACCGGCGACAAGGCCATCGGTTTCCCAAACGACGCTGAACTGGCCATCGTCCTGAATTTCGCCAACCAGAACCGGTTTGGTGATGTGGTGGTTCGGCAGCATGACCGAGGTGCCACCGGTCAGGTTCGGCACTTCGATACCCGGCAGGGCAGCGATGACAGCGTCGGGATCGGTGGTGCCGGCTTCTTCGACTGCCTTCACCCACATGTTGAAGCCGATATAGGTGGCTTCCATCGGGTCATTGGTGACGCTGTCGTCATTGCCGGTGAAGTCCAGCCATGTGTCGATGAACGCGTCGTTCTCGGGGCTGTCCACCGACATGAAGTAGTTCCACGCGGCGAGGTGGCCGACCAGTGGGGTGGTGTCGAGACCGGCCAGTTCTTCTTCGCCAACCGAGAAGGCGACGACGGGAATATCGGTGGCCTCAATGCCTTGGTTGCCCAGTTCTTTGTAGAACGGCACGTTGGCATCGCCATTGATGGTCGAGACTACTGCGGTTTTCTTGCCCGCCGAACCGAAGGTCTTGATGTCCGAGACGATGGTCTGCCAATCGGAATGTCCGAACGGGGTGTAGTTGACCATGATGTCTTCGGCGGCGACGCCTTGGTCCATCAGGTAGGCTTCGAGGATCTTGTTGGTGGTGCGGGGATAGACATAGTCGGTTCCGGCCAGCACCCAGCGTTCAACGCCTTCGTTCGCCATCAGGTAATCCACGGCGGGGATCGCCTGCTGGTTCGGCGCGGCGCCGGTGTAGAAGACGTTATACTGGCTTTCTTCGCCCTCGTACTGCACCGGGTAGAACAGGATCGAGTTCAGTTCTTCGAACACCGGCAGCACCGATTTGCGCGACACCGAGGTCCAGCAGCCGAAGACGACGTCCACCTCGTTGGCTTCAATCAGTTCGCGGGCCTTTTCGGCAAAGAGCGGCCAATCAGAGGCCGGGTCGACGACCACGGCTTCCAGCATGCGCCCGTCGATGCCGCCCTTTTTATTTTGCTCGTCGATCAGCATCAGGACCGCGTCCTTGAGCGTGGTTTCCGAGATCGCCATGGTGCCTGACAAGGAGTGCAGGACGCCGACCTTGATCGGGCCGTCTTCGGAGGCCGCGAGGGCGGTGGAGGACAAGAGGGTCGCGCCGAGGCTGGCGCCGATGAGCAATTTTCTGAACGAAGTCATAGTATTTCCCGTACCTTCATGAGCGTCGTGACACGTGGGGTGATGGCCCGGCGTGTCATCGTTCCGGGCCGTTGGCGGCCAGACGCTGCGTTCCTGTTGTCAAGATCACCGCAAGACAGGCCCTAGGCGGGTCGTCGCTTGCTGCACTCTCGGTCTGTGTGTCCGGCGCGAACTGCCGGGTTGCGCCCAGAGGTTGCGCAACAGGCAGGGTGGTCGGAACAGGAAATGGTAAGGAGGTGGGCGTTGCGCCCGAAAAACTGCTTCAATAAAGCACAAACGCACAAAATATAGGCGAATAGGTCGAAAAATAGGCCGAGAAAAAGTGATGAGGGTGCCGGCTGTGTCTGACCCTAGGGCAATCCGGCAAAAAAATGCCCCGCCCGTGGAGGGACACGGACGGGGCGGGCAGGAGTATATGTAACGCGTTATGAGCCGCGCGGTTCCGTGGCCAGACCACGAATAATCGCATAACACATCACAAGCAGGACAATGGTGAACGGCAAGCCGGTTGAGATCACCATAGACTGGAGCGAAGCCAGCCCGCCGGTCGACAACAGCAGCACAATCGCAACCGTGCCTTCGAAGATGCACCAGAACACCCGCTGCGGTACCGGCGCATCGACCTTGCCGCCTGCGGTGATGGTGTCGATCACCAAGCTACCACTGTCCGAAGAGGTCACGAAGAACACGATGACCAAGACGATGCCCAGCAGCGAGGTGATGCTGGAGAGCGGCAACATGTCGAACATCTTGAACATTTTCAGCTCAAGCGGGGCTTCTTGTGCGGCGGTATAGCCGTCGTTCAGCACCTGATGGATCGCGGTGCCACCGAAGGTCGACATCCACAGCACGCAAACGAGGCTGGGGATCAACAGCACGCAGGTGACGAATTCCCGCACGGTGCGGCCACGGCTGACGCGGGCAATGAACATGCCGACGAACGGCGACCAGCTGATCCACCACGCCCAGTAGAACGAAGTCCAGCCTTGGCTGAAGTTCACGTCTTCACGCCCAAACGGGACAGCCAGCGCGGGCAGATATTCGAAATAGGCCATCAGATTGTCGGCAAAGCCGGTCAGAATGGCCACGGTCGGGCCTGCGATCAGTACGAAGGCCAGAAGGGTGAAGGCGAGACCCATGTTGATCTCGGACAGGATCTTGACGCCGCCATCAAGGCCGCGAACCACAGAGATCAGCGCAAAACCGGTGATGACCATGATCAACACAACCTGCGTGGTCGTGCTGAACGGGACGCCGAACAACTCGCTCAGACCAGCATTGGCCTGTGTTGCGCCCAAGCCCAGCGAGGTGGCCAGACCGAACAGGGTGGCAAAGACGGCCAGAATGTCGATGGCATGTCCGGTCCAGCCCCAGACCCGTTCGCCGAAGATCGGATAGAAGGCCGAGCGGAGGGTGAGCGGCAGGCCTTTGTTGAAGCTGAACAACGCCAGCGCCAGTCCGACCACCGCGTAGATCGCCCAAGGATGCAGGCCCCAGTGATAGATGGTGGCCGCCATGCCAAGACGCACGGCCTCGGCCTCGTTGCCAGCGGCGCCGGCCAGAGGTGCCCAGTCGGTGCGCGCGCCGTTTTCCAGCGTGATCCCGCCCATGGCCGATGAATAATGGCTCATGGGTTCGGACACGCCATAGAACATCAGGCCAATGCCCATGCCGGCCGCAAAGAGCATCGAGAACCAGCCGATATAGGAGTAGTCGGCAGTGGCATCCACGCCGCCAAGCCGGACACGCCCATACGGGCTGACAATCAAAAACAGGCAGAAAATGACGAAAATGTCGCCGGCGCCAATAAAGAGCCAGTCAAAGCTTTTGGTGACGGTGTCGAACAGCCACGAGAACACTGCGCCCGATTGGTCGGGCAGCAATAACGTCAGCAGAACGAAGACAATGATGGTCACGCCCGAGGTCATGAAGACCGGGTTGTGAATGTCAAAGCCGATCGGACCGACCGATCCTTCGACATTGTCTTGTCCGATATTATAATCCGTATCGATGGGCGTTGCTGCGCCATCTGGCTCCGGTATCCCGGATGGATCGGTGGAGGTATCTGTCATGAAGACTCCTGAGAGAGACAAAGAAAAAGGGGAGGCGCGGCGCGCGGATCAGCGAATGACGAAGACCGAAGCCTTGGCGCGGCGCGCGATCTGTCCGCCATGGGACGGCCAGAGATGATCGGCCAGTCCGGGAATATGCGAGGCCATCACAATCAGATCCGCGTCCAGCGTCGTGGCTGCGGCAAGCAACTGCTTGTCCAGATCGGCACTGGGATCGGTGCTGATGCAGGCATGGGAGGTAACCTTGTGCCCGTGTTGCGCGCCTTGTTCGGCTGCAAATGCCGCAAGCTTGGCGGTATATTCTTTTGGCGAATGCGCCACCGCCCCCGGGGTTTCCCCGGTGACGCCCACATAGCAGACCGGACAGTCATACTGGGTGCCAAGATCGGCTGCGGCTTGAAGCGCACGGGTCAGTTTGGCGGCATGGGCCAGATCGACAGGACACATGATTTTGGAGAACATTTGTTGCCTTCCATAGGTTCAATAGCGCTTCGAACACCGGATGATGCAACGCGTGTGGAGAGTTGGGGTTAACGTGGAGTAGTCCAAAACATGAAATTTTTCAACCCCATAGCGCGAATTAACCGCCTCGTCGCCGAGGCAGCCTTCGGGTGCCCTTGGGTTAGGGGCTGAAATTCGTCCGCCCTTTCAGGCGTTTGGGCGGAATGGCGCGGGGGTGTAGGGGTGAGGCCCGCGCCGGGTCTGTAGGGCTTTATTCAGGCGTTTCAGCTGGGTCTGTGTCAGGATCGGTTGCGCCCGTAGCGGGAGCGTCCGGTGCGGTTGTGGCTGGGGCATCCGGCTCGGTCAGTACGCCATTCGTCCAGATGCCGCTCAGCACTTCGCCGGTGGCATAGGTTAGGGTGCCACGGCCTTCGCGCTTGCTGTCGACAAAGGCGCCCTCATAGACATCGCCGGTGGCATAGCGGGCGACGCCGGTTCCGGTGATCGCGCCATCGTTCCATTCGCCGGTATAGGTCATGCCATCGGGGACGGTCAGGGTGCCGGTGCCGTGGAACTGATCGTTTTGGAAGCCGCCCGTGTAGGTGGTGCCGTCGGCATAGGTGACGCTGCCTTGGCCGGTCCGCAGCCCAGCGTCCCAATTGCCTTCGAAGCTATAGCCGTCGGCGGTGACCAAGGTGCCTTGACCCTGCTGCTGACCGTCGACGAAGCCGCCGGTATAGACGGTGCCATTGGCGCGGCGGCTGGTGCCTTGGCCATCGATCACGCCGTTGACCCAGTTGCCGCTATAGCTGTCGCCGCTGGGATAGGTGATCCGGCCTGCGCCTTGGGGCAGGTTGGCGGCAAAGTTGCCCTCGAAGATCGAGCCGTCGGGATAGACCAGACGGCCTTTGCCCTGATGCTGCCCGCCTTGCCATTCGCCGTCATAAAGATAGCCGTCCGTGCCGCGAAAGGTGCCGATGCCGCTGCGTTGGTCTGCGGCGAAGGCACCCTCGTAGACGTCGGAATTGGCATAGGTCATCTTGCCGTTGCCATGGCGCTGCCCTTGGGCCAGCACGCCCTCATAGACGTCGCCATTGGCATAGGTGACGCGGCCAAAGCCGCCCATCTGGTTCTCGACCCAGTCCCCGACGTAGATGAACCCGTCGGTCATCACCATGGTGCCCTTGCCGTTGCGCCGGTCCGACAGCATCTCTCCCTCATAGGTGGAGCCATCCGGGTAGGTGATTGTCGCCGCGCCGCTGCGCATGCCGTCGATCCAGCCGCCCTCGTAGACATATCCGTCGGGGCGGGACCATGTGCCGTTGCCGTGCCGTTGGTTGTCGACGAAATCGCCCTGATAGACCGACCCATCGGCATAGGTGGCGGTGGCCGGACCGCTGAGCACCCCATCGGTCCACGTGCCGAGGATGACCGAGCCATCCAGCAGCGCGATCTGGCCGGTGCCATTGGGGGTGCCGTCAACAATCGCGCCCTCATAGACCGAGCCGTCGACAAAGTTCGCGGTGCCGTGTCCGGTGCGGGCGCCATCGACCCAATCGCCGGAATACTCATAACCATTGGGCAGGGTGTAAGTGCCGAAACCGTCCGGTTTGCCGCCGGTCATCGCCCCGGTATAAACGCCGCCATTGGCATATTGCTGGGTGACGCTGTCGGGGTTGCCAGTGCCAGTGCCCGTGCTTTGGGCCGTAGCGGTGAGTGTGCCAAAGAGCAACACGCCGGCGATTGCTGTCACTTTCCGCCCGCGTGCGGTTCGGTGTCTTTGCCTGGCCATGTCGCTACAGTCCCACATTGTCGCTGGTGTTCTGGCGACTGTGCTAGTCGATCCACGGCAGAGGGGCAACATTGCTTCGCGCTTGACGCTTTTCCTCGGGCGCGCTGGGCCGTAAAGAGGGGGGACGAGCAGGAGAACCGGACCATGCGACAGACTTTCCGCCTGACCCTTGGTCAGATGAACCCGACCGTGGGCGCACTGGACGCCAATGCGGCGCTTGCCCGGCAGGCGTGGGCCGAAGGGCGTGACGCCGGGGCCGATCTGGTGGCGATGTCGGAAATGTTCATTACCGGCTATCAGATTCAGGATCTGGTGATGAAGCCGGCCTTCATCAAAGCGGCGATGGCGGCGATTGATACGCTGGCCAAGGACTGTGCCGATGGGCCCGCGCTGGGCATCGGCGGGCCATGGATCGCCGAAGACAAGCTGTACAACGCCTATCATATCCTGAAGGGCGGGCAGGTGGTGGCTCGGGTCTTCAAGCATGAGTTGCCGAATTGGGAAGTGTTCGACGAGGTCCGACTTTATGATGCGGGGCCGATCTCGGGGCCGTTTCGGTTGGGGCCGATCCGCATTGGTACCCCGATCTGCGAAGACGCGTGGCATCAGGACGTGGCCGAGGCGATGGCCGAAAGCGGTGCCGATATCCTGTTGGTGCCGAACGGATCGCCCTATCACCGCAACAAGCACGACGACCGGCTGACCCATATGGTGGCGCGGGTGATTGAGACCGGCAAGCCGTTGATTTATCTCAATATGGTGGGCGGTCAGGACGATCAGGTGTTCGATGGCGGCTCATTCGGGTTGAACCCGGGCGGGGTGCTGGCCTTTCACATGCCGGTGTTTGCGACCGCAGTGGCCCATGTGGATCTGGAAGAGACCAAGGCCGGTTGGCGCATTGTGCAGGGCGACCGGCCCGCGCAGCCGGACGAATGGGAACAGGACTATCAAGCCATGGTCATCGGCCTGCGCGACTATCTGCGCAAGACCGGCTTCAACAAGGTGGTTCTGGGCCTGTCGGGCGGGGTCGATTCGGCGCTGGTTGCGGTGATTGCCGCCGATGCTGTGGGATCTGCGAATGTGCGCTGCGTCATGTTGCCGTCGGAATACACCTCAACGCATTCGCTGGAGGATGCAGAGGGCGTTGCGGCGCGGCTGGGCTGCCGTCTGGATACGCTGCCAATCGGGGCCGCGCGGGCGGCGGTGTCGGACACGCTGGCACCGCTGTTTGAGGGGCGTGATCCCGACCTGACCGAAGAGAACATCCAATCCCGCCTGCGCGGGGTGATGTTGATGGCCCTGAGCAATAAGTTCGGAGAAATGTTGCTGACCACGGGCAACAAGTCCGAAGTCGCGGTCGGCTATGCGACGATTTATGGCGATATGGCGGGTGGCTTTAACCCGATCAAAGACCTGTACAAAATGCGGGTGTTCGAAACCTGCCGCTGGCGCAATGCCAATCATCGCGACTGGATGCAGGGACCGGCGGGCGAGGTGATCCCGGTGCGGGTGATCGACAAGCCGCCCTCCGCCGAGCTGCGCCCCGATCAGAAGGACGAGGACAGCCTGCCGCCCTATCCGGCGCTGGACCGTATCCTAGAGATGCTGGTGGACGAAGAAGCGTCGGTCAGCCAAGTGGTGGCGGCCGGGTTCGACCGCGAGACCGTGCGCAAGATCGAACGGCTGATCTATCTCAGCGAATACAAGCGCCACCAGTCGGCGCCGGGGCCGCGTCTGACCAAGCGGGCGTTCTGGCTGGACCGCCGCTATCCGATTGCAAACGGGTGGCGCGACCGCAGTTAAGCCGCACTGGCGGCGCGGGGGACGTTCACATCGGTGTTCGGACGAAGCCAATATGCGACATTATGCCTCTCGTCCGTCCGAAGTGAAAGTTAGGCGGTTGTTCTGAATGGTGCGAGTCATGGCGCACGTTAATCAATTCAGGAGAAAGCGTGATGGAAGGTATTGTTGCAATTATTGTGCAGGCGGTGGCCGGTATGGTCGGCGGCGGTGTTGCTGGGCAGGTCGTTAAGACGGTTGGTATGGCCGTCTTGCCGCGTCTGATTGCCGGTGCCGTCGGCGGCGTTGCGGGTGGGTCGTTGATCGGCGCGCTGTTGGGCGGTGCCACGGATGCCGCGGCCGGGACAACCGGCGGCATGGATATGGGCGCGTTGATCGGTCAGGTCCTGGGCGGCGCCGCTGGCGGCGGTGTTCTGACCGCGATCGTCGGGCAATTTATCGGAAAGAAATAAAGCTTTCAGGGGCAGGCCGATGCTGGTCTGCCCTGTTGCCGCTGGATGGCGCCGAATTTTACGGCCCGCGTTCTATATTTGTTCACATTTTATCATTGGAGACTCGGTTCAGAGACCCTAGATTACCCGGATCATACCGAGGTGGGTCATGGCCGAGTTGAAGAAGATCGAAGTGCGCGGCGCGCGCGAGCACAATCTCAAGAATATCGACGTGGATATTCCGCGTGACCAGCTGGTGGTCATCACCGGGCTCAGCGGGTCGGGCAAATCCAGCCTTGCCTTCGATACGATCTATGCCGAAGGGCAGCGCCGCTACGTCGAAAGCCTCAGCGCCTATGCGCGGCAGTTTCTGGATATGATGGAAAAGCCGGATGTGGATCACATCTCAGGGCTGAGCCCGGCCATCTCCATCGAGCAGAAGACCACCAGCAAGAACCCGCGTTCGACCGTGGGCACCGTCACCGAGATCTATGATTACATGCGGTTGCTTTATGCGCGGGTTGGTACGCCATTCAGCCCGACCACCGGCTTGCCGATTGAGGCGCAGCAGGTGCAGGACATGGTCGACCGGATCATGGCGCTGGAGGACGGCACCCGCGGCTATCTTTTGGCCCCGATTGTGCGCGACCGCAAAGGTGAATACCGCAAGGAATTCATAGAGCTGCGCAAGAATGGCTTTCAGCGCGTCAAGGTAGATGGCGAATTTCACGAATTGGACAGCCCGCCGACGCTGGACAAGAAGTTTCGCCATGACATCGACGTGGTGGTCGACCGGATTGTGGTGCGTGAGGGGCTGGAAACGCGGTTGGCCGACAGCCTGCGGACAGCCCTTGATCTGGCCGATGGCATCGCGTTTCTGGAAACAGCGCCAAAGGCGGGCGATGGGGACGACGCGGCCCCGGCACCCGACCGCCTGACCTTTTCCGAGAAATTCGCCTGCCCGGTGTCGGGCTTCACCATCCCCGAGATTGAGCCGCGCCTGTTTTCGTTCAACGCGCCGTTCGGGGCCTGCCCGGCCTGCGATGGCTTGGGGGTTGAGCTGTTCTTTGATGAACGGCTGGTGGTGCCGGATCAGACGATCACCCTGTATGACGGGGCGCTGGCGCCGTGGCGGAAGGGCAAATCGCCTTATTTCCTGCAAACCATCGAATCCATCGCCAAGCATTACGATTTCGACAAGGCGACGCCGTGGAAAGACCTGCCCGAGGCGGTGCAAAACGTGTTCCTGCGCGGCTCGGGCGACGAAGAAATTCAGTTCCGCTATGATGAAGGTGGCCGGATTTATCAGGTCAGCCGGGTGTTCGAGGGGGTGATCCCGAACATGGAGCGGCGCTATCGCGAGACCGACAGCGCTTGGGTGCGGGAAGAATTTGAGCGCTATCAGAACAACCGCTCGTGTGGCACCTGCGGCGGCTATCGTCTGCGCCCCGAGGCGTTGGCGGTGAAGATTGCCGGGCTGCATGTCGGTCAGGTGGTGCAAATGTCGATCAAACAGGCCTTCGACTGGTGCGAAAGCGTGCCGGAAAGCCTGACCGCGCAGAAGAATGAAATCGCCCGGACCATTCTGAAAGAAATCCGCGAACGGCTGGGGTTCTTGAACAATGTCGGGTTGGAATATCTGACCCTCAGCCGCAATGCCGGGACGTTGTCGGGTGGTGAAAGTCAGCGGATCAGGTTGGCCAGTCAGATCGGGTCGGGCCTGACCGGGGTGCTGTATGTGCTGGACGAACCCAGCATCGGCTTGCACCAACGCGACAATGACCGTCTGCTGATTACCCTGAAAAACCTGCGTGATCAGGGCAATACCGTGATCGTGGTCGAACATGACGAAGAAGCGATCCGTGAGGCGGATTATGTCTTTGATATGGGTCCGGGCGCGGGCGTGCATGGCGGATCAGTCGTGGCGCATGGCACACCGGCCGAAGTTATCGCCAATCCGGTGTCATTGACCGGAGCTTACCTCAGTGGGAAGCGCGAGATCGCGGTGCCGAAAACCCGGCGCAAGGGCAATCGCAAAAAGCTGACAGTGGTGAAGGCCACCGGCAACAACCTTCAAAACGTCACGGCGGAATTTCCGCTGGGCAAGTTTGTTTGCGTCACAGGCGTGTCGGGGGGCGGCAAGTCGACCCTGACGATTGAAACGCTGTTCAAGACCGCCTCGATGCGGCTGAACGGGGCGCGCCAGACGCCTGCGCCTTGTGAGACGATCAAGGGTTTGGAGCATCTGGACAAGGTGATCGACATTGATCAGCGGGCCATTGGCCGAACGCCGCGATCCAACCCCGCGACCTATACCGGGGCCTTCACGCCGATCCGCGATTGGTTTGCCGGGCTACCAGAAGCCAAGGCGCGCGGCTATAAGCCGGGGCGGTTTTCGTTCAACGTCAAGGGTGGGCGCTGTGAGGCCTGTCAGGGGGATGGCGTCATCAAGATCGAGATGCACTTTTTGCCCGACGTCTATGTGACCTGCGAGACCTGCAAGGGTGCGCGGTACAATCGTGAGACGTTGGAGGTGAAGTTCAAGGGCCGCAGCATCGCCGATGTGTTGGATATGACCGTTGAAGATGCCCAAGGCTTCTTCGCCGCCGTGCCGTCGATCCGCGAAAAAATGGACGCGCTGATGCGGGTCGGTCTGGGTTATATCAAGGTTGGTCAGCAGGCCACAACCCTCTCGGGCGGCGAAGCCCAACGGGTGAAGCTGTCAAAGGAACTGGCGAAACGATCCACCGGTCGGACACTGTATATCCTGGATGAGCCGACCACAGGTCTTCACTTTGAGGACGTACGCAAGCTGTTGGAAGTGCTTCATGAACTGGTCGAGGGCGGCAATACGGTCATTGTGATTGAGCACAATCTTGACGTGATCAAAACCGCCGACTGGCTGATCGATATTGGCCCCGAAGGCGGCGATGGCGGTGGGCAGGTGGTGGCTGTGGGCACACCGGAAAAGGTGGCCGAGGTTGAGGCCAGCCACACCGGGCGCTATCTCAAGCCGATGCTGTTGGCGCGCAAAGTGGCCGCGGAATAACCGAGGCGCGGGGGGCAGAGGGAACGACGGCATGACGCAGCAGGGCTTGGGACTGGCGCTTGGCATGGGGGGCGCCCGCGGCTGGGCCCATATTGGCGTTCTGCAAGAACTGGCGCGGATTGGCGTCGTGCCCGAATATCTGAGCGGCTGTTCCATGGGGGCGCTGGTCGGTGCAGCATGGGCCGGGGACCGGCTTTCCCCGCTGGAGGACTGGGCCACCAATCTGACGATGCAGGGCGTTCTGGGCTATATTGATCTCAAGCTGTTCGGCGGCGGTTTGGTGGAAGGCGGCGAGATTGCGCGTTTGGCCGCCCGGCTTGATCTGCCGCAACTGATCGAAGATCTGCCGCGGCAGGTGTCCATGGTCGCCACGGACATGAGCAGCGGTGAAGAAATCATCCTGCGCCGCGGGCCACTGGCCGATGCGGTGCGGGCATCGACGGCGATTCCGGCGGTGTTTACGCCGAAGTTTCTGGATGGGCGTTGGCTGCTGGATGGGGCGCTGGTCGATCCGGTGCCGATCACGCCCTGCCGCGCGATGGGGGCCAACCGGGTGATTGCGGTCAATGTGAACGCCACGATGGGCAAGCCGCTTTGGGCAGCGCGGGCGTTGCCGCAAGTCAGCGAAGGGCTGTTCTCGCGGATGGTGCGTCCCGACATTCTGCCAGACAATCTGCGCAATCTTCTGGGCTGGCCTGCAGAGCGAACGCCGGTTCCGGACAAGCCAGACAAACCCCGGTTGCGCGATCCGAATTACATGGATGTGGTGCTGACCGCGGTCGATATCCTCTGCGAGGGGGTGCTGCGGCACCGGCTAACGCTGGACCCGCCCGAGGTGATGATCGATCTCGACCTGCGCCATATCGGGATCTTGGAACTGCATCGCGCCGACGAAGCGATCGCGGCAGGACGCGCTGCCGTGGCCGCACAGGCCGACGCGATCCTTGCCGTGGCGCGGGGCTGAGTAACCCCGCTGCGCTATTCCGGGTCTTCGGTCGCCGCGTCCGGTTCGTTCAGCAGATGGGTGACTACTTTAGCACCGGCTTCGATGGTGCGGTGAACCGGACATTTCTCAGCAATCTCGAGCAATTTTTGCCGTTGCGACTGTGAGAGATCGCCATGAAGCCGGATGACCCGTTGAAACTGATCGATCCGGGGACTGACCGACACTTCGATATCCTGCGCATGCACCTTGTTATGGGTGACATCCACCCGGATCCCGGTCAGAGGGAACCCTTTGCGGCGGGCGTACATCCGCAGGGTGATCGACGTGCAGGCACCCAGTCCAGCCGCCACCAGACTATAGGGCGACATGCCCTTGTCGGTGCCGCCATAGGCGCGAGGCTCATCCGCCAGTATATGATGGTGCGGGCCGTTGGTGATATCCTGAAGAAAGCCGTCCGGGTCGGCTTCGGTGACGCGGATCACATCTTCGGGCACATCCGGGGGCGGGGCAGGGCTGCGCAGCGCCAGATACCGCCGCGACCATGCCGCGATCACTTCGGCGGCATATTCCGCGTCTTCGGGGCGGCTGAGCAGGTGGTCGGCCTCGTCAAGGGTAACAAAGCTTTTGGGGTGATGGGCGGCGCGGAAAATCTCGGTCGCGTTGTCGATGCCGACCGTATTGTCGCGCGGGGCGTGAAGGATCAGCAAGGCGCGGTGCAGCCCTGCGACGGCGGGCGCGAGCGAACTGGCCGATACATCATCGAGGAACGCAGCACCGACGCGCAGGGCGCGGCCACCCAGTTGAACCTCGGCGCTGCCGTCGGCGCGAATTTTGTCCAGCGCGTCGCCGAAGTTATGGGTCACATGGGCGGGATCGTACGGCGCGCCGATGGTCACGACGGCGCGGGCCGATGGAATCTCGCCCGCGGCGCGCAGGACTGCCGCGCCACCAAGGGAATGGCCGATCAACAGATCGGGGGCTAGGCCGCGCTCGGCCAATGCCTGTGCGGCAAGGCGCAGATCTTCGACATTGCTGGTGAAGGTGGTGTTGGCAAATTCACCGCCGCTGTGACCGAGGCCGGTGAAATCAAAGCGCAACACTGCGAACCCCATCCCGGCCAGTCGGGCCGAAATGCGCCGGGCCGCAAGGATATCCTTGCCGCAGGTGAAACAATGGGCAAACAGAGCGGTGGCCAGATGCGGACCGTCCGGCATATCCAGCCGCGCGGCCAGATCATGGCCGCCGTGGCCGGCAAATGTGAAACGTTGGGTCGACATGGCTGTCCTTTACGATTGCTGCCATGAAACTGATGCTGCGCGGGGCTTGGAACAAGGGGCGAAGTGGCCGGGTCACGCAAGGGTGACGCAAAGGGGTCAGTTTGCAACATGCCCGGCACCGATGGTGTTATGGGCGGGAATCCCTTGACAGAGCGTCTGAAAAGCCCCACATGAGCCTCTGTCAGAGACCGCTGCCGCGTGAGCAGCCCGCGACCCGAACCCGGGAGATCGCGACGGCGCTGACAAATTTCTGGTTCCCACATCACGCAGGGGTTCAGGCGTCGCGACGGCATGCTGGGCAATTCGGCCCATTTGTCAGGCAGCGACGCAGCCTTTGCGATGCCCTGCACATGTCTGTGCGGGGTGCGTATGTGTTTGCGTGCAGTCTTTATGGCGCACGCTGTGAGGACTATTTATGGATTTCGACATGCTGGGCCTAGCGCCCCGTCTTGTAGCCAAACTGGCTGAGCAAGGCATCAAGACCCCGACTCCTATTCAAACCCAAGCCATCCCCCATGCCATGAATGGCCGGGATGTGTTGGGGCTGGCCCAAACCGGGACCGGCAAAACCGCCGCCTTCGGCCTGCCGCTTGTGCATGCGCTGTCGGTGGACGGCACCCGGCCTGATCCCAAAACGGTGCGCGGGTTGATCCTTGCGCCGACACGGGAACTGGCCAAGCAAATCTCGGATAACCTGCGGGCCTATACCGAAGGCAGCCACCTGAAAGTGGCGCTGGTTGTCGGCGGTGCTGGCATCGTGGCGCAAGTCAAGCGTCTGGAAAAAGGCGTCGACCTGCTGGTTGCGACGCCGGGCCGGTTGTTGGACCTGCTGGATCGCCGCGCTGTTCGTCTGGATCAGACCCGGTTCTTGGTGCTGGACGAAGCCGACCAGATGCTGGATCTGGGCTTTATCCATGCGCTGCGTAAGATTGCACCGCTGCTGGCAAAAGAGCGTCAAACCATGCTGTTCTCGGCCACCATGCCGAAGCAGATGGCGGAACTGGCACAAGCCTATCTGACCGATCCGGTCAGGGTGGAAGTGTCGCCTCCGGGCAAGGCTGCCGACAAGGTGACGCAAGCGGTGCATTTTGTCACCAAGGGCGACAAGACCGATCTGCTGATCAAGTTGCTGGGCAAGCACCGCAGCGAGATGGCTTTGGTCTTTTCGCGCACCAAGCACGGTGCCGACCGGTTGTCGAAATCCTTGGAGCGTGCCGGGTTTGATACCGTCGCCATCCACGGCAATCGTAGCCAAGGTCAGCGCGAGCGGGCAATTTCGGCGTTTAAGGCCGGTCAGATCAAAGTGCTTGTGGCGACTGACGTTGCGGCGCGTGGGATCGACATTCCGGGTGTGCGTCACGTCTATAACTTCGATCTGCCGAACGTGGCCGAGAACTATATCCACCGGATCGGCCGCACTGCGCGCGCCGGGGCCGATGGTGCTGCGGTTGCATTCTGCGCGCCCGATGAGATGGGCGAATTGCGCGACATTGAGAAGGTGATGAAAATCTCCATTCCGGTCGCGGGCGGAACGCCTTGGCAAATCGAAGCCGGTGCCAAGAAAGGCCGCAGTGGCGGCGGTGGTGGTGGCGGCGGCGGTGCTGGTGGGGCTGGCAACGGTCAGCGGCGTCGGCGCCCCGGTGGGGCCGCTGGCGGACAACGCCGAAAGTCACGCCAAGCCGCGTAACAAATGATGAAAAGGGCGCCTTAAGAGGCGCCCTTTTTTTGTGCCGGGCGCTGGTGTGTTGGGCTGTGTGACTTTCAGCAGACATCAAAAAAGGGGACGCCCGAAGGCGCCCCCTGATACTCGTTACGGCCTCTGATCGACGATCAGCTGCTGTAATACATTTTGAACTCGATCGGGTGCGGCGTGTGCTCGTAAGCGTACACTTCCTGCCACTTCAGCTCGCAATAGGCATCGATCTGGTCTTTGGTGAACACGTCACCGGCCAGAAGATACTCGTGATCTGCCTGCAGCTCGTCCAGCGCTTCGCGCAAGCTGGCGCAAACGGTGGGGATGCTGGCCAGTTCTTCCGGCGGCAGATCGTAGAGGTCCTTGTCGCTGGCTTCGCCGGGGTGGATCTTGTTCTTGATCCCGTCGAGGCCGGCCATCAGCAGGGCTGCGAAGGCCAGATAAGGGTTGGCGGTCGGGTCCGGGAAACGGGCTTCGACGCGCTTGGCCTTGGGGCTTTCTGCGAACGGAATGCGGACACAACCGGACCGGTTCGAAGCCGAGTAGGCCCGCAGAACCGGGGCTTCAAAACCGGGGATCAGGCGCTTGTAGCTGTTGGTGCCCGGGTTGGTGAAAGCATTGAGCGACTTGGCGTGCTTCAGGATGCCGCCGATGAAGTACAACGCTTCGTCGGACAGGTCGGCATATTTGTCACCTGCGAACAGGGGCTTACCATCCTTGAAGATCGACATGTTGACGTGCATGCCGGTGCCGTTGTCACCCGAGATTGGCTTGGCCATAAAGGTCGCGGTCTTGCCATAGGCTTGGGCCACGTTGTGCACGACATATTTGTACTTCTGGATCTCGTCGGCTTGCTTGGTCAGGGTGCCGAAGATCAGGCCCAGTTCGTGCTGGCAGGACGCCACTTCGTGGTGGTGCTTGTCGACCTTCATGCCCATGCGCTTCATGGTCGAGAGCATCTCGCCGCGAATGTCTTGCGCATCGTCCACTGGGTTGACCGGGAAATAGCCGCCCTTGATGCCCGGACGGTGGCCGGTATTGCCCATTTCGTATTCGGTGTCGGTGTTCCACGAGCCGTCTTGTGCGTCGACCTGATACGAGACTTTGTTGGTGCTGACCTGAAAGCGGACGTCGTCGAACAGGAAAAATTCAGCTTCCGGACCCATATAGGCGGTATCGCCGATGCCCGAGGACTTCAGATAGGCTTCGGCGTTCTGCGCGGTGCCGCGCGGGTCGCGAGAGTAACGCTCGCCGGTGTCGGGCTCGACCACGGTGCAATGGATGCACAGGGTTTTCTCAGCGTAGAACGGATCGATGTAGACGCTATCGGGATCCGGCATCAGTTTCATGTCGGATTCTTCAATGCCCTTCCAGCCGGCAATCGAAGAGCCGTCGAACATGAAGCCTTCCTCGAGGAAATCTTCATCGACGAGGTCCGCCACAACAGTGACGTGCTGAAGTTTGCCGCGCGGATCGGTAAAGCGAATATCCACGTATTCGACTTCTTCGTCCTTGATGGTCTTGAGAACAGCTTCATTGCTCATGTGACCTAGTTTCCTCTTGCTTGCGTTTTCGGGTAGAACCCCGGGGCCGTGTGATCCGGGGAGTGTGTTCTGGGCTTAAAGGGCGGCTTCGCCGTCCTCGCGGGTCCGAATGCGGATGGCTTGTTCCACGTTCGAGACGAAAATCTTGCCGTCGCCGATCTTATCGGTCCGGGCCGCTTCGAGAATGGCTTCGATCGCTTCGTCGACCTGATCGTCCGACAGCACCACTTCGATTTTGACCTTGGGAAGAAAGTCGACAACATATTCCGCGCCGCGATACAGTTCGGTGTGGCCCTTTTGGCGGCCGAAGCCTTTGACTTCGACCACGGACAAGCCCTGCAC
This sequence comes from Pseudoruegeria sp. SK021, assembly GCF_002119405.1. Taxonomy (GTDB): domain Bacteria; phylum Pseudomonadota; class Alphaproteobacteria; order Rhodobacterales; family Rhodobacteraceae; genus Meridianimarinicoccus. Next base: position 289,750 of record NZ_MTBG01000001.1, on the reverse strand, counting down.
GCCGACATCCTGAAGCGCCTCTTTGACCTCATCCAGTTTGAACGGCTTGATAATTGCCTCAATTTTTTTCATGTCAGACTTTCCCCCGCGCGGTGGTTTCGATGCGTGAGACCACTTTCACCGTATCGCTTCAATTGGCTAGGGGGGTGATGCAAGATTGGCTCGTGGGAATCTCAGTCGGTTGATTGAAATTTGGGCGATACGCACAAAAAGGCAGCGAAATGAAAACTTGCCAGACAAGGGTGCGCCTCAGTCGGGGCGATGCGACAGGTCAACCGGGGATGACGAGCAGTGAGATTCTGGCGCGATTGGCGTTTCCGGTCCCGTCACCCAAGGGGGTGGCTGTGAGCTTATGGAATGGGGATGGACGGATCGCCGCCATGCGGGCAGGGCGATGAGCGCGGTAACCGCACAAGGCTTGTCGCCCGATTTGGTGGCACAGCTGTCGAAATCCGCAGATCAGCACAAATACGATCACGGTCATGCGCTGGTTCTGTCAGGCGGGGCGGGGCATGGCGGTGCGGCACGATTGGCAGCCCGGGCGGCGCTGCGAATCGGGGCCGGGCTGGTGACGCTGGGCTGTCCCCCGGACGCGCTGGCCGAAAATGCCGGTCAGTTAACTGCGGTCATGGTGCGGGTGCTGGGAAACGCAGACGCGTTGCACGATGCGCTTGGGGATGCGCGGTTGACCGCCCTCTGTCTTGGGCCGGGCCTTGGGGCTGGGCCGGGGCAGGGCGGTCAAAGCCGCGTGCGCACGCAGGGGTTGGTGCAGGTCGCTTTGGCTGCACGCCGCGCGACAGTTTTGGATGCCGATGCGCTGACGGCGTTTGCCGATGCGCCGGAAGCGTTGTTTTCCGGTCTGCATGAAAGGGTGCTTCTGACGCCGCATTCCGGCGAATTTGGGCGGCTCTTTCCCGATCTTGCCGGGGCGTTGGCGGGCGGATGTGATGAGGCGGCGCTTCCGGCGCGGCGCAAGGCGGTGTGCGCCGCCGCGGCGCGATGTGGGGCGACTGTTCTGCTGAAAGGAAGCGTGACCTTGATCGCCGGTTCGGGTGGGGAATTGGCCGAGGTTCACTTGACCGGTGCCGCCGCCGCGCCATGGCTGGCAACGGCGGGGTCCGGGGATGTTTTGTCAGGGTTTATCACTGGGTTGCTGGCGCGTGGGTTTGCGCCGGGGCAGGCCGGAGAAACCGCCGCTTGGTTGCATGGGGCCGCGGGGCGGCATGTCGGGCCGGGCCTGATCGCCGAGGACCTGCCGGACGCGCTGCCCGGGGTTTTGCGCGCGTTGGGGGTCTGACCCCGGGGGCCGCGCGCTGCGCAAGTCTTAGCGGCTTTGGGTCAGGCTGCCGCTATTGCCGCGCCAATCGGTGACCGGGGCCGGAGTTTGGCCGGGCACATGGGGAAATACGGCCTGTACCAGCAGGGCCGATGCCAAAAAGAACGCAACGATCCAACCGGTTTGGCCGCCGACGCGCAGGGGGGGCTGCGGTGGGGGCCGTTCCTGTCATGGAATGGGACATCTTCACTCTCCAAAAGGGGGTACTCTTGCCGGCTCCGGTATCCCAAGATGCGCCATAGTAAAAACGAATGTTTTTGACGATGCGGATCACGAAACGTGATGCATGGCGGTGGGATGCAGATCTGTGATGATCTGATCATTTTGCCTCTCGCCACGGCCCGAAGGCTTTGCTAGAAGCCGCCTAGGCTGAAGACAAAGAACGACGTTGTCGGCCAGCGTGCGGGTGTGGCGGAACTGGTAGACGCACCAGATTTAGGTTCTGGCGCCTATGGCGTGGGGGTTCGAGTCCCTTCACCCGCACCACTTTTGAAATCAAGTCACGTTCAGCAATACTGCCGGGGCTGCTTCCCTATAATCTCGGCTCTGATGTGTTCAAGAAAACGCCGCCCGCACGTTGCTGTTGGGCCAGAGCAGTTTCAGCCCAGATAATCGTGCACAACTTTTCCTAGGCCCAAGGTCAGATCGGTCAGGATGTGCGTTGCGGACAGCACTTCGCGCACCGGCAGGGCCGAAACCGGCGCCAGCGCATGTGCAAAAAGTTCCAGCCCGGCCGGCCCTGCCCACGCGCCTTTGATGGTCAGGTCCGTCAGCGAATATTCCACCAATTCGCAGATCCGCGGTGTGCAATCCACATGCGGGATGATCTTGAGCAGGAAACTGGGCGCCTCAAGCCCGGCACGAAGCGATTCACCGTCCAAAGTCTGGTGCTTGTAGCCCATGGTCCCCGTCGCCAGTCGCACCGATCCCAGATCCAGCGTGCCGACAAGGGTGTCTTGCTCGACACGCAAAGACGGTTGCGCCAACTTCTTGGGAAAGCCCCAGATCTCACGCCCGCCAGCGATGGGAGAGCCGTCGTTCAGAAACATGGCGTGAACATAGCCACCCTTGCGGCCCTGAAAGCTGACCGGAATAACCTGTCCGGCTTCGGTGTAATCGCCAAATCCGGTAGAATCCGGCATGCGGATGAATTCAAATTTCACGATCGGTTCGTCGACCTGCAAGGGTTCGGGAACCACGGCGCGCAGGGCCTCTAGATCGGTGCGGTAAGTGATGACCAGGAATTCGCGATTGACGAAGCGATAGGGGCCTTTGGGGTAGGCCGGGCTGGTTAACGGCATGGAAAAGGCGTTGGAGACGACGTCGGACATCTTCATAGGGGCGTTCCCTTGCTGGGCCGCGATGTGCGGGTTTTGCCGGGGTCGTAGACGCGAAGCCCCTTGTCGTCGTCATCGCGGTTGATCCAGTCGGGGTGGGCCAAGGCGTGCCGGACGTCCAATTGTCCGGCGGACCAATGTTCGGTCATGGATAGGCGCGAAAACTCATAATCCTTAGACGGGCCTTCAAAATCCAGTTTGCGATGGATCAGATGCACCAATGAGATCGCCACATCCGGGGCGGCATTGCGCAACTGTGCCAGATCGGGGTCATCTCGCAATTCGAGCGGAAGCTTGTCGGCCAATCGGTCAGCGGCGCGGCGCAATTCGAACAATTGGCTATACAGGTCAGTGGTTAGCCGGGTCCGGCTGGAAAACTGGATGTCCTTGGTGCGCTGCGTGACGTCATCCAAAGTTTCAGGGCGCGTGCCGGTGGCACTGAACAGATCGACCTGAAAGATGCACATTGGGGACTGATCGGTATTGGTCATGATATAGGCGAGCGGTGTGTTCGAGACGAGGCCGCCATCCCAATACTCGCGGCCGTCAATGGCCACCGGGGGAAACCCGGGCGGCAAGGCGCCGCTGGCCATGATATGCGCGGGCTCAATCCGGTCTCGTCTGCTGTCGAAATAGGCAAAGTTGCCGCTTTCCACCTCGACCGCGCCGACACTGATCCGTGGCCCGGCATCGTTGAGATAGTCGAAATCCACCAGCGATTCGAGCGTCCCGACCAACGGCGCGGTGTCGTAATAACTGCGCACGGGGAACGGACTGAAGGGCAGGAATGGCAATGGCGATGGGTGTGGCGCAAAGAATCCCGGCACGCCGGACAGCATCACGCTCATAGAGGCCGCTTCGGTGAACAGATTGCGGGCGGCCTTACCGGTGAAAAGCGGCGCAAACGTCAGGTTCGATGACACCTGTTCCCAGAATTCGCGCAGGCGGGCGACGCGCCGTTCGCGGGGATTGCCGCAGATGATGGCCGCATTGATCGCGCCAATGGAAATACCGGCGACCCAGCCCGGCTCGGTTCCCGCCAGTGACAGCGCCTCATAGGCGCCGGCCTGATAGGCCCCAAGCGCGCCACCGCCCTGAAGGACAAGGACGATTTTTTCGGCGGGTGAGGCGGAGGAGGGGGGACGTGTCATGCAATTCCTTGCGCGGTGTTTCAGGCGGTGCCCGGATCGGTCCGGCCCCCTGCCCATGCAAAAGGTGTGACACGTCTTCGACAATTATCAAGAAATTCCGGCTCTCACGGTGCCGTTCTGGCTGCGGCTTTTGGAATCCCGGTGTTTTGAGCGGTTGCCCGACCTGAGGTTCTGTGCGATGTCGAAGTCTGATGAAACTAGACGGTTGAGTTTAGTACATGACAGATTTTGCCAAACGCAGACATATGATGGTCGATACGCAAGTGCGGCCTTCGGACGTCACCAAGTACCCCATTCTCGAAGCGATGCTTCGAATCCCGCGCGAGGCCTTCGTGCCCCATGATCGGACCGAGGCCGCCTATGTGGGCGAGAACCTAGCCATCGGCCCACGCCGGGTGATGCTGGAGCCGCGCACGCTGGCCAAGATGATGGACGCGGTGAACATCCAGAACAGTGATCTGGTTCTCGATATCGGCTGTGGCTATGGATATTCGTCTGCCGTGATCGCCGAGATCGCCGAAGCGGTCATCGCCGTCGAGGAAGACCCCGCCCTTGCCACCGAAGCCGAAGATCGTCTGGCCGAGCACGGGATCGACAACGTTGCCGTGGTGACCGGACCGCTGTCCGAAGGCGCGGCCCAGCATGGCCCTTACGGCGCGATTTTCGTGCAAGGCGCAGTGGAAGAGGTTCACGCAGACATTCTGGCGCAATTGAAAGAGGGTGGCCGGATCGTCGCAATTTTCGCAGAAGGCGAACTTGGCGTGGTGCGCATCGGGTTTCAGATCGACGGGCGCGTGTCCTGGCGGTTCTCGTTCAATGCGGGCGCGCCGATTGTTCCCGGCTTCGAGAAGCTTGTGGAATTTGCGTTATAATACAATTGGCCTGAACAGGCATGAGGAGCGGACAAGTGACGGGTTTCAGACAGTATAGATTGCGCCTGACGGGATTTGTCTGCGCGCTCTGTTTGGCGGTTCCGGCATCGGCCGAAACTTTGACCGACGCGTTGGTCTCTGCCTACAACAACAGCAACCTGCTGGAACAAAGCCGGGCGGTGCTGCGGGCTGCGGATGAGGATGTTGCCGTCGCAGTTGCGGCGCTGCGTCCGACATTGGATTATAACCTCACCCGCGATTGGGGTTTTGCGCAGGACGACAGCTTTTTGATCAATCGCGACAGCGTTGTGAACACGCTGGCCCTGACGTCTGAGTTGTCACTGTATGAATTTGGGCGGAACCAACTGGCGATTGATGCCGCTAAAGAAGCGGTTCTCGCGGCACGCGAAGGGCTGGTCCAGCAGGAGCAGGCGATCCTGTTTGCTGCGGTCAGCGCGTATATGGATGTGCTCGGGGCGATCGAGATCGTCGAACTGCGGGTCAACAACGTGCGGGTTCTGCAAGAAGAAGTCCGCGCCGCGAATGACCGCTTTGAAGTGGGCGAAGTCACTCGGACCGATGTAGCATTGGCGCAGTCTCGTCAGGCTCTGGCAGACGCCAATCTGGAATCGGCACGCGGGGATCTGCAAATCGCCCGTGAGGCGTTCAAGCTGGCCGTTGGTCGTTACCCTGGGACATTGGCCCAACCGCCTGCTGTTCCGGCCACGGCTGCATCGTTGGATGCTGCACGCGATATCGCGGTTCGGCTGCACCCCGCCGTGCTTGAAGCGCAGCGTCTGGTCACCGTGTCTGAAATCAACGTGGCGCGGGCGGAAGCCAGTGTGCTGCCATCCCTCACCGCCAATGCGCGGGCAGGCTATGCCGATGGTAGCTCGACCTCCAATTCGGGCAACCTTGAAGGGTTCGGGTCAATCGGGGTGGAATTCGGCGGCCCGATCTATCGTGGTGGTGCGCTGAACTCGGCGTTCCGCAGTGCCAAGGCGCAGCGCGATCAGAACCGGGCCACGTTGTTGCAGACCAGTTTGCAGGTGTCCGAGCAAGTGGGCCGGGCGTGGGCTGTGCGTGAAGTGGCGCGAGCCGTGCTGGTGTCAACCGGTCGCCAGATCGAGGCGGCGCAGATCGCCTTCGACGGTACCCGCGAAGAGGCGACCTTGGGCGCGCGGACAACGCTGGATGTGTTGGACGCTGAACAAGAGCTTCTGGATGCGCGCGGTGATCGGATTGCCGCTGCGGTGGACGAGCAGATCGCGGTTTACGGGCTACTGTCGTCCATGGGGAGGTTGACGGTCGATTATTTGGGCCTGCCGGTGATGGCCTATGATCCGTCGGTCTATTACAATCAGGTGCGCAACGCGCCCGCCGCCAACAGCGCACAGGGACTTCAGTTGGACAATGTCTTGAAAAGCATCGGCAAGTACTAAGGCCAAGGCGCGGGGTCGTCAGTCCCGGTTGATGACCGGGGCCGATAAGGCGAGCAGCGCGTCGAGGTCCAGATGCGTCGATAAGTGGTGCGCCAGATCGTCAAGCGCACTTTCGACGCCAGCATTGAAATCAAACTTCGCGCCATCAGCCCCGAGCCGAGTAAGAAATGCGGCGCGAAAATCATCTGCCGCAAACAGCCCATGCAGATAACACCCTTGCACCCGGCCATCGGGCGATGCGGCCCCTTCTGGGCGTCCGGCAAGTGACAGCCACGCCCGGGCGCAGTCAGGGCCATCGGTTGCACCAAGGTGGATCTCATAAGCGCTGACGGCGGTGTTGCTGGCAAGATCCACGGCGGTTGACAGGGCCAGCCGCTTTTCCGGGTGCATCACCGTGGTCACGTCGAGCAAGCCCAGACCGGCGACACTGCCGGGGGCGCCTTCCAGTCCATGCGGGTCCGCGATGGTGCGTCCGAGCATCTGATAGCCGCCGCAGATGCCCAAGACATGGCCGCCGCGCCGGACATGCGCTGCAAGATCGATGTCCCAGCCCTGCGCGCGGAAATAGGCCAGATCGGCAATGGTCGATTTGGTTCCCGGCACAAGAACCAGATCCGCATCGCCGGGCAACGGGGTGCCGGGTTGCACGATTACCACTTGCACCGAGGGATCGGCGTTCAGCGGGTCAAGGTCGTCGAAATTCGCGATACGGGACAGCCGCGGCACCGCCACCTTAAACCCGGTGCCGGGACGCGAGCGCAGATCCATCACATCTTCGGCAGGCAGGCGCCATGCCCCATCAAACCACGGAATGACCCCAAGTGACAGCCAGCCGGTCCGCCGGACAATTTCGGTCAGGCCGTCGTCAAACAGGCTGGGGTCGCCGCGGAACTTGTTGATAGCGAAGGCCTGAATGCGGTCGCGGTCGGATTTCGGCAGGACTGCATGGGTACCAACCATCTGGGCAATGACGCCGCCGCGATCAATGTCGCCAATCAGTACCACGGGAATGCCCGCCGCCTCGGCAAAGCCCATATTGGCGATGTCGCCCGCCCGTAGGTTGATTTCAGCCGGACTGCCGGCGCCCTCGATCAGCACGAGGTCGGCATCGGCAGCTAGGCGGTAAAAACTGTCTAACGCGGCCGAAAGCAGGGTGGGCTTGATCGCCGCATAATCGCGCGCTTGTAGGGTGGCAAAGCGTTTGCCCTGCACGATCACCTGCGCGCCGCGATCGCTTTCCGGTTTCAGCAACACCGGGTTCATATCGACCACAGGCGATACCATGGCGGCGCGGGCTTGCAGGGCTTGCGCGCGGCCAATCTCGCCCCCGTCTGCGGTGACGGCGGCATTGTTCGACATGTTCTGCGGCTTGAACGGACGGACCGCGAGCCCGCGCTTGTGGAATGCACGCGCCAGCCCCGCCACGATGATGCTTTTGCCGACGTTGGAGCCAGCCCCTTGGATCATCAAAGCACGCGTCACGCCCCGCCCCCGAAACAAAGAGGGAGGTTGGCAGGGTCATGAAACGAAAAGCGCGCCCCGAAGGACGCGCCCAAAAGTCCCGGACAGGTCACGCTTACGCGGCTTCGGCCTGCTGGTTGCGACGTTCGCTTTCCTCGCGCGACAATGCGACAGATGTGCGGACGCCCTTGCCAACAAAATCCATCAGACCGGTCACGACACGCTCATTGGGGTCGATTCCGGCGCAGGACAGCACCTCACGACCATCACGCGACCGCGCCCAACGGGCGATCTGCTCTGGTCCATTGCCGTATTTCTTGTTGTCTGCAATTGCATCATCCAGCGCTGCTAGTACGACAGCAGCAAACAGTTTGCGGGCACGGTTGCCTTGTTCATGATTGAAGGCCGTGCCATCGACGAACTCGCCCATCTAGTTTCCTTATTCTTGCTCTTGTATCCATCGCGGAGAAAGGCACTATGGCCTAAATAAACTGATTCGGTATCCCGAATTTGACATACCACATATGCGCTCTGCGCATAGGTATGATATTGGATTGGACATCGCTCCCGCACTTGCCACGCCCTTGTGTCGAAGATATAGGGGCGACTTAATCCTGTTTCAACATGCGCGTGAGGGCGAAATGCCTAAGATCAACGGTAATGAAATTCGCCCGGGCAATGTGCTGGAGCACAATGGTGGTCTGTGGGCGGCGGTCAAAGTGGACCATGTGAAGCCGGGCAAGGGCGGTGCTTTTGCTCAGGTCGAGATGCGGAACCTGCGCAACGGCAGCAAACTGAACGAACGGTTCCGCTCTGCGGATAAGGTCGAACGAGTCCGTCTTGAGCAAAAAGATCAGCAATTCCTGTACGAAACCGACGGCATGCTGGTGTTCATGGACACCCAAACCTACGATCAGATCGAATTGCCTGCGGAGCTTCTGGGCGATCGTCGTCCGTTCCTTCAGGACGGCATGACCATCGTGGTTGAATTTAACGGCGACGAAGCATTGAACGCGACCGTGCCGCAAAAAGTCACCTGCCGCATTGTCGAAACCGAGCCGGTGGTCAAAGGACAGACTGCGGCCAACAGCTTTAAGCCTGCGATTCTCGACAATGGCGTCAAGGTTATGGTGCCGCCCTTCGTCGGACAAGATGAAGACATCGTCGTCAACACCGAGACCATGGAATACGCTGAACGGGCCTAACGCCCGCCTCGCGACCCGATTTTAAAAGCCCGCACCCCAAAACAGGGATGCGGGCTTTGTCTTGTTTTGGGTGAGGCTGCGCTTAGAGGAACCGGTTGACCAAGTTCTCTAGCCGTTCTTGACCGCCCGAGCGGGGCTGCGGATTTATGTCTTCGGCCAGCACGCGCTCAGTGATGCTTTGCAGATCACTGTTCAGCATGGAGGTGGCTTCCGGGGCTTTCCATCCGGCATAGCGTTCGGTCCGCCGCGTTTCCAGCGACCCGTCGGTTAGCAGGGCATGGGCGGCTTTCAGGCCGCGCGCGCAGGTATCCATCGCCCCAACATGGCCCGCGATTAGGTCGATGGGATCAAGGCTTTGACGGCGGATCTTGGCGTCGAAATTGGTGCCGCCGGTGGTGAAGCCGCCCGCTTTGAGCACTTCGTAATAGGCCAATGCGGTTTCGGGCACATTGTTGGGGAACTGGTCGGTGTCCCAGCCGGACTGGTAATCGTTCCGGTTCATGTCGATAGACCCGAAAATCCCCAAAGACGCTGCCATAGCTAGCTCATGTTCAAAGCTGTGACCGGCCAGAATGGCATGGCCTTGCTCAATGTTCATTTTGACCTCGGTCTCTAGGCCAAATTGCTTGAGGAAGCCGTAAACGGTCGCAACATCGTAATCGTATTGGTGCTTGGTCGGCTCTTGCGGCTTCGGCTCGATCAGGATGCTGCCCTTGAAGCCGATCTTGTGCTTGTAATCCACGACCATCGACAAGAACCGCCCGGCATGTTCGCGCTCGGCCTTGAGATCGGTGTTCAGCAGGGTTTCATAGCCTTCACGGCCCCCCCACAGCACGTAATTCTCGCCGCCGAGCTTGTGGGTGGCGTCCATGCAGGTTTTTACGGTCGCGGCTGAAAACGCGAAGACATCCGGGTCGGGGTTGGTGGCCGCACCGGACATGAATTTGCGCTGGCTGAATAGGTTGGCGGTGCCCCAAAGCAGTTTTGGACCGCCCGCCGCCATTTTCGCGCCGAGGTATTCAACCATTTCTTCGAGATTGCGGCTGTTCTCGGCGAAATTTGCGCCTTCGGGGCGCATATCGGCATCGTGGAAGCAGTAGAACGGGGCGCCAAGGATGGCGAACATCTCGAAGGCCACGTCGGCCTTCAGCTTCGCCATCTCCATCGTGTCGGCCTTGAACCAGGGCCGGTCTAGGGTCTGCCCGCCGAACGGGTCGCCGCCCGGCCATGCAAAGCTGTGCCACCAAGCAACCGCAAAGCGCAGATGCTCGGCCATGGTTTTGTCGCCCAGCATTTCGTCGGGATTGTAATGGCGGAACGCCAATTCATTGGTACTGTCCGGACCTTCATAGGCAATGGGAGCAATTCCGTCGAAAAACGTCGTCATGAAAGACCTTTCAAGGCTTGGTAGGTACGTGAGTATCGATCATGCGCTTCTGCAAAAGCGTCTGTCAGGCCAGCCACGGGGGCAATGGTCCGGTCGATGACCGGTGCGGTGGCGATCTCAATGCCAGCTCCGGTTGCCGCCATCTGGGCCAGACGGGCCGCCCCAAAGGCGGCGCCAAATTCGCCGGATTGTGGCACCGAGACGTCAATTCCCAATGCGGTGGCGATGCCGGTCAGCCAATAGTCCGACCGGCTGCCGCCGCCGACGGCGATGAGGCTGTCGATGCGGGTTCCGGTTGCGGTCAGCGCGTCGTAGCTATCGCGGATGGCATGGGTGACGCCTTCGATCACGGCGCGGGTGCCGGCCGCCGCATCGGTGGTGTGGTCGATCCCAGTCAGTGACGCGCGGATGCGGGAATCGTTATGCGGGGTGCGTTCGCCGCCCAAATAGGGCAGAAACAGCGCCGATCCCGGTGCCTGCAATGGCCCAAGTCCGCGGGTCAAATCTGCTGCGGTTTGCCCGACCAGCCCGGCATACCAGTTCAGCGCGTCCGTGGCCGACAAGATCACGCCCATCTGGTGCCATGTATCCGGCAGCGCGTGACAGAACGTGTGGACCGCGCTGGCCGGGTCCGGTTCATAGGCCGCTGAGGCGGCGAACAAGACGCCGGACGTGCCAAGGGAGACAAAGGCTTGCCCGGCCTGAACCACACCGACACCAACCGCCGAGGCGGCATTATCGCCGCCGCCCCCGGCGACGATGACATTGGGGTTCAGGCCCCACCGATTGACAATCTCTTGGCGCACGGTGCCTGAGACGGCGTTTCCTTCGATCAGACGGGGCATCTGCGCCGTGTCGAGGCTGCATGCGGCCAACAGCGGGGCGGACCAGTCGCGCGTCCGGGTGTCCAGCCATGACGTTCCGGCGGCGTCTGACATCTCTGACACGGCCTCACCGGTCAGCCAAAGCCGCAGATAATCCTTCGGCAGCAGCACCCGGCGGACTTTTGCGAAAATCTCGGGTTCGTTGCGTTGCACCCAAAGCAGTTTGGGGGCGGTAAAGCCGGGAAAGACGATATTGCCGGTGATGGCGCGAAAATCCGGATCGGAATCCAGTGCCGCCGCTTCCTCATGTGCCCGGGTGTCATTCCAGAGAATACAGCGCCGCAACACGTTATCCGAGGCATCTAGCAAGGTCGCGCCGTGCATATGGCCGCTTAGGCCAATGCCCTTGATCTGCGCCAGTGATTGCCGGGCGGCGAGGGCGTCCATGACTGCGCCGACCGCGGTCACCCAGTCTGCTGGGGATTGCTCGGACCATCCGGGGTGAGGGCGAAAGACCTCTAACGGGGCATGGGCTTCGTCGATGACGGACTGATCGGCACCGATCAGCAATGCCTTTACCCCAGAGGTTCCAAGATCAAGACCGAGATACATTTACGCCACCTTTGCGGGCTGTTTGCCCAAAATAATCATACTGAGAATGTCATCGTCGGTGACATCCTTAACGTCGACAGTGCCAACCAGTTGGCCGTTTTTCATGACGCTGGCACGGTCGCACAGATCCATGACCGCTTGGACGTCATGTTCGATCAGAAAGATGCCCAGTCCCTGACGCTTCAGTTCTTGGATCAGCTCGGCCACCATCTGGGTTTCTTGTGGCCCCAGCGCCGCGGTGGGTTCGTCCATGATCAGGATGCGCGCATTGAAATAGACGGCGCGGGCGATGGCCACCGACTGGCGTTGGCCGCCAGACAAGGCTTTGACCGGGGCCGAGAACTTGGTGAAGTTGGGATTGAGCCGCGCCATGATTTTGCGGGTCTCGGCCTCTTGCCGGGCATCGTCGACAAACCCCATGGGGGTGATCAGTTCGCGCCCGAGAAACAGGTTAGAGGCCGCGTCCAGATTGTCTGCCAGCGCTAGGGTCTGATAGATCGTCTCAATGTTATAGGACCGGGCGTCGCGCGGATTGTTGATGACCGCCTTTTCGCCGTTGATATAGACGTCGCCGGAATCCTGTTTATAGGCGCCGGAGAGGCATTTGATCAGGGTGGATTTACCCGCGCCGTTATGGCCAAGCAGGCCCACGACTTCGCCGGGATACAGATCGACCGAGACATGGTCGACCGCCTTGATCCCGCCAAAGGCGATCGAGATGTCCCGCAACTCGACCAGAGGGGTTTGTGCGTGTTGAGTCATGGTTGTGTCTCCCTCAGTTCGATTTGCGGCGGTACAGAATGTCGAGATAGACAGCCAGTACCAGCACGCCGCCAACGACGACCTGTTGGATGGCGGCGTCAAACCCGATCAGAACCATCCCGGTTTTCAGTGATTGCATGACCAGCGCCCCAAGGATCGCACCGTAGATGGTGCCGATCCCTCCGGCGAGCGAGGTGCCGCCGATGACGGCAGCGGCAATCACGTAAAGTTCGTCCAATGTGCCGAGGGCGTTGGTGGCGGAATTCAGGCGGGCCGAGGCCACCACGCCGGCCAAGGCGGCCAGCATCCCCATGATCGCGAAAATCTTGACCGTGACCCAGCGGACATTGATGCCCGACAGTTCCGCCGCTTCAGGATTGCCGCCGATGGCAAAGACATAGCGGCCAAAGCGGGTGCGGGTCATCACGATGGTCATGATGATGCCCACGGTGATCAGGATCAGCACCGGGAAGGCAAAACCGTGCGAGATGAACAAGCCGGTTTCCGGAACGTCGATGCTGTTGGCTTCGGCATATTGCCGGACGATGCCGCGCGGCCAAGGATAGGCGTTGAACAAAAGGACGGTGCCGATCACCAGCCCGCAGCCCAATGTGCCGAGCACGACTTCGGCCCAGATCGGACGCAGGGCGAACATGTGCGACCGGCGCGAGGCCCGTCCGCTGACCAACAGGTAAATGATGCCAGCACAGGCAATCAGGCCAACAATCCACGTTCCTGTCGCGCCAATGGACCCATATGGCCCGCCGCCAAGCAGCGAAAACCGCTCGTCGACCGGGGAAATGGTTTCGCCCCGGGCCACAAGGAAGGCGGCACCGCGCCAGACCAGAAGGCCGCCAAGGGTGACGATGAAGGCCGGGATACCGCGATACGCCACTAGCCAACCCTGAAACGCGCCGATCAATGCGCCAAGAATAAGGCCGAACACGATGGTCAGAATCCAGATCAACGGACTTCCAAGGCCCAAATATTCCGGCAAGAACCGGACTTGAAACAGGCCCATCGCCATGGCTGTAAAGCCAAGAACTGACCCGACGGACAGGTCGATATGCCGGGTGACGATCACCAGCACCATTCCGGTGGCCATAATCCCGATGGACGAGGTCTGGACCGAGAGGTTCCAAAGGTTGCGGGGGGTCAGAAAGGCGCCGAAGCCGTTGACCAGCGCGCCGTAAAGATGAAACCCGATCCAGATTAAGACCAACGCGCCGATCATGCCCAACAGGCGGGTGTCGATTTCGGTGGCGCGCAGAAATTTCGCGACCGGGCTGGCGGGGGGCGTCTGCCCGTTGGATGGGGGAATGGGGTCGCTCATGGTCAGGTCCAGCCTTCGTCGCGTGAGGATGTAGAGGGGGGGCGTGATCGGGACGCGCAGCGCCCTGAAAGGAGTGCGGCATCACGTCAGGGGCACGGGCACGGCGGTGCCGCGTGCAGGTCTGCCCGGCGCTGCGAGGGTGCAGTGCCGGGCAGGCTGAAGAGATCAGTTACAAGCGGGAACGTCTGGCATCGCGCCTTCGCAGGCCTGTGCCTTGGTGATGTGGCCCGCATCAATCGCAAGGTTGAGGTTCTCTTTGGTGATCGGGGTCGGCTCAAGCAGGATCGCCGTCATTTCGACCCCCTTGGCACCGTCCGAAAAGGTCGACGCGCCGGGAACATCGGCCATGGCCGCCCCGTCAGCCAGCGCCAAAGCGATTTCGGCTGCGGCTGTGCCCAGTTGACGCGAGTCCTTCCAGACCGACACCGTTTGGGTGCCGCGTGCAACCCGGTTCAACGCCGCCAGATCGCCGTCTTGGCCGCCCACCGGAATCGTCAGCCCCTGCGCCGAAAGCGCCGCGATGACACCGCCAGCCATGCCGTCATTCTCGGCCAACACCGCGTCGACGTTGTTGTTATTGGCGGTCAGGATTTGTTCCATGTTCTGCTGGGCGGCTTCCGGCTTCCAGCCATCCGAGAACGCTTCGCCAACGATGGTGATCTTGCCCGCGTCAACATCCGCGCCGAGGACTTCCATCATGCCAGCCAGCAGAAAAGCGGCGTTGGGATCGCCCGGATCGCCCTTGATGATGGCATAATTGCCTTCAGGCTGAACGCCTTGCACGGTCGAGGCAATAATTCTGCCGACGCCTTTGTTGTCAAAGGTCAGGTAGAAGGCGCGCGGGTCCTCGATCAGGCGGTCATAGCCCACGACCGGAATGCCTTCGGCGGTGGCCGCATCCACGGCCGGGCCGATGGCGTCCTTGTCCATTGCCAAGATGATCAGGGCATCAGCGCCTTGCGCGATCAGCGCTTCGACATCGGTCAATTGCTTGGCCGCAGACGCTTGGGCATCAGCGGAAATGTATTTGGCACCGGCGGCATCAAGCGCGCTTTTGATGGCGGCCTCATCCGTCTTCCAGCGCTCTTCTTGAAAGTTCGACCAGCTGACCCCAACGGTCATTTGTGCGCTTGCAGCCGTGGCAACGCCAGCGGCCATTGCCGCGGCGAGAATAATTGCATTCCGCATGTAGTCCTCCCATTTGACTGCCCTTGAACAGGGCCTCCAGACCTCCCTGGATGCCGAGATGATGAATTTATATTTTTCAGTTGTCAAAATAAAAATATGACGGATAGGATGAATTTCGCAGAAATATTGGTCCAGCCGCCTAAAATCGCTGCGCTTGTGAAAGAATTTCCAGATATTCTGGGGGCTAAACTTCAAGGGATAAACAAATGGATGGAATCGATCAGGTGTCCCAAGATGACGACCCCCACGGGACCGGTATCGGACCCATCCTGACGACAGCACGGACACGCGGTCGGTCTTTGACTCATCAAGTCTTTGAAAAGATAAGATCATCCGGACGCATTTCCCGCAGCGACGTGGCCAAAGATCTGGGGGTCAGTCCCGGGTCGGTCACCGCGATTGTCGCTGGCCTGATGGACGCCGGGTTTGTACGCGAAAGTCCGTCTCCCAGCCGGGATACTTTGCGTGGCCGCCCGCCGGTGGATCTGACGATCATCCCGGAAGCCCGCTTTGTCATTGGTGTGAACATGCGGGCCGATCAGCATATGGCCGTGGTGGCGGATTCCTGCGGTAAAACCTTGGCTTATGCGGAAAAATCGCATTCGGCCGGGCGCATGGATGTGCCCGCGATGCTGGAAGATCTTGATGAGTTGATTGGCCGTGTTTTGAAAACATCCGGTTTGGCGCGCAACCAGATCTCGGCGCTTGGCCTTGGCTTGCCCGGTTTTGTCGATCACGCGGCGGGTATGGTGCATTGGTCGCCGATTCTGCGGGATCGAAAGGTCGAACTGCGCGCCGCGCTGGAATCGCGGTTCCCGTTCTCTGTCCAGATCGACAATGACGCGAATCTGCTGGCCATGGCGGAATCGTGGTTCGGGGTCGGGCGCAAACTCTCGGATTTTGCCGTGGTCACCATCGAGCAAGGGGTCGGGATGGGGCTGATCTTGGACAACGCGATTTATCGCGGCGCGCTGGGCCTTGGGCTGGAAATCGGCCACACCACGGTGCAACTGGATGGCGCGCTATGTCGCTGCGGACAACGCGGGTGTCTGGAGGCCTATGTAGCGGATTACGCATTGGTCCGCGAGGCATCGACGGCCATGGAATGGGACCCAAGGGTGGCACGTTCGCCGCAGCAAGCCCTTGAAATGCTGTTTGATCAGGCCAAAGCGGGCAATGATGCCGCGCGGTTGATTTTCAACCGTGCCGGTCGGTATCTGTCGCTTGGTCTGGCGAACGTCATCCGCATTTTCGATCCGGAATTGTTGATCATTTCCGGGGCGCGGTTGCGCTATGATTATCTCTATGCCGAAGAGGTGTTGGCCGAGATGCACAGCTTTTCGGATCAGATCGGGCGGCAGCGCACCCGGGTCGAGATCAACACGTGGGGCGATCTTGTTTGGGTGCGGGGGGCCGTCGCCATGGCATTGTCTGCGGCAACCGAAGATTTGTCCGCGCCTGCGCGGGACACCCCATAAACTTCACCGCGAAAATTAAAGCGGAGGCCATTCATGGCCCCCGCGTTGGCTGTGCGCAGTGGATGGTGCTTAATCTGACAGAAGTTCGGCAGTCTTTGGCCGGTCTTTGACGGCATCGAACATCCGGGTTTGGTCTTTGGACCACGCGTGGACGTCGTATTTTCGAACGGACTTGCGCAGGGCCGCCATACGAGAGCGCCGTTCTTCCTCGTCCATTTGCAATGCTTGCAGAATGGCGCTGTCCATGGAACGGTTCGAAAACGGATTGGTCATGACCGCAGGGGACAGATCCACTGCCGCACCGGCGAATTCGGACAGCACCAGAACCCCATCGCCGTCGATGCGCGAGGCGGCAAATTCCTTGCAGACCAAGTTCATTCCGTCAGCAAGGGGGGTGATCCACGCCACCGCGGCAGCCTGATAATAGGCGACCAGTTCGGTGAAGGGGATGGCATGTGAAATCAACGCGATCGGTTGCCAGACAAAGCTGCCATAGGCGCCGTTGATGCGGCCAGCGGTTTGTTCCAGTTCGTTCTGGATTTCCTTGTAGGCGGTCATTTTTGTATTGGCCGAGACCGAAACATGCAGCAACCGGACCTTGCCGCGCAATTCGGGATGATCCCGCAGGATGCGGCCAAAGCTTTCCAGCTGCTCGATCCCGCCTTTGGTATAATCGGTGCGCCCAATCGACAGGATCATCTTGGCGTCGCCCAGTTCTTCCTGAATGCGGGCCAGACTGAGGCCGGTTTCAGGCAGGTAGGCTTGCTCTTCGATGTAATCGACATTCACACCGACTGGCGATGCAGACACCCGCACGTCGTGACCCTTGTACCGGATCCGGGTGGGCGTCGTGCGTTCGCTCAGCGCTGTTCCCTCATGGATGAAGTCTGGGTTGACGACTTCTTCTTTCAAAACCTCGACTTCCAGGAGGCTTTTGGCAACGGCGACAAAGTTGCCGCAATAGCGCGGGATGTGAAATCCGACCACGTCGCAAGACAGCAGGCTTTCGACGATCTCACGCCGCCACGGTAGCACGTTGAACATGTCGGCGGCGGGGAAGGGGGTGTGGTGGTAGAATGAGATTTTAACGTCGGGCCGCAGTTGGCGGATATAGCCGGGCACAAGCCAGAGGTTGTAATCGTGGACCCAGATGGTGGCGCCTTCGGCGGCCTCAAAGGCGGCGGCTTCGGCAAAGGCCCAGTTTACCTCGCGAAAGGTGGGCCAATCGACCGGGTCATAGTTGTAGCGTTCCTTAAAGGAATGCAGGATCGGCCAGAATGCCTCTTTCGAGGTGATGTGGTAAAAACTGCTGACCTGTTCGGCGGTCAGCGGCAGGCGCGACACGCGGTAAGAGCCAAAGCTGTCGTCGATGCTGATGATCCGCTCGAACTCGGGGTTGGCGGGGTCATCGGCTTGTTTCCACGCAACCCAAGACGCCGCCTTGGCCTGCCCGAAAAAGCTTTTCAGGGTCGGAACAATCCCGTTCGGGCTGGTATTCTCGCGCAGCACAACCCGGTCGTCCACTTCGACCTCTTCATAAGGTTGGCGGTGATAGACGATGACAAGATCAGACTTCATGTTGCGCATCCTCAATCTGGGGGTGAAGGGACAGGGCGGCGATGGCCTCGATAATGCCCGCAGCGCCGATATCTTTGGCCTTATAGACTGTCGCGTGATCGCGAACTGCGTCAAGCAACGGTGCCTCAGAGCCACCAACAGCCACCGCCGGAACGCCGCAAATCAGCATAGTCAGGTCGTTCATGGTATCGCCCGCTGCCAGAACTTGGGCTTGCGGCACCTCCAGATGCGCCAGAAGGCGCAGCAGCGAGGGGCCTTTGCTGACGCCGCGCGGCAGCACGTCGAAATAGCGGTTGTCCGAGATCAGGTGATCCAAGTCCATGTCGCGCACGGTCTCAATGCTTTTGCGGTCGAAGTGATCGGGGTGCAGGTCATAGCTGACCCGGTGCCGGAACGCGGTCGGCTGTAACGTCAGCCCCGGATGGTCGGCGAGGGCGGCGCGCACCGCTTCGGCGCTGTCGTTCCAACGCTGCGAGATATCGGCCTCCAGCGCAGGAATCGGATGCACAGTGGCATCCTCGGCCACTTGGGCGATGGTGGTGCCGACATCGCCCACCACATAATCTGGCCGGGGGGCCTGTCCGCTGCGTACCAGTTCGGTGATAAAATCGGGGTCGCGACCGGTCACGAAAATCAGTCCAACCGAGGACCGGTGCGCCTCAATCCAACGATACAGCCGCTGGCGGTCGGCGTCAGTGCCGCCAAGGAAGGTCCCGTCAAGATCGGTGGCCAAAGTGAATTGCCGCGTGCTGAGCGACGGGGTGGGGGTCTCGGGTTGAAAAATGGTCATGACATCCTTTGAGCAAGGTCGTTGACGGCGGACTGTTTCGCCGGGTGATTGATTGAGATTTTGCCAAGGCTTTTCGGTTCCGCCTGGATCGGCAGGGACCACAGCGCCGCGAAGGTTGCGCCGATCGGGGCGCCTTGGTGCAGGATTGCGTGGACGGCTTCGCAAATGGGCATCTGCACATGCACGATCGCGGCCAATTCGACGACGGAGATCGCGTTGATTTCGCCCTCGACCACAACATTGCGCCCCTCGAAGCAGTCGGCGCGGGCGATCCCCTGTCCCAGTTGCACCCCGAGTGACATGTTGCGCGACGTCTGCGACGAGCAGGTCAGCGTCAGATCGCCCGCCCCGGACAGGCCGGTGATGGTTTCGCGCCGACCGCCCAGTTCTTCGGCAAGGCGCTTCATCTCGTCCATGCCGCGTGTGATCAAAGCGGCGCGGGTGTTCTCGGCAAATCCGGCGCCGGTCATCATCCCGCAGGCAATGGCAATCACGTTTTTAACGGCACCGCCAATTTCGACCCCGATCAGATCGTCGGAAATATAGGGGCGGAAGGCTTCGGACCCCATGGCCAGCGCCAGCCGCGCGGCGGCGCTTTGCTCGGGATGCAGTCGGTCCTGATAGGAGAAGGGAAAGGCGATGGTTGCCGCGGTCAGGTGCCCCAGTGCAGTTTCGCGGGCAAAGGTCGGCCCGGACAGCGCGCCGATCGGATGGCCGGGCAATTCTTCTTCGCAAAGCTGGCTCAGCGGCAGGCCCGTGCCCCGTTCGATGCCCTTGCAACACAGGGCCACCGGGACGTTCGCGCCAAGGAAAGGCCGAATTTGCGCGCAAATCTCGCGCAGGGTGTTGGATGGGGTCACGATGAGCACTGCGTCGGCATCCACGCAGGCCTCTTCGATGTCGGTGGTGGCGATCAGACCTTCCGGCAGTGGCACGTCGGGCATGTAGCGGGTGTTCACGTGGACCGTGTTGATATCATCAACGAGGGCCTGATCACGCCCCCAAAGCCGGACACTGCGCCCGGCGCTTAACGCCACAACCGCAAGGGCCGTGCCCCATGCGCCGCTGCCAATCACAGCGATCCGGCCGATTTTGGCCTCAGCGCCTGCTGGAAAGTCGTCAGTCGTAAAAAGTAATCCCATAAGTGCCCTTTGTTTACCGCGTGTGTCCTCGGATGTCCAACGCAGGCACCCTTTCAGATGTCGCCGCGTGCAACCCTCCCCGCACTCTAACGCAGTTCCCAGGAAAACCGTTCCATTTCTCTTGTCACCAGCCGAGTTGAATTTCGCGGGCTGTCAGAGTTAGGTTCAGAGAGTGCGCATATCTAGCAGGGGGCGAGATGCTCAATCTACCAGATTTTGACGATCACGAGGCAGTTACATGGGTCTCTGACCGAAAAAGTGGCCTGCGGGCGGTCATTGCGCAGCATTCGACCGTTTTAGGGCCAGCAGCGGGAGGGTGCCGTCTGTGGTCCTATGGCTCGCCCGAGGCTGGGGTGGTGGATGCTCTGCGGCTGTCGCGGGGGATGTCCTATAAGAACGCCATGGCCGGATTGCCACTTGGCGGTGGCAAAGCCGTGATCTTCGGACCGGTGCCGGCGGATCAGCGTGAAGCGGTGTTCGAAGCCTTCGGTGCCGCGGTGGAGCGCCTTGCGGGGCGCTATGTCACCGCCGAGGATGTGGGCGTGTCGGTCAGCGATATGCAAATCGTGGCCCGTCAGACCCGCGCGGTTTCAGGGTTGCCGCGCGCCAGCGGCAGCGTTGGCGGCGATCCGTCGCCCTATACGGCGCGGGGCGTGCTGCGCGGGATCGAGGTCGCCATGCGCCAAGCCGATGGACGCACGGATCTGGAGGGGGTGCGGGTGGCTGTGCAGGGGCTGGGCAGTGTCGGCGGGGCGCTGTGCGGCTTGCTGGCTGAACGCGGTGCCAAGCTGCTGGTAGCCGATCCGCACCCGGACCGGGTGGCGGCGGTGTGTGAGGCAACCGGCGCAAAGGCCGTGCCGCTGGACGCGATCCTGTTTCAGGACGTGGATGTACTGGCACCCTGCGCGCTTGGCGGCATCCTGACTGCCGAAGTGATTGGCGCGTTGAACGCCACGGTCATTGCGGGCGCGGCGAACAACCAACTTGCAGACCGAGCGGCTTCCGCGGCGCTGGCGGCCAGCGACCTGATCTATGTGCCGGATTATGTGATCAATGCGGGCGGGATTATCGTTGTCGCCGCGGAATATCTGGGGGGGCAGACTGAGGCAGATGTGCTGGATCGCGTCGATGCCATCGGTCCCCGGGTTGCCGATCTGCTGGCCCGGGCCGCGCGTGAGGCGGTGCCGGTGGATGCGTTGGCCGACCAGCTTGCAGCGGGCTTGATCGAGGCGGCGCGCTGACGGCTGATCAGGTGCGGCGGATCAGGTGCGGCAGCGCAGTAGGCCACCATGCAGGGTGCCGTCAGGAAACGCGCCTTGGATTACATCCAGCACCACCCGTAGACGCGCGGTCAGGGACTGGGCACTGGGATAGACCAAGGTCAGCTCGGTTGGCGCGCATTCCCAGTGTTGTAGCAATTGGATCAGGCGACCGGCAGCCAGATCCTCTTCGACCAGAAACAGCGGCAAAAGCGCGAGGCCAGCAGCCCCCAGTGTTGCGTCGCGCAAAGCTGGCTCCGAGGTCATGGCCAGTCGTCCGGCCAGCCGTACCGAGGCTTGCTCGCGTCCATTTTGGAAATACCACGTCTGAACCAGCCCGACCCCGGCGAGCAAAATTGGCAATCCGGTTAAATCTGCCGGCGTTTCCGGAATAGATTGCAGCACATCCGGCGCGACGACCACGACGCGATGCGCGGTCGCGATGGGCTGAGCGATTAACGCACTGTGCGCCGGATGGCCGATGCGCAGGGCGGCATCGAACCCATCTTCGATCAAATCGGGTTGGCTGTCGGTCAGAACGATTTCAAGGCTGAGATCGGGATAGAGCCGACGGCAGACCGCCGCGATCTGCCCCATAAACGCCTGCCCGAACAGCACCGGTACCGCGATCCGCAGATGCCCGCTGATGCTGTCGCCAGTGTCATTTAGGGCTTGGGTGATCTCGCTGGCATCCGACAGGATGCGCTCTGCCCGCGCCAGAACCATGGCGCCTTCTGCGGTCAGGCGCAATTTGCGGGTGGTCCGTTCGATCAGTTGCACGCCAAGCGCCGCTTCAAGGTCTTGTATGCGTTTGGAAACGGTGGATTTCGGGGTGCCCAATTTCCGCGCCGCCGCTGCAAACGAGCCCTCGGTCGCGATGGCGGCGAATTCTTTAAGTGCGTTCAGGTCCATTTGGCGTTCCCGTTTTGAACTGGAAAAACCATGTCCGCTGCGGGTTGCCAAGGTAGAATTGCCGAATTGGCCCCGCACCCGGCCCAAAAGTCGGACCGGGTGTGGGGCGGGATCGGATTAGCCGAGGGTCGGCATCACGAATTCTGACGCGGTGCGCATGCCGGATGGCCAGCGGGTCGTGGTGGTCTTGATGCGGGTATAGAACCGCACCCCTTCCATCCCGTGCATGTGGTGATCGCCAAAAATAGATGCTTTCCAGCCGCCAAAGCTGTGGAACGCCATCGGCACTGGGATCGGTACGTTGATGCCGACCATGCCGACCTCGATCTCATTGCTGAAGGCCCGCGCCACATCGCCGTCACGGGTGAACACAGCCACCCCATTGGCATAGTCATGGCTGTGGATCAGGTCGATCGCCTCTTGATAGTTCTGACGGCGGACCACCGACAGAACCGGGCCAAAAATCTCATCCTTCCAGATGGACATGTCGGGCGTCACATTGTCGATCAGGGTGCCGCCTAGGTAATAGCCGTCCGCATATCCCTGTTTGTCCTGCTTGAAGTCGCGGCCGTCGACGACGATGGTCGCGCCTTCAGCTTCGCCCGCATCGATGTAGTTTTTGACCTTGTCCCGGTGCTGTTTGGTCACCAGTGGCCCCATGTCCGAGGCCTTGTCGGTGGACGGGCCGATTTTCAACGCTTCGATCTGCGGCACCAGCTTTGCAATCAGCGCATCGGCAACCGCATCTGTCACCGGCACTGCGACGGAGATTGCCATGCAGCGTTCCCCGGCCGAACCGAAAGCCGCGCCCATCAGCGCGCCAGCAGCCATGTCCAGATCGGCGTCGGGCATGATCACCATGTGGTTCTTTGCCCCGCCAAGCGCTTGAACACGCTTGCCGTTCGCGGTGCCGGTCTGATGGATATATTGCGCGATCGGGGTAGAGCCAACGAAGGATATGGCCTTGACCTTGGGGTGATGCAGCAGCGCATCGACCGCTTCTTTGTCGCCTTGGACGACCGAGAACACACCGTCAGGCAAACCAGCCTCAGCCAGCCATTCGGCCATCAGCAACGACGCGGATGGGTCCCGTTCGGAGGGCTTCAGGATGAAGCAGTTGCCGCAGGCCAGAGCCACCGGGAACATCCACAAGGGCACCATCGCCGGAAAGTTGAACGGGGTGATCCCGGCGACCACGCCCAACGATTGCCGGATCATGTGGCTGTCGACGCCGGTGCCGACATTCTCGGAAAACTCGCCCTTCAGGAAAGACGGCGCGGAAGTGGCAAACTCGACCACTTCGATGCCACGGGTGACTTCGCCAACCGCGTCGTCATGGGTCTTGCCGTGCTCGGCTGAGATTGCCTCGGCCAGTTGATCGGCGCGGTCCCACAAAATGGTCTTGAAGCGGTCCAAAACCCGGGCGCGGCGCAGGGCAGGGGTCGCGGACCATGCTGGCCATGCTGCCAATGCAGAGGCTACGGCAGTGTCGACTTCGGCGGTCGATGCCAGCGCGACGGTTGTGTCTGATGTGCCTGTGGCCGGGTTGAACACGGGCTGGCTGCGGCCTGATGTTCCGGCAACACGGGCATTGTTAATGAAATGGGCAATCTCGGTCATGGGATCCTCCTCTGGTTGTCCTGTTATAGATGTTATGAAATCCGCATAGCAATTCAGGATTCTTGAACATTGATATGCAATAATGCATAACACTGCGATGAATTGGGAAGATGCACGATTGTTCCTGGCGGTGGCGCGTAGCGGTCAAATGCTGGGCGCGGCCCGGCGTTTGGGGGTCAATCAGGCCACCCTATCCCGGCGGGTGTTGGTGTTGGAAAAAGAGTTGCAGGTCACCTTGCTGCATCGGCGGCCGCATGGCTGTGATCTGACCGATGAAGGGCGACGGTTGGCCGAGCGGTTGGAGCGGGTGGAAAGTGAGTTTCTGCGCGCAGAAAGTGAGATTCGCGGCCGGGATATGGCGGTCACGGGCACTGTGCGGATTGGTGCGCCGGATGGGTTTGGAACGGCGTTTCTAGCACCCCGCCTCAAGCTTTTGGCCCAGCGGCATCCGGGGCTTGCGGTGCAGCTTGTTCCCGTGCCGCGCAGCTTTTCGCTGTCCCGGCGCGAGGCGGATATTGCCGTCATCGTCGGACAACCTGAACGTGGGCAGTTGGTGACCCGCCGGTTGATGGATTACAGCCTCAGCCTGTATGCGACGCCAGAATACCTTAGGCAGGCGCCGCCCCTGAACAGTGCTGCTGATCTCTCGGCGCATGATCTGGTCGGCTATGTCGAGGATCTGATCTACGCACCCGGGCTTGATTACGCGCAGGAAATCACCCGCACCTGGACCAACCGGATCGAAGTCTCCAGTGCGCTTGGACAGCAAGAGGTGGTGCGGGCCGGTGGCGGCATCGGGCTGCTGCACGATTATCTGGTGACGCCAGAGATGGGGCTTGTCCGGGTCTTGCCGGATATGTCGATTCAACGCGCCTATTGGATCGTTTTTCACGAAAGCTTGCGCGACATGCGCCGCATTCAGATTACCACTGACTTCTTGCTGGAAATCGTCCGGGACGCAGGCCGGACCTGACCCGTTTCCCGCCCTCCGCCCTGTCCAGCGGGAGAACCGGGCAGGGCGGGCC
The DNA here is from genome assembly GCF_002119405.1 of Pseudoruegeria sp. SK021. Lineage (GTDB taxonomy): Bacteria > Pseudomonadota > Alphaproteobacteria > Rhodobacterales > Rhodobacteraceae > Meridianimarinicoccus. The sequence goes on along the minus strand of NZ_MTBG01000001.1, from coordinate 265,036 downwards.
GGTGCATCGGGCCTGACGGCATAACGCTTGGCCAAGGCTTCGACGCTCTGCGGTCGGATCGGTGATCCAAGGCGATCGGAACCGAGCCGCTGTAGATTGGCTAGATTCCGTGGTCCGCACGGATAGAATGGTCGTTATTTCCATCGAATTGCAACAAAAACGCCGAACTGTCCTGCAAAAGGCCAAAAGTCGCCATTTTTATGCCATAATTGGGCGCGAGGGAGTGTCACGGCGCAGTCGGATGGACGGGCGATGCGCATCGAGTCGCCGGGAGGGGGCATGATCTTGTCAGGCGCCTTCAGGCACCACAATGATCTCAGTTGGACGTATAGGGGATATGGTGCGCTGGGGAGGATTCGAACCCCCGACCCCTTGATTCGTAGTCAAGTACTCTATCCAACTGAGCTACCAGCGCGTTGAGGGGGGTTTAGTCGGGGTGTCCGGAGACTGCAAGAGCAAATATCACTCTTTTTAAGCGTCGAGGATCGCTTGCCCTTTGGGCAACCAGATGGCGAAGATGGTGCCCGCATCATCACTGCGTTCCAACTCTAGCCGGCCGCCGTGGCCGCGGACCAATTCCGACGCGATGGCAAGGCCGAGGCCGGTGCCGCCTTTGCGAAAACTGCCCTGAAAGGCGGTGAAAAGATGCTCGCGCGCTTTGACGGGCAAGCCGGGGCCATTGTCAGCGACGCGAATCCACCAGTCGGCGTCGGATTCTCCGGCGGTGATTGAAATGACGCCGGCGTCGCCGTTTGCAACGATCGCTTGACGCGCATTGCCCACCAGATTGCCCAGAATGCGCAGCATTTGATCCGGGTCACAGCGCAGGATCAGGCTGTTTGGAACGTCACAATGAAACACGACGTCATCGTTGCTGACGGCGATGCGTTCATTGTCCAAGGCATCTTCGGCCAACGTTGCCAGTGAGATCCGGGTCAGGGTGGGGGGCGGTTCTTCGGCCTTGCCAAACGCCAGCGTCGATTCGCACAAGTTGACCGCGCGGCGGATGGAATTGACCAGTTTTGGCACCGCGCGCTGGACCACCGGATCCTCGCTGGCATCCATGCGGTCGGCAAACAGCTGAGCCGTGGTCAGGATATTGCGCAGATCGTGGCTGACCTTGGCTACCGCGCCGCCCAGTTGCGCCAGTCGCTCTTTTTGCCTGAGTGCGCCGGTCAATTGCGTCTGCATCGAATACAGCGCTTCTTCGGCTTGGCGCAATTCCCGCACGCTGGCATGGGGCGTGATGATGTTGCGGGCATCTTCCGGGGCGGCGGCATAGCTGCGGATATAATTGACCACGCCTTTGATCGGCCCGACCAAAAAGCGCTGCACGGCCAGAAACAGCATCCCGGCGGTAACGACCGAGATCACGGCCGACAACAGCAGGACGCGGATACCATAGTCCAGCAAGGCGTGGCGCAGCGGGTAGGCCTCCATCGTGACCTCAATCAGAAGCCCGGCATCCTGCGTCGGATTTCCGATCACCCGAATCACGTCCTTCTGGGCTGAAAACAGGCACATGATCGCGTCTTTGATCAGGGTCAGCGCCGTTGCTTCGCGCAAGTCATAGGTGGCGACGATGGGCGAGGGAATCGGCGAGGACAACATCAGCTGGCGCACTTCATCCCGCAGCAGGACCACGTTGAACACCCCGGCGTTTTGCAGCAGCTCGGTTTCAAGTGTCGGATCGATGTCGTCGGTGGCCAGAAGCACGAGTGAGGCGATCTGGGCCCGCTCAAGGCGGACCAGCAGATAATCTTCCCGAAATCGGGCGACAGAGGGCACGAAGATCAGAATCTCGGCCAACATCACGAACAACACGGTCAGAACGAGAAAGCGGCCAGATAGGGAATTGAGCATTCTCGTCCTCAGGTCAGGTCACGGCACAAAGCGTTGAACGATGCCGACCACGCGTTTCACAGTCGGGTTGTCGAACAGCTTCGGGCTAAAATAGGCACCCGCAGCCCGTTTGTTAATCTCGCCAAGGGTCGGATAGGGCGCAACCATGTTGGCAATAGCAGTCATTTTCAGATTGTTTGCAAGAGCCAGCGCCCAAATGCCGATCAACTCGCCTGCCTGCGCGCCGACGATCGAAGCCCCGACGGGGCGGCCTTTCACGATCATGACCTTGATCAGCCCGGTGGTTTTTCCCTCGGTGATGGCGCGGTCATTCTCATGATAAGGAAAGCGCACAACGTCCAGCTTGTCGCCGTGTTGCTTGCGCGCCTCTGCTTCGGTCAGGCCGACTTGTGCCATTTCGGGGTCAGTATAGGTGACCCAAGGAATGTGGTCGGTGCGCGCTTTGGCGGGCAGGCCGAACAGCAGCGATCGGATGACCACCCCGGCGTGGTAGCCCGCGACATGGGTGAACTGAAGCCCGCCTGCAGCATCGCCAATCGCGTAAACGCGCCGGTTCGATGACCGCAAGCTGGCATCGACAGTGACGCCCTTCTTGGTGAACGCAACGCCTGCGGCCTCAAGGTTCAGCCGGTCGATGTTCACGGATCGCCCGACGGCCATCAGCAGGTGCGAACCGGTGACGCTGCCGTCTGAGGTTGTGACGGTGATCTGGCCATCCTGTTCCGAGACGCGTTCAGCTTGGGCACCCTCAATGATCGTGATGCCTTCGTCGCGCAGAGACGACAGCGCCACCTCGGCCAATTCTGGGTCATCCTTGCCGAGGGCTTTCTGGCCTTCGATCACGGTGACCTGACTGCCAAGCCGAATATGCGCCTGCGCCATTTCCATGCCGATGGGGCCACCGCCGATGATAATCAGATGCGTCGGGCGATCCCGGAGGTCGAACAGCGATTCGTTGGTCAGATAGGGAACCGTGTCGAGACCCGGGATCGGTGGCACCAGCGGACCAGACCCGGTGGCAATCACAAACCGCCGGGCCTTAATAACCGTGTCACCGGCCTGAACCTCGGTGTCTGAAATAAACTGTCCGAATTCGCGAATGACATGAACGCCAAGACCTTCGAACCGTTCTTGGCTGTCAACGGGGGCGATGCTGTCGATCACCCGCTGCACATGATCCTTCGCTGCCGAATAGTCGATCTCGGGCGTGACCGGGCGAACGCCGAAGGGCTGACCGCTTTGCATGGCATGGGCGTGCTTGCCCGCAGCAATCAGCGCCTTTGACGGCACGCAGCCATAGTTCAGGCAGTCGCCGCCCATCTTGTGGCCTTCGAGCAGCACCACCTTCGCCCCCATCTGGCTGGCACCCGACGCGACCGACAGGCCGGCGGACCCGCCGCCGATGACGCAAATATCACAGGTCAGTTTGGTCATGGTCACAAACCTTTCTTGCCGCGAAGGGCTTTAAGCAGGATGGGCAGCGCCGCAAGCGCGCAGAGCCCGAGAATTGGCAGCAGAATATGGGGTTCAAAGATCAGTCCCAGATCTGGGGTTTCGCCGCGGGCGAAGACCTCGCCCAATCCGGCCCCCACTGACGTATAGACCAGTGCCCCGGGGATGATCCCCAGAAAGGTGCTGATCGCGAACCGTGACAGCGGCACGCCGACAAGGGCGGGGACCAGATTGGCGACGAAGAAGGGTACGGCGGGGACAAGGCGGATCAGGAACAGCATTTCCCATTGGTTCTGGTCGATGCCGTCTTTGATCTTACGGGTCAGCCCTTCGGCGCTGTCCATTTTCGCGGCCAGTCGTTCGCCAAGACCCCAGCGTGCCGCCAGAAAGATTGCAATCGCGCCAAGGGTGGCACCGGTGATGTTGAACAGCACCCCGGGGAAGGTTGCGAACAGGAAGCCACCGGTCAGGGTGGCGATGGTTGCGCCGGGCAAGCTGAAGGCAACGATGATGACATAAGCGGCAATGAACAGGACCACCGCGAGGAGGTAATGCGCATCCCGATAGGCCAAAAGCTGTTCGCGGTTCTCGGCAAGAGTTTGAAAACTGAGGGTATCGCCAAGGCTGATCGCGCCGATCACTGCCGTCACGGCAATGGCGATCAGCGGTAATCGTCGAATCATTGATCGCTTTTGTGCGTCTGCACCGTCCATTCTATCGTCGCTTTCTATATTTGATGTCCGACCAACATGCGCCGTCGTGTCGGCTCAGCCCACCCCCCTCACAGCGGCTTGATCCCCTGTCGGGTAAGCGTGATCTGATGCGGCGTTTGTGACAGGTTCTGTAACATTGACGGCGAATTTGCTGGTAACTGCCGTCTTGTTTCGGCAATTTGTTGCATCGCCCCTGAGAGATGGTTGACTGAGCCCGGAAATCCGCTTAGGTCCGGGTTTCTGAAATTGGACCGGTGCCGAATCTGTTTGGGTTCGTGGGCCGCAGTTATATGGAGACGGAGCGATGAAACGCACCTTTCAGCCCAGCAATCTCGTTCGCGCCCGGCGGCACGGGTTTCGCGCACGTATGGCCACTAAAGCTGGCCGTAAAATCATCAATTCGCGTCGTGCCAAAGGCCGCGCAAAGCTGAGCGCATAAGCGCCGGACGCGTCAGGATGATGGACGTTCAAGATGCCGCCAAGCCCTGCGCTGGCGGCTCTTTTGCGTCGACCGCAGGATCGATGGTTGTGTTGCAGAAACGCCGGGATTTCCTGGCGGCGGCGCGCGCCAAGCGACACAGCATGCCCGGCTGCCTGATTCAGGCGCGCCGTCGGCATGAGGATGAGACGGGCGGTTCTGAACTGCGCGTCGGGTTCACCTGTTCCAAGAAGGTCGGGAATGCTGTCGCCCGCAACCGTGCCAAGCGCCGGTTGCGCGAATTGGCCCGTAGCGTCTTGATTGGCAAAGGAAAGCCGGGTTGGGATTACGTCCTGATCGGCCGCGCCGAAGTTACGGCGACACGCCCCTACGCCCAGATGCAGGCTGAACTTGCGCACGCGCTGGACCGGTTGCATCCGTCGGCCGCTTCGCCGCAGACATGACGCCATTGGCGCAGATCGCTGCCCTGCCGGTGCGCGGGTACCGGCTGCTGTTCTCGCCTTGGGTGGGGCATGGTTGCCGCTTCCATCCGACCTGTTCAGCTTATGCGCTTGAGGCGCTTGAGAAACATGGCGGCGTGCGCGGGACGTGGCTGACGCTGCGCCGGATCGTGCGCTGCAATCCGTTCGGCGGGTCGGGCATCGACAACGTCCCAGACTAGGGGCGGTGCGCCCGGGAAACCGGTCAATCGGCGGCGTGCCAACGGCCTGACGTGCCCCAGAAATCAGCGTCGGATTATTATCGGACAATCGTCGGACTTTTGTCGGACTTTGGCCCGATCAACCTCTGACCCCATGTGGGCGTGACTGAGCGCGCGGACGTGGGATGTGACGAAATTCTTAGTGTATCCTGATGCGACAATGATCGACACAGCCGGTTTCTGTCGGTATCACCCACCTTTCCGAATCGTTTAATGCCGTTGGCCCGCCTGTGATGTCTGGACCAGCCTGAACCCCCGAGGTCCCGATGATCCCTACTCTGTCCGAAGCGCTTGCCGCGAAAGGCTATACCACCCTAACTGCCGTTCAAGAGGCGGTCTCTGATCCCAGCCTCGGCAATACCGACCTGCTGGTGTCAGCGCAAACCGGGTCCGGCAAGACCGTAGGCTTTGGCCTTGCGATTGCTCCGACCCTGCTTGGGGAAGACGACCGGTTCGGCAAAGCGGCCACGCCGCTGGCATTGGTGATTGCGCCGACCCGCGAGTTGGCCTTGCAGGTGCAGCGCGAATTTCAGTGGCTCTATGGTCAGACGGGCGCGATCATCGCGTCTTGCGTTGGCGGCATGGATATGCGGACCGAGCGCCGTAATCTGGACCGGGGCGCGCATATCGTCGTGGGCACACCGGGCCGTTTGCGTGACCACCTGATGCGCAACTCGCTGGACATGACCGACATCCGCGCGGTGGTTCTGGATGAAGCCGACGAGATGTTGGATCTGGGCTTCCGCGAAGATCTGGAATTCATTCTGGGCACCGCGCCGGATGATCGCCGCACCTTGATGTTCTCGGCAACGGTGCCGTCAGCGATTGCGGCTCTGGCCAAGAATTACCAAAAACCCGATGCCAAGCGCATCAGCACCGTGAGCAGCGGCAGCCAGCACAGCGATATCGAGTATCAGGCCCTGAATGTCGGCAATAGCGATGTCGAGTCTGGCATCATCAACGTGCTGCGCTTTCACGAAGCCCCGACCGCGATGGTGTTCTGTAACACCCGCGCCATGGTCAGCCGGCTGACGGCGCGCTTTTCCAACCGCGGCTTTTCGGTCGTGGCCTTGTCGGGCGAACTGAGCCAGACCGAGCGTACCCATGCTTTGCAAGCCATGCGGGACGGACGGGCGCGGATTTGTGTGGCGACCGATGTGGCGGCGCGCGGGATCGACCTGCCGAACCTTGATCTGGTCATCCATGCCGATCTGCCCAGCAACTCGGACACGCTGTTGCACCGGTCGGGCCGGACCGGCCGGGCCGGGCGACAGGGCATCAGTACGCTGATCGTGCCGGGCAGTGCCCGCAAGAAGGCCGAGCGCCTGTTGAAATTTGCCAAGATCACCGCAGAATGGGGCGTGCCGCCCTCGGCTGACGACGTGCTGCGTCGCGACGAAGAGCGGCTGCTGTCCGATCCGGTCTGGTCGACCCCCGGCAACCCGGATGATGCGGAATTCGTCGCGAACCTGTTGGCCGAGCATGGCCCCGAGGCGATCGCGAATGCCTATCTGGCACTGTATCGCGCCGGGCGCTCGGCGCCTGAGGATCTGGCCACACCGCAAGCGCCGCGTCCCCGCGAAGCGTTTGGTCCCAGCGGATGGGTGTCCCTGTCAGTGGGCCGGGCGGAACGGGCCGAGCCGCGCTGGTTGCTGCCAATGCTGTGCCGGATGGGCAATATCGACAAGACCCAGATCGGCGCGATCCGCGTGCAAGAGACCGAAACTTTCGTTGAACTGGGTCTGCCCGGTCTCGACAGCCTGATGACGGCCATTGCCCCCGGCATGGCGTTGGAAGATGGCATTGCGGTGCGTCGTTTGGACGGCACCCCGGATATCCAGCCGCACTCGTCGCACAAGCCCGGCGGCGCACCGCGCCCGCCGCGCCGTCCTGAGCGGGCACCATCGGCCCCGTCTGCACCGCGCTCGGCCCCTGAAACATCCTATGACCCGCTAGCCGGGGCAGGGGGCGTCGTTCCGCCTGAGGCCCCCGCACCGCGCAAGCCGCGCCATGTCGCTAGTGCGGCAGCCGATGTGGATGCACCACGGTCGAAGCCTGCCTATGCTAAAACCAGTGGCCCGAAGCCGCCCTATAAGGGAAAATCTGCCGATGGCGATAAGCCGCGCGGCAAGGCCCCCTATAAGCCCCGCTCCACCGAGGGCGATGATCGCCCGCGGTCAAAGGCGCCTTACAAGCCACGGGGCGAGGGCGCACCGCAAGGCCGCTTTGGCGGTGATGACAGCCGTCCCCGCAGCAAACCCGCTTCGGCAGGCGCGGCCAGTACGCCCTATCGCGAAGGCGCCTCGGACCCGTCAAAGCCAATGCGCAAGCCACGTGCTGGCGCTGCTGGCAAGCCCGCTGGCAAGCCGGGCGGCTTTTCCAAGGCCGGTGCCAAGCCGGGCGGACCCCGCAAGCCTGCTGGTCCGCGTAAACCCGGTGGGGACGGCTCGCCGCGCCGCTAAGACGACGACCGATAAAAAAGCCACGGGTCGGACGTTTATGTCCGACCCGGTTGCGTGTCCTGCGCCGTGCCGCGATCATGGCCGCAAGACGGGAGCAAGCGATGACGGCTGGACCAATTTGGGCGGTGGCCCTGATGATCGCGGTGTCGGGATCCCCGGCGGCGGCAGAGATCCTACGCTGGGCCAGCGCCTTAGAAAGCGCAAGCTTGGATCCGCACGCCCAAACTGAAGCCGCCCCCGCCACCCTGATCCGCCAGATTTACGAGCCACTGGTGTTGCGCAACCCGGAAGGGGCGCTTGAACCGGCGCTGGCGACCGATTGGCAGGTTTCGGCCAGCGACCCCACGGTCTGGGTGTTCAATCTGCGCCAAGGGGTGACGTTTCACGACGGCGCCAAGTTTGACAGCGCCGATGTGGTCTATTCGATCGGCCGAGCCCGGTCAGAGGGCAGCGGCCTGCGTACATCGGCGGCCGACATCCGGGCGGTGCGCGCGCCGGGGCCTTTTACCGTCGAGATCGTCACGACAGCTCCGACGCCGAACTTGCCAGACCTGTTGACCGGCCTTGAGATTATGGACAAGGGCTGGACCGAGGCCAACCGCGCCGGGCCCGTTGCGGCGGACGGCTATGCGGCGAGCCACACCAACGGCACCGGCCCCTATCGTTTGGTGGCACGTGAGGCTGGGGTCCGCACCGATCTGACCGTACACGAAGCCTATTGGGGTCATGTATTGTTCGCGATGGACGTGACCGGCATCGTCCACACGCCGTTGCCCGAAGCCGCGCTGCTGCCGGCGTTGCGGGACGGGCTGGTGGATGTGGTGCAGGATGTGCCCGCGCGCAGCCTGACCAAAGCCGATCACGATGCAGGGCTGTCCATGCAAACGGCACCGCAGAACCGGGTGATCTTTTTCGGGCTCAACGTTGGCGCCAAGGATCTGGTCAGCGATGATCTGACGACGGGCAATCCGCTGTCGGATCCGCGGGTGCGGCGGGCGATGTCGATGACGATCAACCGCGATGTGATCCAGCAGGTGGTGATGGGCGGGCAGTCGCGCCCGGCGGGGATGCTGATCGCACCATCGGTCACAGGTTGGTCCGCTGACCTGAACCGCCCGCCTGAAACGGATGTCCTGTCGGCCAAAGCGTTGATGGCTGAGGCCGGTTATGACGATGGGTTCACGCTGCGCTTGGACTGCCCTGAGGGGCGCTATGCTGGGGACGCAGCAATCTGCGAGGCCGTGGCCCGAATGATGGCGCAAATCGACATTATCGTCACCCCTGAGATCACCTCAAGCGCGGTGCATTTCGGCAAAATCCTTGCGGGTGAGACTGATTTCTATCTGCTGGGTTTGGGCGTTTCGACGTTGGATTCAGCTCCGGTGCTGGATGCGCTGTATCACAGCCGCAAGGCTGGCCACGGCGTCTGGAACGCGACCGGGTTCGCAGACCCGGCCTTTGACCAGAAGATTGATGCCTTGGCTGCGGTCACCGATCCCGGGGAACGGGCGGCCCAGATTGCCGACCTGTGGGTGGCGGCACAGGACCTGACCCTGTATTTGCCGCTGCACCAACAAGTGACCTCTTGGGGCGTTGGGCCGGGCGTTGAAATGACCGTCGATCCCGCAGACACGCCGCTATTCAAATATGTGACATTGCAATGAGCCGGGGTGCCAGAAGGATCGGATGGCTGATCGCGGGGCTTTGGGCGTTGCTGGTCGGCGGCGGCGCTCAGGCGCAGACGGCTGCGGAAGTGGCGGCGGCCTCGTCCTATCTGTCGCGATTGCAGGCGGTGTCGTTTGCCTCCAATCACGAATATTGCGGCGTGCTTGGCTATCGCTTTGACGGGGTGATCGTGGCCATCCGCGCCAGTGAGGGGACGCGGTTCAGTTGCACATCGGGTTATGCCCCCAAAGAAGTGCGGGTGTTTGCCAGCTATCACACCCATGGTGCCTATGATGTTGGCTATGACGGCGAGGTGCCGTCGGTGGCGGATGTGCTAGACGACATGGATATGGGCGTTGACGGTTATATCGCCACGCCGGGTGGCCGACTGTGGTTTGTCGACGGCGAGACCGGAAATTCCCGGCAGATTTGTGGCCGGGGTTGCCTGCCGGTGGACCCGCATTTCCAGCCGGAAACCTATGGACCGGTTCTGCCAAGCTATACGTTGGCGACGTTGCGGCGGCGCGAGGGCGGCTAGCCCCGGGTCCAGATGCCGGAATTGTGCGCCCATTTGGGGGTTTCCATTCCGGCGGCTCTGGGGGAAGCTTTGTGGCCAAGCGCCGGATGGTGCATGGACCGCGACGCGATATTTTCCATCCCTTTGAGGAAGCCTGAGATGATAGTCAGACAGTTTTTGCCACGCCTTTGCCTTGCCACGGTGCTTATGGCAGGTCCCGGCCTTGGCGTTGCCTTCGCCCAAGGCGAGGACATGGCGGCGCTGCGGGCGGCGGCGGAGTCGTATATTTCCAGCCCCGGACAACAGGCGATGATCGACCGGCTGCTGTCGCCGGAAACGGTGGTCGAACAGGTTCGGTCCTCTAGCCCTGATCTGCCGCCGGAACTGGTGGTTGAGATTGGCACGATTGCCTCAGAAGAACTGGTAACCGTGCGCGAGCCACTGGAAGACGCCATGGTCGAGGCCGCCGCCGAAACCTTTACCTTGGACGAATTGCAGGCGCTGGATGCGTTCTATCGCACGCCAGAGGGATTGGGCGTTCTTGACAAGATGCAGCCCTTCATGGCGGCGGCAATGTCGCTGGTTGGACCCGAATTGCAGGCGGCGCAGCAGCGGATCATGCAGCGCGGCATGGCGGCAATGGGCGCGGAAAACTAAACCCCGCTTGCCGGATTTTGCTGTCGCAGACCTGACCCATCTCCCATCCTCTCGCGCAACGCGCCGGGGGGTGGGTCGTTCGGAAATGCGCAACAGTTTGGCATTTCAAGATGCATTGGTGGCAAAATAAGCAGTTATGACCGGGTAACCATACGTAAATCTTTCCCCTGAAATGCAAGGGATGGTCCGATATTGTTTCAATATATCAAACGCTTGCGGTATTTTCCGCAGTGGATTACGCAGCCGTTGCATTCTTTCATGTCCCGGGCCATGCTTCCGGGATCGACAATTAGAATGTCCTTTCGTGCGAAACATCGCCGAAAGGAACTCTAGGTATTTTGGGGAGTTACGCGAATGAAGGCTTCGTTGTCCTTTGGCGCAATGATGGTAGTCGCGGGCGCTTTGGGTGCGCCTGCGTCCTATGCGCAAGAGTTTTTCACAATTGGGACCGGCGGTGTGACCGGGGTGTATTATCCGACCGGTGGCGCGATTTGCCGTCTGGTCAATAAAGGCCGTAAAGAACACGGATTGCGCTGCTCGGTCGAAAGCACCGGCGGTTCGGTCTATAACATCAACACCATCCGCGCGGGCGAGCTGGAATTCGGCGTTGCGCAGTCGGACGTGCAGTTCAACGCGTATAACGGCACCGGTTCCTTCGCGGATGCCGGGCCATTCCCGGAACTGCGCGCAGTTTTCTCGGTCCATCCTGAGCCGTTCACCGTGGTGGCGCGCGCCGATTCCGGCGTGACGAACTTTGACGATCTCAAAGGCAAGCGGGTCAATATCGGCAATCCCGGTTCGGGCCAGCGGGACACCATTGAGGTGTTGTTGGAAGCCAAAGGGATGAGCACCAGCGACTTCTCTCTCGCGACCGAGTTGAAGGCAGCTGAGCAGTCGGCGGCGCTGTGTGATAATCAGATCGATGCGATGGTTTACACCGTTGGTCACCCGTCCGGGTCGATCGAAGAAGCCAGCACAGCCTGCGATTCCGTACTTGTCACCGTTGACGGACCGGAAGTTGAAGCGCTGATCGAAGAATTCCCGTATTACCGGAAGGCGATCATCCCCGGTGGCATGTATCGGGGCAGCGATGAAGATGTGGTGACCTTCGGGGTTGGCGCGACCTTCGTTTCTTCGACCGCCGTTGACGACGAGACCGTGTACCAGCTGGTCAAAGCGGTGTTCGACAACTTCGACGATTTCAAGACCCTGCACCCGGCCTTCGCCAACCTGCAGGAAGAGGAAATGATTTCCGCTGGTTTGTCCGCGCCGCTGCATCCCGGTGCTGAGAAATATTACAAAGAACGCGGCTGGATCGAGTAACATCCACCCGTAACCTACGTTTCAGGGCGCCCGATTGGGCGCCCTGAGGCCACCCAGATCCGCTGCGAAGGAGCGTGCGATGCAGGATAGCGCCAAGGGACAACTGTCAGAGGCCGAACTACAAGACCTTGTCGCGTCGTCCGATTCCGGCGCCCGCACCCCAGCTGGGCCAATCGGCCTGTTTATGGCTTTGGTGGCCGTGGCATGGTCGGTGTTTCAGGTGGTTTTGGCATCGCCGGTATCCAATTACATCCTGCCCGGATCTTTGATCAATAACTCCCGCCAGGTTCATCTGGCCTTCGCGATGTTCCTTGCCTTTCTCGCCTATCCCGCTTTGAAATCCAGCCCGCGCGACCGCATTCCCTATCAGGATTGGGCGTTCGCGGTGATTGGCGCATTTCTGGCGATGTACGGCTATTTCTTCTATAACAAGATCGTTGCCAGCGGCGGACTTGCCGACAATACGGACAAATGGTTCGCCTTGGCCGGTCTGGTGCTGCTGTTTGAAGCGGCGCGTCGGACCCTTGGCCCCGCCATGGCCATCATCGCGTCGATCTTTTTGCTGTACGTGTTCTTCGGATCGTCCCCGGTCGTGCCGGAAGTGATCCGCTGGAAAGGGGCCTCGCTGCAAAAAGCGATGAGCCATATGTGGATCACCTCGGAGGGCGTGTTCGGGATCGCCCTTGGGGTATCGACCAAATTCGTCTTCCTGTTCGTGCTGTTCGGCGCTTTGCTGGATAAGGCGGGGGCCGGGAACTATTTCATCAAGATGGCCTTTGGCGCCTTGGGGCACCTGCGCGGTGGTCCGGCCAAGGCGGCTGTGGTCGGCTCGGCCGCGACGGGCCTGATCTCGGGCTCGTCCATTGCCAATGTGGTGACCACGGGCACATTTACCATTCCGCTGATGAAGCGGGTCGGGTTCACGCGCGAACAAGCCGGCGCGGTCGAGGTGGCCAGTTCGGTCAACGGCCAGATCATGCCGCCGGTGATGGGGGCTGCGGCCTTCCTTATGGTGGAATATGTCGGCGTCTCTTATGTCGAGGTGATCAAGGCCGCCTTCCTGCCTGCCACCATTTCCTACATCGCGCTGGTCTATATCGTCCATCTGGAGGCGGTAAAGCGCAACATGCCGACGCTCGGCAACCGGGCGACATCCATGGCCAAGACCATTGGCGGGATGATGGCCTTTTTCGTCGGTTTCGCGGTGCTGTGCTATGGGGTGCAATTCCCGGTGCGGTGGATTTCGTCAATGGTGCCTGAGGGCGCGGGCTGGATTTTGGCGCTGCTGGTGATGCTGGCCTATGTGGCGCTGCTGTATCTGGCATCGCGCGGGCCGGATCTGATGCCGGATGATCCCAACGCGGAACAGATCGAATTGCCGGTGGTGGCCGAGATCTACAAATCCGGGTTGTACTATTTGCTGCCGATCATCGTGCTGGTCTATTTCCTGATGATCGAACAGAAATCGCCCGGCCTGTCGGCGTTCTGGGCCGCGTCGCTTTTGTTTGTGATGCTGCTGACCCAAAAGCCGTTGAAAGCGATCTTCCGGGGCGAATCTGAGATTGCTAACGAATTCGTGCTTGGGGTCGTGGATCTACTTCAGGGCATGATCGACGGCGCGCGCAACATGATTGGCATCGGACTGGCCACGGCCACGGCGGGCGTGATCGTCGGAACCGTCACTTTGACCGGCGTCGGACAGGTGATGGCCGATCTGGTGGAGTTCCTGTCGGGCGGCAACCTAATTGCCATGCTCGTGCTGGTTGGGATCTTGTCGTTGATCCTTGGAATGGGACTGCCGACCACGGCGAATTACATCGTCGTCAGTTCGCTGATGGCCGGGGTGATCGTGACCTTGGGCGCACAGTCCGGGCTGATCGTGCCGCTGATCGCCGTCCACCTGTTCGTGTTCTATTTCGGGATCATGGCGGATGTGACACCGCCAGTTGGCCTTGCCAGTTTCGCGGCGGCGGCGGTGTCGGGGGGCGATGCGATCAAGACCGGCTTCGTTGCTTTCTTCTATTCGCTTCGGACCATCATGTTGCCGTTCATGTTCATTTTCAACACCGATCTGTTGTTGATCGATGTGGGCTGGGCGCAGGGCACTTTGGTCTTTGTCGTCGCCGCAATCGGAATCCTGGTCTTCACCGCTGGGACCATGGGCTACTTCCTGACCCGCAATACCATCATCGAAAGTGTGTTGTTGGTGGCGATCGCGTTCTGCCTGTTCCGACCGGATTTCATCATGAACCGGATTACGCCGCCGTATCACATGGTGCCGCCGGCGCAGATGGAGACTGCGATCGGCGAGGCCACGGCAGGCAGCGAGATGCGGATCGTGGTCAGCGGCCCGGACTTCATGTCCGGCACCGAAAAGTCGACCACGCTGGTTCTGCCGGTCGCGGGCGACGGAACGGGCCCGGAGCGGTTGGATGACCTTGGCCTGATCGTGCTGGCTGAGGACGGTCTGACCAAGCTTGACGAGCCCATGTTCGGCACGCCTTACGCAGATGTCATGAGTGGCTTTGACTTCTATGGTGATGATCCGGTGGTGGTGACCGAGGTCAAAGCCCCGGCGGCGCAATTGCCCAAGGATCTGGTCTTTATTCCGGCGCTGCTGTTGTTGATGGGGATTGTTTGGCTTCAACGGGGACGCGCCGCCCGGCAAGAGGAGGCACTGGCATGAGCGGGATCATTATCTGCGCTTTGGATCTGGATCGTACAGATCACGAAAAGCCGGTGCTGCGACGGGCGCTGCAACTGGCGCAGCTGGATGGGGCGCGGCTGGACGTGATGACGGTCTTGCCCGATTTCGGCAGCAGTATGGTTGGCGGCTATTTCCCCGCCAATTTCCGTGAGAACGCACAAGCCAAGGCGCGGGCGCAACTGTCCAAAATGGTGACAGAGACGCTGGGCGAAGAGGTCGACCATGAGGTGCGCCATGTGGTGGCCACGGGCCGGGTCTATGACGAGGTGATCAAGGCGGCCAAGGCGGACACGGCGTCGCTGATTGTCATGGGATCGCATCGCCCGAACCTCGGTGATTACGTCATTGGCCCCAACGCCGCGCATGTGGTGCGTCATGCCCCCTGTTCGGTTCTGGTGGTACGCGACACCGACTGAACGCGGTACGGAAGTGGCCCTTACCCCGACGTGCGTGGCTGCATAGGCTGGACGCATACGGGCGGTTGTGATTTTGTCCTCTGGGATCGTTGGGGCGCACGGATTGAGCGAAGACCCTGATGCCGCCGGAGACCGATCGCCCATGCCACTGCGTAACCTGTTCTACCTGACTGCCTTCGTTGCTTTGGTGATCTGGTGCATGGTGAACGGGCGAACGGTGATCCTGCCGATCGTGATCGCCATCATGCTGAGTTATGTGCTGGTCGGGGCGACCAAGGCCATGCGGCGCTGGTCGCTGCTTAAGCATTGCCCGTTCTGGCTGGTCTATTTGTTGGTGGTGCTGATTTTTGGCGCGGCCTTGACCATGATTGGCCTGATCGCGGTGACCAATTTGCGCAACATTGCCCTGTCCGGCGTCGATTATCAGGGCAATATTCTGCGGTTAATGGCTAGCGTCGGCGATGCGTTGGGATTGGTGGATCAGCCGTCGTGGGAAACCATGCGCATGATGGTGCAGGATCGGCTTGATCTGGCGACCCTGTCGCTGAACTTGTTCGGAACGGTGGTCAGCGCGGGCGGCTATATCGTGCTGGTCGGGACCTATGTGGTCTTCATGGTGGCCGAGCGGGAAACCCTGTCCAACAAGATCGATCTGGTGCTGGTGGACGGCGGTGAGCGTGATACCGCGCGGGAAATCTTTGACCAAATCAACGAACAGGTGGTGACCTATCTGTTCACCAAGACGTTGATTAACGCGGTGCTGGCGGTGTTGTCCTATGGGGCGATGTGGCTGCTCGGGATCGAGAATGCTGTATTCTGGGCGTTCCTGATCGGTCTGTTCAATTACATCCCCTATGTCGGGTCGCTGATGGGGGTCGCCGTGGTGGTTGGCTATGACATGCTGCTGACCGGCGATTGGGCCGAGGTGATCTCGACGCTGGTTCTGCTGACCATTGCGCAGGTCTATGTCGGCAACTGGCTGGAACCGCGCGTGATGAGCCGGTCTTTCAACATGAGCCCGGTGGTCGTGCTGTGCACGCTGTTGATTTGGACCAGTATCTGGGGATTGATCGGGGCCATCATTGCGGTGCCGATGACCGCGATCCTGCTGATCGTGTTGTCAGCGTTCGACGCGACCCGTCCCGTGGCGATCTTGGCCTCTCGGGATGGCCGGCTTCTGGATTAGTCCGATGATCGCCGGACGCAGGCTTTAGAAGTCGGCTTTGACGCCGGGCAGTTTCAACGCGTTGATCAGATCGCGGACTTCTTGCCGGGCTGCGATATTGGACAAGTTCAGACTTCCGACCCCGATGTCGCGCAGATCCAACAGCGTCAGGCCACGGGGAAAGAGCTCGCGGAAGATCACCCGTTCCGCAAAGCCCGGCGCGACCCGAAATCCGATCCGTTTTGACAGATCGTTCAGCGCGTCACCGACCTTTTTCTTGTTGTGCATCTGCTGGCGGCCCATCCGGTTGCGGATCACCACCCAGTCCATCGCCTTAAGACCGGCCCGGGCCCGCAGCTGGCGGGCATTCCAGACCATTTCGGAATAGACCGATGGTCCGGTGATTTTGCCGGTGGCGGGATCGTGCCGCGCCAACAGATCGAAGTCGATGAAACTGTCGTTGAGCGGCGTCACCAACGTATCGGCCAAGGAATGGGCGACCTGACTGAGCCGGGTATGGGAGCCGGGGCAATCGATCAGCAGGAAATCGACCTTATCTTCCATCTGACTGACCGCCGCGTCGAGGCGCATGTCATAGATGTTCTGCCCCTCGGTCAGGCTGGCCGGATCGACCTCGGGCAGGGGTAGGTAATGGACCCGGGGCAGGTCATGGCCTTCAAGGGCGCAGAATGCTTCGCGGTTTTCCACATAGCGCCCGAAACTGGTTTGACGCAGGTCCAGATCCAGCCCGCCAACCCGATGGCCCATTCGCGCCAAAGCAGTCGCAATATGCATGGACGTGGTGGATTTCCCCGACCCGCCTTTTTCGTTTCCGACGACGACGATATAGGCCACGGGCGCTCCTGTCTTGCCCGGGGTCCGGGATATGCTCTGGCTGTTCCCTACCTATATGTTGTGGAAATAGGGTTGGGAAGACACATCGGACATATCGTGCCGGATGGTGCGCCCAAGCGGCATGTTCGGCAGTGGTTGAGGCCGGGTGTCCGGTGCTTTAGAAGGCGGCTCTTGTTGAAGCCCTGCCGTCTATCCCTGCCCAGAAAGACCCATCCCCATGACCCTGCCGCAGTCTCAATCGACCCTTGGCATCGATTTCGGAACCTCGAATTCTGCGGTCGGTCTGACCGTGAATGGCAAGGCGCATCTGATCGATGTAGAGCCGGGCGGCCAGACCTTGCCGACCTCGGTATTCTTCGATCCGTCGCTGCGCCGGGCGCTCTATGGCTCGCCCGCCAATGCCGCCTTGATAGAAGGGCGGGAAGGGCGGTTCATGCGGTCGCTCAAACGGGTGCTGGGCACGCCATTGATGCACGAGTCCCGTCATATCCAAGGCGAGCGTCTGACCTTCGTCGATATCATTGGCCGGTTTCTGGCCACGTTGAAAGCGCGGGCCGAGGCGGCGTGTTTCCAGAGTTTCGACAGCGTCGTGTCGGGGCGTCCGGTTCATTTTCACACCAACGACCCCGAGCGGGACGCGCAAGCGCTGGCTGATCTGACGGCCTGTTATGAATATGCGGGTTTCCGCGATATCCGGTTTTTGGCCGAACCAGAGGCGGCGGCACGGGCCTATGGTGCGCTGGACACTGACACGTTGGCCTTGATTGTTGATATCGGCGGCGGCACCTCGGATTTTTCGGTGTTCCGCGGCGGCGCTTCGGGGACTGAGATTCTGGCCAGCCACGGGGTGCGCATCGGCGGCACCAATTTCGACAAAAGCTTAAGCGTTGATCATGTGATGCCGTTGTTTGGACGCGGATCGGACCTGCGCAAGGAAATGGGGCCGGGGGTGCTGCGGGCCCCGGGCCATCTGTTTCAGGATCTGGCAAGCTGGGAGAAAATCCCCTTTCTCTATTCCGGTGAATTGCAGCGCGATGTGGCCCGGATGGAAAAACTGGCCGTGAACCCGGAAAAGTTCGCGCGGCTGGGCACGGTCCTAGAGCATCATCTGGGCCATGATGTCGCCTTCGCGGTCGAAAAGGGCAAGATCGCGGCGAACACGCCCGAGCGCGATGCAGCGATCATTGATCTGAAGGTTGTTCAGCCGCGTCTGGCGGTGCCGCTGACCAAGACCGATCTGGCGCAATCTTTGGCCGAGGACGTGGCGCGCATTCGGACTTGTGCCCGCGAAACATTGAATTTGGCCGGGATCGCACCGTCGGCCATCGACCGGGTCATCTTTGTCGGCGGCTCCAGCCTGATGGCGGTGGTCAGCGATGCGATCCGGGATGAATTCCCTGCGGCGCGGCTGGAATATTCCGACGCATTGACCGCCGTTGTCACGGGGCTGGCCTTGGCCGCCGGGGACGTGCCGGGCTAAGCTCCGGGCAAGGTCTTCCAGAACGCAAAAGGCCCGGGGCGTAATGCCACCGGGCCTTTCGATCTTAAAGAACGTCGTAAGCTTAGAAGCCCAGACCTTCGTACTTTTTCTTGAACTTCGACACACGGCCGCCGGTGTCCATCAGGCGAGTGTTGCCGCCGGTCCAGGCAGGGTGCACCGAAGGATCGATGTCAAGCACCAGAGTTGCGCCTTCCTTGCCATAGGTCGAGCGCGTCTCGTAAGTGGAGCCGTCGGTCATCTTTACGGTGATCGAGTGGTAATCGGGATGGGTATCGGTTTTCATCTCGGGCGTCCTTATGCGTCGGACCCGGCCTGCGCGGCCAAGGGCTTGTAGTTGGTCTTTTCGACGATACGGGCCGACTTGCCGCGACGATCCCGCAGGAAGTACAGCTTGGCGCGACGCACTTTACCGCGACGGACGACGGTGATGCTGTCGATGTTGGTCGAGTGCAGGGGGAACACACGTTCCACGCCTTCACCGAAAGAAATTTTGCGGACCGTGAACGATCCGGCAATGCCCGCGCCATTCTTGCGCGAAATGCAAACGCCTTCGTAGTTCTGGACCCGGGTGCGGGTGCCTTCGGTCACTTTATAACCGACGCGGATGGTATCACCCGCTCTGAAGTCAGGAACCGTGGTTCCCAGCTGAGCGATTTGCTCGGCTTCCAGTTGCGCGATCAGATTCATCGCTATCATCCTTACTGTGGCGCGGTTGTCCGCGACGTTGATGCGCCCCTAGAGCTCTTGGTCTCCGTCCGGGTCCCTACCATGCGCTGCACAGTAAGCCCGCCAGAGGTCAGGGCGACGTTCCTTTGTTAGCCTTTCGGCTTGGTCCTGCCTCCAGCTGGCAATTTTCGCGTGGTGACCCGACAGGAGAATGTCAGGGACCGTGCGGCCATCCCAAAGAGCAGGTTTCGTGTATTGCGGATGTTCAAGCAGACCAGCAGAAAAAGATTCTTCTTCTACCGAAGCCTGATTCCCCAAGACTTGCGGTATAAGGCGGACCGTGGCGTCGATCAAGGCCTGAGCTGCGATCTCGCCGCCGGTCATGACGAAATCGCCAAGCGAGACTTCGATGACACCGTAGGAATCCAGAACTCGTTGGTCAAACCCCTCAAAACGCCCACAAATCAGGGTCATTCCTTGGGCGCGGCTGAGGCCTTGCGCCATGGCTTGGGTGAAGGGGATGCCGCGCGGGCTGAGGGCGATGATCGGCCAGAGCCCGCGATCCGCCGGGGTGCCGATTGCCGCATGGGTCAGGGCATTGGACAGCACGTCCGGGCGCAGCACCATGCCCGCACCGCCGCCCGCAGGGGTGTCGTCGACATTGCGGTGCCGGCCTTCGCCAAATTGGCGCAGATCGATGGTGTCCAGTTGCCACAGCCCTTCCTGCAAGGCCTTTCCGGTCAGGGACGCGCCTAAAACTCCGGGAAATTCCTCTGGAAACAGAGTGATGACTTTTGCGGCCCATGCCCCGGCCAGTTCAGGCCGGTCGGTCATGAGGGCGCGTGGTTTTGGGCTGGCATAGATTGCCTTGCGGCCGTGGGACTTCGGCGGCAGGGTCATGTCGCGGTCCCGGACGGTCCCGCCCGGTCCGGCACTGCGCCCTCCGGGGGATCCACAACCATCCGGCCTGCGGTCAGGTCTACCGTCGGCACCACCGCTTGGGTGAAGGGCAACAAAAGACCGTCTTTCAGGCCCTTGCCTTGAACCTCGATCAAGTCCGAGGCTCCGTGGTTCAGCACTGCGCTGACCCGGCCAAGGATGTGGCCGCCGGTATCGACGACCTCTAGTCCGATCAGATCGGTATGATAGAATTCGTCATCCGGCAGGCCGGGCAGTCGGTCGCGCGGGGCGAACAGGCGCAGGCCTTTCAGGGCATCTGCCGCTTCTTTTGTGGCGATGCCGGACAGGCGCGCGGCCAAGCCATCCTTGATCTGACCGGTGATTTGCACCGTGAAACTGCGGCTGCCGTCTTCGGTGGTCAGTGGGGCGTAATCGCCGATGGCGAGGGGATCGGCGCAAAAGCTTTTTAGGCGAACCTCGCCCCGGACGCCAAACGACCCGGCGATCGCGCCGACACAGATCAAAGGTGAAGTCATTAGGGTGCGCCTGTGCAGAAGTGGCGCGGGTCGACCGATCCGCCTGCGGCATGGCAGGCGTCGGAATAGATCGCGCGTTCGTATTTCGCTCCGGCCCACAGGCCGGTCGTGAACAAGACCAGATAAATCACCAGCCGGATCATGCGGCCTCCTGCCTAGATCGGCATTTCGTTGCCCGCGCCGACCGGATCAGACCGGTCGGCGCGAAGCGACGGTGATTATTCGGCGGCGGCGTCTTCAGCCGGAGCTGGAGCAGCAGCAGCAGCAGCTTCAGCGGCTTCCGCAGCTTTGGCGGCATTTTTCGCAGCGCGTTCAGTGGCTTTCTTGCCGGGGACGCCCTTTTTCAGGTTGGCGCGTTCGACTTTCGGCAGAACACCGGCAGCTTCCAGAAGGCGGCTGACGCGGTCGGTCGGCTTGGCACCTTTGGACATCCAGTACTGGACGCGCTCGATGTCCATCTTGACGCGGTCTTCGCTGTCTTTCGGCAGGAGCGGGTTATACATGCCCAGCTTTTCGATGTAGCGGCCGTCGCGCGGCATCCGGCTGTCGGAGGCGACAACACGGTAGAACGGGCGCTTGTTGGAACCGCCACGGGCGAGACGAATTTTCATGGCCATTTGGTTTTCTCCTTTGAATGGCGTGCTAGGGGAATTCCCCTATGATTTCTGCTTGTTATGGTGCTGAATGACTTCCCGGATGATAAAATTTAGGAAGTCTTTGGCGAAGGCAGGGTCGAGATTGGCATCAAGTGCCAGCTGTTCCAGACGCGCGATTTGCTGCGCCTCTCGGGCTGGATCAGAGGGGGGCAGGTCGTGTTCCGCCTTAAGCTGGCCCACGGACTGCGTGTGTTTGAACCGCTCGCCCAGCGTGTAGACCAAGATAGCATCCAGCCGGTCGATGCTGTCGCGATGATCCTTGAGAAGCGATGCGGCGCGGGTGACGGCGTCGGTCATGGCAGCCTCCGAACGGGCAAAACCGCGTGTCGGAAATCTGTCGGACTTTCGTCGGACTTTTGTCGGACCGCGCGGGGCATATGCAGTGAGGATAGGGTCATTTCTTTTTGCCAAATCCCGACAGGCCCGGGGGCAAAGCCGCGCCGCCGCCGAGGCCGGGAAAACCGCCCGGTAGCGCGGCGGGAGCCGCCCCGGCACCAGCACCGGCCGCACCCATCTGCTGTTGGGCCGCCGCGATCTCGGCTTGGCTGGGCATGCCGCCTTTGCCGCCGAGCAAGCCGCCGAGCTGACGCATCATGCCTTTTTTGCCCATCTTGCCCATCTTCTTCATCATGTCCGCCATCTGGCGGTGCATTTTGAGAAGTCGGTTCAATTCGGACACGTCGAGACCGGCACCCTTGGCGATCCGCTTTTTGCGGCTGGCCTGAAGCAGAGCAGGGTTGGCACGCTCTTTCTTGGTCATGGATTGGATCAGGGCGATCTGGCGGCGCAGGACTTTGTCGTCCAAACCCGATTCGGCCATCTGCTTTTGCATCTTGCCCATGCCCGGAAGCATGCCCATGACGCCTTCCATGCCGCCCATCTTCATCATCTGCTCAAGCTGGTTGCGCAGATCGTTCATGTTGAATTGGCCCTTTTGGAACCGCTTCATCATGCGTTCGGCCTGTTCGGCCTCGATGGTTTCTTGGGCTTTCTCAACAAGGCTGACGATATCGCCCATGCCAAGGATCCGGCCCGCAACGCGTTCGGGGTGGAATTCTTCGATCGCGTCCAGTTTTTCGCCAAGGCCGACGAACTTGATCGGCTTGCCGGTGACGGCGCGCATGGATAGGGCGGCACCGCCGCGCCCGTCGCCATCCATCCGGGTCAGTACAACGCCGGTCACGCCGACCTTGCCGTCGAATTCGGTGGCGACGTTGACGGCGTCCTGACCGGTCAAGCCATCGACCACCAGCAGGGTTTCCCGCGGGCTGGTGATGTCACGAACGGCCTGAACCTCGTCCATCAGCACGTCGTCGATGTGCAGACGGCCGGCGGTGTCGAGCATGTAGACGTCATAGCCGCCCAAGCTGGCTTGGGTTTTGGCGCGTTTGGCGATCTCGGTGGCGGACTGACCCTTGACGATGGGCAGGGTATCGACGCCGATCTGCACGCCCAGAATCGCAAGCTGTTCCTGCGCGGCGGGCCGGTTGGTATCGAGCGAGGCCATCAGGACGCGCTTGCCACTTTTGTCAAACAGGCGCTTGGCCAGCTTGGCGGTGGTGGTGGTCTTGCCCGAGCCTTGCAAGCCCACCATCAGGATCGCGGATGGCGGGTTGTCGATCTTCAGCTCGCCTGCCGTGGCGGCGTCACCGGCCAGAAAGTGCACCAGTTCGTCATGGACGATCTTAATGACCTGCTGGCCCGGGGTCACCGATTTGGTGACCGATTGGCCCGTGGCCTTGTCTTGAACGGCTTTGACAAAATCGCGGGCGACGGGCAGCGACACATCGGCCTCTAGCAGGGCGGTGCGGACTTCGCGCAGGGCGGTCTTGACGTCATCCTCGGACAGCGCGCCTTGCTTGGTCAGGCGGTCAAAGACGCCACCAAGGCGTTCGCTCAGGGTCTCGAACATGCCACTCGCTCCTTTCGCCATCGAATGCGGGGCCCAAGGACGCCGCAGAAATACATCGGTGCGAGGGCCGAAACCGCCGCAGAAAACCAGAATTGCACCGGTGGGCGCAACGCGCTGACCGGTGTCGATCCCTGCCATGCAGGGACCGGAAGCCATAGATACTTCCGGGATTTGACTGGCTGGTACTGCGAAATGCCGCCCGGTGTCAAGCGCAGGCCGCCGCCGAGGTCCAACCAGACCGCATAAGCGGATTGCAGCGCATTTATGAAGAACGGGTAACAGTGGGATCGGAACTGCGCTAGAGGGCGGTCTTGTTTTACGAACGATCCGTGGATGGGGTAACGAAATGAGACGTTTAAGGGTGACGACTGACGACGGTCGCGTCGCAATAATGCAGCGCCAAGGAGGCCTGCGATGACGGTCGCACCCCGCCAACGGCGGTCAGGGCCGAAGACCCCGCGCCGGGTCCGTCCGTATTTGCGCCTGAACGTGGCGCGGCGCAGCGTCGGTCTGGGCGATGTCGAGGTCGTGCTGACCGGAAGCGAGTTTTTCCTGATCAAGATGATTGCTGACAGCCGGGGCGCGGTGGTGACCAAAGACATGCTGCTAGAGGCACTGTATGTCGGGCAAACCCCGCCAGCGGCCAAGATCATCGATGTCTTTATCTGCAAAGTGCGGACCAAGTTCCGGGCCGCAGGACTGGATGAACGCTGCATCACGACGATCTGGGGCGAGGGCTATGCCTTGGGGCAGAACCCAACGCATAGCCAAATGCAGGAGCGCGGCGCCGCCTGACCGCGCTGAGGCGGCCGGTTATGCGGCCAGTGCGTTGATGCTGTGATCGGCGCGGGCCAAGCTGCCCGCGCGGTCGACATTCATCTGGTCGGCGGCGACGATCTGAATATCGGTGATCCCGACAAAGCCCAGCACGTGGCGCAGATAGCTGGTCGCGAAATCCATCTCGGAGCCGACCACTGTGCCGCCTGCGGCAACTACTAGAATGGCGCGTTTGCCGGACAACAGCCCTTGGGGGCCGGTTTCGGTGTATTTGAAGGTGACGCCAGCGCGGGCGATCAGGTCAATCCAAGATTTCAACGGGGTCGGTACGCTGAAGTTATAGATGGGCAAGCCGATGACGAGGGTGTCGGCGGCGCGGACTTCGGCCACCAAGGCGTCGGACTGGGCCAGCCGTTCACGCTGGGCATCGCTGCGGGCATCTGCCGGGGTGAAATTTGCGCCGACCCAGTCTTCGGTGATGATCGGCAGGCCAGTGGCCAGATCGCGATAGGTCACGGTGGCGCCCGTGGTCACAGACAGGCGATCGGTCACCCGTTTGCTGAGGTCGCGTGAGACAGAGTTACTGGCGCGGGCGGAGCTGTCGATGTGCAAGATATGGGTCATGAGGCGGTTGGTCTCCTTGGTGGCGGGGTTGCGGATGGATATAACGCCTCTGCGAGAATGTGCTATTCGATGCCTGTGCTGCATATGCTGTGCGTATTTGAACAGTGGTGCGCCGTGTGGTCATTGCCGAACGACTTTTGCGGGTCAACGCTTGCCGCCCGCGTAAATTGTTGCATTGTCAAACCCGGGGCCGGGTGGGCCGGATGAACTTGGAGTAGACCGATCGATAACTGGGATGAAATCCGGACCGCGTTTCATGTGGCCAAGCAGGGCACGGTGTCGGGCGCGGCGGAAATGTTGGGTGTGCACCATGCGACGGTGATCCGGCACATTGATGCGCTGGAAGGGCGGTTGGGCACGAAGTTGTTCCAGCGCCATGCCCGCGGCTATACGGCGACCGAGGCGGGCAAGGATCTGCTGCGGGTGGCGCAGGCCACCGACGAGCAATTCGCCCAGCTTGGCGCGCGGTTGCGCGGCACCGGCGATGCGGTGGCGGGTGAACTGGTGGTCACTGCAATTCCGGGGCTGGCGCTGGTGCTGGCACCGGTGTTGGCCGAGTTTCAGATGGACCATCCCGATGTGCGGGTGCGGCTTATGACCGATGTGCGGGTGTTCCGGCTGGAATATGGCGAGGCGCATGTGGCGTTGCGCGTCGGGATGAGCGCCCCGGACGAGCCTGACAATGTGGTGCAATCGCTGGCGCCGTTGCGTTCGGCGCTGTACGCCTCGCAGGATTATATCGACCGGACGGGATTTCCCGAGACCGATGAAGATTTACTGAGCCGCAGTTTCGTTGGAAGCCTTGGGGTATCGTCGCGCGCACCGTTTCATGTCTGGATGGACAGCGTGGTGCCACCTGAACAGATCCTGTTTTCCGCCAGCGATTTCGAATCGACCAAATATGCGGTTCTGGCCGGGATCGGCCTGGGGTTTATTTCGACTTGGGAGGCGGCAAAACTGCCGCAACTGGTGCAGGTGCGGCCCCCGCGTCCGGACTGGACAGTCAATATCTGGCTGGTCACCCATGTGGATCTGCACCGGACGCCGAAGGTTCAGGCCATCGTCAACCGAATCAAGGCGAAGGCCGTCGACTGGCCCGACAGCTGAGCGGCGCTTAGCCGGGTGCGGCGTCCGCGGGGGGCGGCGCATCGGGCAGGGGGGCAAGTTCGGTTTCCAAAAACCGCTCAAACGCATCCAGATCGACCGGTTCGAACTGACCAAAGCCCTGCATCCAGACCGAGGCCCCGCGCAGGGCGTGGGGTTCCAGCTTGCACCACGTGACACGGCCCCGCTTGTCTTGCGTGATCAGCCCGGCCCGGGTCAGCACGATCAGGTGCTTGGAAATCGCGGCGAGGGACATCTCGAATGGCTCCGCCACGTCGGTGACGGCCATGTCATCTTCAAGAAGCATGGTTAAGATGCGCCGCCGGGTGGCGTCGGACAGGGCGGCAAACACGATATCGAGGCTGGGATCCATGACCGCGCAACCTACGCTGGTTGCCGGGAAAGGCAACTGCGCCTGAACAGGGGTGCCCAGCGGGCCGGGATCGGCGTATGCCACGGCCACGACACCTGCGCGCGAAGGGCGGACAGCATGTTACTGCGGTATTGGATCATCATCTGGGGGCTTGGGCTGGCTTGGGGCTCGTCCTTCTATTTCAACGCGATCCTGCTGCGCGAGATCGGGCCGCTGTCGGTGTCCATGGGTCGGGTCGGGGTTGGCGCGCTGGGGTGTTGGCTGTGGGTGCTGGTCAGTGGCCGGTCGATGCGGGTGCAACTGCCGGTTTTGGCGTCGCTGTTTGTCTTTGGACTGTTTCAATACGCGCTGCCTTTGGCGATCTATCCGTTCGCGCAACAGGCCATCACCAGCAGTGCCGCCGGGATCATCAATGCCATGACGCCGATTATGGTGGTGATCGTGTCGCATTTCTGGCCGGGCGGAGAGCGGGCGACGGCGCAAAAGACAGTTGGTGTTGCGGTGGGCTTCGCCGGGATCGTGTTGCTGATGCTGCCCTCGGCGCGCGGGATCGGGGATTGGGCGCTGTGGGCCCTGTGTTTGGCGATGCTGGCGCCGCTGTGTTACGGCATTGGGCTGAATTACATCCGGCGCTTTGCCGGAATGGACCGCGCGGTGATGACGGCGTGGTCACTGATCTTGGCGACGCTGTTCATTGCGCCGCTGGCGCTGTGGCGCGAAGGTGTCCCGGTAATCACCCAGACTGAGACATGGATTGCACTGGCGGTGATCGGCTTTGTTCTGACCTCGATGGCCTTTCTGGTGATGTTCTGGTTGCTGCCGCGAGTGGGGGGCACCACCGCTTCGACCCTGACCTTCATTGCGCCACTGTCGGCGGTTCTGTTGGGGGTGTTGCTGCTGAACGAACATCTGACGGTCTATCATCTGATCGGAATGCTGGCCATTTTCGCTGGGCTGTTGCTGATCGATGGGCGGCTTTGGCGGCGGGTCCGGCGACGGACACCGAAGGCCTAAGGGCAGGGCGGATGGCATGCTCAACTTTGCGGTTGAATATCATTGCTGCGATTTTGGGGGTGCGACGCTTCGGCATGCTCCTTTGGACGCCTTTAAAATCAATGGGTTGTTAGGGTGACAGGCTGCGTTGACTCGGCGTGTCTGCCAGCCTAGTGTCCGCTCGAACCTCAAAGGGGGCTTCAATGGCGCAGCATCCAGATGACGAGCAGCTTCGGCAGCTTCATGATCGGATCGCGGCTGCCAAGTCGGCGGCATCACCGCCGTCGAAGGCCCATCAAGAGGAGCATTACTCCAAGGCCAATATTGGCTGGCGAATGGTGACGGAATTGGTTGCCGGTCTTGGGATCGGATTTGGAATTGGCTACGGGTTGGACGTGCTTCTTGGCACGATTCCGATCTTTCTGGTGATCTTCACCCTGCTGGGCTTTGCCGCCGGTGTGAAGACAATGATGCGCACCGCCAAAGAGGTGCAGACCACAGGCCGGGCACATGCCCCGGATACGGATGATGAGGCGCCCTGAGGGGCGGTTTGGATACAACGAGGACGCCTCTGAACGGGGGCGTGGACGCAAGGGGAACGACACGTGGCGACGGAACAAGCATCTGAGGGCGGCCTTGTATTTCACCCGATGGACCAGTTTATCGTGTCGCCACTGTTTGGCGACGGTGCGGTGCATTGGTACACCCCGACCAATGTGACCCTGTGGCTGGCCCTGACCGTGGCCGCGATTGCCGCATTGCTGGTGCTGGGCACCAAGCAAGGCCGGGTCGTGCCGGGCAAGACCCAATCGATTGCCGAACTGGCCTATGGCTTTGTTTATAAGATGGTCGAGGACGTGTCGGGCCGGGATGGTCTGAAATACTTCCCCTATATCATGACGCTGTTCATGTTCATCCTGTTCGCCAACTTCCTTGGCCTGCTGCCGATGGCCTTTACCACCACCAGCCACATCGCCGTGACCGCGATCTTGGCGATGGCAGTGTTCTTGGCGGTGACCATTCTGGGCTTCGTGCTGAACGGCGCGTCGTTCTTGGGAATGTTCTGGGTTAAGTCGGCGCCGCTGGCGCTGCGGCCTGTGCTGGCCCTGATCGAAGTGATTTCCTACTTCGTGCGCCCCGTCAGCCACTCCATTCGTTTGGCCGGCAACATGACCGCAGGCCACGCTGTTATCAAAGTTTTTGCCGCCTTCGCTGGACTTGCCGCTTTGTCGCCTTTGGCGATCCTCGGCGTCGTCGCGATGTACGGCTTGGAAATCCTGGTGTGCTTCATCCAGGCCTATGTGTTCACTATTCTGACCTGCGTGTACCTCAAGGACGCGTTACATCCGCATCACTGACGGTCAGAGACAAAACTACTGCCATTCCCATAAAGGAGAGAAGTCTATGGAAGGCGATATCGCAGAACTCGGCAAATTCATCGGTGCCGGCATCTCGGCTATTGGTATGGGTCTTGCCGCCCTCGGTGTGGGCAACGTTGCAGGAAACTTCCTTGCTGGCGCGTTGCGCAACCCGTCGGCTGCTGCTGACCAGACCGCGACGCTGTTCATCGGCATCGCATTCGCAGAAGCACTGGGGATCTTCTCGTTCCTCGTTGCCCTGCTGCTGATGTTCGCTGTGTAATCCACCTGAACCATCCTTGCCCCCGGGCGGCTCGGCCAGATGGCCGGGCCGCCCGTGTAAGACCCGAGGTTCCTGGAGGACGACATGGCTGAGACAACGCACGCGGCTGCAGGCACCGCGCATTCCGCCGCTGACGCGGTTGCACACGGAAGCGCAGCGACCCAGTCTGCGGGAATGCCGCAGCTTGAATTCGCGCATTTCCCGAACCAGATTTTCTGGCTCGTTATCGCGCTTGGCGCGCTCTATTATATTCTGTCGCGCGTGGCTCTGCCACGGATCGCGTCCATTCTTGCTGACCGTCAGGGTCGGATCATGGACGATATCGCCGCCGCCGAACAGCTGAAGCTGAAAGCGGAAGAGGCCGAGACTGCCTATCAGAAGGCGCTGGCTGATGCCCGCGCTGAAAGCAATCGCATCATCGCCGAAGCGCGGGCCGAAGTTCAGGTTGAACTGGACGCCGCCATTGCTAAGGCCGATGCCGAGATTGCGGCGAAGGCCGCGGAATCGGAACGCTCGATCAACGAGATTCGGGCCGGTGCGATCGACAGCATCGAAGCGGTGGCGAAAGACACGGCAGGCGCAATCGTTGCCGCGTTTGGCACCGGTGCGGACGACGCGGTGGTTGCCGATGCCGTCAACGCCCGCCTGAAGGGATAAGACATGAAAAAGCTCAGCCTATTGCTGATTCTTCTGTCGGCGAGCCCGGCGCTGGCCGCCGGTGGCCCGTTCTTCTCGCTGCACAACACCAACTTCGTCGTCCTGATCGCCTTCTTGGTGTTCATCGGCGTGGTCTGCTATTTCAAGGTTCCGGCCCTGTTGGGTGGATTGTTGGACAAGCGTGCTGCGGGCATCCAATCGGACCTGACCGAAGCCCGCAAGTTGCGCGAAGAAGCCCAACTTCTGCTGGCCTCCTATGAGCGCAAGCACAAGGAAGTTCAGGAGCAGGCCGATCGCATCGTTGAAGGTGCAAAGCGCGAAGCCGTCGCTGCGGGCAAGCAAGCCCGGATCGATCTGGACGCGTCCATTGCGCGCCGGGTTCAAGCGGCGGTCGAGCAAATTGCATCCGCCGAAGCACGCGCCGTTAAGGACGTGCGGGATCGGGCAATTTCGGTTGCGGTTGCTGCGGCTGGTGATGTCATGGCGCAGGGGATGACCTCTGACCGTGCCAACAAGCTGATCGACGGTGCAATCACCGAAGTCGGCGTCAAGCTGCACTGATCGCGCTTACCTTTAGGTTCTCGCAAAAGGCCCGGCACTCTTGCCGGGCCTTTTGACGTTTCAGGCGGACGTTCCCGGACGGCCCAACCAACGCAGCAGGGGCAACAGACCCAGCGCCCCAGCCAGCAGGGCCAGCGGCGCGGGCAGGGGCACTGGCGCCACCGGCGGAATGGGTTCTTGCGGCAGCCCGATTGTGGCAATTTGCGTCGGCGAGAGCGCGGCATCGTAGATCCGGACATAATCCAACACGCCGGAGACGGCTTGGGTTTTGCTGGTGGTTTTGTCATCTTCCAGCACATGAATATGGCCCTGATAGCCAATGGTCATACCGGTCGGGTCAAGGAAGCTGATCACCCGGCTTCCATCCAGATAGATGTCGACCAGTTTGCTGCTGTCATTGCGATTAAACACCAGAACGTGGTCTTTGTTGGCCGTAAGCAGGCCGGTGGCTGTCGGTGGCTGGGTGTCAAAGAACACCAGTGACGAGTTTTGATTGTAGAGCCCGCCATCCGACGCGAGTGTCCTGAAATCCAGCAGCTTGGTCTTGCCTGCCGTGGTATCAAGGCGGAACTTCATCGCCAGCGTGAAGGTCTTGATCTGGGACGGCAAGTCAATCCGGGGACCGCCATTGGCCGAAAACACCAATTCGCCGGCGGTGACGGTGCCGCCCGTGCTGCTGGCGGTGGCGGTGCCGACGGCATCGCTGAAGTCGGACCAGAATTCGAATGCGTTTAAAAGCGACGCGGCTTGGCTTTGTGCTGGGTGGGCCAGCGCCAAGCCAGCGGCGAGCATTAGGGGATAGAGTTTCATGATGGTACCTCATGGCAAAAGCTGCGCCATGAAGACCATAATCCGCCTAAGACAGGGTAAACGGAGGCGGGGATTTTTTTAACCACGCCGTCCTGAGGGACCGGAGGGGGGGTGCCCGCTCCGGTCTGCCAGATCAGGTTTGCGGGCGGATGATCACCTCGACCCGGCGGTTCTGTGCCCGGCCTTCCGGGGTCAGGTTGGTGGCGATGGGCGCGTCTTCGCCGCGACCGATGGCGGTGACCCGGCCACCGGGCACGCCTTGGGCAACAAGGATCGAGGCGACCGCACCGGCACGCCGGGTGGACAGGTCGAAGTTATAAGCGGCAGCGCCGGTATTGTCGGTATGGCCGATGATTTCGACATTGGTGGTGGGATAGCGCAGTAGGTTGGCAGCCAGCGCGTTCAATTCACTGCGCTGTGACGACGGAATCGTGGTGCTGTCGGTGGCGAACAAAATGTCTTGCGGGAACGAGACCAGCAGTTGGTCGCCTTGGTTCGACACCGTAACGCCGTTGCCAAGCTGCTGTTGCAACTCAGCGGCCTGCTTGTCGAGGTTGGACCCGATGATGCCACCAACAGCGGCACCAATGGCCGCGCCAGCCACGGCGCGCTTGCCATCACCGCCTGAGATCGGTCCTCCGACCAAGCCGCCAACAGCGGCACCCATCAGGGCACCCGTGTTGCGCTTGCTGTTGTCAGTATTGTTGAGATTGGCCGGAGTGGTACATCCGGCCAGCAGGGCTGTGCCTGCCAGAAGGGTGGCGAAAGCGGAATGTCGGGAAATCATGGCTGCCTCTGGTCTGGTTTTGCGCCAGTCTATGCCGGAACGGGGGGTGAAAGGAAATCACCCTTTCGAAACATCCTGTCGTGGTCGCGTGGTTTCGCCGGCCGGGGGTGGCGGTGGGCTGTCGCGGCGGGCCGCCTCCCATGCCAGCATGGCGCGTTTGACCGGCAAGCCCCAGTGATAGCCGCCCAAAGCGCCGCCTTTGCGCAGGGCGCGGTGACAAGGGATCAGCCAGCTGATCGGGTTGCGCCCAACTGCCGTGCCGACCGCGCGGGCGGCCTTGGGGTGGCCGACTGCGCGGGCGATGTCGGAATAGGTGGTGACCTGACCGGACGGGATGCGCAGCAGCGCCTCCCAGACCTTGATCTGGAAGGGCGCGCCGATCAGGTGCAGGTCGGCCACGCCGCGCGGGGCTGCGTCGGTGGCGATGCCGAGGGCGCGCAGGGCCAGCGGGCCGACACGGCCGGGGTCTTCGGTGAACGTGGCGCGTGGCCAGCGCCGTTGCAGATCGGCAAAGCCCGCCTCTGGCCCGCAATCGGCGGTGAAGGCCAATCCGCACAGGCCGCGCTCTGTTGCCATCGCCAAGGCCGGCCCGAAGGCCGTGTCGATCTGGGCGTAGCGGATGGTCAGGCCAGCGCCGCCGCGGGCATAGTCGCCGGGGGCCATGGCTTCCCAGCGCAAAAAGAGATCGTGCAGGCGGCCAGAGCCACTCAGCCCGACCG
The DNA here is from genome assembly GCF_002119405.1 of Pseudoruegeria sp. SK021. GTDB lineage: Bacteria > Pseudomonadota > Alphaproteobacteria > Rhodobacterales > Rhodobacteraceae > Meridianimarinicoccus. The sequence continues at coordinate 232,885 of NZ_MTBG01000001.1, read as the reverse complement.
TGTCGGCGGTTTCAAGGGTGGTGGCATTGGCGGCCAGCAGGCTGCGAGCGTGATCCAGCGTCAGATATTGCTGATAGCGTTTGGGCGACACCCCGGCCCAGCGGGAAAAGACCCGCTGAAAATGGGCGGGCGACATCGACAGATCGGCGGCCAACTGCTCCAGCGGCATCGGGGCGCCGCCAGCCGCGTCAATGGCGGTAATGGCGCGCGCAATGACGCCGTAATGATAGGGGTCGGGCCGAAGATCATCGGGGTCAGTGAGCGCCCTACACATGCAAGCGGTCCTTTTCGGATTGGCGTGGCTTGGGGTAAACCTAGGGGCTTGGGCCGAAGCGGGCGACCCGAAACTTGCGCAAGGAGGTGGAGACTGCCGAGGCGGCGGTGGGAACAGGCTTGCCGCCCAGCGACCGGCCATGGCATAGCCGCCCTATGGTTCGACAATTTTCCTATCAAGACATGGTGACGGCGTTTCGCCGCTTTCAAGAGGTCGAGGCAGAGCCGAAGGGCGAGCTGGACCATACCAACGCCTATACGTTGCTGGTGGCGGTTGCGCTGTCGGCGCAGGCCACGGATGTGGGCGTGAACAAAGCGACGCGGGCGTTGTTCCCGATTGCGGATACGCCGCAGAAGATGCTGGATTTGGGCGAAGAGGGGTTGATTGGCCATATTCGCACCATCGGTCTGTTTCGCAACAAGGCCAAGAACGTCATCGCGATGAGCCGCCTTCTGGTCGAGAATTACGGCGGTGTGGTGCCGTCGTCGCGTGCGGCGTTGGAAAGTCTGCCGGGGGTCGGCCGGAAGACCGCCAATGTGGTGCTGAACATGTGGTGGGGCTTGCCGGCGCAGGCAGTGGACACCCATATCTTTCGGATCGGCAACCGCAGCGGGCTGGCCGTGGGACGCGACGTGGCCGCGGTGGAGCGCGCCATCGAGGACAATGTCCCGGCTGAATTTCAGCGCCATGCCCATCATTGGATGATCCTGCACGGGCGGTACACTTGCAAAGCCCGCAAGCCGATGTGCGGCGTCTGCGTGATCCGGGATATTTGCCAATATGATGCAAAAGAGCCGATTGAAACCGGCGGCTTGACAATTGGTGGTCCCGGCGCGACCCCTTGATCCAAACCGACCCAGCCAAGAGGGGACCCGTGATGGCCCATGCCTATGACGACCAGAATATCTTTGCCAAGATCCTGCGCGGCGAAATTCCCTGCACCAAGGTCAAGGAAAGCGCCCATTCGCTGGCGTTTCGCGATGTCCGGCCCCAAGCGCCGGAACATATTTTGGTGATCCCGAAAGGCGCGTATGTCAATTATGATGACTTCGCGCTAGCGGCAAGCGAGGCCGAGATTGTGGATTTCACCCGGCTTTTGGGCGAGATCGCAGCCGAGTTGGGGGTGCGCCCGGCCGATGGCGGCGCCGGGTTCCGGCTGGTGTCGAACGCGGGTCGGGATTCCCTGCAAGAAGTGCCGCATATGCATGTGCATCTGCTGGCCGGACGCCCTTTGGGAGGCCTGCTGCCCGCAGACTGAGCCGGGCCAGATGCCGCGCCGGAGGGGGGCATTAGCGCCTTGCCGGACACGAGATCTTGAATACGACCGGAAATAGGGATGCCGGATGGGACGCAAGCTACGCAATTTCGCGGTGATCGGATTGGGCAACTATGGCGGCACGGTCGCCAGTGAATTGACCCGGTTCGGCAATTACGTGATCGGCATCGACCGCGACGACAAGGTCGTGGCCGATTACACCGAAAAAGTGTCACAGGCGCTGATTCTCGACAGTCGCGATGAGGTGGCCCTTCGCGATGGCGGCATCGGCGAGTGCGATGTGGCCCTGATTGCCATGAGCGAGAACCTAGAAGCCAGCGTTCTGACCGCAATCAATCTGAAGATGATCGGCGTGCCGGTGGTCTGGGCCAAGGCGGTCAACAAGACCCATCATCGGATCCTGTCAAAACTGGGGGTGGACCGGATCATTCATCCCGAGGTGGATGGTGGCCAGCATACGGCGCAGGTGCTGCACAATCCGCTGGTGCGGGACTATGTCAGTTTGGGCAATGGCTATCACGTGGCCAATATTCTGGTGCCGCAGGCGCTGCACGGGCGCCGCTTGTCCGACCTGAAACTGTTGGAGCGGTTCGATCTGCGCTGTATCGGCGTGATGCGCGGCACGGATTATCTGGGCGGCGACGGGACGCCGGTTGAATTGGCCTGTGACGACAAGCTGCTGTTGCTGGGGGTTCGGGTCAACCTGCGCGATTTCGCGGCCTCCTTGTAACCAGTTAGGACCCGCCCATGGACCTGCGTCGTAGGCTACCCGCATTGAAGCTGCTGTCGCGGCTGCCGCCACCGGCGTTTCTGGCGCTGCTCTATGGGACGTTGGTGGTGCTGGGGACGTTTCTGCTGAAACTGCCCGCGGCGCATAACGGGCCCCTCAATTGGATGGAGGCGTTGTTTACCTCGGCGTCGGCGGTGACGGTGACCGGGCTGTCGGTGGTGGATACGGGAACCGTGTTTACCGCGTTCGGACAGGCCGTGATCATGGTGTTGATCCAGCTGGGCGGCCTTGGCCTGATGACCTTTGCCGTGTTGCTGCTGTCGGCCATGGGGATCCCGATGGGCATGAACCAGCGGATCATCCTGCGCGAGGATCTGAACCAGACCTCGCTCAGTCGGCTCGGGACGCTGGCCCAGCTTATCTTGAAGATCGCGATTGCGTGTGAATTGCTGGGCGTGGCGGTGCTGGCCGTGGTGTTCGTGCCGGAATTTGGCTGGGGCACCGGGCTGTGGCATGCGTTGTTTCATTCCGTATCGGCCTTTAACAATGCCGGATTTGCGTTGTTCCCGGACGGGCTGTCGCGCTGGGTTGGCGACCCGATCATCAATCTGGCGATCCCGCTGATGTTTATTCTGGGGGGCTTGGGTTTCGTGGTGATCGGCGACATCTCGGCCAAACGGCGTTGGCGCACCTTAAGTCTGCACAGCAAGTTGATGCTGTCGGGCACTGCGGCGCTGATCCTTGGGCCGTGGGCCATTTTTCTGGCGCTGGAATGGACCAATCCGAACACGCTGGGCGCGATAGCTGATGTTCCGACCCGGGTGATGGCCGCGTGGTTTCAGGTGGTGACCACCCGGACGGCGGGGTTCAACACGCTGGAGATCGAATCGCTGCATGACAGCACGTCACTGATGATGATGCTGTTGATGGTGATTGGCGGCGGCAGCACCTCGACCGCGGGCGGCATCAAGGTGACGACGTTCATCTTGCTGTTGGTGGTGATGGTGGCGTTTTTCCAACGGCGCACGACTCTGCACGTGTTCGGGCGCAGCCTTGGGCTGGAAGAAGCGATGAAGGTGATGGCCCTGACCACGGTTAGTCTGCTGACCGTGATGGTGGCCGTGTTCGCAATCTCAATCTCACATGACGGGGCGATTTTCGATCTGGGTTTCGAGGTGGCATCGGCCTTTGGCACAGTGGGCCTGTCGCGCGGAACCACGACCGAATTGGACACGTTCGGGCGGTTGGTGATCATCGTGGTGATGATGATTGGCCGAGTCGGCCCGCTGACTTTGGGCTTCTTTTTGGCAACCCGTAGCGTGCCGCGGGTGCGCTATCCGGCGGGGCAGGTCCATTTGGGCTGAGCCCCGGCCCCCCATCCCTGCGACGCCGGGCTGTGGACTTGCGGGGAACAGAATGTCAGCATCAGGATCCGCGTAGGACATTAGGGGACGGCGATGGAACAGGGCTTGTCACATAAGGGGATGTCGGACCCGCGCACGATCGAGATCGATACGGCGCGGATCCTGTCCCGGCAGCAGGCGCATTACGGGGTCATCGATATCGGCTCAAACTCATTGCGCTTGGTGGTCTATGACGATCTCAGCCGCGCGCCGTTTCCCCGTTTCAACGAAAAATCGATGGTTGCGCTGGGGGCCGGGATCGACGCCGACGGCAACTTTACCGAGGATGCGATCCGCCGCGCTTTGCATGCGGTGGTCCGTCTGCATGCCATCGCCAAGGCCATGCAGGTCGACCGGATCGATGTGCTGGCAACCGAAGCGACCCGGCGTGCGGGCAATGGCGCGGATCTGATTCGGGCGATTCGGGACAAGACCGGGCTGCAGCCGCGCATTCTGACCGGCGAAGAAGAGGCGACCTTTACGGCAACGGGGGTGATCTCGGGGTTTTTTCAGCCCACCGGTCTGGTGGGCGATATTGGCGGCGGCAGTCTGGAAGTGGCCGAGGTGATCGGGGACCGGGTCGGGGACCGGCTAAGCAGCATGCCGTTGGGGGCGCTGCCGGTCGGGCGGATGATGGAAGACGGCGTGGATGCCGCCAAAAAGCAGATCGATGCGATTTTGGATGCGAATCTGCCGCCGATGCTGACCCAGCCGGCGTTTTATGCTGTGGGCGGTGGCTGGCGGGCCTTGGCGCGGATTCACATTGCCATGACCGGGGCGCCGATCAGTGTGGTGCATGGCTATAATCTGCCCGCGGCCGAGCTTCAGGCGTTGTCCAAAAAGATCGCCCGGATGTCCCAAGACGAGGTGGCGGATCTGCCGGACGTTCCGGGGCGGCGGATCAAGACCTTGCCTGCGGCAGCATTGGTAATGTGGCGGGTGTTGCGGAACCTCAAGCCGGAGCGGATCGTGTTTTCCGATTGTGGGCTGCGCGAGGGCTGGCTCTATGGGCAACTGGATCCGACCGAACAATACCGCGATCCGCTGTTGGAAGGGGCACAGGCCATCGGTTTGCCCATCGCCCGGGTGCCGGAATTCAGCGCCGCGTTGGCGCGATGGACCGATGATCTGTTCCCCGGCGAAAGCCAACAGGACCGACGGTTGCGGCTGGCGGCCTGCGCCCTGACGGATATGGCGTGGCGCGATCACGCCAAGGTCCGGGCGCGCGAGACCTTTCGGCGGCTGCTGCAATTTCCCTTTATCGGGGTGACACATCCCGAGCGGGCGTTTCTGGCGGTGACGATCTTGGCGCGTTACGGCGGCAAGGTGGATGGCACTGTGACTGAGATTACCGATCAGCTTCTGACCCCGAACGAGGTGCGCCGGGCCGAGATTTTGGGCCGGGCGTTGCTGTTGGGGCACCGGTTCTCGGCCAGCGTGCCCGAGTTGTTGGGCCATTGCCGTCTGCGGATTGAGGCCGACGCCGTCCGCCTTGAAGTGCTGAACAATGTCAGTGTGCCCGACAGTGATGCTGTCCAGACCCGGCTGCGGCAGTTGGCGTCGGCCACCGGGGTTGCCGGGGCCGAGGTCGTCATTGTCACCGAGGATGACTGACCGCGCCCGCTAGTCGTAGCGGGCGGCGGTCAGACCGTCGAAATCGATCTCGGGGGTCTTGCCCAGCACCACATCTGCGACGGCACGCCCCGACCCGCAGGCCATGGTCCAGCCCAGCGTGCCATGGCCGGTGTTCAGAAACAGGTTGGGGTATTTCGAGGCCCCCAGAACCGGGGTGCCGTCAGGGGTCATCGGGCGCAGCCCCGTCCAGCCTTCTGCCCGGTCCACGTCGCCGCCCTGTGGGAACAGATCGCCGATCACGTGGCGCACCGTATCGGTGGCATGGGGGCCGAGGCGGTTGGAATAACCAGCGATCTCGGCAGTACCCGCCACCCGGATCCGGTCACCCAGCCGAGTGATGGCCACTTTATGGGTCTCGTCCATGATCGTCGATTGCGGTGCCATGGCATCGTCGGTGACCGGCAGGGTCACGGAATAGCCTTTGACCGGATAGATCGGCAGCCGCACCCCGATCGGGTTCAGAACATTGGGTCCATAAGAGCCCAAGGCACAGACATAGGCGTCACCGGTGATCCGTCCCGCCGGATCGGTATCGACGCCGACGACCTTGCCGTTTTCGACGCAGATGCTGTCGATATTTTGGCCATAGAGAAACTCAACCCCCATCTCGGCGGCCTTTTCGGCCAAAGCGATGGTAAACAGCCGGCAATCGCCAGTGCGGTCGGCGGTCAGTTGCAACCCGCCGACAAATTTGTCCCGTACGAAGGCCAAGGCCGGTTCCGCGGCGATGCAGCCATCCCGGTCGAGGACCTGATAGGGGCTGTCGAACTCTGCCAAAATTTGTTGGTCAGCCTTCGAGCCTTTCAACTGCTTTTCAGTTCGGAACAGCTGTAACGTGCCCTGCGCCCGCCCATCATACTCAATGCCGGTCTCGGCGATCAGTTCGGGCATCACGTCGCGGCTGTAGTTCGAAATGCGCACCATCCGGGCCTTGTTCAGGGCATAGGCTTTGTCGTTACAATTGTTCACCATCTTCGCGGCCCAGACCCACATGGTCGGGCTGATCAGCGGCCAGATGAATAGCGGGCGGCGCTTCATGAACATCCATTTGACGGCTTTCATCGGGATGCCGGGCGCGGCCCATGGCGAGGTCATGCCATAAGACAGCTCTCCCGCATTGGCATAAGAGGTCTCAAGACCCGGCCCCTTTTGCCGATCCAGCACCGTGACTTCGGCGCCTTGCCGGGCAAGATAATAGGCAGTCGTGACGCCGATAACCCCGGCACCCATGACGATCACTTTCATGCCGCTTCCTTTCCGCGCGTGTCTGATGTGTGGTCACAGTGCGACGGCGACGTGATGGGTGCAAGGGGGCGCGGGGACGGCGCTGTTCCGCGATGGGCTTGGCCTTAGGCTTTGGGGTCAGGTCGGTCCTGCGACCCGTGTGACGGCCACGTGATGACCCGCCAAAGATACCAGCCCAGCATTCCGACCAAGACGGCAGTGGCGAGGGGATCCATCCACTTGCCCACGTCAGTATAGCTGGACCGCAGGGCGTAGCCCGCCACAGCCAGAAGTCCGGACCAGACTGCGGTGCCAAGGCTGGTCCAGATCAGGAACGAGCCTTGGCTCATCCGGGCCGCGCCGGCCGGGACCGAGATCAGGGTGCGCACTGCCGGGACCAAACGCCCCAGCAAGACCGCAATGGCGCCATGGCGGTGAAACCAGTCTTCGGCCCGGGTGATGTCCTGCGGCGACAGGGTAAGCCAGCGGCCATGGCGAGCTGCCAGTCGCCGCATCCGGTCACTGCCGACCCGGCGTCCGACCCAATACCACATCACCGCCCCGGCGACGGAGCCAAGGGTTCCGGCCAGAATGACCGCCCAAAGGTCGTGTTGACCGGTCGCGGCTGTAAAGCCTGCTAGCGGCATGATCAATTCTGACGGGATCGGCGGGAAGACGTTTTCGAGAAACATCAGCCACGCGATCCCGATCAGGCCCAAACCGCCGACCAGCGCCGTTACCCACTCTACCATTCACCTCATCCCGCGCAGAATAATCTTAGGACCAAACGCGGGGCACGGCGGGGCGGTTCCAGGCAGTGGGTCAGCCCGCATCCGGCAGGGGCGGAACGCTGCGCAGATATAGGATCAGCGCGTCCAGATCCTCGGGCGTCATCCGCGCCAGATAAGGATAGGGCATCGGCGGCAGCATCGCGCTGCCATCCGGGCGCTGGCCCGCGATGATCATGTCCGCGATCTCGGCGTCGGTATAGGCCAGCAGCCCGTCTGGCCCATTGGTGATATTCGGGGCAATCGACACCCCCCAAGGTCCGTGAAATTCAAACCCGCCAGCCCCCAGATGGGTGTCGATCATCGGCCCGGTTGGCCCCCAGCCGCTGTGGCATTCCATGCAATGGCTGACCTGCGCCACATATTCCCCCCATTCGACGGTCACGCCGCGGGGAAGATCGGCGACCGCATCCAGTGGGGGGCCATAGGCGGGCGGCAGTGGAATGTTCCAGACCGAAGCGGGCTGGACCAAATCGACGACAGGCACGCTGCGCAGATAGGTCACGATGGCGGCAAGGTCGGTATCCGAGATGTTGCGATAAAAGCCAAAGGGCATCAGCGGACCGATCACGGTGCCGTCTGGCCGGATGCCTTCGCGGATCGCGCGCCCCAGTTCCGCATCGGTCCAATCGGCGATCACGCCGCCGGGGGTGATGTTGGCGGCATAGGCGGTGAACATGTCCGAATCTTCGACCAGTCGCCCGCCGAGATGCTGATCCATGATCGGTCCGTCCGGCCCCAGTGGCGTGTGACAGTTGCCGCAACCCATCGGGCCTTCGACCAGATATTCGCCCCGTTCAAGCGCGGTTTCAGCATTGGTGGTGGTGGCCAAGGTGGTCGATAGAGTCAGGCAGCCGAACGCAAGCATAAAGCGATACATTGTGGTGTCCCTCCCGCAAAATAACATCAAGATCAATTCGTGCAGATCATCGTTATCGGCGGGTCAGGGGGGGGCGGGCCTTGCCGCAAGCCCCCGCGTCATGTCAGGGGGCGATCCGGCGTCCAGCTTCGTCAATTTAATACGAATCGTGCCCTCCCCGGCGCGCCTCACGGGAAGTTTACCTCAGATCGGGCTCTGTCGTTGGATTTTTTCCGGCGCGTCGATGATGCCGCACCGGAGAAATGATCGGATGCAGTTAGCCCGCGGACGACGTGAGCGACAGGAACACGTCCTCAAGATCGGGTTCTTCGGTGGCGACATCGCGCAGGACAATGGAGGCATTGCGCACCGCGTCCAGAATTTCCGCGGGCGATGTCAGCGAACGGCGATAGGCAAAGTCCAGACGCCCATCCGCGCGGGTCGTCACCTCGACATTCGGGATTGACGGCAACGGGCCGGTGGGGGGCGTTTCCGGCGTGACCACCAGTGTTTTGGCGTCCAAGCGGCCAAGCAGCGCTGTTGTCGTGTCGCGCACCACCACCTGACCGTGGTTGATGATGGCGATCTCGTCGCACATCTCTTGGGCTTCTTCCAGATAATGGGTGGTCAGGATGATGGTCATGCCTTGGTCGTTCAATCGGCGGACATTGCGCCACAGCATCTGGCGCAATTCGATGTCCACGCCCGCGGTGGGTTCGTCCAGCACCAAAACCTGCGGCGTATGGACCAGTGCCTTGCCCAACAACAACCGCCGCCGCATCCCACCAGACAGCGACCGGGAATAGGCATCGGCCTTGTCTGTCAGCCCGACCAGATCAAGAATTTCATCGGTGCGCCGCTGGGATTTCGGGACGCCATAGAGGCCGGCCTGAACCTCAAGCGAGGCACGCGGCGAAAAGAACGGATCGAGGTTCAATTCCTGCGGCATCACCCCGATGGCAGCCCGGGATTGGCGCGGGTTCACATCCTGATCAAAGCCCCAAATTCGGACGTTGCCGGATGTTTTCAGGACCAGACCGGCCATGATATTGATCATGGTCGATTTTCCCGCGCCGTTTGGCCCGAGAAGTCCGAAGATCGATCCGGCAGGCACGGCCAGATCCACCCCTTTCAGGGCGTGGGTCGCGGCCTGATTGCCGCGTGCCGTGTATGTTTTGGTCAAGCCGGTCAGTTCGATGGCGTTTTGTGTCATGTGTCCCCGAAGTCCGTGCGCGCCGCAGACCATTGGGTCGCGGTGATGCCAACCCATACGACCTGAGGGCGGCCCGGGCAAGGCAGCGTGCGGCCGGGATGTGGGCTGTGGTGGCAAAGATCAGGGTCGACAGGGAGGGTCCGGGCGCGGGGGCTGCGCGAATCTGCCATGGCGGGATCCTGCCGCCGGGGTGAGCTGCGGTCTTGTCGCGGCTTTCTGGATCGCTATGCTGCCCGCCAAAGATTAAGCCCCTGCCCAAGGAGACCGCGATGACCATTGCCCCGCCGGAAATAGAAGTGGTGACCGCGTTTCGCGTGGCCTGTGACGGTGGCGGCGCGTCGCTGGGACATCCGCGGGTTTGGTTGAGCATCCCGCATGACCGCGGCTGGGTCGAATGCCCCTATTGCGACAAGAAAATCGTGCACCAGGATTTCGCTGATCAAGCCTAAACGGCGGTCGCATCGGTGTGATACTTTGCAGGACGGACACAACTGGGCGCAGCCCCGGGCTTGTGCTTGTTCGGCTGTAGCCTGGAATTCAAGTCGTATGGTTATGAGTTTTACCACGTTCAAAGACCGGATTTGGTCGGTCTTTGACGGGGGCACCCGCCGGATCGCCGCCGCACCGAAGCCGATACAAGACGTCGGCTATGGTCTGATCACAGGGGTGCTGAACGGGGCATATTATCTGCCCGGGGCGCCTTTGCGCGCCATTGCTTCGGATCTTGTGGCGGTGTTGGGGTCGGGAACGGCGCGGCAGTATCACCGGGATTTTTCGGCGCGCTTCATGCTAAGCCTTCGCCGGATGGAGGCGTTACGGCTGGGCCAGACCGAAAAGATTGATGGATTGCTGCAAATCCCCGAACTGGATCGTCTGGATGCGCTCTCGGGGCAGGGCGGGATCATCATGGTGATGCCGCATTGCCACGCGTCGGTGCTGGTGGCGCGGGGGTTGGCGGCGCGATATCCGACATTGCTTTTGGTCCGCGAAACCAAAAACGAAGCCCGGGCCGAGGCGCAGCGGTCGTTCTATCGCAAACTGGGCTGCGATTATCTGGATGTGCGGCGCAACAACGAGGTGACGGTCGCGCGGACGGTGCTGGGTGCCTTGCGTCAGGGCAAAATTGTGATTGGCGTGGTCGACCGGATCCGAAATGCGCCGCGAGGCGGGGCAGAGTTCAGTAAATCCGATGACACCGTTCGCACGCGGACCTTTGGCCAGTCGGTTGGGGCGGTGGGCTGGCCCGCCCGGTTTGCCGTGAAATGCCGTGTGCCGATCTTGCCGGTGACGGTTGAACAAACGGACGCGGCGATGATTCTGCATCTGGGCGACGCCATCACTGGCGGCGATCTGGTGCCCACCACGCAGTCATGGATGACGGCGATCGAAGCGCTGATCTTGCGCTTTCCGAAAGACTGGCTGTTCGTTTATGACAAGCATTGGGCGCGGGTCCTGAAGACGGCGCGCGGCTGAACGGGCGCAATCGGGCTTTTGCGCGGCCGGGTTCCGCGTTAACACCTCAGTATCCGGTCTTTCGTGGTCATTCGGTGGCCACGGATCGCCCGGTGCCCATGATCCGACAGAAGGCCCACACCATGATCCGACTCTCATTTCCGTCTCTGCCGTTTGTTGCTGCTGGTCTGGCACTGTTCGGCCTCGCGGCTTGCGATGGTGGGCTATCGCCGCGCAAAGCCCCCAGTGCTGCCGAACTTCAGACCCAAGCCGATTTCGATCAGCGGATCGCCCCAAGCTTGGCTGGCCAATGCGCGCCCGAGGTAATCTCTGGCCTCAGAGAGGTTGCTGTGCTTGCCGTGACGGCGCAAATGGCCGGCGATTCCGGCGCGATGCGCAATGCCGCAGCCCAAGGGCAGACGATCACCGCCAATGCATCCCCCGCCTGTATGACGGCGCTGCAATCCATTCCGGCGGCGACCTAAGGCGCAGGCGGCGCTGTCGGTGTCATATTCAGCCGAACAGCGCCGGTTTCCGGTCGCCATAGGGCATGGGTTGTCCTAAACAGGCCCGATATCACGGGACCGGCGCAGGGACAAAGCACATGGCATTTGGCAAGGGACATCACCTTCACCTGATTGACGGCTCGGCCTTCATCTTTCGGGCCTATCACGCGCTGCCGCCGCTGACGCGGAAGTCTGACGGGCTGCCCGTGGGCGCGGTCAGCGGCTTTTGCAACATGTTGTTCCGCTATATCGAGGACAACCATGGTCCCGATGCACCGACCCATGCGGCGGTGATTTTTGACAAGGGCAGTCACACCTTCCGCAATGATATGTACGACCAGTACAAGGCCAACCGCGAAGCGATGCCCGAAGACCTGCGCCCGCAGATTCCCCTGACCCGGGAAGCCACCATCGCCTTCAACATCGCCTGCAAAGAGTTGGAGGGGTTCGAGGCCGATGACATCATCGCCACCTTGGCCTGCCAAGCCCGTGATGCAGGCGGGCGCGTGACCATCATCAGTTCGGACAAGGATCTGATGCAATTGGTGGGCGGCGGCGTGGAAATGCTGGATGCCATGAAGAACGCCCGGATCGACACTGCCGGGGTCGAGGCCAAGTTCGGGGTCAAGCCCGACCGCGTCGTCGATGTACAGGCGCTGGCCGGGGATGCGGTGGACAATGTGCCGGGGGCGCCGGGGATCGGGATCAAGACCGCCGCTCTGCTGATCAATGAATTTGGCGATCTGGAAACGCTGCTGGAGCGGGCGGGCGAGATCAAGCAGCCCAAACGGCGTCAGACCCTGATCGATCATGCCGATCAGATCCGCTTGTCGAAGCGGTTGGTGCAGCTCGATTGTGATATGGAACTGGATTTCGGGCTGGACGATCTGGAAGTGCGCGACCCGGAAGCCGAGGCCTTGTTGACGTTTCTCAGCGCGATGGAATTTCGGACCATTGCCAAGCGGGTTGCGGATCGATTTGGCGCGCCGGTCCCTCATGTGGTCGAGACCCCGGCCATCACTGGCGCAGGACCCGCTGCCGAAGCGCCGCCCTTTGATGTGTCCAAATATCAGACCGTGGGCGATGCGGACGCTCTGCAAGGCTGGATTGACCAGATTTATGAACGGGGTTGGGTCGCCGTCGATACAGAAACCACCAGTCTGAACGAAATGCGGGCGGAATTGGTCGGGATCAGCCTAGCGGTCGAGGCGGGCACGGCCTGCTACATTCCGTTGACGCACAAGGCCTCGGCCACGGACGATCTGTTCGGCGCCGAAGGGCTGGCCGAGGGGCAGATGCCGCTGGAACTGGCGCTGGAGATGCTGACGCCGATGCTGGAGGATCCCTCGATCCTGAAAATCGGCCAGAACATGAAATATGACGCCAAGATTTTCGCCAATCTGGGCATTACGGTCGCCCCCATCGATGACACCATGCTGCTGTCCTATGCGCAACATGCCGGGCTGCACGGACATGGAATGGATCTGCTGAGCGAACGGTATCTTGGCCACGTGCCGATTCCGATTAAGCCGTTGCTTGGCAGTGGAAAATCGGCGGTGACTTTTGACCGGGTGCCCATCGACAAGGCCACCCCCTATGCAGCCGAAGATGCCGACGTGACCCTGCGATTGTGGCATGCGCTGAAGCCGGGCTTGCACAAGGCGCAGGTGACGACGGTCTACGAGACGCTGGAGCGGCCACTGGTGCCGGTTCTGGCGGCAATGGAACGGTCCGGCATCAAGGTCGATCGCAACACCCTGAGCCGGATGTCGTCGGTCTTTGCCCAGAAAATGGCGGCGCTAGAGGCCGAGATCCATGACCTGGCGGGGGAAAAGTTCAACGTCGGCAGCCCCAAGCAACTGGGGGAAATCCTGTTCGACAAGATGGGGCTTGATGGCGGCAAGAAGGGCAAGACCGGGGCCTATGCCACTGGCGCAGATGTGCTGGAGGATCTGGCGACCGAGCATGAATTGCCCGGGCGGGTGTTGGACTGGCGGCAACTATCCAAGCTGAAATCCACCTATACCGACGCGTTGCAAGAACATATCAATCCAGACACCGGCCGGGTGCATACGTCCTATTCCATCGCCGGAGCGTCGACCGGGCGGCTGGCCTCGACCGACCCAAATTTGCAAAACATCCCAGTGCGCAGTGACGAAGGGCGCCGCATCCGCGAAGCGTTTGTCGCCGACACCGGCAAGGTTCTGGTGTCGCTTGACTATTCCCAGATCGAATTGCGTATTCTGGCCCATGTGGCGCAGATCGATAGCCTGAAACAGGCCTTCAAAGACGGGCAGGATATTCACGCGCTGACCGCCTCTGAGATGTTCAACGTGCCATTGGATGAGATGACGCCGCAAATTCGGCGGCAGGCCAAGGCGATCAACTTTGGGGTGATCTACGGGATTTCAGGCTTTGGTTTGGCGCGCAATCTGCGCATTCCTCGGGCCGAAGCGCAGGGCTTTATCGACCGTTATTTCGAACGCTTCCCCGGCATTCGCGCCTATATGGACGAAACCACGGCCTTTGCGAAAGAGCACGGCTTTGTGCAGACCCTGTTTGGCCGCAAAATCCACACGCCCGAGATCAGTGCCAAAGGCCCGCGTGCCGGATTTGCCAAGCGCGCCGCCATCAATGCGCCGATCCAAGGCACGGCTGCGGATGTGATCCGCCGCGCCATGATCCGGATGCCTGACGCGATCAAGGGGTTGCCGGCCACCATGCTGCTGCAGGTCCACGATGAATTGCTGTTCGAAGTGGCGAAAGACGCTGTGGAGGACACCATCGCCGTGGTGCGGGAGGTGATGGAGAATGCGTCAATGCCCGCGGTTCAGCTGAGCGTGCCGTTGACGGTCGAAGCCGGGCAGGGTGCCAATTGGGCCGAGGCCCACTAAACCTGTCCGCGTTGGCAGGGGCGGCGGCTTTAGTCTGCGAACAGGTCCGCCTCAGGGCAGATCGGGAAGAAGACCCCGCCCGACCACAAGCCGAACCATGGCTGGCCGTCGTGGTCTGTGATCTCGCAGGCGTCGATCAGCCGATAAAAGCTTTTGCGGTCAATCAGCGCCTCTAGATTGGCGCGGATCAGGATATAGGGCGCGGGTTCGTTGGTGTCGGGGTCACGCACGATCCGCACCGGGTGGTCGGGACCCGCAGTGGCGGTGTCCTCGACATTCGTGACAAAGGTCAGCGATTGCGCACGGCCGGTGCCGGACAGGGTGAAATCCACGGCGACAAACGGGGCGTCTTCGACGGTGATGCCGACCTTTTCGCCGGGGGTGACCAGAAAGTAGTCCTCGCCGTCCTTGCGCAGGATGCTGGCGAACAGTCGAACCAAGGGGGCGCGGCCGATTGGGGTGCCCAAATAGAGCCAGGTGCCGTCGCGTTTGATGACCATGTCGAGGTCGCCACAGAACGGCGGGTTCCACAAATGCACCGGCGCGGGGCCGCGTTTGGTGGCTTTGCGTGCCGCGGTGGCCAGAGAGTCGGCATCAGGGATCACGATGTTTTGTCCATCCGGAAAAATTGCGATTTAGGCTGGCAGAGTTATGTCGGTTGGTACAGCATAACCCGGGAACAAGGAGGTTGTCATGGCCGAGAATACGGATCTGATCGGGGACATCGAAGACCTCGGGGTGCAATTGTTGGCCGCCAAGGCCAGCATTACCAAGCGGTTCATTGGCCAAGAGCGGGTGGTTGATCTGGCCTTGACGGCGTTGCTTTGCGGCGGTCATGGTCTGTTGATCGGCTTGCCGGGGCTGGGAAAGACCCGGCTGGTCGAAACGCTGGGCACAGTCATGGGCTTGAATGAGGCGCGCATCCAGTTCACGCCCGACCTGATGCCGGCAGACATTCTTGGCTCTGAGGTGCTGGAAACCGCAGCTGATGGCAGCCGTAAGTTTCGCTTCCTCAAGGGCCCGGTCTTTTGCCAATTGTTGATGGCCGATGAAATCAACCGGGCCAGCCCGCGCACACAGTCGGCGTTATTGCAGGCGATGCAGGAAAAATCCGTGACCATCGCCGGGCAACCGCATGCGTTGGAGCCGCCCTTTCATGTGCTGGCAACCCAGAACCCGATTGAACAAGAGGGCACCTATCCGTTGCCCGAGGCCCAGCTGGACCGGTTTCTGGTGCAGATCGATGTGCCCAACCCCGACCGCGCGACGGAGCGCGATATCCTGCGAGCCACCACCGGGGTTGAAGATGCCCAATCGGTGCAGGTGTTTGACGGCCCCTCCCTGATTGCGGCGCAAACTGTCCTGCGGCGGATGCCGGTGGGGGATGCGGTGGTCGAGACCATCCTCGATCTGGTTCGCGCCTGTCGCCCCGAGGATCCGCAAGCCACGGCTATGGTGCGCAATTCGGTCAGTTGGGGGCCGGGGCCGCGTGCGGCGCAGGCGCTGATGCTGACCGTTCGGGCGCAAGCCTTGCTGGAGGGGCGGCTGGTGCCCAGCGTTGAGGATGTGGCGCGCATGGCCGTGCCGGTGCTGACCCATCGGATGCAACTGACCTTTGCGGCCCGGGCGCGCGGCGAGGCTCTGACCCCGCTGATCCGGCAGGTCGTCTCTGAAGTGACCCGGATTGAGGTTGCCGCGTGACGCAACCCCCTGCGTCTTTGACCGGTGGAGCCGGACTGCGCCGGGATGGCGAGGCCCTGTCAGCTGCGCTACCGCCGCTTCTGGCCGATGCCGAGCATCTCGCCGCGACCATGCTGCTGGGCGATCACGGGCGCAGGCGGCCCGGCATGGGCGAAGAATTCTGGCAATATCGTCCCGCCATGCCCACTGACGAGGCGCGGTTGATCGATTGGCGGCGGTCGGGCCGCTCGGACACCCATTACATCCGGCAGACGGAATGGCAGGCAGCGCAAAGCGTGGTGATCTGGGTTGACCAGACACAGTCGATGGATTTTGCCTCTGCCAAGGTGCCGACCAAGGGCGACCGCGCCCGGGTGCTGGCCATGGCAGTCGCGATCTTGTTGTTGCGGGGTGGCGAGCGGGTCGGCTTGACCGGGCAGACCGTCCCGCCGCGCCGGGGTGACCTCCAGCTTCTGCGGATCGCGAGCGGGCTTTTGGACCCGCCAACCGCCGCTGTGGGGGCGGATTTCGGCGCCCCTGAGGTTCAGGGGATGATCCCGAAATCACGGGCGCTGTTCATCTCGGATTTCATGGGGCCGCTGGAACCGCTGGAAGCGGCGCTGACCGAAGCCGCCGATCAGGGCGTGCGCGGGGCGCTGTTGCAAATTCTCGATCCCGAAGAAGAAGCCTTTCCCTATGACGGGCGCACGGTCTTTGAATCGATGGGCGGCGGCTTGCGCCATGAAACATTGCAAGCGGGCAGGTTGCGCGATGCCTATCTGCTGCGCTTGGCCGAGCGCAAGGCGCGGCTGGCCGATCTGGCGCGGATCACCGGCTGGCAAGTGCTGTGCCACCACACCAATAGCCCGGCCCAAGCCGCGCTGCTGTGGCTTTACGGCGCGTTGGAGCGGCGGCGCTGATGCTGGCGCTGGGCCCCCTTGCGTTCACCGTGCCGTGGCTTTTGCTTGGCCTTGGCGCACTGCCGGTTCTGTGGCTGCTGCTGCGGGCGGTACCGCCTGCGCCGATCCGGCGGCGCTTTCCCGGGGTCGCCCTGCTGCTGGGCTTGCGCGATGATGACAGCCAAAGCGACAAGACGCCGTGGTGGTTGCTGCTGATCCGGGTGCTGGCGGTGGCTGCGGTCATCCTTGGTTTCGCCGGGCCGGTGCTGAACCCGCAAACCCGTGAGCCGGGCACCGGGCCACTTCTGGTGCTGATTGACGGCACTTGGGCCGATGCACGGGACTGGTCCCCGAGGATTGAACGGGTCGGCACCCTCTTGGACGAGGCAGGCCGGGCCAACCGTCCGGTCGCCGTGGTGGTGACCACCGATGTGCCTGCGGGCGCGTTGTCGTTCCAGACGGCGGATGTCTGGCAGACCCTGCTGGCCAGCTTGCAACCAGTCGCTTGGGTGCCCGAGGACGGGGACCTGATGCGCTGGGCAGACAGTCGTGAGGGCCGGTTCGATACCGTCTGGCTGTCCGATGGCGTGGCGCGCGAGGCCAAGGGACCGGTTCTGGCCGCATTGCAAAATCGGGGCGCAGTGCGGATCATTGAAAGCGGCCGTCCGCTCTATGGCCTGCGTCCGGCCCGCTATGCCGAGGGCGAGATTGATGTGACGGTTATTCGGGACCGCCCCGGTATCGCCAGCACGGTTACGGTCGCCGCGTTGGGGCCGGATCCGGCCGGGATCACGCGGGCATTGGCTCAGGCCGACGTGACCTTTGATGCGGACGCGACCGAGGCGCAGCTGCGGCTGGCCTTGCCCGCGGAACTGCGCAATCGCGTCGCCCGGTTCGAAATTGTGGGTCAGCGCTCTGCGGCGGCGGTCAGCCTGACCGACGATGCGTTGAAACGGCGCGAAGTGGCCTTGATCGCGGGCAACGATCAGCGCGAGGGGCTAGAGCTGTTATCGCCGCTTCATTACCTTCAGCAGGCGTTGGAACCCACCGCCGACCTGATTGACGGCGACATCGCGCAGGTCCTTCTGGCCAACCCGGATGCGATTGTGCTGGCCGATGTGGCCCGCATCACCGACGCAGAAACCGCCGCGATGATCACGTGGCTTGAGGCAGGCGGGTTGTTGGTGCGCTTTGCCGGGCCGCGCTTGGCCGCCAGCGATATCAGCCGCGACATCGAAGACCCGCTGATGCCGGTGCGTCTGCGGGCCGGCGGGCGCAGCCTTGGCGGCGCCATGAGTTGGGGCGAGCCGAAGACCCTGCGCCCCTTTACCGAAGGCTCGCCGTTTTTCGGTCTGACCCTTCCTGACGATGTGACGGTGACGTCGCAGGTGTTGGCGCAGCCCGACCCGACCTTGGCAGAGCGCGAGATCGCAGCGCTGAGTGACGGCACGCCTTTGGTGTCGTCCAAGCAGGTTGGGGCGGGCCGGGTGGTGCTGTTCCATGTCACTGCCAATGCCGATTGGTCCACTTTGCCGTTGTCCGGTCTGTTCGTGCAAATGCTGGAGCGGCTTGCCGTCTCGACCCGCCCGGCCCAGCTGAGTGCTGCCGATCTGGACGGCACCGTCTGGGAACCCGAAGAAGTACTGAACGCCTTTGGACAGTTGGGCGACGCCGCGGCCTTGCCGGGTCTGCCCGGCGCACGTCTGGCGCTGGGCCACCCTGCCGCCGATATGCCGCCGGGGCTTTATGCCGGGGATGACCGCCGCATCGCCCTCAACGTCATCGGCGCTGAAACCCCGTTAACCGCCAGCACGTGGCCGCAGGGCACCCCCGTTGAAGGGATCTCCATCGCTGAGGAGACCCAGTTGACCGGCGCGCTGTTGACTGCGGCGCTGCTGGTGCTGGTGGCTGATCTTTTGGCCTCGCTGGCGGTGTCGGGAAAGCTGGGCTTGCGCCGGACGGGGCATGTGGCGGTCCTGCTGCTGGCGGCTGCCCTGATCGCTCCGGACGCCCGGGCGCAATCCCCGGCAAGCCCGGCCGAGGACGCCTTTGCCTTGGCCGCCACCAGCGATGTGATCTTGGCGCATGTGCTGACCGGAAACGCCGCCGTGGACCGCGCCGCGCAAGAGGGGCTGGAAGGCCTGTCCACCATGCTGTTCGCCCGGACCTCGGTTGAGCCGAGCACGCCGATGGGGGTCGATCTGGAACAGGACGAGCTGTCGTTCTTTCCGTTGCTTTATTGGCCGGTGACCGCAGATCAACCGCTGCCGTCATCCGAGGCTTACGCGAAACTCAATCGGTTTCTGCGCTCGGGCGGGATGGTCCTGTTCGACACCCGCGATGCGGATCTGGGCGGTGCAACATCGGCCAATGGCGCGAAATTACAGCAGCTTGCCCGACCCTTGGATATTCCGCCTCTGGAACAGATGCCGCCGGATCACGTGCTGACCCGGACGTTTTATCTGTTGCAGGACGTTCCGGGCCGGTTCAATGGCCGGGACCTGTGGGTCGAAGCCGCCCCGCCCGATGCCGAATTGGTCGAAGGCATGCCGTTTCGCAATCTGAACGATGGCGTGACCCCGGTGGTGATCGGTGGCAATGACTGGGCCTCGGCTTGGGCGATGAATGACAGCGGGCAGCCTTTGTATCCGGTCGGGCGCGGTTATGCCGGGGACCGGCAGCGCGAGCTGGCCTATCGCTTTGGGATCAATCTGGTGATGCATGTGCTGACCGGCAATTACAAATCTGATCAGGTGCATGTCCCCGCGCTTTTGGATCGGCTGGGGCAATAGATGACACAAGAGATTTTGCTGTCGCCGCTGATCAATCCGATGCTTCTGGCCGCTCTGGCCGGTGGAATGGCGCTGGTGACCGGCTTTGCCCTTTGGCGGCGGTTGTCGGGTTGGTGGCTGCGAGGGTTCGGGGCCGTTGTGCTGCTGCTGGCACTGGCCAATCCATCGCTGCAAACGGAAAACCGCGCGCCTTTGTCCGATATCGTGATTGCGGTGGTCGATGACAGCGCCAGCCAGCGGATCGGTGGGCGTCCAGACCAGTCAGCCGCCGCCTTGGCCCGGATCGAGGCCGAAGTGGCAGGCCTGCCCAATACCGAACTTCGGGTTGTGCGGGTAGGGGATGCGCCGGGCAATGAGGGCACGCTGCTGATGTCCGCCTTGGCCGAGGCGCTGGCCAATGAGCCGCGCAACCGGGTGGCAGGCATGATCCTGATCACCGATGGGCAGATCCATGATCTGGAACAGGCCCCCGATCTGCCAGCACCGCTGCACACGCTGTTAACTGGGGAAAAGACCGATTGGGACCGGCGGTTGACCGTGACCAACGCACCGGCCTTCGCGATCATGGGCGAGCCGGTGACGCTGACCCTTCGGCTGGAAGATCAGGGCCGGGTGCCTGCGGCGGAAGACGGCACCGCTGTCTTGCAAATTTCGGTCGATGGCGGCGCGGTCAGTGAGGTCGTCGTGCCGGTGGGCCGCGATTTGGAATTGCCGGTGACCTTGCCGCATGGCGGCATGAACGTCGTCCAGTTCACTGTTCCTGTCGCGGATGGCGAGTTGACCGAACGCAACAATGCCGCCGTGGTGCAGATCAATGGCGTGCGCGACCGGTTGCGGGTGCTGCTGGTCTCGGGCGAACCGCACGCGGGGGAACGCACCTGGCGCAACCTGCTGAAATCGGACAGTTCGGTCGATCTGGTGCATTTCACCATCCTGCGCCCGCCGGAAAAGCAGGACGGCGTGCCGGTGACGGAATTGTCGCTGATCGCCTTTCCCACCCGTGAGCTGTTTTTGGAAAAGATCGATGAATTCGATCTGATCATCTTTGATCGCTACAAGCGGCGGGGCATCCTGCCTGAGATCTATCTCGACAATATCCGGATGTACGTGGAACGGGGCGGGGCTGTGCTGGTGGCGGCGGGGCCGGATTTTGCCTCGGCCAGCAGTCTGTATCGCAGTCCTCTGGCCCAGATCCTGCCCGCCGAACCGACCTCGCGGGTGTTGGAAGAGGGGTATCTGCCGGCGATCACCGGGATCGGGCGGCGGCATCCGGTCACCGAAGGTCTGGACGGCGCGGCCGAGGCGCCTGAGGACGGCGCACCGCCGCCGTGGGGGCGATGGTTCCGGCAGGTCGATCTGCTGCCCAAATCTGGCGAAGTGGTGATGTCGGGCATTGAGGACCGCCCGCTTCTGGTGCTTGACCGGGTGGGCGAAGGACGGGTGGCGCTGTTGGCGTCTGATCATGCGTGGCTGTGGAACCGGGGCTTTGAGGGCGGCGGTCCGCAACTGGAATTGCTGCGCCGTCTTGCCCATTGGATGATGAAAGAGCCCGAACTCGAGGAAGAGGCGCTGTGGGTCGAAAGTGACGGCAGCAACATGACGATCATCCGGCGCACCCTTGGCGACGCAGTGGCAGATTTTGAGATCACCGCCCCCGATGGCACGATCACCCAGCACGCGCCGGTGCAGGTGTCGCCCGGGCGCTACGAACTGACGCTGGCTGGACAAGAGATCGGCCTCTATCGGATCACCGATGGCGACTTATCGGCGGTTGCGGCGCTGGGGCCGTCGGCGCCACGGGAATTTGAGCAGACCATCGCCAGTGGCACCCTGCTGGACCCGCTTGTGAGCAGCATGCGCGGCGGTATTCGGGCGATCGAGGATGGCCCGTTGGACCTTCGCTCAGTCGATGCCGGGCGTCCGGCGGCCGGGCGCGGCTGGATCGGGATTACCCCGCGCGGCGCGTATCAAACCGCAGATGTCACGGTCCGGCCTGTGTTGCCAGCTTGGCTCTATCTGGTGATTGCCGCGTTGCTGATTGTTGGGGCGTGGCTGTGGGAAGGACGTCGGCGCGCCCCGGTCCGTCCTTAAAATCGCAGGGTCATACCGAGGTTAAGGTGTCAGCTGGACTGAAAAGCCGGTCTCTGACCAGCCATCCATGCTACAGCGCGGGCGCAGGATCACGGTTTGGGTGCCGGTTGGGATGGCGACGGCGGGCAGGCTTCGGGTGAAGGGCTGTTCGGTCTCATGCGGGTGCAGCAACTCGCGCTGCCCCAGAACGGTGCCATCAGCCGTCTCAATCTGCCAGCCATCGGCGTAATGGTCCCAGCCGGTATCGGGGTGCAGCAAGGTCACGTCAAAGCGCCAGTCAGACCCTTGCTTGTCTGCGGTGACGGCGACCACCTCGGGCGCAGCGGCCAGAGCCGGATCCGCCATTGCACACAAACAGACCAGGATCGGACGTAGGATCGCGGACATGACGTTACTCGGGCAAGTTGTGGTCGGCGGCGACTCGGCGCATGGCCTCGGAGGTCGGGCGCGCCGGTGGGTCGCGCATGAGGGTGGCCCGGGTGGCCGAGGCGAATTCCCGCCGCCACAGCACCAGCACCGTCGTCACTGTCGCGACCAACAGCGGAAAGCTGCCCAGCAGCCATGCCAATGCGCCCAACGAAAAATACACCGACCGCAACCCGCGATTGAACGCCTTGGCGGCCGAGATATTCAGGTCGGCGGCTTGATCGGCGCGGTGGGTCGCCGCCGGATGGTGGACGTCGTTCGACACCGACGCCATCACGATGGAGCAATAGCCGAACACCCGATGCGACCAGACGAAATGCAAAAACGCGTTGGTGACGAAGAACAGCGGCAAAAGCAGCTTGATCTCCCACAGGACCGGCGGGCTGTCTTCGATGGACAACTCGGCGGCCAGTCCGGTCAGTTGATCGACATTCCCCATCAGCGCCAAGCACCCCCCGATGGCGATCATGGTGGCCGACGCGAAAAATGCGGTGCTTTCGCGCAAAGAGGCAATCACCATAGCATCATAGACCCGGGGATCGCGGGTGATGGTGTTGCGCATCCATTCCCGGCGATAGCTGATCATCAGGACCGAGACCGAGGGCCGGGTGGCGGCGCGGTTCTCGATGATCTGAGCCATCACGAGCCAACTGAGTAGAATAAGCGCCAGCGCCGCCGCGTCGAACATCGTTAACGGGCTAATAAGATTAAGCAGGTTGTTCAATGTCACGTTCATGGGCGGACATTAGCAATCATCCGGCACAACGCAATGACTGGTTAATCTGCGACAAGGATAAACAGACAAGGCGCAGTCATTCATGGCAGAAGAGGTCCATGCGAATCAGGTATTCTCTTCTGGGCCTCCTTGGCCTGTGTCTTGTCGGATCGATCACGCCGGCCTCGGCGCAAGATCCCCGGCGCATGTTGTCCTTTGACGAGCAGCAGGGCTGGCTGGCGGTCGGACGGTTGAATGTCATTGGGCAGGGCTATTGCACGGCGACGCTGGTGGCTCAGGATGTGGTGCTGACGGCAGCCCATTGTCTTGTCGATCGGCGGACCGGACTGCCTGTCGGTGCTGATCGTGTGCATTTCCTGCCGGGGTTTCGGACTGGCACCTATGCCGCGCATGGGCGGGGGGCGGAAATTGCCGTACCTACCAGTTTCAATCGTGCCGATCTGACCGTGGCCTCTGATATCGCGCTGGTACGCCTGACCGAACCGCTTGATCCGGGCATTGTGCCGTTGCAGATCGCGTTTGCTGTCTCGCCGGGGCAGGCGCTGACAACTTTGTCTTACGGCATCAACCGCTCACAGATTCCATCAATCGAGGCCGGGTGCGTGCCCGAACAACTCTATGGTGCGTTGGTCTATACTGATTGCGAAGCGGTGCCCGGTGTCTCCGGAGCCCCGGTTCTCCAACAGACCCTAGACGGGATGCGCCTTGTAGCGGTGGCGTCGGCGGTGTTGGGGGACAAGCCGCAGCCGATGCCGCATGGCAAGCTTTTGGCCGTGGCCATGACCCGGCATATGTTGATCACGCTCAGTCAGACATTTGACTTAGAGATCCTGATCACAGGACTGACATCACAGGACTAAGCTTGAGGCGGGGCCCTGCGGTGCCGTGTGCTTAAAAAAGCGCCGCTCGGGTCTTGAACCGGGGCGGGGTGCTTCCCAAATCCGATGGACCGGATCGCCATTATGGGGTCCGGAATGATCGAATGGCTGTCCAAGACGGAAGCTGTTTCTTGTTATCGCTCAATGGAGGATGACCCATGCGACACTATGATTTGACCCCCCTGTACCGTGCCACTGTTGGCTTCGACAAAGTTGCCGATGTGATGGACCGGGTGCTTGCTGCGGAAGTAAGCCAGACGTCCTACCCCCCTTACAATATTGAAAAGACCGACGAAGACGGTTGGCGGATTTCCATTGCCGTTGCGGGATTTGCCGAGGATGAACTGTCGGTGGAAGTGCGGGATCGCGCATTGATTGTCTCGGCCCGCAAGGCCGCCGAAGACACCCAGCGCACCTATCTGCATCGTGGCATTGCCACCCGCGCCTTTGAACGCCGGTTCCACCTTGCCGATCATGTCCGTGTCACCGGTGCCGCCAATGCGGATGGCATGCTGCACATCGATCTGGTTCGGGAAGTGCCCGAAGCCCTGAAGCCGCGCCGCATCGAAATTGCCCGCGGCAGCAAGGGCGACGTCCCGGTAAGTGAGCCACGTCAGGTCAACTGATCTGGCTTTAGCCTTTGCCGAACGGCACGTCCGTCTGGCAGTATTCTGACCCGTTGCGTGTTGCGCCTTGCGACGGGTCAGACCAAGGGTCCGTGCTTAATCGCACGGGCCTTTGTCGTTTTCTGACCAAGGCGGACGGTCAGTTTCGGACCCGGGTGGCTCAGGCGCCCTCGTCGACCGGAACCACATCCACGGCTTGGGAATATTGATGCGGCCCTGCGGTTCGCAGCACCCCCTTTACCGGTGATATGTCCGAATAATCGCGGCCATAAGCGACCACAATATGATCCTGCGCCGGTTCCACCGCATTGGTCGGGTCATATTCCATCCAACCGGTTTCGAACCCGCACCAAGCCTGCACCCAAGCGTGCATGGCGTCAGCGCCTTCCAGCCGGGCCTGCCCTTCGGGCGGGCGGGTGCGCAGATACCCGCTGACATAGCCCGCTGGAATTCCCAGCGCCCGCAAGCCAGTGATCATGATATGGGTAAAATCCTGACAGACGCCGCGCCGCAGGGCAAAGGCCTCTCGGGCCGAGGTGTCTACTTCGGTTGCGAGCGGATCAAAGGTCATGTCCCGATGAATCGCGCTGCCGATGGCCCGCACGATATCCACCGTCGTCATCTGGGCATTAACCTGCGACGCGGCGTAGGCGGCGATGGTCCGGTCCGGCACGATGCGGGGCGATTTCCCTAGATAGTGATGCGGCGAGCGTGCCTCAAGTTTTTGCACCCGGTCCAGTTCATAAGGCAGCGCCGATAGCGGCGGGGCGATGTTCAGCCCGGGATCGTCGACGCGCAGGCAATTCACCCGTGCATGGGCGGTGATCGCCATGGTGTCATGCGGGGTGTCATGCACCAATAGGGTGGTGAAATTTTGGAAATAGTCGTCAAACTCGCGTTGTTCCACTGGCTGTGGATCGACCGACAGGCGGCGTGACAGCACCGTCTGCCGGCCGGGCAGATTGGCCGGAAAGAGCCGGATCAGATGTCGGCCGCTGCGGGCTGAGCCGGGGTAATTGTGGGTGACGGTCAGGCGGACTTTGTACTGCACGGCGCGCCTCTCATTTCAGATAGGCCAGAGTCAGAAGGTCTGACAGCCGCCAAATGTCCCGGCGCAGGTCCAGCAACTTGCGCGTGGTCAGTGTGCCGGGGGTTTCCACCGCCAGCCGGGTCTGCAATTGCAGCGCCAGCCGCGCGGTCGGTGACATCCGGCCATGTTCGGCGCTTCCGGGCAGGTGGTCGATATGGCTGCGGCTGCGGCTGAGGTGATAGAGGATAGAGCGCGGGCTTTTGCCGTCCAGCGCCATCAGATCCGCGACGCTATGATGGCTGGCCCCGCCGGCATAGCGCAAGCGGTGGGCCATGGTGCTGTCCCCGACTTCCAAGACGACTTCCAGCGCGCCTTCTGCCGCCTCTTCATGGGCCAATGCGGCCAACACGGTGGCCATGGTCGCGGCCCGTTCCAGCGACATGCCAAGGCTGAGGAACCGCCACCCCGTCGAGCGGTACATGTTTTCATGGACCAGCCCGGAAAACCCGGTGATCTTGCGCAGCAGCACGCTGGCTTTGCGCGGGATCTCGTCCGGGGTCAGGCTTTGTCCGGCCATTTTGGCAACAGAACTCGACAGATCGCGCAACGACATCAGCGCATCCACCGACAGCCGGTCGCGAACCTGTCCGGCACTGGCCAAGGCGGCTTGCAGCGGCAATTCAAAGGTTCCGGTCAGGTCGCGGAAGGTCTTGCCCGCGCCGGGAGATAGGGTTTGGCGCAAATCCTTCAGCAAGGGGCGATCCGGGGCCACCCCTTCGGATTCGCGGGCGAAATAGGCGCGAAACAGTCGGATGTTCCCCTCGGCCCGTTCCACGTATCGTCCCAGCCAGAACAGGTTGTCGGCGGCGCGACTGGGCAGGGCTTCTTCGATCTGGGTCTCGAATTGCTGCGTCCGAAGGGCCGGGGCGGGCATCTGCGGATTCGGGCGGTCGGACTGCACCCAGACATCGGCCACCGCGCCGCCTTGCTGCATCGCGATCGCGGGTGTGTTATGGCCCGACCCGACCCGGGCATAGCCGCCGGGCATGACCTGCCAGCCGTCCTTGGTTCGGGCCAAAAAGACCCGCAGGATCATCGGACGCGGCACCAGTCGGCCGTCATGCCACACCGGCGTCGTCGACAGCGTCACCGCCTCTTGGCCCACCAGATCGCGGCCATCCTGATCCAGCAGCTCCTCTAGCGATGTTTTGGCGCCCACCCGGTTCACGGTGGATCCGTCTTCGGTGTTGAACGGCAATCGCGATGAGTAGGCCGAGCCGATCATCATCGTGTCCCGGTTGGCCAATACGTGGTCGCGCTCGCGCTTTTGACCGCACCACCATGTCGCGATGTTGGGCAAGGCCAGCGGTTGACCGGTTAGGACCCGGCTGATCTTGGGCAGGAAAGACATCATCGCCCGAGTTTCCAGCACGCCGCTGCCAAGGGCGTTCACCAGACTGACATTGCCTTGCCGCACAGCATCAACCAGACCCGGCGTGCCAATGGCCGAATGTTCGTCCAGTTCGATCGGATCGCAGGTCGCCCCGTCCAGACGCCGCCACAACACGCTGACCGGTTTCAGCCCGTCAACGGTGCGCACCATCACCTTGCCGTTTTGAACCGTCAGATCCTCGCCCTGCGCCAGCAGAAAGCCCAAGTGCCGCGCGACATAGGCGTGCTCGAAATAGGCGTCATTCATCGGGCCGGGGGTCAGGATTGCGATCAACCCGTCGGGATCGCTGCGACCCGCAGTCAAAGCTGTCTGAAATGCGCGGAAAAAGCCCGCCAGCCGGTGAATGCCAGAATCGCCATAGAAATTCGGATAAATCCGAGTGCTGGCGATGCGGTTCTCAAGGGCAAAGCCCGCGCCGCTTGGGGCTTCGGTCCGATCGCCCAGCACCCACCATTTGCCATCGGGCCCGCGCCCGATCTCGAAGGCCAGAAAGTGCAGATGATGCCCCGACACAGGGCGGACCCCCACCAGTGGCCGCAACCAAGCCTGATTTTGGGCGGTTAACGAGGCCGGCAGATAGCCCTCAGAGATCAGCTTGTTCTCGCCGTACAGGTCTTCCGCCACCGCCTCCAGAAGATCGGCACGTTGGCGCAGCCCGGTGGCGATGGTCTGCCATTCGGTGTCGTGGATGATGACTGGAATATGGCTTAGCGGCCAATCCCGTTCTGACGGGCCGCTGGTGTCGTATTTGCGGTAATAGACCCCGGCGTCATGCAAATGGCGATCCCCGCGGCCAAAGCGCGCCGCGATCTCATCGGCGGTCAGACCGGCAAGGTGCCGAATGAACGGTTTCCAGACCGGCCGCAACGTCCCGTCACGGCCGAACAATTCATCGGACACCCCCGCAGCGGTGCGGTAATCGCGCAAGAGGGCCGCGACCTGTGCGTCAGAGCCGCGCCCCGCAGAATGGGTCATTTTACAGTCCGGGGCGGCGCCGCAGATCGAGTGTCAGGGGAAACTCTGGATGCGGCACTTCGGTCGGTGGAACATACGCGCCGGGGGTATGTCCATGAGCTTGGAACCGCGACAGGCGGCGGGCCTCGGCCTCGTTGCCATTGATCGGGAAGGTGTCATAGCTGCGTCCGCCGGGATGAGCCACGTGATAGGTGCAGCCGCCCAACGCCCGCCCGGTCCATGTATCATAGATGTCAAAGGTCAGTGGTGCGTCCACTGGCAACACCGGATGCAGGGACGACGACGGTTGCCACGCTTTATAGCGCACGGCCCCAACCGCGACCCCGTTCTCTTTGGTCTTGTGCAGGGGGATGGTCCGGCCATTCACGGCCACAGTATAGCGCGACGGATCGGCCCCGGTCAGTTGGACCTGCATCCGTTCGACCGAACTGTCAGTATAGCGCACGGTGCCGCCGATGGCGCCGGTTTCGCCCAGCACATGCCAGGGCTCCATCGCTTGGCGCAGTTCAAGATTGACGCCTTCGACGGTGATTTCGCCGCAGAACGGGAACCGGAATTCGGCCTGTGCCTTAAACCAGTCGGGATCAACGTCGAGCCCGTGATCTTTGAGGTCACGCAGCACATCGAGGAAATCCTCCCAGACGTAATAGGGCAGCATGTACCGGTCGTGCAGGGTCGTACCCCAACGGGTCAGCGGCCCGGCCAGCGGGTCTTCCCACAGCCGCGTGATCAGCGCCCGGATCAAGACCTGCTGGGCAAGGCTCATGCGCGGGTCGGGTGGCATCTCGAAGCCGCGGAATTCGACCAAACCCAAACGCCCGGTGGGGCCATCTGGCGAGTACAGCTTGTCGATGCAAATTTCGGCCCGGTGGGTGTTGCCGGTGACGTCGATCATCGCATTGCGTAGCAGCCGGTCCACCAGCCACGGCGCGGGCGGTTCGCCAGCATCGGGATGCGGGATCTGGTCGAGCGCGATTTCCAGTTCATACAGACTGTCATTGCGGGCTTCGTCGATCCGCGGGGCCTGACTGGTCGGGCCGACAAAAACGCCCGAGAACAGATAGCTGAGGCT
This sequence comes from Pseudoruegeria sp. SK021, assembly GCF_002119405.1. GTDB lineage: Bacteria > Pseudomonadota > Alphaproteobacteria > Rhodobacterales > Rhodobacteraceae > Meridianimarinicoccus. The sequence goes on along the minus strand of NZ_MTBG01000001.1, from coordinate 203,973 downwards.
GGGGTGTCGGTTCCAATGCAGGATGGTGGACCGCAGCAGGTCGGGGCGGCGCAGGAACGGGCTGTCCAAGGTGGTGGCCCCGCCGACCACCACATGATTGCCGCCGCCGGTGCCGGTGTGGCGACCATCGGTCATGAACTTGTCCGCCCCGAGGCGGCACTGGCGGGCCTCGTCATAGACGGCTTCGGTGATGGCGACGCAATCGCCCCAAGTTGATGCGGGGTGCACGTTGACTTCTAGCACGCCGGGATCGGGGGCGACCCGGATCACGTTGATGCGCGGATCATGCGGCGGCGAGTAGCCTTCGATGTGAACCGGCAGGCCAACGGTTTTGGCGGCGTGTTCGGCGGCGGCGACCAGTTCCAGATAGTCTTCGATCCGCTCGACTGGCGGCATGAACACGCACAGGCGTCCGTCGCGCGGTTCGACACTGATCGCGGTGCGCACCGGGCCATCAAGCTCGGCGGTCTGGCCCATGATCTGCTGAACGCGGGTCTGGCCTTGCTCGCTGGCGGTAAAGCTGGCCGGGGCCAGTTCGCGCCGGTCGGTCTGGGCCATCGCCTCGGGTCCGAAATTGGGCAGCGGGCCACGGTCTTCGGTGGGATCGGCGGGATAGCTGTAGGGAAAGTCCACCGGACGCACATAGGGCAGGGTGCCCAGCGGCAACCGGTAGCCCACTGGACTGTCGCCGGGCACCAGAAACAGATATTTGCGCCGCAGCTTCCACTTCTCAGACCGCCAGCCCGCCGTCGCTTTGGCCTGCCACCGCTGGATCGGCAGAGCAAAGCCCGAGGGTTCGGTAAGGCCGCGCTCGAACACTTTGGCAAGGCGGTGGCGTTCTTCGGGGTCTTTCAGTTTGGAGTTTTCGGGGGTGACGTTGACCGGCAGATTGGCTTCCTTGGCCAGCCATTCGGCGGTGTCCTCATAGGCGGCCACAACGTTCTCGCCCGAGACCTCCAGAGTTTCGGCAATCGTTTTCAGCAGTTGCTCGGCTTCGGCCGGACCAACCTTGTTGTCAGATTTTTCTTCGGCGATCAGATCGACGTCATTCCAGATCGGCTTTTCATCGGCCCGCCAGTACAGTGAGAACGTCCAGCGCGGCAAGGTCTCGCCCGGGTACCACTTGCCCTGACCGTAATGCAGGAAGCCGCCCGGCGCGAAACGGTCGCGCAGCCGCCGGATCAACTGATCGGCCAACGCGCGCTTGGTGGGGCCAACGGCGCCCGAGTTCCATTCATCGGCTTCAAAATCGTCAATCGACACAAAGGTCGGCTCGCCGCCCATCGTCAGGCGGACATCCCCCTCTTTCAAGCGTTTGTCGACGTCATTGCCCAGCTTGTTCAGCGCGGTCCACGCGTCGTCCGAAAACGGCTTGGTGATGCGCGGATGCTCGGCGGTGCGGGTGACGGTCATGGCGAAGTCGAACTCGACTTCTGCGGCGGTGGCCATGCCCGAAATCGGTGCGGCGTTGCGGTAATGCGGCGTTGCGGCCAGCGGGATGTGGCTTTCGCCGGTCAACAAGCCCGAGGTCGGATCAAGCCCGACCCAGCCTGCGCCGGGCAGATAAACCTCGCACCACGCGTGCAAATCGGTGAAGTCGACCTCGGTCCCCGAGGGGCCATCAAGCGCCTTCAGGTCGGGTTTCAGCTGGATCAGGTAGCCCGAGACAAACCGCGCCGCCAAACCTAGATTGCGCAGAACTTGAACCAACAGCCAGCTGGTGTCGCGGCACGATCCCTTACCGGTTTCAAAGGTTTCCTCGGGGGTCTGCACGCCCGGTTCCAGCCGGATTACATAGCCAATCTCGCTGGCCAGCCGCGCATTCAGGCCCACCAGAAAATCGATCGTGCGCAGCTTGTTGCGCGAGATCGTGGTCATGAATTTCTTCAGATGCGGGCCCATCGGCTCGGGCTTGAGATAAATCGACAGGTCCGGGCTGATATCGTCGGGGTATTCAAACGGGAAGTCTTCGGCGAATTCCTCGACGAAGAAATCGAACGGGTTATAGACCGACATGTCGGCCACAAGATCGACCTCGATCTTCAGCTCGCGCACTGGTTCGGGAAAGACAAACCGGGCCAGCCAGTTGCCATAGGGATCTTGCTGGTGATTCTCGAAATAGCCGCCGGGCGACACCTTAAGGGAATGGGAAATCACCCGGGTCCGCGAATGGGCCGCTGGTCGCAATCGGATCACCTGTGGCCCAAGCGTGACGGGCCGGTCATACTTGTAGTGGGTGAGGTGATAGACGCTTGCGGTAATCGACATGGGGGCTCGCCTTAGACTGGTTCATCGCCCACTAGACGTGGGCAGGCATGAGAACGCAATGCAAATTGCCCCAAAAACCGTCAGATGGCTTGGATCAGCCCTGCCTGTGCTTACCAGACAGGCAGGACGTCCCCGGTCGTGTGGTCTCTTTCGAGGCCGTGATCACAGATTTTCGGACTGGGCCATGCCAAGGACGTGATAGCCGCCATCGACCCGGACAATCTCGCCCGTGGTGCAGGCTCCATAATCCGATGCCAGATAAACCGCCGTGCCGCCGACCGCATCCAGCGTCGCGTTGGACCGCAGCGGCGCATTCATTTCGGTGTGGCGATAGGTTTTGCGCGCCCCACCGATGGCCGCCCCGGCCAAGGTCTTCATCGGGCCGGGTGAGATCGCGTTGACCCGGATGCCTTCGGGGCCAAGGTCATTGGCCAGATAGCGCACGGCACTTTCCAAGGCGGCCTTGGCCACGCCCATGACGTTGTAGAACGGCGTCACCAAGTTTGAGCCCTGATAGGTCAGGGTCAGGATGGTGCCGCCATTGGTCATCATCGGCCGTGCCCGGCGGGCAACATCAATCAGCGAGTAGCAGGAGATCGCCAGCGAGTTCTGAAAGTTGGCACGGCTGGTGTCGATGAACCGGCCCTGCAACTCGGCTTTGTCGGAAAAGGCGATGGCGTGGACGACAAAATCCAGACTGTCCCAGCGTTCGCCCAAGGTGGCGAAACAGGCATCAAGCGAGGCCTCATCCGAGACATCAACATCAACCAAAAGGTCCGATCCGACCGACGCGGCCAGCGGCTCGACCCGTTTGCCAAAGGCGTCGCCCTGATAGCTGAAGGCCAACTCGGCCCCCTCGGCGGCCAGCGCGCGGGCAATGCCCCACGCGATGGAGCGTTCGTTCGCGACCCCCATGATCAGGCCGCGTTTTCCGGTCATCAGATTTGCCATGCTGTTACCCGTGATATTTGCTGAGGATCAGCGTGGCATTGGTGCCGCCGAAGCCAAAGCTGTTGGACAGGACCGTGTCCAACCCGGCATTGTCGACGCGGGTTGTGGCGATCTCGCCCGGATTGATCGCTGGGTCCAACTCGGTGATATTGGCCGAGGCCGCGATAAAATCATGCTGCATCATCAACATGCAATAGATCGCTTCCTGCACCCCGGTCGCGCCAAGTGAATGGCCGGTCAGGGATTTGGTCGATGAAATCGGCGGTGTGGTTCCGGTGCCAAAGACCCGGCGCACGGCTTCGACTTCGGTGACGTCGCCAGCTTGGGTCGAGGTGCCGTGCGCGTTGATATAATCGACCTTGCGGTCGCCGATGGTGGACAGCGCCTGCCGCATCGACCGCTCGCCGCCCTCGCCCGAGGGGGCGACCATGTCGTGCCCGTCAGAGGTGGCGCCGTAGCCGGTGACTTCGGCATAGATCTTGGCGCCGCGGGCCAGCGCGTGTTCCAGTTCTTCCAGAACCACCATGCCGCCGCCGCCACCGATGACAAACCCGTCGCGGGTGGCATCAAAGGCGCGGCTGGCCGTCTCAGGGGTGTCGTTATACTTTGAGGACATCGCGCCCATGGCATCGAACAGGCAGGACAGGGTCCAATCGACCTCTTCGCCGCCGCCAGCAAAGACCACGTCCTGCTTGCCCATCTGGATCAGTTCCGTGCCATTGCCGATGCAATGGGCGCTGGTCGAACAGGCCGAGGTGATCGAATAGTTGACGCCCTTGATCTTGAACGGGGTGGCCAGACAGGCCGAGACCGTCGACGACATGCAGCGGGTCACCATGAAGGGCCCCATCCGCTTGGGCGCGCCTTTCTCGATCACCGTCTGGTGCGCCGAGAACAGGTTCGACGTCGACGGCCCGCCAGAGCCGGCAACCAGACCGGTCCGCTCATTGCTGACTTCGGCTTCGGTCAATCCGCTATCGGCGATGGCGTTCTGCATCGCCAGATAGGCATAGGCCGCGGTCGGCCCCATAAAGCGCAACTGGCGCTTGTCGACGGCTTCTTCCAGATTGATCTGCGGAATGCCCGCGACCCGGCTGCGAAAGCCCAATTCGGCATAGCGTTCTTCGGCCCGGATGCCAGACCGGCTGGTCTTCAGGCTTTCGGTGACTTCTTCGGCGGTGTTGCCGATGGGGGAGACAATCCCCAAGCCGGTGATAACGACGCGACGCATTGCGCTCTCCTTTGGATCGGTGGGACTGGGTGCGTCGCTTATGCGTCCGCAGCGGCCAGACCGACTTTCATATCTTTGACGACGTAGATTTCTTCGCCATCGGCCAGAACCCGGCCATTGGCGACGCCCATCTTCAGCCTGCGGTCAATGACCCGGGTGAAGTCAACATAGTAAGTCAGCCGCTTTCGGGAAGGGGTGACCATGCCACTCAATTTGACCTCGCCGACGCCAAGGGCAAAACCTTGCCCCTGCCAGCCGCGCCAGCCCAGATTGAATCCGGTCAGTTGCCACAGCCCGTCCAGCCCCAGACAGCCGGGCATCACCGGATTGCCGGGAAAATGGCATTCGAAGAACCACAGGTCTGGCTGGATGTCGAATTCTGCAACCACATGGCCCTTGCCATGCGTGCCCCCATCCGCCGAGATGTCCGTGATCCGGTCCATCATCAACATCGGTGGCAGCGGAAGTTGCGCATTGCCGGGTCCAAAAAGTTCGCCCCGGGCGCAGGCCAGCAGGTCGTCCTTGTTGAATTGCGTTGGGAAATCGGCCATTGGCTGCTGCTCCGTCCCTATGGATTCCATTGTTTTTTACCCATTAGCACCCGACTTCGACCCTAGTAAAGGGCGCAGCGCATCTGGGGCTTCCTTGGGATGCGGCTGAATTTCAATTGAAAAGTGGCGGCGTCGCGCTTTATAGGTAGGGTGTGATGCAACAAAATAGTCCCTCTTCATGTGATCCTGACGCCCGCAACCGTGGTACAGCGTGGCTGGCGACGGCTGGGCTGCGCCCAACGCGGCAGCGCTTGATGCTGGCCGCTTTGCTGGTTGGGGATGGTGAAAATCGCCATGTGACGGCGGAAAGCCTGTATGCCGATGTGGTGCGCGGCGGCGAGAAAGTCGCCCTTGCGACGGTCTATAATACGTTGCGCGCTTTCTGTGATGCCGGGTTGATGCAAGAAGTCACCGTCGATGGCACCAAGTCCTATTTCGACACCAGAACCGACGATCACCCGCATTTCTATTGGGAAGACAGCGCCCGCCTGACTGATGCCCCGGCGAACGAATTGGTCATTTCGCGCCTGCCCAACGCGCCGGAAGGTGCCGAGATCGCCAAGGTTGACGTGGTGATCCGCCTGCGCCGACGTTAGGTCGGGTGTCGCAGTGATTGCGGTCGGGCCGGGCTTTGTGGTAGTCCGCGCCACGCCCCGTTCCCTGTAGTCAAAGGCCGCGCTTCATGTCCGACGCGAAGAAACTCTTTATCAAGACCTATGGCTGTCAGATGAATGTCTATGACAGCGAACGGATGGCCGAAAGCTTGGGCGGTTCGGGCTATACACAGGTGGCCACGGCGGACGAGGCTGACCTGATCCTGCTCAACACCTGCCACATTCGCGAAAAGGCGGCTGAAAAGGTCTATTCCGAACTGGGGCGGATGAAGCCGCTGAAAGACGCGCGACCAGACCTGAAAATTGGCGTTGCCGGTTGCGTCGCCCAGGCCGAGGGGGCCGAGATTCTGCGCCGTCAGCCCATCGTCGATCTTGTGGTCGGGCCGCAAAGCTATCACCGCCTGCCAGAAATGGAGGCGCGGATTCAGACCGGCAAGACCGCGCTTGATACCGATTTCCCCGCGGAAACTAAGTTCGATCAACTGGGCAAGCGCCCGACCGCCGCCCGGGCGCCGTCGGCGTTCATGACCGTGCAGGAAGGCTGCGACAAGTTCTGTACCTTCTGCGTTGTGCCCTATACCCGCGGCTCGGAAGTCAGCCGTCCGGTGGACCGGCTGTTGACCGAAGCGCGTGATCTGGTGGCGCGCGGCGTGCGCGAGATCACTTTGCTGGGCCAGAACGTCAATGCCTATCACGGCACCGGACCCGATGGCCGTGAGTGGGGATTGGCGCAGCTGATCCGCGCCTTGGCCGAGATCGATGGATTGGCGCGGCTGCGCTATACCACCTCGCATCCCAATGACATGGAAGACGACTTGATCGCCGCCCATGGTGATTGCCCGGAACTGATGCCCTATCTGCATCTGCCGGTGCAGTCGGGCTCTGATCGGGTGCTGAAGGCGATGAACCGCAACCACACTGCCGAGGGCTATTTGCGCCTGATCGAGCGGATTCGCGCCGTCCGTCCCGATCTGCTGCTGTCGGGCGATTTCATTGTCGGCTTCCCCGGCGAAACCGACGCCGAGTTTGACGCGACCATGGATTTGGTCCGGACGGTCGGCTACGGTCAGGCCTATTCCTTTAAGTATTCGCCGCGCCCCGGTACGCCAGCGGCAGAACGCACCCCGGTGCCCGAAGCGGTGGCCACCGACCGCCTGCACCGGTTGCAAGCCTTGCTGTCCGAACAGCAATACGCCGCCCAAGACGCCATGATTGGCCGCGAGGTCGGGGTGTTGTTTGAAAAAATCGGCCGGATGGAAGGGCAGCTGATCGGCAAGTCCGATCATCTGCATTCGGTCCATGCCGTGGCGGATCCGGCCCTGATCGGGCAGGTGGTTCCAGTGCGGATTGATGCCAGCGCGCGGAACTCTTTGTCTGGGACGGTGCTTAAGCCTTAAGCAAAGATGTGCAGCCAATCGTAACGGCTGTGCAACAAATTCAGAACTTCGCTTGCCATGTCCCTGTCAAGGCGTCAGGCTCTAAAAGAGGGCTCTGACCAAGGAGAAATTGTTGGACACCAGTCTGCTGAACCCGCTTCACCCTGCCGGGACCATCCCCGAGATCCATCTCGAGTTTCCCGACAATCGACTACTGATCGACCTGTGCGGCGAATTTGACCGCAACCTGACCCAGATCGAGACGGCGCTGGAGGTGCAGATCATCCGGCGCGGCAACCAGCTCGCATTGCTGGGCGCGTCCGACAGTCAGGCCCGTGCTGCCGAGGTCCTGAACGCGCTCTATGCCCGGCTGGAGCAGGGACGTCCGGTCGAACCCGGCGATATTGACGGCCAAATGCGGATGGGCGGGGCGTCTGACGCGCCGCCTGCTGGGGCCAGTCAGCTGGAAATGTTCAGCCGTGGCGCGGTCGAAGTGCGGACCCCGCGCAAGACGGTAGAGCCACGCACAGCGGCGCAAAAGGCCTATGTGGCCTCTCTGTTCAAGAACGAGCTGGCCTTTGGCATCGGGCCTGCGGGCACCGGCAAGACCTATCTGGCGGTTGCTGTGGGCGTGTCGATGTTCGTCGGCGGTCATGTGGACAAGATCATCCTCAGCCGACCGGCGGTTGAGGCGGGCGAGCGGTTGGGATTTTTGCCCGGTGACATGAAGGAAAAAGTCGATCCCTACATGCAGCCGCTTTATGACGCGCTGAATGATTTCCTGCCCAGTCGGCAAGTGGCCAAGCTGCTGGAAGACAAAAAGATCGAGATCGCGCCGCTGGCCTTCATGCGTGGGCGGACCCTGTCCAATGCCTTCGTGGTGCTGGACGAGGCCCAGAATGCGACCACCATGCAGATGAAGATGTTCCTGACCCGGCTTGGCGAAGGGTCGCGCATGGTCATCACCGGTGACCGCACCCAGATCGACCTGCCACGTGGGGTGCAAAGCGGCTTGCGCGAAGCCGAATCGCTGCTGGGGCACATCCCGAAAATCTCGTTCAACTATTTTACCGCCAAGGATGTTGTCCGACATCCCCTTGTCGCCGCCATCATCGAGGCCTATGACGCGGCTGATGCACAAACCGGTTGACCTGACACTGGAAGAAGACGCTTGGGGCCAGCTTGGTCTGGATGCGCTGGCGCAAGCCGCGGCGCAGGCGACCTTGGCGCGCTTCGGCTATGATCCGGCTGAGTTTGAAATCAGCCTTCTGGGCTGTGATGATGCCCGGATTGCTGCTTTAAACGGCAGCTTCCGCAATAAGGCCACGGCGACCAATGTGCTGTCTTGGCCGTCCGAGGAACGCGGTGCAGAAACGGCAGGCGGCGATCCGCTGCCGCCGCTGCCTGACATGCCGGGCGAGCCTATTGAACTGGGCGATATCGCCATCGCCTACCAGACCTGCGCCGCCGAAGCTGCGGCTGCCGGGCTGACCCTTGCCGACCACACCCGCCATCTTCTTGTGCACGGCATCCTGCATTTGCTGGGATATGACCATGTCCGTGACCAAGATGCCCTATTGATGGAGCGTCTGGAGGTAGAGATACTTGAAGTCATGGGCGTTTCTGACCCATATTGCGATGATGGGCCACAACGGGCCCGACAACTGGATTGAGGACATGATGGACGCCGACGGGCCGTCTAACGCAGCGCATGGCGCGCATTCTGACGAAAACCTTCCCTCTGCTGGGGTCTTGTCACGCTTTAATTTGTGGCCGGGCCGTAGAACCAATCGACATTCTGACGCCGAGATTATTGCCGAGGCCGAGAATCACCCCCTGATATCCGGCAACGGGGGCGGGCTTAGCCTGTCCAACCTGCGCCGGATGCGGATTGCCGATGTCGCCACGCCCAAGGGCGAGATCGACGCGGTGCCAAGTGAGATCGGGCTCGATGACCTGATCGCCGCATTTCGGGAAAGCGGCTTCACCCGTTTGCCGGTCTATGAGGGGACATTGGACATGCCGTTGGGCATGGTTCACCTCAAAGATGTGGCGATGAAGCACGGCTTCAATGGCGACGCGGCTGAATTTGACATGCAGTCGTTGATGCGGCCGATGATCTACGCGCCGCCCTCCATGCCCATCGGTGTTCTGTTGCAGAAGATGCAAAGCCAGCGGACCCATATGGCGCTGGTAATCGATGAATATGGCGGCACCGATGGTTTGGTCACGATCGAGGATCTGATCGAGCAGGTGATCGGCGAGATCGAGGACGAGCACGATGTCGACGAGGCTCAGCTCTGGACCGAAGAACGTCCGGGAATTTATCTGGCCCTCGCTCGGGCGCCGTTGGATGAGTTTGAAGAAGAAATCAACTTTGATCTGTCCCTGCCGGAGGCGACGGAAGACACCGATACGCTGGGCGGCTTGGTCTTCGTGTTGATTGGCCGGGTTCCGGCGCGGGGTGAGATCGTTCAGCATCCCTCCGGGGCCGAGATTGAGGTGGTCGATGCCGACCCACGCCGGATCAAACGGCTGCGGATTGCGCTGCCCGGTGCGCGACCGGATGCCAACTGAAACCACGGTCGCGGCTTCCGTGACAGGTTGGACGGCGCGCCGCCGGGCTTTGGCGGCGGCGGGTCTTGGCGGCGGCGTGGCCTTGGGGCAGGCGCCGTTTGCTTTGCCGCTGGTGGCCTTGGCCGCTTTGGCGCTGGCGCTGGTCCTGTGTTTGCGGGGCCGCACTGTGCGGCAGGCGGCCGGTCTGGGCTGGGCTTTCGGAGCGGGCTATTTCGCCGTGACCCTGCATTGGATTGTCGAGCCATTTCTCGTCGATATCGCCCGGCATGGCTGGATGGCGCCGTTTGCCTTGGTGCTGATGGCTGGTGGGCTGGCACTGTTCTGGGGGCTAGCCTTTGGTCTGGCAGTCTGGGCTGCCAAACCCACGCCTGATGGCGCATTTGGGCGGGTCGGACTGGCGCTGATCGTCACCTTCACCTTGTCCGAGATGCTGCGCTCGGTCATCTTCACCGGTTTCCCGTGGGGATTGCTTGGCACGATCTGGATCGACACGCCGCTGCGGTTGCTGGCGGGGTGGGGCGGGCCGCACGCGTTAGGGGCGCTGACCGTGGCGATTGCGCTGCTAGTGGCACAGGCGCTGGTGCTGCGGTCACGCCAGCAGCAGGGGCTGGCGCTTGGGGCCGCCGTCTTGGTGCTCGGCGGCGCCTTTCTGGCCGGCGCAGCCCGCGACCGCGCCATTCCCCGCAAGGCCCCCGCCGACGCGCCCATCGTCCGGGTGATCCAGCCAAATGCGCCGCAGGATCAGAAATGGCTGCCCGAGATGATGCCGGTGTTCTGGGCGCGCCAGCTTGACCTGACCCGGTGGGGCAGTGTGCCGGTGCCGGACGTTGCGGCTGGGACCGCGCAAGGGGCCACGGAGTCTTCCGCGCCTGATGTCGTGGCTCCGTCCGCGCCTGATGTCGTGGTCTGGCCCGAGGTCTCGCTGCCGTATCTGCTTGGCTCCCGTCCTTGGGCCGACGCCGACATCGCCGACGCCGCAGGCGGCGCGCCGGTGCTGGTCGGGGCACAACGGATCGACGGTCCGCGCCTGCTGAATTCCCTCGCGGTGATCGATGCCGAGGGCGCGATCACGGATGTCTATGACAAGCACCACCTTGTCCCGTTCGGCGAATACATTCCCGGCGGTGCGCTGGTGCGCCGTCTGGGGTGGACCGGCTTGGCCACGGACCGTCTGGGCGGCTTTGATGCCGGGCCGGGGCCCGCGGTGCTCGACCTGACGGCGCAAACGCCCCCCTCCGGTCGGTCGCTGGGCCGGGTGCTGCCGCTGATCTGCTACGAGGCGATCTTTCCGCGCCATGCACAGGTGCCGGGGCAGCGGCCCGACTGGATCGTGCAGATCACCAATGACGCGTGGTTCGGCAACTTTGCCGGGCCGCAACAGCATCTCGATCAGGCGCGGATGCGCGCGGTCGAGCAGGGGTTGCCGTTGGTGCGGGCGGCCAATACGGGCATTTCGGCGGTGATCGATCCTGCCGGGCGAATTGTGTCCGCACTGCCGCTGAACGTCGAGGGGGCGCTGGATGCGGCCTTGCCCGCCGCGCTGCCGCCGACCCTGTTTGCGCGGGTGGCAAATGTACCGCTGTTGATCATTCTCGCCGCGCTCGCTGCCGGTGTGGTCGTAACCCGCCGCCGCGAGCGTTCCCGTCACCACGACTCCCACCACAACTGATCCGCCTCCGTAGGGCGCAACCGCAGCCCGCGCCTCGCGCGGGCTGCCCGGCCCTACGCCGGCCCAGCGGCAACGCCGCGCCGTGCCGGGGGCGGGAGGGCCCCGGTTTCGTCGCGCTGCCGTCGATCAGTGGCGCCTCCCCCTACAGAAGGGCTTGACCTTTTCCGCTGCACTGCGCATCCCCGCGCCATGACCGATCCTGACCGTCACCCCTCCGGCGCCCCGTGGCGCAATTTCTATGGTCGCTTGCGCGGCAAGACCCTGCGCGACAACCAGAAAGATTACCTCGAGAACGATCTTGAGGCGCTCTCCCCCGGCCCGGTGGACTGGGATGTTAATCCCGACCGCGTGCCGCTGGACCTGACCGCCCGCTTTGGGGACCATCCGCTTTGGCTTGAGATCGGCTTTGGCGGCGGCGAACATCTGGCGCATCAGGCTGGCCTGAACCCGGACGTCCGCCTGATCGGCTGCGAGCCCTTCGTCAATGCCGTGGCGATGCTGCTGACCAAGATCCGCCGCGCCGGGCTTACCAATATCGCGGTGCATCCCGGCGATGTGCGCGACCTCTTCGATGTGCTGCCAGATGCGTCGATCGACCGGGCCTTTCTGCTCTATCCCGATCCGTGGCCGAAAAAGCGGCACCATCGCCGCCGCTTTGTCACCCGCGAGCATCTGGACCCGCTGGCCCGGGTGCTGAAACCCGGCGCGATTTTCCGGGTGGCCACCGACATTCCCGATTACGTCCGCCAGACGCTGGAAGAGCTGATGCCGCATCCCGATTTCGATTGGCTGGCCGAAGGGCCGGAGGATTGGCGCAAGCCGTGGTCCGACTGGACCCCGACCCGCTATGAACAAAAGGCGCTGCGCGAAGGCCGGGTGCCGCATTATCTGACCTTCCAGCGCCGCTAAGCACCCGGCGCGTCGGGGCCGCATCCGGCGCTGGACCCGACGGCTGCGATTGTCTAGACCGTCTGCGACCCCGTTCGGCCCCGCTACGCCCAGCCCCCTTCAGCCAAAGGACGCCAGATGTCTGCTCATGGACCCGCCCGCCCCCTGACCTCGCGCCGCGCCGGCCCGCTGACCGGCACCGCCGCCATTCCCGGCGACAAGTCGATCTCGCACCGGTCGCTGATTTTGGGCGCCCTGTCGGTGGGGGAAACCCGCGTGACCGGCCTGCTGGAAGGTCAGGATGTGCTCGACACCGCCAGCGCCATGCGGGCCTTTGGCGCCGAGGTCACCCGCCACAGTGAGGGCGCGTGGTCAATCCACGGTGTCGGCGTCGGCGGTTTCGCCGAACCGGACCGGGTCATCGATTGCGGCAATTCGGGCACCGGGGTTCGGCTGATCATGGGGGCGATGGCCACCACGCCGATCACCGCCACCTTCACCGGGGATGCCTCGCTCAACGGTCGACCAATGGGCCGGGTCACGGATCCGATTTCCCTGTTCGGCGCGGCCAGCTATGGCCGTAAGGGCGGGCGTCTGCCCATGACCATCGTCGGCGCGGCCCAGCCGGTGCCGGTGCGCTATGCCACGCCGATGCCCTCGGCGCAGGTCAAATCCGCGGTCTTGCTGGCCGGGCTCAACGCCCCCGGCCAAACTGTGGTGATCGAGGCCGAAGCGACCCGCGATCATTCCGAGCGGATGCTGGCGGGCTTCGGGGCCGAAATCACCACCGAGGTCACGCCTGAAGGCCGGGTCATCACCCTGACCGGCCAGCCGGAACTTGTCGCCCAGACCATCGCGGTGCCGCGCGATCCCAGCTCGGCGGCTTTCCCGGTTTGCGCCGCGCTGATCGTCGAAGGCTCGGACGTGTTGATCCCGAATATCGGCCTGAACCCAACCCGGGCAGGCCTGTTCACGACCCTACGGGACATGGGCGCCGACCTGACCTATGAGAATGAGCGCCTTGAGGGCGGCGAGCCGGTCGCCGATCTGCGCGCTCGCTTCTCGGACAATATGCAAGGGATCGAGGTTCCGCCCGAACGCGCCCCATCGATGATCGACGAATACCCCATTCTGGCCGTGGTCGCCGCCAATGCCACCGGCACCACGGTGATGCGCGGCGTCAAGGAATTGCGGGTCAAGGAAAGCGACCGGATCGATGCGATGGCGCGCGGGCTAGAGGCTTGCGGCGTGCGCATCGAAGAAGACGAGGACACCCTGATCGTGCACGGACTGGGGTCGGGCGGTGTGCCGGGCGGGGCCACGTGCGCCACTCATTTGGATCACCGGATCGCCATGTCCTTTCTGGTGCTGGGCATGACCACGGTGCAGCCGGTGACGGTGGACGATGCCGGGGCAATCACCACATCCTTCCCGATCTTCGAGACACTGATGACCGATCTTGGCGCCCAGTTCAGCGCCGACGCGGATCGCGTTCCGGCATGATCGCGCTGGGGGCCTGATGATCTTTACCGTCGCCATTGATGGACCCGCCGCCGCTGGCAAAGGCACCGTGTCGCGCGAACTGGCCCGGCATTTCGGCTTTGCCCATCTCGATACCGGGCTGCTGTACCGGGCCACCGGCGCCAAGGTCGCGGATGGCATGGCGCCCTTGGCCGCCGCGCAATCGCTAACCCCGGATGATCTGGCCCGCACCGACCTGCGCAGCGCCGCAGCCGGGCAGGCGGCCTCCATGGTCGCAGCACTGCCGGATGTCCGCGCCGCCTTGGTGGATTTCCAGCGGCGCTTTGCCCGCCGGGCCGGTGGCGCCATTCTGGATGGCCGCGATATCGGCACCGTGATTTGCCCCGAGGCCGAGGTGAAGCTCTATGTCACCGCCTCGGATCAGGTGCGGGCAGGCCGCCGCTTTGCCGAACTGTCCGTCACCGACCCGGCTTTGACCGTCGCCGCGGTCCTGAGCGACCTGCAGGCCCGCGATGCCCGCGACAGCGCCCGCGCCACCGCGCCGTTGTGCGCCGCTGACGATGCCCTCTTGCTCGACACGACCAATCTCGCTATAGAAGCAGCCGTCGAAAGAGCGGTTGCAGCCGTCGCAAAGGCATTGAAGCAGGGTCGGGATTAATCACCGGCCCTTTGTGTCATTTGCGGATCTCTGCTGCACCCGACCCAAGACCAAACCAAGACCGGCGGAGACAACCGCCTGGCCAGTAAACGCAAAAAGCTAAGGAACCCGTTGACCGTAATGGCAAACAACACATCTATGGAGGAATTCGAAGCCCTCCTTGAAGAAAGCTTCGAAATTGACACCCCTGACGAAGGGTCCGTTGTCAAAGGCCGCGTGATCGCTATTGAAGCAGGTCAGGCCATCATCGATGTCGGCTACAAGATGGAAGGCCGCATCGATCTTAAAGAATTTGCGAATCCCGGCGAAAACGCGGAAATCGCAGTTGGCGACGAGGTGGAGGTGTTCCTCCGTCAGGTCGAAAACTCGCGTGGCGAAGCGGTTATCAGCCGTGAAATGGCGCGTCGCGAAGAAGCTTGGGACCGTCTCGAAAAGGCTTATGCCGACGAGCTGCGTGTCGATGGCGCGATCTTCGGTCGGGTCAAAGGCGGCTTCACTGTCGATCTGGGCGGCGCGGTTGCGTTCCTGCCCGGCTCTCAGGTTGACGTGCGCCCCGTGCGCGATGCTGGCCCATTGATGGGTCTTAAGCAGCCGTTCCAGATCCTCAAGATGGATCGCCGCCGTGGCAACATCGTGGTCTCGCGTCGCGCGATCCTCGAAGAGTCCCGTGCCGAGCAGCGCGCTGAAGTCATCGGCAAGCTGACCGAAGGCGATGCCGTTGACGGTGTGGTCAAGAACATCACTGAATACGGGGCCTTCGTGGACCTCGGCGGTGTTGATGGTCTGCTGCACGTCACCGATATGGCTTGGCGCCGGGTCAACCACCCGTCCGAGATCCTGGCAATTGGCGAGACCGTCAAAGTTCAGGTTATCAAGGTCAACAAAGAAACCCACCGTATCAGCCTTGGCATGAAGCAACTGCAGGCCGATCCTTGGGAATCCGTGGAAGCCAAGTTCCCGCTGGAATCGGTGCATTCCGGCCGCGTCACCAACATCACCGATTACGGCGCCTTCGTGGAGCTGGAGCCGGGTGTCGAAGGCTTGGTACACGTCTCGGAAATGTCCTGGACCAAAAAGAACGTCCACCCCGGCAAGATCGTCTCCACCTCGCAAGAGGTTGAAGTCATGGTGCTGGAAATCGACACGGCCAAGCGTCGGGTCAGCCTTGGTCTCAAGCAGACCATGCGCAACCCATGGGAAGTGTTCGAAGAGAAGTTCCCGGTCGGCACCGAAGTCGAAGGCGAAGTCAAGAACATCACCGAATTCGGTCTGTTCATTGGCCTCGACGACGACATCGACGGCATGGTTCACCTGTCGGACCTGACCTGGGAAGGTCGTGGCGAGGACGTCATCGGCAACTACCGCAAGGGCGATATCGTCAAGGCGCAGGTTACCGAGATCGATGCCGAGAAAGAGCGTATCTCGCTCTCGATCAAGGCTCTGGGTGGCGATCCGTTTGCCGAGGTCGTCTCGGGCGTCAAGCGTGGCGCGATCATCACTGTTGAAGTCACCGCGATCGAAGATGGTGGCGTCGAAGTGGAATATGAAGGCATGAAATCCTTCATCCGCCGCTCTGACCTCAGCCGTGACCGGGCAGAACAGCGCCCTGAGCGGTTCCAAAAGGGTGACAAGGTCGACGTTCGCGTCACCAACCTCGACCCCAAGACCCGCCGTTTGGGTCTGTCGATCAAGGCCCGCGAGATTGCGGAAGAGAAAGAAGCCGTCGAACAGTATGGCTCCTCCGCCAGCGGTGCGTCCTTGGGCGACATCCTGGGAGCGGCGCTGAAAGGCGACGAATAATCCCGGATCATTCCGGAAACTGATAGGGGGCGCGCCGGCATATGTCGGCGCGCCCTTTTCCGAATCAGGGGCAGGCGGCGCAGCGTCTTCCGGCCCCCAGACCGCACAAAAACGCGCAATGTTTGGACCTTTTAGGTGTATTCCCGCTCATTATCAGGGATTTAGCCCCGGTTTCCTGCGGATTCCCAAAGGAAACGTCTTCTCAAATCGGTGAGGTTCGATATAGGTTGAGCCCAACTCGCCGTCGATCAGGCGACCAGACGGAACAGGGAACACGGCAATGATCCGATCGGAACTGATACAAAAAATCGCCGACGAAAACCCGCATTTGTATCAACGCGATGTGGAACGCATCGTGAATTGCATCTTCGAGGAAATCATCGAAGCGATGGCGCGGGGCGACCGGGTCGAACTGCGCGGATTTGGGGCCTTTTCCGTGAAGAAGCGGGACTCCAGAGTGGGACGGAACCCGCGGACCGGCGACTCGGTTGCGGTTGAAGAAAAACACGTTCCGTTCTTCAAGACCGGTAAATTGCTCCGGGATCGCCTGAACGGCAACTCCTGAACGGCATCCAAGGGGGCCCCATGCGGACCATCAAGTATCTTATTCTCGGATTGATCGGCCTCTGTCTGGTCGTCATCGGCTTCGCCAATCGCGGCGCGGTGACCCTGACATTGCTGCCCGATGAATTCGTGCCCTTCACCGGCTTCAACCTTCAGATCACGCTGCCGATCTACCTCGTGGTGTTCGGCGGGATCGTGGTTGGACTGTTGCTGGGCTTCTTCTGGGAATGGATGCGCGAACATAAGCACCGCCGCGAAGCCGTCGTGAACCGCCGCGAAAAGGCGGTTCTGGCCACCGAAGTCAAAAAGCTGAAATCTGACCGGAACGATGGCAAGGACGACGTTCTTGCCCTGCTGGAAGATGGTCACACTGCCCGTTAGAATCGTTTCAAGCCCCGTTGCGAAGGTCCGCGTCAAGATATGCGGTCTGACCCGGCCTGCGGATTTGGCTGCGGCCGTTGCTGCAGGCGCAGGCTATGTCGGGCTGGTGTTTTTCGCCAAGTCGCCGCGCCATGTCGGGCTTGAGGTGGCGCGCGATCTGGCGGTGGACGTGGCCCCCGGCATCGCCAAGGTCGCCTTGACCGTCGATGCCGATGACGCCTTTCTGGACCAGTTGATCGACACCGTGCCGCTGGACATGCTGCAACTGCACGGCCACGAATCACCCGCCCGCGTCACTGAATTGCGGACCCGCTATGGCCTGCCGGTGATGAAGGCGGTGGGGGTGGCCTCGGCCGCAGATCTGCCCGCCATCGACACCTATGCCGCCGTCGCTGACATGCTTCTGATTGATGCCAAGCCGCCCAAGGGCGCGCCGCTTCCGGGTGGCAACGGTCTGGCCTTTGATTGGCGCCTGATCGCGGGCCGCGACTGGACCGTGCCTTGGATGTTGGCCGGTGGCCTGACCCCAGACAACGTCGCCGAAGCGGTCCGCCTGACCGGTGCGCGGCAAGTCGATGTGTCCTCGGGCGTCGAAGCTGCCCCCGGCCTGAAAGACCCGGACCGGATCGCGGCTTTCATCGCCGCCGCACGGGCCTGACCCCCGGTTCATTCACCGCACCTACTTTACCGTCCCGCCCTTAGGCCTTACATGCGGACGTCAGACCTTAGGGGGAGCACGCCATGCCGGAAGACCTTTTTAACAGCTTCATGACCGGACCCGACGAGAACGGCCGCTTTGGCGATTTCGGCGGACGTTTCGTGTCGGAAACCCTCATGCCCCTGATCCTGGAGCTTGAGGCCCAGTACGAGCACGCCAAGACCGATGACAGCTTCTGGGCGCAGATGGATGATCTGTGGACCAATTATGTCGGCCGGCCCAGCCCGCTGTATTTCGCGGAACGCCTGACCGACCATTGCGGCGGCGCGAAAATCTATCTCAAGCGCGACGAGCTGAACCACACCGGCGCCCATAAGATCAACAACGTGCTGGGGCAGATCCTGCTGGCGATGCGCATGGGCAAGACCCGGATCATCGCCGAAACCGGGGCCGGGCAGCACGGCGTGGCCACGGCGACGGTCTGTGCCAAGTTCGGCCTGAAATGCATCGTCTATATGGGCGCGCATGATGTTGAGCGGCAATCGCCCAACGTTTTCCGCATGCGCCTGCTGGGGGCCGAAGTGATCCCGGTGACCTCTGGGCGCGGTACCCTCAAGGACGCCATGAACGACGCCCTGCGCGACTGGGTGACCAATGTCCGCGATACCTTCTATTGCATTGGCACCGTGGCGGGGCCGCACCCCTATCCGGCCATGGTCCGCGATTTCCAGTCGATCATCGGCAAGGAAGCCAAAGAGCAGATGCAGGCCCAAGAAGGCCGTCTGCCCGATACGGTGATTGCGGCCATCGGCGGTGGTTCGAACGCCATGGGTCTGTTCTATCCGTTCCTTGACGATAAAGAGGTCGCGGTGATCGGGGTCGAGGCCGGTGGCCACGGCGTCAACGCCAAGATGGAGCATTGCGCCTCGTTGACCGGCGGTCGCCCCGGCGTGCTGCATGGCAACCGCACCTATCTGCTTCAGGATGACGATGGTCAGATCCTCGAAGGGCACTCGATCTCTGCGGGTCTGGATTATCCCGGCATCGGCCCGGAACACGCATGGCTGCACGAAATTGGCCGCGCCAAATATGTGTCGATCACCGACAAAGAGGCGCTGGACGCGTTCCAAGTCTGCTGTGCGCTAGAAGGCATCATTCCGGCGCTGGAACCTTCCCACGCGCTGGCGCATGTCCTGAAAATCGCGCCCGAACTGCCTAAGGATCACCTGATCTGCATGAACATGTGCGGCCGTGGCGACAAAGACATCTTCACCGTCGCCAAAGCGCTTGGTCTGGATATGAACACCGGCGCTTAAGGCGCCCCGACATTGCCCCGACGGCGGCCAGATCAGCGCGTGATCTGGCCGCCGTCCCGCATATGCCGGGTCGTGTCAGCGATCGCGGCCTCTGGCAGGCGATAGCCCACCCCCAACTTCGATCATGACCGCCCGTAATCGGCACCAACTGCGGCCTATATTGGCGGCGATGATCCGGCGGGTCAGCACGCTGCTGGTAAACGGCGCGGGCGAGGGACGTGCTGCACGGTCCCACTGATCAGAGGCCCGCACATTGGTCCGCAAATCGGTCCGACGAAAGTCCGATAAAAGTCCGACGATTGTCCGACGACCGCTCGGCCTCAGGATTCAGGCACGGCGTAGGACTGCAAAATCTCCAGCGGCACCACATCCAGCGCGGCCCGATGGGTTGCGGACAAGCGGACAAACGGGGCCACACCTTCCTCATGCGCCTGCAAGAATCGCGCGGCGCACAGGCACCACTGATCGCCATCGCGCAAGCCCGTGAAGCCAAACTCCGGGCGCGGGGTGCTGAGGTCATTGCCCAAGTATTTGGAAAAAGCCAGAAATTCTGCGGTCACCACCGCGCAGACCGTGTGGCTACCCCGATCTGCCGCGCTGCTGTCGCAACAGCCATTGCGGAAAAATCCGGTGACCGGATCGTGCGAACAGGGGGCCAGCGGCAGGCCAAGAACGTTTTCAGAAGGGTACTTGTCCATGCCGTGTCCTTTTCTGGGGGTCAGCGAAACCGCGCCGCAAGTTTTTGAATCGGGCTAAGCTGTTGTTCGGGCGAATTTTCTTCGGTCTTTGCCGCTGTCTCTGCGGGCTTGGCTGCGGGCTTGACGGTCGTGGACGATCGCGGCGGCGCAACCCGCAAGGCCACTGCATTCAGGAATTTCGGGCCTGCGCCTTTGGCCAGTTCCGACGCGCCGTCGCTAATGCCGCGCAGCAAATCATCCAGCCAATCGGCGTCAGATTTGGCAAAGTCGCCAAGAACATAGGGGGAAACCTTGTCCTTGTGGCCCGGGTGGCCAATGCCCAGACGGACCCGGTGATAAGTCTCGCCGATATGGGCGTGAATCGATCGCAGCCCATTGTGGCCGGCATGGCCACCACCGGTTTTCAGGCGGCACTTGCCCGGTGCCAGATCCAGCTCGTCGTGGAAAACCGTGATATCGTCTGGGGTTAGCTTGTAAAATCGCATGGCCTCGCCGACCGATTGCCCGGACAAGTTCATAAACGTTTCCGGCTTCAGCAGCAGAACTTTGACGCCGCCAAGCATCCCTTCGGTGATCTGGCCCTGAAACTTTGACCGCCATGGCGCGAACCGGTGATCCTCCGCAAGGCGGTCCACCGCCATGAACCCGATATTGTGTCGGTTTTTGAGATATTTAGCGCCCGGGTTTCCCAGGCCGACAAAAAGCTGCATTTGAAACCTCTGTGCTGGCCTGCGCCACTTGTGACGTGAAACCGCCGGAAATGCCAGTCCCGGGCGCGGCCCTTTCCGACGCCCATGATCTGCGCCGTTTTCCTTTGTGAACAACTGGGCTAAACCTAAGCCACGCCAACAGGAGACGCCCCACGATGTACCTGACGATGAACCGCTTCAAGGTCAAACTCGGACAAGAAGACGCCTTTGAAACCCTATGGAAAAACCGTGATAGCCTCTTGGCCGATGTGCCGGGTTTCGTGGCATTTCATCTGCTGGCCGGTCCTGTGCGCGACACCTGCCGCATTTACGCATCGCACACCACTTGGGACAGTGAGGCGGCGTTTCGGAACTGGACCAAATCCGAAGCGTTCCGTCAGGCCCATGCGGGGGCAGGGGCGTCAAAAGACCTGTATGACGGCCCTCCAGAACTTGAA
The DNA here is from genome assembly GCF_002119405.1 of Pseudoruegeria sp. SK021. Taxonomy (GTDB): domain Bacteria; phylum Pseudomonadota; class Alphaproteobacteria; order Rhodobacterales; family Rhodobacteraceae; genus Meridianimarinicoccus. The sequence goes on along the minus strand of NZ_MTBG01000001.1, from coordinate 183,144 downwards.
CTTTTTGAAGAGGTGACCGGGGTTTAGGCGAACAGCCCCTAATCGTCGCGGGCGAATGGACAGGGTTGTCCCGCCGCATCTTACCCGCGATGTCCGCTGGCAGCATTCTGGCCCTCACCGCGACACAGATCGGAGTTCACGGATGTCTATTCGAGGCCTAGTGTGGCCCAGTTGCACGGGGATTGCGGTAATGCTGACGACAAGTGCCGCATTGGCAAGTCCGCCTCTGGCAGAGGTGGCCGTGCAAATGGCCGGAGCAGCGCCCGCCGTCTTGCAAATCCTGCCCGATTGGCAGGCCTCCCCGCCCAGGGCAGAGTTTGTCCTGACGGATCAGTCCGGTACGATGATCGGTCAGCTTCCGGCCGCGCCGCTGATGTCGGAATGGGCCTTCGATGGGGTGCAATCGTTGGACATTGTAGACCTGAATGGCGATGGCGCAGCGGACGTTCTGGCGATCCTGAACTTTGTCACCGGCATCGGGCCGACGGGCATGGCGCCGTTCCCGCAGGCGGTTGTCTATCTTCTGGATGGGCAAGATTTCATCCCGGCTCCTGACTTGACCCTATCGGTGAATGAGACCGCGGATTTCACCGATGTCGCTGGGGTAATTGCGGCCATCCGGGCGGAAGCGCGCAGGATCGGCGGCTAGGCTTGCGCCAAGCCGGTGCACCCTCTTGCAGCGCGTTGGCAGCTTCGCCATAACGCGAATATGTCCCTATCGCCTGATCAAATCACCGACCTGTTCCGCCGCGCCGACGGTCAGTATGCCTTCGCTCGATGGGGGCGGCCGCTTGCGCCGGTCGTGTTCGGTGTGACCGATGACACGCTCACCATCGTCAAACAGGCGGTGGTAACGGTTGCCGGCTTGGCAAATCATGAGATGACTGAGGTTGATCAGGATCTCGGCGCGAATTTGATGATCTTCTTTGTGGCAGACTGGGCCGAGTTGGCAGACACGCCGCATCTGGTCAAATTGGTGCCGGACATTGTCCCTCTGACCGCGCGATTGATTGAGGCGGATGCAAACCAATACCGGATTTTCCGGTTTGACGACGCCGGTGCGATCATGGCGTGCATGGTGTTCCTGCGGATCGATGGGCATCTGGCCGAAGTTCCGGCGGACGCGCTTGCGCTGTCACAAATGGTACAGGCGATCACCTGTTGGTCGGACAGTGCGTTTCGAACGACTTTGCCGGTGGATTACATCGATGGCGTCTTGCAGGTTGACCCGGATATCGCGGCCCTGATCCGGGCAGCCTATGATCCGGTCCTGCCTGTCGCCAGTCAGGACGAGGCGCATGCGCTTCGGTTGTTTGCGCGGGTTCAGGTCCTTGCAAATGCATGAGTTTCAGCTTCGGGTCTATTTTGAGGACACCGATCTGGCGGGCATCGTCTATTATGCCAATTACCTGAAGTTCATCGAACGGGCGCGGTCCGAATTTATCCGCACGCTGGGGGTCGATCAAGTCGCCCTGAAGCGCGATTTTGACACCGTGTTTGCCGTGCGCGCCGTCTCGGTGGACTATCTTCAGCCGGCCCGGTTTGACGACCTGCTTTGCGTCCAGACCCAGATCACGACAGTGGGCGGTGCCCGCGTTGGATTGGCCCAGACGGTCCGCCGTGATGCCACCGTTTTGGTGGTTGCTGAGGTGACATTGGTCTGCCTGACCGAAAGCGGCCGACCGACCCGCATTCCGGCGGAAGTATCTAATAAACTTCAATCACTTACACAGTAACGCGCTTGTCATGGTCAAAGCTTTTGCTTTGCGGTAAACTGGCGCGTAATCAAGAGCGGTCAGCGCGCCGCCGGTCATACAGGCATAGTCATGGAACCGATCGATTTTTCCCTTCTGGCGCTGTTTGCACGCGCCACCTTTACCGTGAAGCTGGTGATGCTTCTGCTGATGGCGGCGTCGGTCTGGGGCTGGGCCATTATCATTCAAAAACACATCGCATTTCGGGCCGCTCGCCGTGCTGCTGCGCGCTTTGACAAGGCGTTTTGGTCCGGTGAGCCGCTGGATGGGCTGTTTTCGGAAGTTGGGGTCAATCCTAAGACCGCGCCAGAGCGGATTTTTGCGGCCGGAATGACCGAATGGCACCGGTCTCACCGCGATTCCGGGGCGATGATTCCCGGGGCCACGGCGCGGATCGACCGCAGCATGGATGTGGCTATCGCCCGCGAATCAGAGCGTTTGAATGGCGGGCTGCCCTTCCTCGCCACGGTGGGGTCCACAGCGCCGTTCATCGGGCTGTTTGGGACCGTCTGGGGGATTATGAACAGTTTCGAAGAGATCGCGCAGCAGCAGAATACCTCTCTTGCGGTGGTTGCACCGGGGATTTCCGAGGCGCTTTTGGCGACGGGGCTTGGTCTGTTGGCGGCGATTCCTGCGGTGATTTTCTACAACAAGCTCAGCGCTGACAGCGGAAAGATCGTTGGCGGTTACGAGGTCTTTGCAGACGAATTCGCGACCCTGTTGTCGCGCGAGTCGGACGACTGAGATGGGGGCTTCTGTCACGCCTTCGGGTCAACCCAGTCAGCGCCGCGGCCGCCGTCGGCGCAGCCGTGTGGCGGTGCCCATGAGTGAGATCAACGTCACGCCCTTCGTGGATGTGATGCTGGTGTTGCTGATTATCTTTATGGTGGCGGCACCGTTGCTGACAGTGGGCGTTCCCATTGAATTGCCCGAAACCGCCGCCACGCCGTTGCCTCTGGATGAGGAAGACCCCCTGACCATCACGCTGGCTACCGATGGGAGTGTGCTGATTCAGACCACAGTGATCGAGACCGATGCACTGATCCCGCGCCTGCAAGCCATTGCTGCGGAACGCGACAATGACCAACTATATCTGCGGGCCGACGGGGCCATTCCTTATGAGCGGGTGATGCAAGTGATGGGCGCGCTGAACGCGGCAGGATTCACGAAAATCGGATTGGTGACTGATCCGGGCGGGCCGAGCTTCGGCGGCGTCGCCGGACAATAGGCGGGAAATTTTGGACACCGGATTCAAAATCTCGGCGGGCGGCCACGGGGTACTCTTGCTGTTTGCGGTGGTCGGGTGGCCGTTCATGCACGACAGCGAGACGATGGCCCCACAAAGCGTTTCTGTTTCGCTGATTTCGTCGGCGGATTTGCCCGTGGTCAGCAGTGCGGCGCCGCCACAGGCGCCGCAGCCGCGGGACACGTTGGCCGCGCTGCCATCTGTGGCGCCAACTCCGCCCCAGGCATCGGTGGCACCAGTCAGTCGGCCCGATCCGGCGCCGCAAGCCCCATCCCCGCAGCCGCCCGCCGTCGAATCGGCCCCACCGCCACCTCGCGTTGATCGTGTCGCCCCGGTGCCGCAACCGGCGCCGCCGAAGGATGTTCCGGTCGGCGATGTCCGCCAAGAGGCGGTTCAGAAACGTCCTGAAACCACGGCAGTGGTTCCTCCGCAGCCCGAGCAGGCGGCGCAGGCCCCTAAAGCTGCCGCACCCCAGATCGTGACGGAAGCCACCGACACGTCTGATCAAGCCAGTCTGCAGCCCAGTCTGGCGCCGGACACGGTCCGCCGTCCGCCACAGCGGCCAGAGAGACCGGCGCCGGTGGTTCAGCCGCAGCCCCCTGAGCCGACACCGCCCGCACCCGCACCAGAAAAGGTGGCGGTGGCAGAACCAAGCCCGCCTGAACCCACGCCTCCAAAGCCGACGCCCCCTGAGCCGACCCCATCGGAGCCGGTTGATGTGCAGGATTCGGTGTCCGCCGCTCTGGCCGAGGCGCTTGCTGCCCCAACAGAATCTGCGACGCCGCAAGCCACGTCGTCAGGACCACCCCTGACCCAAGGGGATCGCGACGGGTTGCGTCTTGCGGTCAGCCAATGCTGGAACTTTTCCGCCCTGTCGACGGATGCCTCGAAGGTGACCGTCGTGGTTGGCATGTCCATGACCCTCGATGGGCAACCATCGAATTTGCGGATGGTGTCTTTTGACGGGGGCGGGCAAGCTGCGGCGCAACAAGCATTTGATACGGCGCGCCGTGCCATTCTACGCTGCGCCGGGGAAGGCTATTCCTTGCCGCGGGAAAAATACGACCAATGGCGTGAAATTGAGATGACCTTCAACCCAGACATTATGAGGCGTAAATGATCCAGCTCCGCTTGACGGCCACCCTGATTGCCGCGCTTTTTGCCTTGGGCCTGACCTCGGATAGGGCCGTGGCGCAATCCAGTGGTGGCCCGCTGCGAATCGAAATCACCGAAGGGGTGATTGAACCGCTGCCGATCGCAATTGCGCCATTTCTGGTTGGCGCAGGGGCCTCGCCCGAACTGGCAAAACAGGTCGCGCAAGTGGTGGCCGATGATCTGGAGCGTTCGGGGCTGTTTCGCACCATTTCGCCGAATGCGTTCATCTCGCCGATTACCAGCTTCGACAGCCCGGTTCAGTACGCAGATTGGAAGGCGATCAATGCGCAGGCACTGGTCACGGGCGAGGTGTCGAAATCCGGCGACCGGGTCAGCGTCAAGTTTCGTCTGTTCGACATTTTCTCGGAAAATCAGATGGGGGATGGTCTGCAATTCGGGGGATCGGCGGCAAGCACACGGCGTCTTGGGCACAAGGTGGCCGATCAGGTCTATAGTCGGATCACCGGTGAGGGGCCCTATTTCGACAGTCGTGTCGTGTTCGTGTCCGAAAGCGGCCCCAAGAATGCCCGGCTGAAGCGACTCGCGGTGATGGATTATGATGGCGCCAATGTCAGCTATCTGACCAATAGCGATGATCTGGTGCTGGCACCGCGCATTTCGGCGACCGGGGATCAGGTCTTGTACACCTCTTACGCCAGTGGCTTTCCGCGTATCCGCATTCTGGACACCGCCACTTTACAACAACGGTCTCTGGATGATCAGCCGGGGCAGATGACGTTCTCGCCACGGTTTTCGCCAGATGGGCGGACCGTGCTGTTTTCGCTGAGCGATGGTGGCAACACCGATCTTTACACGCTTGATCTTGCATCTGGAAAGCGCACCCGCCTGACATCGGCCCCATCCATTGAAACCGCCCCCAGCTATTCGCCAGATGGCCGTCAGATCGTGTTTGAAAGTGACCGGTCGGGCAGTCAGCAATTGTATATCATGCCGGCCACGGGCGGTGAGGCGACGCGCATCAGTTTCGGCCAAGGCCGCTATGGCACGCCGGTCTGGTCGCCGCGTGGGGATTTGGTGGCCTTCACCAAACAGAATCAGGGCCGGTTCCATATCGGTGTGATGCGGATCGATGGCAGCGAAGAGCGTCTGTTGACCGCCTCGTTCCTAGATGAAGGCCCAAGCTGGGCGCCGAATGGCCGGGTCGTGATGTTCTCACGTGAGACGGCGGGGGCCAGTGGGGGCTCATCGCTGTATTCGGTGGATATCACTGGCCGTAATCTGGCCCGGGTTCCGACGCCTGAGGCGGCGTCTGACCCAGCATGGTCGCCCTTGCTGCCATGATCCGCCATTTCAAACTGCGCGCAGGGCTGATACCTTTCGGGCACCAGTAATCAGGAATTCAAGATGACACCGATTGTTCGCCTTTTTGCCCTCTGCATGGTTCTGCTCGTGGCGGGGTGTGCGTCTAACCGCAACGGCAGCGGCGCGGCCGTGGATGGTCTGTCCGGCGGCGCGGGGGCCGGAATGTCCGGCGGGGTCAATGACCCGACCTCTGTGGCCTACTTTCAGCAGTCTGTCGGGGACCGGATCCTATTTCCCGTTGATGAAAGCAGCCTGACCGCAGCGGCGCGGGCGACCCTGACCGAACAAGCGCGTTGGCTGATGAACAACGCCTCGTATTCGGCGGTGATCGAAGGTCATGCCGATGAGCAGGGCACGCGCGAATACAACCTCGCCCTTGGCGCGCGTCGCGCCAGTTCTGTGCAGGACTTCCTGATTGCGCAGGGGGTATCGCCGAACCGCATCCGCACCGTCACATTTGGTAAGGAACGCCCCATCGAGGTGTGTTCGGATGAGGCCTGCTATGCCCAGAACCGCCGGGCAGTGACCGTCCTTGCCGGTGGGGGGGCCGGTGTATGATCCGATCTGACCGCTGGATCCGCGGTGGCATTGCCGCGATCGTTCTGACTCTGTCTGGTCCTGCGCTTGGGCAGGACCGCACCGCGACGCTGGCCGACATCCGCCAGCAGATGACCGTAATGTCGGTGGAATTGCAAAATTTGCGCCGGGAATTGTCGACCACGGGCAGCGGTATGACCGCGACGCAGTCCGCCGCCCCGCTGGAACGGGTGGATGGTCTTGAAAAGGAATTGCGCCGCTTGACGGCCAAGACCGAAGAACTGGAATTTCGCATTCGCAAGATCGTGGAAGACGGCACCAATCGGCTGGATGACCTGAATTTTCGGGTGACCGAGCTTGAGGGGGGCGATCTGGGCAATCTGGGGCGCACCGAGGCCCTTGGTGGCGGTTTTCCGATGCCCAGCACGCCGATTCCCATGCCCGAGCCGACCCCGGAACTTGCCGTGGGCGAACAGGCTGATTTCGACCGTGCCATGGAGCTAAGCCAAAGCGGGACGCCCGCCGATGCCTTTGCGGCCCTAAACCAATTTGTCGACACCTATCCGCGCAGCCCATTGTCCGCCGAAGCGCATCTTTATCGCGGCAAGGCTCTGAATAAACTGGGCGATCTGGGTAATGCCGGGCGCGCCTATCTGGAAAGCTATACCCAAGCGGAACAGTCTGACCCCGGACTGGCCGCCGAAGCCCTGTATAATCTTGGCTTGACCCTGTCCGAATTGAAGCAGGTGCCAGAAGCCTGCATCACGCTTGGGCAGGTCAGCGCCCAGTTTCCGGGGACCACCGCTGCGACCAACGCTCAGACCTCGCTTGCGGGGCTCACCTGTCCGTGACGCCTGAGGCGGCGCTTGCAGAGGCGATGGCAGGGGCGGTTTCGTGCCTGCCCGGCGCTCGTATCGGTGTCGCGGTGTCCGGGGGCGGAGATTCCCTCGCGCTTCTGGTAATGCTGCGCGATTGGGCCGAGACGACGGGGGCGGAGTTATATGCCGCTACCGTCGACCATGGGCTTCGCCCGGAATCAGCCGCCGAAGCGACGCAGGTTGCGGCTGTGTGTGGCCGTCTTGGCGTGCCGCACAGCACGCTGCTTTGGACCGGTTATACCGGGCAGGGCAACCTGCAAGCCGAAGCCCGAATGGCGCGTCAGTCGCTTCTGGCGGGCTGGGCTTTGGACGTAGGCATTGACCATATCTGCCTTGGCCATACCCGTGACGATCAAGCCGAAACGGTCCTGATGCGGCTTGCGCGCGGCTCGGGTGTGGATGGCTTATCTGGGATGGCGGTTGTTCGCCCAGATCCCTCAGGCGTGATTTGGCTGCGTCCGCTTTTGGACGTGCGACGCGAGGCGTTACGCGATGTTTTGCGACGCCGGTCCTTGGTCTGGGCCGAGGATCCGTCGAACGGCGATCTGCGCTTTGACCGGGTCAAGATGCGCGACCTGTTGTCTCGTCAGGATCAGCATGGATTGGGGGCGGATCGGTTGGCCGACACCGCCGAGCGGATGTCCGCCGCCAGCCGGGTGTTACGGCGGGTGGCTTATGAGGCGGCGCTGACGCTTCTCGATATCGAGGACGGCGACATTGTGTTCCCGGCCCGGTCTTTCGCCGAGTTGGAGGACGAGACCAGATGGCGATTGCTGTCCATGGCCTTGTGCCGGGTGGCGTCGCAATCCTATCGTCCGCGCCTGAAAACCCTAAGATCCGCTGAGATCGCCGCAATGGCGGGACGACGCACCAGTTTGCATGGATGCTTGGTGGGGGTGCGGCAAGGGCTGCTTCGCATTCAGCGCGAGCCGTCGGCTGCGGCCCGGCATAGTCTTCGGGCGCCCGGTTTATGGGATGGCCGCTGGCAGGTTGAGGGGCCGGCCTCCGCAGGCCCACCGCCACTGATTTCCGCTTTGGGCGAGACCGGGCTGGCTTTGCGGCCGGATTGGCGGGCGTCTGGGCGTAACCGTATTGCGCTTTTGGCCTCGCCAGCAATCTGGGAAAACGGTATGGTGACCGCCTGTCCGCTGCTCGACCCAGCGTCTGAGTGGCACGCAAAACTGATCTGGGACAAGACGATGATCTGTGACGCGCTGTTAACGCATTGAACTGCGCGCCGTCGTGTCTATCTTGGAGTAAAGACGTGCGGTGATGCACAACCGATCGAATAAGGAGTCCCTTCGTGGGTAATGCAAGAAATATCGCCTTCTGGGTTGTGCTGTTTCTATTGATTCTAGCCCTGTTTAATTTGTTCAGCGGTGGCCAGTCGACGATGTCGTCCCGGTCGATCAGCTATTCTGATTTTGTGCAGGCGGTTCAGGACCAAGAAGTCAGCAGCGTAACGTTGGATGGCGAAAAAGTGTTGTTCCGTGGCAATGACGGGCAGGACTATGTGACGATCGTTCCTCAGGGCACCGAAGTGACCGAGCGGCTGATCGAAAAAAATATCAGCGTCAGCGCGCGGCCACAGGAACAGTCCGGCTTCACCACCCTGCTGATGACATTCCTGCCGTTTCTGCTGCTGATTGGCGTCTGGATTTACTTCATGAACCGGATGCAGGGCGGCGGCAAAGGCGGCGCGATGGGCTTTGGGAAATCCAAGGCCAAACTGCTGACGGAAAAGCATGGCCGCGTGACGTTTGATGACGTTGCCGGGATTGATGAGGCCAAGGAAGAATTGGAAGAAATCGTCGAATTTCTTCGCAATCCTCAGAAATTCAGTCGTTTGGGCGGCAAAATCCCCAAAGGCGCGCTTTTGGTCGGACCTCCGGGGACCGGTAAGACACTGTTGGCCCGTGCCATTGCTGGCGAAGCCGGGGTGCCGTTCTTTACGATTTCGGGCTCTGACTTTGTTGAGATGTTTGTCGGTGTCGGCGCGAGCCGCGTGCGCGACATGTTCGAGCAAGCCAAGAAAAATGCGCCCTGCATCGTCTTTATCGATGAGATCGACGCAGTCGGTCGGTCGCGGGGCGTCGGCTATGGCGGCGGCAATGATGAGCGCGAACAGACCTTGAACCAGTTGCTGGTTGAAATGGATGGTTTTGAGGCCAACGAGGGCATCATCATTGTGGCGGCGACCAACCGTCCTGATGTCTTGGACCCCGCACTGCTGCGTCCGGGCCGGTTTGACCGTCAGGTTCAAGTGCCAAATCCCGACATCAAGGGCCGTGAGAAAATTCTCGGCGTGCATTCGCGCAAAGTGCCGCTTGGGCCGGATGTGGATCTGCGGATCATCGCCCGTGGTACCCCAGGTTTCTCCGGTGCCGACTTGGCCAATCTGGTCAATGAATCCGCCCTGATGGCCGCACGGATCGGACGCCGGTTTGTCACTATGTCGGATTTCGAAAGCGCCAAGGACAAGGTGATGATGGGCTCTGAGCGGCGCTCCATGGTCATGTCGGAAGATGAGAAAAAGCTGACGGCCTATCACGAAGCCGGTCACGCTGTTGTCGGCCTCTATGTGCCGCAACATGATCCGATCCATAAGGCGACGATCATCCCGCGTGGACGTGCGCTGGGTCTCGTGATGTCGCTGCCAGAGCGCGATCAACTGAGTGTGACCTTCACCAAATATACCTCTAAGATCGCCATGGCGATGGGCGGTAAAGTGGCCGAAGAGCTGGTGTTCGGCAAAGAGAACGTCACCTCCGGCGCGGCGTCGGACATTCAACAAGTATCGCGGATTGCTCGGGCCATGGTGCAGCAATTCGGCTTCTCGGATGAGCTAGGCCATATCGACTATGCAAACGAGCAGCAGTCCTATCTGGGCAATTATCAGGCGGGCGGTACCGCTTCACCTGAAACTCAGCGCAAGATTGATGCCGAGGTGCGCCGGATCGTCGATGAGGGCTATGAAACCGCCAAGCGCATATTGATCGAACATGCGGACGAGCATCACCGCTTGGCCAACGCGCTTTTGGAATATGAAACGCTGACCGGCATTGAGATTACCAAGGTGATGGCGGGCGAGCCTTTGAACCGTGGCGATGATGAGGACGATTCGTCCTCTGGCAACAACATCCCGTCGATCACGGCGATTCCGAAGACCAAGCCGCGGGCGAAGCCGACAACTGACGGCGATGCGACGCCGGAACCGTCAGCCTGATCCTATTCTGCCAAAAACAGAAAAGGTCCGGTCCCTTCTGGGGGCCGGACCTTTTTTTACGTGCAGTCTGAATGGGTCATTCGGTATTGGTGGTGTCGCCTAGTACTTGATCCTCACGAGTGATTGACCACTCGATCAGGTCACGCCAGATCTGTTCGGCCAGATCCGCGTCCAGACCGCTGCGATCGGCGTTGGCGCGAACTTTGGCAACCACTTCTTCGACGCGATTGGGAATTCGGGCGGGAAGTGCCTCAGCGGGTTTCAATTGGATGGCCCGATCGATACAGGCTTGCCGCCGCGCCAGTCCTGCCACCAGATCGGCGTCGATCTGATCAATCAACTGGCGGAGTTCGGTCATGGAATTGCATTCGTCAGGGCGCTGCATCGGTTTCTCCGGTAATCATTTTTCGAGACTCTATGGTGCCGGGGCGGGCGAGGCCAGCCACCGAATTGACACGGTTGCCTGCACCACCGCTTAGGTGCGAACAGCATTGCTCCGCGCCATCGGGACAGCGTGACAGGCCGTCCCGGTCAGAACCGACAACGCTTTTGGCCCCATCAGCGGGCGAAACACCTCTGAGTTGGTCAAAAGGCCTCCGGTAAACGTTCCGAATGCGGGCAGGATAACACGGTCGTCATCGATCAGAAAACAAGGCCGGATCACCGAGGTACCGCGCAGTTTCAGGCGCGCTTTTGGGTGGTAATGCCCTGAAATCTCGCCCGAGGCGCCGACGCGGGCTTCGTGGCGAAAAGTCAGCCCGTGCAGATCATATTGGGCAAGATGCCTGCCCGGCATCGGGTTGGGACCGGGATCATGATTGCCTTCCACCCAAACCCAAGTCCGGCCCAAGATAAGACGCTCCAGCCAGCTTCGCAGGTCGTTGGGGAACGCGGTTGCAGCGGCGGGGTCGTCGAAACTGTCGCCAAGGCAGACCACATGCCGCGCTTGGGTGGCGTCCAGTTCGACCTCCAGCCGCGCAAGCGTGTCGTGCCCCTCATAGGGGGGCAGCATTGTGCCGCCGCGCCGGGCGATACGTTCGGCTTTGCCCAGGTGCAGGTCCGACACGCAGAGAAGTCCAACATCAGGCCACCAAAGCGTTCCAGAGGGGCGTGCCACCAGCTTTTGGCCGTGAAAGGAAATCGCAAAATCGTTCATGCTTCGTTCACATCACGAATCGCAACTGCGATGCAAGCAGGCTCACCTGTGGAGGCCGGCTGCGGCAAGAATTTGATCCGTTTCTTCGCGGAGCAGGCGTTCCTGCGCTGACCCTTTCACTGGAACGCGCCCCATTTCAAGGAAGAGCGGCGCCGCCAACGGCGTTACCCGGGGCAGTACGACGTGATCGATCCGATCCTGCACCCGGCCGATCAATTCCTCGATCCGGGCAAAATCAACCAATCCGCGCATCGCCTCTTCGCGGGTAATTTGCAGCAAAAGGTGGTCGGGATCGTATTTTTGCAGCGTGTCGTACAGAATGTCGGAAGAAAATGTCGCCTGTCGGCCTGACTTGCGCTGGCCGGGCGTCTTTCGGTCAATCAGGCCGGAAATGACCGCGCTGGACTTGAAGGTACGCTTCATGACGGCGTTGCCGGATAACCAGGCATCGAAGCCGTCGCGCAGGTCCGACCCCTGAAACAGCGCCGCAGCGTCCACCACCGGGTCGAGACCCCAGATCAGCAGGGCATAGTCGGTAGCGACGAATCCAAGCGGATGCAGGCCCTGCGTTTCCATTTGGCGGGTTAGCAGTAGTCCCAATGTTTGCATCGCGTTGCGACCCGCAAATCCATACACGCAGATGTGTTCCTGGCCCTGATGGGGAAAGCTTTCAATCAGCAGTCGGTCGGCGCACGGTAGCTGAGAAATCTGCCGCTGAAGCCGCAGCCATTCCGCTGTATGCTCGGGCAATTCCGGCCAATCCTCTTGCCGGAACATGGCCAGAATACGATCCGATAACTTGGTCGATGTGGTAAACTTTGTGCCCATGAATGTGGCGAGTTTGGGCTTGCGCCCGGGGTCTTTGGTGACCTGAAGGGTCATCTCACGCAGGCTGTCAAATCGCACGATCTGGCCCCCCATCAAAAACGTGTCGCCCGGTGTAAGAGTGGCGGCAAAGTTTTCTTCGACCTGACCCAGCGGGGTGCCGCCGCCGCGATGCTTCAAACGAACTTGGACCGTGTCACTGTCCTGAATGGTTCCGATATTCATCCGGATTTGGCGGGCGGCCCGTGGGTCGCGCAACTGCCATTGCCCGTCCGGACGCTGGACCAAACGTTGCCAGCGGTCATAACTGCGCAAGGCATAGCCACCAGTTGCACAGAAATTCAGACAAGCGTCGAAGGCGGCGCGGCTGAGATCAGCATAGGGACCGGCTGTGGTAATCTCGGCAAATAGTTGATCGGCATCGAACGGACCAGAGCAGGCGGTAATCAAGATGTGCTGGCAGACGACGTCTTTTGGGCCGGGGCCGCGCGGATCGCCGTCGAGATCAAAGTCGCGGACAGCAGCCAGCGCGGCTTGGCATTCAAGGACCTCGAACCGGTTGGCGGGCACAAGCAGGGCCTTCGAGGGCGCGTTGTAACGGTGATTGGCGCGGCCGATGCGTTGGACCAACCGTTTGACGTTCTTTGGCGCGCCGATCTGGATCACCAGATCGACATCGCCCCAGTCGATCCCAAGATCCAGACTGCCGGTGCAGACAATGGCCCGTAATGCGCCAGCCACCATCGCGGCCTCAACGCGGGTGCGTTGGTCGTGGGACAGGGCACCGTGATGAATGCCAATCGGCAGGCTGTCGACGTTTTGCAGCCAGAGGTGATGAAAGAATATCTCGGCCTGCGCCCGGGTGTTGTGAAAGATTAGCGTGGTCTTGTGGGCGCGCACCTGCGCCAGCACAGCAGGGATGGCATAGCGCCCGCCGCCACCGGCCCATGGGGGCGGGTCCGGCAAGTCCAGCATTCGGATGTCAGGGGGCGGGCCCGGGTCGGCAAGCACGATCGGGCAGGGGTCGGGATGCCGTGCCAGATACCGCCCCATCGCAGCAGGGTCTTCGACGGTAGCCGACAGACCAATGCGGCGCAGGCCGGGACAGAGGGTTTGCAACCGCGCCAGCGCAAGCAAAAGCTGATCCCCGCGTTTTGATTCGGCCAGCGCGTGGATTTCATCGACGACAATGCGTTGCAGGCCAGAAAAAATACGCGGCGCGTCCTCATAAGACAGCAACAGCGCCAGACTTTCCGGCGTGGTCAGCAGGATATGGGGGGGATCGGCCCGTTGTCGGCGCTTGGTGGTGTAGGAGGTGTCGCCGGTTCGGTCCTCAACCCGGATCGCCATCCCGGCCTCTGTGATCGGTGCCGAGAGGTTGCGCCGGATGTCGGCGGCCAGCGCTTTCAAAGGTGAGACATAAAGCGTGTGCAGCCCGGGGGGCGGGGTCGGGCCAAGTTCGGCCAGGGTGGGCAGGAACCCGGCCAGAGTTTTACCGCCCCCTGTTGGCGCAATAAGCAGCAAAGAAGGCTCATCGGCGCGCTCAAGCATCAGGCGTTGATGCGGATGGAGGTGCCAACCCTTCCGGTCAAGCCAGTCTGAAAGGGGCTCTGGAAGGGCTGTCATGAGGGACCAGCAGGGGCGTGGCTATACGTCGAACACATCCTCGAACTCTGGGTGGCGGCGCCGTTGGGCGTTGACGAACGGGCAAAGGGGAACGATCTTAATCCCAGCGATGCGCGCGTCCATGACCATTTTCTGGAACAACGCCACACCGGCCCCGGTTCCACGCAATGACGCAGGCACTTCGGTATGATCGACAATGATCTTATGGGCAGACACCACGGAAAACGTCAGTTTCGCCGTGGCACCGTCGCGGGTCAGGACATAGCTGCCCTTTGACCCGTCGACTTCTTTTTGGATGACGTCAGACAATGGTCGCCACAGTGGCGGCGCGCAGTTCGTCTTCGCTGACGCCTTCGGCGCATTCCACAATCTTGAGGCCGCCATCGACCACATCCAGCACACCGAGGTTGGTGATGATCCGGTCAACCACGGCTTTCCCGGTTAGGGGCAACGTGCATTCCTTCAAAAGCTTGGACTCCCCGTGCTTGTTGGTGTGATCCATGACCACGACCACGCGCCCGACACCGGCAACCAAGTCCATCGCGCCGCCCATGCCTTTGACCAGTTTTCCGGGGATCATCCAGTTGGCCAGATCGCCGTTTTCGGCCACTTCCATTGCGCCAAGAATCGCCATGGCAATTTTGCCACCGCGAATCATCGCGAAGCTTTGGGCGCTGTCGAAATATGCTGTCTGCGGCAGTTCGGTGATGGTCTGTTTTCCAGCATTGATCAGGTCTGGGTCGACCTCGTCCTCGGTCGGGAACGGCCCCATGCCCAGCATGCCGTTCTCGGATTGAAGGGTGACTTCCACGCCCTCGGGAATGTAGTTGCTGACCAAGGTCGGAATGCCGATGCCGAGGTTCACGTACCAGCCGTCTTCAAGTTCCTGCGCCGCACGGGCGGCCATTTGGTTGCGATCCCAAGCCATGATCAGCCCTTTCTCACGGTGCGTTGTTCGATGCGTTTCTCATGCGCGCCCTGCACGATGCGATGGACATAAATGCCCGGCAAATGGATGCAGTCTGGATCCAGCGATCCGGTCGGCACGATCTCTTCAACCTCTGCGATGCAGACCTTGCCGCAAGTGGCGGCGGGCGCGTTGAAGTTGCGGGCGGTCTTGCGGAACACAAGATTGCCGGTGGCATCAGCTTTCCAAGCTTTCACGATGGCGATGTCAGCAAAGATACCTTCTTCGAGAATGTATGTTTCGCCGTTGAAATCCTTGTGCTCTTTGCCGTCTGCAATGACGGTGCCAACACCGGTCTTGGTGTAAAAGCCGGGGATGCCAGCCCCGCCAGCACGCATCCGTTCAGCCAACGTCCCTTGTGGATTGAACTCCAACTCAAGTTCACCCGCCAGATATTGCCGCATAAACTCGGCGTTCTCACCGACGTAGGATGACAGCATTTTCTTGACCTGCTTGGTCTGTAACAGGATTCCAAGACCGAAATCGTCGACTCCGGCATTGTTCGATGCGACCGTGAGGTCTTTGGTGCCGGCTTGCTTGATTGCGTCGATCAGCAATTCTGGGATGCCGCACAGGCCGAACCCCCCGGCTGCGATCAACATTCCGTCGAACAAAAGCCCATCAAGAGCTTCCGTCGCGGACGAGTAGACCTTCTTCATTCACGCACCCCCATCAATTCGTAAGTATCTTGGGATGTTTTGCAGGTGACGGTCGGGGAAGTCAACGAACCGAGGCGGCCCGCGCAATGTCTTTGCTGCATCGCCGCTATGAATGAAACTTTCGGTCGCGTTCACCGGCGGCCGCAGCGTGGCCTGCCGGTGAACATGGTTCGATCTGGGTAGAACGCAGCGCCAAGATGGGCCTAGTCTTCGACCGAGGCGTCGGGCGTCGCCGCATCGGCTGTTGCGGCGGCTTTCGCTTTTGGTGCGGCCTTCTTGGCGGCCGTTGTTTTGGCTGCGGGTTTTTTAGCGGCAACCTTTTTGGCCGGGGCCTTCTTTTTCGCCGCTGGTTTCTTAGCTGCAGCTTTTTTCGCAGCCGGTTTCCGTCCGCCTTTCTTGGAAGCCTTCTCGGCGATCAGGGCCACGGCGGCGTCCATCGTCAACTCGGCCGGATCGATGTCTTTGGGCAAGGTGGCGTTGATCTTGTCCCATTTGACATAGGGACCATAGCGTCCGTTCATGACATTGACCGGCCCACCATTTTCTGGGTGTTCGCCCAGTTCTTTGATCGGCGCTGCCGGAGCGGCCCGGCCGGGGCCACGGCTACCCTTTTGTGCCAAAAGCTCGACCGCACGGTTCATGCCGACGGTGAACACTTCTTCCACGTCCGGCAGGTTGGCCGACGACGTGCCGTGGCGCAAATAAGGGCCGTAGCGCCCGATAGCCGCAGAGATCATTTCTCCGTCTTCCGGGTGCGGCCCAATTTCGCGTGGCAGGGACAGCAGCATCAGGGCTTTCTCAAGGTCGATGTCGCTGACGGACCATCCTTTGGGCAAGGATGACCGGGGCGGCTTTGGCACCTCTTCGGTGGCTTCGCCGCGCTGCACGTAAGGTCCGAAACGGCCCTTGCGGAGCGAAATTTCGTCGCCTGCGTCTTCCCCCAAGACCTTGCCGTCCGGGCCAACCTCGCCCTCGTCGGCACCGGGAGCCGAGAACGCGCGGGTGTAGCGGCATTCGGGGTAGTTCGAGCAGCCGATAAATGCGCCGCCCGAACGCGCGGTGCGCATGGACAACCGGCCATTGCCGCAGTTCGGACAGATCCGCGGATCGCTGCCATCGGCATTTGGCGGGTAGAGGTGGGGGGCAAGAACTTCGTCGATCTTGTCGAGAACTTCGCCAATTCTCAGATCAGCAGTTTCCGCGATTGCCGCGGAAAAGTCGCGCCAGAACCGGGCGAGAACTTCTTTGTAATCCCGCTCGCCCGCCGAGACATCGTCGAGCTGGCTTTCCAGATCCGCAGTGAAGTCGTAGCCGACGTATTTGCGGAAATAGTTGGACAAAAAGACGGTGACCAACCGGCCTTTGTCTTCAGGAATCAACCGGTTCTTGTCTTTCAGAACATAGCCTCGGTCCTGAATGGTGGTCACGATCGAGGCATAGGTTGAGGGACGCCCGATGCCCAGTTCTTCCATGCGCTTCACCAGCGTAGCTTCGGTATAGCGCGGCGGCGGTTGGGTGAAATGCTGCTCTGGATCGACGGCGGTCTTAGCCATGACATCGCCTTGGGCGACTTGCGGCAGTCTCCGGTCTTCATCATCCACGACTGAGTCGTCCCGGCCTTCCTCATAGACCTTGATAAAGCCGTCAAACAGCACGACCTGACCGTTGGCACGCAGGACCACCTGCCCATCGGCACTGGCGATATCCACGGCGGTACGTTCCATCCGGGCGGCGGCCATCTGGCTGGCGAGGGTGCGCTTCCAGATCAGATCATACAGCTTGCGCTGATCTGCTTCGAGGCTTTTGAGACTGGCCGCGTCCTTGGTCATTTCAGTCGGGCGAATACATTCGTGCGCTTCCTGCGCGTTCTTCGCCTTATTTTTGTAGATACGGGGGGTGTCCGGCAAATACTCGGCACCATAGCGTTCGCGAATGGCGTCGCGGGCTGCGGTCACCGCTTCTGGTGCCATGTCGATCCCGTCGGTCCGCATATAGGTGATATGCCCGGCTTCATACAGGCGCTGTGCAAGGTTCATGGTCTGGCGGGCGCCAAAGCCGAATTTGCGGCTGGCCTCCTGCTGCAGTGTCGAGGTCATGAACGGGGCCGAGGGGTTCCGGGTGGCCGGTTTCGCCTCGACGCTTTGCACCGTCAAATCCCGAGACCGCACCGCTTGCACCGCTAGATCGGCCGCTTCGGCGGTGGGGAGGTCAAATTTATCCAGCTTCTTTCCCGCCAGAACAGCCAGACGCGCGGTGATGGTTTGTCCCCGCGGCGTCTCAAGTACCGCGGAAACGGTCCAGTATTCCTGCGGATTGAAGGCTTCGATTTCCATCTCGCGTTCGACGATCAGGCGCAGGGTCACGGACTGCACGCGTCCTGCCGATTTCGCACCGGGAAGCTTGCGCCACAGTACCGGCGACAAGTTGAAGCCAACGAGATAATCCAATGCCCGGCGTGCCAGATAGGCCTCGACCAATTCCATATCCACGGCGCGCGGCGTCTTCATTGCCTCGGTGACAGCGGTTTTTGTGATGGCGTTGAAGACAACCCGGCTGACGGCGGTGGTTTTCTTGATCGCTTTGCGCTGGGTCAGGGTCTCTTGCAGGTGCCAGCTGATCGCTTCTCCTTCGCGATCAGGGTCAGTTGCAAGAATAAGCGTGTCGTCGCCTTTTAGCGCGTCAACAATCGCTTTCACATGCTTCTTGCTCTCGCTTGCGACCTCCCATTTCATGGCGAAATCGTGTTCGGTATCAACCGATCCGTCCTTGGGCGGCAAGTCCCGCACATGCCCATAAGAGGCCAGAACGATGTAGTCGTCACCAAGATACTTGTTAATTGTCTTGGCCTTAGCGGGGGATTCTACAACGACGACCGGCATACTGGCTCCAATAGTTCAGACGAGTAATCTGATCGCTAGATGTGGGAGCAGGTCCCTCTTTGTCAATGACGCCCGGTTGATGGGCCATCACTTGCAAGGGAAATCAGGCCGCCTGCATGGCGGATTACATGGCCGTCAAGTTCCAGATCGACAAGCGCTGGTGCGACCTGGCCGGCGGGCAGGGCAAGGTCGCGGATCAGTTGGTCTTCAGCGACAGGCGACGGGCCCAAACGCGCCAAAATATCGTTGTGCAGTCGAGGAATAGCCGATTTTTGGGCCGATTGCTTTGGGCGCGGACGGATCGGTCGAGAATGGGGCGGTGCCGGGTCGGGCGGGATTGGTTGCCGCGGGGCAGGGGCGTCTTTCGTTGCGATGCTGCTGAGCGCTTCGAGAATATCGTCGGCGGAGCGCACCAGTGTCGCACCGTCGCGGATCAACATATTGCAGCCCGAAGCCCGCGCATCGAACGGATGGCCCGGCACCGCGCAAACATCCCGGCCTTGATCCAGCGCGTTGCGCGCGGTGATCAGACTGCCCGAGCGTGCAGCGGCTTCGACCACGACCAGCCCACAGGCCAACCCCGAAATGATGCGGTTGCGGCGCGGAAAGTGACGGGCCTGCGGTGCTAGCCCCATTGGTTGCTCGGATATCCGCAATCCCAATGTGCCGATCTGTGTAAAGAGGGTCTTGGTCTCTTCGGGATAGACCATATCGACGCCGCCGCCCATGACTGCGATGGTGCCGTGGCTTAGCGATGCGTCATGCGTGGCGGCGTCAATTCCGCGTGCAAGTCCAGAGACGGTGACGTAGCCCGCCGCGCCCAGTTCGGCGGCCAAGCGTCGTGCCATCCGTTCCCCCAAGCTGGAGGCATTGCGCGCGCCGACAAGTGCAATCATCGGCCGATGCAGCAATTCGATGCGACCGATGGCCCAAAAGACCGGCGGCGGGTCTGGGATTTCTGCCAACGAGTTTGGGTAATTGGCGTCGCCAAAACAAACCATGTGCGCGCCACAATGACGGGCGGCGCGCATTTCGGTCTCGGCGCTATCTCGGGATGCGGGGGTATAGTTCGACACGCCGGCTTTCCCGGCGAGATCGGGCAATAACGCCAACACGGTTTCGGCACTGCCGTGTTCTTGCATCAATCGAAAGAACGTATGCACGCCAACGCCGCGAGAGCGAAACAGACGGAGCCACGACAACCTGTCTTCAACCGACCTTGGTGGGGTGAGGGGTGTGGTTGTGGTCGAGAACAGTGTGTCTGTCATCGTGGCTCCGCCCAAGGGGTGAGACCATTCATGCGGCGTCAGGGTTAATCAGACGTAAAGCATGACGGAAAAACCGCTCTGGCCGAAAATTTTTTGCGTTAGGCCGAGGCCGATCCGCCGACGGTCAACCCGCCAATCATCAATGTCGGTTGGCCGACCCCCACGGGCACCCATTGTCCGGCCTTGCCGCAATTGCCGATGCCCGGATCAAGCGTCATGTCGTTGCCGATAGCGCGAATCGTCTGCATCGCTGTGGGGCCGTCGCCGATTAGGGTTGCGCCCTTGACCGCAGCGCCGACTTTGCCATCCTTGACGTGGTAGGCCTCGGTGCAACTGAAGACGAACTTGCCATTGGTGATATCGACCTGCCCGCCGCCAAATCCGACCGCCCAAATGCCATCCTTCAGATCGCCGACGATTTCCGATGGGTCTGCGTCGCCGCCCAACATATAGGTGTTGGTCATGCGGGGCATCGGGCGGTGGGCATAGCTTTCCCGCCGTCCGTTTCCGGTGCTTTCGCCGCCCATCAGTCGGGCATTTTGGCGATCCTGCATGTAGCCGACCAACACCCCGTCCTCAATCAACACGGTCTTGCTTGAAGGTGTGCCTTCGTCATCCACGGTGATGGACCCCCGCCGGTCCGGAATGGTGCCGTCATCCAACACCGTCACACCGCGAGAGGCGACGCGTTGGCCCATCAGGCCTGAGAAAGCAGAGGATTTCTTCCGGTTGAAGTCCCCCTCAAGGCCATGTCCGACCGCTTCATGCAGCAAGATCCCCGGCCAACCCGGCCCAAGAACCACATCCATGAGGCCGGCAGGGGCGGGCACGGCATTGAGATTGACCCGCGCGATTCGAATGGCTTCCCGAACCGAGGCTTGCCAATTTGCGGGATCGATCAGACCGGATAACGGGCTGCGTCCGCCGCGTCCCGCCGAGCCACTTTCGCGTCGCCCGTTCTCTTCGATGATGACCGACACGTTCAACCGCGTCATGGGGCGGATATCTTCGGCCAAGGACCCGTCCGGCCTTAGAATGCAAATTTCTTGCAGCGAGGCGGCAAGGCTGGCCGAGACTTGAACCACCCGCGAATCCAGATCGCGGGCGAACGCGTCGATCTCACGCAATATATCGACTTTTACCGCGAAGGCATGTTCCTGCATCGGGTCGTCGTCGCCATAGAGGCGGCGATTGGTCTGCCGCGGCCCGGGCGCCATGGTGCCGCCGCCATCGCCCACGGCCAGCCGCACTGTGCCAACGGCGCGCCGCAGGGCCGACTCGCTGATTTCCGTTGCATGGGCGTAGCCAGACGCCTCGCCGCGCACGGCCCGCAGGCCAAAGCCTTCGGACGCGTCGAAACTTGCGGTCTTCAGGTTTCCGTCATCAAAGGCCAGCACTTCAGAGCGGCGACGTTCAAGGAATAATTCGCCGTCATCCGCCCCCGCTGTTGCCTCGCGTAAGCGGCCAAGTGCGGCAGCTTCGTCAAGTTGGTCATGGAAGGGATTGAATTTTTCAGTCGTCATGTGTCAAAGGGTCCTGTCTTTGATGCGGATCAGGCCGACCTCAATGTCGCAGTGGGGAAAGCTTGTCCGATACTGTCAAATATGGTCTTTGTAAGCATCACAGCAATGGGCGATTGCGGCAGGGGGATGTGCGCGTGTGGTGCAGACTCTCTGAACGACATCTACAGGAAGAGAATATGCACATCAAAATGCCGAGATTTGGCCTTGTTTCCGCTTCACTTGCCGTTCTGGCCGCATCCTCTGCTCAGGCGCAGGATGTGCTTGGTGATCTGCCGGTGATCGGTAAGCCGCACCAGGGGGGAATCGGGTTTCAGACGGCGGTGACCGAACTGTCCCACGATCTGCAGTGGCTGGACGGGTTCATTCTTGTCATCATCACGGCGATTGTTTTGCTGGTGACTGCGCTGCTGGTCTATATCGGGCTGCGCTTTAACGCCAAATCCAACCCCACCCCGGCGCAATTCACGCACAATTCTCCGTTGGAGATCGCTTGGACCATCGTACCGATCTTGATTCTGGTGTTCATCGGGGCGTTCTCTTTGCCGATCCTGTTCAAACAGCAGGAAATCCCGGAAGCAGACCTCACCATCAAAGTCACCGGCTACCAGTGGTATTGGGGCTATGAGTATGTGGATGACGGCGTTGCCTTCGACAGCTTGATGTTGGCGCGGGAAGACCTTGCCAGCTATGGTTATGCCGATGATGAATATCTGCTGGCGACGGACAATCCGGTTGTGGTGCCGGTGGGCAAGACTGTCGTGATGCAGGTGACCGGCGCTGACGTCATCCATTCGTGGACGATCCCGGCCTTTGGCGTGAAGCAAGATGCCGTTCCCGGCCGCCTTGCGGAACTGTGGTTCGCAGCAGAGCAAGAGGGCGTCTACTTCGGTCAGTGCTCTGAGCTGTGCGGTCAAGCCCACGCCTATATGCCGATCGTCGTGAAAGTGGTCAGCGAAGAGGTTTACGCTGCTTGGCTTGCAGGCGCGCAAGAAGAATTCGCGGGTCTGCCCGCAGCCTACGACGTCGCTTCGCGCTAAGAAACTGAACATCGGGTGTCCGCGTGCCGGTGATCCGGGCGCGGCGATCCACCGGAGTAACTGAATGACTGACGCATCCGTCAATACAGAGGTCCAAAGCGGCGACGCCGGCTTCGGCGACTACGTGTCGTTGCTGAAGCCGCGGGTCATGTCGCTGGTGGTGTTCACCGCCTTTGTGGGCATGATGGTGGCGCCGGGCGCCGTGCATCCGATGGTGGGCTTCGCCTCCATTCTGTTCATCGCATTGGGCGGCGGTGCCTCTGGTGCGTTGAACATGTGGTGGGACGCAGATATCGATCAACGCATGCGCCGGACCCGGACCCGCGCGATCCCCTCTGGACGGGTGCGCGCCGACGAGGCACGGGCCATCGGGCTGGCGCTTGCCGGGATTTCCGTGGTCATGCTGGCGCTGGCGTCGAATTTCGTTGCGGCAGGCCTTTTGGCTTTCACGATCTTTTTCTACGTGGTGATTTATACCATGTGGCTGAAACGCTGGACGCCGCAGAACATCGTGATCGGTGGCGCAGCCGGGGCGTTTCCGCCGATGATTGGCTGGGCCGTGGTGACGGGCAATGTCTCGCTGGAAAGCGTGCTGATGTTCGCGCTGATCTTCATGTGGACGCCGCCGCATTTCTGGGCGCTGGCCTTGTTCATGAAGTCTGATTATGCCGATGCGGGCGTGCCAATGCTGAACGTGACCCATGGCCGTCGGACCACCCGGCGTCATATTCTAGGCTACACGCTGATCCTTGCGCCGCTTGCGATTGCGACCGGTTTTTCGGGAATCGGCGGGCCGGTCTACCTTGCCACCGCCATCGTGCTGAACCTGATGTTCCTGCGCGGGGCGATCGCGATCTGGCGCCGGGATGATGCGGCGGCCGATGCGGATAATTACGCTGTCGAACGCAGCTTCTTCCGGCTGTCGCTTTACTATCTATTCTTGCATTTTGGCGCATTGCTGATCGATGCAAGCCTTGTACGCCTTGGACTGGAGATCTGGTAATGGCCCTGAACCCTGAACATGATCTGCATAAGCGTCGCTTCGGCCAGAACGTAGGGGTCGGTCTGGCCCTGTTGGCCTTCGTCGCCGTGGTGTTTGGCCTGACGCTGGCCAAGGTCGGCGCGACAGGCCCGACCGAAGCCTTTGATCACGTGGCGCGCCCGGCTTTGATTCCGCAGGAGGGGCAATGACCAAGTTGGATGGCCCACGCAAGACGGCTGCAATGGCGGTCGGGGTAGTGGTGCTTATGGGCAGCTTGGCTTGGGCCTCGGTGCCGTTCTATAGCTGGTTCTGCAAGGTCACAGGCTTTGGCGGGACGCCGCAGGTTTCGGATGCCGGGTCTGACACCATCTTGGATCAGACAATTCGTATCCGGTTTGATGCCTCCACCGACCATGAAATGCCGTGGGAATTTAAGCCGGTCGAGCGGTCCATGACCCTTCAGATCGGCGAAACCGGATTGGCCTTTTATGAGGCCTATAACCCAACCGATCGCCGGATTGCCGGCACGGCCAGTTTCAATGTGACGCCGTATTCCGCAGGGGGTTATTTCGACAAGATCGATTGCTTCTGCTTTGAGATGCAGGTGTTGGAACCGGGCGAACGGGTGATGATGCCGGTGACGTTCTATGTCGATCCGGAAATTGTCAAAGACCGGGACGCAAAATTCGTGCATCAAATCACCCTGTCCTATACATTCTACGAAACCGACCTGCCCGAAGAATACCGGGCAGACTTGGGCAGCACCGCAGCCCCTTTTACAGTCAACTGACGCCCTGGACGAGAGACATCGAGACCCATCATGGCCCATGAAAAGAACCACGACTATCACATCCTTCAGCCATCGCTTTGGCCTCTGATTGCCTCGATTGGTGCGTTTGTCATGCTGTTCGGCGCAGTGCTGTTCATGCATGATCACGGTCCGTGGATGTTTCTGATCGGCCTCGTGCTGGTCCTTTACGTGATGTACGGTTGGTGGGCCGAAACGGTTCAGGAAAACAAGGCGGGTGATCACACGCCGGTGGTGCAGATCGGTCTGCGCTATGGCGTGATCATGTTCATCATGTCCGAAGTGATGTTCTTCGCCGCGTGGTTCTGGAGCTTTTTCAAGCACGCCATGTATCCCGGCGGTCCCGAGCAGCCGATCGAGTTTTCGGTCTGGCCGCCCATGGGCATCGAAACCTTTGATCCTTGGCATCTGCCGCTGATCAACACGCTGATTCTGCTGTGCTCGGGTTGTGCAGCAACATGGGCGCACCATGCGTTGGTCCATGAAAACAACCGCAAGGACCTAAAGACCGGTTTGCTGTTGGCGATTTTGCTGGGTCTGCTGTTCTCGGTCTTTCAGGTGATCGAGTATAGCCATGCAGCATTCGGTTTTGCCGGTAATATCTATGGCGCGAACTTCTTCATGGCGACGGGCTTCCATGGCTTCCATGTGATCATCGGCACGATCTTCCTTGGGGTTTGCCTGTTGCGGACCATGAATGGTGATTTCACGCCAGAGCAGCATGTCGGCTTCGAGGCGGCGGCTTGGTACTGGCACTTCGTCGATGTGGTCTGGCTCTTCCTCTTTGCGGCGATCTACATCTGGGGCGGCTGAACCAGCCCTTGCCAATGATCCACAGGCGCGGGCACTTGGCCCGCGCTTTTCGTTTCCCGCTACTTTCCCGACCGGAGTTTGCATGACGCGCCGCATGATCCTGCCGCTTTTGTTCGGCATTGCCGGGACGGCGCTGTTGATCTGGCTCGGCCTGTGGCAAATGCAGCGGCTGGCGTGGAAAGAGGCGATCCTTGCTGATCTCGACGCGCGGATTGCCGGTGCCCCGGTGTCGCTTCCTGCGCAAGTCGATCCGGTTGATGACGCCTTTCTGCCTGTCACCGCCACCGGTACGATCCTCGCCGACGAAATCATCGTTCAATCCAGCCTGAAACTTGTTGGCCCTGGCTTTCGCGTCATTGCTCCGTTCGAGACAGGGGGCCGCCGCATCTTATTGGACCGGGGCTTTATCCGTCTGACTGATCGGGATCGGGTTCGGCCCGAAGTCACGGCGACAATTACCGGAAACCTGCATTGGCCGGACGAGGTCGACGGCTTCACCCCTGATCCCGACGTTGCGGGCGGGATGTGGTTTGCCCGAGACATTGACAGCCTTGCTGCTGCCTTGAATACCGAACCGGTGCTGCTGGTTGCCCGGACCACCTCGGAAAACCCACTGGCGGTGACGCCACTGCCGGTGGCAAGTGCCGGCATCCCCAACGATCACCTGCAATATGCGGTGACTTGGTTTCTGATGGCGGTGGTCTGGGTTGGCATGACCCTCTATCTGCTGGTAACGCTGCGACGACGCGCTTCTGAAGGCTGAGTTTGATGAAATATGTATCTACCCGTGGTCAGGCGCCGATCCTGACGTTCGAAGAGGCGATGCTGACCGGGCTTGCCCGAGATGGCGGCCTTTATGTGCCCGAGACCATTCCGGTGATGCCGAAGGCCGAGATCGCCGCGCTGGCCGGTCTGCCCTATGAAGAGGTCGCGTTTCGGGTCATGCGCCCGTTTATCGGCGACACCTTCACGGATAGCGAATTCCAAGACATCATCGCCCGGGCTTATGCCGGGTTTGCGCATCCGGCGCGGGCCCCACTGGTCCAGATCGCGCCGAATCAGTTCGTGCTAGAGTTGTTCCACGGCCCCACGCTCGCGTTCAAGGACTTCGCGATGCAGCTGATCGGCCAGTTGTTCGAAGAAGCCCTGAAGCGGCGCGGCGACCGGGTGACCATTGTCGGCGCCACCAGCGGCGATACCGGCGCAGCGGCGATTGAGGCCTTCAAAGGGCTGGATGCGGTCGACGTCTTCATTTTGTATCCGCATGGCCGGGTGTCCGAGGTGCAGCGGCGCCAGATGACAACGCCGCCTGATTCGAATGTCCACGCCATCGCGCTGGACGGTGATTTTGACGACTGTCAGGCGCGCCTGAAGGACATGTTTAACGACTTTGATTTCCGTGACCGGGTTAAATTGGCCGGGGTCAATTCGATCAACTGGGCCCGGGTTCTGGCGCAGGTGGTCTATTATTTCACGGCGGCAACCACCCTTGGCGCCCCAGATCGCAAGGTCAGCTTCACGGTTCCCACTGGCAATTTCGGGGATATTTTCGCAGGCTACGTCGCCAAGCGGATGGGTCTGCCGATCGAGCGTCTGGTGATCGCAACCAACCAGAACGATATCTTGCACCGGACATTCCAGACCGGTGCCTACAGCAAAGCCGGGGTCACGCCCTCGATCAGCCCGTCCATGGATATTCAGGTCTCGTCCAATTTCGAGCGGATCCTGTTCGATGTCTATGATCGGGACGGTGCCGCTGTTGCCCAGCAGATGGACGCGCTGTCAGCAACGGGTAGCTTTACGATCAGTCAGGGGGCATTTGACCGCCTGCGCGAGCTGTTTGACAGTGGCCGGGCCTCTGAGGACGACACCCTCGCGACCATTGCGCAGGTCTTTGCGGCCACGGGCGAGGTGCTGTGTCCGCATTCCGCCGTCGGGGTCAAGGTCGCAGCCGAGCACGCCGATCCGGCGGTTCCGATGATCACACTTGCCACGGCGCATCCGGCAAAATTCCCCGATGCCGTCGCGGACGCAACCGGTCTGCGACCGCCCCTTCCAATTCAGATGGCTGACCTTTATGAACGGTCAGAACGGGTTGAGGAAGCTGCTAACGATTTGAGTGCTCTGCAAGCACTCATAGAGAGGAAAATCGCAACGTGAGTGTACAAGTCCATCGGCTATCGAACGGCCTGCGCATCGTAACAGAACGGATGCCGGGCCTTAAATCTGCATCCTTGGGATTGTGGATCACTGCCGGAGGACGCCACGAACGCCCTGAACAGAACGGGATTGCGCATTTCCTCGAACATATGGCGTTCAAAGGCACCAAGCGGCGGACATCGCTGCAGATCGCCGAAGCCATTGAAGACGTGGGCGGCTATATCAACGCCTATACCAGCCGGGAAATGACCGCCTATTACGCCCGGGTGCTGGAAGACGATGTGATGCTGGCGCTGGATGTGATTTCGGATATCGTGCTGAATCCGGTGTTCAAGCCCGAAGAAATCGAAGTCGAGCGCGGCGTGATCCTTCAGGAAATCGGTCAGTGCCTTGATACGCCAGATGATATCGTGTTCGACTGGTTGCAGGAAGTGTCCTATCCCGATCAGGCGATCGGACGGACCATTCTGGGACCTGCAGAACGGGTCGGCAGCTTTTCCCGCGACGATTTAAGCACCTTTACCGGCGAACGTTATGGGCCTGAGCAGATGATCCTCGCCGCGGCGGGTTCGGTCGATCATGACGAAATTGTCCGCGAAGCTGAACGCCTGTTCGCCCATTTGAAGCCTGTAAATTTCGTTCAGCCAGAAGCTGCCCGCTTTTCCATGGGCGAAATGCGCCGGGACAAAGACCTTGAGCAGGTGCATTTTACGCTTGCCCTTGAAGGGCCCAGTTACCGCGATCAAGGCATCTACACGGCGCAGGTCTTTGCCAGTGCATTGGGTGGCGGCATGTCTTCGCGCCTGTTCCAAGAGGTTCGGGAAAAGCGGGGGCTGTGCTATACGATTTTCGCGCAGGCTTCGGCCTATGCGGATACCGGCACAACCACGATCTATGCCGGCACCAGCGCCGAGGATCTGGGCGATCTGTGCCGGATCACCATCGACGAGATGCGTCGCGCCGCGGATACTCTGACGCCTGAAGAACTGTCTCGTGCCCGGGCGCAGATGAAGGCCGGCCTGCTGATGGGGCTGGAAAGTCCTTCGTCGCGGGCCGAACGGCTGGCCCGTTTGATCGCGATCTGGGATCGCGTGCCGCCGCTGGAAGAAACCGTCGCCTTGATCGAAGGGGTCACTGCCGCCAAGATCCGCGACTATGGTACAAACCTTGTGGCGCGGGCGCCGATGGCAATGGCGGTGTACGGTCCGACGTCGAAGGCGCCGGTAATTGATGAATTGCGGGCCAGACTGGCGGCCTGATGGCAATGGTGCGCCCTGCCATCGACGGGGGCTAGGGGATCGTCATGGCGCGGATACACGCAATTGCCTTAGGGCCGCGCCGATGACGAATTGGCGGAAGGCGTGACAGGCGGCGTGATGATATTCAGACGTCAGAAGGTAGAGATCCATTCGGATCTTCTGGTTCTCAAGCCGCCCGGTCATATGGACTTTCCGGCTTGGGCCGCCTTGCGCCGCGAAAGCGCTGATTTCTTGAAGCCTTGGGAGCCGTCCTGGGCCAGCGATCACCTGTCACGCAAGGCCTTTAACAACCGCGTGTACTGGGCGCAGCGGTCCATCGGCAATGGTACTGCCTTGCCTTTGTTCATGTTTTCGGCGGCTGAAAAAGG
Source organism: Pseudoruegeria sp. SK021 (assembly GCF_002119405.1). Classification (GTDB taxonomy): domain Bacteria; phylum Pseudomonadota; class Alphaproteobacteria; order Rhodobacterales; family Rhodobacteraceae; genus Meridianimarinicoccus. The sequence goes on along the minus strand of NZ_MTBG01000001.1, from coordinate 154,695 downwards.
GTTGGTTGGGGCGATCACGCTGGACAATATCCGCCGGGGGCCCGCGCAGGCCGGGACCTTGGGGTATTGGGTTGCACAGCGCTATGCGCGCCAAGGCTATATGCGGGACGCCATTCGGGCTGTCACCCATCATGCATTCTCGACCCTTGATCTCAGTCGAATTGAAGCTGCCTGCCTGCCAGAGAACGCCGCCTCGCGCGGTGTTTTAGAAGGGGCGGGATTCAAGTATGAGGGCGTCGCGCAAAGTTATCTTCAGATCAACGGTCGGTGGCGCAACCATGTGCTTTATGCCAATTTGCGCAGCGATCGTCGGGGCCGGACCGATGTTGGTTAGCCCGCACCACTGAAGCCGGGCTTTTTGTGCTAGACTGTCTCGAGACCCGACCGCGAATGGGTGCTTTATGGGACGGAGATCGCACATGCCTGCTCGTTTTCTGATTGCCTGCCTGACCGCTTGTCTGTTGTCCGTGACGGCCAGCGCGGCACAAGATCGTCGTCCCAGCCACTGCATTGCACTGGCGAATGCCGTCCCCGGCATTGCAGTCCTACATAATGCCGCCTTCAGAGATCCTGTGCCGCAATACACGGTGCGCCTCAGGTATATCGCCCATGCGATGTTTCTGCTGGAGGAGCCGGGCGGCTTGTCCGTTGTTACTGATTACACCGGTTTTTTAGGGCCGACCGGGTTTTTCCCGAATGTGGCCACGATGAATCGGGCGCATGGATCGCATTGGACCACAGCGCCGGACCCGCGCATCCCCCATGTGTTGCCGGGCTGGAACCCGGAAGGTGGGCCAGCTGATCACCATCTCGATCTTGGCAGTTTGCTGGTGCGCAGCGTCTCGACCGATATCCGCTCTGACGGACCGGGGGGCGGGCAAGATGGCAATTCGATCTTCGTGTTCGAGGTGGAAGGCCTGTGTATCGGCCATCTCGGCCATCTGCATCATGAGCCGACGCCGGAGCAATATGTAGCCCTTGGCCGCTTGGACGTCGTCATGGCCCCGGTGGATGGCGGCATGACGGTGCCTTTGCCGATGATGATCCGAATTCTGAAGCGTTTACAATCCTCTGTCGTGATTCCGATGCATTGGTTCGGACGTGGCACATTGGCTGCGTTCCTTGCCGGAATGGCGGATGAGTTTGTGATCGACGAAACCGGCGCGTCATCGGTCGAGGTGTCGTTGCGCACGCTGCCAGACCGGCCTACGGTTGTGGTTCTTGACCCAACATACCTGCAGGATGATGACTGAAACCGACAGCGACGCGGCGCGCCTTCTAGAGCGCCTGACACAGACTTTGCCCGCAGCCACATTCCGGCCACTTGGTCCCGCCTATCTGGAAGAGCCGCGCGGGCGCTTTCAGGGGCAGGCGGCGGGCGTGGTTGCGCCAAGCACCGTGGACGAGGTCGCCCTGATCGTGCGGGCGGCGTCGGATGCGGCGGTGCCTGTGGTGCCCTATGGCGGTGGAACCGGGCTGGTGGGCGGTCAGATTAAGCCTGACGGCGCCGCGCCGATCGTGCTGTCACTGGAACGGATGCGGGCCATTCGTGCGGTCTATCCCGACGAAAACATTTTGATTTCCGAAGCGGGTGCCACATTGCATGAGGTCCGGATGGCGGCTGAGGCGGCGGGGTTGCTGTTTCCGTTGTCGCTGGCCTCGGAAGGGTCCTGCCGGATCGGCGGCAATCTGGCGACCAATGCCGGTGGGGTGAACGTGCTGCGGTACGGCAATGCCCGGGACCTGTGTCTGGGGTTGGAGGCCGTGCTGCCGGATGGGTCGATCTGGCATGGGCTGAAGCGGCTGAGGAAGGACAATACCGGCTATGATCTGCGCAACTTGCTGATCGGGTCAGAGGGGACGCTGGGGATTATTACCGCCGCTAGCCTGCGGCTGTATCAGCGGCCCGCGTCGGACGCTGTGGCGTATTTCGTGGTGGATTCGCCGAGTAACGCATTGGCGCTGTTGCATCTTTTTCACGACCGCGTCGGCGAGGGCGTGTCGGCGTTTGAGCTGATCCACGGTCAGGGCATGGCCTTTTTGACTGAGACCATGCCAGAGTTGCGATTGCCATTTGGGACGCCGCCGGAATGGTCGGTGTTGGTGGAACTGGGGCTGCATGGCGATCAGAGTGCCCAGGATGCCATGCTGGAAGTCTTTGAAATCGCGCTGGAAAAGGGGCTGGTGACTGACGGGGTCATCGCTGAGTCCGTGGGCCAGAAACAGGCCTTCTGGGCGGTGCGCGAGACCATTCCCGAGGGCAATAGCCGGATCGGGGCGATCTCGTCCCATGATGTTTCGGTGCCGCTTGGGGCCTTGGCTGAATTTATTTCAGAGGGATTTCAACTGGTTGAAGGATTAGGCCCGTTCCGGGTGAATTGCTTTGGCCATATGGGCGACGGCAATCTGCATTTCAACGTGTTTCCGCCCAAGGGTGGAAAGAAATCCGATTACGTGGGTCAGCGCGACCAGATTATGCAGGCGATTCATGACCTTGTGCATCAGCATGGCGGATCGGTCAGCGCAGAACATGGCATCGGGCGGCTGAAGGTCGGTGAGTTAGAGCGCTATGGCGATCCGGCGCGATTGGCGGCGATGCGGGCGATCAAGACGGCGCTGGACCCTCAGGGCATCATGAACCCTGGGGCGGTGCTAAGGGGCTGAAATCGGGCGATTTTCGGCGTCGGACAATCGTCGGACTTTTATCGGACTTTCGTCGGACCGGTTTCGGGGGTGTCCCAGACCACCTGTGCAACGCCAATGAACCGGGCCATGCGGTCCAGCTCGGCCCTTAGCCGGTCGTGGCGGGCCGCGGGCCACGCCATCCCCGGTTCCGGCCAGAGGTTCAGCACCGTCAGGACAGAGCGGGCCCGGTCGGCCTTGACCTCAATCCGCCCGGTGAAGCGGTGGCCTTCGAGGATCGGGAAAACGTAATAGCCCCAGAGGCGTTTGGCGGCGGGCACGAACATCTCGACCCGATAGTCAAAGCCGAACAGGCGGCTCAGGCGGCTGCGGTCACGGATGGCCGGATCGAACGGGTTCAGGATGCGGGTGCGGGTGCTGGGGGCGGTCAGGGCGGCCAAGCGGGTTTCGATGTCGACCGGTGCCAGCGCCGGGGTCCAATCGCCCTGTGCGCTTTCTATCAGAACCGGGCGCAGGCTGGGGCCGTGCCGGTTGGCCCATGCGCGGACCTCGGCCGGGGTCACGGCGTCCCAGAATTTCTGTATCTCGCCCAGCGTGCCCATGCCCAGCCGGGTGAGGGCGGCATGACACAGCCCGTCGATCTGGTCCTGCTCGGGCAGGCACTGATCGCGCAGATGGGCCGGGAACACCCGCTCGGCCAGATCATAATATTTGTTGAAATTCACCCGGTGGCAGGTGGCCAGCTCACCGCTGTACCACATGTAATCCAGCGCCAGCTTGTGGGGCGGCCGCGACCACATTTTCCGGGGGCCGCTGACCTTGGTGTCAAATGCGTGGGTCGACAGCGGGCCTTCGGCGGCGATGCGGGCCTTGATGACGGCGCGCGCGGCGGCGTCTGGCAGGTCTTTGATCCAGCCCGCCCGGGCCATGTGCTGTGCCTTGCGGTCGAACTGTCGCCGCCACAGGGGCAGGAACGACATCGGCAGGACCGAGGCGTCATGGGTGAAATGTTCAAAGATGGCGCGGTCGCGGGCGAGGCAGGCATCCAGCATCGGTTCGCGGTAGGACTGATTGCGCGACCAGAGGATGTGGTGCTGGGCCCGAGCGACGACCTGAATCGAATCAAGTTGCACAAAGCCGAGCTGGTCGATCAGCCGGGGCAGGTCGAGCGGCCCAGTGGGCGGGCTGGCCAGCCCCTGTTGCGACAGCCACAGGGCGCGGGCAGCACGGTTTGAGATTCGAAGCGGCACTTGGGCGGTCGGGCTAATGTTCGGTTTCGCAAAAGCCGTGATCGGCGAGCGAGGCAAGGACATAGCAATTTTGCGCCACGCCCTGACCTTCGCAGCGGGTGGTGATCCGCGCCAGTTCGGTCTCTAGCCGTTGCAACCGGGCGATCTTTTCGCGGACATCGGATAGTTGGGTGCGGGCGATGGCATTGGCGGTGACGCAGGACCGGTCGGGATGGTCTTGCAGATCGATCAGGGCCGAGATCGCCTCAATCGAGAACCCCAGATCGCGGGCATGGCGGATGAAGCCGAGCCGTTCCAGTTGGGCCGGGCCATAGCGGCGCTGATTGCCGTCGGTGCGTTCCGGCGCGGCCAGAAGTCCGACCTGTTCGTAGTAGCGAATGGTCGGCACCTTGACGCCGGTACGCTTGGACAGGGTGCCAATCGACAACATCTGAAAAATACCTCTTGAACCTCTAGTCCCTAGAGACCCTACATCAGGGGCAGGCAGTGAGAAAGAGGATTCCCATGGCAGGCTGTTGCAGTCACGAGGCGAAGTTCGACGGGGTGTCGGCGGATTATAAGCGGCGATTGTGGATCGTCATCGCATTGAACGCGGGCATGTTCGCGGTCGAGATGAGCGCGGGTCAGATGGCGCGCAGTCAGGCGTTGCAGGCCGACGCGTTGGATTTTCTGGGCGATGCGCTGACCTATGGGATTTCCTTGGCGGTGATCGGGGCCTCGGTGCGGGTGCGCAGCGGGGCGGCTTTGGCCAAGGGGATTAGCCTGTTGCTGATGGGGCTGTGGGTGTTTGGATCGACCCTGTACCGGGTGTTTTATGTGGGCGTGCCCGAGGCCGGGGTGATGGGCGTGATCGGGCTGATGGCGCTGGCGGCCAATCTGGCCAGCGTGGCGATCTTGGTGCGCTATAAGGATGGTGATGCCAATGTCCGGTCGGTGTGGCTGTGTTCACGCAATGACGCGATCGGCAATGTGGCGGTGATGGTGGCGGCGTTGGGGGTTTGGGGCACCGCGACCGGGTGGCCCGACCTGATCGTGGCGGGGATCATGGCCGGGCTGTTCCTGACCTCGGCGGTGCAAATCTTGCGGCAAGCATGGCAAGAACAGCGCGACGCGGCGGTGCACGCCCATTGAGGGCGTGCAGAGGGGGGCGGCGTTACGCCCCCGAATAGGCGCAAAGGGCGTGGACATTCATGCCCATCGCCTCAAGCCGGGCGCGGCCACCCAAGTCGGGCAGGTCGACCACGAAGGCACAGCCGAGGATATCGCCGCCGAGCTGTTGGATCAGCTTGATCCCGGCCTCGGCGGTGCCGCCGGTGGCCAGAAGGTCATCGACGACCAGCACCGTCTGGCCGGGTTTGATGGCGTCATCATGGATCTCGACCGTGGCGGTGCCATATTCGAGGGTGTAATCCTGCGATAGGGTGGCAGCGGGCAGTTTGCCCTTTTTGCGGATCGGGGTGAAGCCCGCCGACAGCTGATGCGCCACCGCCCCGCCAAGGATGAAGCCGCGCGCCTCAAGCCCCACCACCTGATCGATGCGGCGACCGGCATAGGGCGCCAGAAGCTGATCCACTGCCATGCGAAAGCCGCGCGGATCGGCGAACAGGGTGGTGACATCGCGGAACAGGATGCCGGCATGGGGAAAGTCGGGAATGGTGCGGATGTAATCTTTGACGGTGGTCATCGGGGTCAGCCTTTCAGCACGCGGCCAGCCACCGCGTCGAGCTTGGCCAAAAGGGCCGGATCGCGTTTGTCGGGGGCGGTGAGGATGGCATATTCAAGGGCGCGGTCGCAGCCATGTGGGCAGGGGGCGTGATCGCGGCCCAGCAGATGCGGCAGGCTGGCCACAAGGGTCTTGGCCTTGCCTGCATTGCCCAGCAGGGTCTTGATGATCTGGGTCACGTCGACCTCGCCATGATCGGGGTGCCAGCTGTCGTAATCGGTGATCATGGCGACCGAGGCATAGCATAGCTCGGCCTCGCGGGCGAGTTTGGCCTCGGGCATGTTGGTCATGCCGATCACATCGCAGTTCCAGACCTCGCGGTAGAGGCGGCTTTCGGCGAGGGTCGAAAACTGCGGGCCTTCCATAGCCAGATAGGTGCCGCCCTGATGCACGGTGACCCCGGCAGCGGTGGCGGCTTCGGCGCAGGCATGGCCCAGATGCGGGCAGGTTGGGTGCGCGACCGAGACATGGGCGACGCAGCCGGTGCCGAAGAACGAGCTGTCCCGCGCCACGGTGCGGTCGATGAACTGATCGACGATCACGAAATCGCCCGGGGCCATGCGTTTGCGGAACGATCCGCAGGCCGAGACCGAGATCACATCGGTGACGCCCAGCCGTTTCAGGGCGTCGATATTGGCGCGGTAGGGCACGGTCGAGGGGCTGTGAACATGGCCGCGGCCATGACGCGGCAGAAACGCCATCCGGATATCGCCCAGCACGCCGGTCAGGATCTGGTCCGAGGGGGCGCCCCACGGCGTCTCGACCGTTTGCCACTGGGCGTCTTGCAGCCCGTCGATTTCATAGACGCCAGAGCCGCCAATTACGCCGATCACGGTTTCAGTCATGCGAGGGGGGATCCTTTATCGTGGCTCGGAAGGGTCATTCGCCGGGACGGGTGAGGCTGAACACCTCGGTCACGGCGGCATAATCGCGATAGCCCAATCGGGCCAGCGGTTGAAAGCGGGTGACGTCGAAGTGGCCATCGACCACGCAATCGTCGCGCATATGAATGCCGGTCACTTCGCCGAAGACGACGAAATTGGCCGCGCCGGGCAGTTGCACAATCTGGGTCAGTTTGCATTCCAGATTGGCGGGGGCATGGGTGACCCGGGCACACGCGATGGTGGTGCAGGGGCTGCGGTCGATCCCGGCATGGCTGAATTCATCGATGTCGCGCGGATAGGTGCCGGAGGTGGCGTTCATCGCATCGCGCATGGCGTGGGCGACGATGTTGACGCAGAACACCCCGGTCTCACGGATATTGGCGACGCTGTCTTTGGTGCCGTCGCGGTCGGGCTTGTCACTGGTCGAGGCGAACATGACCTGCGGCGGCACATAGGCGACGGCGTTGAAGAAGGAATAGGGGGCAAGATTGTCCTGACCCGTCGCCCCGCGCGTGGAAATCCATCCGATGGGTCGGGGGGTCACGATGGCGTTGAACGGGTTGTGCGGCAATCCGTGGCCGTCTTGCGGTTTGTAGAACACGGGGGCGCGCACCTTGAGCAGGAAAGAAAAAGCCGGTCAGACTGACCTAAACGGCAGGGGCGCGGGGGATCAAGCCCGGAAAGTGACGGAAGGGCCGCCCAAGGCGGCCCTTCGCGGGATCGTGCGCCGGATGTGATCGCCCGGAATGATCGCCGGGGCGATCAGCGGTCGCGGTTATGCCCGGCCAGACCGCCCGAGATTTCATCGGTCGATTCGTCCGACAAGGGCGTCGGCAGGATCAGGTTGAGGATGATCGCAATGGCAGCGGCGGGCAGAATGCCGCTGGTCAGCAGGATCTTCAGGGTCTGGGGCAGGTGCTGCAACGCGCCGGGTTCCAGTTGCAGCCCAAGGCCGATGGACAGGGAAACAGCGAAGATCACCATGTTGCGCTTGTCCCAGTTCACGTCGGACAGCATCGAAATCCCAGACGACACCACCATGCCGAACATCACGATGACGCCGCCACCCAGAACCTCAATCGGGACGGTGCGGATGACCGAACCGACCTTGGGTATCAGGCCGCAGATGATCAGGAAGATGGCGCCGCAGGTGACCACATGGCGGCTCATGACGCCGGTCATGGCGATCAAGCCGACATTCTGGCTGAACGAGGTATTGGGAAAGGCGCCGAACAGGCCCGCAACCGCCGTACCGAACCCGTCGGCATAGGTGGCACCGGTGATTTCTTCGGTGGTGGCTTCGCGGCCCGCCCCGCCTTTGGTGATCCCCGACACGTCGCCGACGGTTTCAATGGCCGAGACAAAGGCCATCAGGCAAAAGCCGATAATGGCCGCCGCGCTGAGTTCGAACCCGTATTTGAACGGCACCGGCAAGGCGAAGACGGCGGCGTTGTTGAAGCTGCCTGAGATGGTGGCGACGCTGAGCATGCCGGTGAACAGGGCAAAGACATAGCCTGCGACGAGACCGATCAGCACCGCCGAGATGGACCACATGCCTTTGGCGAAGAACTTGACCCCCAAAGTGACGAAGACCACGACAAGGGCCGCCGACCAGCTTTGCAAGCTGCCATAGGCCTCGGTGCCGATCTTGGGAACGCCGCCTGCCGCGTATTGAATGCCGACCTGCACCAGCGCGAGGCCGATCATGGTGACCACAAGGCCGGTGACCAGCGGCGGCAGGGCAAAGCGGATTTTGCCGATGAACGTGCCGATAAACACGTGAAACAGGCCGCCGATGATGACGCCGGTAAACAGCGCCGACAGCCCGTCGATGCCTTTTCCGGCAACCAGCGGGATCATGATCGGCAAGAAGGCAAAGCTGGTGCCTTGGACGATGGGCAGGCGGGCGCCAACCGGGCCCATGCCAATGGTCTGGATCAGCGTGGCGATGCCGGCAAACAGCATCGACATCTGGATCAGGTACAGCAATTCGGGGAAATCGGGCGAATTGGACCCGAAGCCAAAGCCCGCCGCACCGGCCACGATAATGGCGGGGGTGACGTTGGACACAAACATCGCAAGCACGTGCTGAATGCCGAGAGGGATCGCCTTATGCAGCGCCGGGGTAAAATTTGGATCGCGCAATTGTTCAGGCGTGCCGATAGAAAGGTCTGACATTCAACATGTCTCCTTTAAAAAAGTGGCCCTTCCATTCCCATTCGAGCGATGGGTTCCCGTCACTCTATCCAGATCGAAGTGGGGAGCAAGCACTCTTCCAAATTGGCGGTGTCGCCGATCCGGTCGACCACTGCGAACAGGCCCGGCGCGCTGAGCGGGGTCAAGACGCCGTGCCAGACATTGCGGTGAAAGTTGATGCCTTGGCCGGGGGCGGTCAGGAACGCCCGAAAGCGGTGCGGGCCTTGGGGGCCATCTTCGGCGACAATGACCAAAAACGGGTCTTGGCTGAGGCAGAGAAAGGCCTGACTGCCCTCGGGATGGCGTTCGACCAGATCCAACTTATAGGGCAGGCTGCGCGGCTGGGCCTGAAACAGGCTAATCCCGGCGCGTCCGCCGGCGCCGAAATCCATGCGGGCGCGGTCGTGGAAGCGGCTGCACAGGCCTTGGTTGATGATCTTGTCCGGGGCGCCCGTGGCCTCAAGCACGTCGCCGAACGGGGCGAAGGCGGCTGCGGTCAGCGGTTCGGTGTGGATCACGGGCGCGGCGGTCATGCGCCCAGCCGCAGCTTGGGGTGCCGGTTCACGTCTTTGTAGAGCAGATAGCGGAACGGCTCGCGTCCCGCAGCATAGCAGCCTTGCGGGCAGAAGGCGCGCAGCCACATGTAATCGCCGGCCTCGACCTCGACCCAGTCTTGATTGAGCAGGTAATTGCCGCGCCCTTGCAACACATAAAGCCCGTGTTCCATGACATGGGTTTCGGCAAAGGGAATCTCGCCGCCCGGTGCAATCGTGACGATGGTGATGTGCATGTCGTGACGCAGATCGGTGGGATCCACGAAGCGCGAGGTTTGCCAGACGCCGTTCGTGCCGGGCATCGACAGCGGGGCGCAATCGGCATCGCAAGAGAAGATCGGGTCGGGCGCGGTCAGGCCGGGCGCCGGTTCCCAGATCTTGCGGAACCAGTGAAAGACGGCGCGGTCATCGCCGGGATTGGTGACCTGCCAATTGGCACCGGGGGGCAGGTAGGCATAGCCGCCGGGGGCCAGATCATGGGCAGTGCCATCCAGCGTCACGGTCAGCGCGCCTTCCAGCACGAACAGAACCGCTTGCGCCCCGGCGTCGGGTTCGGGGCTGTTGGAGCCACCGCCCGGTTTCAGTTCTACGATGTATTGCGCGAAGGTTTCGGCAAAGCCGGACAGGGGCCGGGCCAGAATCCACGCGCGGGCGTCGTGCCAGCCGGGTAGAAACGAGGTCACGATATCGCTCATGACGTCGCGTGGCATCACCATATAGGCGTCGGTAAAGACGGCGCGGTCACGGACTCGGCGGTCTTGGTCGGGCAGGCCGCCTTTGGGGGCGTAATAGGTTGGGGTCATCGGGGCAGGATCTCGTTCAATCTGTGGCGGGCAATGCGTTCAACCTGAGAGCAGGCTTCGACAAACTCGGCGTCGCGAGAGTTGCTTAGACGCTGTTCGAACGCGGCCAGAATGCCGGGTTTGTCATAATCGCGCACGGCGACGATGAAGGGAAAGCCGAACCGGTCGACATAGGCGCGGTTCAATGCCTGAAACTGGCTGCGCTCGGCGTCGGTGAGCAGGTCCAATCCGGCGCTGGCTTGTTCTGCGGTGGATTCTGCGGTCAGGCTTTTGGCCTCGGCCAATTTTCCGGCCAGATCGGGATGGGCTTTTAGAACGCCAAGGCGGGCCTCGGGGCTGGCGCGGCGGAAGGCGCGGGCGAGGGCATTGGACAGGCCTGCTGCGCTGTCATGGGCCGGGCCCAATTCCAGATCGAAGGCCTGTTCGGCCACCCAAGCGGAATGCTCGTAAATGCTGCCATAGGCTGCGACAAAGCGGGCGCGGTCCATTTCCGACGGGCGTTCGAACGCGACCGGCGGGTGGGTGTCGGCCCAGTGCCGAGCGATGTCGATGCGCCGGGCGACCCAGACGTCATCAAAGCTGGCGATATATTCAAGGAAACGGCGCAGCGCCATGACCCGGCCTGGACGTCCGATCAGGCGGCAATGCAGCCCGACGGACATCATCTTGGCGGCCCCGGCTTGGCCTTCGAGATACAGCGCATCGAAGCTGTCCTTCAGATAGGTGAAGAACTGCTCGCCCGCGTTAAAGCCCTGCGGCGTGGCAAAGCGCATGTCATTGGCGTCCAGCGTATAGGGCACCACCAACTGATCGCGGTCGCCAACCCGCATCCAATAGGGCAGATCATCGGCGTAACTGTCGGCAAGATAGGCGAACCCGCCTTCTTCGGCGGCGACGGTCATCGAATGCATCGAGGTGCGCCCGGCATAAAAGCCCAAAGGCCGGCTGCCGGTGACTTCGGTGTGCAAGGCGACGGCGCGGTCCAGTTCGTCACGTTCCTGCGCGGCGGTGTAGTCTTTGTATTCGATCCATTTGTAATGGTGGCTGGCGATTTCCCAGCCCGCGTCTTTCATCGCCTCGACCTGCTCCGGTCCGCGCGCCAGTGCGGTGGCCACGCCATAGACTGTGACCGGCATGTTCATCTCGGTGAACAGGCGGTGCAGACGCCAGAACCCGGCCCGAGCGCCGTATTCATAGATACTTTCCATGTTCCAATGGCGCTGACCGGGCCACGCGGCGGCACCGACGATCTCGGACAGGAAGGCTTCTGAGGCGGCGTCGCCATGCAGCAGATTGTTTTCGCCGCCCTCTTCGTAATTGATCACGAATTGCACCGCGATTTTGGCCCCATTGGGCCATTGCGGGTCGGGGGGGGTCGGGCCGTAGCCGGCCAAGTCGCGCGGATAGCGGGACACATCTGCTGTCATTTCGGGACACTCGCTTGGAAATATGCCTAAGTCCTAGATCATTGCGGCCTCTGGATGCAAGGCGCGCGACGGCGCCGCGATGGGCTGCATCGTGGGTTTTGCATCAGCGCCTGATTTCGGGCAAAGCAGAGGGCAGGACCGACGCAACAGGAGGGCGCGATGCCAACAGGATTTTTGACGACCCATGTACTGGATACCGCCCGAGGGGTTCCGGCCCCCGGATTGCGCATCGAGCTGTTCGATGGGGCAGGGCAGAAGCTGGCCGAAGCGGTGACCAATGCCGATGGCCGGACCGACACGCCGATTTTGCCCAGCAAGGACTTCGCGACCGGGACCTATGAGTTGGTGTTTCATGCCGGGGATTATCTGCGGGCGACCGGGCAGGCCGGGGGCGAGCCGCTGTTTCTGGACCGGGTGCCGCTGCGCTTTGGCATTGCCGACCCCGAGGCGCATTATCACGTGCCGCTCTTGCTGTCGCCGTTTGCCTATTCGACCTATCGCGGCAGTTGATACACGGCGGCGCTGGACCCGGGCGTCCGCATTCTGAATGGTTTTTCATCACCGCGCGCACCAAACGCGCAAGCAAGCCCCGGCCTGCGTTTCGCGGCAACAGAACCGCGCGGCGGTGCGCCGGGGCTTGCTTGCGGCGTGTCGCCGTGGTCAGGTCTGAGACAAATGCGTGAATGAGGGATTGCGATGTTTGAACTGGCTGTCATGGGCGCCTGGCTGGAATTTGCCGTGCGTTGGCTGCATGTAATCACCGGTATCGCCTGGATTGGCGCGTCCTTCTATTTCATCGCGCTGGATCTGGGTCTGCGCAAGGTCGTGAATGGTCCGGTGGGGGTCAGCGGCGAAGAATGGCAGGTTCATGGCGGCGGGTTTTATCATGTGCAGAAATACGTGGTGGCCCCGGCGGCCATGCCCGAGGACCTGATCTGGTACAAATGGGAGGCCTACAGCACATGGCTGTCGGGGTTTGCCCTGATGGTGCTGGTGTATTATTTCGGCGCTGAGCTGTTTTTGATTGATCCTACGGTGATGGATCTGGCCGTCTGGCAGGCGGTGGCGATCAGCATCGGGTCGCTGGCCTTTGGCTGGGTCGCCTATGACAGCATCTGCAAGACCAAGTTCGGCGATGACAATACCCGGCTGATGGTCGCGCTGTATGCAATTTTGGTGGTGGTGGCGTGGGGATATGCCCAAGTCTTTTCAGGCCGCGCTGCCCTGCTGCATCTGGGGGCGTTTACCGCCACGATCATGTCGGCCAACGTGTTCTTCATCATCATGCCAAATCAGCGCATCGTGGTCGCGGATCTGAAGGCCGGGCGCACGCCGGATGCGAAATACGGCAAGATCGCCAAGCAGCGTTCGACCCATAACAACTATCTGACGCTGCCGGTTATTTTCCTGATGCTGTCGAACCATTACCCGCTGGCCTTTGCCAGCCAGTATAATTGGGCGATTGCGTCGCTGGTGTTCCTGATGGGGGTGACGATCCGGCACTTTTTCAACACCATGCATGCCAAGAAGGTGACGCTGTGGTGGACATGGGCGGCGACCGCGATCCTGTTCATCCTGATCATGTGGCTGTCGACGGCGTTTCCCTATGGCAGTGCCGCGGGCGAGGATGGCGAGGTGGCGGACCTGTCCGGCACGGCGGCGACCTTTGCCGCCGCCGACGGCTTTGATGAGGTCACCGATATCGTGATGGGGCGCTGTTCCATGTGCCACGCGTCCGAGCCGGGCTGGGAAGGGATGCTCTGGGCGCCGAAGGGCGTGATTTTGGACAGCCCCGCCGCCGTGGCCAAGCATGCCCAAGCGATCTATGTGCAGGCCGGGATCACCCATGCCATGCCGCCGGGCAACTTGTCGTTCATCGAACAGGATGAGCGCGACAAGATTGCCGCGTGGTATCGCACCGCCCTGAAGTAATCTGGCGGTGCTGCTTGGTTAAAGCTGAAAGCTCCACCGGGTGATCTGCTCATAGCTGTGGCCTGCCCGCAGCACGACCGACGGAAAGCTGGGCTGGTTCGGCGCGTCGGGCCAACCTTGGGCCTCAATGGCGACGCCGGAATATTTGCCAAACGGCTTGCCGTCATGGCCCGGTGCGTCGCCGGAACTGTAGGTGCCAGCATCGTAGACCTGAATGCCGGGTTCGGTGGTGTGGACGGTCATGGAGATGCCGGATGTGCCGGTCAGGGTCAGCACGGGCCGGATCGGTTGGCGCGTCTCGGACAGGCAGAAATTGGTGTCGATCCGGGGATCGGTGCCGGGGGACAGCACCTTGGGTTCGCGGAAATCCATCGGTGTGCCTGCAACCGGAAGGACCTCGCCGGTGACGAGGGCGTTTTCATCGGCCACACAATAGCGGTCGGCGTCCACTTGAAGGGTGTGCCCGGCAAAGGTGTCGGTGCCGTCCAGATTCCAGAAGCTGTGATTGGCGAAATTGATCCACGTGTCAGCATCTGTGGTCGCGGCGACGCGCAGTTCCAGGGTGCGCGGGCCGATCAGTGCAAACCGCGCGGCGATCACCCGGTTGCCGGGAAACCCACCGTCGCCGTCCGCAAGGCTGAGTTCAAACACGGCGCTGGCGGCATTGCATTCGGTCAGGAACCAGTTGCGATGATGGGCGCCGGTGCTGCCGCTATGCAGGGTCGCGTTTGGGCCGTTCGCTTCGAACTGGTAGACCTGTCCGTCCAAACTGGCCTTGGCATTGGAGATCCGGTTGACCACCGGCCCGATCAACGAGCCGCACGCCGACAGATGCGCCGCATAGGCCGCGACCTGATCGGTGCCAAGGGTCACCGAATAGGGCACGCCGGCCAAGCGCACATCTTGAACGATGGCCCCGAGGGACAGCAGCGCCACGGTCATATTGCCGTTATGCAGCGTCACCTTTTGAACCGGTTGCCCGTCAATGTTCAGATCGAGGGCATCAATGCCCTGTTGGGTTGGAATACTCATCAGATGCCACAGACCTCGCGCGCGTTGCAGGGGTATACAGCGCGAACTGGGCTAAAGATCAACACAAACCCGACAAAGACGCCGCAGAACCGTCAGTTGCGGCGATTGGTCCCGGGGCGGGCCGAGGGGCTGCCGGTGGCGGTGGGGCGCGGAGGCGCGCTGCGTCCGGTGCGGGCCAGATCGAGACCTGCCCGGGTCATCGCCGCGGCATCGGCCAGAAGCGGCGCTGGGCCAAGGTGGGTCAGCGCGGCCACGTAGGGGCGTGCGGTGGCGGTTGGAGCCAGCACGGCGACGGGGTGATCGCGCCAATAGGGGCGCGCGGCCAGCAATTCAGCCCCCAGCAGTCGTCCGGCGAGGCGGGCCTGCGCGGTCACCGGGGACAGGTCGGATTGCAGCCCGTCGGCACGAATGCCAAACAGGGCCGCGGTCAGTCGCGCCGGGTGGGCCATCGCATCGTCAAGGGTGGCCAGAAAGGCCGTCTCATCCCAATCTTGCGCCGATGGCGCAGCGGTCAGGCTGTGGCGCAAGACGCTATGGTCTGCCAGCGCCTGATGCAGCCCGCCGGTCAGAAACGAGCGGAAGCTGACGATTTCCCCGGCCGAGACCCGGACCCAGCGGCTGACGTTGCCGGGCAGGCAGGCGACGCCGTCGAAGTCGGGGGTGTAGGCCAGAAATCCGGCAAGGCAGGTTTCTGCGCCACAAAGAAGGTCGGGCGTCGGTGTGGTTTGGCGCAGACCGGGCACGGCGCGAATATGAAGCCGGGGGTCGGCGCAGGGGATCGTGATCGGCTCTGCCGGTAAGGGCAGGCTGGGCACCGTGGGCCAGTCCGTGGCGGGCTGGGCGGCAAGATACCCGGACAGCAGGACCGGGATGGGGGCGTCGCCGGGGGGCGCGTCGCGCCATGGCTGGACCAGCGCCGTAAGCGCGTCGGTCAATTGGGCGCGGTTGGGGGTGTCCTCGGACAGAGACATCTCGGCACTGTCCTGCGCGGTGCGACCGGACATCCGCCAGACCCGCAGAACGGGGCCGTCTAAGATCGCCGCGATCCAGTCGGACCCACTTGGCTCTTGATGTTCCATTATTTGAAACCTAGTTTCAGACTGTGACCAGTGGCCGGAATGACGGCCAATTTGACCCGGACGGGCGGGGATGTCCATGGAAAGGGCGTGGAATGCAGATGGCTGATGGCAAGGCGCAGGACGCGCTGGGCAATGACCGCACCGGCGGACCCGGCACTGTGGCCAAGGCGCTTGAGGTGTTGGATGCCGTGGCCGCGCATCCCAAGGGGGTTCGGTTTTCCGAGCTTCAGATCACAAGTCGCTATCCCAAGGCGACGCTGTACCGCTTGGTGCAGACGCTGGTGAAGGAAGGGATGCTGGTCCTCAACCCAGAGACCAATATTTATACGCTGGGCGTGCGTCTGGTGCGTCTGGCCCATGCGGCATGGGGGCAAAGTTCGCTGGCGCCCATCGCGCGACCACATCTGGACCGGTTAAGCGCCGCCCTGTCGGAAACGGTTCATTTGGCGCAACTGGATCATGGTCAGGTCCTGTATGTCGACAAACGCAACGCCGCCGAGACGGTGGAAATGTATTCCCAAGCCGGGAAGGTGGGCCCGGCCTATTGTACCGGGGTGGGCAAGGTGTTGTTGGCCTATCTGGAGCCCGATGCCCTTGAGCAAATGCTGCCGCAACAATCGTTTCACCGCTTTACCAGCCACACACTGACGGACCGAAACAGCCTGAGCGCCGAATTGGCCGCCATCCGGGCGCGGGGTTATGGGTTTGACCGCGAAGAGCATGAGCCGGGCATCATCTGCGTGGCGATGCCGGTGCTGACGGCCTCGGGGCGGTGTCTGGCGGCGCTGTCGGTCACCGGATTGACCGCCCGTGTGTCGTTGGCGGCACTGGAAGAGCATGTGCCGCTGATGCGGGCTGCGGCGCAGCGGATTGCCGATGACGCTCAGGCGTGGCGGTTCCCGGATTCGGCGCAGCGCTGAGTGGGCCGGGCCGGGCCGCGTGGCCCGTCCCCGCCGTGCGGTTAGTGGCCGGGCGGTGTCGCCGCTGCGGTCCGAGGCCCATAGCCGAAGGATTGGCTGTAGCGCGACCCGGCAAAGAGCGTGCGCAGGCGATCGGCTTCGGGGCCTTGAAAGATCTCGGACAGGGTGGCGGCATGGGGCTTTGCGCCGCTGGTATTCTCGCGCGGCAGGGGCGGCAGTGGCCCCAGACCCAAACTGTCGATCAAGCGGCCCAATTGCGGTTCCAGATCCTCGTATTTCAGGATGGCAAAGGTGGCCTCGCCGTCGTCCCGACGCAAAAATCCGTCCGTCTCGGTGTAGGCCGCCAGCGTATGATCCAGCGCCTTTTCGTAATGCAGTTCAAACCAGTTGAACGGGCGGGTCAGCAGAAGGAAAAGGTCGCGTAAGGCCGGATGAAACCAGACGCCTTTGGCCAGATCGGTGTGAAACCCCGGCAGCGCCAGCGCTGCGACGGCCCGATCGACCCCCCCGAGCGTGGTCAGCACATCCGCAAAGGCCCCAAGCATGCCTGGACCCGTGGCGCGCAACAGGGCGTCATCATCGGGCGCGTCGGGGGCGATGTCCCGAAAGCTGGGCAGATAGCCTGTGATGTCTTGGGTCACGGCGGATTGGAACCATGTCATCGGGTCCCGGGCACAGCTGATCACCAACAGGCGTTCGCCGGGGATCTTGCCAGCCCGAATGCGGTTGACCCGGTGGGTGATGTCCATGTTTTGCACGAACTGACCGCGTTGGTGGAAATGAAAGTAATCACTGAGATCGGGACTGAGCACCTGTTGCAGGATCTTTTCCAGCGCGACCCGGCCAAGAAAATGGCACTGCACTGCCTCGACCCCGTCAAGTTGGTTCAACAGCGCCACGGTCGAGGTGCTGGCCACCTTGCCGTATTGGTAGACCACGGCATAGACCTGAGGCTGGGCCGGGTCTTGTGGCGCGGCGTCGGTCATGCCAGCAACTCCGTGTTTTCTAGCAGCCACGCGCAGTAGTTCTTCCCATCGCAATTGCGCGGATTCGGGAAGGCGGTGCGCAGATCAGCGCGGTTCCGGTACAATTCGCGGGCGGCCTTGGGGATGCGGGTGCCGTTTTCAAAGACGCCATAATACCACCAGCCGGGCGGAATATCCGTGCGGGTCGCGGCTTCGACCTGCATCCTGTACCAGCTCCATATCTCATAGACTTCGGTGTTGCCGGCGGCATAGCGCTGGGTCATGACATCGCCGATCGGTCCCAGCTTGGTGAAGTGGAAAAAGCGCAAGGGCTGGCCATTGACGGTCAATTCCCCGGTGTCGTCGAAGGCGAGGGTGCGCTGACTGAGGTTCCAACTGGCCACGTTATAGCCGGGATCGCGCCAGATTTTCACATCGTCGAAAAAGCAGGGGACCAGATTGCACCATTTCTGATCGACGAAGACGCCGATATCCAGCCGGTCGTGGCACCAGTCGGTTAATCGCTCGGTCCACCAGCGGGCAAAGCGCCGGGTTTCGGCATCGTTGCGCACGGCCAGAAAGCCCAGATTGAACGTGCCATAATGGAGCGAGGTGATTTCGTTGTCGATGATGGCAATGCGGTTGGTATCGGGGGTGACCTGATGCGGCGTGAGCAGAATCGAGGCGTGATCCAGCGCGTCCACCATTGGATCGTGCCGGTTGAAGATGGCGGTGTCGGGGTCGAAATAGAACACCTTTTCAACCTCGGGCTGGTCCAGAATATGTTCCAGAGCCGCCCCCTTCACGGCGGTGCAGGCCTCGATCACGTCGTGGCAAAACAGCCATGCCTCGGCGGTATCGCCCAGCAGGTCATCCGACATCAGCACCCGGTCGAACACATCGGTCAAGGCGGCAGGGTCGAAGCCTTCGGGGGCGCGATCGGTCAGCACCGCCCACAGCACCCATTCGGGATGGGCGCGGCGGGTGGACTCGGCCCAGACCCGGGCGCGGTTGTAATAGCTGAGTGAAAAGCTGGTATAGGCGTGGACGGCCATCAGAGGGCTTCCTTCTGCATGGGCGACACGATGCTCGGGGCAGCCATCACCAGATCGCGGGATTGGGCGGCGTGTCCGGCGCGGCCCTGTTCCAGCAAGCAGGTGAACTGCTCTGAGGTCAGGTACTGCATCAGGGTTTCCGTGTCGGGCAGGACCGCCCCGCGGCCCGTGGCGTCGACCGTACTAGCGACATTGCCTGAGATCGGGTTGGTCAGAACCATGGCACCGGCGGCGATGGCTTCGAAGGTCGAGAACGAGAACGTCTCGGGCCAAGACGCCCAATGCAAGACCATGTCGATGTCCTGAGCGCGCAACGCGGCGATCATGGCGTCGGGGGTTTCGGCGGTGACATGGACCGGAACCGCTGTGATCCGGCTATCGGAAATTTCCGCAGTGCCGAAGTAATAGAACTGAAACCGGTCCGCATTGCCAAATTTGCGCGCCAACCGCGAAAACAGTTGCCAACCCTTGTGCGGCACCGGACTGCCGACATAGGCGATCCGGGCCGGGCCGGTGCGCTGCGGCAGCGGGTCGGGCCGATCGGTGGTGCTCAAGCTGGCATGGGGTTGGGTGATCAGGGCTTGGCGGGGCAGGTCTGACCGCGCCGACCACAGGTCATGGGTGGAACCGGAGGGGGCAATCACCCGCATGGGCAGGCGCTGGAATAAATCTGCGATCCGGGCCAGATGATCGGGGCGTTCGGTGCCAAAGACACAAATGCCGCAGGCGGTGGATGTCGGGGCAGGGGCGTTGCAGAACGTGACGCGATTGCGCTGAAGGGCGAAGCTAGGGCAGAGCGAAAAGAAATCATGCAGCCAGAACGTGGCGTCAGGGCAGCCCGCCGCTTGGGCCAGATCGGCGATCTGCTCGGGGTTGTGACCCAGCAGGGAATGGATCACCATCTGAACGCCCAGCGTGGATTGGCTCAGCTTAGTGAAGGCCGCGGTCAGGGCGGACATCGGCGCTTTGCCAATGGTCTGGCCATCTAGGGTCAGAATAACCCCGGAGTCGCCGTCGGGGGTGTCGCCGGGATGGGCCAAGCGCGGTAGCGGCTGAACTGGTCGCAGGTTCAGGTAGATTTGCCCGGCGCGGCTGACCGCTTGCTCTTCGCGCTGGATGCAGAATTGCACCCCGCCTGACACCGCGCGGTAATCGTCATGGCCAATGCTAAGGACCAGCCCGGTGGTGTCTGCCGCGCAGCGATAGGTCAGGGTCGAGACCACCTGATCGACGGTCATCTGCGGGATGTCCCCGGTCGGGGACGCATTGGCGATCCACTGGACGACCTGTTGCTCTAGCGGTTCGAGGGTTTTCAAGATCTCGGCCTTGTAGCCCCCGGGGTGCCGACCAAGATCCCGGCCTTCGGAGATGCCCATGGCCAGATAGTGCCAGAACGGGTTCAAACCGGCTGCGGCAACATCGGGATTGGCAGCAAGGTAATCGGCGCAAGAAAAGTCGGCAGAGGGATCGCGCCCCTCACGCCAGCCGGTTGTCATGAAATGTGTCAGCGGGTCGTCGCCGGTCTTTGCCAGTTCGGGGTCGAGGTCGAGGTAGTAAACCGGGTCAAAGGCCGGTTCCATTACCTCACGTTCGGTTGGCTGCGCTACGGCTGGGGGGCCGGACTGCGGCGCTTTTGGGCGCGGCTGACGAAATTCAGCCTGACCATATTTCACGAAGTGCAACAGCGGGTTCATACCGCTGCCGGCCACGTCTGCGTTGGTGTCCAGATAAAACCGAGTGGAGAACCGGGGGCTGGGGTCATGGTCAAGCTGCCAACCCACGGTCAGGTAATGCTTCAGCAGCGCGGTCGGGTCGAGATCGCCGAGGTCGCCGGCCTGTTCGCGGTAGAATGCGGCGTCGAAGGCGTGGCTGAGCAGGCGCAGATCTGCGTCGTCGGGCAGGGGGCTCGGCCCCGGCGCTTGCGGCTTTGCGGGCTCGGCGGCAGCAGTCTTGGTTGAGCGAAGTCGAATCACAAACGGGCCTCGTCACTGATAGGGATGCCTTGGGCTTTAACCACAGACAGTTACACGATGGGCGAACCGCATAAAAGGCTTCCTTGGTCGCCAGATGTCAGCCGGGGCGGCAGGCGCCGCGCCCGACCGGGCGATCCGAAGGGTCAGAGCCGGATGCGATACAGCGCGAACCCGTCGGGATCGGTGCCTGCGGCTTCCATATGCACGCCGCTCACACTGTCAGCATAGGGGGCGGCATTTGGTCCGGTAGGAAACAACACGCTGGTTCCGGCCAGCGGCGCGAAGGACCAGTTGGCATCGGCCGAGGGGCTGATTGTGCCTTGTTCGACGATGAAGCGCACCAGCACGTCGCGATTGGTGTCCGGGGCATCGAAGATGACGGTACTGCCATCGGCACCGGGAAAATCACCGCCGCCCTCGGCGCGGTAGTTGTTGGTGGCGACGATAAAGCTCATGTCATCGGTGACGGGTGCACCCTGATAGGTCAGATCGAGGATGCGCTGGGCCTCGGGGTTGATCACGTCGCCCTTGGCGCTGAACCGGGATGGCTGACTGAGGTCGATCTTGTAGGTGACCCCGTCGATCACGTCGAAATTATAGCTGGGAAAGTCGGGATTCAGCAGGGCGGCGTCTTCGGCCCCGGCGCTGATCTGATTGAACATTCCCGCCGAGCGTTCCAGCCAGCCGCGCAACTGTTCCCCGGTGATTTTCACGGCGCGCACGGTGTTGGGATAAAGATAAAGATCGGCCACGTTCTTGATCGCAACCGGTCCGGCGGGCACATCGGTGTAGTAATCCGGCCCGCCCCGGCCCCCCGCCTTGAAGGGTGCCGCGGCGGATAAAAGCGGCAGATCGGCGTATTCGGTGCCCTCGAGCATCTGTTTGATGTACCACATCTGCGCGATGGACACGATCTGGACCGACGGATCATCCGCGACCAGCGCAAAATACGATTGCAGGGGGGCGTCGGTCTCGCCCACCGCCCGGCGGACATAGGCAAGGGTGGCCTCGTGATCCTCAATGGCGGCTTCGAGGACCTGTGCATCATCCCCGACCAGCGGTGTGATGGAGCGGTCTTCGTTGCGCTGGGCAATCGGGCGGGCTTCGGTGGTGAAACTGACGACGCGCCACGTGTTGCCGTCCCGTTCCAGCAGCAGATCAATCAACCCCATATGCGAGCCCCAGAAACCCGCCATGACCCCCGGCTTGCCCTGAATGCTGCCCGCGGCGACATCGACCCCGGCCGTGTCGGCAAAGGTCGGTGACGGGAAGACCAGATGGTTGTGGCCAGTGACGATGGCGTCGATGCCGTCCACCGCCGCCAGAGGGATCGAGGCGTTTTCCATGCCGTCGGTATGGGTGGCCGCGCCGATGCCGGAATGGGACAGGGCGATGACGATATCGGCACCGGCCTCTTTGATCTGCGGAAGCCAGGCTTGCGCGGTCTCGACGATGTCGCGGGTGGTGGCCTTGCCATCCAGATGCTGGCGATCCCAGTTGACGATTTGGGGGGGCACAAAGCCGATCAGCCCGATGCGAATGGGGTGCTGGACCCCGTCGCCATCCGTCACCATCCGGTCGAGAATGACGTAAGGGGGCAGCAGGGTGGTGTCGCGGGTCGGGTCGCTGCCTTGAGCGGTTGCTACATTGGCCGAGATCACCGGGAAATTCGCGCCCGCCAAGGATTTCATCAGGAAATCCAGGCCGTAGTTGAATTCGTGATTGCCCAAGGTCGAGGCATCGAAGCCCAACGTGTTCATGGCGGCAATGACCGGGTGCAGATCGCCGTCCTTCATCCCGCGCTCATAGGCGATGTAATCGCCCATCGGGTTGCCTTGCAGGAAGTCACCATTGTCCAGCAACAACGTGTTGGTGGCTTCGGCGCGGATCGCGTCGATGAGGGACGCGGTGCGCGACAGGCCCACCGTGTCGTTGGGCTTGTCGGCGTAATAATCATAGGGAAACACATGCACATGCAGGTCGGTGGTTTCCAGAATGCGCAAATGGGCCTGATTGGAGGCGGCCCGGGCGGAATAGGGGTGCAGAACAATCAGGGCGGAACTGGCGACCGAACTGGCCAGAAATCCGCGTCGTGACAGCGTGAACCGAGTGGTGCCGGACATTGTGTGATCCCCCTGAGGTTGCCGATGCAGCGCCTGTGCTGACTACAGCGCGATGACGGCCCCGAGGCAAGACAATTACCGCCGCACCGGCATCGGGGGCGGGAAACTGCACAAGGCAGGGCGGCGGCAGGTTAAAGGATTAGCCCGGGGTTTGTCTCGAGGGATAGGCCGGGAAAGATCACCTGTTCGATTTCGGCTCGGGGCAGGCCAAGCAGATCCCGCATCAGCCATCCGGCGATCGCGCGCACGTCCCGGGTCGGCATCAGATCGCGGCCTTGATAGAGGTCGGCCTCGGCCAGTCCGGGCCATTGGCCATAGACCCGCCCCCCCCGGATCGCGCCCCCAGCCAGAAGCACCGCGCCTGCGGTGCCGTGGTCGGTGCCCTTGGTGCCATTTTCGCGCGCGGTGCGGCCGAATTCGGTCATGGCGATGATTGCAGTCTTGCTCCAGTCCGGGCCGAGCCCTGCCCGCAGGGCCAGAATCGTGTCAGACAGTCGTCCCAGCGGGGTGGCGATAGCGGTTGCCTGATCCGCGTGGGTATCCCAGCCGTTCAATGAGAACGAGGCGATCCGCGTGTCGCCGCGCAGCTTTTCGGCGGCAAACGCGGCGATGCCGATATGCTGGTCCGCGGCCGTCGTGGGCGGCGTCATCCCCTGTGACGAGGCACGATCTTCGCCGGACCCGGACAGGGCGATGGCCTCAAGGATGGCATCGCGGAACAGGGGGTCTTCTTGTGCGGCCATGGTGACCAGGCGCAGGGCAGCGGGAGAGGCGGCCAAACTGGCATCGGGGGACCATTCGGCCACTGGGGCGGGGCCGAGCAGCACCCGCATCTGATCGCGGCCCACGGCATAGGCGGTTTCCGCGTCCACCCCGGGTCTGTGTTGCAGCATCCGGTTCAGCCAGCCGTCGCTGGACCCGGCGCGGCCAACGGTGCCGGCCTCTAGCATATCCTGCCCGTCGAAATGGCTGCGTTTGTCGCGATAGGGGGTCGAGACGGCATGGGCGAAGGCCAGTTCGCCGCGCTGCCACAACGGATAGAGATCGGCCAAAGCGCCGTGCAGCGCAAAGAACCCATCCAGATCGAGGGCGGTGGTGTCGTCAAAGCCGAAGGACTGGCGCAATCCGGCAAATTGCGGATCGCCATAGGGTTGCACGACGTCCAGCCCATCCATGCCTCCGCGCAGGATCAGCACCACCAGCCGGGTGTCCCACGGGGCCGAGGCAAAGGACACGGGTGTCAGCATCGGGCTGGCCGCAGCCGAACACCCGATCAGGGCCGAGCGGGTCAGAAAGGCGCGTCTGGATAAGGTGGTGGTCATAAATCCCTCGGTCTCACATCCGTTGAAAGGCAGGAGAGGACAGCAGAACGCCAACGCCTGAAGGTCGATCCTCGGCTGCGGAGACGGCGAAGATCAGCGATTTGGGGGCGCGGCCCGAAAGGGCGGTGTCCAGCAAGCCCCGGGGATCGGGCAACGGGCGGAAGATCCGCGCCGGGACGGTCATCGACCAATCAACCCGGGCTGCAAGGCGCAATGGCGTGATCCACGCGGCATCCTCCTCGGGCCAGCCATCGGGGCCAGTCGGGGTTTCCCACACCTGTCCCATTCGGCTTAGCGGATAGAGCAACGCCCTGTTGACCGTCTTGGGGTCAAGGACGGCAAGATGCGCGGCGGTGCCGCCAAGGGCGCGCAGCGACGATGCGATGAAATCGATAGGCTGCTTGATATTGCCCGGCGCCGGGTCCCAAGCCGAGGGGTGGCTGAGCAAGACCTCGTAGACGGCGGGCAAATTGCCATCCGTGTCCATGTAGCGGGCGGTCATGGCCGTGATCAGCGTCTCGTCGGGCTGATCGCCAAGAAAATGCACCGCCAGTTTGCGCGACAGGTGCTGCGCCGTCGCCGGGTGCCGCGCCAAATCAATCAGAGCCGCGTCGATGTCTTCGATTCGGGCCGCGTCGCCGCCATAGCCGGTGCCAAGCACGATTTCCGGGCCCGGCTCGGCGATTTGGGGGGCGAAGCGGAACCCGGTCTCCACGTTAAAGCGCAGGCCGGTCAGCAATTCAGCCAATTGGCGGACATCGGTCTGTGTATAGGGGCCGGTCACGCCCAGCGTGTGCAGTTCCAGCATCTCCCGAGCCAGATTTTCATTCAGCCCGGTTGGCCGCGTGCTGGCGGCGGCGGCGGGGCTGTTGGGGCCGAATGAGCGGTGCTGGTCCAGATAGGACAGCATCATCGGCGCGCGCGTCACGGCGGCCAACATCGTGTGGAACGACCCGGTGACATGGGGGCGAATCGATTCCTCGACATAGGGTGTGTTCATTCCGACCAGAAAATTTCCGGAACCGATGGCGGTGAAATGATCGGCCCAGAACGACACCAGACGTTCGCGGAAGCCATCAGAGGTTTGCAGCCGTCGTTGCAGACGGGCGCGGAACCATTCGGTCTGGTCAGCCTTCACCGCATTGCGCAAGACCCGGCCCGCGGCCAGACGGCCCGCCGGATCGTCGGGCAGCGACGCGCTGCCGATCTGGCCGGCCTCGAGCAAGTGCAAGCGATAAGCGTCGAAGGTCGGGATCACAAACCGTGCGGCCATACGATCTGGTCCGCTTAAACGGCGCAGCATTTGGCGGGCGCTGTCGTAATCAGGCCCACTGGGCCGCAAGCCACAGCCAAACCGGATGTCAGCCAGGATCGGATCGAATGCGGTCATCCACGATTTTCCTCGAAACGCTGCGACTGATCCCTGACCATGTGGCCGGTGGGGGTGGGAGGGTCGCAGTTCACAAGATGCCCAACGAAATAACGCGCTGTCCCGATGATCTGTACCAGAGCGAACCGGGGCTGCGATAGACGCCTTCCACGGGTTGGGCGGTCATCGGCGGGTCTCTGCCAGCGCGGCGTATGCGTCGCGACGGGCGGCATGGGTCGAATTTCCACTTTTGACCCGCGCCCCCAGCCGCTAAGGGTCACAAGACATTCAAAAGGATCCCGGCCAGTGACCCGATCTCACGTTCCATTTGACCTGCGGCTTCGCGGGTGCGAGGTGCCGCCTCGTTTCACCTGCGGTTGAGCTGGCGATGTCCGGGGTTCTTCTTGCCGAGCAGGTGCTGAACGGGGTTCAGCTTGGGATGATGCTGTTTCTGATGGCCGCCGGACTGACGCTGGTCTTTGGCGTCATGGGGTTGATCAATCTGGCGCATGGCTCGCTGTTTATGGTGGGGGCTTTTGCTGCGGCTGCGGTCGCTGCGGCGACGGGATCGTTCCTTTTGGCGCTGGCGGCGTCTTTGGCTGCTGCCGCGGCGGCGGGGGCATTGGTCGAGATTCTGGTGCTGCGCCGCTTATATGACCGCGACCATCTGGATCAGGTTCTGGCCACCTTCGCGCTGATCTTGGTGTTTTCGGAAGGGACGCGTTGGCTGTTCGGATCGTTCCCGCTGTATCTGAGTATTCCGACCTATCTGTCCGGCCCGGTGACCCTGCCGCTGGGCATTCAATATTCCACCTATCGCCTGACCCTGATCGGGGTCGGACTGGCCATCGCGTTCGGCCTGTTCCAACTGATCCGTCGCACCCGATTTGGCATCCAGATCCGCGCGGGCGAGAATGACCGAGAGATGATCGCGGCCCTTGGGGTGGATATTTCGCGGCTCTATACCTTGGTGTTTGCGCTGGGCGCGGCCCTTGCCGGACTGGCTGGGGCACTGATCGGCGCGATCCAGTCGGTGCAGGTTGGCATGGGCGAGCCGGTTCTGATCCTTGCCTTCGTGGTCATCGTCATTGGCGGTATCGGCTCGATCAAAGGGGCGCTGGTGGGGGCCATTCTGGTCGGTTTGACCGATACGCTGGGCGGCCTGCTGCTGCCCGCGCTGCTGAGCCATGTGATGGACGCATCTGCGGCGGCCACTACCGGATCGGCGCTGGCGTCCATGTTGATCTATGTGCTGATGGCGGCGGTTCTGATCGTGCGTCCCACCGGCCTATTCGGAGCGCGCCCGTGACCCGTGAGCATCTCGTCAATACAGTCATGGTGTTGGGGCTGATTTTGGTGCCGCTCTGGGCGTGGCTTGCCGGAGAGCCGTTTATCATCACGCTGGCCACCCGGGCCGCCATTTTGGCGCTGGCCGGGGTCGGGTTGAACATTGCCTTGGGCCTGGGCGGGCTGGTCAGCCTTGGCCATGCGGCGTTTTTCGGCATCGGCGGCTATGCCATGGGCGTTCTGGCCAGCCATGCCCAAAGCTATCGCCCGATCCTTGAGACGCCCTTTTTGATTGAGGGCACCAAGTCGATGCCGGTGATCTGGGGCGTTGCGGTGCTGGCGGCGGGCTTGGCGGCGGTGCTGATTGGCGCGTTGTCGCTGCGCACCGCCGGGGTCTATTTCATCATGATCACACTGGCCTTTGGGCAGATGTTCTATTTCTTTGCCGTCAGTTGGCCCGCTTATGGCGGCGATGACGGCCTGTCGATCTATGTTCGCAACGGCTTTCCGGGGCTGAATACGCTGGACCCGATCCAATTCTATAGCCTTGTCTTTGTCATTTTGATGCTGGCCTTGGCGTTTTCGGCGCGGCTGGCCCGATCGCCATTCGGCCTTGCCCTGAACGCGGCGCGTCAGTCGGCGACGCGGGCGGCAACGGTGGGGCTGTCGCCCTATCGCTTGCGGCTGGTGGCGTTCGTGTTTTCGGGCATGATCACCGGTTTGGCCGGTGCGCTCTATGCGGATTTGAACCGTTTTGTCAGCCCGAGCATGTTCAGTTGGCAGACCAGCGGCGAGATCATGATCTTCGTCATTCTGGGCGGCGTTGCGCGTCTGTTCGGTCCGGTGGTGGGCGCGGTGTTGTTCATCGTGCTAGAACGTCTTTTGGGCGGCTTGTCCGAGTTTTGGCATATCTATCTGGGGCTGCTGCTGCTTGGAATTGTGCTGTTCGCGCGCGGCGGCATCATCGGGCTGTTGGCCGGACGCGGAGGCGGACATGACTGAACCGGTCCTGCAAACCCTCGGCTTGAGCAAAAGTTTTGGCGCGTTGCAGGCGAGCCGGGACATTTCGCTGGATCTGAGGCCGGGTGAAATCCACGCGCTGATCGGCCCGAACGGGGCGGGAAAGTCCACCCTGATCGGACAGATCGCAGGTACGATCCGGCCGGATGCGGGCCAGGTGCTGTTGGCTGGCGAGGATGTGACCGGCCTTGATACCCCGACGCGGGCGCGGCGGGGGTTGGGGCGGACGTTTCAGGTTTCGGCGCTGGCGATGGAAGACACGGTCCTGCAAAATGCCCTGCTGGGGGCGGTGGGTGCCCGGGGCCGCGCATACGGGCTTTTCCGTCCGGCACTGGCGCAGCGGGACCTGCGGGCCATCGCCGAGGCGGCGCTAACCCGGGTCGGGCTGGCCGATCATGCCGCGACCCGGGCGTCGGACCTGTCCCATGGGCAGCGGCGTCAGTTAGAGGTGGCGGTTGCCCTGACCTTGTCGCCGAAGCTGTTTGTGATGGACGAACCGATGGCCGGCCTTGATGGCGAGGGGGCCAAGACCCTGACGGCGATGCTGGATGACTTGCGGCATGAAGCCCCCATCCTGCTGGTCGAGCATGATATGGATGTGGTGTTTGCTTTGGCCGACCGGATTTCGGTTCTGGTCTATGGCGCGATCATCGCCACCGGCACTGTCGATGAGATTCGGCGCGATCCCGAGGTCCGCCGTGCCTATCTGGGAGAAGACGCATGAGCCTGTTGTCGGTCGCAGGCGTGACCGCCAAATATGGCGCGTCGCAAGCGTTGTTCGATGTGTCGTTCACCATCGCCGAGGGTCAAGTTCTGGCGCTGATGGGGCGCAATGGTATGGGCAAATCGACGACGATCAAAACCATCTGTCGCCTGCTGCCCATCTCTGGTGGCGAAATCCGGTTCGCCGGGCAGAATTTGGCCGGGTTGCCCGCGCATAAGGCCGCCCGGATCGGCCTTGGGCTGGTGCCAGAGGGGCGCCGGTGTTTTGCTGATCTCAGCGTGACTGAAAATCTAATTGCGGCGGCGCGTCCCGGCCATTGGACCGAGGCGCGGGTGGCGGCCCTGTTTCCCCGGTTGGACGAGCGCAAGAGCCAAGTCGCCCGGTCCCTATCGGGGGGCGAGCAACAGATGCTCGCCATCGGTCGGGCCTTGATGACCAACCCACGCCTGTTGATTCTGGATGAAGCGACCGAAGGGCTGGCCCCGATCGTGCGGCAGGAAATCTGGGATGCGATCGCCCGACTGAAGGTCGAAACCGGGCTGTCGATCCTTGTGGTCGACAAGTCGCTGACCGATCTGGCCCGCGTCGCCGATACTGCCACCATCCTGCAACGGGGCCGAACCGTCTGGTCCGGGTCCTTTTCGCAGCTTGGGCCCGAGATCACTGCGCAGTATCTTGGCGTCTGACGCCGCTGGGCACAGGCGCGATCTTAACCATCGTTGACGAATGATGGATGGCTCTGCTCCGGCTTAAGCTCACCTTCATCCCCGGAATGCTACCTAGGCGACGGGTGAGTTGTGGGGTGTGTGATGAGTAGTGAGGCACTTGCGCCGATAATCATAAAGCGAAAGAAGGTCGTGGCGGGCGGCGGCCATCATGGTGGCGCATGGAAAGTTGCCTATGCCGACTTCGTCACCGCGATGATGGCGTTCTTTTTGTTGATGTGGTTGCTGAATGCTACCACCGAACAGCAACGCAAAGGGTTGGCAGATTATTTTTCGCCGACCATTCCGATCACCAAGATGTCGGGCGGCGGCGATGGCTCGTTCTGGGGGGATGACGTGTTCTCTGAGGATACGCTGGCCCAGACCGGCACTGGTGCATCAAAGGAATTTCAGGCGGAAATGAACAAGGCCCGGGGCGATCTTGCCCTAGAGGCTGGCGGCGCAGGGCAGGGGTCGTCTGGACCCGGCGCGCTGGCCGTGGCTGAGGACCTGCTGGAAACCCTGACAGCGCGGGGGGGCGAAAGCATGGCGGCCCTGAAAGAGGCCCGTCATGTGGTGACGCGGCTGTCTGATGAGGGGTTGGTGATCGACATTTTCGACAGTCCTTCAGCCCAGTTGTTTGACCCCGGGACCACGCGCCCGACTCCGCTGCTTGAGGATACCTTGGCCAGTGTCGCCAGCCTTTTGGGATTGGTGACGAATGACATTTCGGTCGCGGGCTATTTGGCTGCCCGCCCGATCGTGGTGCGGGATAACCCGGTGTGGGATCTGTCAACATCACGGGCTGACACGGCGCGCGCGATGCTGGAAGGGTCTGGATTCGATCCCCGGCGCATCCAGCGCGTGACCGGCTTTGCAGATCGAAAACCTGCCGATCTGAACCGGATGAGCCTCCGCAACAACCGGATCGAGATCGTCGTGCTGCGCGACGATCTTTAGACGCCCGCCCAGACGGATGGCCGGTGGGTTTCAATGGCACCGGCGAAATCCCTTGACACCACAGCGCAACACTTCTAGCCAGCGACTTCCGGGATTTTCTCGGAAGCATTGGTGTTGGTGGCTTCCGCAAGGAATTGCCTGTCGACCGGATCGGGCCACCGAACCGGGAGAGGACAACGCCCTTCTACACCGCGCCGCCCTCATGGCGCCACATCGAAGGAGATCAGCCGTGACCAAACGCACGTCTGCCAAGTACAAAATTGACCGCCGCATGGGCGAAAACATCTGGGGCCGTCCGAAGTCGCCAGTGAATCGCCGTGAATACGGCCCCGGCCAACACGGCCAGCGCCGCAAGGGCAAAGTGTCTGACTTTGGTCTGCAGCTGCGCGCCAAGCAGAAACTCAAAGGCTATTACGGCGACCTGACTGAAAAGCAGTTCCGCCGCATCTTCGCCGAAGCCGAGCGTGTGCGCGGTGATACCGGTGAGAACCTGATTGGTCTGCTCGAGCGTCGCTTGGACGCCGTCGTGTACCGTGCCAAGTTCGTAGCAACCGTTTTTGCGGCCCGCCAGTTCGTGAACCACGGCCACGTCACTGTGAACGGTCAGCGGGTCAACATCCCGTCCTACCGGGTCAAAGAAGGTGACGTGATCGAAGTGCGCACCAAGTCCAAGCAGTTGGCATTCGTTCTGGAAGCCAGCCAGTTGGCCGAGCGTGACGTTCCCGACTACCTTGAGGTCGACCAATCCAAGATGACCGCGTCGTTCGTGCGCACCCCGGGTCTGGGTGATGTGCCGTACCCCGTCATGATGGAACCGAACCTCGTGATCGAATATTACGCTCAGAACTAATCGGTTCCCGAGCAGGTATCAGGCCGCGCCGGGATTCCCGACGCGGCCTTTTTTGTGTTTGCGGTTTGCCGAAAACCCGGTAATTCCGGCGATATTCACCCCGTAGAGAAAGCCGTCAGCATGTCCTCCGCCTTAATGCCGCAACCCGGAATCATGGAGATCGCGCTTTACGAGGGCGGCGCCGATAAAATTCCCGGCGTTCAGCAAGTGATCAAGCTGTCGTCGAACGAAAACCCCTATGGCCCGTCGCCCCGCGCCATCGAGGCCGCCACACGCAGTCTGGCGGCAATGCACCGCTATCCCCCGACCGACCATGCCGAATTGCGTCAGGCCATCGGGGATGTACTGGGGCTGGATCCCTCGCGGTTGATTTGTGGTGCCGGTTCGGATGAGATTATTGCCTTTCTGTGTCAGGCCTATGCCGGACCCGGCGACGAGGTGCTGTACCCCGAGCACGGGTTCTTGATGTACAAAATCTCGGCGCTTGCGGCTGGGGCGACCCCCGTGGCGGCCCCTGAGACTGCGCGCCGGACCGATGTGGATGCGCTGTTGGCGGCGGCAACCGACCGGACCCGTCTGGTCTTTGTTGCCAACCCGAACAACCCCACCGGGACGATGGTGGGCATGGAAGAATTAACCCGTCTGGCCGAGGGCCTTCCCCCGGCCGCGCTGCTGGTTCTGGACGGTGCCTATGCCGAGTTCGTCGACGGCTATGACGGCGGTGCGGCGTTGATCGACGCGCGGGACAATGTGGTGATGACACGCACCTTTTCAAAGCTTTACGGGTTGGGCGGGCTTCGGATCGGCTATGGTTATGGTCCGAAGGCGGTGATTGATGTGCTGAACCGGGTGCGGGGGCCATTTAACCTGTCGCAGACCCAACAGGCCGCAGCGACGGCCGCCATCGCCGATACGGATTATGCCGATTACTGCCGTGCCGAGACCGCAAAGTGGCGCGATTGGCTGGCACAGGCGCTTGAAGCTGTCGGGGTGCCGTCTGATCCGTCATTTGGCAATTTCATTCTGGCCCGCTTTGCCGATGCCGCCGAGGCCGAGGCGTGTGACCGGAAGTTGCAGGAAAACGGACTGATTGTGCGGCGGGTCGCCGGTTATGGCCTGCCACACTGCCTGCGCATTTCGATCGGGGATGAAGCGGCCTGCCGCCGGGTCGCCGCCGTCATCGCCGCATTCAAGGCGGCAGCAGCGTGACCCCGATTTATGACCGCGTTGCCCTGATCGGCCTTGGCCTGATTGCGTCGTCAATGGCCTTGGCGATGAAGCGCCAAGGGTTGGCGGGCGAGATTGTCGGCACCGCCAGATCGGCGGCGACCCGTCAGATCGCTGTCGAGATCGGGCTGTGTGATCGGATCACGGAAACCGCTGCTGACGCCGTCAAGGGCGCGGATCTGGTTGTGCTCTGTGTGCCGGTGGGCGCAATGGGGCAGGTGGCGGCAGAGATCGGCCCGCATCTGGCACGGGGCGCGACCGTCACTGATGTGGGGTCGGTCAAGCGCGCCGTGATTGAGGCGGTTCAGCCTCATCTGCCCGATTATGTCGAGTTTATCCCGGCGCACCCTCTGGCCGGGACCGAGCATTCGGGGCCGCGCTCTGGGTTTGCAGAACTGTTCGACAATCGCTGGTGCCTGTTGGTGCCCCAGCCAGACAGTGACCCGGAGGCCGTGTTGCGATTGCGGCAGTTCTGGGAAGGCCTTGGCGCCAACGTGGACGAAATGGACGCGGATCACCATGATCTTGTCTTGGCCGTCACCAGCCACGCGCCCCACCTGATCGCCTATACGATGGTCGGTGTTGCCGACGATTTGCGCCGGGTGACCGATAGCGAAGTCATCAAGTATTCCGCAGCGGGCTTTCGGGATTTTACCCGGATTGCGGCGTCGGATCCGACCATGTGGCGGGATGTGTTCCTGAACAACAAAGACGCCACATTGGAAATTCTGGGGCGATTCACCGAAGAGCTGTTCGCGCTTCAGCGGGCGATCCGTACAGGTGACGGCGATCACTTGCATGCCTATTTTACCCGGACGAGGGCCATTCGTCGGGGCATCATTTCGGCCGGTCAGGACACGGATGCGCCTGATTTCGGGCGCTCGGGTCGCAAGGTCTGATGGGGTTCCGGGCCGCGTTGCTGACAGGGCTGTTGGTCTTGTCGGCTTCGGCGCTCCCGGCGGCTACGGACCTGTCGCCGCGACCGACGGTGCGGCCCTTTGATGGCGACACCGGCGCCCGGGCTATTCCGCAGGAAACCGGGGCGACGCTGGTCTCGCCGCGCCCGGCACTGCGGCCGGACAATCTGAAACGCAAGACTGCGGTGCGTCAGGCCGGGTTCGTGCCTGTTCCGGCCCCACAGGTCCGGTCGCCCGGCAAAGGTGGTACCAGCGGCAAAGGCGCCACAGGCGGGCTGTGCGGGGTGTCGGGCCTTAGCGGCCGGCCCATTGCGCCGATCGCCGCCAAGACTGCGGGCTGCGGGCTGAGCGACGGCGTTTTGATCACGGCGGTGGATGGCATCGCCCTGTCACAACCCGCAACGCTGGATTGTCCTACCGCGCAGGCGCTGCTGACATGGGTGCGAGGCGGCTTGAAACCGGCTGTCGGGCGCACCGGCGGCGGGGTTCAGGAAATTCAGGTTGCGGCGCATTACAGCTGTCGGCCCAGAAACAATCAGGCCGGGGCCAAGGTGTCAGAGCACGGGCGCGGGCGGGCCATTGATATCTCGGGCATAGCGTTGCGCAACGGTGTCTACATGACCGTGCTGACCGGCTGGAAGGATCCGGCCCAAGGCAAGGTGCTGCGGTCGATGCACAGCTCTGCCTGCGGCGTGTTTGGCACGGTGCTTGGGCCGGGCGCCGACCGGCATCATCAGGACCACCTGCATTTCGATACGGCGCGCTATAGCGGCGGCGCGTATTGCCGGTGATCTAACGCAAGATCATGCGCGGGGTCGGGCCAAGCGGGATCAGACCGCCCAAGGTGACGCGGCCATCGCGAAGGGTCAGCGGTGCTGTGATCGTGTCTTTGTCGGCACTTCCCGACAGACGGGCCAGCGTCGACAGGCCGCTTTCGATGATCGGGTACAGGCTGTCGGGAATTGCCCCGACATTGCGCGCCAGTTGCAGCATGTCCTTCCAGTTTCGGGCCTTGATCGTGATCTCCCCGCTGGGCGTGCCACGCGGGTCGATGGCCAGATCGCCGCTGATCTGAAGGTCAAGCTCGCCCCAACTGGCCCGTGCTGTCGTCAGTTTGATGCGGGTGGGCTGCGGACGGCGCTGTTCGATGGCCAGACGGTCCCACGGGGCATCGAAGGTGACGGTGGCATCCAGTTTCAGGGTTTGGACCGTATCACTGGCCATGCCGCGCGCGCGCAGCGGTTCCGTCAGGCGATCCGGCAGGATCAGGTCGCGGGCATCCAGCGCGATGTCATAGCTGAGCGGGCTGACCGGGGTTTGCCGGATGGCGAACTGCCCGTGATCCAGCGCGGCGTTCCAGCCAAGGGTTGAAACCAACCCGACGGTGTCGAACTCAATCGTGGCATGGTCTAGCTCAAGGTCAGAGCCGCGATGAAAGATGGCCGAGCCGCGCATGTTGTTGCTGGTGACGGTGATCGTCTGAAGCGGTGTCGCGATGCTTTGCCGCTCGGGCCAGAAGACCAGCACGTGATTGGGATTGTAGCTGAGCGCGAGAATCTGGAACAGCGGCGCCCGCCAAGCCAGCCCGGTGTCGGGGTCGGCCAGATCAAGATCGGTAATGCTGGTGTCGAACCGGTAGGGAAAGCCCCCCGTCGAGACATCCGAGGCGCTGACGACCCAGCCTTCGGCCTCGCGCATGGCGAGCCAATCCTGCACGGCTGTTTCGGCGGTTCGGGCGCCGATAAACCAATATCCGGTCCAGCCGAGGGCTGCCAAAATAATCACTGCCAGAAGAATTCGCATTGTCGGGCCTTTTCCGTTCGCTCCTCCCGTGTTTACAGAGGGGACCATGCAAGGGCCAGTGCCATGAACACACCAGATCAGACTTCGGATGTCGCCCTTTGGGTTTTCGGCTATGGATCGCTGGTCTGGAACCCCGGGTTTCCGTTTGTCCGGCGCGAGCTGGCGACCTTGCCCGGGTATCACCGGTCGTTCTGTATGCGCTCCATCCACCATCGCGGCACGGTTGACGCGCCGGGCTTGGTGCTGGCGCTGGATCCGCGGCCCGATGCGGCGTGTTCCGGGGTAGCCTTTGGGGTGGCCCCCGCGGCGGTCGAGCAAACTTTGTTTGATCTACGCGAACGGGAACTGGTGTCCTCGGCCTATCTGGAAATGCGCCTCGACGTGCGCCTCGACCACGGGCCGGAGGTGTCGGCGCTGACCTATGTGGTGGACCCAGACCACGGCCAGTATTGCGGCGGTCTGCCGTTGGACGAACAGGCCGCGATCATCGCGCGGGCCCATGGCGGGCGCGGGCCGAACGCAGACTATCTGATCCATACGGCCAGCCACCTCAGCCAACTTGGCCTTGAGGACCCGGAATTGGATTGGCTGGTGGCGCGAGTGCTGGAATTGACAGACGTCAACCGCACCGCCGACCACTGACAATGCGTGTTTGCAGATTTTGCAGTGCAGCCTATGCTGCGTTGACTTAGGGAAAGAGGCGAAACAATGGTTTACAGGGACCGCGAGGTCAGGGCGCAATTTTCGCAGCCCATCCGCCAGATCCTGTTGATGCTCATTGTCGTGGTCGCTTTCGCGATCGGGGCATATGTGGCGTATCCGAAGGTGTCGTCGGTCTTTCTGTCCAGCCCGTGGCTGAATGGCGCGATCGTGCTGGTCTTCGTTTTTGGCGTTTTGGCCTGTTTCCTTCAGGTTTTTCAGCTGATCTCATCGGTCAGCTGGATCGAAGGCTTCGCGCATAGCCGTCCGGGGTTCGACCTGAAACATCCGCCTCGGTTGCTGATTCCGCTGGCGGCGCTGCTCCGGTCCCGTGGCGCGAAGATGCAAATTGGCGCGTCGTCGTCGCGGTCGATCCTCGATTCGGTGGCGACCCGTCTGGACGAGGCACGCGATATCACGCGCTATATTACCAGTCTGTTGATTTTCCTTGGCCTTCTTGGGACGTTTTACGGTCTGGCAACGACAATTCCTGCGGTTGTTGACACGGTGCGCTCGCTTGCACCGGCACCGGGGGAAAGCTCGACCGAAGTGTTCGGACGGCTGATCACCGGCCTCGAGAAACAGCTTGGCGGCATGGGCACTGCATTTTCGTCCTCTTTGCTGGGGTTGGCCGGGTCACTGGTGGTCGGCTTGTTGGAACTTTTCGCAGGGCACGGGCAAAACCGGTTCTATCGCGAGTTAGAAGAATGGCTGTCCTCGATCACCCGGGTTGGGTACTCGGCTGGCGATTCCGAGGGTGGCAGCGCCGAAAGCGGCATGTTCGCCACCCTGATGGACCAAATGACCGAGCAGTTTGACCAATTGCACACGACGTTCATGCAGTCGGACCGTAGCCGAAGCTTGGTGGATGAAAAGCTGAGTGCGCTGGCCGGATCACTGGATCGCATGACCCAGAAGTTGACCGAGGATGCCGATACCAAAGCCGCGTTGACCCGTATTGCCGACGGGCAAGAGGCGCTGGTGGCGGCACTGACCGCCTCGGTCGCGCGGCCCCTTGCTGAGGCCGAGGCGCAGCAAGCCGAAGCGCGGGCGCGTCTGCGTAGTATCGATGTCCAATTGTTGCGTGTTCTGGAAGAGGTCACGGCGGGGCGTCAGGAAATGACGGCCGATTTGCGTAAGGATTTGGCGCGGTTGACCCGGGTGATTGAGATCGCTGCCGCCATCCCGACCGACACCGAGAGGCGTTGAGCCGTGGCTCTGAATCGACGCAGCGGGCAACGGTTTCAGGCTTCGATCTGGCCCGGATTTGTCGACGCGATGACGGGGCTGTTGCTGGTTCTGATCTTTGTGTTGACCATTTTTATGGTGGTTCAATCGATCCAGACCGAGACGATCACAGGTCAGGAAACTGAACTAGACAGCCTGTCGCAGCAGATTAACGACCTGTCTCAGGCGCTTGGCGGGGAACAGCAGCGCAATTTTGCTTTGCAAGATCAGATGGATAAGCTGGGGCTTGATCTGCAAGGGGCCTTGTCCGACACTGCGTTTCAGACCCGTTTGGTGGAAACCCTGACCACGGAAATTGAACGGCGCAACGCCGCACTGAGTGATGCTCAGACCAAGATCACGGCTTATGAGGCGCAAGTCACGCAACTGCTGGTGGATCGGGATACTGCGCGGGATCAGGTCGCCGACCTGCAAGTGACGGTGACCGAGCAGACCGAGCAACGCGATGCGCTGGAAACCGCATTGGCCTTGGCCCGCAGTGAAGTAGATGCCGGAACCGAAGCGGCGCGGCTGGCTGCGGCCCGGCGAGAGGCGCTTGAGGCGCTGATTGCCGATCTGCGGCGCGATGCGGCGGGTGCTGAGGCCGCGCTTGCGCAGAGCGAAGAACAACTTTCCGAAGTCACGGCGGCGTTGTCGGAAGAAGAGGCCGCGAAACTGGCCGAGGCGGCGGCGGCCGAAGCCTTGCGGGCGCGCTTGCAGGCCTCTGACGCGGAACTGACGGCCATGACCCTGTCCTTGGAAGCGCAGCGCAAGGAGGCGGAGAATACCCTGACGCTGTTGGCGGCGGCGACTGCGGCGCGGGAGGATCTGGATGCGCGATTGGCCGCGGCGCTGTCCGACAGCGCGGCTACTGCCGAGGATCTGGCGGCAGCCATTCTGGCACGTCAAAGCGCCGAGACGGCTGCACAGGAAGCCCTGACAGACGCAGAGCGGCAAAATCGTCTGTTGGCCTTGGCCAAGACCGAACTGTCCGATCTTGAGGGCGCAAGCGACGCCGATAAGCGGATGATGGCCGCGTTGAATGCGCAGGTCGCGGATTTGCGGCGTCAGGTTGGAAGCTTGCAAGACCTTCTCGACAGCGCCAAAGCCGACGACGTCGCCGCGGACGTACGCATTCAGTCGCTGGGGGCGGACCTGAATGTGGCGCTGGCCCGGGTCGCATCCGAGCAGAAACGCCGCGCCGAACTGGAAGCGGCCGAGCGGACCCGGCTTGAGGCGGAAGCCAAACAGCTTGCCAATTACCGATCCGAGTTTTTTGGCCGACTGCGCGAGGTTCTGGGCGATCAACAGGGCGTCAAGGTGGTCGGGGATCGCTTTGTCTTTGATTCCGAGGTGTTGTTTGCCTCTGGGTCGGCGGACCTCTCGCAAGAGGGGCGGTTCGAGATTTCCAAAGTCGCCCGGATTTTGCAAGAGGTCGCGGCGGTGATCCCATCGGGCATTGATTGGATCATCCGCGTCGATGGACATACTGACGATGTTCCGCTGTCCACGGGCGGGCGCTTTTCGGACAATTGGGAACTCAGCCAGGCACGGGCGCTGTCCGTTGTGCGCTTTATGGTCGACGTGTTCGGCTTTCCGCCAGATCGTCTGGCCGCTGCCGGTTTTGCAGAGTTTCAGCCGGTCAATTCAGCGAGTACGCCCGAGGCGCGGGCGCAGAACCGCCGGATTGAACTCAAGCTGACCGAACGCTAGGCACCCCGCCCAGAAAAACATCACCCCGCCTGCAAGCAGACGGGGTGATTGTGAGTGCGAACCTTTTGCTGTGTCGCGCCATGGTTGGGTCGACGATCAGTCCGCCGTGAGAAGGGGCGGCTTGTCCCCGGACAGGCGGGCCTTTTCGGGTGGCGTGCTGATCAGGACAATCTCGCCGTCCTTCAACACCACCCGCACCAAGCCGCCTTTTGCGAGTTTCCCGAACAGCAACTCTTCGGCCAACGGCTTCTTGATGTATTCTTGGATGACCCGGCCCAAGGGGCGGGCCCCCATCCGGTCATCATAGCCTTTGACTGCCAGCCATTCGGCGGCCTCAGGCGACAGTTCGATAGCGACGTTTCGGTCCATCAATTGCGCTTCCAGTTGCAGCACAAATTTTTCGACCACCTGCATGATGACGCTTTCAGGCAACGGCTTGAAGCTTATGATGGCGTCCAGACGGTTCCGGAATTCGGGGGTGAAAATCCGTTCAATAGCTGCGGTATCTTCTCCCTCGCGCCGATCCCGGCCAAACCCGATAGCCGATTTGGCCTGCTCAGCAGCGCCTGCATTGGAGGTCATGATCAAGATCACATTCGAGAAGTTCACCGTCCGGCCATTATGGTCGGTCAGTTTGCCGTGATCCATAACCTGCAACAGGATGTTGTAAACATCCGGGTGAGCTTTCTCGATCTCGTCCAGAAGCAGAACGCAATGGGGATGCTGATCGACACCATCGGTCAACATGCCGCCCTGATCGAACCCGACATAACCGGGGGGCGCACCGATCAGGCGACTGACCGCATGTTTCTCCATGTATTCCGACATGTCGAAGCGGAGTAATTCAAGACCCAGACTATCGGCCAGTTGGCGCGCGACCTCGGTTTTGCCGACCCCGGTCGGTCCAGCAAAAAGATAGTTGCCAATTGGCTTTTCGGGTTCGCGCAATCCGGCACGCGCCAGTTTGATCGCCGAAGACAGCGCATCGATCGCCGCATCCTGACCGAACACCACGCGCTTCAACGACCGATCCAGATCCTTGAGGATCGCGGCGTCATCTTTGCTGACGTTTTTCGGCGGGATCCGGGCAATCTTGGCGACGACGGCCTCAATCTCTTTGGTGCCGATGGTCTTACGGCGGCGGCTGTCGGGCACAAGGTGCTGGGCCGCGCCCGCTTCGTCGATCACGTCGATGGCCTTGTCGGGCAATTTACGGTCATTGATATAGCGCGCCGACAGTTCCACCGCTGAACGGATGGCATCCATCGTATAGCGAATGTCGTGATGGGTTTCGAAATAGGGCTTGAGCCCTTTCAAAATTTTCACGGTGTCATCAATAGTGGGTTCGTTGACGTCGATTTTCTGAAAGCGGCGGCTTAGCGCCCGATCCTTTTCGAAATGCTGCCGGTATTCTTTGTAGGTGGTGGATCCCATGCATCGCAGCTTCCCGCCCTGAAGCGCGGGCTTCAGCAGGTTTGATGCATCCATCGCGCCGCCTGAGGTGGCCCCGGCCCCGATCACGGTGTGAATTTCATCGATGAACAGCACCGCATCGGGATGCTCTTCCAATTCATCCACAACGGCTTTGAGACGTTCTTCGAAGTCGCCGCGATAGCGCGTTCCGGCAAGCAGTGCCCCCAAGTCGAGCGAGAAAATGGTCGCCTTGGCGAGAACCTCAGGCGTTTCGCCGCGAACGATCTTCAGCGCAAGACCTTCGGCAATCGCGGTTTTGCCAACGCCCGGATCGCCGACCAGAAGCGGATTGTTCTTACGGCGGCGGCACAGGACCTGAATGCAGCGTTCGACCTCTTCCTCGCGGCCGATCAGCGGATCGACATCGCCTTTGCTGGCCTTCGCATTCAGATCAACGCAATATTTGCCCAACGCGGATTCTTTGCCCTCGGATTCGGTCGACTGGGTGGTTTCCTCTTCATACTCCGACGTGCCCGATACCGGCCGGGGCTCCCCGAAGCTGGGGTCTTTGGCAACGCCATGTGCAATGAAGTTCACGGCGTCATAGCGGGTCATATCCTGCTCCTGCAGGAAGAACGCCGCATTGCTTTCCCGTTCGGCGAAGATGGCGACAAGAACATTGGCGCCGGTGACTTCAGTCCGGCCAGACGATTGGACGTGAATCGCCGCACGCTGAATGACGCGCTGAAACGCAGCGGTTGGTACGGCTTCGGAACCGTCCACGTCGGTTTCCAGCGTCGACAGTTCTTCGTCGATGAAATCGGTCAACGATTTTCTGAGAACGTCAAAGTCGATCCCACAAGCTTGCATGACTTTTGCGGCGTTGGGTTCGTCAATCAACGCCAGCAGCAGATGTTCTAGGGTCGCAAGCTCATGGCGCCGTGTATTTGCCAAGGCCAGAGCCGCATGAATGGCTTGTTCAAGCGTATTCGAGAATGAAGGCACGCCGTGCTCCTTTTAAACAGGGCCGGATCGGGAAGGTCCCGCACCAACCGTGGGCTCCTTGTCTTAAGGTTTGGTTTTCCGCGGGCGTCTTCAAGTCTTTTTTCTGTGCGGTCGGGGAGAAAAGACAGTTGACGTTAGATTATGCGGCTCGGATCCGCGCTCGGGCTGCCTTGCCAGCAAAATGATCAGAAATTGTCTTTCATGCGTCTCATCTGGGCGAAAACCGCAGAATCCGCCGCATTTGACAGTCCCAAGGCGGCTTTGAGGCTAGGATCGGCCGCCCGCAGGAATGGATTTGTCGCCTTTTCCAGCCAAAGTTCGGTCGGAATGGTCGATTTTCCCGCGGCCCGGTCGCGATCAATTTTTGTTGCTCTGGCCTGCAATGCTGCGTTGTTTGGGTCGATGGACAGGGCAAACCGGGCATTTGACTGGCTGTATTCGTGGCCAGAGCACACCGTCACGTCGTCGGGCAGACCTGCGAGATGCGACAGGCTGGCCCACATTTGATCGGGGGTTCCCTCAAATAAACGCCCGCATCCAAGGCCCATCAAGCTGTCGCCGGAAAACAGCAGAGCCGATTTCGGGAAATAATAGGCGATATGGCCGACGGTATGGCCGGGCACGTCGATCACCGTCATCGTCTCGCCCAAGAGGTGCTGAGCCACGCCGGGGGCAAGGCTATGGTCCAGCGCCGGCAGGCGGTGCTGATCTGCGGCCGCGCCCCACACCGCGGCCCCAGTGACCGCACGAAGGGCGTCAACCCCGTCGATGTGGTCGCCATGATGATGGGTGATCAAGATATCGCTGAGGTGCCAACCGCGCGCCTCCAGTGCGGCCAGAACAGGCGCAGCGTCCGGAACATCGACCACAGCCGTCGCGCCGCTTG
Organism: Pseudoruegeria sp. SK021; assembly: GCF_002119405.1. Classification (GTDB taxonomy): domain Bacteria; phylum Pseudomonadota; class Alphaproteobacteria; order Rhodobacterales; family Rhodobacteraceae; genus Meridianimarinicoccus. The sequence goes on along the minus strand of NZ_MTBG01000001.1, from coordinate 113,010 downwards.
CATCATCGTGAATCAGAAAGGCATAGTTGTCAGATCGGCAGGGCACTGTGTCCAGAGTAAGAGGCATGGTTTTCCCTTCGGGATCAGCTATCATCGGGTCTGAACGGTACGCCGACCTGCAGGAGCTTCGCAATGCACCTCGACGTGCAGGACTTGAAAACTTTCTATTACCGCACCCAACTGGGCCGAGCGGCGCAAAAGGCGATCCGGGAAAAGGTCCTGCAAATCTGGCCCGAGGCGCAGGGTCAGACGATTGTGGGCTTCGGCTTTGCGGTGCCGTTGCTGCGCCCCTACTTGCCAACCGCGCGCCGGGTGGTGGGGCTGATGCCCGCGCCGCAAGGGGTGATGGCATGGCCGATGGGGCTGCCGAATGTGTCGGTCCTGTGCGAAGAGGCGCTGTGGCCGCTGGCGACCGGCATGGTCGACAAATTGATCATGCTGCATGGGCTGGAGACGTCAGAGCATCCAACAGAAGTTCTGGACGAATGCAGCCGTGTGCTGGGGCCGGGCGGGCGGGTTTTGTTCGTGGTTCCGAACCGGGCCGGGCTGTGGGCACGTAGCGATCAGACGCCGTTCGGATTTGGGCGCCCCTATAGTCTGTCGCAGATGGAAAAGCAGCTCAAGCGACACGGCTTTCATCTGACCCGCCATGAGGTGGCCCTGTTCCAGCCGCCATCGCACAAGAAGGTCTGGCTGCGCACGGCTGCCTTTTGCGAGAGGGTCGGGCAGCGCATTTCAAATCGCTATGCGGGCGGCGTATTGCTGGTCGAGGCGACCAAGCAAACCTTCCAGCCGACCGGCACCGAAATCCGCGATCAACTTGCCGATCCGATCCGGATTCTGGAAGGGATTGCCAAGCCCGCGCGCAAGCCGGCGACCTTGGTTGTGACCTCGCCGTGACAAGAATGCCGCCGGCACGGCGCGCAAGTTCACCCCAGAATGGCTGATCGACCGGCTGCAGGGCGGGCTAAGTGATATTAATCGGTGCCGGGGATTCGGCGGGCCACCCGCAGGAACCGGCATAATTCGTGAGTTGGGCCATGCACATAGGGTCGCACCCTTTCGCAGTTCCTTAAATCAAACGAATGGTTGCGCAATCGAGGTGGCTCTGAACGGTTGCTACAGCACAAGCCCTTTGCTACACCCACGCTGATTTTAACGGCTTCACGACGGTGTGAGGCTGGAATTCCGCCTGCGTCCTCGTTGAGAAAGCGAGCCGGGCCATGACATCGGAAGGGACGACGTGTCAGAACCAGCTTCGATTTCATCCGGCATCGCTGCGCGCTATGCCACAGCCATGTTTGAGCTGGCCAAAAGCGACGGTCAATTGCCAACACTCGAAGCAGATGTGGACGCGCTTGATGCGGCGTTGCATGATAGCGCGGACCTGCAGGCGATGATCCGCTCGCCGCTTTATGCAAGGGATGCCCAGCAATCGGCAATCACTGCCGTCGCCAAGGCGATGAAGCTGTCCCCCCTGTTTTCGAACACGCTGTCGCTGATCGCCTCTAAGCGCCGTTTGTTCGTCCTGCCGCAGTTCCTGCTCGCGCTGCGCGAGATGATTGCTGAGGAAAACGGCGAGACGACAGCAGAAGTGACGTCGGCGGTCAAGTTGACCGACGCGCAATCGGACAAGCTTGCCAAAACGCTGAAGTCGGCCGTCGGCAAAACTGTGAAGATCAAAGCGACTGTTGATGAGAGTCTCATCGGCGGTCTTGTTGTAAAAGTTGGCTCGCGAATGATCGACTCGTCGATCGCCGCAAAGCTCGCAAACCTCCAGAATTCAATGAAAGAGGTCGGATAATGGGAATCCAGGCAGCCGAAATATCTGCTATCCTAAAGGAACAGATCAAGAATTTCGGACAGGAAGCGGAAGTTGCTGAAGTCGGCCGTGTGCTGAGCGTCGGGGACGGGATCGCACGTGTTTACGGGTTGGACAATGTTCAGGCCGGCGAGATGGTCGAATTTCCAGGTGGCATCCGCGGGATGGCCCTGAACCTCGAGTCCGACAATGTCGGTGTCGTGATCTTCGGTGCCGACCGTGACATCAAAGAAGGCGATATCGTCAAGCGGACCAACTCCATCGTGGACGTGCCTGCGGGCAACGGTCTGTTGGGGCGCGTTCTGGACGGTCTGGGTAACCCGCTGGACGGCAAAGGTCCGGTTGATTTCTCCGAGCGCCGCGTTGCTGACAGCAAGGCACCGGGCATCATTCCGCGTAAATCGGTGCACGAGCCGATGGCGACGGGTCTGAAATCCGTCGACGCCATGATCCCGATTGGCCGTGGCCAGCGCGAGCTGATCATTGGTGACCGTCAGACCGGCAAAACCGCTGTCGCGCTGGACACCATTCTGAACCAGAAGTCGTATAACGACGCAGCTGGCGACGACGAAAGCAAGAAGCTGTATTGCATCTATGTTGCAATCGGCCAAAAGCGGTCGACCGTGGCGCAGCTGGTGAAGAAGTTGGAAGAAAGCGGCGCGATCGAATACACGATCGTTGTGGCTGCCACCGCGTCTGACCCGGCACCGATGCAGTTCCTTGCCCCCTATTCGGCAACGGCAATGGCAGAGTTTTTCCGCGACAATGGCCGTCACGCGCTGATCGTTTATGATGATCTGTCGAAGCAGGCTGTGTCCTACCGTCAGATGTCGCTGCTGCTGCGTCGCCCGCCCGGACGTGAAGCCTACCCTGGTGACGTGTTCTATCTGCACTCGCGCCTGCTGGAGCGGTCGTCGAAGTTGAACGAAGAAAACGGCTCGGGCTCGTTGACGGCGCTGCCGATCATCGAAACCCAAGGCGGCGACGTGTCGGCGTTTATTCCGACCAACGTGATCTCGATCACCGACGGTCAGATCTTCTTGGAAACCGAACTGTTCTATCAGGGCATCCGTCCGGCCGTGAACACCGGTCTGTCGGTGTCGCGGGTTGGCTCGTCGGCACAAACCGACGCGATGAAGTCGGTTGCCGGTCCGGTGAAGCTGGAATTGGCGCAGTACCGCGAAATGGCGGCCTTCGCTCAGTTCGGCTCGGACCTTGACGCCTCGACCCAGCGCTTGCTGAACCGTGGTGCCCGTCTGACCGAACTGATGAAGCAGCCCCAGTATTCGCCGCTGTCCAATGCCGAGATCGTTTGCGTGATCTTCGCCGGGACCAAAGGCTATCTGGATAAGGTTGCCGTCAAGGAAGTCGGCCGGTTTGAAAAAGGTCTGCTTGCCTTCCTGCGGAACCAGAAGAAGGATCTGCTGGACGACATCACCAACAATGACCGCAAGGTTAAAGGTGAACTTGAGGACAAGATCAGGGCCGCGCTCGACGAATTCGCCGCCAGCTTTTCTTGATTTAACCTGAGGGACAGCGCCCATGCCAAACCTTAAGGATCTCAAGAATCGGATCGCGAGCGTCAAGAACACGCGCAAGATCACGAAAGCCATGCAGATGGTCGCGGCGGCGAAGCTTCGCCGCGCCCAGGAGAGTGCCGAGGCGGCACGGCCCTATACCGAAAAGTTCAACGACGTGATGAACGGGTTGGCGGCTTCGGTCGGGGACAGTCCGACGGCGCCGAAACTGCTGGCCGGGACCGGTTCGGATCAGGTCCACCTTTTGGTGGTCATGACGGCCGAGCGCGGTCTCTGCGGCGGCTTCAACTCGTCCATCGCACGTCTTGCGCGACTGCAAATTCGGTCGCTCAAGGCACAGGGCAAGACGGTGAAAATTCTCACGGTCGGCAAGAAAGGTCGCGAGGCGCTGAAGCGTGATTTCGCGGATCTGATGGTCGCCCATGTGGATCTGTCGGCGGTCAAACGTGTCGGATATGAGGATGCCAAAAGCATCGCTGCAGAGATTCTGAAGCGGTTCTCGGACGGCGAATTCGACGTTTGCTCGCTCCTTTACTCGAAGTTCGAAAGTGTGATCAGCCAAGTGCCCTCGGCGCAGCAGATCATCCCGGCGAGCATTGGTGAAGCGGTCGAAGTCAGCACGCTTTATGACTACGAGCCGAGCGAAGAAGGCATTCTTGTCGATCTGCTGCCGCGCGGTGTGGCGACGCAGGTGTACGCAGCCTTGCTGGAAAATGGCGCATCGGAGCAAGGGGCGCGGATGTCCGCTATGGACAACGCAACCCGGAATGCTGGCGACATGATCGACAAGCTGACCATTCAGTACAACCGCTCGCGTCAGGCCGTCATCACCAACGAGCTTATCGAAATCATCTCGGGCGCTGAGGCGCTCTAAAGAAACCGGAGACACGACATGGCTAACGCAAAAGGCAAAGTCGCCCAGGTCATCGGCGCTGTCGTTGACGTGCAGTTCGACGATGAACTGCCGGCGATTCTGAACGCCCTGACGACCGAAAACAACGGCAAGAAGCTGGTTCTGGAAGTGGCCCAGCACTTGGGCGAAAAAACTGTTCGGACCATCGCAATGGACGGGACCGAAGGTCTGGTTCGCGGCGCTTTGGTAGAAGACACCGGTGCCCCGATCTCGATCCCGGTTGGCACCGCCACCTTGGGCCGGATCTTGAACGTCATCGGTGAGCCGGTGGACGAACAAGGCCCGGTTGTTGCCGACGAGACCCGCTCGATCCACCAGCCCGCACCGGACTTTGACCAGCAGGCGACCACATCGGAAGTTCTGGTCACCGGTATCAAGGTTATCGACCTTCTGGCACCTTACGCCAAGGGCGGTAAAATTGGTCTGTTCGGCGGTGCCGGCGTGGGCAAAACCGTTCTGATCATGGAATTGATCAACAACATCGCCAAAGTGCACTCGGGCTTCTCCGTGTTCGCCGGTGTTGGTGAGCGGACCCGTGAAGGCAACGATCTGTACCACGAAATGATCGAATCCGGCGTGATCGTCGAAGGCGATCTGACCAAATCCAAAGTGGCACTGGTCTACGGCCAGATGAACGAGCCGCCGGGTGCGCGGATGCGTGTTGCTCTGACCGGTCTGACGTTGGCCGAGCAGTTCCGCGACCAGTCCGGAACCGACGTTCTGTTCTTCGTCGACAACATCTTCCGCTTTACCCAAGCCGGGTCGGAAGTGTCGGCGCTGCTGGGTCGTATCCCGTCCGCTGTGGGCTATCAGCCGACACTGGCCACGGATATGGGCCAGTTGCAGGAACGGATCACCTCGACCAAAGCTGGCTCGATCACCTCGGTTCAGGCCATCTACGTGCCCGCCGATGACTTGACCGACCCTGCGCCGGCCACATCCTTTGCCCACCTTGATGCGACGACCAACCTGTCGCGCGCCATCTCGGAACTGGGGATTTACCCGGCGGTTGACCCGCTCGATTCCACGTCGCGTCTGCTTGACCCGGCTGTGATCGGCGAAGAGCATTATATGGTTGCTCGTGACGTTCAGGGCGTGCTTCAGCGCTACAAGTCGCTTCAGGACATCATTGCCATTCTCGGCATGGATGAGCTGAGTGAAGAGGACAAGCTGACCGTGGCCCGCGCCCGGAAAATCCAGCGTTTCCTCAGCCAGCCCTTCGACGTGGCGAAAGTCTTTACCGGGTCCGACGGCGTTCAGGTGCCGCTGGAAGACACGATCGCATCCTTCAAAGCGGTTGTGGCCGGTGAGTACGATCACCTGCCGGAATCGGCGTTCTACATGGTCGGCGGAATCGACGATGTAATCGCCAAAGCGGAGCGGATGGCAGCTGACGCTGCCTAATCGCGAACCGAAGACCTCTAGAAGAGGGGAGTGTGCGTTGACGCATGCTCCCCGACAACCTGCATAGGGAACCGAACGAATGGCCGATACTCTGCAATTCGACCTGGTGTCGCCGGAACGCCGTCTTGCTTCGATGCAGGCGACGTCGGTCCAGCTTCCCGGTGTGGAAGGCGATCTGACTGTGATGCCGAACCACGCGCCGCTGATCACCAACCTGCGGCCCGGGGTTATCCGCGTCACTGGGCCAGATGGGGCCGAAGACTTCGCGGTCACCGGCGGCTTTGCCGAAATCACTGCCGAAGCAACGACCGTGATTGCCGAGCGTGCCGTCCCGCGCCATGCCGATCACAAGCCGATCATTACGGCGCATCTGGATGAGGCGCGCAAGACCGCATCCGAAGCGTCAGCCGATGCCAAGGACGGTGCCGAGAAATTTGTCGCCGATCTGGTCAAACTTCTCGAAGACATGGAGTAGGGCCCAGATCGCGCTGCCGCCTCTGTGGTTGCTTGCGATTTGGCACAAATACCTTCATTATTTGAACAGACACAGCAGTCCGCGGTCATTTGTTGTCGCGGGCTGCGTATTCGTTAAAAAACCGCACATTTTCCGGCCAAGGATGACCGTCTTGTTGTGCCCGATCCCCCGCTCCAACGACTTATGTGCCGCGTTGCCGCGATTGTTGTGACCGGCTTTTGTGATTTCCCGCGATGTGGACTGAAGGACCTCCCGATGACCTTTTCCCCTAGATATGCTGTTTCGGCAGCGTTGCTTGCGTTATTCTTATGTGTGGCTTGGGCGCTTCCCAGTTTCGCACAGGACGCCGATGCGCCCGAGGTCGCTGCCGCGACCGACGTGCCGGTTGAAGAGACCGCTCCGGCCTATCCGGCGGGCCTCGACAACCCAGAAATTCCGGTCAGCGAACTGACCTTGCGGGTGATCCCGCTGACGACCGATGAACTGACCGCACTGGCCGATTCGTGGTTGATGATCGTCAAAGAGCAAACCACAGATGTGGTCGAGCAGCAGCTGGTCATCCCGACCCTGTCGGGAAGCGAAGCGGATGCCGCGCGTGAAGTCCTGACCGGCTTGTCGGATCAGCGCGGCCAAGCCTTTGATCGATATACAACCGTTGTCGACAATCTGGCGAAAAAGGGTGGCGACGAGGCCAAAGTCGCGTCCTATCGCGCCTATCGCAACGCCATCGTCGTGGACGAGAAGCAGAATGCCGACTGGCAAACCCTGTACAAGATGGCCGTGTCCTGGACGCTGTCGCGTGATGGCGGCATTGAGCTTGGGCTGCGCATCGCCGTCATCGTGGGCTCTTTCATCGCGCTGATGGCCCTTGCTGGCATTGTCCGCCGCGTTGCACGCCGGTTCTTTGGCCGGGTGCCGGACCTGTCCAAGCTGCTGCAAGGCTTTCTGGCCATGCTGGTATATTGGGTGGTCATCGCCTTCGGTCTGATGATCGTTCTGTCCAGTCTTGGAATTGACATCACGCCGGTCTTTGCTCTGGTCGGTGGTGCCTCCTTCATCATTGCGTTCGCCTTTCAGGAAACGCTCAGCAACCTTGCCGCAGGCCTGATGATCATGGTCAACCGGCCCTTCGATGAGGGGGACTATGTGACAGTCGCCGGAACCGGCGGCACGGTCAAAGCGGTGTCGATCGTGTCGACCACCGTCACAACGCCGGACAACCAGATCATCGTGATCCCGAACAGCAAGGTTTGGGGCGACGTAATCACCAACGTTACTGCCAGCGCAACGCGCCGGGTCGATATGGTCTTTGGGATCAGCTATGAGGATTCGATCGCCGATGCGCAGAAAATCCTTGAGGAAGTGGTGGCGATGCACCCGCTTGTTCTGGAGGACCCTGCGCCGACCATTCGGGTGGATGAATTGGCCGATAGCTCGGTGAACTTCATCTGTCGTCCGTGGTCCACCACCTCGAACTACTGGGCGGTGAAATGGGACCTGACCCGTCAGGTTAAGGAAGCCTTCGATAAGGCCGGGATTTCGATCCCTTATCCGCAGGCCGACTTCCACGTGCATATGAAGCAGGATGGTGCTGTGTTTCCGGGGGCAGAGCCAGCTGCGCTGACTGCGCCGACACCGACCGCGCCGACACCAGCCGCGGCCGCAACCGGGGGGACCCGCAGTCAAACCGCGGCCGCCATTGCGCGCGGCGAAGACGGTGACGGTGAAAGTGAGAACGAAGACCGGGGCGATTGATCCCCGGTCTCTGCCAAGTCTAATCCAACCGGGCGGTCATGCGGTCGCAAGCCCAACCGACCGCCCGGTGCAAGAGCAGCGTCATTGTCGCCAGCACCACGAGTGCCGCGAACATCAGGTCGATCTTGGCGCGGCCGTTGGCCAGTAGCATGAGATAGCCAAGTCCCTTGCTGGCCCCGACCCATTCCCCGATAATCGCCCCGATGGGGGCATAGACCGCCGCCAGACGCAGTCCAGATGCCAAGGATGGCAGGGCTGCGGGCACCCGAATGCGCCACAGGGTGCGGGACCGGGTGGCTTGCATGGCTTGAGCCAGATCCAGCCAGCCACGCGGTGTCTGCATCAACCCGTCGAAAAAGGCCGAAGCGACGGGAAAATAAATGATCAAGATCGCCATCAGAACTTTCGACCACAGGCCATAGCCCAACCACAGGGTCAGGATCGGGGCCAGCGCGAAAACGGGCAGGGCTTGGGTCAGCACCAATGCAGGCCGGATCAGCACCCGGGCCATGGGCGATACCGCCAGCCATAGGGCGGTGGCGGCGCCAAGGCTTGCGCCCAGTACCAGACCAATCAGCACCTCTGTCAGGGTCACCCACGCGTTCCGCGCAATGAGTCCGGCATTTGACCATAATGCGGTGGCGACGCGCCAAGGCGACGGCAGGATGAACGGTGGCAAGTCTGCCAGAACCACCAAAGTGTGCCACAGGCCAAGCAGCAGCGCCGTAATGGCCGCTGATACGGCGATTCGGGTCATCAACGGGCTCATGGCTCGGACCTCAGCAGGCCCAACAGTTCGGCTTGATAGCGCAGGGTGGCGGGGTCTTCTACGGCGCGGACCGGGGTGCCGGGCGGGGCGGGCATCGTCTCGAGCCCGGTGCGGCGCATCAGATAAATCCGGTGGCTGAGGCGTGCCGCCTCCCACGGGTCATGGGTGACCAGCAGGACGGTGCGGCCGTGGAGGGTTTCGGCGGCCAGTTCCTGCATGTCGGCGCGGGTGCGGGCATCCAGCGCCGAGAACGGTTCATCCAACAGCACGATGGGCCGATCCTCCATCAAGGTTCGGGCGAGGGCCACCCGCTGACGCTGTCCCCCCGACAGGGTGGCGGGGCGGCGGCTGGCCTGATCGCTCAGGCCAACCCGGGCGATCAACGCGTCCGCTTGACCAAGGTCGGGCCGGGTGCCGCGTAGGCGGGCGCCAACGCAGACGTTCTCGCGCACGCTCAGCCACGGCAACAGCAGATCGTCCTGCGCCATATAGGCGACGCGGCCATCCAAAGCAGCGTCGTCGCTGGCCCGCAGCGTTCCGTTAAATGTGGCGCCAGTGGGCAGCCCGGCAATCAGCCGAAGCAGCGTTGATTTCCCGATCCCGGATGGGCCCAGCAGACAGGTCCAGCCGCCAGGCACCAGATCGAGTGTGGTGGTCGGAAACAACAGATCAGCGCCAAGCTGGGCCGAGCCTTGCAACTGGATGCCGGGCCCAACGGTCATGTTTGGTCCAGCCCCATTTGCCAGAACCCTACCTCGAGCGCGGTGGCGGTGCTGAACCGCTTGCACAGGCGCGGCCATCGGGGCGCAAGGTCTAAGGGCGATCCGATCCGGCGGGTCAACGCGCCGTCCAGCATCACGCCAACATCCCGGCACAACGCCTGATAGTCGTCCCCGGCATAGGTATCGATCCAATCGCCATAGGGCGTGTCGGCGGCGCGGGTTTGGGCCAGTTGCAGCCCGATCTCGCCATAGCCAAAGACGCAAGGTGCCAAGGCGGCCAGAAGATCGCACAGATCCCCGGCTTGCCCGGCATCCATCACATAGCGCGTATAGGCCAGATTTGCGGGCGATTCCGCTGCCTCAAACAGGGTTTGCTCGGAAATGCCTTCATCGGCGCAGATCTTGACGTGAAGCTGCATCTCGCCATGTACCAGCCCTTGCACAAGGCTGGCGGAAAGGCGGGTTTCCTCTAGGGTTTCGGACTTGACGATGGCCAAGGCCCAGCCCCGGGTGAAATGGGTCAGAAAGACATAATCCTGCACCAGATAATGCAGGAATGCCGCGCGCGGAAGCGTGCCATCCCCCAGTTTTTGCACAAAAGCGTGCCGGGTGTAGTCGGTCCATGCCGGACCGGCCGCGTCGCGAAACAGCCCGAAGGCGCGGCCGTAATCTGGATGGGTCATTGGGCCCCCAGATCAATTGCCAAGTCCGAAACAGGGCGGGTGGCGTCGATCAGGCCGGCCTCGAACAAAAAGGTGTCGAAGCGGGCATAGCGTCCGGCATCCAGCCCAGATGGCGACAGGGCCAGACGGGGCCACGTGTCGTCCCATGCCATAGCGTTCAACTCATCGCGCAATTCGGCGGCGTAGCCGCTGAAGGCGTCCCAGCCGTCCTGCGGGTGGTTGACGATGAAATGCGCCGCGCGTTCAGTGGCGGCAAGGAACCGGCGGATTTTGTCCGCATCCATCCGGTCGGGATTGGCGACATAGATCAACTCGTCATAGGCAGGGATGCCTTCTTCTTCGATGAAAAAGCAGGTGCCGTTGACACCTTCGATCTCCATCTGGTTCAGCTCAAAATTGCGGTAAGCGCCGATGGTGGCATCCACCTGACCGGCCATCAGGGCCGGGGACAGCGACCAGTTGACGTTGACCAGCGTGATATCGTCCAGTGTGAGGCCATTATTGCCGAGAAGTCGCCCCAAAAGCGCCTCTTCAACACCGGCGACGGAATATCCGATCTTCTTGCCCTTTAGGTCTGCCAGCGTTTTGATCGGGCCGTCTTCCAGGACCAACAGGCAATTCAGTGGCGTCTCGATCAGCGTGCCGACGCGGACCAGCGGCAGCCCTTCGGCGATCTGAAGATGCATTTGCGGCTGATAGGACACGGCCAAATCTGCACGGCCAGCGGCGACCATCTTGGGCGGATCGGCCGGATCGGCCGGGGCGATGATTTCGACCTCTAGGCCTTCGTCCGCAAAATACCCCAGTTCTTGGGCCACAATGATCGGCGCGTGATCGGGGTTTACGAACCAATCGAGGATCAGGGACATTTGGTCCTGCGCCAATGCAGGAGTGGCAGTGAGCAGGCCAAAGGCGAGGGCGAGATGTTTCATCAGGGGTCCTTTTGGGTCGGATAATCAGAAGATCAGATGTCGTTTAAGGGGGGGCTGGGGGCTTGGATGCCGGACAGCGTGTTGGCCCAGATGCGGCACACAGCATCGCCCCCACCGGCACATCGCGGTGCGGGGCTTATGGGTCGGGCAGATGTGTTGGCATCGTTGTCCAGCCTCCTTTGTCAATCGGAAGCTGGCGCAAAAAGGGCGCGGCCCTTGTCTGCGAAAGACTTCCTACGCCGGGACTAACCGGGTCAGGTTCAAAGGGTACGATCTCAGCCCATCACAACGGGCGCCCCTGTCTTAGAGCGGCGTTAAAGCACAGTCGGTGCGGGCTGTCACGGGGGAAGGCGCGGAAAACGTCACTCGCCTAAAGGCGAACACTGCGGATAGCCATAGCCCCAGCGCCACGGCAAGCCCGAACAGGGCGCACCGCCAAGGCGCACGGCCTGATACATCGCCAGCGCGAGGGCGGAATAGTTCTGGGCCAATTGCGCCGGGGTCAGCCCGTAGGTCTCAATCGCGGGCGAGGTATCGCGCTCGGCCCAGCCTTCGACGCAGGTTCGAAGGGTTTGGTCTGCGGATAAGCGCGCAGCAGCACTGGCGTCCGCCGTCGTGGTGCCACCGGCATTGTGATAGGCGTGGTCATGGGCGACACAGCATGGCTCCCACGGGGGGCGGGCGCCATTCTGTCCCGCAAAGGCCGGTGAAATCCCGGCAAGGGTGGTCCACGCATCGGTCATGCCGCCGCTGCACCCGTCGGTTTCAAAGGGCGCAAGCTGTGGCTCTGGCGCATTGACTTGGGTCATTAGCGGCTCGTGCAGCCAGACCTCCATCCACAGCCCGTCTTGGGCAGCAAGCGGGCCACCGGACAGCGCGCCCCACAGCAGAACGGCACCCGACCACTTACGCCCCATCGGTCATCCGAATGGGCAGGTCAATTTCCAGCCCCATCAGATCGGCCAGTTCGATCAGCAGACGCTCGCCGGTGCTGAGACCTTCGCGGGCGGCGATCACCTCGCGGGCGCGGCCGGGATAGTCGGTAATCAGCCCCCATACGCCGCGTGAAATCATCTGGGACATTGTCACCATGTCATCCACGGTCCAGACCAGAACCGGCTGCTCTGCCGATTTGGCGTGGCGCATCAGGCTGGGTTTGGCCAAGCCGGTGTTGACCGCTAGAAAATCAGCATTCAGCCGGGTCAGATCCCCGACAGCGGTCGCCGCCAGAAAGCCGACATCCCAATCTGGACGGAGGGCTTTCATCCGGGCAACCTGCGTGGCCTCTAGTGACATCACCGCGATCTGGTCGGCCATTCCGGCCGCTTCGACGATCTCGGCGACCCGTTCTTCCAGTCGATCGCTGTGGCCATAATATTTCAGCTCGATCAATACCTTGGCCTTGTCCCGCGCCACGTCCAGCACGTCTTTCAACAAGGGCACCCGTTCAGCAGAATAGGCCGGGTCGAAATGGCTGCCGATATCCATCTGGTCCAGCTCGGCGCGGGTGATCTCCCAGACCTTGACCGGAATGCCGGCAATTTTCATGAAATCGCTGTCGTGGATGACGATCACTTCACCGTCGGCGCTTTCTTGAACGTCGATTTCGACCCAATCGGTGCCGTCATCAATGGCCTTCTGGATCGACGCCAAGGTGTTTTCTGGCCGAAGACCCGCCGCGCCGCGATGGGCAATGACCTGCACCTGATCCACGGATTTAAGGGTTTCGAACAGGGACACGCCAAGGGCACCGGCGAAGCCCACAATAAAGATCAGGGTCAGTCCGAATTGGGCCATCCGGCTTTCCGAAAGGGGGGTGTTGCTGTCGGGAAGGCGCAGGGGATCCGTGTCGAGGCGGGCAAACCGCTCAAGCAGAAGGGCGGCAAAACCAGCGGTGGTCAGGGTCGAGGTCGCCGTCAGAACCAAGGCCCAGATTACGACGACCGTCCCCACCACGGTGACCAACTGCCGAATTCCGGCCTGACCAAAGCCTTCGGCCAGATGGGCAAGCCCGGTGGCGCCCAAGGTCACCAGCGCCCCGACCGCCAGCACCACCAGCGCCCATAGCGAGAACCGCAAGGCGAGGCCCAGTCGGTGCCCTTTGGTCAGGCGGGCGCTGATGCCAAAGGCGCGCCGGGTCGGGCCTGGGCGGAACAGCACCACCGGCAAGGCCATTGACCACGCCACCAGACGATTAAGCACCAGCAGTGCGCCGATCCCAAGAATGGGGGCGATGATGTATAGGGTGGTCTGAAATTCAGCCGGACGCAGGGTGAGGTAGTAATTGATGTCATGCGCACTGAGGCGCTGATAGGCGATCAGCCCGGCCACAGCTAGAAACGGCAGAAACAACGCCAGCAGCCGGACGATCAAGTGGGCCGCGAATTGCAGCAGTCTGGGACCCTTCATGATCACCTGACGCACCGCCGCTGGCCCCCATTTCCGCCGGTCCCCTTTGGCCGAGACCTGTACCCACATCATCGCGGACAGTTCGATCACCGCAGCGGTCAACACCAAGCTGCCGATCAGCAAGAACACGATCACGCCCGCGGGGCTGAGTAGGAACATCGCAATGTCCTGATCGGCAAGGGCGGATTGCCCCGCCAGCGACAGACCCAGTTGCAGCGTACCGCCGATCAGCGGCGAAATCAGCGCAAGGGCAATCACCGAGACGGTCACGTGTGTGGCCAGCAGCGGCCAGCGCAGGTGCCACACCTGACGGATATAATCGTGGATAAACATTCTGTCTCCCGGAATACTGCGCGGGACTCTGTCAGGTCCGTACCGGTGGTTCAATTGCCCAGACCGCATTTGCCACGCGATTCGTCCGCAGAACCAAGCGGAACGGCTGTCGGCCGGTTTCTGCCTTTGGGCTTGGACTGGGGGAAGGGGGGGGCGCCCGGCCTGTAGCCGCCGCTTGTCCCCAGCCGGGTCCCCGGACGGACGGGGCTGGCGCGTGCGGCTGCCGGGCACGGGGCGACGCGGGGCAGGTCACAGGGGCGGGCGGTTTTTAACCGCCGGCCCCAGCATGTAGGCAAGACGCGTTGTGCGCCAGTATGGTGCCTTTTGCACCCGTCGTTTCCGACATCGTTTCCGACCGTTCTTTCCTAGAGCCTGCGTGGTTAATAAATCGTTTCCGTCTGGGCCATTTTCGCGCGGGCGGTCCCGATCATGGATGGCGAGAGGCTCGGTCCGAAGTTGCGATGATTTTGCACATGAATAGGCCTTGTTCATCTGGGGCGGCCTGTGTCAGCTATGGTCATGTCCAAAGTATCCAGCTGGGCCTCTGTTGCCCCCCGCCTGATCGATGTGGCCTCTGGCCGAAGTTTTGCTGACCTCGTGATCCGGGGCGGCGTTTGGGTCAATGTCCACACCCGCGAGTGTCTGCCCGATCATGATCTGGCCATCGTGGCGGGGCGTTTTGCCTATTGCGGCCCGGATGCCAGCCATTGCATCGGACCAGAAACCAAGGTGGTCGAGGCCGAAGGGCGCTTTATGATCCCGGGCCTGTGTGACGGTCATATGCATATCGAATCCGGCATGTTGACCCCGGCGGAATTTGCCCGCGCGGTCATTCCGCACGGCACCACCACCATGTTCACCGATCCGCATGAGATCGCCAATGTGCTGGGTCTGCGCGGCGTGCGCTTCATGCATGACGAAGCGCTGATGCAGCCGATCAACATCTTTACCCAGATGCCCAGCTGCGCGCCCTCTGCGCCGGGTCTGGAAACCACTGGCTACGAGATTAGCGCCGAGGACGTGGCCGAAGCGATGGACTGGCCCGGGATTATCGGTCTGGGCGAGATGATGAACTTTCCCGGCGTCGTGGCGGGTGACCCCAAGATGCTGGCCGAGATTGCTGCGACACAGCGGGCGGGCAAGACGGTGGGTGGCCACTATGCCAGCCCCGATCTGGGGCCGGCCTTTCACGCCTATGCGGCGGGCGGCCCGGCTGACGACCATGAAGGCACCTGCGAGGCCGACGCCATTGCCCGGGTGCGGCAGGGGATGCGGTCGATGATGCGGCTCGGCTCGGCGTGGTACGATGTCGAAACTCAAATTACAGCGGTCACCGAAAAGGGGCTGGACCCGCGCGGGTTCATCCTGTGCACCGACGACAGCCATTCCGGCACGCTGGTCAATGATGGCCATATGAACCGGGTAGTGCGGCACGCCATTGCCTGCGGCTGCGATCCGCTGATCGCCTTGCAGATGGCGACGATCAACACCGCCACCCATTTCGGGCTGGAACGCGAATTGGGCAGCATCGCGCCCGGGCGACGGGCCGATGTGATCCTGACCTCTGACCTGACCACCCTGCCGATCGAGCAGGTCTTCGCAGGCGGCGTTCTGGTGGCCGAGGACGGTGAGATTCGCGTCGACTGCCCGCATCTGGACTGGCCCGAGGATGCCCGCAACACGGTACATCTGGGCAAGACCCTCAGCGATAAGGATTTCCAGATTGCCGCGCCCGAAGGGGCCAATCGGGTCACCGCCAAGGTCATCGGCGTGGTCGAGAACCAAGCCCCCACCAAGGCGCTGATCCGTGAACTGCCGGTCACGGATGGTTGTGTGCAGGGGGATCCTGCCGCCGATGTTTGCCAGATCGCCTTGGTCGAACGCCATCGCGGCACTGGCGCGGTGCAGAACGCCTTCGTTTCGGGGTTTGGCTATACCGGGAATATGGCGATTGCCTCGACCGTGGCGCATGACAGCCACCATATGATCGTGGTTGGCACCTCGCGCGCCGATATGGCGGCGGCGGCCAACCGGCTGGGCGAGGTTGGCGGCGGTATCACCGTCTGGAAAGACGGGAAGGAGCTGGCGCTGGTGCGCTTGCCGGTGGCGGGCCTGATGTCTGACGCCCCGGCGCAAGAGGTGGCGGCAAGTGCCGACCGAATGGTCGCGGCCATGGCCGACTGCGGCTGCAACCTGAACAACGCGTATATGCAGCATTCCCTGCTGGCGCTGGTGGTAATTCCCGAATTGCGCCTGTCGGATATGGGGCTGGTGGATGTCACGCGCTTTGAACTGACGGATTTATTTGAAGGGTGAGACGATGACCGATGCCAGTGCTTTGTTGCCCACGACGGTCACGTCGACCGGGGTGATCTGTCCCGAGGACATGCCCGAACGCCAATTCTCGACCGCCGACGACGCCGTCGTCTATCTGCAAGAGCTGTACGACCAAGCCACCAGCTTTTTGGCCGAGGCATTTACCGAAACCATCCGGTCAGGCACCCCGAAAGGCCGGTATCGGGCGTTCTATCCGGAAATTCGGGTGCAGGTCAGCAGTTACGCCGCCGTCGATAGCCGCCTGAGCTATGGCTATGTCGGCAGCCCGGGGCTGTATACGACCACCGTGACCCGGCCAGACCTGTTCGAGAACTATCTCCGCCAACAAATCAAATTGGTGCAAAAGAACCATGGGGTGACGGTGACCATCGGCCCATCCAAGACCCCGATCCCGGTACATTTCGCCACCGCTGGCCAGTCAGTGCCCCATGACGGGGCGCTGCTGTTCCCGCTGCGCGATGTCTTTGATGTGCCGGATCTGGCCACGACCAACGATGATATCGTCAATGGGACCAGCTTGCGCGGCCCGGATGGGTCGTTGCCGCTTGCGCCGTTCACGGCCCAGCGGGTCGACTATTCATTGGCGCGGCTGAGCCATTATACGGCGACCGATGCCGAGCATTTTCAGAACCATATTCTGTTCACCAACTACCAGTTCTATGTCGAAGAGTTCGAAGCCTTCGGACGGCGGATGCTGGCGGATCCCGAGAGCGGCTATACTGCCTTTGTCGGCCCCGGCAACGCGGTGATCTCGGAACCGGATGCCGAGTTGTTGCATCCTGCGAAACTGCCGCAGATGCCGACTTATCACCTGAAGCGGGCTGACTCGTCCGGCATCACATTGGTCAATATCGGGGTCGGGCCGTCCAACGCTAAGACCGCGACCGACCATATCGCGGTGCTGCGGCCACATGCGTGGCTGATGGTCGGGCATTGCGCCGGGTTGAGAAACAGCCAGCGGCTGGGCGATTTCGTGCTGGCCCATTCCTATCTGCGCGAAGATCATGTGCTGGATGACGATCTGCCGCTGTGGGTTCCGATCCCGCCTTTGGCCGAGATCCAAATCGCGTTGCAAGAAGCCGTGGCCGAGGTGTCTAAGCTGGAAGGCTATGAGTTGAAGCGGATCATGCGGACCGGCACTGTCGCCACCATTGACAACCGGAACTGGGAATTGCGCGACCAGTCCGGGCCGGTGCAACGGCTCAGCCAATCCCGCGCCGTGGCGTTGGACATGGAAAGCGCCACCATCGCGGCCAACGGGTTTCGGTTCAGGGTGCCCTATGGAACTTTGCTGTGTGTGTCCGACAAGCCCTTGCATGGCGAGCTGAAATTGCCGGGAATGGCGTCGGATTTCTATCGCACGCAGGTCGCACGCCACCTTGAAATCGGGATCCGCGCGATGGAGTTGATGCGGGAAATGCCGCTTGAGCGGATCCATTCGCGTAAGTTGCGGTCGTTTGAAGAGACGGCCTTCCTTTAAAGGTCGAAAAACACCTAAAAACCGACGTTTTCGGGCAACATCTGGCGCCTAGGCCGTTGTGCGTCATATTCCATTGCCGTTAGATGCCGGAACAGACTGAAAATAAGGACGCATTGAGGAGGTTATGATGACAAAACCAATGACAAAGACCCAGTTGGTCGCGGCTCTTGCCGAAGAAATGGGTGCGGACAAGAAGACCGCTGGTGCGGCGCTGGATGCAATCACCGGCCTGATCACCAAAGAAGTTGCAGGCGGCGGTGCCGTGACCCTTCCCGGCGTTGGCAAGTTCTATTGCCGCGAACGTCCGGAGCGGATGGTGCGCAACCCCGCCACTGGCGAGCAGATCAAGAAAGACGCCGACAAGGTGGTCAAGATCACGCTGGCCAAGGCGCTGAAAGACAGCGTCAACGTCTGATCCTGTCGGGGGTTTCCTCGATCGGAGTACGTGCAATGGGGTCGCCAACTGGCGACCCTTAGCATTTGGGAGAACCGCTTTGGATATCAAGGCTCTTGCAATGGGCGTGGCCTTCGCGCTGATGTGGTCGTCGGCATTCACCTCGGCGCGCATTATTGTCGCCGACGCCCCAGCGATGCTGTCTTTGGCGGTACGGTTCGCGGTCTCGGGCGTCATCGCGGTGGGGGTCGCGAAAGCCTTGGGCCAAAGCTGGCGGCTGACCCGGCCCCAGTGGCGGGCCACCGTTATTTTCGGGCTTTGCCAAAACGCGCTGTATCTGGGGCTTTTTTTCACCGCGATGAAAACGATTGAGGCCTCGCTGGCTTCGATCATGGCGTCATCCATGCCTTTGCTGGTGGCGATGATCGGATGGGCGGTGCTGGGGCAGCGGTTGCCCATGCGGGCCGTGGCCGGTTTGTTGGCAGGGCTGGCAGGCGTGCTGCTGATCATGGGCACCCGCCTGAGCAGTGGCGCAGACCTTCAGGGGGTGCTGCTCTGCGTCGGCGGGGTGATCGCGCTCAGCGTGGCGACGCTGTCCGTTCGGGGCGCGACATCGGGGGGGAATGTCCTGATGATCGTCGGCCTGCAAATGCTGATCGGCGCGGTGGTATTGGCGGTCGTCGGAGTGATGACCGAGCCGTTGCAGGTTCAGATAACGGCGCCGCTGATCTGGGCGATGATCTATACCACGTTGGTGCCCGGCTTGTTGGCGACGGTGGTCTGGTTCCTGCTGGTGAACCGGATCGGCGCGGTGCGGGCGGCGACCTTCCATTTCCTGAACCCGGTTTTTGGCGTTGGAATTGCGGCGATTATCTTGGGCGAGCAAGTGCGCGTGATGGACGCGGTGGGGGTCTTGGTGGTCACGGCAGGTATTTTGGCGGTTCAAACGGCCCGAACTGAAAGATAGGGCGGGGGCGCGACCAAGCCCTGCTTAAGCGGCCTGCCTGACAGTGGAATGCCGGCTGATGTGGGGCTTCCACGTCAGGCCAGACTTGCGCGCCACTGATCTGCATGCTTTAGCGGGGGGGTACGCCGGACGGAGGAACCGCAATGCGGGCTGGTATGCCTCTGGCGCGGGCCGGGCAGAAAATTGGATTGCTCGGGGGGTCATTCGATCCGCCCCATGCCGGCCATGTGCATCTGACAATGGCGGCCCTGCGGGGCTTCGGGTTGGACGTTGTCTGGTGGTTGGTATCACCGGGAAATCCGTTGAAGACTGAAGGACCAGCACCATTGGACCGGCGACTAGCCGCAGCGCGGACGTTGATGCAGCATCCGCGGGTTCAAGTCACAGATCTGGAACGGCGCTTGGGTACGCGGTTTACCGCAGCGACCCTGAAAGCCCTGATTGGCCAGTACCCGGGCGTCCGATTCACTTGGCTGATGGGGGCAGATAATCTGGCCAGCATTCACCTTTGGGATCATTGGCGCAGTATTTTCGAACTCGCGCCCGTCGGGGTGATTGCCCGCCCGGGCGAGCCACTATCGGCACGTCTGACCCATGCCGCCCGGATTTATCGGGCGGAAAGATTGCGGGTGCAGCAATCCACGTTACTAGGCGGTGCCGCCCCGCCGGTCTGGTGTTATCTTGAGGGACCGCAAGTCGACATGTCCTCGACCGAGATTCGGGCTCGGGGCGACTGGGTGCGCTAAACCGGGCAGGGGGCGGATGCTGCACGCGACCCCATTGCTCGTCACCAAAGAGATGACCGGATCACGGGGCCTCGGGCGGGCGCCTCACTGATGCGTGCCGGTCGCCCCAATCCGCACCCCCGTGCCATGAAGCGTATAATTTCCTGGGTTTTTCTTATGTATTCAGGCCAGAAGTCGTGTCGCAGAGCAATTTGCGCAAGGGGTCATTTTGGGCTTGTTCCGGGCTGGATTGATCTCTAAACGGGTCCGCGGAGATGTGGCCGAGTGGTCGAAGGCGCTCCCCTGCTAAGGGAGTAGGCCCGGAAGGGTCTCGAGGGTTCGAATCCCTTCGTCTCCGCCACCTTACCTTTTTTGGGCGGCAGATTTCGTTCAAAAGACGACGATCGCTACACCCTGCTTCCCCCCACTATTTTCTAGACACTGCCGATCATTGGCGCGTTTCTATTGTCGTTGAGGCGGCAGTGCGTGCCGGGATGAATGTGTGGTGCACCTTTGACCGGCCCCCCCCGCGCGAAATTCATTAGTGGAGTGTCGAGGCAGGCCAACCCTGAGCGGGTTGGTTCGTTCCGCATTTCGGGCGGCAAGCCTCACGTGGCGAAAACGTATCCTCATGCTGAGCGATTTCTCGCGCGTCCAAATGCGGCAATGAAGATCATACTAGGCTACTAGTATGATCTTGTGCATGATCAGCATCAGGGAATCAGTTCGGGTCGGACGGAACGTCGGTACCGATCCTTGTCTGATAAAACTGCTCAGGGAGGTCACTGTGGCGCAACGTTCTTGGACAACAATCTGTTTCTGTCTCGCGTCTGTTTATGGATCACAAGCCATCGCCAATACAGCGTGCGATGCTTCGGATCCGCTGACCATCATTTCTGCGACCGATGATGGGCTGTATGAAGAAACGCATGGTCCGGAAAATGCCATTGACGGCAATTTGGACTCGGACTCGCGCTGGTCCAATCAATCGCAGGGCGCACCCAAGACGCTTCTTCTGGATCTGGGTGCGAAGCAGACCCTGAAATCTTTGAGCATCGCGTGGTATAATGGCGATACTCGTAAATCGAATTTCGCGGTTGAAGTTTCGACCGATGGGGTTGCTTACGACATCCTTCTGCCCGAACAGGCGTCTGGCGGCACTTCCTCTGCGCTGGAAGCCTTTGCCTTCGATCCCGTCGCGGCGCAGTTCATCCGCCTCCTCAATAACGGCAATGAGGCCAACGATTGGAACAGTATTGTCGAGGTCGCGGCCTTTGGCTGTGGTGTTGCCGTCGACAAGCCGGACCAGCCGGTGGTGACCGAACGCCGGGGATCGGGCATGTTCGGTCTCGACCCCGAAGCATCCCCCGGTGAGAATTTCGACCTGTTAGGCTGGTATGTGACAACCCCGGCGGACGATGATGGCGACGGTATTTCCGACAGCGTCTATGAGACCGCGTTGGCCGCCGGATGGACTGACCCGCGCTATTTCTACACCGACCCGGCCACCGGCGGTATGGTCTTCCGCGTTACCCCCGCAGGGGCAAAAACCTCGGCCAATACCAGCTATACCCGCACCGAATTGCGCGGCATGTTGCGGCGCGGTGACGACACGATCGAGACCCGTGTGGACGGCGGATACCCGAATAAAAACAACTGGGTGTTCTCGTCGGCGCCGCTTTCGGCGCAGGCGGCCTCGGGCGGAGTCGATGGCAAGATGACCGCGACCCTTGCGGTCAATCAGGTGACGCGTCTGGGCAAGGCCTATCAGGTGGGTCGTGTGGTGATTGGCCAGATCCACGCCAAGAACGACGAACCGATCCGGCTGTATTACCGGAAGCTGCCGCAGAACAAATACGGCTCGCTGTATTTTGCGCATGACCCAGAGGTGGGCAAAGAAGCGTGGGTGGACGTGATCGGCAGCCGGGGGGATCGGATCGACAACCCTGAGGATGGCATCGCGTTGGACGAGGTCTTTACTTACGAGATTGAAGTCAAGGGCGCGCCGGAAGGCGACCAAATCATCCCGATGCTGTACCTGACCATCATTCGCGACGATGGCAGCGTGGTGAAGGCCGAGCCGTTCGATATGCGCGACAGCGGTTTCAGCGTTGAAGACGAATTTATGTTCTTCAAGGCCGGTGCCTATGCGGGCAATAACACCAGCCCAGAGCCGGAAACCGATTTTGACAAGGTCATCTTCTACGCATTGGATGTGTCGCACGATCCGGCCCCTGCCGAAGGACCGGCGCTTGGGGCAGGCAAACCTGACGCGCCTGCAAAGCGCGCGCCCGTGGCCGCAACCCTTGCAACCCCGGGCGTCGTGGTCAATGACAGCTTCACAGATGGGGGTCGGGATGACGGCGCGGATGCGGCCGATTCCAATTGGTTGACAACCACCGCCAGCAGCGCCATCGAAGTCAGCACTGGCAGCCTTGGTCTGGTGTCGGGCGGGTCGGGCCGCGGCATTCGAACCACGTTCGCACCGCAAGCTTTGGCAGAAGGGCAGACCCTACAAGCCACGTTTACTTTCATCACACCGGCAACGATCGGAGAGGATCGGGAGTCCGCGTTCCGCATCGGCTTGTATGACACGCTGGGCCGGGCCGGGCTGGAGGCTGACCTGTCGGCATCCTCAGACACTCCCAATCCGCTGTATGATGGTCTTCCGGGTTATATGATTGATTTCGATGTCAATCTTGCCGATACGGCGGCGGCCAATATCGATATCCGCAAGCATAAGCAGGACACCCAAGGGCGCCTGTTGGGGACGACGAAAGGGTATGACAATCTTGGTGGCGGCGGCGCGGCCTACCAGTTTGCGCCCGAACAGACCTATACCGGCGTGATCGCGATCCAGAAGCTTGCGGAGGGCGTCAAGATCGCCGGGTCGCTCAGTCAGGATGGCAGCATTCTGAGTGAGGTCAGTCTGGTGGACGAGGGCAGCGATGTGGATACGTTCGGGATGCTGGCCTTCCACGTCAACAGCAAGACTTTCGGTGCGTCCAAGGACACGGACACGCCGGATAATGGGATCGACTTCACCAACGTGACAATTGAGGTCCTGCCATAATCAATCGGGCAGATCGCTGGCGGCTGTCGATCATGACGAATGACACAGCCCCAACCTGAGACAATCCTTCCCCGCCAGACCCCTCTGGAGGGGAAGGACGTTAATTGCGCCATGAAGCGGTGAGATCAGGACGCGCCGTCGGGTTCCCGGAACGGCTGCAGCACGCTGAGAATGAGCCGCTTGACCTGATCCCGGACGACCGAGTCCTGTCCTGATTTTGTCACGAGGTACATGTCGGATCGAAATTGCGAGGGCAGGGTGATCTCGCGATAGACCGTTTGCGTCATCTGGATAACCTGCGCGGATCTGGGCACCAGCGCGAACCCCAACCCGTGATTGACCAAACTGATGACAGCATGGGTTTGACTGACCCCCAGACGTGTGTCGGGCAGGATATTGCAGGCAAAGAACAGTGCATCGAGCGTCTCTTTCAGATAACCGCCCCGGTCTTTGGCGAACGAGATATACGGCTCACCGTCGAAATCCGAAATGGATAGGTCCGGTTTGTGCGCCAGCGGATGGTGCTTTGGAATCGCCAGAACGAAGGGTTCGCTGACGACGCGGGTGCGTTCGATCTCGCCCCGCGGGCTTTCCATTCGGGTCAGCCCCAAGTCAATCCGTCCAGATCGCTGGGCTTCGATCACCTCGTAGCCCATCATCTCAATCGGGGTCAGCGTGACTTTCGGCATCTCTGCGGTCATTCGTTGCGCGATCAGCGGCACAAACCGGAACGCGGCCGACGGGACGAACCCCAGGGCAATGCTGCCGGTTTCTCCCCGTTCCGCCTGACGTGCATTCAAGACAGCATGTTCCGAGCGTTTGATGATGTCGACGGCGCTTTGGTAAAAGCTTTCTCCGGCAGAGGTTAGGCGGACATGGCGGTTGTCGCGCTCTAGCAACTTGAGATTGATCCGCTCTTCCAAGATTTTGATCTGCCGGGACAGCGGCGGTTGCGTCATGTTCAACCGATCCGCTGCCCGGCGAAAGCTCAGTTCTTCCGCGACCGCAACGAAGCACCGCATTTGAAAGTATTCAAACTGGCCTTGGGCCATCGTGATGTCCTCAAATTGGGGCGCGGTCACACCGGTGATATAATTTGTGTATCATAACAATCTAAAATTGGAATTTACAAATGTCGGCATAGCCCCGAATTTGCGCACGTTAATTCGGCGCGTTCGATCAAAAAGCGGACCGCTGCTTTGACATCATTAGGGAGGACGAAATGACTAGAAAACCGCACATCTTTATGGTGTCGGCCCTTGCGTCGGCATGCGCCTTTGCCGCGCAGGCGCAAGACAATTCCGTAACCATCGTACTGTCAGAGGAACTTGAAATCGTCGAACCGTGTTCCGCGACCAAATCCAATGTCGGCCGGGTTCTGTTCCAGAACATCTCGGAGACCGTGACGGAAATGGACCCGGAAACCGGGCTTCAGCCGCGTCTGGCCAAAAGCTGGGAAGATATGGGCGACGGCACGTGGCGGTTCCATTTGAACGAGGGCGTGACGTTCAGTGACGGCTCGACCATGGATGCCGAAGATGTGGCCCATTCGCTGGTGCGGGTGAAATCACCCGCGATCGCCTGTGAGATTGGCGCAAAGTTCTTCGGTGGTATCGATATTACCACCGACATTATCGACCCGACCACCATCGATGTGACCGCGAACCCGCCACAGCCGATCCTGCCGATGTTGATGTCCACCGTGACGGTCACCCCTTCGGATACGCCATTGGACAAGTTCGTCGATCATCCGATTGGCACCGGTCCGTACACGTTTGATGAATATGAGCGCGGTCAGTATATCAAACTGTCGGCCAACCCGAACTATTGGGGCGAACAGCCGACCGTTCAATCCGCAACCTATCTGTTCCGTGCCGACAGCGCCGTACGGGCCGCGATGGTCGCCGCCGGTGAAGCCGACATCGCGCCCAGCATCGCGCTGCAGGATGCCGTTGATCCGTCGATGGACTTTTCCTATCCCAATTCGGAAACCGTGTTCCTGCGCATTGAGCATGAACAAGCGCCGCTCAATGACCTGCGCGTGCGCGAAGCCCTGAACTTGGCTGTGGACCGCGAAGCGTTCGTTGGAACCATCCTTGCGAATGGAACATTGCTGGCGACCGGGATCACACCGCCATCGACCATCGGTTACAATCACGATCTGTCGCCCTATGCCTTCGATCCGGATCGGGCGCGGGCCCTGCTGGAAGAGGCGCAAGCGGATGGGGTGCCGATTGATACCGAAATCACGCTGATCGGTCGGACCAACAACTTCGGCAACGTGCTGGAGATGATGGAAGCCCTGCTGGCGATGTATCAGGATGTCGGCTTCAACATGAAGCTCGAGATGGTCGAAGTGGCTGAATGGTTGGAACGCTATGCCAAGCCGTTCCCCGAAAACCGGGGTCCGGAACTGATCGAGGCGCAGCATGACAATGCCAATGGCGACCCGGTGTTCTCGATGTACTTCAAGTATCACTCGGATGGTCAGCAGTCGGGCATCACCGATCCCAAGGTCGATGAGATGATTGCCCAAGCAACTGCCGCCACCGGCGACGAACGTGCCGCCCTATGGAGCGAGTTGTTCGCCTATCTGCATGACGAGATCATTGCAGATGTGATGTTGTTCCACATGGTCGGGTTTAGCCGCGTCAACGAGCGTTTGGATTTCGCACCGTCGATCCGCACCAACAGCGAACTTCAGTTGTCGCAAATCGAGTTCAAGTAAATTGAACCCGGCTACGGGCGGCTTGCGCTGCCTGTAGCCACCCTTTGATGAAGGACCGCCTCCATGCTGAACTTTTTGGGCAAGCGCGCGATTGCCAGTGGGATTTCTCTGGTCGGGCTGGTGTTGCTGGTATTCTTCCTGAGCCGTCTGACCGGCGATCCAACTGGCCTGTACCTGCCACTTGATGCCTCGGAAGAAAGCCGGATGCAGTTTCGAGAAATCCACGGGCTTAACGATCCGCTGATCGTCCAGTTCTTTTCCTATATGGGCGACCTGATCCGCTTTGACTTTGGCGACTCGATCCGGCGCTCTGAACCGGCGATTGATGTGGTCTTGCGCGCCTTCGCATGGACGCTTCAACTGGGCACCCTCACCATGATGCTGGTGGTGTCCTGCGCCATCGTCGTCGGGTCTTTGGCGGCATTTCACGTCGGCGGCATCTTTGATCGGATCGCGACGTTCTTTTCCCTGATTGGCGCCAGCGCGCCGGATTTCTGGGTCGCCATCGTCGCCATCGTGATCTTTTCGGTGACCTTGGGCTGGGTGCCGACCTCGGGCACCGGCAGCGTTGCCCACTGGATCTTGCCGATTGCGGTGCTGTTTATCCGACCGTTCGGCCTGATTGTGCAGATCGTGCGCGGATCGATGATCACAGCGCTAAGTTCGGCCTATGTCAAAACCGCCCGGGCAAAAGGGATCAAGAACCGCGCCATCATCTTCGTGCATGCGCTGCGCAATGCGATGTTGCCGGTCATTACGGTGGTGGGGGATCAGGCCGCAGCCCTGCTGAACGGGGCGGTCGTGGTCGAGACCATCTTTGGCTTTCCGGGCGTCGGAAAACTGATGATCGATTCGATCCTGCAACGCGATTTCACCGTGGTCATGGCGGCAATCATGGTCACCGCCACGGCGATCTTCGTCATGAATCTTTTGATCGATATTCTGTATTCGATCCTCGATCCCCGCATCAGGTACTGACCCATGGCTCATATGCACGACAAAGATACCGACGGTCTGACTGCTCCCACAGCCCCCAATCCGGTTGTCCAAACCTTTCTGATGCTGTGGCGGGACAAGTTCGCATTCGTGTCGGTGATCTTTCTGCTGCTGGTGCTGTTTTCAGCGATTTTCGGGCCGATGCTGCTGGAAGACCTTGCCACGAAACAGAACCTGCGCGGGCGCAATGCGCCGCCGTTCGATTTCTCACGGGACTGGCTGTATTGGCTGGGTGCAGATGCGCTGGGCCGTCCGCTGTTGCCCCGGATCATTGTCGCGGCGCAGAATACCATTTTCGTTGCCGCAGGCGCGGTGTTCTTTTCGCTGACCATTGGCACGGTGCTGGGGCTGATCGCGGGCTACACGTCCAAGATGTGGAGCCAGATCATCATGCGGCTGGCCGACATCATCATGTCGTTTCCGTCCCTGTTGCTGGCAGTGATCGTGCTGTTCATGCTGGACAGTTCGGTGTTCAATCTGGTGATCGTTCTGGCGATTACCCGCATCCCGGTCTATCTGCGGACCGCCCGGGCCGAGACCCTTGAGGTGCGTGAGCGGATGTTCGTACAGGCCGCCCGGGTGATGGGCGCCTCGGGACGCAGAATTGTCTTCCGGCACATCCTGCCGGTGGTGTTCCCGACCTTGATCACCATTGCGACGTTGGATTTTGCCTTTGTCATGCTGGCGGAATCGGCACTGTCGTTTCTTGGCATTGGCATCCAACCGCCTGAGATCACATGGGGGCTGATGGTCTCGCAAGGGCGGCCGTATTTGACCACGGCGTGGTGGCTGTCTTTCTGGCCCGGGCTGGCCATCATCCTGACCACCTTGTCGCTGAACCTGCTATCGCACTGGATGCGGACGGCGCTTGATCCCGCGCAACGCTGGCGGCTTGAAAATGTGAGGAAGAAAAATGGGTGACCGACTTCTCGAGGTCAGGAACCTCTCGGTGGATTTCCACACCTCGCAGGGCACCGTGCACGCCGTCCGCGACGTCAGTTGGCATCTCGATCGCGGCGAGACCTTGGCCATCTTGGGCGAATCCGGGTCCGGGAAATCCGTGTCGGCCTCGGCGATCCTGAACCTGATCGACATGCCCCCGGGCGAGATCACATCGGGCGAGATTCTGTTCGAGAACCGCAATCTCTTCGAGATGACGGCCGAGGACCGCCGGCAACTGAACGGCCACCGCATCGCCATGATCTTTCAGGATCCGCTCAGCCATTTGAACCCGGTCTATTCCGTTGGCTTTCAGATCGCAGAGACGATGACAGCGCATGGGGTCAGCCGGGCGCAGACCCGCGCAAGGACCATCGAGTTGTTGAAACGGGTCGGCATCCCGGATGCAGAGACCAAGGTTGACGCCTATCCGCACCAATTCTCGGGCGGTCAACGTCAGCGCATCATGATCGCGATGGCCTTGGCGCTGAAGCCGGACATTTTGATCGCCGATGAACCGACGACGGCGTTGGATGTGACCGTGCAGGCGCAGATCCTCGCCCTGTTGGAGGAATTGCAGCAAGAGACCGGCATGGGCCTGTTGCTGATCACCCATGATCTTGGGGTGGTGGCCGAAGTGGCGGACCGGGTGGTGGTGATGAACTCTGGCCAAATCGTCGAGACCGGGACGGCCCGCGATGTCTATCACAACCCGACCCACCCCTATACCAAGAAGCTGATTGCGGCGATCCCGGGCAATGGCGCGATGGCCACGCCACTGGACACGGGCATTAAGCCGATCCTTGAAATCTCGGGGCTGACCAAACATTACGCGGCCTTTGTCGCCTTGGATCAAGTCAGCCTGACGGTTCTGCCGGGGGAATCGGTGGCGATTGTTGGCGAGTCGGGGTCGGGCAAGTCGACGCTGGCGAAGACGGTGCTGCGGCTTGAAGAGGCGACCAGCGGCGCGGCCCTGTTTGAGGGCCGTGATCTTGTCACCATGTCCCCGAAAGAGCTGTTCCATACCCGGCGCGACATCCAGATGGTGTTTCAGGACCCGACACAATCTCTGAACCCGCGCATGACGATCTTCGACATTATCGCGGAAGCGTTTGTGATCCATCCGGAAATCTTGGCCAAACCGCACTGGAAGGCCCGGGTAAGTCAGTTGCTGGAACAGGTCGGATTGAAACCCGAGCACATGTACCGCTATCCGCACCAGTTTTCCGGCGGTCAGCGCCAGCGAATTGCCATTGCTCGGGCCTTGGCCTTGGAGCCGAAACTGATCGTCTGCGACGAAGCGGTGTCTGCGCTGGATGTGTCGATTCAGGCGCAGGTTCTGGCGCTGTTGACCGGATTGCAGAACGAACTGGGGCTGAGTTATCTCTTTATCGCCCATGACCTTCCACTGGTCCGGGATTTCGCCCATCGGGTGATTGTCATGAAAAGTGGCAAGATCGTCGAGCAGGGGCCAGTGCAGCAGATCTTCGAGGCCCCGCGCGAAGCCTATACCCGCAACCTGATCGCCGCCAGCCTAAGCCCCGACCCCGAGATTCAGGCATCCCGGCGCATGGCGCGTCACGATCTGCAAGAGGCGGCATCGTGAGCCTGCCAATTGGGGGGCAGCAGTGCCCCCACAGGGTCTTGCCGGTTTCAGGACGTGTCAGACCCACAACCCACACCGCGTGCCAGAGTTGGGGCGCGATCCACAGCCGCATCATCACAAAGAAGGACATCCGATGACGGAGCATACTCTATCGCCAGAAACAAAAGCGTTGCTGGAAACGGTTTCTGTCGCAACACTGGCGACGGCGCTGTTCAAGCGCGGCCTGCGCAATCAGGTTATTCAGGATGTTCAGCCGCTGACACGCAAGGGCCGGAACATGGTCGGACCGGCCTTTACCCTGCGCTATATGCCCGCCCGCGAAGATCGCAATCAACTGGTCGAATTCAGAAATCCCAAGCATCCTCAGCGTCATGCCATCGAAACCTGCCCTCCGGGTCATGTGATGGTGATGGACAGCCGGAAAAGCGCGACCGCGGCGTCGGCGGGGGATATCCTGATCAACCGGCTGATGATGCGCGGCGCTGCTGGCGTCGTGACCGATGGCGGCTTTCGTGATGCAATGAATATTGGCGAGCTTGAGATGCCCGCCTACCACAACCGGCCCTCCAGTCCGACCAACCTGACCACCAATGAAGCCATCGACATCAACGTGCCGATCGGCTGTGGCGATGCGCCGGTCTTTCCGGGCGACATTGTGGTGGGCGATGACGATAGCGTCATCATCATCCCGGCGCATATGGCGGATGAGGTGGCCAAGGAAGCCGTCGAGATGACCGCATTCGAAGATTTTGTCCTGAGCAAGGTCAAGGCCGGGGCGACGATCATTGGTCTGTATCCGGCGACCAAAGATGAAAACCTTGAAGAGTTTGCCAAATGGCGGGCGGCCAATGGCCGGTAACGGCAGGACCCCGGCGGCCTAAGCAGCCAACTGTTTAGATTGGGCGCGCTGGAACCGCGCGCCCAATCTGCGATCAATCCTTGCGCTTCATCGCGGCTTGTAGGGCGGCGCCCAAGCCGCCCACCGCAGGTTCGGCTTTGGGTTTGCTGGTGGAATGGGCTTTCACCGCGCGCTGGTTGGGTTGCGGCGTGGATTTCGGGGCGCTTTTGGGGGCCGCATCGCCACCGCCATCCTTGCGCATGCTCAAGCCGATGCGCTTGCGCGGGATGTCGATCTCAGTGACGCGCACCTTGACCACATCCCCGGCTTTGACCACCTCATGCGGGTCCTTGACGAACCGGTCTGCCAGTTGGCTGACATGCACCAGACCATCCTGATGCACGCCGATATCAACGAATGCGCCGAAGGCGGCGACATTGGTCACCGTGCCCTCCAACAGCATCCCGGGCCGCAGATCGGACAGGGTGTTGATTCCGTCCGCGAAGGTGGCTGTGCGGAAACTGGGGCGGGGGTCGCGGCCGGGTTTTTCCAGTTCTGACAGGATGTCGCGCACCGTCGGCAGGCCGAAAGTGTCGGTAACGAAGGTTTCGGCGCGCACGCCGCTCAGGGCGCTGTTGTCGCCCATGATCGCCCGGATATCGCGGCCACAGGCCTTCACAATCTGGCGGGCGATGCCATAGGCTTCGGGATGGACCGAGGACGCATCCAGCGGTTCGGCCCCATCACGGATGCGCAAAAATCCCGCGCATTGCTCGAACGCTTTTGGCCCGAGCCCGGCAACCTTCAGCAGCGACTTGCGCGACGGAAACGCGCCGTTGGTGTCCCGGTGGGTCACGATGGATTGCGCCAAGGACGGCCCAAGGCCTGCCACATGCGACAGCAGCGGGATCGACGCGGTGTTCAGATCGACACCAACCGCGTTCACCGCGTCTTCGACCACGGCCTCTAGGGTCTGGGCCAGACGGCGCTGATCGACGTCGTGCTGGTATTGTCCGACCCCAATGGATTGGGGTTCGATCTTGACCAGTTCCGCCAACGGGTCCTGCAACCGCCGGGCAATTGAGACGGCCCCGCGCAGCGAAACGTCCACATCCGGGAATTCCTTCGCCGCCAGTTCTGAGGCGGAATAGACCGAGGCCCCGGCCTCTGAGACGATCACCTTAGTGGGGCTGGGGGTGCCTGCCGGCAGGCGTTTCAGGACGTCCGCAGTCAGGCGTTCGGTTTCCCGGCTGGCGGTGCCGTTGCCGATGGCGATCAGGTCAACCTGATGCTTGCGGATGAGATGCAACAAGGTTTCTTCGGCCCCGCGCAAGTCGTTCTTGGGCTGGAACGGGTAGACGGTAGCGGTTTCCAGCAATTTGCCGGTGGCATCGACCACCGCCACCTTGACCCCGGTCCGAATGCCCGGATCCAGCCCCAGTGTTGCCCGCTGCCCGGCAGGCGCTGCCAGAAGCAGGTCCTTGAGGTTGCGGGAAAAGACCTCGATCGCTTCGTCATGGGCGCGGCGGCGCAGGGTGCCCATCAGATCCATATACATGCTGAGGCTCAGCTTGACCCGCCACGTCCATTCGGCGGCAGCGCGCAGCCACTGATCGCCCGGACCGGTGCCGCGAATGCCAATCTCGGCGGCAACGATGCCTTGCGCACGCGGGATGCCGGTTTCGGGATCCGGGGCGATCTCAATGCTGACGATGTCTTCCTTGGCGGCGCGCAAAATCGCCAGCGCCCGGTGCGAGGCAATCTTGGACCACTTTTCGCGATGGTCGAAATAGTCGGAAAACTTCGCGCCAGCCTCTTCCTTGCCGGGCAACACCCGCGAGGCGATATCGGCTTCAGCGTACATGAAGTCCCGCAGCCGGCCCAGCAGGGCGGCGCTTTCGCTCAGTTCTTCGGCAAGGATATCCCGGGCCCCGGTTAGGGCGTCTTTTTGGGTGGCGACGGCCTCGGTCAGATAGCCTTGGGCCAACGTTTCGGGGTCTGCATTGCGGTTGGCCAGAATGGCCCGCAGCAGCGGTTCCAGCCCTTTTTCGCGGGCAATCATCGCCTTGGTCCGGCGCTTGGGCTTGAAGGGCAGATAGATGTCTTCCAGCGTCGCCTTGGTGTCTGCCGTCCCGATCGACCGTGCCAATGCATCGGTCAGTTTGCCCTGATCCTTGATGGATTGCAGGATGGTGGCGCGGCGGGCTTCCATCTCGCGCAGATAGCCCAGCCGGTCGGCCAAGGTGCGCAACTGCGTGTCGTCCAAACCGCCGGTCGCTTCTTTGCGATAACGGGCGACGAACGGCACGGTCGCCCCCCCGTCCAACAGAGCCACCGTCGCGGTGACCTGAGCAGTGGATGCCCCGATCTCGACGGCGATGGTATGGGCGATGCGGTCTGTGGCTGAGGTCAAGGCGCGGTCCTTCCGAAGCTGGGATCGTCTTGATACATCGGCGTTACACGCCCGCCAAGGGGGCGCAGTCCGCGCCGGACGCGGTGCCCGCGATCCGCCGCTTTCCGCTGATTGCTGCGTTACACCCCCAACCGGTCCCGCAGCGCATAATACCACGAGCCGATCATCGAATAGGGCACCCGCAGCGTCCGGCCCCCGGGGAAGGGCAGCCAAGGCACTTTGGCGAACACGTCAAACCGGGTTTTGTCGCCATCAATCGCTTGGGCGAGGATTTTGCCAAAGGTGTGCGATCCGGTGACGCCGTGACCGGAATAGCCATGGGCGAAATAGGTGTTGGCCCCGAGGCGACCCAATTGCGGCACCCGGCTGAAGGACAGCGCGAAGTTTCCGCTCCAGGCGTAGTCGATCTTGACGCCTTTCAGGCTGGGATAGACCTTTTCCATGGCGGGGCGCAGCTTTGCTTCGACATCGGCGGGATCGGTGCCGCCATACACGGTGCCGCCGCCAAAAATCAGGCGCTTGTCGGCCGTCAGGCGGAAATAATCCAGAATATACCGGATATCTTCGACACATTTGTCGGTGGGCAGAAGGGCGTTGGCCCGGTCGTCACCCAGTGGCGCGGTCGCCATCATCTGGGTCGATACCGGCATCACTCGGGATTCAAGCGCCGGGACCACATGGCCAAGATAGGCGTTGCCGCATAGCACCAAGGTGGTGCAGGTCACGGTGCCGCCCGCAGTTGTCACCACCGGCTTTGCCGCTTCGGTATCGGCATGAAGGACCGGGGATTGCTCATAGATCACCCCGCCCAGCGATTCAAACGCAGCCGCCTCGCCCAGACACAGGTTCAAGGGGTGCATGTGGCCCCCGGTCGGGTCGATCAGGCCGCCTGCATAAACGTCGGACCCGATGTGGTCGCGCAGTTGTGCCTTATCCAGCATTGTTTGATTGGTAATGCCATAGCTGGCCCATAGGGCGCGGCGGGCCTCCAGCTCTTTCATATGCGCGGCGGTCAGGCCGGTGAAGATGTTGCCCGGTTTCAGGTCGCAGGCAATCTTATAAGTGCTGACCCGCTCGCGGATAATCTCGCCGCCTTCCTGCACCAACGAGGCGACGAAATTCGCCGTGTCCTGGCCGTACCGCCCCTTGATCGTCTGCAAGCTGGCGTTCAGTCCATTGACGATCTGGCCGCCATTGCGCCCCGATGCGCCCCAGCCGACCCGCGCCCCTTCCACAATCGCGACCTGATAGCCTTTTTCGGCCAAATGCAGCGCGGTGGACAGGCCACTGTAACCGGCACCGACGATGCAGATGTCCACATGGGTGTCGCCGATCAGGGCAGGGCGTTCCGGCGCGGGGTTGGCACTTGCCGCATAATAGCTGCCGGTGTGCTTGGTCTGGCCGTTGCGGGCAAAGGTTTCGATCGCCATCACACCGACTCCAGATAGCTGTCATATTCAAAATCGGTCACGTAGCGTGAGAACCGCTTCAGCTCTTGCATCTTGCACTCGACCAGCATGGTTTGCAGCCGTTTCGAAAAGACGTCCTGCACATGGGGGCCGCGGCGAAACGCCTGAATCGCGGTGGCCCAGTCCAGCGGCAGGTGATCCAGTTTTTGACTATAGGCATCACCGACAATCGGCGCGGCGGGCTGCATCTTGCCTTCGATCCCGACCAGCGCCCCGCCCAGAATGCTGCTGAGCACCAGATAGGGGTTTGCATCCCCCCCGGCCACGCGGTGTTCGATCCGCCGTGCCTTGTGACTGCCGCCGGGGATGCGGATCGCGGCGGTGCGGTTTTCATAACCCCAGGCCACGCTGGTGGGCGCATGAGCGCCGGGCAACAGCCGCCGGTAAGAGTTTTGGTGCGGCGCAAAAGTCAGGGTATTTTCCTGCATCGTGACCAACAACCCGGCCACCGCATTCAACATCAACTCGGTGCCTTCGTCGCCGCCATTGTCAAACAGGTTCACGCCGTTTTCGTCCACAAGGCTGAAATGCACATGAAAGCCGTTGCCCGACCGATCGCCATAGGGCTTGGCCATAAAGGTCGCGGCCATGCCGTGTTTGCGCGCAATGCCGTGAACCAAGCGTTTGAACAACACCGCATCATCTGCGGCCTGCAACGGGTCCGCCACATGCACCATATTGATTTCAAACTGCCCGGCGCCGTTCTCCGAGATCGCCGCATCGGCCGGGATGCCTTGTTCCTGACAGGCATCGTAGACGTCATTCAGGAAAGCATCGAAATGTTGCAATTCATCCAATGACAGCGCCCCGTCAGAATCCA
Source organism: Pseudoruegeria sp. SK021 (assembly GCF_002119405.1). GTDB lineage: Bacteria > Pseudomonadota > Alphaproteobacteria > Rhodobacterales > Rhodobacteraceae > Meridianimarinicoccus. The sequence goes on along the minus strand of NZ_MTBG01000001.1, from coordinate 78,470 downwards.
GCCGCTTGCCAGTGACCGGCGAGCAGGGGGGCTGCGGCTGTGCGTCGGTGGGGTCGCAGAGATAAAACTCAAGCTCGGTGGCCACGACCGGGGTCAAGCCCAACGCCTTGTAGCGTTCGACGATATTGGACAGCGCATGGCGCGGGTCCCCGGGAAAGGGCTGACCATCTTCGGTGTCCATCCAGAACATCACCAGCGCAGAGGGCCGACTGGTCCAATTGACCATGACGATAGGGCGCCCGGTGAATTCGCAGATGCCGTCCGCGTCGCCGGTTTCGAACACCAGTTCGTTGTTTTCGATATCTTCGCCCCAAATATCCAAGCTCAGCACCGACAGCGGCATCCGCAGCCCGCCATCCATGATTTCTTTGGCCTTTTCGATTGGCAGGCGCTTGCCCCGCATCGCGCCGTTCAGGTCGCAGACGCAGGCAAAAACAGTCTCGATTTCAGGGCGCTCCTGAAGCCATTTTCTGATATTGGTCGCAGGCATTTCGGGGATATCCTTTTCGGTCACCGGTCACGGATCAGCCTGTCTGCGGCGCATTCTGGCTGACGTCGGACGGTCAATGGAATTGAGGTAAACCGATCCTGTGCAAAATGAAACAGGGTTCAGACGGCTGCGGGGTGGCAGTGGACCTTGACGGCGCGGCCATCAATGCCGAAATAGGGCGGGCGGTCTGTTTTCTTACTCTCGAAGACGAAAGACGGCCCCGCCGTGTCGGGGTTTCGTGTGTCGGAGGTTGATCGATGTTTCCCTGTCGGAGTGTTCCATGAAATTTCGCTTTCCGATCGTCATCATTGACGAGGATTTCCGTTCGGACAATTCGTCCGGCCTTGGCATCCGCGCCGTTGCCGAAGCCATCGAAAGCGAAGGCTTCGAGGTTTTGGGCACCACCAGCTATGGTGACCTGTCGAAGTTTGCCCAGCAGCAATCGCGCGCCAGTGCTTTCGTCTTGTCCATCGATGACGAGGAATTCACCCCCGGGCCGGATCTGGACCCTGCAGTGGTGAACCTGCGCAATTTCATCGAGGAAGTCCGGTGGAAGAACGAAGACGTTCCGATTTACATTTACGGGGAAACCAAAACCAGCCGCCATCTGCCCAACGACATTCTGCGCGAACTGCATGGCTTCATCCACATGTTCGAGGACACGCCCGAATTTGTCGCCAAGCACATTATTCGGGATGCCAAGGCCTATCTGGAAGGCATCCAGCCGCCGTTCTTCAAGGCGCTGCTGGATTACGCGGAAGACGGGTCCTATTCGTGGCATTGCCCGGGGCATTCCGGGGGTGTCGCATTTTTGAAAAGCCCGATTGGGCAGATGTATCACCAGTTCTATGGCGAAAACATGCTGCGCGCCGATGTGTGCAATTCGGTCGAGGAACTGGGCCAACTGCTGGATCACAACGGCGCAATCGGGGCGTCTGAACGCAATGCGGCGCGGATTTTCAATGCCGACCACTGTTTCTTCGTCACCAATGGCACCAGCACCTCGAACAAGATGGTTTGGCATCATACCGTCGCCCCGGGCGATGTGGTGGTGGTCGACCGGAACTGTCACAAATCGATCTTGCACAGCATCATTATGACCGGGGCCATTCCGGTCTTCATGAAGCCGACGCGCAATCATTACGGCATTATCGGCCCGATCCCGAAGTCGGAATTTGAAATCGATGCGATCAAGGACAAGATTCGGGCCAACCCGCTTTTGGCTCATGTCGATGCCGACACGGTCAAGCCTCGCATCATTACCCTCACCCAATCCACCTATGATGGGGTGCTCTACAACACCGAGACGATCAAAGATCTGCTCGATGGATATGTCGATAACCTGCATTTCGACGAGGCGTGGTTGCCTCATGCGTCGTTCCACCCGTTCTATGGCAATTTCCATTCCATGGGCCAGAAACGCACCCGTCCGACCCATTCCGTCACCTATGCCACCCAATCCATCCACAAGCTGCTGGCCGGGATCAGTCAGGCCAGCCATGTTCTGGTGCAAGACAGCCAGACCACCAAACTGGACCGGCATCTGTTTAACGAAGCCTACCTGATGCACTCCAGCACCAGCCCGCAATATAGCATCATTGCCAGCTGCGATGTGGCCGCCGCGATGATGGAGCCGCCGGGCGGGCGCGCCTTGGTGGAAGAAAGCATCCTCGAGTCGTTGGATTTCCGCCGTGCCATGCGCAAGGTCGACGACGAATATGGCGCGGATGATTGGTGGTTCCAGGTCTGGGGTCCTGAGGAACTGGATGAAGAGGGCATTGACCACCCCGGCAATTGGGTTCTGAAAAAGACCGACACCGAAGGCGTGCAAGCGTCCGACGGCGAAGAATCTTGGCATGCGTTCGGCGATATGGCCCCGGGCTTTAACATGCTCGACCCGATCAAGGCGACGTTGATCACGCCCGGTCTGAACCTGAAGGGCCGCTTTGAGGAAACCGGCGTGCCCGCGTCGATTGTCACCAAATATCTGGCCGAGCATGGCGTCGTTGTCGAAAAGACCGGGCTTTACAGCTTCTTCGTCATGTTCACGATTGGTATCACTAAAGGGCGCTGGAATTCGTTGCTAACCGGATTGCAGCAATTCAAAGACGACTATGACAAGAACCAGCCCATGTATCGCTGCATGCCCGAGTTCTGCGCCAAGCACCCGCATTACGAGAAAATGGGCCTGCGGGATTTGTGCCAGCATGTTCATTCGCTCTACGCAAAGTATGATGTGGCGATCCTGTCGACCGAGATGTACCTAAGCGATCTGACGCCCGCGATGAAGCCCAGCGATGCGTTTTCCCATATCGCGGCCCGGACGACACAGCGGGTGCCGATTGATGACCTTGAAGGGCGGATCACCACCAGCCTTGTTACGCCGTATCCGCCCGGCATTCCGTTGTTGATCCCGGGCGAGGTGTTCAACAAGAAGATCGTGGAGTACCTGAAATTCAACCGGGCGTTTGCCCTGAAATGTCCGGGGTTCGAGACGGATATTCATGGCCTCGTCCAAGAACCGGATGAGACGGGCCAGATGCAATATTTCGCGGATTGCGTCGCAAAGGACTAAACGGCGGCGGGTCATCCAATCCCCGCGCTGGGCCAGAGGCGATCCCGCGTTGGCCCCGCACCCTGCGGATGGGCAACGGTTCGCTCTGGCTTTGGCCTGCCCCGGGCGGGGGCGATGACGGCTTGTTCCCCCGGACGGTGCAGACTAACTGGACCGACCTTTTCACAACTGCGATGCCTCTCATGTCCCTGCGTTACCTCGTTACTCATTCCGGCGGCTTTCATGCTGACGAAGTGCTTGCCTCTGTCATTTTGACCCGCCTTTACCCTGAGGCCGAGATTGTTCGCAGCCGCAAGCCCGAGTGGATCACCCCCGGACCGGACCGCGTCATCTATGACGTAGGCGGTGTCTTTGATCCCGAGGCGGGGATTTTTGATCACCACCAGCGCGGCGCACCGGTGCGCGAGGACGGTCAGGCGTTCAGTTCGTTTGGTCTGATTTGGCGGCAGTTCGGACGCGCCTATCTTGGCCTGCTCGGCGTGCCTGAAGCCGATCTTGAAGCGGTTCACGCCAGTTTTGATGGTGCTTTTGTGGTGCCGGTGGATATGGTCGATACCGGAACCCTGTCGCCGGGTTCGGCCGGTCCGCTGTCGGCAATGACGCTGCCCGGTTTGATCGAAACGCTGAAACCGGTCTTTGATGAGGCCGATCCAGAGGCCGAATTGCGCGGCTTTCACACCGCAGTCAGCATCGCGCGCAGCTTTGTTGAAGCGCGGGTGGCGCGCAGTGCTGCGAAGCTTCGGGCCGAAGCGATGGTCTTGGCCGCGATCGAACGCGCCGGTGAGGGCCGGGTGCTGGAATTGCCAATGGGGATGCCGTTCCGCCCGGCTGTGGTCAAGGCCGGGGCCGATCATCTGCTGTTCGTGGTGACGCCTCGGGGTGACGAGTGGTCGTTGGGGGGCATCCGGCTGAAGGATGACGGGTTTGCCCAGCGTGCCGATCTGCCTGCTGCTTGGGCAGGATTGACCGATAGCGCGCTTGAGCAAGCCTCTGGGGTCGACGGGGCCATTTTCTGCCACACTGGCCGCTTTATCGCCACCGCACGCAGCCGCGAAGCAATTCTTGCGATGGCCAATATTGCGGTGGAGCAGGCGCTGTCCGCCGCTTAAGCTGGATCGAAAGGGGCGGGTGATCCGCTGGGCCGGTCGCCCCCTTCGTCAGGTCAGACCGACGCTGTGATGCGAGGCGTTTGGAAGGGGAAACACGATGCGCAAACCCATCGTTGCCGCGCTGGCGGTCATGCTTTTCGCGGCATTGCCTGCCGCCGAACCCGCCACGGCAGGCGGGCTTGGCCGCTTTGAAGTGGTTGGCGTCGATGAGGATGACATGCTGAAAATGCGGGCCGGGCCCGGTGTCGGCTATATCGTGATCGTCGGCCTTCCGAACGGAACCGTTTTGCAGGTCCAAAGCTGCGAACGGACAGGGGCAACCCGCTGGTGCCGGGTTTCCCTAGACCGGGCCCGGGACCTCAAGGGCTATGTCTCGGCGGCCTATCTGAAGCAAATGTAGGGCAGTGTGGTCGCCGCGCAGGTCGCGCAGCGGGGCCATCCCGAGCGGCGGCGCGGATCTGAGGATCGGTTCAGGCTGTCGCGCCGGTTGTCGAACCGCTGAACCTTGGCTAGGCTTTCCGGGCAATGGGCAACCAGAGGAGGATTGTCGATGAAACGGACATTTGCAGCAGTGGTCAGTGGCGCGTTGGCGTTGGCCCCAGCGGTCGGGGTCTCGCAAGAGGCGGCGATCTACAGCGGCATGGATCGCATCCATCCGGCTTGGGCGGCAAACGGCATGGTGGTGGCTCAGGAAGAGCTGGCCGCCGCGATCGGGCGCGATATTTTAGAGGCGGGGGGCAATGCGGCGGATGCGGGCGTTGCCGTGGCCTTCGCCCTTGCGGTGACCTTGCCCCGGGCCGGCAACCTTGGTGGCGGCGGGTTCATGATCGTGCACGATGCCGAGACCGGCGTCTCAAAGGCCATCGATTACCGCGAAATGGCCCCGATGAGCGCGGATCGCGACATGTTTCTCGATGAGGCGGGCGATGCCGACAGCGAAAAGTCCCGCTTTACCGGCCTCGCAACTGGCGTGCCCGGCACCGTCGCCGGAATGCAGATGGTTCTAGATCAATACGGCAGCATGACCCTTGCCGAGGTTCTGCAACCGGCCATCGGGCTGGCCCGCGACGGCATCGTCGTGACCGCCGATCTGGCCGACAGCCTGAAAGGGCTCGAAAAGCGCCTGAAAAAATGGCCCGCCTCGGAAGCAATCTTTTTCAAAGAGGGCGGCGCGTTTTACGAGCCCGGCGATGTGCTGATCCAATCCGACCTTGCCGCCACCCTGCAGCGGATCGCGGATGAGGGTCCGGTCGGGTTCTATAAGGGCCAGACGGCCCAAGGCATCGTCGATGCGGTTCAAGCCTCTGGTGGCCGCATCACCATGGACGATATGGCCGGTTACGAGGCGCTGAGCCGCGATCCCGTCCGTGGCACCTATCGCGGCTATGAGATCGTGTCGATGCCGCCACCGTCCTCGGGTGGGATCCACATTGTTCAGATCCTCAACACGTTAGAGGAATATCCAATTGGCTTTCTGGGCGCCAACTCATCCGATACCATCCACCTGATGGCTGAGGCGATGAAGCGGGCCTATGCGGACCGGTCGGAATATCTGGGTGACCCGGATTTTTACGACGTGCCGCAGGCAGAGCTGATGTCCAAGGACTATGCGGCGGACATCCGCAAGGGCATCTCGTTAAGCCGGGCGACCCCGTCGGAGCAGATCAAACCGGCGGATCTGGCCCCTTATGAAAGCGATCAGACGACGCATTTCTCGATCGTGGACAAAGACGGGAACGCAGTGTCCAACACCTATACGATCAACTTCTCCTATGGGTCGGGCATGGTGGCGGACGGCACCGGCGTCTTGATGAACAACGAGATGGATGATTTCGCCGCCAAGCCCGGTGTGATGAATGCCTATGGCCTGATTGGCGGCGATGCGAACGCGGTGGAGCCGGGCAAACGGCCCTTGTCCTCAATGAGCCCGACCCTCGTGATGAAAGATGGCGAGGTCTTTTTGGTTACCGGTAGCCCCGGTGGGTCGCGGATCATCACGACCGTCATCCAGATCATCATGAATGTGATTGATCATGGCATGAACATCGCTGAGGCCACCGTGACACCGCGTATCCATCACCAGTGGATGCCTGAGGTCCTGCGGGTGGAAGAGGGCATCAGCCCGGACACCATCGCCGCACTGGAGGCCAAGGGGCATGTGGTCGAGGTGATGTCGACCATGGGCTCGGCGCAATCCGTGGTGGTTGAAGCCGACAGCGGACTGCTGCTTGGCGGTGCCGATACCCGGCAAACAAGCTCGGCCGCGCGCGGCTACTGAACCAAGCGGGCAGGCGGGTGGCATCAGCCGTCCGCCTGCCTTGCGATGAGGGGGCGCGTCTGACGGCCATCCGGTGCTGGGCGCGCCCTTGGCATATGTCATTTCGGGCGTTTTTTAGTCGCGCCGCAGCACTTTTAGAAGGCAAAATTATGGCGATCTTGGTGGTTCACACTGGCGGCACAATTGGGATGCAGGCCACCGCAGATGGGTTTGCGCCACAGGTCGGGATCGTCGAGGACGCCGTGGCAGAGCTGATCGCCGCAGGGCATATCGGCACGTCGGTGGATATCGTCCGGCTGGAGCCCTTGATTGATTCCGCGCAGGCGACGCCGCAGGATTGGCACCGCGTGGCGCAGGCGATCCACGGTGCTCGGGACGCATATGACGCCGTCATCGTGACCCACGGCACCGATACGCTTGCCTTTACGGCTGCCGCGCTTTGTCTGGCGTTGCCGGGTGTGGCCATGCCGGTGATCGTGACCGGGTCCATGCTGCCGCTGACCGTCGCGGACAGTGACGGCCGCCACAATCTGATTGACGCATTCGCGGCGGCGGCAACGGCACCGCCCGGGGTCTGGGTGCAATTTGCTGGTCGCCTGCTGCATGGTGGGCGGGTGCGTAAAGCGCATTCACACGCGCGGGCAGCGTTCGAGGCCACCCCAAGCCCCGTACCCCCAATGATTACGGCAGCACAGCCCGGCTTGGTCGAGGTGCAAGCGCATCGGGTCAGCGTTTTGACGGTCACGCCGGGGTTTTGCGCGGACCTGGCGCTTCATGCTGCGGCGACCTGCGACGGGGTGGTGTTGCGCTGCTTCGGCTCTGGCACCGCGCCGGATACGCCCGCCATGCAGGCCGTCTTGGCAAAGGCGTGGGCGATGCAGGTGCCCGTAATCGCGGTCAGTCAATGTCCCGAAGGCGGCATGAAACTGGGAACCTATGCCGCGGGCAAGATCCTGCGCGATGGCGGCGTCATCGATGGGCGCGCGATGACCGCAGACATGGCTTTTGTGAAAATGCAGTTCGCGCTGAGCCAGTTCGATGAGTTCGAGGCGCGGCGCGGCTACCTTGGCACCGATCAATGCGGTGAGATGCTGGACTAGCCGGTGCGCGGTGGCCGTCGATTGCCGCCGGAGCCGCGGCACGCAAGGCTGCGTGCGTTGGCTCCAGCGGCGATGCGGTGCTCTAGGAGGCGGAAAAGTAACTGGCCAGATTGGTCCGAACCCGGTCCAAAGGTGTCGCGCCAGACATATCCGGCACAAACGCTTGGCCGGTGATGGCTTCATATGCGTCGATATAGACTTGCGATGTGGCGTTGATCAGATCTTCCGGAATGACGGGAAGGTCATCGTGATAGGGATCGCATCGGGCATCCACCCACGAGCGAATGATGTCCTTGTCAAAGGACGGCGGCCGCGTTCCGTCCGCAAAGGCACGCTCATAGCCATCGGCCAGCCAGAACCGGGAACTGTCGGGGGTATGGATTTCATCGGCCAAAATGATGGCACCATCCGCATCGGTGCCAAATTCGTACTTGGTATCGGCAAGGATCAACCCGCGTTCGGCGGCGATTTTTTGACCCCGGGCAAACAACGCCAAGGCTGTGGCCGAAACCGTGTCCCATTGGTCTTGGGTCAACAAGCCTTGTGATAGGATGTCATCCGCGGTCAGTGGCGCGTCGTGCTCGCCGTCAAAGGCCTTGGTCGTGGGGGTAATGATCGGGGTCGGAAGCGGCGCGTGATCCCGCAGACCATCGGGAAAGCTATGACCATAGATCACCCGCTCGCCGCGCTTGTACCGGGGCAAGATCGAGGTGCTGGTGCTGCCGGCCAGATAGCCGCGAACAATGATCTCCACCGGAAGGATCGTCAGGTTCTTGGCGATCACTACATTGGGATCGGGGTATTCCAGAACATGGTTGGCACAGATGTCGCCGGTGTTCTCGAACCAGAAGCGCGCCATTTGGGTCAGGACCTGACCCTTGAACGGGATGGCGGCAAGAATGCGGTCAAACGCGGAAATCCGGTCCGAGGCAATCAGAATGCGCCGCTGCTCGGGCAGGTCATAGCAATCCCTAACCTTGCCGAAATAGGGGTTGCGAAGCTCGGGGATGCGCGCGTGATCGAGCACGCGGTCGGGGTGGGTCATGGCGGCCTGTCCTGAATGAAGCGCGAATGGTGCTGCAATTGCCTATCACACTCTGAGATGGAAGTTCCACGTGCGCGGCACTGCCAATCGCACGCGATCCACGGTTTTCTTGTGATGGCGTCAGCTTGGCGGTGTGGGGGCGCCGGGGATCGCCGCGCGTCTGTCTGTCCCAAGGCGCAACCCACCGCCAGACTTTCCTTTTGCGGGCACCTTGCGTATCAGGGCGCAGAACACCGCCCGGAGGCCATATGCTGAAGACTCGCATCATCCCCTGTCTCGACGTCAAAGACGGCCGTGTCGTCAAAGGCGTAAATTTCGAAGGGCTGGTGGATGCCGGCGACCCGGTTGAGGCCGCAAAAGCCTATGATGCGGCTGGGGCGGACGAGCTATGTTTCCTTGATATCAACGCGACCCATGAAAATCGCGGCACCATGTATGATCTGGCGACCCGAACGGCCGAGCATTGTTTCATGCCGCTGACCATCGGCGGCGGGGTGCGCAGCCATGAGGACGTGCGGAAATTGCTGCTGGCCGGGGCCGACAAGGTCAGTTTCAACTCGGCGGCGGTGGCCAATCCCGATGTGGTGGCAGAGGCGGCGTTGCGCTTTGGCTCGCAATGTATCGTGGTGGCGATTGATGCCAAAACCGTTGCGCCGGGCCGGTGGGAGATTTTCACCCATGGCGGGCGCCGGGCCACCGGTATTGACGCGGTGGAATTTGCCCGGACTGTGGTGGAAAAGGGCGCGGGCGAGATCCTGCTGACCTCAATGGATCGGGACGGCACCCGGGCCGGGTTCAACCTGCCGCTGACCAAGGCGATCAGTGATGCCGTGCCGGTGCCGGTGATTGCCTCTGGTGGGGTCGGGACGTTGGATCACTTGGTCGAAGGTGTAACCAAAGGCGGGGCCAGTGCGGTGCTGGCGGCGTCGATTTTCCATTTTGGCGATTTCACCATCGGCGAAGCCAAGGCCCATATGGCCGCGGCCGGTATTCCCATGAGGCTGACATGACCACGCTCACCCGTTTGTATGACACGATTGACGCCCGCCGCGCTGCGGATCCGGACAGTTCATGGACGGCCAAGCTGTTTGCCAAAGGCCCAGACAAATGCGCCGAGAAATTCGGTGAAGAGGCGGTCGAGGCGATCATCGCGGCGGTCAAGAATGACCGTGACGAGTTGACCAATGAAGCCGCCGATGTGCTGTATCACCTGCTGGTCATGCTGGCGTCGCGCGACGTGGCTCTAAGCGACGTTTTGGCCGTACTAGAGACGCGGATGGGCCAATCCGGGATCGCCGAAAAGGCATCGCGTTAACTCAATTCCGCGGCGGCTAGAGGGCGGGTCTGTGATCGAGCAGGCCAAGGCGCGGAATATCGATTTTTGGGCATCTGTTCTGGACCACCTGAACGCCTGCGGCCTCGGCCCGGCGCGCGGCATCCGCGTGCTGGACGCCGATTTGCATCCAGATGGTCCTAAGATGGGGCAAAGCGTCCAGCGCCTCGTCCACCACCGCTGGCACCTCTTCGGATCGGCGGAAGACATCGACAAAATCAACCGCGATAACGGATGGAATATCGGACAGGCGGGCGTAAGCGCGTTCGCCGAACAGGGTGTTTCCGGCCTGACCCGGGTTGACCGGGATCACGCGATAGCCTTGGGCTTGTAAAAACAGGCTGACATAGTGGCTTGGCCGCGCCGGGTTGGGTGACGCGCCGACGCAGGCGATGATGCGGGTGCGGGTCAGAATTTCGGTCAAACGGGTGTCGTCGTCGGTCATGGCAGGTCCGATCCGGTTGAAGGGTGGCCAAAAAAAAGCGCCCGAACTGTTGCGGGCGCTAGTTTGGAACGAGGGACAGTGAGGCAGTCTTGCAAGGGTTCCAGTCTTGCAGCCTCGCTCTGTTAGATAGGATGGGTTTGGCCGAATGACAGGGGCGCGGCCCGGCGTTTCCAAAGAATCACAGTTAATTGACTGCGGATGCCTCAGTCGAAGAGGTCCTCTAGCAAATCAAACGCGTCCGAGAAAAGGCCGCGCGCCTTGCGATAGGCCTTGGGCCGTTTCGCTTTTTTGGTCTTTGCCTGTTTCTTCGGCCGCAGCGATGTGGGGCGCGTGGGCCGGGCGCGGATCGGGGCACTTGGTGCCGCTATCGGCAGTCCCTTGAGGTCATGCAGCGGTGCGCCACAGCTTGCGCAGGCCAATTCGTGGCGCACCGTCCCGGTCAGGACCAAAGCTGCGCGTGCGCCGCAATAGCAGCAGGTCGCAATCTTGGTCCCGGCCGCCATGTCAGGTGTCGTTGCTTCGCGATGCCGCATAAAGCGCGACAGCGGCGGCGTTGGACACGTTCAGGGACCCGAAGTCCCCGAAACTGGGAATGCGCACCAGATGATCGCAGGTCTCGCGGGTCTTTTCGCGCAGACCGGGGCCCTCTGCCCCCAGAACCAAGCCAATCGGGCGGCCGATTTCCGTGGCGAGGGCGGGGGCAATGTCCTGATCCGCTTCGCCAGCCAGCCCGAACAGGCGATAGCCCATGCCTTGCAGCTCTTCCATTGCCGTCGCAAGGTTGCGCACCCGCAGATAGGGTTGCCGTTCCATGGCCCCAGAGGCGGTCTTGGCCAACGCGCCGGTTTCGGGCGCAGAATGGCGTTGCGGGGCAATCACCGCCAGCGCACCGAACACTTCCGCCGAGCGCAGCACAGCGCCGACATTGTGCGGATCAGTTACCCGGTCCAGCAGCACCACCATGGGCACTTGCCCGTCGCGGGCCATGCAGCGGTCTGCCACGGTGCCCCAATCCAGAGGTTTGGCCTCAAGCGCGGCACCCTGATGCACAGAGCCGGGGTCGAGCGGCGCGTTGAACTTGCGCGGATCAACGATCTCGGGCTCCATGCCCGATTCTGCGATGGCCTCGGCCAGACGGTCCGCCGCGTTTTTGGTCACCACCAAGCGCAGCCGGGTGCGGGCAGGGTTCAGCAGGGCGTCTCGCACCGCATGCAAACCGAACAGCCACACCGTCTCCTGTGCCGAGGCTCGCCGTGCCTGTTCTTTTTCGATCACCCAAGTTGGTTTTTTCACGGACTATCACCCTGTTTTGCGCAAGGCCGGGACAATGCAACGCAAGTCGATCCCGAGCAAGGGCTTTAGAGAGGATTTTCTGGTTGACGCCCCCACGAGGGGCGGCTATCCCCCGGCTTATTAGGGCGACGTGCTGCAAGGTGCGGCAGCGGACTGTAACTCCGCCGGGGAGACCCACGCCTGGTTCGATTCCAGGGTCGCCCACCATTTACCTATTGGTTGCAATAGGTAAATTCCTAATCCCGCGCTGCGGCCATAGCTTGGCCAAAGCCGGGGGGTCTTCTGATTTACATCTTACTGTGTGGCCCTGCGGTGGATGGGGTGATGCCCTTATCTCGGCGGCGGTGCCCGTGTTGGGATGCCGGTTCTGCGTGGTCCGTCGCGGACGGCAAGTGCGGTCCGTGGCGCGGCATGGCGATCCCTCAGTGGCCCGTATATTTCCAACCTGATTCTGCGCCGACGGCCTGCAGCCCGCTGCGTTGCCTTGATGTCCGGATTCCGTGGACTGGCCCGCGTATGTGATTCATTTCCTGCGAAAATATGACTCAGGACTCGCACGGGCGGGACGAATCTGACACCAAGGGCGGCACGCCAGCCAGACGATTCCCTTGCGGAATGAATCGGTTAGAGCGGAGGCATGGCCGGATCGGGCCGAGGCCGGATGGGCAAGGAGAGACCGTTGGAATTGATCGTTGGAACGACCCGGATCGTGGCCTCAGACCTACAGGTGACCGAAGGCGGCGTGATCGCACGACTGTCGGGTGCTGCGCTTGCGTCGGTGTTGGATGCGACCTTTGGCGGGACTGCTGCGGTTGACGTTTGGGCCAACGGGCAGGGGGTCCGACCTATGACTGTGACTGGGATTCACATGACTGGCAACAGTTCGACCGTCACGTTGACAGCGGCGGGCGCGCAGGCCCGTCTGCACTGAACCGGCGCCCGAACGGATCGGACGCCGTGAGAGTTTGACCTAGTGGTCAGGTCGCGGTGCCGCAGGTGCCGACCAAGGTTTCATACCGCATCAGGATCCAGCCTGGCGCATCCTCGGGGATCTGGCTTTCGACATTGCCGCGGATACCGGCAAAGATTTTTGCGGTCCGGCTGTCGTCGACCATCGGCACGTTTTGCGACACCACCACCCGGTCGAACACCACCAAGGCGACCACAACCAGAAGAATGCCGCGAAGCGCGCCGAAGATGAAGCCTGCACCCTGATCGACCGCCCCAAGTGCCGACCGGTGCACCAGTGTCGAGAACAGCGGCGTGAACAGCGACACCACCACCAGCGACAGGGCAAAGACCGCGCTGAAGGCCGCGATGATCGACAATTCGCAACTGTCGCGCAGGAAATCGCCCACATAGGGGATTTCCTTGACCAATGGCTCGGCCTGCGGGGCAAACAAATAGGCCAGAACCGCCGCGGCGACCCAGCCGGCAATTGCCATCAATTCCCGCACCAGCCCGCGCGAATATGCGAGCAGCGCCGAGACGACGATCACCGCCGCAACGACCCCGTCCACAATCGTGAAACCATCCATGCCCTAACCCCTTTCGCCGTTATCCGGCCCCGAACAGATCGCCGACAAACGTGGTCAGGTCTGCCATGGTTTGTAATGTGGATTCGTTGCCGGATCCCGTTTTGCTGCCCTTCGGCAGGATTGCGTTGGAAAAACCAAGTTTCCGGGCTTCTTTCAACCTGTTTTCGGTCTGCGAGACCGGACGAATAGCCCCAGAGAGGGAAATCTCTCCGAAAACCACGGTTTCAGGCGGCAGTGCGACATCCTCGCGGGCGGAAAGCAGGGCGGCGGCCACGGCCAGATCGGCCGCCGGCTCTGAAACGCGCAGGCCACCGGCGACATTGAGATAGACGTCGAGCCCGGCAAACGGGATGCCACAGCGCGATTCCAAGACCGCCAAAATCATCGCCAGCCGCCCGCCATCCCAGCCCACGACCGACCGGCGCGGCTGTCCGTGCGGGGCCGGGGCCACCAGCGCTTGAAATTCGCACAGGACAGGCCGGGTGCCTTCGATCCCGGCAAAAACCGCCGATCCGGCCACTGGCGCGCCCCGGTCGGCCAGAAACAACGCGGACGGGTTCGATACTTGCGACAGGCCCGCGCCGGTCATCTCAAAGACCCCGATTTCATCGGCTGGGCCGAAGCGGTTTTTGACGGCACGCAGAATTCGAAACGGATGGCCGCGCTCGCCTTCGAAATACAGCACAGTGTCGACCATGTGTTCGATCACCCGTGGCCCAGCGATTTGGCCGTCCTTGGTGACATGGCCGACCAAAATGACGGCGACGTTGCGGGTTTTGGCGAAGGTGGTCAACTCATGCGCGGCGGCGCGGACCTGCGCCACCGATCCCGGCGCGCTGGTGACGGTGTCCAGCCACATGGTTTGGATCGAATCGACTATCACCAGATCGGGGGTATCGGCCTCAAGCGTGGTCAGAATGTCGCGCAGATTGGTCTCGGCGGCCAGTTTGACCGTTGCTTTCTCAAGGCCAAGACGGCTGGCGCGCATCCGGATCTGGGCTGCGGCCTCTTCGCCTGACACATAGACGGTGCGCATGCCCCGGCGTGTGAAGGCGGCAGCGGCCTGTAACAGCAAGGTCGATTTGCCGATGCCGGGATCGCCGCCGACAAGGGTGACCGACGCTGGCACCAGCCCGCCGCCCAGCACCCGGTCCAGCTCTGCGACATTGGAGCAGGTGCGCGGCGGCGGTGCTTCTGAGGTGGACAGCTCGGTCAGGGGAACTTTGCGGCCCCGGGCCAGCCCAAGGCTTTTTCCGGGACCAGCCGACAGGGGCTGATCTTCGGTGATGGAGTTCCACGCGCCACAGGCCTCGCATTGGCCGGCCCATTTCGCGGTGGTGGCACCGCATTCGGTGCAAGAGAAGGAGGACGGTTTGGCCATAGCGCTTCGTCGCCCATCGCGGCGGCGGGGGCAAGAGCCAGGGCGCATTTGCGGCGCAAAGACCATGCGCTGCGGATCGCAAAGCACAGGCAGTCTTGCTGCCACTGGATCCTCCGCCCCGGCAACACCATGGGCGCTGGCACCAAAGGCGGCTCGACATATGGCCCCAATTCAGCAATCGTCAGGGCGATCCCTGCCGGAGTTCCCCTATGCGCCTGCCGTCCATTGCCCTGATCTTGGTGTTAAGTGCCGGTCCCGGCATCGGTCAAAGCCTGCCGGACTACCTTGATGACCGCAGTTCGCCCGAACAGGTGGTCCGGTCGCTTTATAATGCCATCAACCGCCATGAATACCTGCGCGGCTGGAGCTATTTTGCGCCCGATGACCGCCCGGACTTATCCGGCTTTACCGCAGGCTATACCGATACCGCCGCGGTGACGCTTCATGTGGGGGCCGTGGCCAGTGATGGCGCCGCCGGAACGATCTATTGGCAGGTTCCTGTTGCGATCGCGGCTGCGGCCCTCGACGGCAAGGTCAGCGTGTTCGCGGGATGCTATACGCTGTTCCAACCTCAGCCCGCCGTGCAGGCCGTGCCCCCCTTCGCCCCCATCGCCATTAAGTCAGGGGCCTTGGCTCCGGCCAGCGGAGCGGCTGAAGATGCGGTGCCAAACGGCTGTTAACGCGGCGGGTTCAGGCGATTCTGGCAGGGGCACGTAAGGGCAGGGGCCGGGCTGCGCCCATCGGACGGCGTTTGTCGATCGACACAAGAATAACCGCCTGACCGGTGACGGCATCCCGCCTGAGGGCCGAGGGAAGATCGGCCAAGGCGCAATGGATGGTCCGCTCGCGCACCGTGCTGACGGCGACGGCGATCTGAACCGGGGTATCGGGGGCGACACCCGCCGCCAGAAGGCTGTCGCGCAGGTCAGGGGCGCTGGCCACTGCCATGTAATAGGCCAGAACCGTGCCGGGGGCGGCGTGCCGTCCCCAATCGGGCTGGGGGTCGCCGTCGCGGCAGGCGCCGGTGGCAAAAACGATGGTATCGGTGCGGCCGCGTTCGGTCAGGGACTGACCAAGGCTTGCCGCCGCAGCCGAGGCCGCAGTGACACCCGGGACAATCTCGACCGGGATGCCCTCGGCCCGGGCGGCCGCCAGTTCTTCGGAAGCGCGCCCAAAGATCGCCGGATCGCCGGATTTCAGGCGCACCACTCGCTGTCCAGACCGGGCCGCCGCCACGATTACAGCGTCGATCCGAGCTTGCGGCCATGCCGACGCGCCGACCACCTTTCCGACGAAGATGCGTTCGGCGTCGCGCCGGGCCAGCTCCAGAACGTCTGGGTCAACCAGCCGGTCATAAAAGATCACGTCGGCTTCCTGCAGACGCTGCACCGCCCGCAAGGTGAGCAGATCGCGCGCGCCGGGGCCAGCGCCGACCAAGGCAATCGACCCTGTGCCGCGGTCATCCGGGGCATGGCCCACAGCAATCGCGGCCTTCAGGGTCTGGGCGGCCTCGCGTTCGGCCCCGCGCATCCATGCTGCGCGGGGCGCATCGGCAAAGGCCCATCGCCAGAAGGCACGCCGCGCCGGTTTCGGGACCCGGGCGGCCACCGCGCCGCGCAACCGGCCTGCTAGCGCCGCGTAGCCGCCCAAGCCGGGAGGCAGCAGCGTCTCGATCTGGGTCTTGATCTGGCGGGCCAGAACCGGGGCTGTGCCTTCGGTGCCAATGGCCACGACCACCGGGTCGCGATCCACCAGTGACGGGGTGGTGATGTCGCACAGGTCTGGTTGATCGACCACGTTCACCAGCGCGCCCCCAGCCTTGGCCAGATCGTGAAGGGCTGCGTCCAAGCCGGGACAGCCGGTAGCAATGAAGCACATGGCGGTGTCGGTAAAGCTGGTTGCCGTGGCGGGTCCGGTGTCGTGGGTTGCCCGGCCCTGAGCGACCAGATCGCGCAGTTCTGGGTCCAGCGCGGGGGCGAGCAGGACCAATTCGGCGTCGGTTTTCAGCATCAGTCGCGCTTTTTGAGCAGCTTGTTCGCCGCCGCCGGCGATGACGATTCGGCGTCCGGTGCAGCGGATGAACATGGGGAAGGCGTGCATGGCAGTGTCCTTAAGTTGGCGGGGTGGCGCACCGCGCGGCCCAGAGATCCTGCGCCATGGCCAGCCCCGCACCGGGGGCGGCGCGCTGGCAGGTCTCAAGGGCCAGCGCAGCGGTGCCCAAGACGATTTCGGTGGCAAACGGGTCATGAAGCGCCCCGGACCAAAGACGCCCCAGATCGCCGGGCTGCCGATTGGTTTCGCCCAATTTGCGATGTTCCGGTGTCAGGGCGGCGAAGCTTTCGGTGAAGGCGGTAGTCTCGCGTAGCCCATAAAGCAGGATATCCTTGCCGGGATGGCGCTCGAACTCGCCGCCGCCGCCTTTGATGATCGATAGGTTGCGCAGGCCCATCCGGGTCGCGGCCTCT
Organism: Pseudoruegeria sp. SK021; assembly: GCF_002119405.1. Classification (GTDB taxonomy): domain Bacteria; phylum Pseudomonadota; class Alphaproteobacteria; order Rhodobacterales; family Rhodobacteraceae; genus Meridianimarinicoccus. The sequence goes on along the minus strand of NZ_MTBG01000001.1, from coordinate 61,418 downwards.
TGCTGTAAGTTCCGATAGCCGGGGTGGAAGACCCCTTGAACCACGGCCCCGGCCCCGGCAGGGTTCAGCATCCGCACCACCGTGTTCAGGATCGACCGTAACCCCAGCCGATCCCGTAGCCGCAGAAGGGCATGGGCGCGGGGTGACAGGTCCTCCAGCGCGACATAGGCGATGCCACCGGTCCGCAGCAGCCCCGGCGCCGCCTCGAAGGTGCGCGCGCGCGGAACCCCGGCCTCGGCCAGCGCGGTGCGCACATCGGCGATGCCGGCTTGGTGTGAATTCCAGCCATGCAACAATACCGGCACCCCGGATTGCGCCACCAACCGGGCCGACAACAAGAACCACGGCAGGCCCCGGGTGCGTCCAGCAGCATAGCTGGGCCAATCCAGACCGGGCGCTGGGCTGGTCCATTCCGCCAGCGTATCGCGCAGGGCCAAGCTCAGCCCAGCCAATTCATCCGGCGTCTCGCCGCGATAACGCAAGACCATCAATAGCGCGCCCACCGCCTCTGGGTCGGCATCCTCGCGTAGCATCAGGGTCATGGCCTGATGCGCCTCATCCAGCGTCAGCGGCCGACCCCGGCCGGGGCCGCGTCCGACAATGCGCACGAAGGGAGCGAGGGAGTGGGGTTCGGTCATGCCTATGCCTTTCGAGAGAACGTCATTCCGCCGCCACACGGACCCGCATCTGCGCCAGCAGTGCCGCGATTTCGGGGCGGCATGAGCCGCAATTCGTCCCGGCCCGCAACGCGGTTCCGATCGCTTCGACGGTCATTAACCCTTGAGTTTCGATCCCTTCGATAATGGTATTAATTCCCACATTCATGCAACTGCACAGGGTCGGGCCAGCGTCGGGACGGTCGACGCCGGGGCGTCCGGACAGCACGTCTGGTGCAGGGCCATCCAGTGCATCGACCAGATATTCCCGGGACACGGCAACCGGGGTTGGGGCGATGAACAGTGCGGCGCACAGGCGGCCATCTTGCATGAAGGCGATCCGGGTGGTGCCGCGCTGAGGGTCATCGACCTTGATGGCGTCTGCGTCAGGGCAGTGCAGCATCTGCCGGGCGGTGGCCTCCCAGTCGGAGCCGCCGGTGGTGCCTGCCAATTCCATGCGCCAGCCCGCAGTGGCACGACTGACCGCCCAATACGCGCAGTCGGCGTCGGGGCGACGGGTGCTTACGGCAAATCCATACCAGTCGGCGTTGAACCGGGTCATCGCGGCGACGGCGGCTTTGCTTTCCGGTTGACCCGAGACCGGATCGACGGTGGCGGGCACCAGCGCGTCGATCCGGGCCGCCGACGCGTTCACTCCGGTCCAGTGCATTGGCACAAAGATGTGCCCGGGCTGGACCCGGTCGGTAATTAGAGCCCGCATCAACGCCCGGCCGTGATCGGTGTCAATCTGCACCAAATCGGCGGGTTTAAGACCCAGCTTGACCGCATCCCGGGGATGGATTTCGGCAAAAGGTTCGGCAAGGTGGCGACCCAGTCGCGGCGATTTTCCGGTCCGGGTCATGGTGTGCCACTGGTCACGGATGCGCCCGGTATTCATCACGAAGGGGCGGGCGGCGCTGGGCTGCTGCGCTGGCGGGCGCGGTGTCAGTGCCAACATGCGGGCTTTGCGATCTGGTGTGAAAAAATTGCCCTCGCCGAAAAAACGCCCGGCGGTGCAGCGGGTGTCACGGGTGGTAACGGGCCATTGCACCGGGGCCAGCGCGTCATATTCCCCGTCGTCTAGATCGGAGAGGCCGAAGATATCGAAGTCCAACCCCTGTGCCCCGGCAACTCCTGACAGGGCGGCATGTTCGCGGAACACCTCGGCTGGCGATTGAAAGTCGAAGGCCGCGGGCCACCCCATCCGGCGACCAACTTCCGCCAATATTGCCCAATCGGCGCGGGCCTCGCCCGGGGGGGGCAGTAGGGCGCGTTGACGGCTGATCCGGCGTTCAGAGTTGGTGACGGTGCCGTCCTTTTCCCCCCAGCCGGTGGCGGGCAGCAGCACATGCGCCAGGCGCGCCGTGTCGGTGTCGGCGGTCAGGTCCGAGACGACCACGAAATCGCATCCGGCGATGGCGTCGCGCACTGCGTCGGCGTCGGGCATGGAAACGGCCGGGTTGGTGCAGATGATCCACAGCGCCTTGATCCGGCCGTCGCCCACCGCACGAAACAGATCCACCGCCTTTAAACCGGCCGCGTCGGGCAGGGCCGGAGCTGACCAAAACTCGCGCACCGCCTGCCGATGGGCCGGGGTTTCGATGTCCATATGACAGGCCAGCATGTTGGCCAAGCCGCCGACCTCGCGGCCGCCCATGGCATTGGGCTGGCCGGTGACGCTGAACGGTCCCATGCCGGGCTTGCCGATCCGCCCGGTCGCCAGATGGCAATTCAGAATGGCGTTGACCTTGTCGCTGCCGCTGACCGACTGGTTCACGCCTTGGGAATAGACGGTCACGACCTTCTCAGTGCCGATCCAAAGATCGACGAAGGCATCGATGTCGGCCTGCGTCAGGCCGGTCACAGATCGGTCGGTGGCGCGGGCGGCTGCGACGGCGTCCTCGAACCCGGTCACATGGGCGCGGACATAGGCGTCATTCACCGCGCCGCAGTCGGCGATCCGGGCCAACAGGTGATTGAACAAGGCGACATCGCTGCCCGGGGCTAACGATAGGTGCAGATCGGCCAAATCACTGGATGCTGTGCGCCGTGGGTCGATATTGATCAGTTTCATGGCCGGATTGGCCGCTTTTGCCGCCACGATCCGTTGGTACAGCACCGGATGGCACCAGGCCAGGTTGGAGCCGACCAGCACGATCAGGTCGGCCTGTTCCAGATCTGCATAGGTTCCCGGCACCGTATCGCTGCCAAAGGCGCGTTTGTGCCCGGCGACACTGGAGGCCATGCACAGCCTTGAATTGGTGTCGATATTGGCCGAGCCGATGAACCCTTTCATCAGCTTGTTGGCGACGTAATAATCCTCGGTCAGCATTTGGCCCGAGACATAAAAGGCAACGCTGTCGGGGCCATGGTCGCGGATCGTTGCACTCAGGCGGCTGGCAATGGTGCCAAGCGCGTCGTCCCAACTGGCACGGGTGCCGTGCACCATGGGATGCAGCAACCGCCCGTCCAGATCCACGGTGTCATCCAAGGCTGCCCCCTTGGAACACAACCGTCCAAAATTGGCAGGATGGTCCGGGTCGCCCTTGATGGTGATGCCACCGGCCCCGTCCGGCGCCGCCAGAACGCCGCAACCGACACCGCAATAGGGGCAGGTGGTGCGGATCATGCCGCGATCCGCTTCGCCAGCATGGTCATGTCGATCAACAAACGTCCGGCTTCGACGCGCACGGGATAGGTCGCGATCTGGCCCGCATCCGCGCCTTTGGCCTGACCGGTGGACAGATCGAACACCCAGTTGTGCAGCGGGCAGGTGACAGAGGCCCCGTGCACGATGCCGTCTGACAGTGGCCCGCCCTTGTGGGGGCAGCGGTCATCGACGGCGAAAACCTCGTCGCTCGCAGTACGAAAGACTGCGATGCAGCCTTCTGACGTGCGGATCACCCGTGCGCCCCTAGGGGCGATGGCGTCGAGCGGGCCGATATCCATCCAGTCGGTTAAAATTGCGGTCATTCTGCAGCCTCCAGATTAAGCTGTGCAATGGGGTGATAGGTTTCCGCCCGCTCGGCAACGTGCTGGGCCCACGGGTCTGTCTGATAAACGCTTTGGGACAGAGCGAACCGGTCGATCAGGGCTTGGCGGTTGTCCAGATCGTCGACCACGCGGCTGCGCACCCAGTCCAGACCGACCTTGGCGATCCATTTGTACGACCGGTCGAGGTATTTGGCGTGCTCGCGGTAAAGTTGGACAAAGGCGATGGTGATATCGATCGCCTCTTGTTCGGTGGGGGCTTTGGCCAGCGGTTCGATCTCTTTCAGATCCATGCCGGCCGCCCCGCCAACCCCGATCTCATAGCCGGAATCAACGCAAATGATGCCAACGTCCTTGCAGGTCGCCTCGGCGCAATTGCGCGGACAGCCCGACACGCCCAGCTTGACCTTATGCGGGGTCCACGACCCCCACAGCGCCTGTTCCAGCTTGATGCCAAGGCCGGTGCTGTCCTGGGTGCCAAAGCGGCAATGGTCCGTGCCGACGCAGGTCTTCACCGTTCGCAGCCCTTTGGAATAGGCGTGACCCGACACCATCCCGGCACGATTGAGATCGGCCCAGATCGCGGGCAGATCCTCGCCCCGGACCCCCAGAAGATCGATGCGTTGACCGCCCGTGACCTTGACCGTCGGCACGTTGTATTTGTCAGCGGCATCGGCAATGGCGCGCAACTCGTTCGCGGTGGTGATCCCGCCCCACATCCGGGGCACAACGCTGAACGTGCCGTCCTTCTGAATATTGGCATGCTTGCGTTCGTTGATGAACCGGCTTTGCGGATCATCGCGGTAGTCCAGCGGCCAATCGGCCAGAAGATAGAAGTTCAGCGCTGGGCGGCAGACGTGGCAGCCATCGACGCTGCGCCAGCCCAGTTCCTGCCAGACGGCGGGCATCGACTTCAACTCTTGCGCCTTGATCAGGCGACGCAGATCGTCATGGGTGAGATCGGTACACCCGCAGACCGGCTGCGCCGCCGGAAGGACGAAGTCGTCCCCCAGTGTGACCGCCAGCACCTGCTCGACCAAGCCGGTGCAGGTCCCACACGACGCCGACGCCTTGGTTGTGGCCCGGACAGCGCCAAGATCGGTGGCGCCCCCTTTGATGGCCGTGACAATGGTTCCTTTGCAGATGCCGTTGCAGCCGCAGATCTCTGCGTCAGCCGGTAAGGCTGCAACGGCCTGAAAAGGGTCCAGTGGGGTCCCCCCCTGAAAAGACGGGCCAAAGATCAGCGTATCCCGCATCTGCGACACGTCCTCCGCGTCTTTGATCAGGCCATGGAACCAGTTGCCGTCGGCGGTATCGCCGTACATCACCGCACCGATGATTTTGTTGTCCTTCAGCACCAGCCGCTTGTAGACGCCGCGGGCCGGATCGCGGAACACGATGTCCTCGCGGTCGTCGCCCTCGGCAAAGTCCCCGGCGCTGAACAGATCGCAGCCGGTGACCTTCAGTTTGGTCGACACCTCGCGGGGTTGGAACATCGCCGCATCACCGATCAGGGTCTTGGCCACCACCTTGGCCTGATCATACAGCGGCGCAACCAGACCGAAGACCGCGCCGTTATGTTCAACGCATTCCCCCAGTGCCAAAATGTCGGGGTCCGAGGTCACCATTTGGTCATCGACATGCACGCCTCGACCCGTCGCCAGACCAGAAGCCTTGGCCAGCGCCACATTGGGCCGGATGCCCACCGCCATCACCAGCAGATCGCAGGGCAATTCGGTGCCGTCGTCCAGCAGCAGCGCCCGGACATGGCCATCTTTGCCCAGAATTTCCTTGGAATTGGCCGCGCACTTGACGTGAATGCCGCGGTCCACCAGCGCCTTGCGCAGCAAATACCCTGCGGCGGCGTCCAACTGCCGTTCCATCAGGTGCGGCATGATGTGAACGACGGTGACATCGACGCCGCGCATCTGCATGCCAGCCGCCGCTTCCAGCCCCAACAAGCCGCCGCCAATGACTACGGCTTTTGCGCCGGGCTTGGCCCCAAGGGCGATCATGCGCTCGGTGTCTTCCAGATCGCGGTAGGCAATCACGCCGTCCAGATCATGACCTGGCAGCGGGATCATGAAAGGGGTCGATCCTGTGCCCAGCACCAGCTTGTCATAGGGCACTTCGCCATTGGCCCCGATCACCACTTTGCGGGCGCGGTCAATGCGTTCGACGGCCTCGCCAAAGCAGCAGATCACCCCGTGTTCGGCATAGAAGTCATCGTCATGGGTGACGATTTCGCCATAGGTCTTTTCGCCCGACAGCACCGGCGACAGCATCAGCCGGTTATAGTTGCCACGCGGTTCGCTGTTGAACAGCGTCACTTCCCAGTCGCCGGGGGCGGTGTCGAACAGATGCTCTAAGGCCCGTCCCGACGCCATACCCGCGCCAATCACGACAAGTTTCTGCGTCATCTCATTCCTCCGCTGCATCTGCGCCAAGGCCATTGGCCCGCGCGATCATGGCGCCCGAAAGGGCGGTGGAAACGGCCGGACAGGCCGTCTTTGTTTTGTCATCGGGTGATGGGTTTAATGCCCGGTCCGGCGCCCAAGGGGCGCTGCCGACGGCGCCGTCATGGTCGGGCTGCACCGCCGTGATGGGTTGGGTTAGGATCATGCGGCATCCTCCAGCGACGGGTTGACCTTGGTCTCCGCGTCAGCGTCGGCAGCCTTGGCTGGGTCGCGCCCGTGTTCGTATTCCTCAAGGAAAGACAGCACCTGCGCGCGGTAGCGGTAGTAGTCGGGATGTTCCAACAGCGCCTTGCGGGTGCGGGGACGGGGCAGGTCGACATCGACGATCCGGCCAATGGTGGCTTGCGGGCCGTTGGTCATCATCACCACCCGGTCGGCCAGCAGGATCGCTTCGTCGACGTCATGGGTGACGCAGATCGCGGTCACCTTGGTGCGCGACCAGACCTCCATCAGCACTTCTTGCAATTCCCAGCGGGTCAGGCTGTCCAGCATCCCAAAGGGTTCATCCAGCAACAGCAGCTTGGGGGACAGGGCAAAGGCCCGTGCGATCCCGACCCGCTGCTTCATGCCGTTCGACATGCTGCTGGCGATCTTGTCCATGCCGTCGCCAAGGCCGACCCGCTCGAGGTAATATTCGACCACCTCTTGCCGCTCCGCCTGACTGGCGCGCGGATAGACCTTGTCGACCCCGATCGCCACGTTCTCTTTCGCGGTCAGCCACGGGAAAAGGTTCGGCGACTGAAACACTACGGCGCGTTCCGGATCAGCCCCTTCCACATGGCGACCATCCAGCTTGATCGCGCCTTTTGAGATGTCATTCAAACCGGCGGCCATGGTCAGCACCGTCGACTTGCCGCAGCCCGAGTGGCCGATCAGGCTGATGAATTCGCCCCGGTTCACCTTCAGGTCGAAACCCTCGACTACGGTTAGCGGGCCTTTTGGCGTGGCATAGATTTTGTGCAGTTGGCTGAAATCTAGGAAGCGGTCTTCAATCATGCCCTCTTGCGCCTTGCTTTGCGCGCTGGGCAACCCGTGGATCGGCGTCACCTTGGGCAGGGTACGGGTCTCTTCGATCTTGGCCTCAATGCCGACATCCATCAGGTATTTGGTGATCGCGCCGCGCAGGGTCTTGAACGTCTCGTCGTGGTTCATCTTCATCCGGTCGCGGGGGCGGGGGATGGTCACGTTGAACGCATCGCCTAACGTGCCATCCGGGTTCAGCGGGACGATCCGGTCCGCCATGATCAGGGCCTCGTCCACGTCATTGGTAATTAGAACGACAGTCTTTTTGTCAGTCTCCCAGATGTCGAGAATCTCATCGGCCAGATTGGCGCGCGTCAGGGCGTCAAGGGCGCTGAGCGGCTCGTCCAGCAGCAGCAGTTCCGGCGACATCGCCAAGGCGCGTGCCACCGACACCCGCTGGCGCATCCCGCCCGACAGTTCCGCCGGACGGCGGTGCGCTGCGTGGGGCAGGCCGACCATGGCGATATAGTGATCGGCTTTGGCCAACTTCTCGGCCTTGCTGAGCTTCGGGAACACCGCGTCCACCGCCAGCATCACGTTGCCGCGTACTGTCAGCCACGGCATCAGACTGTAGCTTTGAAAGACCAGCCCGCGTTCGGGGCCGGGGCCGGTGATTGGCGCCCCCTTGAAGGTCAGGCTGCCGCGATCCGGCTGTTCCAGTCCGGCGATCATGTTCATGATCGTGGACTTGCCCGAGCCAGAGAACCCGAGGATGGCCAGAAATTCGCCGTCCTTCACGTCGAGGCTGATGTTTTTCAGGACTTCGGCGCGGTTCAGACCCTGACCATAGCCCTTGGACACGTTCTTGAGCGAAAGAATATCCATGCCGGTCACCGGTTCGCCGAGAAGGTAAAGAGCGATTGCAGCGCGAACATGACCCGGTCCAGCGCGAAGCCGATGATCCCGATGGTCAATACCGCCACGATGATCTTGGCCAGTGATTGCGAGCTGCCATTTTGGAATTCGTCCCAGACGAATTTGCCCAAGCCGGGGTTCTGCGCCAGCATTTCAGCGGCGATCAGCACCATCCAGCCCACACCAAGGCTTAGGCGTAGTCCGGTAAAGATCAGCGGCAGGGACGACGGCAGGACCAGTTTGGTGATCTTCGACCAAGAGCTCATCTTCAGCACTTTCGAGACGTTCACCAGATCCTTGTCGATGCTGGCCACACCCAGCGCGGTGTTGATCAGGGTCGGCCACAGGGAACACAGCGTCACCGTGATCGCCGAGACCAGAAAGGATTTCGAAAACATCCCGTCATTGGTGGCATAGGCGGCTGACACGATCATCGTCACAATCGGCAGCCACGCCAGCGGCGAGACCGGTTTGAAAATCTGCACCAGCGGGTTCATCGCGGCGTTGGCGGTGGGGGACAGGCCGGCAAGAATGCCAAGCGGAATGGCGATGGCGCTGGCGATCAGGAAGCCGAAGAACACGGTTTTGATCGAGGTCCAGATCTGGTCATAATAGCTGGGCGCGCCGGTATAGGCGATGTCCTTGACCTCATCCGCGCGACCTTCGGCAATCAGCTTTTCGTTGCGCTTGTCGATCTGGGCGTTGAACTTGGCTTCGCGTTCGCCCTTGGCAATCGCGTCGGCGTTCAGGTTGACGGCCTCGGTCCAGACCGCCGCCGGTCCGGGGATCGCCCCAAGCGAGGTTTGCACCGTCGGGGCCAGCACCGCCCAGACCGCCAGAAAGGTCACGATTGCCAGTACCGGAACCCCGAGCAGCCGCCAGATGTCTTTCATCTGCGCTTTGGGATTGTCGCCGGCTACGGCTTTCAGAACTGGGGTGATCCAGGCCAGTCCCAACACCTGAAACCAAGCGTCTGCCGTGTTGATGCGGGTGAACAGGCGGGCGCGGCGGGCCTCGCGGTCGGGATCGGTGAGAATGGTTGGGTCAATTGCGGACATAAAGAGGATCCTCGGGGAATGTGTGATGGGGAGGGGACGGGCCGCACTGGGGGGCGCATCCCGCAGCCGGGCTCAGCCCTGAACGTCTTCGCCAACAACCGTCTGGCTGCCCTTCAGCCCGATCGGCAGGCTGTCGAGATAGGCGTTGGGCGCGGTGCCGTCATAGGCGATGCCGTCAATGATATCGTCCGCGGGGGTCGGGGCTTTGTAGCCGTCGCTGTCCCACGGGAAGTCGGCGGCATCGGCCAGATCTTCGTCCACCAGCATCTGGGCTGCGGCCAGATAGATGTCGGGGCGATAGACGTCGCGGGCGACCTCGTCGTACCACGCATCGGTCTGCGGCTCGGCGATCTGGCCCCAGCGGCGCATCTGGGTCAGATACCAGACCGCATCGGAATAGAAGGGATAGGTCGCGTTGTAGCGGAAGAACACATTGAAATCGGGCACGTCGCGGATGTCGCCCTTTTCATATTCAAATGTGCCGGTCATCGAATTGGCGATCACGTCGGCATCCGCTCCGACATATTCTGAGCGAGACAAGATCTTGACGGCTTCGGCCCGGTTAGCATTGTCGTTCTCGTCCAGCCACATGGCGGCACGGATCAGGGCTTTGGTCAGAGCAATCGTCGTGTTGGGATACTGTTCGGCAAACTCGGCGGTGATCCCGAACACCTTCTCAGGATTGTTCTTCCACAGCTCGTAATCGGTGATCACCGGCACGCCGATGCCCTTGGCGACGGCCTGCTGGTTCCACGGCTCGCCGACGCTGTAGCCGTTGATGGTTCCGGCTTCCAAGGTCGAGGGCATCTGCGGCGGCGGCGTGACCGATAGAAACACATCTGCGGTGATCTGGCCGGTAACATTCTCGGGGCTGTAATAGCCGGGGTTGATGCCACCCGCCGCCAGCCAATAGCGCAGCTCGTAATTGTGGGTCGAAACCGGAAACACCATACCCATGTTGAAGGGGCGGCCATTGGCGTTGAACGCGTCGATCACCGGAACCAGCGCTGCGGCGCTGACCGGGTGCTGCGGGCGTCCGTCATCCATGGTCGGGATATTCGGCTTCATCATCTCCCAGACCTCGTTCGACACGGTGATGCCGTTGCCGTTCAGGTCCATTGAAAATGGCGTGACGATATGGGCTTCGGTGCCATAGCCGATGGTCGCGGCCAGCGGCTGACCGGCCAGCATATGCGCGCCGTCCAACTGGCCGTCGATCACGCCGTCCAGCAACACTTTCCAGTTGGCTTGGGCTTCCAGCGTCACAAACAGGCCTTCGTCGAGGAAATAGCCTTGCTCATAGGCAATCGCCAGCGGGGCCATGTCGGTCAGTTTGATGAAGCCGAAGGTCAGTTCGTCTTTTTCGAGGTCCAGCGCCAAGGCAGGCGCGACCATCACTGCAGAAGATGCGAGAGCCGCAAAGAGAACGTTCATGTGGGTGTCCTTGTGAAGGGCCCCGCACGAGATGGGGGTCCTGAAACAGAAAAAACGTCGACGACACAGCCTGCAAAGGTGCAGACGGTCGAGCGACGTTGCTCAAAATACCCGGGTGTATGGGAAGCTCTGTGCGCAGCATCGTTGCTCCGCGATGTCTTTAGCTTGTCTCGGTCATCCCGATTCCGGCAACCTGAAATGCGACCGGCCGGGCAAATTTGCTGCCCTGCAGCAATCGCAGGCTACCTGCTGCCAAAAAAATGATCAGATTTCGGCAGAGGGGCCAAAAATGCGCCCGTCGAAAAACCGATCTGGCGACAGAATCATGGTGCCGGTGATGGCGGGCACCGCCGTTGGCGCCGCCACAGCGCCTTCGATTTTGTCATCTGCGAGGGGAAACTCGGCACCGGTATCACGCAAATGCCTGCGGTAGAGATCGGTGCGAAAGACGTCCCGTGCTGCCGAAATGGCCATGGCCCTATCTGTGCCGGTGCGGGCGGCAAGCTGCCCTCCGATCCAAGCGGCTTGCGATTTCCATGGAAAAGTCGCACCCGGGCCGAAGAAGTCCATGAAGCCCGGCACGTCCTGTTCCAAGCCATCTGACCGGGTCACCAACCGTCCGCTCAAGGCGCGATCGATGATTTCGGCGGACACGCCCAGATAGGCGGGCTGACGCAGGATTTCGGCCGTGGTGATGCGGTTTGATGCGTTGCCCAGCCATCGGCAGGCCCGCCATACGGCGCGCATCAACCGACCGGCCAGCCGCGGTTCCGCATCGGCCCAGCCCTGGCGCACCGCCAGCACTTTTTCCGGGGCGCTGCTGCGGATCGCGCTGGTCGGCAGCAGCAATTCCCCGACGCCGGTATCGACTGCAATGGATCCCCACGGCTCGCCAACGCAAAAGGCGTCGATCTCATGCGCGGCGATGGCGGCGGCCATCAGCGGCGGCGGTACGGTGCGGATATCCAGTGATTGCGTCGCGGGCATCCCCAACGCGGCGAGCCAATAGTGCAGAAGTTCGGCATGCATCGAGAACGGGAACGGCACGCCGATGCGCAGCGGGCGTCCCAGCCCGATCAGGGCGCGGCCCGCCGTCAGGGCATTGCCAAACTCCAGCGGTGCATGCGCGTCCCTCAGTGCATGGGCAACGGCAGTCGAGACCCCGATCACGTTGCCATTGGTCGAGGTCACCGCCAACACGTCGATCCGGCGCGCCATACCGCCCAGCCCCAGCCCCATTGCCACCGGAAGCGGCGCCAGCATATGTGCCGCCTCGATCTGGCCCAGCACCAGCATATCGCGCAGGGTGGACCAACTGGGCGCGCGTCGCAGCGTCAGGGTCAGGCCTTCTTCTTCGGCAAAGCCCAGTTCCTTGGCCACGATCAGCGGGGCTGCATCCACCAAAGGGATGAACCCGGCCCGCAGTTCGGTGTAGCTCATCGCAGCATGCTCGCGGCGGTGATCAATGCCTCGGCGACATCCGCGATGCGACGGCCCTTATCCATGGCGGTCTTGCGTAGCAGGGCATAGGCGTCGTCTTCGGTCATGTTGCGACTGCGGATCAAGATGGCTTTGGCCCGGTCGATGACCTTGCGTTCTTCCAATGCCCGTTTGGTTGCATCCAGTTCGGCCCGAAGCCGATGAAACAAGTGAAACCGGGCGATGGCGGCGTCCAGCACCGGACGGATCCGGTCTGGCTGCAATCCATTGACCACATAGGCCGAGACGCCCGCGTCGACTGCCTGCTGGGTCAGCATGGTCTCGCTCTGGTCCACGAACATGGCAACCGGGCGCTCCAGCGGGCTGGAAGCCATGGTCAGTTCTTCCAATATGTCTCGGCTCGGGTTGGTCAGGTCGATTAAGACCACATCCGGATTGCATGCGGCGATGGATTCGCGCAGCCCGGTGAAGTCGGAGATCACCTGAACATGATAGGATGCCTCTGCCGACAGGGCCTCGACGATCAGTTGCGCGCGCGCGCATTCTTTTTCGATGATGACGATGGACAGGGTGTTCGGCATGGCGCGATGCCGCATCGGTTTCGTGCTGATGTAAATGCGTGGCTGGAATAAGGCGAAAAATCAAATGACGAATTGCCTGCTTTTTGGGCGAAAACCGTGAAGTGCCGGGTTTCTGTGCTGAGAGGAAACGGCAGCGCGGCAGCATGGCCCCCGACCCATCTGACGGCCCGGCGCGCAGCGCTTTCGGACAGGAAACAAGCCCAGAAACCGGGGCAAAGCGGCTCCGCCGATCGGGCGGGCCTTGTCTGGTGGCGGGCGATGTCCTAAGCCGCAACGGAATTTATCCTTCCAGAAGGTCCCCCCGTCATGCGCCTTACCCGTTATTTTCTGCCCGTCCTCAAGGAAACGCCCGCCGAGGCGCAGATTGTCAGCCATCGCCTGATGCTGCGGGCCGGGATGATCAAACAATCCGCCGCCGGGATCTATTCATGGTTGCCGCTTGGCTTCAAAGTTCTCAAGCGGATCGAAACCATCGTCCATGAAGAACAGGAACGCGCCGGTCATATCGCGATGCTGATGCCGACCCTGCAATCGGCGGATCTGTGGCGTGAAAGCGGGCGCTATGACGATTATGGTGACGAGATGCTGCGCATCACCGACCGCCAAAAGCGCGACATGCTGTACGGCCCGACCAACGAAGAACTGATCACCGATATCTTCCGGTCGAACGTCAGCTCTTACAAGGAATTGCCGCTGACGCTGTATCACATTCAGTGGAAATTCCGCGATGAGATGCGGCCCCGCTTTGGGGTAATGCGCGGCCGCGAATTCCTGATGAAGGACGGCTATAACTTCGACCTGACCAAAGAAGCCGCGCTGCACGCCTATAACCGGCATCTGGTCAGCTATCTGCGCAGCTATGAACGGATGGGCCTGCAAGCGATCCCGATGCGTGCCGATAGCGGCCCGATCGGCGGCGATGACACGCATGAATTCCTCGTGCTGGCCGAAACCGGCGAGTCGGAAGTCTTCTACGACAGCACCGTCACCGACCTGACCTTCGGTGATCGTGAGATCGACTATGACGACGTCGCCCAGTGCCAAGGCGTGCTGGAGGAATTCACCTCGCGCTACGCGCGCACCGACGAAACTCATGATGAAGCCCTGTTCAACGAAATCCCGGAAGAGCGGCGGCGCACCGCCCGCGGGATCGAGGTTGGTCAGATCTTCTACTTCGGCACCAAGTATTCCGATGCGATGGGCGCAACGGTCGTGACTGACACGGGTGAAAAGGTGCCGGTGCATATGGGCAGCCATGGCATCGGGGTCAGCCGTCTGGTGGGCGCGATCATCGAAGCCAGCCATGACGACAAAGGCATCATCTGGCCTGAAGGCGTGACGCCATTCCATTGTGGCATCGTCAATCTGAAGCAGGGCGACGCCGAAGCCGATGCCGCCTGCGAAGGTCTATACAACGCGCTGGTCGCCCGTGGTCTTGAGCCACTCTATGATGATCGCAGCGAACGGGCAGGTGCCAAGTTCGCCACCATGGACCTGATCGGGCTGCCATGGCGGATCACGGTCGGACCGCGCGGCCTGAAAAGCGGCGTGGTCGAACTGACCAGCCGGAAATCCGGTGAAAGCATCGAGATGACCCCCGAAGCCGCTGTTGCCCGGGTGGCGGAAATCTACGCCAACATCTAAGCCATCGACCCGCGCCGCCACCCATCGAACCCAAGGGTGGCGGCGCGGGAATGCCGGCCGCTATGGCCGGTGTTTTCGGCCGTGTCAGACATAGCCTTTTGCCCGGTTGGTTGACAGCGGCCGCAACCTGCGACCCCGTCCCGCTTGGGTCAAGCGCCGTCCCACAGTGCATCGCGCGATCATCTGATTTCGACGCGACCATGCAGAAGGGGCAATCGACCATTGACGCCCGGGGGTGGGTGACGGCACATGACGCTCGCCTAGACTTGTCAGGAGCCCTCCGTGAAGCCCCAATCCTCGCGCGCCCCCGCGCCGTTTTCCCGCTTTGAATGGCTGATCGCTTGGCGCTATTTGCGCGCGAAGCGGGCCGAAGGCGGTGTCAGTGTCATGACTTGGATCAGCCTGATCGGTATCGCCTTGGCGGTTTTTGCCCTGATTGCGACGCTGGCGGTGCGGGCCGGGTTTCGGGCCGAGTTCGTGGATACCATCCTTGGGGCCAACGCCCATGCCAGCTATTATTCTGTCACCTATCTGAACGAGGCCGGTCAGGCCGTCAGAACCATTCCCGATTACGAGGAAGTGGCCGCGCGGATCCGGGATGTACCCGGCGTACTGCGTGCCGCGCCTCTGGTGACGGGTGAGGTTCTAAGTTCGGCGATGGGCCGCAATGCTGGCGTGCAGGTCATGGGCATCGCGCAAGAGAACCTGTTGGCCCTGCCGCGCATCGTCGATCCGCAAACCGGCTATGGTGATATTTCGCGCTATGACGACGGCGTCGCGATCGGGTCGGGGGTTGCGCAAATCCTTGGGATTTCGGTGGGCGATCAGATCAAGTTGATTTCGCCGGACGGGGCCAAGACACCCTTCGGCACCTCGCCTCGGGTTGGGGTTTATGAGGTTGTCTATGTCTTCTCGGCGGGGCGCTGGGATATCGACCGGACCCGCATCTATATGCCGTTTACCGCCGCGCAGGACTTTTTCAACCGTGACGGGGTTGCTGATGAAGTCGAGGTTATTTTGGATGACCCCGAACAGATCGACCGGGTGTTGCCCGACCTGTGGCAGGTGGCTGGTCCCAACGGCTTGTTCCAAACCTGGAAGGACACCTCTGGCGCGTTCCTGCGGGCGCTGGATGTCGAGGACAACGTGATGTTCGTGCTGTTGTCGGTGCTGGTGTTGATCGCGGCAATGAACATCGTGTCCGGGCTGATCATGCTGGTCAAGAACAAGCAGGCCGACATTGGCATCTTACGAACGATCGGGCTGACCGAAGGCTCGATCATGCGGATCTTCTTTATTTGCGGCGCGTCGGTCGGGGTGATCGGCACGCTGGCCGGTGTGGTGCTGGGCTGTCTTTTCGCGCTGTGGATCGACCCGATCTTTGCCATGGTGAACAGCCTGTCGGGCGGTGATGTCTGGGATCCGTCGGTCCGGGGCATCTATTACCTGCCTGCACGGTTGAACCCGCGCGACGTTCTGACGGCGGTGGGCCTGTCGTTAACTCTGTCCTGTGTCGTGACAATTTTCCCAGCCCGCCGTGCGGCGCGGCTGAACCCGGTGGAGGCATTGCGTCATGGGTGATCCGGTTCTGGCCCTGAGCGGCATTGGCCGCGTCTATAATCCCGGTCAGCCGGGCGAAGTGCAGGTTCTGCGCGATCTTGATCTGATTTTGGAACCGGGCGAATTGGTGGCGTTGGTGGCACCATCGGGGTCGGGAAAATCCACCCTGCTGCATCTGGCAGGGCTGCTGGATCGGCCCGACACCGGAAGTCTGCGGATTTTGGGGCAAGACGCGGGCGCGCTGAAGGATGGTACCCGGACCCGGCTGCGTCGCTCCAGTATCGGGTTTGTCTATCAGTTCCACCATCTGTTGCCGGAATTCACGGCGCTGGAAAATGTCGTTCTGCCGCAATTGGCGGAAGGGGTGTCCACCGTCGATGCGGCCACGCGGGCGCAGGATTTGTTAACGCAGGTTGGTTTAAGCGCGCGGATGGAACATCGACCGGCGACCCTGTCGGGCGGCGAACAGCAGCGCGTGGCCTTTTGCCGGGCGCTGGCCAATCGACCACGGCTGCTGCTGGCCGACGAGCCGACTGGAAATCTGGACCCGGACACTGCCGAGCAGGTGTTTGACAGCATGCTGGGCCTGACCCGTGATACCGGGCTGGCGGCGCTGGTGGCGACCCATAACCCGGCGCTGGCGGCGCGGATGGATCGTCAACTGCGGCTGGAGCATGGCAGGCTGGTGCCCGCCTGAGCCGGGGAAAACAGCGGTCGGTTTTATGCTTTTAACGCCAGAGAGACGCCGACCGCCAGTGTCGCTGTACCGGCCAAGCGGGTCAGGCTGAGCGGGTGCAGGTGTGACAACGCCTGTGGCGCGGGGAAGGCGGCGTTAACGGGCGGCCTCGGCTGCGGCCCGGATGGCGGCAATGTTGGTGCCGTAAGGGCCGGGGTTTTCCACTGACCCGCCCCGGAAAACGGCAGACCCGGCAACCAAAACATCCGCGCCAGCCGCTGCAACCAGCGGTGCGGTGGTCACATCGACGCCGCCGTCGATTTCGATATGGATCGGGCGGTCGCCGATCATCTCGCGCAGGGTTTTGACCTTTTCGATCTGGGAATGAATAAACTTCTGACCGCCAAAACCGGGATTGACCGTCATCACACAGATCAGATCGACCATATCCAGCAAATGCGTCACCGACGATGCCGGTGTGGCTGGATTCAGCGCCACCCCGGCTTTGGCCCCGGCGGCGCGGATCGCCTGCAAGGTGCGGTGGATGTGCGGCCCGGCCTCGACATGCGCGGTGACAATGTCGGCCCCGGCTTCCACGAACGCGTCGATATAGGAATCTACGGGCGCGATCATCAAATGCACATCCATGATTCCCTTGATATGGGGCCGGATGGCTGCGCAGGTCGCGGGACCGAAGGTGATGTTCGGCACAAAATGGCCGTCCATGACATCCACATGAACCCAGTCGCAGCCTTGGGCCTCAATGGCGGCGCATTCGGCCCCGAAATTGGCGAAATCAGCGGCGAGGATCGACGGGGCGATCTTAATGGACCGGTCAAAAGTCATGGCGCAGGCTCCTGCAAGGGGGACGCATGGGGGGCTCGGCACCGGGTTAGCGCCCCTTCGCGGCAAGGTCCAGCCTCTCGGACGGGCGTGGCATCTGGCATGTTGATGGACTGTCGGTTGCCAGAGCCGCCATTGACCCTTGCAACGGATCAAAGGGGCCAATAAAAGGGCCCGTGATTTTTGACACCCCGCCACGGGGGCTGTTCCCCTGTGGAAATGGACGAATGAGGACACCAGAATGCAGGTCACCGAGACCCTGAACGACGGCCTGAAGCGCGGCTACTCGATCACCGTAACCGCCGCCGAACTGGCCGCGAAAGTGAACGACAAGCTGGCCGAGGCGCAGCCCGGCATCGAAATGAAAGGCTTTCGCAAGGGCAAGGTGCCCATGGCCCTGCTGAAAAAGCAGTTCGGCCCCCGGGTGCTGGGCGAAGCGATGCAGGAAAGCATCGACGGCGCGATGACCAAGCATTTCGAAGAAACCGGCGATCGTCCTGCACTTCAGCCCGACGTCAAAATGACGAATGAGGACTGGAAAGAAGGCGACGATGTCGAAGTGACGCTGTCGTACGAAGCTCTGCCTGATGTGCCGGAAACGGATCTGAAGGCCATTTCGCTGGAACGTCTGGTTGTAAAAGCCGATGACGCGTCGGTCGACGAAGCATTGGCCAGCCTTGCCGAAACCGCCAAAGACTTTGGCGATCGCGACGAAGGTGCGGCTGCGGAAGATGGCGATCAGGTTGTGATCGATTTCTTGGGTAAGGTTGACGACGAAGCCTTCGAGGGCGGCGCTGCCGAAGATTACCCGCTGGTTTTGGGGTCGAACTCGTTCATCCCCGGCTTTGAATCGCAACTGGTTGGCGCCGTCGCAGGCACCGACGTTGAGGTGAAGGTCAGCTT
Organism: Pseudoruegeria sp. SK021; assembly: GCF_002119405.1. Taxonomy (GTDB): domain Bacteria; phylum Pseudomonadota; class Alphaproteobacteria; order Rhodobacterales; family Rhodobacteraceae; genus Meridianimarinicoccus. Next base: position 43,277 of record NZ_MTBG01000001.1, on the reverse strand, counting down.
CCCCGAGGATTACCAAGCCAAGAATCTGGCCGGTAAGGACGCGGTCTTTGAGTGCAAGATCAAAGCGGTGAAAGCCCCCAAAGCGGCTGAGCTGAACGATGAGTTGGCCAAGAAATTCGGCGCCGAGGATTTGGCTGCTCTGAAAGGTCAGATCACCGAGCGTCTGGAAGCCGAATACGCCGGTGCCGCCCGCGCTGTTATGAAGCGCAGCCTGTTGGACGCGCTGGACGGTGTCGTCAGCTTCGATCTGCCCCCCAGCTTGGTTGACGCCGAAGCCGGTCAGATCGCGCACCAGCTGTGGCACGAAGAGAACCCGGACGTTCAAGGCCACGATCATCCGGAAATCGAAACCACCGACGAGCACCGCAAACTGGGCGAGCGTCGCGTGCGTCTGGGTCTCTATCTGGCCGATCTTGGTCAGAAGAATGAGATTCAGGTGTCCGATGCCGAGATGACCCAAGCGATCATGGCTCAGGCACGTCAGTACCCGGGACAAGAGCGTCAGTTCTTTGAATTCATTCAAAAGAACCAACAGATGCAGCAGCAGTTGCGTGCGCCGCTGTTCGAAGACAAAGTTGTAGATTACATCTTCGAACTGGCGACCGTGACCGAGAAAGAAATCTCGAAAGACGACCTTCAGAAGGCCGTTGAGGCGCTGGAAGACGAATAAGGTCGATCCGACCTTTAGATTTAGAAAGGGCCGCGCTTGCGCGGCCCTTTTGCGTTGATCGTCAGCCGCCCGAGACCACTTCGGCGACGACAGCAAGGCAATCGCCGGGGGCAATCAGCCCCGGGAAGTGCCGGGCGGCCAGAATCCCGCCGGACCGGGCTGTGACGATGCGCGGGGCGGTGCCGCTGCGATCAGAGGGCCAGATTCGCGCCAAGGGTTCCCCCGTCTTGACCGCGTCGCCCAGATCGACAAGGCATTCGACCAAGCCGCCATATTCGGCCAGATGGTAGCAATCGCCTCGGGTTGTATCGATTTCGATGCTCGGCTCCAGAACCGGTGCTGCATCGGTCAGAATGCCAGCGTAGCGCAGAAAATTCCGGGCGCCTTTCTTGGCATAGCCGGCCGAACGCGCAGTTGCGGTGCCGCCGCCGCCCAATTCCGTCGAGACAAAGATTTTTCCGGCCTCTTCGGCGGTGGTGTCATACATGCCGACGGCGTCAATCTCGCGCAGGGTCATTGCGTAGGGCGCGTTGAAGGCGTGCATGGCGGCGATACAGGCCTCTTGCTGGTTGCCGTCGTCCAACAGATGCGCCGCCGCAAAGGGCACGAAATCCAACGTTTTGCCGCCGGAATGGAAATCCAACACGTAATCTGACATCGGCAGAAGGGTGCGGGTGAAATAATCCGCGATTTTTTGCGTCGGCGTGCCGTCCGGCTTGCCCGGAAAGCTGCGGTTTAGATTGCCGCCATCAAGGGGCGAGGTGCGGCGCGCGGCATGAAATGCCGGGGTGTTCATGAAGGGCACGATGATGACCCGGCCCTCAATGCTGGCAGGGTCCAGATCATGCGCCAGCCCTTGCAAGGCAATGGGGCCCTCATATTCATCGCCATGATTGCCGCCGGTCAACAGGGCCGTCATGCCGATGCCGTTTCGAACCACCGTGATCGGGATCATGATGGACCCCCAGGCAGAGCTGTCGCAGCTATAGGGCAACCGGAGAAATCCGTGGTGAATGCCATCCTGATCGAACGGCACCGTGGCGGTGATTGGGTTCGGAGGCAAAAGCGCGGACATCAGGACTTCACCAACAGTTTGCGCGGCACATTGGCCAGACATTCCGGGGCGCCGTCCTGAATGACGATGCTTTCGGTGATCTCAAAGCCGAAATTGTCCAGCCAGAGGCCGGTCATGAAATGGAAGGTCATGCCGGGTTTCAGAATGGTCCGGTCACCCGCGCGCAGTGAACAGGTGCGTTCGCCCCAGTCGGGCGGATAGGACAGGCCGATGGGATAGCCGGTGCGGTTGTCCTTCACGATGCCGTATTTTTGCAGGACGTTGAAGAAGGCAATGGCGATATCCTCGCAGACATTGCCGGCGCGGGCGGCTTCTAGTCCCGCCTCCATGCCTTCAAGAACCGCCTTTTCGGCGTCGAGGAATTGCTGGGTTGGCTTGCCCAGAAAGACGGTGCGGCTCAGCGGGCAGTGATAGCGCCTGAAGCATCCGGCGATTTCAAAGAACGTGCCTTCGCCGGTCTTCATTTCCTTGTCGTCCCACGTCAAATGCGGCGCGGCGGCGTCGGTTCCCGAGGGCAGCAGCGGCACGATAGCGGGATAGTCCCCACCAAAACCCAACTCCTCATCATAGCGCAGGGCGGCGTCATAGATGTCGGCCACCAGATCGCATTTGCGCATGCCGGGCTCGACCTTTTCCGCGATCCGTTCGTGCATCCGCTCGACGATCCGGGCGGCTTTGCGCATCCGGTCCAATTCAGCAGGAGATTTGACCCCGCGCAGCCAGTTCACCAGCCCGGTGGCATCCACCAATGGATCTGGCAACCCGGCGCTGAGCGCCTGAAACCCCTTGGCCGAGAACCAGTAATTGTCCATCTCGACGCCGATCCGACCCTTGTGCCAGCCGCGCTCGGTCAGCTTGGCGGCCAGATAGTCCATCGGGTGCCGTTCGGTCGATTGCACGAAGAAGTCGGGATATCCGATCAGGTCCGGTTCTTCCATATAGACGGTGCGGAGCGCGCCTTGTGCGTCCTGTTCGCGGCCAAACCAGACCGGGGCGCCGGTGGCACTGACCACCACCGCTTGGTGGACATAGAAGGACCAGCCGTCATAGCCGGTGATCCACGCCATGTTCGACGGATCGCAGGTGATCAAGGTGTCGATCCCGGCTGCCTCCATGGCGATGCGCACCTTGGCTAGGCGACTTTCATATTCGGCATCCGAGAAGCGGAAGGTATCGACAATGGCCATGGTATCAGCTCTCCAATGTGGTCCCGAGACCGTCGCGCAGGGCGCAGGTTCGGGCATGCGTGGCGATGGCAGTGTCCTGAACGCCGGTGCCGGTCAGGTCTGCGATTGTGATTTGGTCGGGTGTGGTTCGTCCCGGCGCCGTTCCGGCAACCACCGCGCCCAGTTCGGCGAAGTCTTGATCGGCGGAGACGACGCCTGCCGCGATGGCGCTGCGCAGTTCGCCCAAAGCCCGGGTCTGGCTGAGGCGGTCGGGCACATAGAGGTCGGCGCGGGTCAGGCAGGCCGGGTCCAGTTCGGACTTGGTGTGCTGGTCCGCGCCCATGGCGGTGACGTGCTGGCCGGGTCGCAGCCAGTCGGCCATTAAGATCGGAGCGGTCGCGGGGGTGGTGGTAACGATGATGTCAGCCCCCTCCATGGCGGTGGCAGGGTCGGGGCAGGCTGTGACCGCGATGCCAAACTCGGCTGTCAGGGATGCCGCCAGAGCCTCTGCCGCGTCGGTCCGGCGGCCCCAGATCGTGGCACTGGCAATCGGGCGCACCAAGCACAGGGCCTGAAGCTGCAAGCGCGCCTGCAGCCCGGTGCCAAAAATCGCAGCCCGGGTAGCATTGGGGCGCGACAGGTGGCGGGCCGCTACGGCACCGGCCGCAGCCGTGCGCACATCGGTCAGGTAACCGTTGTCGAGCAACAATGCCTCGACCTGTCCGGTCCGGGCCGAGAACAGCACCATTAGCCCCGAGGTCGAGGGCAGGCCGATCTTGGGATTGTCGAAAAAACCCGGCGAGATTTTCAGCGCAAAACTGTCCAGCCCGGGAACGTAGGCGGTCTTCACATCGACCTCGCCGTTGAATTCGGCGATCGCCATGGACAAGATCGGCGGCATCACGACTCCGCCGCCCGCCAGCGCCCGAAAGGCATCTTCGACACAGCCGATGGCGGTTCGGTCCAGCGGCACTGCTTGGCGCAAGTCCGCTTCGGTCAGGATGCGGATGCTGGGCATCAGGCGGTGTCCTTGGCGATGTCCACATCTTCGCCCGAGATGATCCGGTGATGCAGCCCCATGTCGATGTTTTGCCCGCTCAGTAAGGCCAGAACCGGTCCGTCCGGTGCCGTGACTTTTCCGGCCAGTATCGCCGCGACCCCGACGGCACCGGAACCTTCGACGATCTGGCGTTCCTGCCAATAGCAGTGGCGGATCCCGGCGGCGATTTCAGCCTCGGTCAACAAGATCACATCGTCGACCAGATCCCGGACCATTTGAAAGGTGAACCGATTGTCCAAGCCGATGCCGCCGCCCAGACTGTCGGCGAGGGTGGGTTCTTCGGTCACGTCGACAGGGTGCCCGGCAGCAAGACTGGCCTGCATTGCCGCGCCCCGTTCCATGCAGACACCGATGACCCGAACCTGCGGCAGACGGGATTTTAAAGCAAGGGCCATGCCCGCGATCAGCCCGCCGCCCGACAATTGCACCAGAACGGTTTTGACGTCAGGCAAAGCGTTGGCGATTTCCAGCCCCAAGGTGCCTTGGCCTGCGATGATGTGCGGATGATCGAATGGCGGGATCATGGTCATGCCGCCCGCGACCCGGCGGTCCACCGCCTTTTGCGCCTCGTCTTGGCTGCGCCCTTCGATCAGAACCTCGGCCCCTTCGGCGCGAATCCCGTCGATCTTGTTTTGTGGCACCAGTTCGGACATGGCGATGACGCAGCGCACGTCCGCATCGGCACAGGCCCGGGCCAGACCGCGCCCGTGATTGCCGGTTGAGACGCCGATCACTCCGGCGGCGCGCTCGGCGGGGCTGAGATGGGCGACGGCGTTGCTCGCGCCGCGAAACTTGAAGCTGCCGGTAATCTGCTGGTGTTCCAGTTTCAGGTGAACCGGAACACCAAGGCGGGTGCTGAGGCTGGGTGAGGCCTCAATCGCGGTGGGGCGGATCAATCCGGTCAGCGTTTGCGCGGCGCGCGCGATATCGGCGGCGGTGATGGGGTTGGTCAGGGCAGACATCAGAGGGCCTCGGTACGGTGATGACGGAACAGTCGGCCCGGCGCAGTGCCGGATGGGGCGAGTCCAGACACCCGAAGCACTTGCCATAAGCCCGCCAGATTGGATGACAGAACTGGCTTGCCCAATTGCGCCTCAAGCGCGTCGATTACGCCCAAGGCGGGCATCGCGGTGCAGGATAGGAACAAGGCCTCGGCGTCGGGGTGATCGGCGGCCAGCGCGGCATCGATGATGGTTTCGGGTGTTAGCCGCGCCATGTCACGGTCATCTTCCAGCCCCAGACAATGCGCCCGCATGACTCGGTGTCCGTTTTGATCGAAAAAGCCGACCATTGGCTCCGTGGTTTCCGGCAAATACGGGGTGAATAGAGCAATAGGGCCGACCCCTAGGGCGGCCATCGCGGCAAGGGCGCCGCTGGTCGGGGTAACCACAGGCACGCCCGGACGCGCGGCACCCACGGCCTCAGAAACAGTGGTATCGCCGATGGCAATGGAGGCCGACGTGCAGGCGTAATAAATCGCGGCCAGCGGCTCGTCTGGGATCAGCAGATTGGCCGCGTCGGTCAGGCGCGGCAGCATCCGGCGCAGGTTGTCGGGTGTGGTCGGATTTTCAAACGCCACCCGCGCTACATGCAGCGCTGCCCGGTCCTGCGGGATCAAGTGGGCGGCATCCCGTTCCGTGGTCAGATCGGTGGCTAGGGCGATCAGCCCCAGACGGGTGACGGCGGACCGGTCGATATAGGCCGGCGGGGTGGTCGACAAAAGCACGTCGCAAGTCTGCGGCATTGGGGTGGTCCGTCATTGATGCCTTTAAAAAGGCAGGGGTGGGGTCATTTGGCGAAAGCCAGATCGCGCAGGAACAGGGCAATTTGCGGGAAGAAGATCAGCGCGACCGAAACCCCGAGCAGCATGACGATAAACGGCGGCGTCCCTCTGATGACCTCTAGGTAAGGTCGTTTGAAGACCGCGATCGCCGTAAATATATCGCAGCCAAAGGGCGGTGTGGCCGAACCGATCGCCACCTGCAAGGTCACAATCGTGCCGACCAGAACCGGGTCCAAGCCGGCGCTTTTGACCACGGGCGCGAAGACCGGAACCAGAACCAAAATTACCACAATCGGATCGACGAACATGCATCCGATGAAAAAGGCGATAGAGATGACGGCCAGCACGCCATAGCGGCCCATCTCGTCAATGCCGATGGAGCCAAGGATGGCCTGCGGGATTTGGGCAAAGGAGATTACCCACGAGAACGCGGCCCCCGCGGCGACAAGGATGAAGACAACCGCAGTAATCAAGCCGGTGGATTTGGCGGTGCTGTAGACATCGCGCAGTGACATTGACCGGAACACCACAACCTCAAGGATCAGGGCATAGAGCACACAGGCGGCCGCGGCCTCGGTCGGTGAAAAGACGCCGCCATAAATGCCACCGATGATGATGACTGGAAAGCCCATGGGCCAGATTGCCTGCTGGACCGCTACCAGCCGTTCGCGCCAGGATGCTTTCGGTTCGGTCGGCACGTTGTTGCGAATCGCGTAAATGACCGAATAGATCGAGAATAGGGTCAGGATCAGCAGGCCGGGACCAATGCCTGCGATGAACAGTTCCGAGATCGATGTGTTCGAGACCACGCCGTAGATGATCATGCCGATGGAGGGCGGGATCAGAAAGGCAATGTCCGATGAATTGACGATCAAGGCCAGAACAAAGCTGTCCTTATAGCCTGCCTTCAACATCCGCGGACGCAGGGGACTGCCCACCGCAACCACGGTCGCTTGGGTGGAGCCTGAGACCGCCCCGAACAAGGTGCAGGCCGTCGCCGCCGAAACTGCAAGCCCGCCTTTGACGTGGCCGATAAACTTCATCACCATATCGATCAGACGGTCGGCAGATTGGCCACGGGTCATGATGTCGGCGGCGAAGATGAACATCGGCACGGCGATCAGCGAGGCGGGCCGAATTCCGGCCATGAACTGCTGAATCATCGTTTCCATCTGCGAGAAGCCGTTCAGCATCGTATAGAAGCCGACGAACGCACCGATGATCAGCGGGATCATCATGGGAAAGCCCAAAAGCAGCAGGATGAACATGATCGAGAAGATGGTCAAAGCCATGAATGTGTCTCCTCAGACCGCGGTGGTGTCGTCGGTGTCGTAGCCCTCAAGCACCGTCGTCGAGATATAAATGTCGGGGGAGGTCAGGTTCTTGATCGCAGTCAGCAGGTACTGCATTCCTGTCATGAAAAATCCGACCGGCACCCAGATCAGCGTCCACCAGACCGGCACTTGCAGGGATGGCAGCACCCGGCCTCGGCTGGCTTGGGTGCCGATATAGGCAATGGCGAAATAACACAGGCCGAACATCACCACGGCGGTGATCAGCGTGATGCAGACCATCATCACTTTTCGCCCTTTGGGCGGTACCGCGTCATAGATCGCGGACATGCGGATATGGCGGCCCTGGCGGGCGGCATAACTGATCCCGGCGAAGGTGATCAGGATGATCAGAATGCGGTTCAGTTCCTCGGAAAAGAATAGACTGTTTTGAAACAAGAAGCGGCCCAAGACATTCGCCACGGTATTCAGGGCCATGAGCAGGACGCCCACGGCCAGCATAACCGATTCAATGCGGGCGATCAGATTGTCGATGACACCCAGCACGCCGGGCAGCGTGGATTGGGGCGCGGGGCTGTCGGGGCTTTCGGTCAAAGGAGGGTCCTAAAGGTCCGAGGAAGGGGGGTGCCCCGGCAAGGCCAACCTGCCGGGAGCGGGACGTGTTACTGCGCTGCAGCGGCCAGATCGGCCTTCATCTGCTCCAGAATCGCTTTGCCGCTGTCACCGGTCATTTCGATGAATTTCGCTTCGACCTCGGCTGCCGCATCCACGAAGCAGCTGCGCTGCTCTTCGGTCAGAACGGTCACTGTCATTTCAGGCTTTGCTTCCATGATCTTGGCCAGTTCGGTTTCGGCCAGACCTTTTTGGTACTCGACGATGAAGTCATAGGCTTCGGTCGACGCGTCCTGAATGACCTTCTGATCCGCCTCGGACAGGCCGTCATAGAAATCCTTGTTGGCCATCACAGCGGTGGTGAAGTTATTGTGGCCCGCATAGGTGATGTGGTCGGTCACTTCGTACATCTTGGTCGAGTACAGGAAGAACGTCGGGTTCTCTTGCCCCTGAATGATGTTGGTCTGCAGACCGCCATAGACCTCGCCCCAAGGCAGCGGAGTTGGCGTGGCACCAAAGGCCTTATAGGATTCAACCAGCAGCGGGTTGGTCATGACCCGGAATTTGACCTGATCCAGATCGGCGCAGGTGGTCACCGGCTCTTTGGTGGTCATCGCGACTTCGCCCTCGGGGAACATGCGCAGCAGTTCAAGGCCTTGCGCGGCGTAGAGGTCTTGGAAGTCTTCGTTGATGGCTTTGCTGTCGCGATAGAAGCGGGCGAGCTGCTCTTGATCGGTCGGCAGCAGGTAGGGCACGAAGAACACCTGCGCTTCGGGGATCAACGAGCCGGTGAAGCCCGGCGACTGGTCAACGAATTGCAGGATGCCAGCCTGTGCCTGTTCCATGATGTCTGCGGACTCGCCCAGTGTCCCAAAGGGGAACAGCTGAAGTTCATGGTCGCTGTTGGCTTCGATGTAATCTTTGAACTTCTGGGCGTATTGACCCTGAACTTCGTCAAGGGATTCCTCAAAGGCATAGCGCCAAGTGTCTGCGGTGGCAGCGCCGCTCGCGGCGATCAGCGCGAGGGTGGCCACGGAATTGGCGAATGTACGCATCTTCATGAAATTTTCCTTTTGGTTTGGCGCGCCGGATCAGGATGATCGGCACAGCCATACGATTTTGGTCCGGAACCCGAGGGGCCTCAGGAATGCCGGAAGACGGCAAAGCCGAGCCGTGATGAATGGTAGCGTTGGAAGATCGTGAAACCAAGTCAATTTTTTTATTGAATCAGGACAATGCGGTTAGAGGTGTTTCCTGCGGGTTTGGCCTGTCTGCCTAAATCTCAAGCACGGCGGGCTCTGCGGGGCTGCGGATTAGTCGGGAAATGACCTTAAGCGCATGTTCCAGATCGGCCTCGGTGCCGCCACCAAGGCAAATTCGAACGGCTGGGGTGCGCAAAGGGCCATTGGTCGTGAAATGCGATCCCCCGGCGACTGCGATGCCGTCATGACGGGCAAGGGCGACGAAATCATGCTCTTCCCACGTGCCGAGCAGCGGCAACCAGACGTGCAATCCATAAGGGTTGGCGGAAAACTCCAACCCCTCCAGCACCCGTGCGGCAATTTGATTGCGCCGTTTCAGCTGCGCACGCTGCCAGTCTAGCAGGTCGCCGGCGGTGCCGTTTTTGATCCAGCGCGAGGCGCTTTCAGCGATGAGCGGGCTGGCCATCCAGTTGGTCACGAGATGCCGATTTCGCACGGCCGAGACTTTGGATGCCGGGGCCACCAGCCACGCCATACGCAGGCCGGGCAACACGCATTTCGACAGTCCGGTAAAATAAAACACCCGTTCCGGGGCCATGGCCGCGAGCGGGGCAAGGCGGGTCGGATCCAGCGGCCCCCACGAGTCGTTTTCCACGATCCAGATATCGTGTTTCCGCGCCACTTCGATGACCTGCTTGCGCCGCTCAAGCCCCATGACGGCGGCGGCAGGGCCGACCCCGGCGGGTTGCACCAATACGGCGGCGACCGGCCCATTTTCACAAGCCCGGTCAATCGCTTGTGGCAGAATTCCTTGCTTGTCCATCGGCAGGCCGCTCAGCTTCAATCCCAGCGCGGAGGTCAGCGACGGCAAGGTGTGGTGGCCCAATTCCTCGGCCAGAATTAGATCGCCCGGTTTGGCGGCTGACATCAGCGCGACGGTCATCGCCGAGGTGTTTCCGTTGGTTGGCAAGACTCGTTCAGAATCCACCACTAGGCCACACTTCTCAAGCCACGACAGCGCGATCCTACGGTGATCTTGCAGCGCTGCATTGGGCCGGAACGAAAACAACGCATCATGCGGCAGGTTGTCGGCAAGGTCGCGAAACAGCCGGGTTGCAGCGTCGGCATGCCGGTCGCCGGTCACGGGCACCAGCAACGAACAATCGATCAAATCTTCGCCGCGATGCGGGCGTTGCCACGGCAATCGCGCATCCGAGGTGCCGGCCATGACAAAACTGCCGCGACCGACGGCGGCGGTGATCACGCCCAGACGCGCCAGTTCTTCGTAAGCGCGACTGACGGTCTGCACGCTGAGGCCAAGATCGAAGGCTAGGGCCCGATGGGTGGGCAGCCGGGTTCCGGCCGGAACTTCACCGGCGTCGATCGCTTGGACCAGCCTCTGAGCGAGGGAATGATAGGCGGGACGAGATAGCTCTTCGCGTTTTGGTGGCCATATTGTCATGATTCAATTATGAGTGGGCGGCAAGGGTTTGACAAGGAATTCTGACCCGGCCTAGGTGAGGGCATGACCATCGAACTGGACAAGCGCGACCTTCAAATCCTTCAGATTCTGTCGGTGGAAGGGCGGATTTCAAAGTCTGAACTGGCCCGCCGGGTCAACCTGTCCAGCTCGCCCTGCTGGGAGCGGTTGAAGCGGCTGGAAAACTCAGGCCTGATCAAGGGCTATCGCGCCGAGGTTGATTTAACGCAAGCCACTGAATTACTGACCGTATTCGTGCAGGTTGAACTGGAATCCCACCTTGCGGCGGCCTTTCAATTGTTTGAGCGGTCCATGGCGCAGTATGACGAAATCATCGCCTGCTGGGCGACGGGTGGCGGCTATGACTATCTGCTGCAAGTGATGACCACCAATATCGGGGCCTATCAAATCCTGATTGATGATCTGCTGGACGCCCGGATCGGGATTAAACGCTACTTTACGTATGTGGTGACAAAGCAGGTCAAGTCTGGCGCACCGCCGTTGGCCAGCTTGCTGGGCGCGCGGGTAGAATGACTGCTGCGGCCCGGTCAAACAGAAGAACTGCCTTGGCAATCGCCCCAGTTCAGCGGAATCGCTGGCAGAAGGTCTGTTATGGTGCGGCCAACGCAATTTTGTCAGACGGGTTTTCTTAATGCCACATGCCGTATCCCAAGTTTCGCATGCCTCGCTCGCGCTCGAGGACCCGCAATTGTTTTGTGACCGGGCGTTCATCAATGGCGCGTGGGTGTCGGGGGGTGAAGAGGCGGTTATCGCGGTCCATGATCCGGCGGATGCGACGCTGCTGGGGCATGTTGCGCGCCTGACCGGCGCAGATAGCCGCGCTGCGGTCGACGCCGCATCGGGCGCGTTCCCGGACTGGGCCGCCGCCTTGCCGCAGGATCGGTCGGCATGCCTGCGGCGCTGGTTCGAGTTGATGATCGCGCATCGCGAAGATCTGGCCCGTATCATGACCCGGGAGCAAGGCAAGCCAATTTCCGAATCCCGCGGAGAGATCGATTACGCCGCCGCTTTTCTGGAATTCTACGCCGAAGAAGCCAAACGCCCCAATATCGAAGGGGTGACGTCGCATCTGGTGGATGCCGAGGTCGAATTGTGGCGCGAGCCGGTTGGCGTGGCCGCCCTGATCACGCCGTGGAACTTCCCCTCGGCGATGATCACGCGCAAGGCCGCGGCTGCGCTGGCCGCAGGTTGCACCGTGGTGGTCCATCCGTCGGCAGAAACGCCGTTTTCTGCGCTGGCCTTGGCAGAACTGAGCGTGCGGGCCGGGATCCCCGCAGGGGTGTTCAACGTGGTGACCGGGATGGCGCCTGAAATCGTGACCCCGTGGCTGGATGATCCTCGGGTACGGGCGCTGTCGTTCACCGGATCGACCGAGGTTGGGCAGTTGCTGTATCGCGGCGCGGCTCAGACCGTGAAGCGACTGGTTCTGGAATTGGGCGGTCACGCGCCGTTCCTCGTCTTCGCGGATTGCGATCTTGATCGGGCGGTGGACGAGGCGATCAAGGCCAAGTTCGCGACTTCGGGTCAGGATTGCCTCGGGGCGAACCGTTTTTTGGTTGAGCGTCCGGTCTATGACGCGTTTTGCGCCAAATTCGCGGAACGCAGCGCCGCCCTGACCCTTGGGCCGGGGATGGAGGATTGCGATCTGGGGCCGCTCATGAACGAAAAAGCCGTGCGCAAGCAGGAGCTGCATGTCGCTGACGCCTTGGCCAAAGGGGCGCGGTGTCTGACCGGGGGCGCACGCGGGGCCATGGGGCCACTGTTCTTTCAACCGACCGTTTTGGCTGATGTGTCCGACGATGCGCTGATCTTCCATGAAGAAACCTTCGGCCCGGTCGCGGCCATTGCCGCGTTCGACACCGAGGAAGAAGCTGTCAGCCGGGCCAACGCCACCGAATACGGCCTTGTCGCCTATCTGCACAGCCAAGACCCGCGCCGAATTTACCGGCTCAGCCGGGCGTTGCAATTCGGCATGGTGGCGGTCAACCGGACCAAGGTCACCGGCGCGCCGATCCCGTTCGGCGGCATGAAACAATCCGGCCTTGGCCGCGAAGGCGCCCGGCAGGGGCTCGAGGCTTTTACCGATATCAAATATGTGTGCCGTGACTGGGGGTAATCCCGGCGGCGCGTTCCACTCACTGCAGACTTCCTCTGAAAGGACCATCAATGCTTACCAATGACCAGCTCAGCTCTTGGGATCGCGAAAATTTCTTCCATCCGTCGACCCATCTGGCGGCCCATGCGCGGGGCGAGACCAGCAGCCGGATCATCAAGGGCGGCGAAGGGGTCTTTATTGAGGACCGTGACGGCAAGCGGTTTTTGGATGCATTTGCCGGGCTGTATTGTGTCAATGTTGGCTATGGCCGTCAGGAAATTGCCGAAGCCATTGCCGATCAAGCCCGTGAGTTGGCCTATTACCACGCCTATGTCGGGCATGGCACCGAAGCATCGATCACCCTGTCGAAGATGGTGATGGACCGGGCGCCTGCGGGCATGTCGAAAGTGTATTTCGGGCTTAGCGGCTCGGACGCCAATGAGACCAACATCAAGCTGATCTGGTATTACAACAACATCCTTGGCCGTCCCGAGAAAAAGAAGATCATCTCACGCTGGCGCGGCTATCATGGCTCGGGTCTGATGACCGGATCGCTGACCGGGCTGGGCGTGTTCCACAAGAAATTCGACCTACCGTTGACGCAAGTCATTCACACCGACGCGCCCTATTATTTCCGCCGCCCGGATCGCACCATGTCCGAGGCGCAGTTCACCGCGCATCTGGTGGCCGAACTGGAAGCCCTGATCGAACGCGAAGGTGCCGACACCATCGCCGCCTTCATTGGCGAGCCGGTGCTGGGAACCGGCGGGCTGGTGCCGCCGCCGGCTGGATATTGGGATGCGGTGCAAGAGGTTCTTGCCAAGCACGACATCCTGCTGGTCGCGGATGAGGTCGTCACCGGCTTTGGTCGGCTTGGCACGATGATGGGGTCAGATCACTACGGGATGCGCCCGGATATCATTACCATCGCCAAAGGCCTGACCTCGGCCTATGCGCCGCTGTCCGGCTCGATCATCGGTGACAAGGTGTGGCAGGTGTTGATGCAGGGCACGGATGAAAACGGCCCGCTGGGACATGGCTGGACCTATTCGGCGCACCCAATCGGGGCCGCGGCGGGCATTGCCAATCTGGAATTGATCGATCGTCTTGGACTGGTGAAGAACGCGGGCGAGGTTGGGTCCTATTTCCGTGCGGCCTTGATCGACCGGATCGGCAATCACCCGATGGTGGGGGATATTCGCGGCGAAGGCATGCTGGCGGCTGTGGAATTTGCCGACAGAGACACCGGAAAACTGTTTGATCCGAACGACAAGGTCGGGGCGCGGGTTGTTGGCGCGCTGTTGGCCGAGGGCGTCATTGCGCGGGCGATGCCAGAAGGCGATATTGCCGGATTTGCGCCGCCGCTGTGCCTGACGACCCAAGAAGCGGATCAGATCGTCGATGCCATGGGCAAAGCGGTGACAGAAACGCTGGGCTAATCCGGTCGTGGAAAGAAAAAATGGCGTTCGGCTCAGTCAGAGCCGAACGCCATTGCGTGCTGCTGCCGCGTGGTGCGGTGGTTATTGCCGTTCGACCGTAACCACTGCGGAATCAAAGGCCAGATAGCCGCGCAGTTGCGCCGCTGCCTCGGTTGGCGATTCAATCGACCAGGCGACATTGTCCAAGACCCGGCTTTTGGTGTCGATGGAGTAGTACTCTGCGGTGCCGAGCCCGGGAAGGTCCCGGCTTTGATCGGTCTTGTCGAAAAATGCCATCGCGACGTCATCTCTGGGAATGTAGATCACATCCGCCGACCCGAGTTGACGCAAAGCCAAAGCGTGTTGGGTTTCGGCGTAGACAGCCCCGGTCACGTAAACGACCCATTTTCCTTCAATTGCGACGATGCTTGTCTCGTTTGTCATATTGTCCATCATTTGATTCAATCTGTCCCTAGCTATGCGTCCAGCATGAAGTGCGTTCCTGTCACCAAGGTGACAGGCTGTGACCTGTGATCGTCAGATCGGCTGGGTGGCTGCAATCAGCCAGTCCCGGGTCGCAGGCGACACCAGCGGCGCAAGGCGGGCGCGGGTCTCAGCGTGGTACGTGTTCAGCCAGACCTGTTCATCGCGGCTTAGAAGTGCGCTGTCAACGAGGCGCAGATCCACAGGTACATAAGTCAAAGTCTCAAAGCACAGCATCGACCGCGCATCGCCGCCGTCAATGGCGGGTGCAGAACCGACGACGATCAAGTTCTCAATCCGAATACCAAATTCTCCGGTGCGATAATAGCCCGGTTCGTTGGACAGGATCATCCCCGGCTTCAAGGCTTCAAGCCCGGCACGCGACAGGCGCTGAGGCCCCTCATGGACAGACAGAAACGCGCCGACGCCGTGGCCGGTACCGTGGTCATAATCCAGTCCGGCCAACCACAGCGGGTAGCGGGCCAGCGCATCCAGATCGCGCCCAGCCAGCCCGTCGGGAAACCGGGCGCGGCTGATCGCGATCATCCCCTGCAGAACCCGGGTAAAACAAGCGCGGTGATCGGGCTCTGGTGTGCCGATGGCGACGGTCCGGGTGATGTCGGTAGTGCCGTCCAAATACTGTCCACCACTGTCGATCAACAGCAACTGACCCGGCTCTATCGTCCGGTTGCTGAGGTCGGTAACGCGGTAATGCACAATCGCGCCGTTCGGACCCGCACCGCAGATGGTGTCGAAACTGATGTCCTGTAATTGATTGCCCGCACGGCGGAAGGTTTCCAGTGCGGTGACCACCTCGGTTTCCGTCAGGGGTGTGCCGCCGTTCAAAACCCGTTGTGCGGCTTGCTGGTCGAGCCAGCTTAGAAATTCGACCATGGCGACGCCGTCCCGCAGATGCGCCGCTTCGGCGCCGGCAATTTCGGCGGCAGTCTTACAGGCTTTTGGCAGGATGCAGGGATCGCGGCCAAAGACCGTGGCAACCTTGGCGGCATCAAGGGCCAGTTTGACCGCCATTGGGGTGCTGTCGCGGTCGATCCGAACAGGCCCGGTCAGCGCGGCCAAGGCGGGCGCGAAGTCGGCAGGGTCGGCGACGGTAACCTCTGGGCCAAGGTGGTCAGAGAGCCCTGCCAGTTTTGCGGGCGAGGCATAGAGCGACACCTGGGCATCGTGGTGCAGGATCGCGAAGGCCTGCATGACGGGCACCCGGGGCAGGTCGGTTCCCCGGATGTTCAGCAACCATGCGATGCTGTCCGGAAGGGTCAGGATCGCCGCGGTCTGTCCCGCATCGCGCAAGCTTTGCGCGAGTGATTGCCGTTTGTCGGCGGCACTGCGCCCGGCGAGGGCTTCGGGATAGGCTTGCGCTTTGCCATCGGGTGGGGCAGGGCGATCCGCCCAGATCGCGTCAACCAGATTGGCGGTTTCAAACAGCGTGATGCCGGTGCCGGTCAGTTCTGTGCGCAGGGCCTCGATCTCGGCCACGGTGTGCAACCACGGATCAAAGCCGATCTTGGCGCCGGGTGCAGCATGGGTTTTCAGCCAATCGGCCAATTTGATCTCGGGCCAGTGGACCGGCGAGAACGCGGTGGCATCGATCTCGCTGCGGACCTGAACCCGGTAGCGCCCGTCAATGAACACCCCGGCACGCTCGGGCAGGATCGCCGCGAACCCGGCCGATCCGCTGAAGCCGGTTAGCCAAGCCAACCGCGCATCATATGCGGCCACATATTCGCCCTGATGGGCATCGGCGCGCGGCACCAGAAATCCGGTCAGTCCGGCATGTGAGATCGCGGCCCTTAGCGCCACCAGACGGGGCGGGCCGTCTTGCGGGCGGGTCGCTGCTTCAAAGCTTTGGAACATTATTTTGCCCTGTTCAGGCCGCCAAAGCGGGCTTTGGCGCGTGGGTCGCTATCAAACAACGAGGCAAGCTGCTCGGTCATCGCCCCGGCCAGTTGCTCCACGTCGGTGATGGTCACGGCGCGACCGTAGTAGCGGGTGACATCATGGCCAATGCCGATGGCGATCAGTTCCACCGCCCGGCGTTTCTCGACCATGGCGATGACATTGCGCAGATGCTTTTCCAGATAGCTGGCAGAGTTGACCGACAGCGTGCTGTCATCAACGGGTGCGCCGTCGGAAATGACCATCAGGATTTTGCGGGCTTCGGGCCGGCCAAGCATCCGGCGATGCGCCCATTCCAAAGCCTCGCCGTCGATGTTTTCCTTCAGCAAGCCTTCCTTCATCATCAGGCCAAGATTGGGCCGACTTCGCCGCCATGGCGCTGCCGCGGACTTATAGATGATGTGGCGCAAATCGTTCAGGCGGCCCGGTTGCTGCGGTCGGCCTTCGGCCAGCCAATCCTCACGCGATTGACCGCCTTTCCAAGCCCGGGTCGTAAAGCCCAGAATTTCCACCTTCACATCGCAACGTTCCAGCGTCCGGGCCAAGACATCGGCGCAGATGGCCGCAATTGAAATTGGACGGCCGCGCATCGACCCGGAATTGTCCAGCAACAGGGTGACGACGGTGTCCCGGAACTCCATGTCCTTCTCAACTTTGAAGCTGAGCGGGGTGGTCGGGTTCGCCACGACCCGGGCCAGCCGCCCAGCATCCAGCGTGCCTTCTTCCAGATCGAACTCCCACGCGCGGTTCTGTTGCGCCTGCAAGCGGCGCTGCAACTTGTTCGCCAAGCGGCTGACAGCGCCTTTTAGGGGTTCAAGCTGCTGATCCAGATAGGCGCGCAGGCGCTCAAGCTCGGCCGGTTCGGCCAGATCCTCGGCCCGGATTTCTTCGTCATGGGCTTGAGTGAAGACGTGATAACTGGGATCGGCATCAGAAATCGGCGGCGGTGGCGGCGGATCCAGCGGGGCCTCGCCATCCGCCAGTTCGCTGTCGTCGGTCATCTCGGAATCGGCCATTTCGTCCATGGTGACCTGCGCCTCGGCGCTGTCCATGCTGTCGTCCTGAGACTGGTCGGGCGCGGCCTCGGCGTCATCGGTGCCTTCGGACTCGTCCGACTGATCGTCTTCGGCGTCAGGGGCGTCTTCGTCATTCTGCGCGTCGTTATCGGGGTCTTCGCTTTCGGCGTCGGGGTCTTCGCCCAACTGATCGCCATAGCCCAGATCTTCGATCATCCGGCGCGACAGTCGGGCAAAAGCTGCCTGATCCGTGAGCGTCCGATCCAGGTCGCTCAGCGTGTCTGCGGCCTGATCCTCGATGAACCCCTGCCACAGCTTCATGACATTGGCGGCCCCTTCGGGCAGGGCGCGGCCGGTGGCCAGATGGCGCAGCAGATACCCCGCAGCCACCGCCAGCGGTGCGTCTTCGGATTTGCTGATGCCCGCATAGCCTTTACGTTCGGCCTCTTGCGCGATTTTGGCGTCAATATTTCCAGCGGTTCCGGGCATGGTCCGGGCACCGACCGCTTCGCAGCGCGCCGTTTCCAACGACTCATAGATGTCGCGGGCCATCTGACCGTCCGGAGTATAGCGGGCATGGGTCGCCGCATCATGATACCGGTGCCGCAAGGCAAAGGCGTCGGCGGTGCCGCGCGCCAAAAGCACTTCGGCTTTGGTCATCCGGCGACTGACCTGCGGCAGGCGCACGGAATCGTCTGTCATGCCCGGCGGGTCCACTGAAAAGGTGACCGTCAGCTCAGGATTGTCGGCAAGCACCCGCGTCGCTTCGGTCAGCGCTTTTTTGAACGGGTCGGACGGGTTCTCGGGATGACTCATGGGGCCTCGGCGATCGCAATGGATGCCGCCAGTTATGGCGGGTTTGCGCGGCGATGACCAGACGGGGGTGCGGCCTTCTAGTGCCAGAACTGCCGGGTTTCGGACAGGTCGGTCCATAAGGCCTTGGCTGTGTGCCACGTGTGTTCGGCCTGAACGGTCCGGCTGCCAAGGATCAAGCCTGCGGCACGCTGGGCATCGGGGTTGTCGGCGCCGGGGGCGTCGGGGCCGGTCAGCATGGCTTCCGCCATCGCCAGATCGTTCAGACTGCCAAAAATATCTTGTAGGGCCGCCATGCGTTTGACAAAGGACGCCACCCGCTTGCCGGGGTATAGCGGCTGCATGAATTCGACGGCATAGCGTAGGCTTTTCAGGCGTTTGCGCAGGTCGTGCCGGGCTTCGATGTCGAGGGTTTCAATGCCGCGCGCCCGTTTGCGGGTCTTGGCCCAAAGCCTGTCCAGCGCCCGTGCGGACAGCGTGTCGACCGGTTCCGCCAAACGCCCGGTCTGCGCATAATCGCCGGCAACCAGCCAGCCGCGGGTTTCGATAAACCGGGCCAGACCCAGCACAAAGCTCTGCACCCGAATACCGTCAAGCTCCTGCCGCAGCGCATGACGGTTGGTGTCCTGACAAGCGCGCAGCCGTTCGGCCAGAACGTCAAAGCCTTTTTCATTCGGGAAATTCGCTATCTCGGGGGCCAAAAGATCATCGATGACCACGTCGAGATCGCGCTGGGTGCCGACGACTTTGGCCAGCCAGCGGGCTTCGTGATTGAGCCGATTAGCCTCGGCGCCGCCGATGGTTGGCGCGAACACGCCAAACGCGCTGCGCAACCGGCGCAGGCCAATCCGCAGTTGATGCGGGCCTTCGGGGCGGTCCGTGTCCCGGGTTACATCCAGATTGACTGTGATCTGGTCAAAACATTCGCGCAGAATGTCCCGGGCGGCCAGTTCTGCCGAGAGAGCGGGCCGGAGCGGGACCTTTTTAGCCTTTCGCGGACTGATCGGCGGCTCAATGACGCCGTCTTTCATCAGCATGAACCCGCGTGCGGCCTTGGAATGGCGCGAAAAACGCAAGCCGCCCTCGGGAAACATGTCCTGCGCCAGATCGAACAGCGTGCCGATATCGCCGCTCATCAGTTCCAATTCCAGTTCGCACAGCGGTTCAGAGCGTTCGCCCGCGACGATCTTGCCGCTGTCCAAGGCCACCTCAACGTTGGCCCCATTGGCCCGGGTCAGAACCGTGCTGATGCGCTTCATTCGGGTCTCAAACACGGCCGCCAGATCCGCATCGCCGATGGTGGCCAAGACATGCGCGCGCAGGTCATGGTCAGGGATGGCGTCCAGTGCCAGACGACCGCCGGGGGCGTTGCATTCTGCTTCCTGCACCGTTTGAACGCCGCCATTGCCCGAACGACCGGCCTTGGCGGTCTGAACCCAGCGCCGACCATCCTGGCGCAGCCGCAAGGCGATGCCTGCGCCTTTCAGGGCCAGATCTGGGGTGTCGTAATAAATGCTCCGCAAGGACCGAGCCGTCGGCAGAGCCTCCAATCCGGCCAGATCGCGAACAAGGCTGCGCAGGCGGCGCAGTTCCCTGTCGTCAATCAGCAGCTTCAGCTCGATCTCGGTCATTGGTCCGTCACATCCTAATTTCGGAGCATTGGAAGCCGTGCGCGTCGGATATGGCGTGATCCACGCGGTGGCCCGACGCGACGCGGCAGAGGCATTATCCGAGGCTCATGCTGGCGGCGCTTTCGGGCAATTCCTGATCGAAGCAGCGCTGATAAAACTCGGCCACGGTCTGCCGCTCTAGCTCGTCGCATTTGTTCAGGAACGACAAGCGGAACGCATAGCCGACATCGCGGAAAATTTCGGCGTTCTGAGCCCATGTGATGACGGTCCGGGGACTCATCAACGTAGATAGCTCACCGTTCATAAAGGCGGTGCGGGTCAGGTCAGCCACTGTGACCATATGGCCAAGGGTCTTGCGGCCACTCTCGGTATTGTAATGCGGGCATTTCGCCAGAACGATGGCACATTCCGCATCGTGGCTAAGATAATTCAGGGTCGCGACCAGCGACCAGCGGTCCATTTGGCCTTGGTTGATCTGCTGGGTGCCGTGATAAAGACCGGTGGTGTCGCCAAGGCCGACCGTGTTGGCGGTGGCGAAAATCCGGAAATAGGGGTTCGGCGTGATCACTTTGTTCTGGTCGAGAAGCGTCAGCTTGCCGTCGGTTTCCAACACGCGCTGAATGACAAACATGACGTCGGCGCGGCCTGCATCATATTCGTCAAAGACGATCGCGGTGGGGGTGCGCAATGCCCACGGCAGGATCCCCTCCTGAAACTCGGTAACTTGCATGCCGTCTTTCAACTTGATGGCATCCTTGCCGATCAGGTCGATACGACTGATGTGACTGTCGAGGTTGACCCGGACCGTGGGCCAGTTCAGGCGTGCGGCCACCTGTTCGATATGGGTCGATTTTCCGGTGCCGTGATAACCTTGGATCATGACCCGGCGGTTATATGCGAAGCCTGCCAAAATGGCCAAGGTGGTGTCCGGGTCGAACTTATAAGTCGGATCAATGTCTGGCACGCGATCACTGGACTCGGCGAAGGCTTTGACCTTCATCGGTGTGTCGAAGCCAAAAACCTCGCGAACGGAAATTTCCTCAGTCGGTTTCGTGTTCACATCCATGCCGTCCGCCATTGCTATTTTGCTGCCTCAGTCAAGCTTGGTGGTGCAACATATTGGGCAGGAGGGCAAGAGGGGGCCGCGCATGACGGCTGTTACTGGCCGGCCGCGCGCGCTGCTGCAATGGCCGTGCCTGCGGCCCAACCGCTGGACCATGCCCATTGAAAATTATACCCGCCCAGCCAGCCGGTCACATCGACCACCTCGCCGATGAAATAAAGCCCGGGAACCGCGTTCGCCTCCATCGTGCGGGACGATAGGGCGGCGGTGTCGACCCCGCCCAACGTGACCTCGGCCTTGCGGTAACCTTCGGTGCCGCTGGGCACTAAGCGCCATTGGGTGATCTGCTCGACCAGAGTGGCAAGGCGAGCGTCGGACAAGTCGGCAAGACGGCCGGTGACGCCGGACAAGGCCCCCATTTGACTTGCCAGTCGCTTGGGCAGGATCTCGGCCAAAGCGGTGCCAACATCGCGGCGTCCGGCTTTGGCGCGGGCAGCGCGCAGTTCGGCCATCAGGTCGATCTCGGGGCGAAGGGTGACGGTGATTTCGTCCTGTTCCCGCCAATAGCTGGAAATCTGCAGGATCGCCGGTCCCGAGAGACCGCGATGGGTGAACAACAAGGCTTCGTCGAACGCGGTCCCGTTGCAGGCGATGCGGGCGTCACAGGCGACCCCTGCCAGATCCGCGAAACTGTCGCTGAATGTCAGCGGCACGAGGCCCGGGCGGGTGTCGGTGACTGGCAGGCCGAAATCCTGAGCGACCTCATAGCCGCGACCACTGGCACCGATCTTGGGGATGGATTTGCCGCCGCAGGCCACCACGACCCGATCCGCCGACACGTGAAATTCCTGCCCGGCGCGGCTTAGGGTTGCGACAAAGCCGTCGCCTTCCCGCTCCAGCAATTCAAGGCGCGTGTTCAGCCACATCTCCGCGCCGGCACTGTCCATCTCTGCGATCAGCAGGTCGATGATGTCTTGGGCAGAATGGTCACAAAACAATTGCCCCAAGGTTTTTTCATGCCACGCGATCCCATGCCGGTCGACCAATGCGATGAAGTCCCACTGGGTATAGCGGCTGAGGGCGGATTTGGCGAAATGCGGGTTGGATGAGATGAAATTCCCATGGCCTGCATTCAGGTTGGTAAAATTGCAGCGCCCGCCGCCGGAAATGCGGATTTTCTCGCCCGGTGTGCGGGAGTGCTCGATGACGACAGCGCCCGGCCCGCAATGGGCCGCGCACATCATTCCTGCGGCACCTGCTCCGATAATCAGAACCGGAACGTGATCAACCTTTTCAGACATTTAACCCTGCAAGCCTTGGTTGCGCGGGGGGCACAAGGCCTGCCGCGCGGTGGTGTCAGTCCCGGAAGGACCGGCTTTCCTTGATTTGATCCCACGCCCAGACCACTTCTTGCAGGCGCTCTTCGTCACTGCGGTCTCCGCCATTCATGTCGGGGTGTAACACCTTGATGAGGCTCTTGTATTGCTTGCGAATTTCGATTTTTGTCCAATGGTCCTTGGCTTCCAAAATCTCCAAAGCCTTGCGCTCGGTCGGCGGCAGCCGCCGGGTGCCGGTGATCGACTTTCCGGGGTTCTTGGTCGCGTTTTCGCCCAGCACCTGATGCGGGTCTTCGACGCCCAGACGGGCCCAAGCGCGTTGTTCGTCAGATTTCTTACCGAACGGCTTGGTCTCACGTCCCCAGACGCGATCTTTGTCAATTTGCGCGTCCATTTCGTCTTCGGTGGACCCGTTGAAGAAATTCCACTTCAAATTGTATTCGCGCACGTGATCTTTGCAAAACCACAGATAATCATCCAGCGAATCCGGGGATCTGGGCGCGCGATATTGGCCTGTCAGGTCGCAGCCGGGATGTTCACACGCCCGCTGTGAGGTCTCAAACGCCCCAGACATGCCCCGCTTTCCGCGCGTCTTCTTCTTCTTAGCGGATGATATCGACATATCGAATCCGAAGGGATCATCTCTGGACATGGGCACTACCTTTCCGACTCGTTCCTTTGGGCATTCCAACCCAAGGCGGGGCAGTCTAACCTTTCTGAGCGGAAGAAAAAGAGGGAAGCAGATAAAAATGACAGTTGCGCAGCAGATTCACGGTCGCCTTGAGGCCGAGTTTCACCCGTATCGCCTTGAAGTCTTTGACGAAAGTGAAGATCATCGCGGCCATTCCGGCTATCAAGATGGTGGCGAGAGTCATTTTCGTGTGTTGATCTCTGCGCCGATCTTTGCCGAGATGTCCCGGCTGGATCGCCACAGAGCCGTTCATCGGGCGATCGGCCCTGATCTGGTGGGACGCATTCACGCCCTAGCGTTAGAGATCGCGGGCTAGCTTCGATCTTCTAAAAGGCGCAGGGCTTCGCGGGTGGCTTGATCTTCTGAGATGTCGATGGCCCGGCGGAACACCAGCATGGTGCGAAAGACATTGCGCGTGCCGGTCAGTCCGGCGCGCTCTTCGGATGGCAGCGTCTCAGCGCGAAGAAACTCCCAGCCGTCCTGAGCTTGCGTATTCAACACCTCCGACAGGGTGTCGGCAAAGCGGTCCTCGGCGGTGCCGCCGCCCTTGATTTTCCGCGCCCGAGCCGGGGCAGGAAGAACCTTATAGGTGATTGTGGTCATAGAGGCCCCCCGAGACTTGCCTCGCCTTTGTATGGTCGGGGCGTTTGGCATGGAAAGAGGGATACCGCATTTCCAGCTTTGCCGTAGGGCAACAGTCGCTCTCGTGCAACAGGGCGGCGCCGTCGCCCGCCGATCCGTTAACCAAATCAAAGGAAATGGGAACAATTTTCAACGGTTTTGCCGTATTTATGGCGGGGGACGGAGCCGGTTCTGGGTGGTGGCCCGTCTGAGTTTTGGTCGTCAAAAGGTGTTGAAAATGTTCAAGGTTGTGCTGTGTTCCATTCTGCTCGCGCTTGCCGCCTGTTCGTCTACCGCGCTGCGTCCGCCGACGATGGCGGCGAGCGATGACACCCAGTTGCACGCCATGGACCTGATCGACAGCAGCCGGGAATTTGAAGCGGCGGTGGTGGGGCAACGTCTGAAAGGCAGCGGCGTGGATGTCACCGTCGCGCCCGATGGCATTCTGGTGGGGCGGGCTTTGGGGCGACCATTTGTGGGCGGCTGGGTCTATCGCAAGGGGGTGCTGTGCACCTCTTTAACCGAGCCGAACCTGAAAGTGGCTGCGGACCGCAAATGCTTCCGCGCAGCGGTGCATGGCCGTGAGGTCTTTTTGGTGCCGCTCGGATAGGCCGCAAAGGATCATCCCTTTATCTCAGGGATTGAGCAACGTCGCGACCGGACCGCGGCGTCATGGCGGGGCAGATGCCCCGCCATGAGTTTTAATTTCGGTTCATCCGGTTCTCGATCAATTCGTCGACGACCGCGGGCTCTGACAAGGTCGATGTGTCCCCCAAGGCGCCGAAATCGTCCTCGGCAATCTTGCGCAGGATGCGGCGCATGATTTTGCCCGACCGGGTTTTGGGTAGTCCGGGCGACCATTGGATCAGGTCGGGGCTGGCAATGGGGCCGATTTCGTTCCGAACCCAATCCCGCAGTTCTTTGCGCAACTCTTCGGTCGGCTCAATGTCGTTCATCAAGGTGACGTAGCAGTAGATGCCTTGCCCTTTGATGTCGTGCGGATAGCCGACAACCGCAGCCTCGGCGACCTTTGGGTGGGCGACAAGCGCGGATTCGACCTCGGCTGTGCCCATCCGGTGGCCTGACACGTTGATCACGTCATCGACGCGCCCGGTGATCCAGTAATAGCCGTCCGCATCGCGGCGACAGCCATCGCCGGCAAAATAGTGCCCTTTGTAATCCGAGAAATAAGTTTTCCCGAACCGGTCATGGTCGCCATAAATGGTGCGCATCTGGCCGGGCCAACTGTCCTTGATGCACAGCACGCCTTCGCAGGCTGTCTCGGTGATTTCGGCCCCGGTCTGCGGGTCCAAGACCACCGGTTGAACCCCGAAGAAGGGCAGGGTGGCCGAGCCGGGCTTGGTTGCAAAAGCGCCGGGGAGCGGGGTCAGCATGTGCCCCCCGGTTTCGGTCTGCCACCAGGTGTCGACAATCGGGCACCGGCCCTTGCCGACATGTTCGTTATACCAGTTCCACGCCTCGGGATTGATCGGCTCGCCAACCGTGCCCAGCAACCTGAGTGAGCTGAGATCGCACTTGTCGACGAATTCGGCGCCTTTGCCCATCAAGGCCCGGATTGCGGTGGGGGCCGTGTAGAACTGGGTTACCTTGTGCTTGTCGCAGACCTGCCAGAACCGGCTGGCATCGGGATAGGTCGGGACGCCTTCGAACATCACCGTGGTGGCCCCATTCGCCAGTGGACCGTAGATAATATAACTATGGCCGGTGACCCAGCCGACATCGGCGGTGCACCAGAAAATGTCGCCCTCGTGATAGTCGAAGACATATTCGTGGGTCATGGCCGCATAGACCAAATAGCCGCCGGTACTGTGGACCACGCCCTTCGGCTGACCGGTGGAGCCAGAGGTATACAGGATGAACAGCGGGTCTTCGGCGTTCATCTCGGCGGGCGTGAAGCTGTCCTTTGCAGTCTCGCGCAGCGCATTGTAATCGAAATCGCGACCGTCCACCCAAGTGGTCTGACCGCCGGTGCGTTTCACGACCAGCATCCGCACATCGTCACTGGTGTGCAGTAGGGCGGCATCGGCGTTGGATTTCAGCGCTGTCGCGCGTCCGCCACGGGGGGCATGGTCGGCCGTGATCAAAAGCTTTGCGCCCGCGCCGTTGATCCGGGCGGACAGGGCGTCTGGCGAAAATCCGGCGAAAACAATGGAATGAACCGCGCCAATCCGGGCGCAGGCCAGCATCGCATAGGCCGCCTCTGGCAGCATCGGCAAATAGAGGACGACCCGGTCGCCGCGGCGGACACCCAGATCGCTCAGGATATTGGCCATCTTACAGACTTCGGTGTGCAGCATCTTATAGGTGATGTGCTGGGCTGGCTCGTCGGGATTGTCCGGCTCAAAGATGATCGCCGTTTGATCGCCGCGCGTGGCAAGATGGCGATCAACGCAATTGACCGAGGCATTCAAAGTGCCGTCTTCGAACCACTTGATCTCAAGCGCATCGAGATCAAAATTGGTGTTCTTGACCTTGGTATAAGGGGTGATCCAGTCGAGCCGCTTTCCGTGCTCGCCCCAGAACCCATCCGGGTCGGAAATCGATCGCGCGTACATACTGGTGTAAGTGTCGGCGTCGATATGGGCGTTGGCGACGAAGTCGTCGCTTGGCGGATAAGTTTTGTCGTCGTGACTATGACCGGTCATGGCAGTTCTCCCTATCTTTGCGTTCTGCTGTGATGCCGCGAAGCCGCAGTTTGACGCATCCTCGCGGACACCTTACCACTTTCGGAAACGCTGTGAATAAGCGTCGGTAATCGAACGGTTTTTTTGTAAAAATATTTTCTGCTGCGCGGATGGGTCAGAAAAGCTGTGTTATGTGCCTGTTTCTGGCGCAGGGGCGTCTGCCCGCGAAGCCGTTGGCGGGCCTCCTCAATTTGCTGTCGCGGCCTGACCAAGTCGCCGGGCATAACGCCCAGCCGAACCGGCCTGTTGGCTAGTCGTGGTGATGAATGCGTCCAAATCGTCCGCCGTGGAACAGCAGTGGTTCGCCCGGTGCCAAGGTTGTGTGCAAGACTTTGGACACCAAAATCTTATGATCACCGCCATCATGAACCGCCACGGTTTCGCAATCAAAGCGACAGAGCGCGCCGTGCAGTAAGGGGACATTTGTTTCGCCTTCGGACCAGTCCAGCCCCTCAAAGCGGTGCCCGGATTTGGCAAAATGGCGGGCCGTGTCCGATTGGTGTGCGCCCAAAACATGGATTGCCGAATGGGTTGCGTCGCAAAAAATCCGGGCCCGATCCGATCCGACATCCACGGACCACAGGACCAGCGGCGGATCAAGCGAGACGCTTGCAAAACTGTTGGCCGTGATCCCACAGGGGCCGTCTGGGCCGCGCGTCGTGACAATGGTGACGCCGGTGCCGAAGGTGCCCAAGGCGTCCCGGAACAGGCGTCGTGTGTCGGGTCCGGGTTTGAAACTGGTCATGGCTGCGCCTTTGGCTCCGACGGGGTCAGGGAACCTCTCGCCCCAGCGCGAGAGAATAGAGGTCAAACCACGTCTCGCGGTCGAGGGATACCTGACATGCCTCGCCAATTCGTGCAATCCGGTCAAGGTTATTGGTGCCCAAAACCGGCAGGATCTGTGCTGGATGCGCCAACAGCCACGCGATGGCGACGGCGGAGGCCGCAACCCCTTGCGCGGCGGCGATTTGGCTTAGGCGCTGGGATAGCAGCCCGTGATCGGGGCTGAACAATGCGCCGCCAGCCAAGGGCGACCATGCCATGGGCGGTATCCGACGCTCGTGCAGAAATGCAATCTCGCCATTGCGAAAGGGCGAACTGGCCAGCAGGCTGATTTCGATCTGGTTGGTGATCAGCGGATTGGACATCCGCGATTGCAGCAGTTGCCAGTCATGTGGCGCAAAATTCGACGCGCCCACATGGCGGACTTTGTCGGATGTGACCAACGCGTCCAAGGCCGCGCCGGTGTCGTCGGGGTCAAGAAATGGATCGGGTCGGTGGATCAGCAGCACGTCGATTTGCTCAATCGCCATATCGGTCAAAGAACTCTCGACCGAGGCCATGATATGACGGCGTGAGGTGTCATAGTGCTTGATCCGGGTGGCGGCGTGGCGACCTGCGGCCGCCTTGATGCCGCATTTGGTCACGATCTGCATCTGATCGCGCAGGTGTGGCGCGGCTTTCAAGGCCCGGCCTAAAATGGCCTCGGCGGTATAACCACCATAGATATCGGCCTGATCGAAGCTGGTGATGCCTTGGCTGAGGCACGCCTCAATCTTGGCCTGAACATGGTCCGGGCTGGTGTCGGGGTCATCGGCCAGACGCCACATGCCATAGACAAGACGGGACAGATCCAACCCGGGGGCGAGGGTCACGCGCGGGATCATCGGCGGGGTCCCACTGCCAACGGCGTTGCGGGCGGCGTGGCGGGCACGCGACCATAGACATGCGGCAACGAACAGGTTTTCAGATGCGGCAACACGCGGGCACCGAAGCTTTGGCATTCGTCCAGATGCGGATAGCCGGAGAAGATGAACGATCGCAGACCCATTTTCTGATAGGCCTCGATCTCGGTGAGGACCTGATCGGTGGAGCCGACAATGGCCGCGCCGCAGCCCGAACGTGCGCGCCCGATCCCGGTCCAGAGGTGCGGCTCAACATAGCCAAACTGATCGGCCAGTTCCCGCGCTCGGGCCTGATGGGATACCCCCAAGGACCCGCTGTCTTGGGCGCGGTCACGGATCAGCTTGCCATAGTCATCGTCCAGCTTGGAGGTCAGATGCTCAGCATACTCGCGGGCTTCGGCTTCGGTGTCGCGCACGATCACATGCACCCGCAAGCCGTAATCTAAGGTCCGGCCATAGCGGGCGGCGACGCTGTGCACGGCTTTCATCCGCTCAGCCAACTGGGCCTTGGGCTCTGGCCACATCAGATAGACATCGCAATGCTGGCCGCACAATTCCAGTGCCGCCGGGGAATAGCCGCCGAAATACAGCAGCGGCCCGCCGATTTGGTAGGGGCGGGCAGGGTCGGTCGGGACGTTCTCGAACTGGTAGATGTCGCCGTGATAGTCAATCCGGTCCCGGGTCCATGCCTGTTTCAGGATTTCCACGACCTCGCGCGAGCGTTGATAGCGGTGGGCGCTGTCGGCGACCTCGCCGGGGAAATCTGATGAGATGATATTCGCGGTCAGGCGACCTTCCAGCATGTGATCCAGCGTGGCCAAGGTTCGGGCCAGCATGATCGGCTGCATCTCGCCGCAGCGCACCGCGGCCAGCATGTTGATCCGGTCGGTGAGGACCGCACCGCCCGCCACGAAGCTTAGTGTGTCTTGCCCGACCTGATAGGACGATGGACACAGGATGTTCCGAAATCCCTGCGCTTCGGCCTCTTGCAGGATCGCGGAACAATGCGCCCAACTGGACCGCAACGCGCCGTCCGGCACCCCCAGATAGGCAAAGTCATCGGAACATAGGGCCGCGAACCAAGACACTTCCAAAGCGTCCAGATCCGCAGAGGTTACAGGGACAACAGACATGTCAGACCTCCCGCAAGATGATCCTTGCCTAGCAGGTCGCTTTCAATGCATCAATAGTGGATCAATTTGTTCAGGACCTGCGATGCTGGCTGATCCGACCGCCCTTCCGAAATACCTACAGGTCAGCGAATTTCTGATCCGGGAGGTCACGGCTGGCCGCTATGCACCGGGCGTTCGCCTGCCGCCGGAGCGGCAGCTTGCGGCGCAGTTGGGCATGGCGGTGGGCACCCTGCGTAAGGCGTTGAAGCAATTACAGATGCAGGGCGTGATCCGGGCGGTGCAAGGATCGGGGAATTATGTCGAAGTCGGGGCGCTTGGTCCGGCAATCTACGCCCTGTTTCCTTTGGAGCGGCGAGAGGGGGGCGGGCTTCCCCGGGCGCGGGTGATCGGGCTGGATCATTGCGCCAAGCCCGACGGGCTGCCAGCCTTTGGGGACGGACCCACGGCCTATCGCATTCGCAGAATTCGCTGCCTTGATCAGACGCCGGTCGCGGCAGAAGAAATCTGGCTCGATGCCGGGCTGGCCCCGGATTTGCGGCTCTCGGATCTGTCCGAGTCATTGTATTTCTTTTACCGCACCCGGTTGAACCTATGGATTTCGGCGGTGGAAGATCGAATTTCGCTGGGCGAAATGCCGGGCTGGGCCGCTGAAACCGGGATGACCGGCGGCGCGGCCTGCGGACATTTCGAACGCCAAAGCCGGACCGCAGATGGCAGTTGTCCGGAAATCTCTCAGACGTGGTTTAATCCCAAACGCGCGCAATACGTCGCGCGCAACCGGTAAAGAGGTCGGAATGCGCAGGGCGAGATACGGGCTGATTGGCAGTGGCATGATGGGCCAAGAGCATCTTCGTAACATCGCCTTGCTGAACGGGGCCGAGGTGGCCGCGATCTATGAGCCGGACACGGCGATGCAGGCGATGGCTTTGGCGCTGGTGCCCGGGGCGACACCCGAAGGGTCGTTGACGGCGCTGTTGGCGCGGGATGATCTGGATGGACTGGTGATTGCCAGTCCGAATGATTGTCATTTGGCGCAGTTGGAACAGATCGCGGCGGGGCGTCCCCTGCCGGTACTGGTGGAAAAGCCGCTCTTCACCGATCCGGCCGACCGACCCCGGATCGTGCGGCTGGCCCGGACCTATGCCGCGCCGATTTGGGTGGCGATGGAATACCGCTATATGCCGCCCGTGGCCGCCGTGATTGCAGAGGCCGAGGCGGCGACGGGCGGGGTCCGTATGCTCAGCATTCGCGAACACCGGTTTCCGTTCCTGCACAAGGTCGGCCATTGGAACCGCCATAACAGCCGCACTGGTGGGACGTTGGTCGAGAAATGCTGTCATTTCTTTGACCTGATGCGCTTGATCGTCGGTGCGGAACCGGTGCGGGTGATGGCCTCGGGCAGTCAGGCGGTGAACCATCTGGATGAAACGTTGCGCGATGGTCCCCCCGACATTTGGGACAACGCCTTTGTCATTGTCGATTTTGCCAACGGCGTGCGGGCAATGTTGGATCTGTGCATGTTTGCCGAAGGCAGCGAGTTTCAGGAAGAGATTTCCGTCGTCGGGCCATTGGGCAAGATTGAAGCCAAAGTGCCCGGGCCGCTGCGGTTTTGGCCCGGTGATCCGGCGCAGGCCCCGCTGCCTTTGGTGATCCGCAGTCCGCGCTTTCCGAAGGCACCAATCGTCCGCCAGGTGCCGGTGGACCCGGCGCTATTGGCCGCTGGGGATCACAACGGCGCGACCTTTTATCAGCATCAGCGGTTTCTGGATGTGGTTCGCGGCAACAGCCAGCCCGAGGTTGGGCTTTTGGATGGGCTGATGGCCGTGGTCATGGGGCAGGCGGCGCAGGTCTCGGCGCAAGAAGGTCGCGCAGTGAGCATCGATGCCGATGCGGTGATGGCTTAACCTGGGCAGGGCCAGTTGGCCCGGTCGGCCCAAGCGTCGGACACGAGGCTATCAAAGGCTTGCTGAGTGCGATTGCCCACGGCCAGCGTTCGTCCCACCACCAGAGCAGGTGTCCCGGCAATGCCGAACGCGTCGGCTAACCCGAGGCTTTCGGCGATGCGGGTTTCGACGGTCGGCGCGGTCAGGTCTGCCAACATCTGCGGCGCATCAAGGCCCAACCCATCGGCCAACGCCGTCAGATAGGCTGCGTCAGGTTGAAATCGGGTCCGGTGCAGGCGCGCGCGCAGGGCCGCCTCGGCCCCTTGTCGTTTTGCCGCGCCAATCGCCCGGGCCCCAGCCAAGGATGAGGGGCCAAGCAGCGGCAGGTCATGCCATGTGACGGCGACCTGATCCGGCGACAGGCCTGCGAGCCAGTTTTCCATTTCTCGACAATACGGGCAATTGATGTCGGTGAAGAACGCAACCGGCACGGCGCCGGGGCGCAGTGGCGTTTGGAACAGGGCGGTGCAAACATCCTGCGGCTGGCGCGCCAAAATTCGGTCGGCGTTGGGATCGATCAGCCCGGCGAACGGATCAAAGCCGCCTGAAATCGGGCCCGCGTCGAGAACGAGGAACCCCGGCAAGGTCGGATGTGGCTGCGCCCGTGGGGCCGGTTTCAGGCGGCTCCAGATCTGGGGCAGGCCGACGATGAAGGCCGCGCCCGCCGCCAGTGCAAGCACGCCGCGGCGATTGCGCTTGGGGGGATGTGGGTCGGTCATGGCTGTGCCGTGTCCGAGTTGCGCATCACGACGCCTGCCGTGCCGACATGGCGATCTTTGACTTCAGGATTGGGGTCAAAATGAAGGCTGTGGTTCATGCGGGATCGTCCCTTTGGCGCTACTGCGGTGCCGGTGTGATCTGGATCTGTTGGCGCAAAGCGCCGGTGTTGCGGTCGAAAATCAGGATCTGGGCACTCTGGGTGACCACCGCGTACCAGTCCGGCCCATAGGTGACGGCGGTTGCGGTCTGCCCCTCTGGCAGGGTGATCTCGGTCGGCAGCGGCACCGGCTCGGCCCCTGAGAGGCGTAGCACCAGCAGGACGACGATGGTGGCGATCCCGATGATCATGGTCGCGGTCAGCCCGGTGATCAGACGGCGCAAAAACCGCAGGTTCGCGGGCTCTTGAATTGAGTGCTGATTGTCGATCATGAAAGGTCGCTCGCGGTTCGAGAATGACGGGCGGGCCCGGATGGTCCTTGAACGTTGGGCATAGGGCACGGGCGCGACAATGGAAAGTGGCTTGGCCGCCGCCGTGAGCCCGGTTTCGA
Source organism: Pseudoruegeria sp. SK021 (assembly GCF_002119405.1). Taxonomy (GTDB): domain Bacteria; phylum Pseudomonadota; class Alphaproteobacteria; order Rhodobacterales; family Rhodobacteraceae; genus Meridianimarinicoccus. The sequence continues at coordinate 11,097 of NZ_MTBG01000001.1, read as the reverse complement.
TGGGAAGTGGATGACAAGCCCGGGCAGGAGGCGTAGACGAAGCCGAACCGCCCTTGCCGAGCATAGATATGTCTACGACCCGCCATCTGACCGTTACCATCGCTGCCGATCCGCCCAACCGCCTTGATAAAGCGTTGGCGCGGGATGTGTCTGCCGCCGAAGACCTCAGCCGGTCTCGGCTGATGCGGCTGATTGCCGATGGGTCGGTGCGCCGTGATGGGCAAGTTCTGGATAGCCCAAAGGCGCGGGTGTCTGAGGGCGATGTGCTGGAACTGACGGTCACAACCGGTGATGAGACCGATTTGGTGGCTGAGGATATTCCCCTGTCAGTGGTCTTTGAGGACGCGGATCTGATCGTCGTCGATAAGCCGGTTGGCATGGTGGTGCATCCGGCGCCGGGATCGCCTTCGGGCACTCTGGTGAATGCATTGATGGCCCATTGTGGCGACAGCCTGTCGGGGATTGGCGGCGAACGTCGCCCGGGCATCGTTCACCGGATCGACAAAGACACGTCCGGACTGCTGGTGGTGGCGAAAACTGATAAGGCGCATCACGGTCTGGCGGCGCAGTTCGAGGCGCATACCGTGACCCGTCACTACCGGGCCGTGGTGCATGGGGTGCCAGATGCGGGCGATCCCCGCTTGCGCGGCTTGCGTGGGGTAGGGTTTGAGCCGGGCAATATCCTGCGGATCGCCACCTTGCTGGGGCGTCATCCGGCAGACCGGCAAAAGCAGGCGGTACAAGTTTCAAAGGGCCGTCGCGCCGTGACCCGTGCCCGAGTGGTGGAAGCCTTTGGCGATCCTGAAGGGGTGGCGTTGATCGATTGCTGGCTGGAAACCGGGCGCACCCATCAGATCCGGGTGCATATGGCCCATGCCGGACACGGGCTGATCGGGGATCAGACCTATGGCGGACGGCGGCGGATGTCAGCCAAAGCCTTTTCCCCGGCGGCCATGGCCGCGGTTGACGCATTTCCCCGGCAAGCCCTGCACGCGGCCTCACTGGGGTTTATCCATCCGGTGACCGGGGTTCGTCACGACTTCGACGCCCCTCTGCCGCCTGATATGGAACAATTGATCCTTTCCTTGCGTTAACGGGGCAGTCTCACTCTTCCGTTACCGCGGGGGAATGACGTGTTCGTCAGCGCACAGTAACATTCCTTGTCGCGACGGGAATGGCGGCATACGTCGTATAAAAAGGAAAGAACGGACAGAAGGACAGATCATGGCCAATTTCGCGAACCTGCCAGCGCCATCCCCGGAACAGGGACTGAACCGTTATCTCCAAGAGATTCGCCGGTTCCCGATGCTTGAGCCGGAAGAAGAATACATGCTGGCCAAGCGCTGGGTGGAAGATCAGGATACCGAGGCGGCGCATAAGATGGTAACATCGCACCTGCGTTTGGCGGCAAAACTGGCCATGGGCTATCGCGGTTACGGATTGCCGCAGGCCGAAGTGGTGTCTGAGGCCAATGTTGGTCTGATGCAGGCGGTCAAGCGCTTCGATCCCGAAAAGGGCTTCCGTCTGGCCACCTATGCTATGTGGTGGATCCGTGCCAGCATTCAAGAATACATCCTGCGCTCGTGGTCGCTGGTGAAGCTTGGCACCACCTCGGCGCAGAAAAAGCTGTTCTTTAACCTTCGCAAGGCGAAAAACCGGATTGGTGCGTTGGAAGAGGGCGATCTGCGCCCCGAAAACGTCGCCCGGATCGCCAATGATCTGAACGTCACCGAGGATGAGGTCATCTCGATGAACCGTCGCCTGTCGGGCGGCGATGCCTCGTTGAATGCGATGGTTGGGTCTGATGATGACAGCGCGACTCAGTGGCAGGATTGGTTGGAGGACGAGGGCGCCGATCAGGCTGGCAATTACGAGGAAGCCGACGAATTAAGTGTGCGCCGCGAACTTCTTGCCGAAGCAATGGATGTTTTGAACGAGCGCGAGAAAGACATTCTGCTGCAACGACGCCTTCAGGATCGACCAATCACGCTTGAAGATCTGTCAACGCAATACGAGGTCAGCCGGGAACGCATCCGCCAGATTGAAGTCCGGGCATTTGAAAAACTGCAAAAGCGGATGCGCGATCTGGCCGCGGAAAAAGGCCTGATTGGCACAATCTAACGCCTATCCAATGCACGCAAGGTCGCCCGGCGCCCCTGCGTGCGTGCCTTGCGGAATTCGTGATCAGTGATAGACCTTTGACCTCATGCACAGGTCCGGTTCGTTGTCCCGGACGCAGCACAAGAGGTGGGTTATGGATCACGTGAATTGGGGTATCTTAGGGGCGTCTAATTTCGCTCGGAACCACATGGGTCCGGCGCTGCACGCGGCACCGGGCGGGCAACTGGTCGCGCTGGCGACGTCTTCGCCAGACAAGGCCGCTCCGTTTCGCCAGATCGCGCCTGAGATGCGGGTTCATGACAGCTACGATGCACTGCTGGCCGATCCGGCAATCGACGCGGTCTATATTCCCTTGCCCAACACAATGCATGTGCCATGGACCCAAAAGGCGTTGGCCCATGGTAAGCATGTCCTGACCGAAAAACCGGTGGCGATGACAGCCCCCGAAATTGACACGCTGATCGCGGCACGGGACGCGGCGAACAAGTTGGCCGCCGAAGCCTTCATGATCGTCTTTCACCCCCAATGGCAGCGTGTGCGGGACCTGATTTCCGGCGGTGCGATCGGTCCGATGATCCATGTCGACGGCGTCTTCAGCTTTATGAACCGGGACGCTGGCAATATCCGCAATCAGGCGGCGATGGGCGGCGGGGCGCTGCGCGATATTGGTGTCTATGTGCTGGGTGCGACCCGGTTCGTTACCGGGCAAGAGCCGTCTGATATCTCGGCGCGCATTCGCTGGGATGCTGGCTGCGACGTGGTAACCGAAATCGGCGGCATGTTCGGACGCGCGAGTTATCGTGCGCTGATCTCGACCCGAATGCATCCCCGTCAGGACATGAATTTCCACGGCGAAGACGGTGTGATCAAGCTGACCGCCCCGTTCAACCCCCAAAGCTTTGGTGAGGCCCGAGTCGAATTGCATCAGGCCGGACAGACGGTCGTGACCGAACGGTTTCCCATGGCGCGGCACTATGAGTTGCAGGTTGCCGCATTCAACGCATCGGTGCTGACCGGGGCATCCTATGCGTGCCCGCTTGAGTTCTCAAAAGGGACCCAAGTGGCAATCGACCGGGTGTTGGAGGTTCAGGTCCCGATGGAGTGATCCGGCGCCATCGGCGTTCGGGACAATGCCGATCCTAGATCAACCATGCAAATGGGACGATGGGCATATGGTTGGCTGGGGTGGGCCGAAACCTTCGATCCCTATCCTTATATCTCGTTTAATCTTGCGCTGCCGCGAATCGCGGCGGTGCAGTCCTTGCTGATCGTGATGAGCCAGCACCGTCAGGATGACACAGTTCGCCTGCGTACAAAAAGTGACTGCGGCATCAAGTTGAAGGCCGAACGGGAGAGTCGACAAGTGCATGGGAAGTCGGACGACCCTTTGCTATGGCAATGGGTGCGCCTATCGGAGATGCCGCAGCGAAAAATGGACATTTTGGAAGTTCTGGGCCGTGACCAAGACCGTTGATCCGCGTGACGAACCGCACCGCAGCTTGGTGCAGCGGCTGACCCAGCCCCGGGTTCTGGGGCCGCTGGCGGCGCTGGCCTTGGCCGCGCTATCGGCTTTTGTGATCCATTCCATTACCGGGCGGGTGCATCTGGATGATATTCGGCACGCCGTTGAAACGATGCCGCACCGGTTGATGTGGCTCTGTGCCGGTCTGACCCTGATCAGCTACGCGGGCATGGCCTTTTATGACGTCGTGGCGTCGCGGCGGGTTGCACCGGGACGGGTGCCGACGCGGGTGGCGATGTTTGCCGGGGCAACTGCGTTTGCCGTGTCCAACACCATGGGGTTTCACGTTCTGGTCGGGGGGCCTGTTCGCTATCGAATCTACGCCGCATTTGGGTTGGATGTGTCGGACGTGGGAAAGATTGTCGGATTGGCGTTTTCGTCGCTCTATTTGTCGATTGCCCTCATTGTGGGCATGACGCTGGTGATGGATCCGCATGGGGTGCCGCTCCTGAATCAGGTGTTGCCCTATGCTAATCGCGCAGTCGGGATTATCCTTCTGGTGGGTCTTGTCGGGGTTTTGGCATGGCTCTGGCGGTCAAATCGGTCGATGACGCTGGGCAAGTGGCACTTGCCGCTGCCCACTGGGCGGGCGGCGCTGGTGCTGCTGGTGGTCGGGGTGATCGACATTACCGCCGCTGCGGGATCGCTCTATGTCTTGATGCCGCACCATATTCTGCCAAGTTTTCCCGTCTTCGTGACCCTGTATCTGGCGGCGGTTATGATCGGAAGTGCCAGTCACGTCCCCGGTGGGCTTGGCGTGTTAGAGGCGACCGTGCTGCTGGGGTTGGGGGCGGGGACACAGCCCGAAGCCCTTGCCGCGCTGGTGATTTACCGGCTGATTTATTACTTCGTGCCGTTGGTAATTGCCGCAGGCGCGCTGGCCGCGTTCGAAGGCATCCGGGCGCAGGACCCGATCTTGCGGTTCTCTCGCACGACCGTGCGGCGGCTCAATCCGGTGGCGGCGCCGGTTCTGGCCGGGCTCGTCTTTGTGGGCGGGTTGGTGCTGATGCTCAGCGGCAGCCTGCCCAGCGAGGGCAGCCGGATGGACGCGCTTCGCGACGTGGTGCCCTTGCCCTTTTCCGAGGCCTCACATCTTCTGGCCAGTCTGACCGGTTTGTTCTTGTTGATATTGGCGCGGGGCCTGCTGAAACGGATCGCTTTGGCGCGGATCACCGCGACGGTCCTGTTGGTCAGCGGCGCTGCGTTTTCCATGCTTCGAGGCGCGCATTGGGAGGCGGCGCTGTTGCTGTCCGGCATCGCGGTTCTGCTGATCGTGTTTCGCGGTGCCTTTCATCGCAAGGGGGATTGGCGTGATTTCCGGCCCAGCCCCAGTTGGCTGGCCCTGCTGGCGATGGTCCTGATCAGTCTGACCCTGATCGGGATCATCGCGTTCCGCAATGTGGATTACCGGGCCGATCTGTGGTGGCGCTTTGCGTGGTCGGGCGATGCGCCGCGATTCTTGCGCGCGACCATGGGGCTGGCGGTTGTCATCGCAGCGATTGCGGCTGATTCCTTGTTGAATAGACCGGTGCAGACGCGAAAGGGCGCTGATGCCATTCCCCAATCCGTCCGGGATATTTTGACCTCATGGCCCAACACCCAAGCGCAGATCGCGCTGCTGGGCGACAAGCGGTTTTTAGTGGATGAGGCAGGCACAGCGTTTCTGATGTACGCCGTTTCGGGGCGCAGTTGGGTATCGCTTGGCGATCCTGTCGGCGCCCCCGAGGCGGGTCGGGAACTGGTCTGGAAACTGGCCGAGATGGCTGATCGTGCCGGGGGGCGGCCGGTCTTTTACGCCGTGACTTCGGCGAATTTCCCGCTGTATCTGGATCTTGGTCTGGCCTTGCTGAAAACCGGCGAACTGGCGCGCGTTCGGCTGGCCGATTTTACGCTTGAGGGCAAGGCCCGCCACGATCTGCGCTATGGGGTGCACCGGGCCGAGCGGGATGGTTTGCTGTTCGAAGTGATCCCCAAAGCCGATGTCCCGGCGGTTCTGCCCGAGTTGAAGCTGGTGTCGGATCGATGGCTGGCAGAGAAATCGGGGCAGGAAAAAGGCTTTTCTCTGGGCCGGTTTGATCCGCGTTATATTGCCGAGTTTGATTGCGCGGTGATGCGCAAGGACGGCGCGATTGTTGCCTTTGCCAACTTGTTGCGCGGGCCGGTGGGCACGGAGATGTCGGTGGACCTGATGCGCTATTTGCCGGGTGTGTCGAACGTGCTGATGGATGCGCTGTTTGCCCGGATCATGCTTGAGGCCAAAGCGCAGGGCTATATGTGGTTCTCGCTTGGGGCGGCGCCGCTGTCGGGTCTTGCCGATCATCCGCTGGCCTCGACTTGGAACCGGTTTGGCACCTTCATCTACCGTCGCGGCGATGAGTTCTATAATTTCGACGGTCTGCGGGCCTTTAAGGAAAAATTCGGTCCCGTCTGGACCCCGCAATATCTGGCAGCGCCGGGGGGGATGCAGGTTCCGCGGGCCTTGGTGGATGTCGCCAGTCTGATTTCAGGCGGTGCGGTGAATTTGCTGAAACACTGAGCGGGCCCATTCCGAAGGGTCGCAGCGGGGCCAGACGACCCCGCTGCGCTGTGTTTAGCTGTGCGCCGAACTGGGGTTCGGCGCGGCCTTTGGTTCGACTTTCAGTGGCAGAATGCGCCGGATTAAAGTGTAGAACAGCGGAACGAACAACACCCCAAGAAGCGTCGCGGACAGGGTGCCGCCCAGAACCGACGCGCCGATCGCGTTGCGGCCTGCCGCCCCCGCCCCGGTGCTGAGGACCAGCGGGGTCACCCCAAGCGAGAACGCCATAGAGGTCATCATGATCGGACGGAACCGTTGGCGCGCGGCCTCGCTCACAGCGGTGAACAGTTCGATCCCGTCCTCTTGCCGTGCCCGGGCGAATTCCACGATCAGGATTGCATTTTTCCCGGTCAGACCGATGGTGGTCAACAGGCCAACCTGAAAGAACACGTCGTTGGAAAATCCGCCGAAATAGGCCCCAAGCAGGGCCCCAAGCGCACCCAGCGGCATCGCCAGCATTACGGCCACCGGGATGACCCAGCTTTCGTAAAGCGCGGCGAGGCTGAGGAACACCACCGCCAGCGACAGCGCATAAAGCAAGGGGGCCTGTCCGCCGGTTTCACGTTCTTCCAGCGATAGTCCGGTCCATGACAGATCGAAGCCCTGCGGCAGTTGACCGGCTAGACGTTCCATCTCGAGCATTGCTTCGCCGGTGGTTATTCCGGCGGCGGGCTGGCCCTGAAGCTGCATCGCGGGCACGCCGTTATACCGATACAGGCCCTGCGGTCCGAACCGCCACGTGCCTTCCGCAAAGTTCGAAAACGGCACCAAACCGCCCGTCGCGTTGGTGACACGCCAGCGTTCAATGTCTTCCGGGTTGCGGCGCGACTCGGCATCGCCCTGAACATAGACTTTCTTGATCCGCCCACGATCGAGGTAATCGTTGACATAGCTGCCCGCCCAAGCGGTGGTCAGCAATGCCGAGACATCCTGCGGATTGACGCCCATCGCCCCGGCCTTGCGCCAATCAATGTCGAGGGAAAATTGCGCCGAATCTTCCAACCCGTTGGGCCGCAACGAGCCGATCACCGGGCTTTGCGCCGCCATGCCCAGCATCTGGTTGCGGGCTGCCAGCAATTCCTCATGGGTTTGGCCGCCACGGGCTTGCAGGTAGACGTCAAAGCCTGAAACGTTGCCAAGTTCGATCACCGCGGGCGGCACGATCGGGAACACCAGCGCATCGCGGATCTGGCTGAGGGCGCCAAAGGCCCGACCTGCGGTGGCTTGTACGGATTGATCTGGGCGCAGACGCTCTTCCCAGTCCTTCATCCGTACAAAGCCGAGGCCGACGTTCTGACCGGCCCCCGCAAAGCTGAAGCCGACGACAGTAAACAGCGAGTCGACGTTTTCGGATTCGGCCTCCAGGAAATGGGTCTCGATCTGCTTCATGACCTCAAGCGTCCGCTCGGCGGTGGCTCCTGACGGGCCTTGCACGAAGACGAACATGATGCCCTGATCCTCATCCGGCAGAAAGCCGGTGGGGGTCTGGATGAACATCCATGCCATCGCCCCGGCAAGACAAAGATAGATCAAGCCGATCCGTAAGGGGCGGCGAATGATGTAATCGACAGAATTGCCGTAGCCGCCGGTCAGCTTGTCAAAGCCGCGCTGGAACTGGTTTCCCAGATACTTCAGCGGCGCGAACAGTTGCCCGAACAACCGGAAAATGCCGCGCGATGGCGTGTGGTCGCGGGGATGCTTCAACATCGTTGCGCACAGGGCAGGGGTTAAGGTCAGGGCGACGACGACTGACAGGGCCATGGCCGAAACAATGGTGATGGCGAACTGGCGATAGATCACACCGGTGGAGCCGCCGAAGAACGCCATCGGCACGAACACCGCCGACAGCACCAACGCGATCCCGATCAATGCGCCGGTGATTTGGCCCATGGATTTTCGGGTGGCTTCGCGCGGGCTTAAGCCCTCTTCATGCATGATCCGTTCAACGTTTTCGACCACGACGATGGCGTCATCCACCAGCAACCCGATGGCCAGAACCAGCGCCAGCATGGTGAGAGAGTTGATGCTGAAGCCGAACGCCTGCAACACCCCGAAGGTGCCCAGAAGCACAACTGGTACCGCCAATGTCGGGATCAGGGTGGCGCGGAAATTGCCGAGGAACAGCAGCATCACCAGAAAGACGAGGCCAATGGCTTCGAACAGGGTATGGACCACTTGCTCGATTGAGATGCGCACGAAGGGGGTGGTGTCGAACGGGATAGTATAGACGACCCCCGGCGGAAAGAACGCCTCTAGTTCGGCCATGCGGGCCTTGACCAGTTCGGCGGTATCAAGGGCATTCGCCCCCGCAGCCAGACGCACTGCCAGACCGGTTGCCGGTTGGCCGTTGAATCGCGAGATCGCGGCATAATTTTCGGCGCCAACCTCGACCCGGGCAACATCGCGCAACAGAACCAAGCCGCCGTCGGTTTCCGAGCGCAGGACAATCTGTTCAAAATCGCTGGGCGTGCGCAGCAGGGACTGGGCGGTAATGGTCGCGTTCAATTGCTGGCCGTCAACAGCGGGCAACGAGCCGAACTGTCCGGCCGAGATTTGCGCGTTTTGCGCCGACACCGCGCTGACCACATTTGATGGGGCCAATTCGTAGGCGGCCAGTTTCGATGGGTCCAGCCAGATGCGCATGGCATAGGGCGCGCCGAAGACCTGAACGCCGCCGACCCCTTCGATCCTACTGATCTCATCCACGACGTTCGAGTTGAGGAAGTCCGACAGATCGACCTGCTCAAGCGCGCCATCTTCGGAAATCAGGCCAATGACCATCAGGAACCCGGCCGAGCCCTTGGTCACCTGAACCCCCTGTCGTTGCACGGCCTCTGGCAACAGGGCCGAGGCTTGGGACAGTTTGTTCTGGACCTGCACCTGCGCGATATCGGGGTCGGTTCCGGTCTCGAAGGTCAAGGAAATCGCGGCGCTGCCAGATGCCGTTGACGACGACGACATATAGCGCAGACCGTCCAGCCCGGTCAGTTGTTGTTCCAGCACTTGCGTGACGGTGGATTCCACCGTTTCCGCCGATGCGCCGGGATATGTTGCTGCCACCGAGACAGAGGGGGGGGCAATCTGGGGGTATTGAGCGATCGGCAGGGTAAAGACCGCAAGCGCGCCTATCCCCATGATCAGAATTGCAATCACCCAAGCGAAGACCGGGCGGTCGATGAAATAGCGCGCCATGGTGCGATCCTTTCCGGGTCAGCCAGCGTCGGCTGGTGCGGCGGCGGGCTGAGCCGAACCGCGTTCTTCCGGGGCGACAGTCGCACCCGGCGCGGTCTTTTGCAGACCTTCGACGATCAGCCGATCTCCTGCCGACAGGCCGGAGCGGACGATCCAGTCGGACCCACGGGCTTGCAGGACCTCCAGATCGCGTTGCTCGACCACATTCTCGGCATTGACGACCATCGCCACGGGCAGGCCGCGCCGGTCATAAGACACGCCTTCTTGAGGGGCGAGGACCACATTCTCGGCAACGCCTTGCGGCAAGTCGACCTGGACATACATGCCAGGAAGCAACAGCTTGTCGGGATTGGGGAATTCCAGCCGCAAGGTGACAACGCCGGTTTGTTCGTTCACGTTGGTCTCTGCGACGGTCAGCAGGCCGTGATGATCATAGAGCGTGCCGTCGGCCAAAGTCAGCACCACCTCTGGCGCGGCATTGGCCAGACGGTTGGTCATCAAGCCCCGGCGCCAGTCCAATATCTCGGCGGCGGATTGCGTGACGTCGACATACACCGGATCGATCTTGCGGATCACCGCCAGCGGCTGGGCCTGTCCACTGGTGACCAGCGTGCCTTGGGTGGTCAGGGTGCGGCCGATATAGCCCGACAGTGGCGCGCGCACCGTGGTGCGATCAAGGTTGATTTCCGCGGTCTGCAATTGGGCCTGTGCCAATTGCAGGGCGGCGGCGGCACTGTCCCGTTGGCCAATCGCAGTCTCGTAATTCTGTTCGCTGGCGATTTTGCGTGAGATGAGTTCTTCAAGCCGCTTGGAATCGTTCGTGGCTGTCCGCAGTTGCGCTTCGGCTTGGGTGACCTGCGCACGTGCCGCCGCAACACTTGCCTGATAGGTGGCCGCGTCGATGGTATAGAGCGGATCCCCCAAGGCGACTTCATCGCCTTCATGGAAGGTCCGTTCGACGATGATGCCATCAACCTGTGGCCGGACCTCGGCAATGCCGGATGCAACAACCCTGCCGGGCAGGGTGGCGGTCAAGGTCGCGTCGGTTGCCGACAATGTCACCACGGTGACCGCGGCGGGCGGGCGTTCCCCGCCCCCCGGCGCTTGGGCAACCAACGGCGAGGCCATCAGAAGGGTGACAAACAATGCTGCCGCAACCCGGATCGGTGCGCGATCTCTGTTCGAGTGGTGCTTGGTTCTCATCTTATTTTCCCGGGGCGGGCCGCCCAATTTGGAATGCCTGCGTCGCGCGAGCGATCCCAATTTCTATTTCCCGTTGAGAGTCTGCGCTTTGTCCAAATGGACGCAAGCGCGTTATTCCCGACGGAACTATGCCTTTCACGGGCCACGATCAAGCGTGGCAAAGCGACCGGGATTGAGACTGCGTGCGGATGGCGTCCGCAGGGCAACGGTCGGAACCGCCATATTTGGTGGGCAGGTGTCGTCTCGGGCACGGCAACTTGTGCCCATCCGGCCCCATTGGATCGGGGCGGCAACGGCACAGCATTTCAGGCGGGTTCAAGGCCTCACGCGGGCCGACCGAAAAGACATATAAGAGGCGCTGTTGCGCAAAACTGAAACGGGCCGCATTCCCCCTTTCCCCAGACACACTTATCCTACGGATTTCGTGACGGGTATTCCGAGGGCCGTGAACCGGTTCAGCACGGCCGCTCGGATCTGAACC